>NZ_JBHUFB010000001.1:0-222976 GCF_042681175.1 Rhodococcus gannanensis
CTGTACGGCATCGTCCGCGACATCCAACGCGCACTTGCCATCTGGATCGGCACCTGCCCGACCTGCCACCACACCTTTCCGACCTAACAAAGTCCTACTAGGGCATGTCTCCCAATCCCCTTGTCGGCGCTCCTGGCGCTCACTCGCCGCCCTGCTGCGTTGTCGTCGGCGCAGGTACAACCCCGGTACCTGCTTCTCCTCCGTCTTGCCGGACAACGAGTGATTCGCCAGGAGCATCCGAGAGGGATTGGGAGACACGCCCCAGCGCTGTCGGTCGATCGCCGGATGGTGTGCGGCCGGCGCGGACGACGAGACTGGACCCGGGGAACCACAGTTCCCTGAAGTAACGATTTCCCCACTCGACTCACCAGCCACACCGGTGTCGTGGTTGTCTGGTCCCGATGTGGCCGACACAGAGGCCACCGTCGTGCCGACCAGGAGGGGCCCGCTCCGTGCGAACTCGATCGTCCGCCCAGCACCGAATCTCCGCCGCCCGCCGCGTCGGCGGCGCCGTCGTCGCGGCAGGTGTCGCCGCCGTGCTCGCGGCGACCGTCGCGACCCCCGCGACCGCGCAGTCGGCGGGCTCCTCGGGCTCCTCGGGTTCTGCAGGCTCGTCGGGATCCTCCGGTTCCGGCGGCGGTCCCGGCGGACCGTGCGGACAGTCGACGGGAAGCAGCAGTGGGTCGCTCGGCCAGGTGCTGCCTCCGTGGATCACCGGAGCCCCCGACGGCAGGCTGCCGGTCCTGACCGGCCGCACGAAGGCGATCGAGATGGTCACCGGACCCGGCAGCCCGAATGACACCATCGAACGGTTCAACGTCTCGGGCACCGACGTCGGCATCATGTGGGACAACGAGAACGCGGGCGGTGTCCACCAGACGATGGTCGCGTTCGGTGACACCGTCGGCGACTGCGGCGCCGAGGGCGACGACTGGCGGTCCAACGTCCTGTTCCGCAGCTCCGACACCGATTTGACGAACGGCATACGGATCGACTCGTCGCCGCTGCTACCGGACCCGCCCGGACCGGCGAACTTCTCGAAGGAGGTCGTCCCCGGCTGGGGTCTCCCCAACGAGTACACGGTGATCCCGACCGCGGGCGTCGCGGTCGGCGGCGTCCAGTACATGCGGGTGATGGGCGTGCAGTCCTGGGACACCCCCGGCGAGTGGACCACGATCTACTCGGCGCTCGCCTCCTCGACCGACAACGGCGAGACCTGGGCCCTCGATCCGCTCACCGCTCGGGCGAACGTCCCGGGGCTCAACGTCGACATCCCCGGAGTCCCACAGTTCGACGCGAACAACGCGAAGTTCCAGCAGAGCGCGTTCGTGAAGAAGGACGGTTACGTCTACGAGTTCGGCACCCCGTCGGGGCGCAGCGGCAGCGCCCTGCTCGCCCGCGTCCCCGAGGCGCAGATCGCGAACCTGTCCGCCTACACCTACTGGAACGGCTCGGCATGGGTCCCCGACCTGGCGGCGGCCGCCACCGTCATCGACTCGCCGGTGAGCGAGCTGTCCGTGCAGTGGAACGACTATCTGGGCAAGTACGTCGCGATGTACACCGACCACACGAACTCCATCGTGATCCGGCAGGCCGACAACCTCGAAGGCCCGTGGAGCGGAACCCAGACGATCCTGTCCGGACTCCTGGTGCCCTCGTTGTACGGCGGGTTCATGCATCCGTGGAGCAACGGTCGGTACCTCGAATTCGTCGGGACCACCTGGGACCGCTACAACGTCATCTACTTCCGCACCGACCTCAACGGGCTGAAGATGGCACCCGCCGACCAGGCCGACCGTCCCGACCCGGCGACCACCGGCGAGGCGCGGCGAGTCGGCACGGAGTTGCCGAGCGGCGAGGTGGTCCCCGAGTAAGGGATTCGGCAGGCGTCGTCCGATTCGCCAACCCTGGACCACGACCTGGCTTACGCTCCGGCGGCGGACGTCGAGTCCGCGTGGGGGCGTCGCCTGGACGCCGTGAACAGGGGGACCGTTGTCGACCAGAACCTTTCGAGTCTCGGGTGCCGCGGCACTCGTCGTCGCGACCGCCACGATCGGTGTCGCGACGACACCGGCAGTCGCGTCCGCGCAGTTCGTGGTGCAGCCACCGGAGGTGACCGTCGACCACGCATCGGGGACGACCACGTCGACCGTGACGGTCCGCAACCCCAATCCGGCCGGTTGGGTGCCCTTCACGTTCTGCCAGGCATACGTCGTTCCCGCCGGCGCGTGGAACGGCGGGAGTGGCTCGGTTCTCGAGTTGATCGGGCACACGCTCCGCTACCCCACCGCCCTTGTGACGCTCGCGCCGGTGTCGGGTGGTGAGCAGGCCACCTATACCGTCGACACCCTCGCCGCCGAGGGATGGGACGTGGTCGGACTCTGCGACGACGTCTACCTCCCCGAGATGAACGCCGCGACGGAGGTGGTCGGGGAGCAGGAGGTGACGGGCCGACTCGGATAGGTCACGCGTCGGGAGCGCTGCGGAATACCATGCGCCCGGGGCAAGATGAGCTGATGGACTCGACTCGGGTGGCGACCCGGTCCGCCGCGGGCGCGGCAGTCGGAGGACTGCTGTTCGGCGCCGACACCTCGACGATGAACGGTGCGATCAACGGCGTCAGACCCGACTTCGGCCTCGAGAGTTCCCTCGTCGGCTTCGTGGTCGCCGTCTCGATTCTCGGATGCGCGGCCGGTGCCCTCACCGCGGGCCGCATCGCCGCCCGATTCGGCAGCACCGGCACGATGCGCCTCGGTGGGGTGGTGATCGCCGTCGGATCGCTGCTCGCCGCACTGAGTTTCGCGGTCCTGCCACTCGCCGCCTGCCGACTGGTCGTCGGGTTCGGTGTGGGTCTGCTGTCCGTCGTCGTTCCCGGATACATCACGGAGATCTCACCGGAACGGATCCGCGGCAGGCTGGGATCGCTGTGGCAGCTGGCCATCGTCCTCGGCATCTTCGGTGGCCTGCTCGCCGACTACGCGTTGCGCACCGCCGCGGGATCCGCGGACTCGGACGTGCCGTGGGGCGGTCACGCGTGGCGCTGGATGTTCGTCGTCATTGCGGTCGCCGCCGTCGTTCAGGTGCTTGTCGCGTTGCGGCTGCCCGAGCCGACACGGGCGGGGGAGCACGAACCCGCCGGCGGTTTCGCCGCGCTTCGCGGTTCCCTGCTCGGGCTGAAGCCGATCGTCTGGGTCGGCATCGTGGTGGCCGCGCTGCAGCAGTTCGTCGGCATCAACGTCATCTTCTTCTACTCCACAACCCTGTGGAAGTCCGTCGGATTCTCGGAGGACGACGCCTTCGTCACCAGCCTTCTCACGGCACTGGTCAACATCGCCGCCACGGTCGTCGCGATCGGACTCGTGGACCGGCTCGGGCGGCGGCCGCTGATGATCGGCGGCGCTGCCGGGATGGCCGTCACCCTCGGCACCCTCGCGGTGTGTTTCGCATCCGCGACCGGCACCGGTGACGACGTGACGCTGCCACAGCCCGCGGGCACCGTCGCGCTCGTCGCCGCCAACCTGTTCGTCGTGGCGTTCGGCGTCAGCTGGGGTCCGCTCATGTGGGTGGTGCTCGGCGAGCTGTTCGACACCCGAATCCGCACGGTCGCCCTGTCCCTGACCGTTATGGTGAACTGGCTGGCGAACTGGTTGGTCACCCGCACGTTCCCGACCCTCGCCGACGTGAGCCTGCCGCTCACTTACGGCCTGTACACGGGTTTCGCCGCCGTCGCGCTCGTGTTCACGGCCCGCAAGGTGCCCGAGACGAAGGGCGTCACGCTGGCGTGACGCGCCCGACGTCCAGGGCGTCGATTCCGCGGCCTGCGACGGCCGCCCCCGTCCCCTAGCCTGTGGGAATCCTGCATATGAAATGCGGGATCGTCTTCCGAGGATCGAGGTTTCGCCGATGAACGTCTCGTCGTCGCCGCTCGTTCAGCAGGCGGCCACAGCACAGCGACGCCCGAATCTGATCGTCGTGTGGATCGTCGCGCTCGTCGCGATCATCGGCGGCCAGGGAATCGGCGCGGTGATCGCGGAAGCGGTCACCGGGCACGAGATGGACGGCAGTGTCCCCGCCCAATGGGGCGAGGTGATCACCAACGGACTCTCGCTGCTCCTGCTGGCCCTGTGGGTGATCTTCTACGAGCGCCGCTCGATCCTCTCGGTCGGCCTGCGTGACCGCCGCGGGCTCGTGCGATTCGTCACCGGATTCGGTGGTGGGTTGGTGCTTTTCGCTCTCGCACTGGGTTTGCTGGTGTTGTTCGGCGGCTACAGCGGCAACACGGTTGCGGGTCACACGACCACCGGTTCCGCGGCCGTCTGGATCGTCCTGTCCCTGATCCCGGTGTGGATCGTGCAGTCCTCGACCGAGGAGATCATCGTCCGCGGCTACCTGCTGCAGTGGCACGGACTGAAGCTGACCAACGGCTGGGTTGCGGTGATCGCGCCGTCGATCCTGTTCGCCGTGGTGCACCTCGACTTCCACCCGTTGGTCCTGCTCAACATCTTCCTTTTCGGACTCCTGTTCTCGTTCCTGTCGCTCGCCCAGGGGTCGATCTGGCTCGCCGCCGGCATCCACACGGCGTGGAACATGGCGCAGAGCAACATCTTCGGCCTTCCGGGGGAATCCAGCTTCCGTGAGGTCACCCTGTTCATCGTCGGTCCCGACTCCACCGGAGCGGCGATCCTGACCGGAGGGGACTACGGCGTCGAGGGCAGCATCCTCACCACCGTTCTCCTGGCCGTCGCGGTGTTCGCCGCATACCGCTACCACCGCACGGTCGAGGCGAGGCGTGCCGTGGAGCACCGTGACGAAAGCCACGCCGGATCCGCGACACCCACCGATCGGTGACCGGCCGCGTCGGCGGTGCACGCGGCGTCCGGCGTGATCAACTGTGAACAGCAATTGCCGGTGCCGCCGGTTCGGTCGCCCGCGGCACGACGAAAGGGTCACCAGGTGACGGGCACACACGCAGTCGCTCCCGACGGGTGGGTACCCGTCGAGCGCAGATGGTTCGGACTCCAGCGAGCGACGATCGCACCCGCGTTGGTGGTGGTGGCCTTCGCGGTGCTGTTCGCGGTGGTGACACCGGCGGTCAACGGGGTGATGACCCACGGGGAGACTGCTCGGCTGGGAGATCGGATCGCACTCGACGGCGGGGTCGCGTTCTCGCCTGCCGTCGGATGGACGATCGTCGACGGCACCGTGGTCGGGGACGAACCGCGCTCCGGAATCGGCAAGACCGCCGAGGTCGACAACGGTGCGGTGGCCTTCTCCGTCCGAACCGCGAAGTGGGACGGAACCCCGGGTTCGCTGCTCGACCAGGTGCGGGAGACGACCGATGCCCTGACCGACGCGGCCGGCCCACACGTCGTCGGCGATCCACTGCCGGTGACCACGACGAGCGGTGAACAGGGAGTGATGTCCCGCTACCGCAGCGTGTCCGCCGACGGCGCGATCGCGGCCTTCGTCATCGACGGCACCGGGGTGGAGGTCGTGGTGACCGGCCCGGTCGAGACGACGGGCATCGCGGCGACCGAGGTCGCCGGAATGATCACGAGCATCGCCGCCGACAACCGAGGAGAGCAGTGATGACCGCCTCGCACAGTATCGAGTCGAGCGGTGCAGACGACGCACTGCTCGCCGCCCGAGCCGAGGCGATCCGCAACTCGGGATGGGGTCAGGCCTTCCGTTTCGCTCAGCCCCGCAACCTCGCGTTCTGGGTGTACGTCGTGCTCGTGGCGATCGGAGCCGTCAGCTTCACCCGATACGTGGGAGGCCAGGCTCCGGCCTACGGGGAAGCCCTGATCGTGGCGACCGCCCTCTTCGCGCTGTACTGCGCACTCTTCTGGTGGTTCACCCAGCGCATCGACCGCTACGCGCACCAGTCGTGGAAGCTCATCGTGCTCGCCTTCGTGTGGGGCGCCTTCGCCGCGCCGTGGGCGATGGCGGCGAACGCCAACACCCCCATGCTCGAGATCTGGGGCAAGCTGTTCGGGCAGGCGTGGGCGGCGGACTGGGGTGCAGGTCTCACGGCTCCCTTCACCGAGGAGATATCGAAGGGCCTCGGCCTCCTGCTGCTCATCGCCATCGCGCCCCGGCTGGTGCGCACCGCGTTCGACGGCTTCGTCCTCGGCGCGTTCATCGGACTCGGATTCCAGATCCTGGAAGACATCCAGTACGCCCTCACGTCCAGCGCCGCGCAGTTCGGTGCGAATCCGGTGGGCAACGCGATGTTCACCATCGTCATGCGGATGACGATGGGTGTCGCGGCGCACATCCTCTACAGTGCGGTGTTCTGCGCCGGCCTGGTGTACTTCCTGGGCCGCCCGGCCGAACCACGACGGCGTGGACTGGGTCTCGCACTGATGGCAACCGCCATGCTGCTGCACGGCATCTGGGACAACATCGGCGGGATCGCCGGCGGGAACACGGCGCTGATGTTCCTGCTGTGGATCGGCATGATCGCCATCGCGATCGTCGTTGTCACCCGCGTGTTCGCGATGGCGGTGCCCCGGGAACGGGCCTTCATGCGCGATGTCCTCGCGCCGGAGGTAGCCACCGGAGTGGTCACCGCCGAAGAGGTCGACACTCTGGCCGGTGACCGGAAGGCACGCCGCTCGTACCGCAAACGTGGACGGAATCGCGCCGAGCGCCGCCAACGTGACCACGTCCTCGAAGCCGTGCACGACCTCGCCGACCAGCTCGCCGACGCCGGCGGACGCGACACCGGCACCGTCCTCTTCGCGCGGCAGGAGGTCACGCGCCTGCGAGGCTGACGTGGTCCCGGGCTGACCGGGTCATTTCACAGCGGGTGGTCATCGCGGGATCCGGAACGATCCGTGTTTGACCGGCGTGACGACCGGGCATCCCACCGACTCCAGTCCCCGCGATCGCCGATGCCGAGGGAGAGCGCGATGACCACCGTGAGCCGAACGTTCGTCGTGCCCGCCACGCCCGAGCGGGTGCTCCGCTATCTCGCGGACTTCTCGAACGCGGCGCAGTGGGATCCCGGCACCGTCCGCTGCACCCGCGTCGACGAGGGACCGGTTCGCGTCGGATCGCGGTGGCACAACGAGTCCAGGATCGCCGGGATCAGCACCGAACTGACCTACACCCTCGAAGAGTGGACCGCCGATCGTGTGGTCCTCGTCGGCCACAACGACACCGCGACGTCGACGGAAACCATCGTCGTCCGGGCCGATCCGCGGGGTTCCGAACTGACCTACACCAACGAGGTGGAGATGCGGGGGATGGCGAAACTCGCCTCGCCCGCGATCAAGTTCGTCTTCGAGAGGATCGGTGTCGACCTTGAGCGGCAGCTCACGGAGGCAGTCGAAGCGCTGCCGGACGACGGCGTCTGACGGAACCCGTCGAGCCGGCGCTCCCTGGGCCGCGAGTGACCGAGCACACCCCGAGGCGACCAGTGCGGCTGCGTTGCCGCAGCCCGGCTAGACTTTGCCCTGGCAGTGCCCTACGCGCCTGCCCAATTCGATCCTCCAGGGAAGGGCCCGACTCCTCGTGTCATCGCAGGTCGATACCGTCACCAATGCCGCCGCGACTCCCGATGTGGACCAGCCCTACCGGGAGCTGGGCCTCAAGGACGACGAGTACGCCCGTATCCGCGAGATCCTGGGCCGCCGCCCCACCGACGCCGAACTCGCGATGTACTCGGTGATGTGGTCCGAGCACTGCTCGTACAAGTCGTCGAAGGTGCACCTCAAGTACTTCGGCGAGACCACCACCGACGAGATGCGCTCGTCGATGCTCGCAGGCATCGGTGAGAACGCGGGCGTCGTCGACATCGGTGACGGCTGGGCGGTCACCTTCAAGGTCGAATCCCACAACCACCCGTCGTACATCGAGCCCTACCAGGGCGCCGCGACCGGCGTCGGCGGCATCGTCCGCGACATCATGGCGATGGGCGCCCGCCCGATCGCGGTCATGGACCAGCTCCGCTTCGGTGCGGCCGACCACCCCGACACCCGGCGCGTCGTCGACGGCGTCGTCCGCGGTGTCGGTGGCTACGGCAACTCTCTCGGCCTGCCGAACGTCGGCGGCGAGACCGTTTTCGACGCCTCCTACCAGGGCAACCCGCTGGTCAATGCGCTCTGCGCGGGCGCGATGCGCGTGGAGGACCTGCACCTGGCCTTCGCGTCCGGCGTCGGCAACAAGATCATCCTGTTCGGTGCCCGCACCGGCCTCGACGGCATCGGTGGCGTGTCCGTCCTCGCCTCGGAGACGTTCGACGAGAGCTCGGGCGGCCGCCCCAAGAAGCTGCCAGCCGTGCAGGTCGGCGACCCGTTCACCGAGAAGGTGCTCATCGAGTGCTGTCTCGACCTGTACCGCGAGAAGCTCGTCGTCGGCATCCAGGACCTCGGTGGTGCCGGACTGTCCTGCGCGACCTCCGAGCTCGCCGCGGCCGGTGACGGCGGCATGCACATCAACCTCGAGCGCGTCCCCATGCGCGCCACCGGCATGACCGCCGCCGAGGTGCTCTCCAGCGAGTCGCAGGAGCGCATGTGCGCGGTCGTCACCCCCGAGAACGTCGACGCGTTCATGGCCGTCTGCAAGAAGTGGGACGTCCTGGCCACCGTCATCGGCGAGGTCACCGACGGCGAGCACCTGGTGATCGACTGGCACGGCGAGACCGTCGTCGACGCACCGGCCCGCACCATCGCCCACGAGGGCCCCGTCTACGAGCGTCCCGTCCAGCGCCCCGACAGCCAGGACGCGCTGATCGCGAACACCACCGCCGGCCTGAAGCGTCCCGAGACGGACGTCGAGCTCGAGGCGACGCTGCTCAAGATGATCGCCTCGCCCGCGCTGTGCAGCCGCAAGTGGATCACCGAGCAGTACGACCGCTATGTGCGCGGCAACACCGTCCTCGCCGAGAACGCCGACGGCGGCGTCGTCCGCATCGACGAGAAGACGGGCCGCGGCATCGCACTGGCCACCGACGCGTCGGGCCGCTACACGATGCTCGACCCGTACACCGGTGCGCAGCTCGCGCTCGCCGAGGCGTACCGGAACGTCGCCGTCACCGGTGCCACCCCGAAGGCCGTGTCCAACTGCCTGAACTTCGGTTCGCCCGAGGACCCGGGTGTCATGTGGCAGTTCCAGCAGGCGGTCCGCGGACTCGCCGACGGCTGCGCGCAGCTCGGCATCCCCGTCACCGGCGGCAACGTCAGCTTCTACAACCAGACCGGCTCCACGGCGATCCTGCCGACACCGGTCGTCGCGGTCCTCGGCGTCATCGACGACGTGCACCGCCGCATCCCGACCGGACTCGGACTCGAGCCCGGCGAGACGCTGATCCTGCTCGGCGACACCCGCGACGAGTTCGACGGCTCGATCTGGGCGCAGGTCGAGCACGACCACCTCGGTGGCGTGCCGCCGAAGGTCGACCTGGAGCGTGAGCGCCTGCTCGCCGAGATCCTGCTCGCCGGTTCCCGCGACGGACTGATCTCCGCCGCCCACGACCTGTCCGAGGGTGGCCTCGCACAGGCGGTCGTCGAGGCCGCGCTCGCCGGCGAAACCGGTTGCCGCATCCTGCTTCCCGAAGGCGCCGACCCGTTCGTGACGCTGTTCTCCGAGTCCGCCGGCCGCGTCCTCGTCGCGGTCCCGCGCACCGAGGAGACCCGTTTCACCGGCATGTGCACCGCCCGGAACCTGCCGTGGGTGCGGATCGGCGTCGTCGACGAGGGCTCCGACTCCGTCGAGATCCAGGGACACTTCTCCGTCACCCTCGACACGCTGCGTGCCACCTCCGAGGGAACGTTGCCCGCACTGTTTGGATAGCCATGTGACGGGCACCGACACGACACCGGAACCCGGGACGGACGAGGCAGTAGCTTCGGGGTCCCGGGTTCCGGCTCGTTCGGGAGCCGCCTCCCCGGCACCGAACGGGAAGGAGGTTCCCGGTCTGCGCCGCAAGGTGGTCCTCTGGTTCGAGGGGGACGACCTGCACCTCCCGTGGTCATCGGAACGGCTCGCCGAGAAGCACCCGCTCGTCGCGTGGGCGTGGGGCCTGCTCAGCCTCGACTTCACCGGCATCGCGTTCGGCGCCCTGTTCTTCTGCTGGTCGCTGACGCCGTCGCTGCTGCCCCGGGACTGGCTGTACCAGGGGCTGATCGGCGGCATCACCGCCGCCATCGGCTACGCATTCGGATGCGTCGTCGGCTGGGCCACCCACCGCTACTGGCTGTCCAAGCTCCGATGGTGGCCGCCGCCGGTGCGGCTGCAGCAGATCACGAAGATCGCGGTACCCGTGCTCTCGTTCGCCGCGGCGCTGATCATGCTCGTGTACTCCGCCGGGTGGCAACGTGAACTGGCCGCCCTCATGGGTGCCGAGGGCACGACCACGACGGGCTACCTGCGGACCCTCGCGCTGAGCGCCGCTGTTGCGGCGCTGCTCATTTCGATCTGGCGGGTTCTGCGCGACCTCGTGCTCCTCGTCGCCCGCTACCTGAACAAGTGGCTGCGCGTGCCCCGCTCCGCCGCAGCGCCGATCGGAACCGTCCTCGTGGCGTTCCTCGCCTACACCCTCGTCACCGACGTCCTGTTCAACGGCGTCTACTCCTTCATGAACTCGGCGTTCAGCCTGCAGAACGACGAAACCCGCGCCGAGGTGGTGCGGCCCATGCGCGCCGAACGCTCCGGCAGTCCCGAGTCGTACGCACCGTGGGAAACCCTCGGCTACGAGGGCCGCGACTTCGTCTACCGCGGACTGCACGCCGAACAGCTGTCCGGCTACAACAACGGCGCACCGGCGAAGGAACCGATCCGCGTCTACGCCGGACTGCAGACGGCTGAGGACCCCGACGTCCGCCTCGACATCGTCATCGACGAACTCGAACGCACCGGCGCCTTCCAGCGCAAGGCGCTCGTCGTGATCCCCACCACCGGGACCGGCTGGGTCAACCCGACCGCCGCGAACGCGATCGAACTCATGTACAACGGCGACACCGCCCTCGTCGCCAGCCAGTACTCCTACCTGCCGAGCTGGGTCTCGTTCCTCGCGGACCGCGAGAAGGCCGCCGACGCCGGTCGTGCCCTGGTGCACCGTGTACACGAGCGTTGGCTGCAGGAACCCGAGGCGACGCGGCCGAAACTGCTCGTCTACGGCGAATCGCTCGGGACCCAGGCCGGCGAGGGCGCCTTCGACGGGCTCGCCGACATCCGCGACATGGTCGACGGAGTGCTGTGGGTCGGGCCACCCAACTCGAACCGGTTGTGGAGCACGCTGGAAGATCGCCGCGACCCCGGCAGCCCCGAAGTTCAACCCGAGTACTCCGACGGCCTCGTCGTGCGCTTCGCCGAGGACGCCGCCGCCCTCGCCGCCCAGAAGGGCCCGTGGCTGCACCCACGAGTCCTGTACATCCAGCACCCGTCCGACCCCGTCGTGTGGTGGAGTCCGGACCTGATCTTCAACCGACCTGACTGGCTGTCCGAGCCGCCCGGCTACGACCGGCTCCCGTCGATGCGCTGGTTCCCGTTCGTCACGTTCTGGCAGGTCGCCGCCGACCTCGCGAACGCTGCGGGGGTCCCCGACGGGCACGGACACAACTACGGAACGACCGTGGTCGACGGCTTTGCCGCAGTTGGCGCGCCCGACGGCTGGACGGTCGCCGACACCGAGCGCGTCCGCGCCGCACTGAACGCCATCGCGAACGACCAGGGCCCCGAGAAGTGACCGGGTCCGACGGCGTGAACTGTCCGTTCACCCACACCGCGACGGGCACCCGGGCGGTAGCGGCAGGGTGCGCGGTCGCGCTCGTCGCATGGAACAACGCGGTGCTGCCGAGACTCGGGCTGGGGGCGCGGGGGAGAGCGGCCGCGAACGGTGTCGCCGCGCTCGGGTTGTGCGCGCTTGCCGTCGCCGGGGGTGTTCGAGCGGACGAACTCGGCTGGCGACGATCGGCGACCGGACTCCGGTGGGGGCTCGCGGCGTCGACACTGCCCGCGCTCGCGTACCCGGTCATGCTGGCCGTGCCCGAGGTCCGGTCCCGGATGGCGGCCGGAGCGCGCCGCGCCGATCACACCGAATGGGTGTTCGTACACATTCCCATCGGGACGGTGCTCGCCGAGGAACTGGCGTTCCGTTCGGTGCTGTACGCGCTGACCCGCCGGGCCGCGCCGCGCTGGGCGACGGCGGTCGATGCCGTCGCGTTCGGGCTGTGGCACGTCACCCCCGCCCGGCACGCGGGCGACTCGCTAGCGGGAACGGTCGCGTTCACCGCAGGCGCTTCCCTGCTGTTCGATGCGCTGCGGGAGCGGAGTGGCAGCGTCCTCGCGCCGGCCTTGCTCCACCTGGTCGTCAACGCGGGCGGCGCGGTCGCCGCCGAGGTGGCTGCGGGCCGTGAGCGGCAGCAATCCGATCGGGCACGGATTGTCCGCCGCGACGTGCCGGCAGGCGCATAGCGTCGTACGCGGGAACGGAGGGACACGTGCAGGAATGGAACCGCGCAATCGACCTGATCGAGCAGCGACTGGACGACGACCTCGACGTCGTGGACGTCGCAAGGGCCGCCTTGACGTCCGAGTACCACTTCCGCCGCATGTTCTCGACACTGGCGGGAATGCCGTTGTCGGAGTATGTCCGTCGACGACGGATCACCGTCGCGACGGCCGATGTCCTAGCCGGTGAGGCCGTCGTCGATGTGGCGGTCCGCTTCGGCTACGGTTCGGCGGCCGCATTCACCCGCGCGTTCAAGGCGATGCACGGGCTGACGCCTGGCCAGGCTCGAAAGCCCGGTGCGGTCCTTCGTTCCCAACCGCCGTTGAGATTCCACCTGCGGGTGGAGGGAAGGAGCGACATGCGTCATCGCATCGTCGACAAGGAGGCATTCGCGCTGGTCGGTTATCGGACCACGGTTCCGGTCGTACACGAAGGCCCCAACCCGGCGATCGTCGAGTTCGAGAAGAGCATCGACGGCGACGCCCGTGCTCTGCTGCTGGGTCTGTCGGACAGTGAACCGGCAGGCCCGCTGGCGGTGACGGTGCGGCTGGCCGAATCGCGTTCCGGGGCAGCCGATGTCGAGTACTGGCGCGCCGTCGCGACCACAGCTGCCGACTGCGGAGATCTCGCCCGGATCGACGTTCCCGCCGGGTTGTGGGTGGTCTTCGAGGCGGACGGGAAGTTCCCGGAGGCACTGCAACATCTGTGGGCCGATGCCGCAACCGAGTGGTTCCCGGCGAACCCGTACGAGTGGATCGAGGGACCGGAGTTGCTGACGGTCCACCCCGACCCGGGCGGCGAATCCGGGACCGGCGAGCTGTGGCTGCCCATCGCACGAACTCCCTGAGGATCCGGGCCGGTAGGTTGGCGGAGTGCCTGCGCGCAAGAGAATCGACCCCGCCCAGATGCGGGCCGCTGTGACCGCGGTGGGGGAGTGGCTGACCGACGGTGATTCCGTGGCTCCCGCGCGGTCCGAGATCGCGGCCGCGGTACGGCTCACCGCCCGAACCCTCGAGGACGTCGCTCCGGGCTCGTCGGTCGAGGTGCGGGTGCCGCCGTTCGTCGCGGTGCAGTGCATCGAAGGGCCCCGGCACACACGGGGCACGCCGCCGAACGTCGTCGAGACCGACGCGCGGACCTGGCTGCAGCTGGTCACCGGGCGCGTCACGTTCGACGCGGCGGTCGCGGCGGGCGCGGTGACGGCGTCGGGCAGCCGGGCGGGCGAGATCGGTCACTGGCTGCCGCTGATGCCCACGTGATCTGCGGTGTGACGACCACGACCGGGGTGGCACCCGTGGTAGGAGCACCCTCACGATGCCCGTAGACTGAGCGTGGCCCCCGCACCCACCCCCAAAGGGAGCAACCCCGGTGACTTCAGCCGATCTGTCGGTCAACAGCCCGAATCTTCTCGCACCCGCAGACATGTCCGATCAGGACGAGCAGCCGCCCCGCGAGGAATGTGGCGTCTTCGGTGTCTGGGCTCCGGGCGAGGATGTGGCGAAGCTCACGTACTACGGACTGTACGCGCTGCAGCATCGCGGCCAGGAGGCAGCGGGCATCGCCGTCGCCGACGGCTCCCAGGTGCTGGTGTTCAAGGACCTCGGCCTGGTCAGCCAGGTGTTCGACGAGCAGACCCTCGGCGCGATGCCGGGGCACGTCGCCGTCGGGCACTGCCGCTACTCGACGACCGGGTCGACGACCTGGGAGAACGCGCAGCCGATCTTCCGGACCACTGCCGCGGGCACCGGCATCGCCCTCGGTCACAACGGCAATCTCGTCAACACCGCCGAGCTCGCCGAGCGGGCGCGTGCGGCGGGCCTGATGAACAGCAAGCGCCCCGGCGGCGCGACCTCCGACTCCGACATCGTCGGAGCGCTCCTCGCGCACGCTGCGGGCGACAGCACCATCGAGCAGGCCGCGATGGAACTGCTGCCCACACTGCGCGGCGCGTTCTGCCTCACCTTCATGGACGAGCACACCCTGTATGCGGCGCGTGACCCGCACGGTGTCCGGCCGCTGGTTCTCGGCCGGCTGGACCGCGGCTGGGTGGTGGCGTCCGAGACGGCCGCGCTCGACATCGTCGGCGCGTCGTTCGTCCGTGAGATCGAGCCCGGCGAGCTGCTCGCGATCGACGCGGACGGCGTCCGCTCGTCCCGCTTCGCGAACCCCACGCCGAAGGGCTGCGTCTTCGAGTACGTCTACCTCGCCCGCCCTGACACCACGATCGCCGGCCGATCGGTCCACGCCACACGCGTGGAGATCGGGCGTCGCCTCGCGAAGGAACACCCGATCGACGGCGACCTGGTGATCCCGGTTCCGGAGTCCGGCACGCCGGCCGCCGTGGGCTATGCGCAGGGCTCGGGCATCCCGTACGGGCAGGGCCTGATGAAGAACGCCTATGTCGGCCGGACCTTCATCCAGCCGTCGCAGACGATCCGTCAGCTCGGCATCCGCCTCAAGCTGAACCCGCTGCGTGACGTCATCCGCGGCAAGCGGCTGATCGTCGTCGACGACTCCATCGTCCGGGGCAACACGCAGCGCGCGCTGATCCGGATGCTCCGCGAGGCGGGCGCCTTGGAGATCCACGTCCGGATCGCGTCGCCGCCGGTGAAGTGGCCCTGCTTCTACGGCATCGACTTCGCGTCGCCGGCCGAGCTGATCGCGAACGGCGCCGGGGGCACCAACCACGAGCCCGGCAACATCGAGGAGATGATCGACGGGGTGCGCCGGTCGATCGGCGCGGACTCGCTCGGCTACATCTCGATCGACGGAATGGTCGCGGCGACGGAACAGCCGGCGTCCCGCCTGTGCATGGCCTGTTTCGACGGCGACTACCCGATCGAGCTCCCGTCGGAGTCGTCGATCGGCAAGAACGTTCTCGAGGGGATGCTCGAGAACACCGCAGGTGGCGCGCCGAAGCAGGACAACGACAACGCGAGTGCGCTGAGTCGACCCTGATCGGTGGCGCGAGGCCCCATACTCGTGCCGACGACGTCCGACACCACGTAGAACCCAGGCAGTGCCAGGCGCACTGACGAGATCACAGCTGGAGCTGAGTAACCCGATGACCGACGACCAGAAGCCCTCCGCCGGCGCGTCCTACGCTGCGGCCGGGGTCGACATCGCTGCCGGCGACCGGGCGGTGGAGCTGTTCGCCCCGCTCGCGAAGAAGGCCAGCCGTCCCGAGGTGCTCGGGGGGCTGGGCGGATTCGCCGGACTGTTCTCCCTCAAGGGTGGCTACAAGGAGCCGCTGCTCGCGGCGTCCACCGACGGTGTCGGCACGAAGCTGGCGGTCGCGCAGGCCCTCGACAAGCACGACACCGTCGGCCTCGACCTGGTGGCGATGGTCGTGGACGACCTGGTGGTGTGCGGTGCCGAGCCGCTGTTCCTCCAGGACTACATCGCGGTCGGCAAGGTCGTCCCCGAGCGTGTCGCCGAGATCGTCGGCGGCATCGCACAGGGCTGCATCCTGGCCGGATGCGCGCTGCTCGGCGGCGAGACGGCCGAGCATCCCGGTGTGATGGCCGACGGCGACTACGACCTCTCCGCAACCGGTGTCGGTGTCGTCGAGGCCGACGCGGTGCTCGGTCCGGACCGGGTGCGCCCCGGTGACGTCGTGATCGGGATGGGTTCGTCGGGTCTGCACTCGAACGGCTACTCGCTGGCCCGCAAGGTGCTGCTCGAGATCGACCGGATGTCGCTGACCGGGCACGTCGAGGAGTTCGGCCGCACCCTCGGTGAGGAGCTGCTCGAGCCGACCAAGATCTACGCGAAGGATTGCCTCGCGCTGATCGCCGAGACCGACGTGCGGACCTTCTGCCATGTCACCGGCGGCGGACTGGCGAACAACCTGGCTCGGGTCATGCCGAAGGGCCTGGTCGCCGAGCTGGATCGCGGGACGTGGAGCCCCGCACCGGTGTTCACGATGATCGGCCAGCGTGGCCGTGTCGAGCGCGCCGAATTGGAGGCGACGTTCAACATGGGCGTCGGCATGGTCGCGATCGTCGCACCCGAGGACGTGGACCGCGCCCTCGCCGTGCTGACGGCCCGGCACATCGACTGCTGGACCCTCGGGACCGTGGCCAAGGCGACGGACAAGCACGACGGCGCCGAGCTGGTCCGCATGGTGGGCGAGCACCCGCGCTTCTGACGAGCGCATTCGACAACAGTGAACCGCCCGAATCCCTCAGGGGTTCGGGCGGTTCGCCGTTTCGAGCAGCTGCCCGGCGCGTTCACACAGCGGGAGCGCATGCGGAAAATGAGGGGGAGCCGGGGCTCCCCCTCATTCGGTGCTGCGCAGGTGCGTGTCGCCGGTGTCGGCGGGCGTCAGCGACGCCAGTCGTCGTTGTCTTCGTCGTCCCAGCGCGATGCGCTGTCCTCGGAACGCTGATCGCTGTAGGACCCGTTCCTGTGGGAGTTCGACGAGGCACCCGACAGCTCACGCTGGAGGCTGTCGAAGTTTGTGCTAGGCGAGCTGTACTTGAGCTCGCGTGCAACCTTGGTCTGCTTTGCCTTAGCCCGGCCGCGGCCCATGGCCAACCCCCTCGCGCTTTAAGCGGGGCGGCCTGGGAATTTTTGGCGGCCCCGTTTTGAGTGTGTGTGTCTTCCTGACAGACACTCTAGCGTGAGAAACCGGCGAGCGCTCCTTCCCCTGCCCAGGAGCGGTGTCTGATTCATCTCAGCTGCTCCGGCGAGGTCATCTCAGCACGTCGGGAATGGCTCTGACGGTGCCCACGCGCATGCCGCCGCCGAGCACCGGAGCGGACGCCAGCTCGGCGAGATCCTCGGTCCAGTCGACACCGATACGGTGCAGGATCGCCGCCGTCAGCGGCAGCCGGGCCCGGTCGCTGCCGTCGTCGATCTTCAAGGCGAAGGACCGTCCGCCGGGGAGGGCGCCCGCGTGGACACCGTCGGCCCCGACCTTGCACAGCAGACCCGGGACCGACGCCATCAGGCGCTCGTCGTCCAGCCCGGTTCCCGACACCTGCCACGGGTGCTCGCGGACGGCGTCAGCGACCGTGCGTTCGGCACTGCCCGGATCGGCGGTCACGAGCGCGGAGAAGGCCCGGGCCAGCGCGGTCAGGGACAGCGGCACGATCGGGAGTCCGCAGCCGTCGATGCCGAGCTCGTACTCGTCCTCACCGGACAGCTCCGCGATGGTCTCCCGGATCTCCCGCTGCAGGGGATGGGTCGCGTCCAGGTAGGTGTCGAGGGGCCAGTCGCGGGTGGCGCACACAGACACCATCGCCGCGTGCTTGCCGGAGCAGTTCATGAACACCGGTCGCGGGCCGCCGCCGAGCGCCAGCACCCGGGCCCGGGCGACGTCGTTCCCGGGCAGGTCCGACGGGCACCGCAGGTCGCGTTCGGAGCGCCCGTTGCGCTCGAGCAGCGACAGCACCCCGGCGACGTGCTCGGGTTCGCCGCTGTGCGATGCGGTGGACAGCGCGACCTCCCGGGAATCGACGGGGGCGAACCCGTTTCGGAGCATCGCGACGGCCTGCAGCGGTTTGTTCGCGGACCGCGGGTAGATCGGGGTGTTCACCTCGCCGAGGGCGAGGAGGGTCTCACCGGATGGATCGAGCACGACGAGCGATCCGCGGTGCACGCACTCGCGGAAACCGGATCGGACGACCTCGACCAGCTCGACGCTCAATACTCCACCCGCACCTTCAGCCCGGCGATTCGCCTGCGTGCCTTGTCCTCGACAGTAGGCGACAGGCCGGGCTGTTGCTCGAGGAGAAGCGCCATCCGCGCCGGGTCGCGGCCGGTGAACAGGTCGCGCACGGTGACGCCGTGGTCCGGGACGTGCACGACGGTGATCGGGTCGCCTGCCTCGACGGGACCAGGGGTGATCACCTTGAGGTACGCGCCGGTGTCACCGCGCTCGGCGAACCGCTTGACCCACTGCGGTTCGGCCGCCCACACGCCGAAGGTGCCGCACGGGGTGCGCGGCCCGGTGACCTCGAGTTCGAGGGTGTCCCCGAGCAGCCACCGCTCGCCGATGACGGCGTCGCTGGTCGCGACACCGCTCACCCGCAGGTTCTCGCCGAACCAGCCGGCATGCAGCTCGCGGCCCAGTTCGTCCTGCCAGCGTGCGGACTCGGTCGTCGAGTACGCGTAGACGGCCTTGAACGGGCCGCCGTGGTGCTCGGTGTCGCAGACCCGGTCGCCGTCGAGCCCGTTCCCGTCGACGGCCACCGGCCCCTCGACGGCGCGTTTGTCGATGGCGGTGCGTGGTACCCGCCTCGTTCCCGAATCCCGTTCGGCGAACAGTCGGCAGACGGCGTCCACGCAGCCCGTCTGCGGGCTCACCGGCCGCGCAATCGGTCGACGGCCGCGCGGCCGGGCTGGAAATCGTCGTGGTCCGGCACCGAGTCGGCGTCGATCGCGGCCGCTGTGTTTCCTGCCTCGAGGGCGGTGTCGGCGGGGACGGAGCGCTTGAGCAGGGCAAGGGCGATCGGGCCGAGTTCGTGGTGGTCGACGACCGTACCGACGCGACCGACCGTGCGACCGCCGGCGGTGACGGCGTCGCCGGGGACGGGTCGGGTGTCCGCCGAGCCGTCGAGGTGGAGCAGCACCAGGTGCCTGGGCGGCTTGCCGAGATTGTGGACCCGCGCGACGGTCTCCTGACCGCGATAGCAGCCCTTGTCGAGGTGGACGGCTCCGTGTTCGGCGACGCCGCCGATCCACCCGACCTCGTGCGGGATGGTGCGATCGTCGGTGTCCAGGCCGAGGCGGGGGCGCAGCGCCGTGACGCGCAGTGCCTCGAACGCCCACGTTCCGGCCGGCTCGGCGCCTGCCTCCGTGAGGGTTCGCCACCAGTCTCCGAGGCGTTCGCGCGGGACGACGAGGTCCCAGGCGTGCTCGCCGGGCCACGGCATCGAGCGCAGGAAACCGCCGCCGGGCAGCGCGACCGCCTCGTACGTTCCGGGCAGCTCCGCGATGCCGAGTGCCTCGAGGAACCGCGGGCGGCGGACGTCGGGTCCGAGCAGTGACAGGACCGCCGTCTCGGGCTCGGGCTTCGGTTCCGCCTTCGCCCAGAACACCATCTTCTGCAGGAAGGTCAGCAGCTCCGGGCCGGTCGTGGCCTCGGTGTCGATCCAGGTGACACCGACCTGGTCGGTGAGGACGAAGTGGTGTTCGACGCGGCCGTTCAGGTCGAGGCTGAGGTTCTCGGCGCTGGTGCCGTCGGGCAGGTTGGTCACGTGCTGGCTGGAGATGGTGTGCAGCCAGGAGAGCCGCTCGTCACCTCCGATCGACAGCACGAACCGGTTGGATCGGTCGACGATCGCGACCGCGCGTTCGGCCGTCCGCTGTTCCCGGAGCGGGTCGCCGTAGTGCCAGGCGACACCCGCGTCGGGAGAGTCGTCGGGATTGGGGACTGCCCCGGCGGTGGTGAGTAGTGGACTCGGCGTGATGCGCACGGACTCGGACACGCTTCCAGTGTAGGAGGGGCGTCCGTGTCGGCACGCCGGGGCAGGTGAGGGCCCGTCGTAGTGTGGGGACATGGCTGAGCAGGTGCTGGTGACCTTGGACGGCGCGGTGCAGGACGCGGACGCCCCGCTGCTGTGCGCGGACGATCTCGCCGCGGTGCGTGGCGACGGGGTCTTCGAGACGATCCTCGTCCGGGGTGGGGCGCCATGCACGATCGAACTGCATCTGGCCCGGTTCGCGAATTCCGCGGCGATGCTGGACCTGCCCCGCCCCGACCTGGACGCCTGGCGGACGGCGGTCGCCGTCGCCGTCGAGGAGTGGGGTGCCGAACGGGAGGGTGCGATGCGCCTGGTGCTCGGTCGGGGCCGGGAGTCGGGCGGGGATCCGACCGCGTATGTCACGGTGGGACCGATAGCGGACCGGGTGGCGGCCGCCCGCGAGGAAGGGGTGTCGGTGTGCACTCTCGACCGGGGTTTCTCCGTGGACGTCGTGGACAAGGCGCCGTGGCTGCTGCTCGGGGCGAAGACGCTCTCCTACGCGACGAACATGGCGGCAGTTCGGTACGCGCAGTCCAAGGGCATGGACGACGTGATCTTCACCAGCAGTGAGGGTCTGGTGCTCGAGGGGCCGCGCTCCACGGTGCTGATCGCCCGGGGTCGCACGCTGATCACGCCGCCCGTCGAGCACGGCATCCTTCCCGGTACGACACAGCAGGCGTTGTTCGCGGTGGCGGGCGCGCATCGGTTCCGGTGCGAGACCTCGGCGTTGCGGCCTGCCGATCTGATTGCCGCGGATGGTGTTTGGCTGCTGTCGAGCGTCACGCTCGCGGCGCGCGTGCACACCCTCGACGGGTTGTCGCTGCCGGAGCCGGATGTCGCCGAAGAGCTTTCCGGCCTGGTGGATCTCGCTGTCGGGACGGTGGGTGTGGAGGCCGACGCGGCGTGACCGGAATGTGACTCGCCGCACGGTTCGGTCCGGCGGATAGGCGATTGGGAACTTCTTTACTACTGTCCGTAGTAGACGAAGGCCTGCGGTTCGGTGCTGCGGGGGTTACCTTTTGAACGGACTGCATGTGTCAGCCCACACCTGCAGTTCCGGCAAGCCTGTCCCACGGGCCCGGACCGGGAGTAGACATGGACGCACTCGACGTGTCGCGATGGCAATTCGGAATCACGACGGTCTATCACTTCATTCTCGTCCCGTTGACCATCGGGCTCGCCCCGCTGATCGCGATCATGCAGACGATGTGGGTGGTCACGAAGAAGGACCACTGGTACCGCCTCACCAAGTTCTTCGGAAAGCTCTTCCTCATCAACTTCGCGCTCGGTGTCGCCACCGGCATCGTGCAGGAATTCCAGTTCGGCATGAACTGGAGCGAGTACTCCCGCTTCGTCGGCGACGTGTTCGGTGCCCCGCTCGCACTCGAGGGCCTCGTGGCCTTCTTCCTCGAGTCCACCTTCCTCGGCCTGTGGATTTTCGGTTGGGGTCGACTGCCGAAACTGGTTCACCTCGCCACCATCTGGCTGGTCGCGATCGGCGTGAACGCGTCGGCGTACTTCATCATCTCCGCGAACTCGTTCATGCAGCATCCGGTCGGTGCGATCTACAACGAGGAGACCGGCCGCGCGGAGCTGACCAGCATCTGGACCCTGCTGACGAACAACACCACCCTGGCGGCCTTCCCACACGTCATCGCGGGTGCCTTCCTCACTGCCGCGACATTCGTCGCCGGCATCGCCGGCTGGTGGATGGTCCGGAACATGCGCCGCGCCAAGGCAGCCGAACCCGCCGAGGCCGAGCGGATGGAAACCGAGGCACGCACCATGTTCCGGCCCGCTGCCCGACTCGGACTGTGGGTGATGATCATCTCCGGCGTCGCGCTGATCTTCACCGGTGACATCCAGGCCAAGCTGATGTTCGAGCAGCAGCCGATGAAGATGGCGTCCGCGGAGTCGTTGTGTCACACCGAAACCGACCCCAGCTTCTCGATCCTGACCATCGGCACGCAGAACAACTGCGACAGCGTCACCCGTGTCATCGAGGTCCCGGGCATCCTGTCCTACCTCGCCGAGGGCAGCTTCAGCGGTGTCACGCTGCAGGGTGTCGAAGACCTACAGGTGCAGTACGAGGAGCAGTTCGGCCCGGGCAACTACCGACCGAACCTCTTCGTCACCTACTGGTCCTTCCGCGCGATGATCGGCCTCGCGGCCGGTTCGGCGCTGCTCGCCATCGTCGGGCTGTGGGTGACCAGACGTGGCCGGGTACCGGACCAGAAGTGGTTCGGCTGGCTGAGCATCCTGGTGATCCCGACGCCGTTCCTCGCCAACAGCGCCGGCTGGATCTTCACCGAGATGGGACGTCAGCCCTGGGTGGTGCATCCGAATCCCACTGGCGTGGACATGATCCGCCTGACCGTGGACCAGGGCGTCTCCAATCATTCTGTCGCCACCGTCTGGACGTCGCTGATCGTGTTCACCCTGCTGTACGCCGCACTCGGCGTCGTCTGGTTCTGGCTGATCCGCCGCTACACCATCGAGGGACCGCTCCCGCACGACGCGCACCCGCCAGGTGACAAACCCGACGAGCCGGACGACACCGGCAAGCCCGAGCAGCTGTCGTTCGCGTACTAGAGGAGACGGACATGGGACTTCAGGAACTCTGGTTCATCCTCATCGCGGTGCTGTTCATCGGCTACTTCGTGCTCGAGGGATTCGACTTCGGTGTCGGCATGCTCATGCCGGTGCTCGGGCGGAGCAAGAACGGATCGGCGGACAACGACACCCGACGGCGAGTCGTGCTCAACACGATCGGACCCGTCTGGGACGGCAACGAAGTCTGGCTGCTCACGGCGGGCGGTGCACTGTTCGCGGCCTTCCCGGAGTGGTACGCCACGTTGTTCTCCGGCTTCTACCTGCCGCTGCTGCTGATCCTTGTCGCGTTGATCGTGCGTGTGTGCGCGATCGAGTACCGCGGCAAGATCGACGACGCGACGTGGCGGTCGCGGTGGGACTGGGGCATCATCCTCGGTTCCTGGGTGCCCGCGGTCCTGTGGGGCGTCGCGTTCGCGAACATCGTCCGCGGCGTGGCGATCGACGAGAACCGGCAGGTCGTCTCCGGATTCTTCGACCTGCTGAACCCGTACGCGCTGCTCGGTGGCGCCACCACCGCGATCGTGTTCGCGCTGCACGGTGCCGTCTTCATCGCGCTCAAGACTGCCGACGAGGTGCACGAGGACGCGGTGAAACTCGCCTCCCGGCTGTCGATCCCGGCGGTCGTGATCGCCGGCGCGTTCGTGCTGTGGACCCAGCTCGCCTACGGCAAGGGCTGGACCTGGATCCTCGTCGGCATCGCCGCGGCCGCACTCCTCGGCGTCGTGGCCCTGACCGCGGTCGCCCGGGAGGGCTGGGCGTTCGTGCTCACCACCGTCGCGGTGATCGGCGCTGTGGTGCTGCTGTTCGCGTCGCTGTACCCGAACGTGATGCCGTCCACGATCTCCGACGACTACAGCCTGACCATCTACAACGCCTCGTCGAGCCCGTACACGCTCAAGGTGATGACCTGGGCGGCGGCGTTCATGACCCCGGTGGTGCTGATCTACCAGGGCTGGACGTACTGGGTGTTCCGCAAGCGCATCTCGACCGCCCACATCCCGCCGTCGATCGGACTGCCGATCAAGACCAGCTAGATGGTTGCAGAAGCCCCGGCCGCGCCCGCATCCCGCAGGCGCGGGCCGGTGGATCCCCGGATGTGGCGGTACTCGCGGTCCGCACGCGGCCACCTGGTGCTCACGGTGACGCTGTCGCTGGTGGTCGCGGCCGCCGTGATCGTCTCGGCGGTCATGATCGGCACCGTGCTCGCCGGCGTCATCACCGATCCGGACGCCCGCAGCGTCGCACACTGGTCCGGTGAGCTCACCGTCCTCGCTGCCGCGGTCGCGGTGCGGGTGACGGCGACCTGGCTGCAGTCACGGTTCGCGCACAGGTCCGCGTCGCGGGTCATCGGTGAGCTTCGCGCCGAGGTGCTCGCGGCGGCGACCGACCTGGCCCCCCGCGACCTCGACCCCCGGCGGGACGAGACCGCCACGGTCCTGACCCGGGGAATCGAGGGGCTGCGCGCCTATCTCACCGGCTACCTGCCTGCGTTGCTGCTGGCGGTCACGGTCACCCCGCTGACGCTGCTCGTCATCATGGTCACGGACCTGACGTCGGCGGTGATCGTCGTGATCACCCTGCCACTGATCCCGATCTTCATGATCCTGATCGGACTGCTCACCCGCGGCAAGGCCGCCGCGTCGCTGCGCACCATGACCGCGCTGTCCGCGCAGCTCCTCGACCTCCTCGCCGGACTGCCGACCCTGCGCGCACTCGGACGTGAGCGTGGTCCGCAGGACCGGGTCCGGACACTCGGTGACGAGCACCGGCGCACGACGATGTCGTCGCTGCGCATCGCGTTCCTCTCGTCCATGGTGCTCGAACTCCTGGCGACGTTGTCGGTCGCGCTGATCGCGGTGAGCATCGGCCTGCGCCTGGTGTTCGGCGAGATGGCGTTGCAGGCGGGTGTGATCGCGCTGGTGCTCGCGCCCGAGGTGTACCTGCCGCTGCGGACCGTGGGTGCGCAGTTCCACGCCGCGGAGGACGGAATGGCCGCGGCCGACAAGGCATTCGGCGTCCTCGACGGCCGGGCCGACGCCCGGCCCCCCGGTGGCGCTCCGGTGCCTGCGGGCGTGGTCGCACTGCGCCGTGTCGGGATGCGCAGCCGATCGGGCTGGGCGCCACGAGGTCTCGACCTCATCCTGGCTCCCGGAAAGGTGACCGCACTGACCGGCCCCAACGGCGCGGGCAAGTCGTCGGCGGTCCAGGTGATCCTCGGTCTCGCCGAGCCGGACGAAGGCTCGGCGCAGGTCGGCGGCACCGACATTCGCGACCTCGACCCGCAGCTCTGGTGGAAGTCGGTGGCCTGGCTCCCGCAGCATCCGGTGCTCGTACCCGGAACGCTGCGGGAGAACCTCGAACTGACGGGACCGGTCGACGCGGACCCGCGCAGGGTCGACTCCGTGTGCGCTGCAACCGGATTCGACGACGTCCTGCGGGAGTCCCCGAACGGATGGGACACCGTCGTCGGCGCCGGCGGCATCGGGCTGTCACTCGGGCAGCGCCAGCGGCTCGCCCTCACCCGAACTCTCCTCACCGAGGCATCGGTGGTGCTGCTCGACGAACCCACCGCGCATCTCGACGCCGAATCCGAGGCGCGGGTGCTGGCAGCGATCCGAGCACTCGCCGAGTCCGGTGCGGCGGTACTCCTCGTCGGTCACCGCGCGTCGGTGCTCGCCGCCGCCGACAGCGTCGTGACGGTCGCGGCGGAGGTGCCCGCGTGACACGCGATCCGCTGTACCGGGCCCTGGCACTGCTCGAACTGTCGCCGCGCCGCGTCCTGTACGCCGTCCTCGCCGGGGTCGCGACCCTCGGCAGCGCCCTGGCGCTGGCCGCACTCTCCGCCTGGCTGATCACCCGCGCCTGGCAGATGCCGCCGGTGCTCGACCTCACCGTCGCCGTCGTCGCGGTCCGCGCACTCGGCATCTCCCGAGGACTCTTCCGGTACCTGGAGCGTCTCGCCACCCACGACGCCGCGCTCCGCGGCACCGTGTCGGCGCGGGAGAACCTGTACCGCCGACTCGCCGTCGGCGACCCCGCCGCACCGGCGGGACTGCGCCGAGGTGACCTCCTGGCCCGCACCGGCGCGGACGTCGACGCGCTCGGCGACGTCGTCATCCGGGCGCTCGTCCCGATGGTCGTGGCCGTCGTCATGGCGTTGGCCGCCGTCGTGGGACTCGCCCTGATCTCGCCCGCGGCGGCACTGGTTCTCGCGGTCGCGCTCGCCGTCTCCGGCGTCCTGGCGCCGATGCTCGCGGCCCGGTCCGCCCGGCTCGCGGCCTCCGCGGGGGCGGCCGCGACCGCCCGCTACGCCGAGACCGCGGTCCTGGCCCTCGACCATGCCGCCGAACTGCGCGTGGCGGGCCGGCTCGACGAGACGGTCGCGCGCGCCGACCGACACGACCGGGACGTCGTCGTCGCCACGGACCGGGCCGCGGTGCCCACCGCGTTCGCCGACGCCGCGACGCCGCTCGCGATCGGCGCGAGCGTCCTCGCCTCGCTGCTCATCGGCATCACGCTGTACGGGCCGGACGGCGGAACCGCGGGAGGAATGACGCCGATGGCGCTCGGCATCCTCGTCCTGCTGCCGCTGTCCGCCTTCGAGGCGACGTCGGCGCTGCCCGCTGCCGCGGTCGCGCTGACCCGCGGCAGGCTCGCGTCCGCTCGCATCATGGAACTGCTCGACCGGGCAGCGCGACCGCAGCCGACCGGAAGCAATCCCGTCCCGGTGCCCGTGCACCTGACGGCCTCGGGTCTGCGCTGCGGCTGGCCCGGTGCCGACGCGGGACCCCGGGTGGGCCTGGACCTGCCGTCGGGATCACGGACGGCGGTCGTCGGGCCCTCCGGTTCGGGCAAGACGACCCTGCTCATGACGCTGGCGGGCCTGCTGCCGCCCGTCGAGGGGACCGTCGCCGTGGGCGGCACGCCGCTGGCCGACGTCGACCCCGAGGCGTTGCGCCGCGACGTCGGCTTCTTCGCCGAGGACGCGCACCTGTTCGACACGTCGGTGCTCGAGAACCTGCGGGTCGCCCGGGGGGATCTCACCGAGGACGAGGCGGTCGCGGTGCTGGCGAAGGTCGGGCTGGGGGAGTGGGTCGGGTCGCTCCCCGACGGCGTCCACACCACACTGCACGCGGGTGCACGGTCCGTGTCGGGTGGCCAGCGTCGCCGCATCCTGCTGGCCCGCGCCCTCGTGTCGCCGGCGCGCGTCCTGCTGCTCGACGAGCCGACCGAACATCTCGACGCCGACGCGGCGTCCGATGTCCTGCGCGGGCTGCTGGACCGCGGCGCGAGTCTGGTCGACGCCGGTCGCACCGTCGTCGTGGTGACGCATCACCTGCCGGAATCTGTTCGCGCAGACAGGATCGTCACCGTCGAGCGACCGTCCACGACGAGCCGAAACCGACCAGCCGGAATGGACACGGTGCGGTGACGAAACACTGCACCGGGGGTGCGCTACTGGCATAGTGGCCGGTCGAAGCGTTCGGTCACACGTCCATACGGCTCTGGGAGTTGTTCATGGGAACGTTGATTCGCCGACTCGTCACCCTGCCGATAGCGGGCCTCGTGGCCGCGCTCGCCCTGTCCACGGGCGGCCCCGCCGCAGCGCTGCCCATCTACCCGGTCGCGGATCCGGATCCCTTCTTCGGTGCGCCCGCGGATCTCGTCGCGGCGCACCAGCCGGGCGACGTCCTCAAGATCCGGCAGATGCCACCCAATCTGTACTTCCCGGGCAGTGAGGTGTGGGAACTGCTCTTCCGGACAACGGATTCCGAGGGCAAGCCGATCGCCGCGAACACGACGCTCCTGGTGCCGCCGAACTTCGTTCCCGACAGCCCCCTGGTGTCGTACCAGCACATCATCAATGCGCTCGGACACAAGTGCAAGATCGCGACCGAGCTGTACACGACCGACCCGCTGACCCAGATCCGTGAGGCACCGGGACTGAACATCGCCCTCGCCCGTGGCTGGGCCGTCGCACTGCCCGATCACCTCGGACCCCGAATGGCCTACGGTGCAGCGAAACTCGGCGGTCAGGTGACTCTCGACGGGATCCGCGCGGTCAAGCGGGTGCCCGAGCTGAGGGTGGTGAACAGCCCCGTCGGGCTGGGCGGCTACTCCGGCGGGGGCATGGCGACGGCCTGGGCGGCCGCGCTCGCACCGACCTATGCACCCGAATTGGACATCGTCGGCGCCGCGGAGGGCGGCGTGCCGATGAATCTGGTGAAGATGGCCTCGGCGCTCGGTACGAACCCGCATCCCGCGTTCGGTCTCGCGATGGCCGCAGCCCTCGGCCTCGAACGCGAGTACCCCGAACGGATGAACGTCTCTGGGCAGCTCAACGACAACGGTCGGTGGCTCCAGTCGATGATCCGGGACGGCTGCACCAACGAGATCATGTTCTGGGGGGTCGGGAGATCCGCAAGCCAGGTCACCGACAACGTCAACTTCATGGACGATCCGTCCGCTTGGCAGGTGATGGAGGAGAACAGCCTGGAGATGTACCCCGGCATCCCCGCGGTCCCACTCTTCGAGTGGCACAGCCCGACGGACACGCTCGTGCCCGTCGACGCGATCGACAACACAATCCGCCGGTACTGCGACGCGGGTGTCCCCGTGCAGACGCTCCTCACACCGAGCCCGGATCACCTGTCGGCGGCCGTGCTCGGGCTGCCGCAGGCGCTCGACTGGCTCGACGGCCGGTTCCGCGGCGTTCCCGCGCCCTCGACCTGCTGAAACGCCCGTCGCGAATAATCCGTTGCCGAGGTGACCGCACCGGCGTACTTTCGGCGGTACACGAGGAAGGAGGTGGTCTGAAGTTGAAGAACTACAGGACGCGTGAGGTGGCTGTCCGCTAGCCAACGACGCTGAAGGGTTCACCAACCGCATCCGCGGCCGGCGAATCCCCAACAGCCACCCGGCCCCCGAGTCTCCCGGCCAAGTCCGACCGGGATCAGGACGTTCACGTCCGGCTCGGGGGTCGTTCTGCGTCCGGTGCCTCCGACGCGCCGATCAGGTGAAGGCGATGACGTCGTCGCCCCACGCCAGCCGAACCGCACGATCGAGGTCGGGCACCGCCCGGTCGTGCTTGTCGATCACCAGCGTCGCCCGGCCCGCGACGTCGTAGGATGCCCATTCAGGTTCGCCGTCCGGTCCCTCGGGGCGGCCGGAGGTCGCGAACGCCACCCATCGATGTCGCATGCGGGCCGAGATGCGGCGGCCCGTGGACAGCCCGCCGAGCAGGTAGGTGACGTCCTTCGGGTGGTGCGCGATGTTGCCGAAGACGTAGGGCAGCTCGACGCCGTGAGTGGCGCCGATCCGCAGCACGTCGAGCATCGGCGTCGCGTAGTCGAACCGGTACAGCCACGTCGGTGCGATCGCGCTGTGTGCCTCGGCGATCCACAGTGCGGGTAACCGGAACGCGAAGTCACGGGTCAGCGCGAGGCTGTCTCCCACCTTGCCCAATCCGGCATACACCGATTCGATGTGCGGTTCGTCGGGCGGCTCGACGTCGGGATGTTCGGCGGCGATCTCCGAGAACATCGACCGGATCACCTCGGGGTCCAGGGGCATCAGCGGTGACTTCATGAGCCGGAAGAGTGAGCTCTCGTCACGGTTGGTCCCGATCAGCAACGGGACGGGATTCGCTTCGCCCCTGCGGAAGACGTCGAGCGGATAGTCGGGCAGGAACTCCCCGTCCACGATCGGAGCGAACGCGAGTGTGCCCGGATACTCCTCCGGTACCCGGGCGAAGAGCTCGTCCGACGCCGCGACCAACTCGTCGACGGACGCCGACCGGAGCCGGTTCGGATCGCCGCTCCCGCCGAGTACTTCGAGAAACCGGCGGGCGACCGTGGCGCCCCGCTCCGAGTTGTAGACGGACGTTGCGGGCGAGCTCTCCGCGATGGCGTGGTGAAACAGGCCCCGCGCGGCGGGAACGGTCATCAGTGTCGTGACCGCGCCGCCGCCGGCGGACTCGCCGAAGAGCGTGACGCGGCCCGGATCGCCGCCCACCGCGGAGATGTTGTCGCGGACCCATTCGAGGGCTGCGACCATGTCACGCAGGGCCACATTGGAGTCGACGCTGTCGTCGAGCGACGAGAAGTCCACGAATCCGAAGACGCCGATCCGGTAGTTGACCGTGACGATGACGGCGCCGCCTGCCGCGAGGGCCCGGCCGTCGTACAGGGGTTGGCGGGAGGCGCCGCGAAAGTAGGCGCCGCCGTGAATCCACACGAGTACCGGCAGGCCCTCTGCCTCGGCGGGTGCCCACACGTTCAGCGACAGGCAGTCCTCGTCGGTTCTGGCGTCCGTGCCCAGCTTGATCGCCGCGATCCTGGTCTGCGGGGCGCACGGCCCGAAGTCCGTACAGTCCAGGACGTCGGTCCACCGCGCGGGCGATCGGGGCGCCCGGTAGCGGAGGTCGCCGGTCGGAGCCTCGGCGTACCGGATCCCCTTCCAGGACCGCACCGCCCCGTCGGTCGTCCCGCGGACGGGACCGTGCACGGTCTCGAAGATCGGGGCATCAGCTCGGTGCGAGGCCGCGGCGGGTGAGTGCGGTGTCATCGTCGCTCCTGAGGTCGTGCCCCGACTGTACGGCGAACAACGACGACTCCAGGCGGGTGCGCGACGAATGCGCCCGCGTTCCGTGCGTGTGCACGGGTGTGGCGGTCAGCCGATGTAGCGGGCCAGTCGTGCCGACAGGTGCGGCTTCAGCTCGCCGTCCGCGAGGATGCGCTCCTCGACGTAGGCGAGGTCGCCGCCCTCGATGATGCCGTACAGGCGCTTGGCGCCGCCCACGAGCGCGCCGTGCTTGCTGCGGATCACCACGTCCGTGGCGAGCTCCCAGCTCGACTGCGTGAGCGCGGTGCCGTAGTACAGCTCGATCACACCCGAGGCGTGCGTCAGGAGCAGTTCGACGGTCTCTTCGTCGACGCTGCCCGGGATGCCGTCGCCACTGACCCGCCAGAACCCGCTCTCGCGCAGGTCGGGGCGGACGTAGTTGCCCTCGGCGTCGAGAACCCACGACTGGGACTCCCAGCGCAGGTAGTTGCCGCCGTCGTGGGAGACGACGATCTGCTGTCCGAAGCGGTAGTCGCCGGACTCGGGGTTGTTGCCCTCTCCCTCGCCGCGCCACACACCGACGAGCGGCAGCAGGGCGAGGAGTTCCGGGTTCAGGTCCGGCCCGAGTCGCAGGTTGGCCGTGTCCTCGGGCAGTGGGAGCCCGGGGAGGACGGGGACGTTCCGTCCGGCGGTGTCCTTGGCGCGCTCGATCGCGTCGGCCACGGCCTTGTCGCCGCTGCCGCGCTTGATCGTCGGAGCAGACTGTTCGGACTCGGCGTCCGCGGATTCCCCGCCGATCGGGTCGAGCGGCTCGCCGCTGGTGCCGGTCGAGCTCACGGCTTGTCGGTGACCAGTCGGTACACGACGTACAGCGAGAACCAGGTGATGAGAACGGCTGCGAGAACCAGCAGCACCTCGAAGAAGATGACCACGGGGACAGCTTAGACCGCCCACCCCATCGCGGCGACGCCGGGGATGCTCATCCGGAACGACAGCGACCCCGCACCGGACGGTGCGGGGTCGCTGTCGTTGCCAACCAGGTGGCAGTGCCCTTACTTGCTGACGGTGATGTCCACGTTGTGGATGCCGTTGCCCTCGGGGCTGATGGTGTTGTCGCCGTTGCCGGTGCTGGACAGTGCGCGAACGGTCCAGGTGCCGGGGGCGGCGAAGAACCGGAAGTCGCCGGTTCCGGACGCCACGACCTCGGCGGTGAACTCGCCGGTGCCGTCGAGCAGGCGCACGAACGCGCCGCCGACCGGCTGGCCGTCAGCGGCCAGCACGCGACCGGTGATGACGGTTTCCTTCGACGCGTCCACGCCGGCGGGCAGGGTCTGACCCTGAACGGGTGCTCCACACATGACTATTACGCTCCCAGTTCGATCGGTGCACCGACGAGCGAGCCGTACTCGACCCAGCTGCCGTCGTAGTTCTTGACGTTCTTCTTGCCGAGGATCTCCTGCAGCACGAACCAGGTGTGGCTCGAGCGCTCGCCGATGCGGCAGTACGCGATGGTCTCGCGGCTGTCGTCGAAGCCCTTCTCCGCGTACAGGGACTCGAGGTCCGCGTCCGACTTGAAGGTGCCGTCCTCGTTCGCGGTCGTCGACCACGGGATGTTGATCGCACCCGGGACGTGACCACGCTGCTGCGCCTGCTCCTGCGGCAGGTGCGCCGGCGCGAGGATCTTGCCGGCGAACTCGTCGGGGGAGCGGACGTCGACCAGGTTCTTCGCCCCGATCGCGTTGATGACCTCGTCGCGGAAGGCGCGGATCGAGGTGTCGGCCTCCTCGGCCTTGTACTCGGTGACCGGGCGGACGACCTCGTCGCGCGACAGCGGACGACCGTCGAGCTCCCACTTCTTGCGGCCACCGTCGACGAGCTTGACGTCCTTGTGGCCGTAGATCTTGAAGTACCAGTACGCGTACGCCGCGAACCAGTTGTTGTTGCCGCCGTACAGGATCACGGTGTCGTCGTTGGAGACGCCCTTCGCGGAGAGCAGCGCCGAGAACTTCTCGCGGTCGAGGAAGTCGCGTCGGACGCCGTCCTGGAGATCCTTGCGCCAGTCGAGGCGGATGGCGCCCTCGATGTGGCCACCTTCGTAGGCCGAGGTGTCTTCGTCGACCTCGATGAACACCGTGTTCGGCGCATCGAGGTTCTGCTCGGCCCAGTCGACAGAGACCAGGACGTCGGAGCGTGCCATGGGTTTCCTTTCGGTACTGACTTACGTGAGTGCTGGGTGGGTTGGTACTGCGGCCCGGTCCTCGCGGCTAGGCCGCGGCGATCGGGTTCGACCTGCGAAAGCGGGCCACGAGCGGGTAGATCTGGCAGCCGAGGCAGAAGCCGACGGCGGCGTTGAGCAGCGCCGCGAACAGGGCGAAGCCGGTCGCGACGGTGCCGAGCAGCGGTAGTCCCGCGAAGAACCCGATCACCCCGACGGTTGCGAAGATGCCGCCGACGAGCTGCGCGAACTTCAGCGGAGCCTCGGGTTCACGTTCGGTTACCGGCCCGAGACGCGGCGCGACCACCACCGCGAACAGTCGGCCGTACGGGCTGCGGCGCGGTCCGACGACTGCACCGATCGCGAACACGACGGCCTGGACGGCGAGCAACACTCCCGCCGCGACGGACGAGAACACGGAGACGACGAGCACCGCGACCAGGACGGCCGTGGTGATCCAGGCCGCGAACCGCGGTCCGCGGACGTCGACCTGGCCGTTCGGGCGGACGCCGGACACGGGTGTTTCGACATGGGTGGTGTTCGTGGACATTGCGGAGAGCTCCTGCGCTGGAGGGCCGTGCACAACTGTGACGTGGCGGGGCTTCGGGGATCGGTCACGGTGGGTTCGCGGCGTTCGAGCCGAGGGGAACCGGGTGAGACGTGAGGATCAGCAGCAGGGACAGCAACAACCGCCGAGGCGGCACAGATCGACTGCGCGGCGTCGGGTGAGCAGCAGCTCCGTGGCGGTGTGCACGCCGCGAGCTTACCGGGTTTCCTCTGGATGTGAACCCTCAGGTCGGCAGAGCGGGACCAGGGCCTGCTCGAGGTCGGACGCCGTCGGCACACCAGAAACCCGGAACCGTTGTCCGCCGTCACGGTCGAAGATGAACGTGGTGGGGAGGGACAGCACGCCGAGTTCGCGTGCCAGGGCCGGATTCTCGTCGATGTCGAGTTCGATGTCGACGGGCCGGTCCGCCTCGGCGGGCAGTCGGGCGTCGAGCGTGGCGAGGGTGCCTGCGACGACCCGCCGGACCGCGGCGCAGGGCCCGCACCAGTCGGCGGAGAAGTGCACGATCGCCGGTCCGGCGGCCGGGACCCCGACCTCTCCGAGCAGCGTTCGGCGGGTATCGGCGACCGCTGCGGGCGCTGCCGTCGCACGGACCTTCCCGGACCGGGCCTTGATCAGGGCCGCGACGGCGATTGTCGCGAGCAGTGCGACGGCGAGCACGACGAGCCCGGTCACGGCGTCGCCATCTCGTCGAGATTGATCACCACGTTGTCACCGGAGCCCTCGATCACGACCTGCGAACCCTGCGCGTACACCTTCGTCGGACGCACCCCGAACGGCAGCTGCCGGACGTCGACCTGCTTGCTGAACAGCCCGAGCACGGTCGGCTTGAGCGGTGCCGGGACGGTGAAGTCGGCGCTGCCCTCCGGTCCGAAGTACAGGTCCGTCGCGACGATGGTGACGTTGTCTCCGTCGAGTACGAGGTCGGCGGTCACGCTGACCGTCGCGGTCAGCGGTCCGACGGGGACGGTTCCGGTGAGGACGATGCCGCCGCCGGTGCTCATTCCGGACCCGCCCGACCCGCCGGTGCCGTCCGACTTGTCGGCGGGTGGCGCGGAGACCTCGAGGTCGGGGATTCCGAGGTATGCGCCGAGGCTGGTGGCCTCGATCTTGATGCGGCCGTCGAGATGCTCGACCGGAACGGTGCGGACGTCACCGCTGACCAGGTCCGACGCGGAGACCTGCACGCCGTGCAGGTCGGCCTCGACGGACACGTCCCCGAGTTCGTCGCTGGGGACCCCGACCGCCCGGATCTCGATGTGTCGGTACCTGCCTTCCGCGGCCTGGGTGAGGAAGGGGAATCCCGTGATCGTCACCGCCGGATCGGAGTCCAGGCCGGCGCCCTCCCGCAGGCCGCGCGACACCCGGTACTCCGAGTACGCGGCGGCGCCGAAGTCGACCAGCACGGCCGCGGCGATCAGGCACACCACGGTGAGTATCAGTTTGCGCACGACGTCCATTGTGACGGACAGCGGAGACGGGCCGGTCGGGCCACGGACGGTGAAGCGGGGCTCACATCACCGGCGGGCGGGGGTGGCACGCTAGTCTGTACCACGTACTTGGCATCGTTGTCGGCCGTGCTCAGGCACCTTATCGGCAAGAAGGGGAGGCCTGTGTGGAGTTGCTCCTGCTGACCTCCGATCCGAATCCGGAATCGGTCCTACCCTCCCTTGCGCTGCTCGCGCACACAGTTCGACCGGCGCCCACGGAGGTGTCGTCGCTGCTCGATGCGGGTTCTGCGGACATCGCGCTGGTCGACGCCCGGACCGATCTGGCGGCGGCGCGCGGCCTGTGCAGGCTGCTGGGCAGCACCGGATCGGCGATTCCGGTGGTCGCGGTCCTGACCGAGGGCGGGCTCGTCGCCGTGAACTCCGACTGGGGTCTCGACGACATCCTGCTGCCGGGGACGGGGCCTGCGGAGCTCGACGCGCGGCTGCGTCTGCTGGTGGGACGCAACGGCGGGGTCGCCGCACCGGAGTCCACGGGCAAGATCACGCTCGGTGAGCTGGTGATCGACGAGGGCACGTACACCGCGCGGCTCCGCGGACGCCCCCTCGACCTCACGTACAAGGAGTTCGAGCTCCTCAAGTACCTCGCCCAGCACGCGGGCCGGGTGTTCACCCGCGCCCAGCTGCTGCAGGAGGTGTGGGGATACGACTTCTTCGGCGGCACCCGGACGGTCGACGTCCACGTGCGACGGCTGCGCGCCAAACTGGGGCCCGAGTACGAAGCGCTGATCGGCACTGTCCGCAACGTCGGCTACAAGGCGGTGCGACCGAGTCGCAAGTCCGGTGCCGGTGCCGGCCGCTCCGACGGCGACGACGACTTCGGCGCGGGTGACGACTTCGGCGCCGACGGCGACAACCCCGACGACAGCTCGCTGACGACGTCCAACGGCTCGGCCCTGTAGATGGCGGCTGTTGCAACGACCTGGTCCACCCGTCTGACTGCGGACGAGGAGCGGCAGGCGCGGGCACTGCTGTCCCGGGCCGCCACCGTCGACGGCACCGAAGCGGTGTCCGAGCAGGCGGTGCACCGGCTGGGAGGCGAGTCCGCCACCGTCCACCTGCTGGCGACGTCGGACGGCGTCGTCGTCGGCTACGCCGGTGTGGAACCCGCCCACGACGGTCATCCCGCCATGGTCGAGGCGGCGGTCGACCCGGATCACCGGGGACGCGGCATCGGCCGGGAACTGGTGTCGCAGGCGCTCGAACGCGGCGGCGACGGCGCCCGGGTGTGGGCGCACGGCGACCTGCCTCCCGCGCAGGCGGTCGCGGCTCGGCTCGGCCTCGCTCCGGCGCGGGAACTGCTGCAACTGCGGCGCCGACTCGACGAGCCGCCGTTGCCGGAGGTGCCCACGTCCGAGGGCGTCGTCCTCCGCACCTATGCCGGGCCGTCCGACGACGCCGATCTCCTGCGGGTCAACGCTGCCGCCTTCGACTGGCATCCCGAGCAGGGATCCTGGACGCAGCGCGAGATCGACGAGCGGGTGGCGGAGTCCTGGTTCGACCCTGCGGGACTGTTCGTCGCCGTCGACTCCCGGTCCGGCGAGATGCTCGGATTCCACTGGACGAAGGTGCATCCGGAGTCGAACGGTGAGCCCGCGATCGGTGAGGTGTACGTCGTCGCGGTCGATCCGAGTGCGCAGGGGCGTGGTCTCGGGCGGCTGCTGACGGTCGCCGGGTTGCGCTACCTGAGCGACCGCGGGCTGGATGCGGTACTTCTCTATACGGAGGCCGACAACGTCGCCGCCCTCCACACCTACCACCGGCTCGCGTTCGAGCGGTTCCACGTCGACGTCGCCTACGCCGCCGGTGCACACACATACACAGGGGAGGAGGGGTAGAGATGTTCTATTGGCTGTTGAAGTTCGTGCTGGTCGGGCCGTTCATCCGCCTGTACAACCGTCCGAAGGTCGAAGGGGTGGAGAACATCCCGACCTCGGGGCCGGTGATCCTGGCCGGTAACCACCTCTCGATCGCGGACTGGCTGTTCACGCCGCTCTCGTCGCCGCGGCGGATCACCTACCTCGCGAAGAGCGAGTACTTCACCACCCCGGGTTTCCGCGGGTTCCTGCAGAAGGCGTTCTACGCCGGTTCGGGCCAGGTGCCGATCGACCGTAGCGGTGCGGACGCCGCGAGCGCCGCGCTGACGACCGCGACCCGCCTGCTCGACGAGGGCAAGCTGGTCGGACTGTTCCCCGAGGGAACCCGGTCCCCCGACGGCCGCCTCTACAAGGGCAAGACGGGTGCGGCGCGGCTCGCGCTCAGCACCGGTATCCCCGTCATCCCTGTCGCGGTGATCGGTACCGACCGCGTCAGCCCACCCGGGCCGTTCCGTTGGCGGCGCAGCCGCGTGCAGGTCAAGTTCGGCAAGCCGCTCGACTTCTCCCGCTTCGAGGGCATGGCGGGCAACCGCTGGGTCGAGCGCACCGTCACCGACGAGATCATGTACGAGCTCATGCGGATGTCGGGCCAGGAGTACGTCGACGTCTACGCGGCGTCACTGAAGAACAAGCCCAAGGACGGGGATGTCGTCCGGGACTACCGCGTACCTGAATCCAAGGCCGGCTGACCTCATTCTGTGATGTCCGACACCGCTGCGGCCGACCTTTCCCAGGATAGTTGAAGCCGCATCGATCTGTTCACCTCTCGTTCATCCGCTCGGGACCGCCTGTCCACCACCTGCCTTTACGTTTCACGGGCAGGGCGGCGGAGTGCTGCCCGAACCTGATGAGTCTCCCGGAGGAAACAGCGTGAACTTCAAGCGCAATGCTGCCGTGTTCGGCGCGGTCGCGGTCGGTGCCATGACTTTGGCGGCCTGTGGAAGCGACAACAACTCGGCCTCGTCGGGAACCTCCGTCAACAGCGCGGCCTCGACCGCGACCTGCGAGGGCAAGGACTCGCTGTCGGCAGCGGGCTCGTCCGCGCAGAAGAACGCGATGGACAACTTCGTCGCCACCTACATCTCGGTGTGCAAGGACAAGGGCACCGACGTCAAGATCGCCTACAACCCGACCGGCTCCGGTGACGGCCGCACGCAGTTCATCGCCAAGCAGGTCGACTTCGCCGGCTCCGACTCCGCCATCAAGGGCGACCAGGCGGTTGCCGCCAAGGAGCGCTGCGCAGGCAACGACGCGTGGAACCTTCCGCTCGTGTTCGGTCCCGTCGCGATCGCCTACAACCTCGATGGCGTCGACACCCTCACCCTCAATGGTGAGGTCATCGCCAAGATCTTCTCCGGCGGAATCACCAAGTGGAACGATCCGGCCATCGCGGCGCTCAACGACGGTGTCGCGCTGCCCGACGAGGCCATCACGCCGATCGTGCGCTCCGACTCCTCGGGCACCACCGACAACTTCCAGCAGTACCTGACGGTCGCGTCGAACGGCGCATGGACCAAGGGTGCAGGCTCCGACTTCGTCGGTGGCGTCGGTGAGGGCGCGAAGGGCTCCGCGGGTGTCTCGCAGGCCGTCGCCGGCGCGCCGGGATCGATCACCTACGTCGAGAAGTCGTTCGCGGACCAGAACAACCTGTCCGTCGCGCAGATCGATTCCGGCGCCGGCGCGGTCGAGCTGACCGACGAGAGCGCCGCGAAGGCCATCGAGGGCGCGACCTTCAAGTCCGAGGCCGTCGGCGACATGACGCTGAACCTCGACTCGATCTTCGGCACCAAGGAAGCCGGCGCGTACCCGATCGTGCTCGCGACCTACGAGATCGTGTGCTCCAAGGGCTACGACGCCGACACGTCGGCCGCGGTGAAGTCGTTCCTGACCAGCGCCGCCAACGAGGGCCAGGACGGACTGGCAGAGCAGGGCTACGTCGGCCTGCCGGGCACGGTCCAGGACAAGCTGAACGCGTCGATCGCCGCTATCGGCTGACTCGGCCGAACGCTCTATATTCGGAATCAACAGAATGCGAGCGCAGATGAGCGACGCGCCCACTCAGTCGGCGCCTCCCACGCCCGGTCCCGGTGACTCCGGGGCCGGGGCGGGGGGCACGCACCGAGCAGCGGAGGCACCGATGCCCACACCGTCTTCCCACGGAAAGGCGGTGGTCCGTCCCGGCGACCGGATCTTCACCACACTGACAACGGGTTCGGCGATCTTCATCTCGGTGCTGATCGCCGCGATCGGTGCCTTCCTGGTGTGGCGCGCCGTTCCCGCGCTGTCCCGCAACGAGGTCAACTTCCTCACCAGCCGTGAGTGGGTCACCACGGACATCAACGCGATGGCGTTCGGTGTGCTGGACCTGCTGCAGGTGACGGTGCTGGTCTCGCTGTTCGCGCTGGCGCTCGCGATGCCGGTGTCGCTCGGCATCGCACTGTTCCTCACGCAGTACGCGCCGTCACGGCTGGGGCGTCCGCTCGCATACGTGATCGACCTGCTGGCCGCGGTCCCCTCGATCGTCTACGGACTGTGGGGTCTGCTGATCTTCGCGCCGGCGATCAAGCCGTTCGCGACGTGGCTGAACGAGAATCTCGGCTGGTTCTTCCTGTTCTCGGACGGATCCGGGTCCATCCAGGGTGGCGGCACGATCTTCACCGCGGGCATCGTGCTCGCGGTGATGATCCTGCCGATCATCACCGCCGTCACCCGCGAGGTGTTCGCGCAGACGCCGGTCGCGCACATCGAGGCGGCGCTCGCGCTCGGCGCGACGAAGTGGGAGGTCGTCAAGACCACGGTCCTGCCGTTCGGCAAGTCCGGTTACATCAGTGGATCGATGCTCGGCCTCGGCCGCGCGCTGGGTGAGACGATGGCCCTGTACATGATCCTGCGCACGACCGCGAAGAGCGCGACCTGGTCGCTCTTCGACGGCGGTTCGACCATCGCGTCGAAGATCGCGCTCGGCTACGCCGAGTTCAACAACGACATCCAGGCGGGCGCCTACATCGCCGCCGGCCTGGTCCTGTTCGTGCTGACCTTCGTGGTCAACGCTGCGGCCCGCGCCGCAGTCGCAGGGAAGAAGAGCTGACATGACTACCTCGACAATGGACCGGCCTGTCAAGGCACCCACCTTCCAGGGTGTCAGCGCCCGCCGTCGCGGCACCGACCTCGTCGTGAAGGTTCTGGTCACGGCGTCGGTGCTGCTGGCCCTGGTCCCGCTGATCTGGGTGCTGTTCACGGTGATCCAGAAGGGCTTCGCGGCGATCACGAGCCCGACCTGGTTCACCAACTCGCTCAACGGGTTGTCCGCCTCGGCCTCTGGCGGCGGCATCTACCACGCGCTGATCGGCACCATCCTGCAGGGCGTCGTCTGTGCGGTGATCTCGATTCCGCTCGGCCTGGCCGTCGCGGTGTACCTGACCGAGTACGCGGGCGAGTCGCGCCTCGGCCGGATCACCACGTTCATGGTCGACATCCTGTCCGGTGTTCCGTCGATCGTGGCGGCGCTGTTCATCTACGCGCTGTGGATCGCGACCTTCGGTTTCCCGAAGTCTGCATTCGCGGTGTCGCTGGCGCTGGTGTTGCTGATGGTCCCGGTCGTCATCCGCAGCACCGAGGAGATGCTGCGGATCGTCCCGCAGGACCTGCGGGAGGCGTCCTTCGCGCTCGGTGTGCCGAAGTGGAAGACGATCATGCGCATCGTCGTCCCGACCGCGCTGCCCGGCATCATCACCGGCGTCATGCTGGCTCTCGCCCGAGTGCTCGGCGAGACCGCGCCGCTGCTGATCCTGGTCGGCTACGCACCGTTCATCAACTTCGACCTGTTCAACGGCGAGATGGGCTCACTGCCCGGCGTCATGGTCGCCGAGATGAACAACCCGACCCCCGCCGGCTCGGAGCGCATCTGGGGTGCCGCGCTGACCCTGATCCTGCTGATCGCGGTGCTCAACATCGTCGCGAAGCTGATCGGTCACTTCTCGAGGGTCAGCAAGTGATCCCGTCAATCCTCCGAGTCACCGTCGACAGCCGACTCACCACCACGCAAGGGAGCCACCATGGCGAAGCGTCTTGATCTCAAGGACGTCAACATCTACTACGGCAAGTTCCACGCCGTCGCCGACGTCGGCCTGGCCGTGCCTCCGCGCAATGTGACCGCGTTCATCGGACCGTCCGGTTGCGGCAAGTCCACCGTGCTGCGGTCCATCAACCGCATGCACGAGGTCACCCCGGGTGCCCGGGTGGAGGGCGCGATCCTCCTCGACGGTGAGGACATCTACGGTTCCCAGGTGGACCCTGTCGGCGTGCGCCGCACCATCGGCATGGTGTTCCAGCGTCCGAACCCGTTCCCGACCATGTCCATTCGCGACAACGTCGTCGCCGGTCTGAAGCTGCAGGGCGGGCGCAACAAGAAGGAGCTCGACGAGGTCGCCGAGCAGTCCCTGCGTGGCGCGAACCTGTGGAACGAGGTCAAGGACCGCCTCGACAAGCCGGGCGGTGGACTGTCGGGCGGTCAGCAGCAGCGTCTGTGCATCGCCCGCGCGATCGCGGTGTCCCCGGACGTGCTGCTGATGGACGAGCCGTGCTCGGCCCTCGACCCGATCTCCACCCTCGCGATCGAGGATCTGATCACGGAGCTGAAGAAGGACTTCACCATCGTGATCGTCACCCACAACATGCAGCAGGCGGCCCGCGTCAGCGACCAGACCGCCTTCTTCAACCTCGAGGCCACCGGCAAGCCCGGCCGGCTCATCGAGATCGACGACACCGAGAAGATCTTCTCCAACCCGTCGCAGAAGGCGACCGAGGACTACATCTCGGGCCGCTTCGGATAGTCGCGTACGACAACCAGGGCGCCGCCGGTCACCTCGCGTGACCGGCGGCGTTCTCGGATTTCGCGACGAGATCCGGGCGGTCTCCCGTCCAACGGGAGGGTGGCGCCCCGCCGGCGTCGCGGCGACCTAGCGTGACGGCATGACCGGCCAGAACATTCACATCGTCGACCGGGTGGAACTCGAACCGGGCCGGGCCCGGGAGTTCGTGGCCGCCTATCTCGCGGACTACGCCCCGCGCGCCGTCGAGATCGGCATGACCCTCGACGGTGTGCTGCTGAGCCCGCCGCTGTGGCTCGACGACGACACCAACACCGTCACGGCGACGTGGACGGTCCGCGGTCACGCCGAGTGGTGGCGCACCGCCATCGCCCGCCGGTTCGACGCCGCGTTCACCGGATTCTGGGACGACGTGGCGCCGCTGATCTCCAGCCGGTCGCGTTCGATGGCCGCGAACGTCGACGACCTGGACGGACTGTGCCGTGTGTGACGTGACGCGCCTGGTGCACCTGAAGAACGCCGCGGACCGGGAGTCCGTCGTCACTCGAATCGCGGGTTCGCTGCCCGACAACGTCCGCGAACGCGCGCTGATCGCACCGACGTCGCCCGGTGTCCGCAACGGCGGTGACGTGCTGGTCCGGCTTCGCTTCGAGTCGTCGGACGAATGGGAGGCGGTGCGGTCCCAGGTGGACGCCGCCCTGCGCGGCCCGGACGTCCGTCATGTCGACGGCGCCGAGTACGTCGGGGGAGTGGGCAACGACTCGTGGCGGGGCCGTCGCGTCGAGGCACCGGCTCCCACGGTGTACCGCGCGCTGCTCCTGCGCGTCGAGGACGCCGCGTCGCCTGCGCTCGTCGAGCGCTTCGAACGGGAGCTGCTGCAGATGCCGCAACACGTCCGGTCCATGACTTCATGGCAGCTCAGCAGAGTGCAGACCGCGACCGGTGCCAGTCGGTGGACCCACGTCTGGGAGCAGACTTTCACCGACCTCGACGGTCTGCTCGGCGAGTACATGGCCCATCCGGTGCACTGGGGTCTCGTGGACCGGTGGTTCGACCCCGAATGTCCGGATCAGATCGTGAAAGACCGTGTCTGTCACAGCTTCTGTGCGTTGACGGACTGACGGGAGCCTAACGCCACGCCCGCGATGTTCGGCCGGTTCGTCGGTTGCTGTGGGGGTGAACGCTTTTCGAGGCACGGGCTGAGCGTCGGCAGCGCGTGGCATAGCCTGCGGTGGCCGCCGGCCGCTCGGGCCGTCGGGACTGAAGGGGTGAGTGTGGGCGTCTACGCGGTGACCGGATCGGCCTCGGGCATGGGCCGGGAGGTGGTGGAGAAGCTGAAGGCGGCCGGGCACACCGTCGTCGGGGTGGACGTGCAGGAGGGCGACGTCGTCGCCGACCTCTCCACCCCGAGTGGCCGGCGCCGCGCGATCGAGGGTGTGCTCGCAGCGTCCGGCGGCCGTCTCGACGGGGCGGTGCTCGCCGCCGGGATCGGTCCCACCCCCGGCAAGGATCGACCGCGCCTGATCTCCGAGGTGAACTACCTCGGAGTCGTCGAGCTCGTCGAGGCATGGCGCGACGCGTTGGCCGCCGCAGGCGACGCGAAGGTGGTGGTGTTCGGTAGCAACTCGACGACCACGACCCCGCTCGTCCCGAGGCGGACGATCAACGCCCTGCTCCACGGGGACGCCGACAAGGCGGCGCGATCGCTCCGCATGTTCGGGAAGGCCGCGCCGTCGCTCGCGTACGCCGGCTCGAAGATCGCCGTCAGTCGGTGGGTGCGGCGCACCGCGGTCCGGCGGGAGTGGGCCGGCGCCGGTATCCGCCTCAACGTACTGGCCCCCGGGGCGATCATGACGCCGCTGCTGGAGAAGCAGCTGGCGACGCCGACGGAGGCGAAGGCCATTCGAGCCTTCCCCGTTCCCGTGGGCGGCTTCGGCGACGCCGGTCAGCTCGCCGACTGGGTGCTGTTCATGCTCTCGGACGCCGCGGCCTTCCTCTGTGGAAGCGTGGTGTTCGTCGACGGCGGGTCCGACGCCTACTTCCGTCCCGACGAGTGGCCCCGATCGGTGCCCCTCCGGCGGCTCGCGCGATACGGGTGGCGGTTCCTCCGGTTCGGCTCGCGGCGCTGAGGGCTCGGCCTTCTAGGGTGTCGGTATGACTGAGAAGCGCTGGGGCCTCACCGTGCCCCTGGCCGGCCCCCTGCCCCAGCAGCGCGAGCTGATCGCCGCACTGCCCGACCTCGGCTACACCGACGTGTGGTCGTCGGAGGTGAACGGGACCGACGCCTTCACGCCACTGGCACTCGCGAGCGTGTGGGCGCCGCAGTTGCGGCTCGGCACCGCGATCGTCCCCGTCTACACCCGTGGCCCGGCGACCCTGGCGATGTCGGCCGCGACCATGGCGGAGGCGGCGCCGGGGAGGTTCGTGCTCGGCATCGGAACCTCGTCGAACGTCATCGTCGAGAAGTGGAACGGCGTGCCCTTCGACGAGCCGTACAAGCGGGCCCGCGACACGCTGCGGTTTCTGAACGCGGCGCTGCGCGGCGAGAAGGTCACCCACGAGTACGACACCTTCACCATCGAGGGATTCGCGCCCGCGACGGTCGCGGACCCGCCGCCGCCCGTGCTGCTGGCCGCACTGCGGCCGTCGATGCTGCGTCTCGCCGGCCGCGAGGGTGACGGCGCCATCGTCAACTGGCTGTCGGCGGACGACGTGCGGACCGTGGTGCCGCACGTGCACGCCGGCGGCGAGGGCAAGGAGATCGCCGCCCGCATCTTCGTGCTCCCCGGCCTCGACGCCGACACCTCCCGGGCCATCGGCCGCCGCATGATCGCCGCGTACATGACCGTGCCCGTCTACCGCGCGTTCCACGAATGGCTCGGGCGCACGGACGAATTCGCCGGCATGTGGAAATCCTGGGAGGAAGGCGACCGCAAGGGCGCGCTCGACGCCATTCCGGACAGGGTGGTCGACGAGCTGATCGTGCACGGGCCTCCCGAGCAGTGCCGGGAGCACATCGAGCGGTACGTCGACGCAGGCGTCACCACACCGGTCATCGCGCTCACCGCACCGGGCGACCCGGCGGAGATGGTTCGGGCGCTCGCGCCCAGGTAGGAGAGCGGGGGTGGACGCCGGGGTCAGGTTCGCGCCAACCGGACCTCGGCGATCACCCCGTGGTGGTCGGACCCCGCGAGGGTGATGCGGAGCAGGCTCGTCACGGCCGAACCCTTCGTGACCACGCGGTCGATTCCCGTGACGGCCGGGTACCAGCGGTGCGCGGGCATCGTGCGCACGAGTCCGGCCCCGACCTGGTCCGCGGCGTCCTCGTAGCCGTCCGTGAGCAGATCCCGGTACTGGCGCTGAGTCCAACTCGCGTTGAAGTCCCCGGCGACGACGACGTTGTCGCGGTCCGCGAGGGCCGACATCTCCGTGGCGATGCCGCGCAGTTCGCCGGCCCACATCGGTGCGGGGAAGAGGTACGCCGGCGCGGGATGGACCGCGAGCAGTGCGACCGGCTCGGCGAGACCGACGTCGACGTCGGCGGCGAGATTGGCCGACAGGTATCCGTCGAGGACCCGGGTGCCCGACAGCGGGTGGCGGCTGTAGATCGCGGCACCGAGTCCGCCCGGCCCGAGCGGGACGGCGAAGCTGTGGGGGAGCAGATCGTCGAGGCCGGCCTCGCGCAGTCCGTCGATCGCCTCGTCCGTCACCTCCTGCACGGTGAGCACGTCGACCCCGTTGTCGCGGACGGTGGCGGTCAGCGCCGCCGGGTCCGCCTGACCGATCCTGACGTTCGCCTGCATCACCCGCAGCGTCGGGCCGTCGGCGGACTCGTCGGTCGGGCCCGTGATGTACAGCGGCGCGAGCAGCCACGCGCCGAGGGCGCACACGACGAGGCACGCGGCCTGCGCTGTCCACCGCCCCGCGACAGCCGCGACCGCCGCACCGACGAGGGCGACCACGATCCAGACCGGCGCCCAGCCCGCGAGCAGGACGACGAAGCGGTTCTCCACCCGCACCTGGGTGGAGACCAACGCTGCCGCGCCGACGACGGCGCAGGCCGCGGCGAATACGCCTGCCGACTGCCGATAGACCTCGCTGTACCTCACGGGTCGATCATCGCGGACACAGGAACGGGCGGTGCCGGGCGCCGCCTCGCAGCGTGGCCCGGACACCGCCCGCCGGTGGTCGGAGTCAGTTGATCTCGCCGGTGTCCTCGGGCTCCGACGGCATCTTGCCGGTGACGAGGAAGATCACGCGGCGACCGACCTCGACGGCGTGATCGGCGAACCGCTCGTAGTAGCGGCCGAGAAGCGTGACGTCGACGGCGGCCGCGACGCCGTGCTTCCATTCGCGGTCCATCAGGACGGTGAACAGGTGCTTGTGCAGGTCGTCCATCGCCTCGTCCTCCTCGCGGAGTTTCGCGGCGCGCTCGGGGTCGCGGGTCTCGAGGACCTCCTTCGCCGCGGCGCCCAGCGCGACGGCGAGGCGTCCCATCTCCGCGAAGTAGCCGTTGACCTCCTCGGGCAGCACGTGGTTCGGATGTCGACGACGGGCGGCCTTCGCGACGTGGAGGGCGAGCGCGCCCATCCGGTCGATGTCGGCGACGATCTGGATGCCGCTGACGATCGACCGGAGATCGCCGGCCACCGGCGCCTGCAGGGCCAGGAGGGCGAAGGCACGTTCCTCGCAGGCAACGCTGAGGTCGGTGATCTGGTCGTGCTCGCCGATGACCTCCTCGGCGAGGGCCAGGTCGGCCTGCAGCAGCGACTGCGTCGCCTTCTCCATCGCCGTTCCCGCGAGACCCGCCATCACGCCGAGCATGTCGGCGAGTTCGGTCATCTGTTCGTTGTAAGCCACGCGCATGAACGAACAGTCTAATTCTCGTCGTGCGGAACGTCACCGACACCGGGTGAACATGGGATGAATCGCGGATGCACGACATCCGCTCCGACCAGGAACTTCGGCGCCCGAGGCCCTAACCGCAGCTGGTGTCGCCCGCGTTGGTGTAGGCGAGGTCGGCGGGGAGCTCCTCGATCGTCTTCCCCGAGATCACCGTCGACCGCGGTGCGATGGTCGGGTGCAGTTCCGTCCCCGCGGACGGGGGTGTGGCTACGATGCCCTCGAAGTCGGTGCCGAGCACCACGTCGACGATGCCGTCGAGGTCGTCGCTCTCGAGCAGCTGCGCGCCCGGGATGGCCGCCGCGACGGTGGCAGCCTCGGCTTCCTGACCAGGGCCGAAGCGGACGAGGGTCGCTGCGCTGGTGCCGCTGTAGTTGCCGACGCCGTAGATGGAGAAGCCGGACGCGCCGAGCGATTCCGCGGCCTGCGCAGCCACTCCGGTCACGCCGGACGCGTTGGACACCTGGACCGTGACCATCGACGGATCGACGGCCAGCACGTCGGCGGGAGGCGGCGGTGCCGCCGTGGACGCGGCCTGCGCCGCCTCGGTGGCGACGGGATCGGGGGTACGCACCTCGCCGGGAAGCGGCTCGTCGTCGATGATCGCCCCGAAGATGGCGTCGATGTCGTCGAGACGCGGGATCTCGTTGCCGTACTCGTTCGTGCCCGCGGTCGGGACGGTCAGGAACGTCACCGCGCCCGCGTCCACCTTCTGCAGCGACCGGCCGAGCGTCACCAGCGACTTCGTGTCGACGTTCTGTACGAACGTCTCCTTGGTGAAGGCGGAGATGAATCCGTTGAGCTTGCCCGGATCGAAGAGGACCTTGTTGGACAGGGCACCCCGAAGGAGCGACGACAGGAAGACCTGCTGCCGCTTGATCCGGCCGTAGTCGCCGTTGCCCTCGGCGTCCACCTTCCGGGCCCGCACGTAGTTCAGTGCGGTGACACCGTCGATGGTCTGGCGGCCGGGGTTGGCGATCACCGTGCCGAGTTCGCCGTCGACCAGGGGTGTCGTTGTGCACACCTCGACGCCGCCGATCTCGTTGACCATGGCCTCGAAACCGGAGAAGTCCATGCCGATGAAGTGACCGATCTTCAGTCCCGACATCTTCTGGATGACCTTCACGAGGCACTTCGGCCCGCCCAGCGCGTACGCCGAGTTCAGCTTGTCGCTGTAGCCGCCGGGATAGACCTCGTCGGTGTACTGCGCGGTGTTGTTGTCCCAGGCCTGGCAGCTGGGAAGGGCGACGTCGAGGTCGCGGGGGAAGGACACCGCGACGACGCGCGAACGGTCGGCGGGGATGTTCACCAGAATGACCGTGTCCGAGCGGGCGCCCTCGGCGTCCGCCTCGGTGCCTGCACCGACCGCGCCGTTCGCACCCGCCCGCGTGTCGGTGCCGACGATCAGGTACGTCTCGTCGCCGTACTGGCCGCCCGGGTCGACGACGTCGGTGCTGTCCAGGTCGAGCGCGGCGACCTGGCTGAAGCCGTTGTCGGTGGCACGCATGTACCCCCATACGACGCCGGTCATGGCCAGCACCACCACGGCGACGAACGCGGTCGCGGTCCGGCCCATCAGGCGGAGGCGCCTGCGCTTGCGTGCCTTGCTCTCCACCAGGCGGGTGCTCGGGGCGGTACCCACCTGAGCGGGGCCGTCCGGGGTGACCGCGGCGGGCTTCGCGCGGTACATCCAGCCGGTCGCGGTACGAGGCGGGTCCTGGACCGGCGGCGTCAGGTCCGTGGCCTCCGGGTCCTCCTCGCGGCCGACGCGCTGCATCAGTTCGGCGACGGACAGCCGGTCGCTCGGCTCACCGCGACCACCGCGGGGCGTCGGCTCGCGTTCCGGCGGAGTCGGGTCCGCGGGCGGGCCCGACGGTTCGGGGCGCGGGCGGTAGCCGGGGCGACTTACGTGTGAGAGGGGCCTTTCCCAGGGGGCGCGACCATCGGGTGCGGAACCCGGATCGTGATCGTCGCCCAACTGCTGTCCCTTGCTCTCTCGTGTGCCGTCGTCAGTGTCCTGCTCCGGTTGCGTGTGCCTCGGACGAGGCGGTCGCCGGGTGGAGCGGACACAGGTGCTCGGTCCCGCCCGGCGGCGGTGCACACATGATACTGATCGAATCTGCAACGGCCATTCGAGCCGAAGAACCGCAGATCAGCCGCCCGAATGCATCAGATCGGCGCCCACGGGGACGACGCAGTCGTCGGGGTCGTCGAGCCAGCCGTCGGGGAGGGCGACCGTGCCGGGCGAACCCTGCCTGCCGCGCGGGCCCTCGGCGTCCTTCGGGAACGGCACGTCCGCCGGCAGCTGCGCGAGGAGACCGTCCAGCTCGTCGAGCGTCGACACCATCGCCATCGCGACCCGCATGTCCGAGCCGGCCGGGAAACCACGCAGGTACCAGGCGACGTGCTTGCGGAGCTCGCGCATGCCCTTGTCCTCGCCGTGGTGGGCTGCCAGCAGCTCGGCGTGCCTGCGGATGATCGCCGCGACCTCGCCGAGGGTCGGCGGGGTGGGCATCGCGGTGCCGTTCAGGGCCGCGCTCAACTCGGCGAACAGCCACGGCCGTCCCAGGCACCCGCGACCGACGACGACGCCGTCGCACCCGGTCTCCGCCATCATCCGGACGGCGTCCTCGGCGGCGAAGATGTCGCCGTTGCCGAGCACGGGTACGTCGGTGACGTGCTCCTTGAGCCGGGCGATCTCGCTCCAGTCCGCGGTCCCGGAGTAGCGCTGGGCGGCGGTGCGGGCGTGCAGCGCGACGGCAGCGGCCCCCTCGGCGGCGGCGATCCGCCCGGCGTCGAGATGGGTGTGGTGCTCGTCGTCGATGCCGATGCGCATCTTCACAGTCACGGGGATGTCGGTGCCCTCTGTCGCCTTGACCGCGGCCGCCACGATCCGGCCGAACAGGGTGCGCTTGTACGGCAGCGCCGATCCACCACCCTTGCGGGTGACCTTCGGGACCGGGCAGCCGAAGTTCATGTCGATGTGGTCGGCCATGTTCTCGTCGACGATCATCTTCGCCGCCGCGTATGTCGTGTCCGGGTCGACCGTGTACAGCTGCAGCGACCGGGGCGTCTCGGTGGGGCCGAAGGTCGTCATGTGCAGCGTCGCGGGCTGACGCTCCACGAGCGCGCGGGCGGTCACCATCTCGCAGACGTAGAGGCCCGAGGTGCTGCCGGATCGTTCGAGTTCGAGCTCACGGCACAGCGTGCGGAACGCCACGTTCGTGATGCCCGCCATCGGGGCGAGGACGACGGGACTGCGCAGCTCGAGCGAGCCGATACGCAGGCTGTGATCAGTGGTCGACATTGATGAACCTTCGAATGAAACGTGCCCGGCACCGAGGTTCGGTGCCGGGCACAGAATAGCCGTTTTCGGGGTGTGTCCGTTCTCACGTGGGCCGCTGACCAGCGGTCACGGGAGCAAGGTCACACGGTGGCTCGGGTCAGGACGCCTCGCGCTCCCGCTTTGCCGCCTCGCGGGCAAGTGCGCGGTCACGCTGCTCCTCGAACTTGGTCGCCTGTACGCCCAGGTCGTCGAGGAAGGTCGACAGCGACTCGCGCTGCGCCTCGCCGGCGCCGGTGAAGTCGGTGCGCTCGAAGATCTTCCACTTGCGCAGCACCGGCATGACGACCTCTTCGAGGTGCTGACGCAGGTCGTAGATGCCGTGCTTGGCCATCAGGACGCCGTTGCGCCGGAAGTTCGGCATGCCGGCGCCGGGCATCTGGAACTGCTGGAGGACCTCGTTGATCGCCGTGATCGCCTGGTCGGGCGACACGTCGAGCGCCGCCTCGCAGATGTTGCGGTAGAAGATCATGTGCAGGTTCTCGTCGGCCGCGATGCGCGAGAGCATCCGGTCGGCGATGTCGTCGTTGCATGCCTTGCCGGTGTTGCGGTGCGAGACACGCGTCGCCAGCTCCTGGAAGGTGACGTACGCGACCGAGTGCAGCAGACCCTCGGTGTCGCCGGGGGAGGCGTATCCGTTGGTCATGTGGATCATCCGGGCCTCTTCGAGCGCGACCGGGTCCACACCGCGGGTGACGGTGAGGTAGTCGCGCATGACGATGCCGTGCCGGTTCTCCTCCGCGGTCCAGCGGCCGACCCAGGTGCCCCAGGCGCCGTCGCGGGAGAAGTTCTCGGCGATCTCACGGTGGTAGGAGGGGAGGTTGTCCTCGGTGAGGAGGTTGGTGATCATCGCGGCCTTCGCGACCGGGTCGAGCCGGGACTGCTCCTCGGACCAGTCCTCGCCTCCCATCGCGGCGAAGTTGCGGCCCTCGTCCCACGGGACGTAGTCGTGCGGATGCCAATCCTTGGCCATGGACAGGTGGCGGTTGAGATTGGCTTCGGCCACCGGCTCCAGTTCCTTGAGCAACTCGAGTTGGGTGAGCTCTCTCGCCATTGCTGTGCCTCCAGGTGTCGCGGGTATCGGCTCGTACAGCCTACGGGACCGTAGGTTGCTCCGACAGGTTTCGAGTAGGTCTCGAACTGGGAATCGCCTGAGAACTTATCGGCCCACGGCTGCGCCACCACGGGATTCGTGAAGGAAATCCGGAGGTAACGAGAGGCCGGTACCTCGACAGAATCGGAAGGCGGGTCCCTCCCGTTACACACCTGCGACGAACGGGGACCCGGCGCGCGCCGGGGCTGCCGGGTCGGCCTGCGCGTGTCGGTCACGGTGTGGTGTCGGTTCGATCCTCGACGAAGTCACGAAAGCGCCGCGCGGGTTCCGTGAGGGGTCGGCTCAGCGCCCACACCATCCCCACCTCCCGGACCGCGTCGACACCGCGGATCGGGACCACGACCACACCCGCGGCCTCCGGGTCGGCCTCCCGGATCGGCACCAGCGCCACACCGAGCCCCGCCGACACCAGCCCCGTGGCCGTCGCGAGCTCGCTGGCCTCGAGGACGATCCGGGGTTCGAATCCGGCACGCTCGGCCGCTTCGTCGAGCAGGCGCCGCATGCCGTAGTTCGGATGCATCGCGATGAACGGTTCGCCCGCGGCGTCCCGGAGGTCGATGTCGGGACGATCCGCGAGCGGATGCCCGGCAGGCACCGCCAGTGCCAACTGCTGGTGGTCGAGCAGCAGCCAGCCCAGGCCGGGTGTGCGCGGCCTCGGGGAGACGGCCGCGAGATCGCTGTGCCCCGCGAGCACCCGGTCGGCGAGATGGCCCGACGCGTCCTGGTGCAGCGCGAAGCGGACGCGGGGCGCGGTGTGGTGGAACCCCCGGATGAGGGTGGGGACCAGCCAGGAACCGAGGGAGTGCAGGAAATCGAGGCGGACGGTTCCCTCGGTGGCACTGGTCAGCTCGGCGATGCGCGACTCGGCCGCGTCGAGTTCGTCGAGACCTCGGCGGGCGTGCTCGAAGAGCAGTGCGCCGTGTGCGTTGAGGGTGAGCCGTCGGCCGTGCCGATCGAAGAGTTGGACGCCCATCTGCTGCTCGAGGGTGGCGAGGCGGCGCGACAGCGTGGGCTGGGCGATACCGAGGACGTCCGCGGCCGCCGTCACCTGCCCCTCGTCCGCGAGGACGACGAACCAGCGGAGACCGTCGCTGAGCATATGCAATTTCTACATGAAGCAGCCGAGTTTTGCGCATTTTACTGATGAGCGGAGGCGGATCAGGATGGCTCGCGGAGGTATCCATGTCACTCGTCACCCACATCGCCGTGCGCTCGGACACCGAGCCGTACCGCCGTGGTTCCGCCGGCTACACCCGCATCACGCTCGCGTTGTTCCTGGCAGGTGTCGCGGCGTTCGTGTCCATGTACTCGGTGCAGGCGCTCCTGCCCGCCCTGGCCGACGACTACGGCGTGGGGCCGGCGGGCGCGGCGCTGACGCTGTCGGTCACCACAGGCATTCTGGCTCTGGTCATCGTGCCCGCGAGCGCGCTGTCCGAGCGGTTCGGCCGCACTCGCGTGATGGTCGTCTCCGCGGTCGCGTCCTGCACGATCGGGCTGCTGCTGCCACTGAGCCCGACCCTGGAGATCCTGATCGCCGGGCGGGCGTTGCAGGGCGCCACCCTCGCCGGGATTCCCGCGGTGGCGATGGCCTACCTGGCCGAGGAGGTGGACGGTGGCGACCTCGGTGCCGCGATGGGTCGATACGTCGCGGGCACCACCATCGGCGGCCTGCTCGGCCGGATGATCCCCACCACCCTGCTCGACGTCACCACCTGGCGCTGGGCGATGCAGGCCGGCGCGGTCGCGGCGCTGCTGGCCGCGGTCGTGATGATGCGGGTGATGCCCGCCTCGAGACGGTTCCGCCCACAGTCGGTGGGACTGCGCGTGGTGGCGGGGAACATCGCCGAGCACCTCCGGGACCGGCGCCTGCGAATCCTGTTCGCCCTGGCCTTCATCCTGATGGGCGGCTTCGTGTCCGCCTACAACTATCTCGGCTTCCGGCTGCTGGGGGAGCCCTTCCGACTGGCGCCCGCGGTGGTCGCGTTGGTCTTCCTCATCTATCTCGCAGGAACCGTGACGTCGTCCGTCGCGGGTGTGCTCGCCGACCGTCTCGGCAGGCGGTGGGTGCTGCCCGCGGCGATCACCTGCAGCGCCGTGGGCATCGCGGCCACGCTGGTGGACTCGGTGCCCTGGGTGCTGACGGGGATGGTGCTGTTCACCGCCGGGTTCTTCGCGGCGCACTCGGTCGCGAGCGGATGGGTGGGGTCGGTCGCCACACGGCACCGGGCCGAGGCATCCGCGTTGTACCTGTTTGCGTACTACCTCGGATCGAGCCTCGTCGGCGCGGGGGTGGGCGTCGCGTACGCGGCATGGGGATGGCCCGGCGCGGTCGGGTGCATCGGGGCGTTGCTCGCCGTGGGGCTGGCGCTCGCAGCCCGGCTGACGGTTCTCTCTCGGCTGCGATAGGTGTCAGCGGCTGTGCTGCGGTGCAGGCTGCTCGTCCCGGTTCATCATCAGGCCGAAGATCCCGACGGCTGCGACGATCGCTCCCGCGACAATCGCGACCACCGCGGCGGTCGTCGTGCCCGACGGGAACGCCATGGCCAGCGGGGTGAGCAGGAGGGCCGCGCCCAGGACCACCAGGCCCCAGTGCGCCGTCCGGGACTCCGTCGTCATCGCCCACAGTCCGGCCGAGTAGGCGACCATGCCGAGGATCAGGATGGTCGCGGTGATCTGCTCGTCGCCCTGGACGGGCACCCACAGACTCAGCAGGACCAGGGCGACTCCGGTGGCGACGACGAGTATGTCCCTGCGGACCTCTCGGGTGTGCGAGGGGCTTCTGGCCTCCGCATACGCGGCGGCATTCGCGTCGGCGGCGTTCACGGTCATGACGGCCTCCCGGGGTAGGACCTCAGGAATCCATTCTGATCCCGCCGTGAACGCGCTGTCGACCCGCTTTACCGGATCGTGCGCGTCGCGTTGTGTCGGTGGATCGTCAGGCAGGCAGGGCGCGGAGCCGGGCGAGGGTGCGTTCCATGCTGGCGCGCATCTGATCCGTGCTCGGTGCGGAGAGGCTGGTTGCGAGATGGCCGCGGCACAGGTCCTCGACGGTGTCGAAGCCGCCGGGAAGTCCCGCATGGCTGTTCACGATCGTGCGCACCAGGCGTCCGAGGCCAGCTGCCTGGGACGGTGTGAGCGGCGAGAAATCCTCGTTCTGCAGCGTGCGGAAGGTGGTGTGACCGAGATCGACGTCCGTGGACCGTGTGGTCGCAGATTCGACGATGCGCTCGCCGGGGCAGGTACGGGACAGCCTCGTCAGGTGTCGGGTCGATTGGGTCGCGACGTGGGGAATTCTCATCTCCACTCACCGCCTTTCGGTCCTGTTCAACGGGCTCGTGCGCTGCGCGGAGGCGTGGTTCGACCACGAAAGCTGTTGATTTGTAATCTAGTTGGCCGTTTTGCTTCGACCGCCGCCCTCCTAGTGGTATCAGACCTGCGGCCGTACCGATATTCCAGTCGTCGGATTTGGGTAAAGCGTTACTCAGTTGAGTCCGGGAATCGGCGCTGCAGCGGCGCGGCGCCTTCGTCGGACCGAGGGTGAAAAGTGCTGGTTGTCATGCCTTTTCGGGAGAGAGTCGAGTAGGTGACAGCCCTGTCGGAACGTGTACGAAAGGTGACGAGCGACACACTTGCCGGCAACCTCGGGGTTAACAAAAACGCTCCACCGGACAGGTGCCGGTGGAGCGCGTGGTGCCCCCTCTCGGGCTCGAACCGAGGACCTGCGGATTAAAAGTCCGTAGCTCTACCAACTGAGCTAAAGGGGCAGTGGTGCAGGAGTCTAGTGCGCCCCCGCGTGGCGTCACCACAGGACCCCGCCCGCGTCGGCCGGGGCGAATCGCGCCGCCCAGCGAGCCGGGTTCGCTGCAATCGGGGATCCCTCGGGTCAGGATTGGGTCCGAGGATCAGGAGGCTCCGATGGACTCGACCGGTACGGCGGGCGTGCACGTCTCGTGCGCGATCCGTAATCGGCTGTACGTCGACGGGGTGCTGGTCGGCAGCGACCTGCCGCTCGACGAGCTCGCGTCTCATCGCTCCGAGGAGAACGCGCTGATCTGGGTGGATCTCCTCGCCCCGTCGGTGTCGGACGTCGTTGCGCTGTCGCCGTTGATCGGGGGTGAGGTGGAACTGCATCCACTCGCGATAGAGGGGGTGCTCTCGGGTCGGCAGCGGCCCCGCCTGGTCCGGTTTCGCGATCACAGCCTGTTACACACCCGGTCGGCGCGGTACGACTCGGCGACCGACCGGCTCGAGGGCACGGACCTGTCGATCTTCGTGCTCGCTCGCGCACTGATCACCGTTCGGGGCGACGACCGGTTCGCGCTCGAGCCGGTCCTGGACGAGTGGGACGACAACGCGGACCTGCTGACGCACGGTGCCGGGTTCCTGTTGCACACCGTGCTCGACGCGCTGGTGGACGGCTACTTCGAAGTGATCGACGAACTCGACGATCGGATCCAGACGCTCGAGGACGACCTGCTGCTGGGGGCGGGTCCGAAGAACGCGGTCCAACTCCGGAGTTTCGTGCTGCGCAAGGCGGTGGCGCACCTGGGTCGGGTGGTGCTACCGATGAACGAGGTGTTCAGTGCTCTGCTGCGGCAGGGCTCGCACGTTGTCGTCGGCGACCTGGTGCCGTACTACCAGGACGTCTACGACCACACGCTGCGGGCGACCGAGCGAATCGACGGGATGCGCGACACCATCGAGTCGATTCTCGCGACACACCTTGCGATGCAGGGAAATTCGCTCAACGAGACGATGAAGAAGTTGACGGCCTGGGCCGCGATCATTGCGATTCCGACGGGCGTCACCGGCTATTTCGGGCAGAACATCCCGTTTCCCGGTTTCGGTGACCCGCTCGGATTCTGGCTCAGTGCGGCGTTGCTGTTGGGGCTCGGCTTCGGGCTGTACTGGAGTTTCAAGCGGCGGGACTGGCTCTAGAGAAGCTGCCCGGGGGAACGAGATGAACTCGGGTGCGCACCCCCTGCGGCGCACCCGAGTTCCCGGAAGCGTACCACCTGGTGTGTTCTACCGGGCCGCGACCTTACTCGAGGGTAAGAACTATAACATTTCGACTTCGGCGCGCGCGCACACAAATCCCCGCGGCCGGGGTTAGTGTTGGTCGAGGTCTTCTGTGGCCTGTCGGGGCGGACGGACACGACTTGCAGGTTTCGGAGGCGAGACAAGCTCATATGGCACGTCAACAGGAACGAGCGCGGCGGACCCGTGCGGCGATCGTCGAGGCAGCCGCCGTCGAGTTCGCGCGCCGCGGATATGCCGCGGCCTCGGTGAACACGATCCTCGAGGGTTCGCACGCGACCAAGGGTGCGATGTACTTCCACTTCGAGTCGAAGGAAGATCTTGCTCGCGCCGTTCTGGCGGCGGCGCTCGAGAAATACACCGAAGCGATGGACCGCTGGAAGCGGGTCGATGCGGACCCGTTCCAGGTGCTGCACTCGATCGTCGTCGAGATGGCCGACCGTTTCGTGTCCGATGTGATCGTTCAGGCGGAGTTCCGTCTCATCGTCGAGCCCGAGTTCTACCCCGACGTCCGCTCCGGCGGCACGCAGGTCTGGGGTCGCACCGCATTCGACTTGCTCGCCCGCGCCGAGCGGGAGGGGCTGCTGCGCCCCGGCGCGGACGTCGCGGTGTTCGGTCGCGTGCTCGCGGCGACGCTGGCCGGCCATGCGCACATGATCGACCTGACTGCTCTGACCACAGGTTCGACCGGGCTGCGCGAGCGGTACGAGGAGGGCCTCGAAGTCCTGCTCACGGCTATGGCGTCCGAGAGTTGGCTGGAGACGTGGCGGCGGGACGGTTGGCAGGACCTCACTCCGCTCGCGCTCGCAGCTGCGGAGGAGATCGCTGCCGAGAAGGCGGAAGACGAGGCAAAAACAAGCGATGACCAGTCGATTTGAGTTCTGGGAATGAGTTGTCCTAAGCTATGCGAGCTCCCAACGGAACAGCCGTTGAGGGTACCGGCCGGAGCAATCCGGTGGGCCCCCTTCGTCTAGCGGCCTAGGACGCCGCCCTTTCAAGGCGGTAGCGCGGGTTCGAATCCCGTAGGGGGTACAGATTTGGGGAGTAGCAGGTTCGCCTGCTAGGTTTCAGGTCGATGAGACGCGAGAGTGTCTCGGAGCAAGGCCCTGTGGCGCAGTTGGTTAGCGCGCCGCCCTGTCACGGCGGAGGTCGCGGGTTCGAGTCCCGTCAGGGTCGCTCTTGTGTGTGAGAGTGATTGTCACACCGAGTGATTGGCATTCGGTTCGGGTGCTGTCCGGCCAGGTAGCTCAGTTGGTACGAGCGTCCGCCTGAAAAGCGGAAGGTCGCCGGTTCGATCCCGGCCCTGGCCACCACGATCGATCACAATCCCCTCCTCGTCCGAGGTGGGGATTTCTGATTGTCGTCAATGCAAGGCCCTGTGGCGCAGTTGGTTAGCGCGCCGCCCTGTCACGGCGGAGGTCGCGGGTTCGAGTCCCGTCAGGGTCGCCATCGTGCGAGTCGACTTGCACGGGAAATGCCCACCTCGTCACGAGGTGGGCATTTTCTGTTCCGAGGCACTGAGCGACTCGGTCAACCGCCGCACCTCGTGCCGCAACTCCTCGATCTGATGCGCCGTCGCCGCCTGCTTGGCGGCGTCCTCCTCCGCCACCTGCTCGACGATCCACGACGCGATCGTCGCGGTGACCACACCGATCAGGCTGATTCCCCCGATCATCAGTGCTGCCGCGATGAGGCGTCCGGTGGTGGTCACGGGTGAGTAGTCCCCGTAGCCGACCGTCGTGACCGTCGTCATCGACCACCACAGTGCCTCGCCGAACGTTTTCACGCTCGAATCCGGATGGTCGCGCTCGGCCTCGAGCATCGCCAGCGACGCCACGTACAGCAGCAGCGTCGAGGTGCAGATCGTGTAGATGAGCACCTTGCCGCGGATCGCACCGCCGATCGCACGCTGCATGACCGTCACCATCGCCACGAGGCGCAGAAGGCGAAGCGGACGAATCGCGGGCAGCACCACGACCAGGAACTCCAGCAGGTGGTGAAAGAACCAGTGCAGGCGCCGCTCCGCGAGGACCAGCCGGGCCACGTAGTCGACGACGAACAGGACCCACGATCCGGTGATCACGGCCTCGCAGACCGTGTGCCAGTTCGGGGTGAGTGTCAGCAGAACCTGGCAGCTGTACGCGATGAGGAACAGGAAGGCGATTCCGGCCATCGGCCACTCGGTTCGCCGCTCCCACGTCTGCTGGTCGACCATTCGGGACACCCTAGTGCCCGACATGGCCGAAGGGGCCCCCCGTGCGCTTCGGCGCAACGAAGGGCCCCTTCGGCCATGTGGTGACGGTGGTGGATCAGAGGTCGAATCGGTCGTTGTTCATGACCTTCACCCACGCCGCGACGAAGTCCGCCGCGAACTTGTCCTTGGCGTCGTCGGAGGCGTAGACCTCGGCGAGCGACCGCAGTACCGAGTTCGACCCGAACACCAGGTCGGCACCCGTGGCCGTCCACTTGGCCGCACCGGTCGTGCGGTCGGTGCCCTCGTACACGTTCTCGGCGGACTCGGACGCCTTCCACGCCGTACCCATGTCGAGCAGGTTCACGAAGAAGTCGTTCGTGAGCGTGCCCGGCTTGTCGGTGAAGACGCCGTGCGCGGTGTCGCCGACGTTCGCGCCGAGTGCACGCAGTCCGCCGACGAGCACGGTCATCTCCGGAGCCGTCAGGTTCAGCATGTAGGCCCGGTCCACCAGCAGCTTCTCCGCCGGGATCTTCTCGCCGGCGCGGAGGTAGTTGCGGAATCCGTCGGCACGCGGCTCGAGGAAACCGAACGACTCGACGTCGGTGTCCTCCTGGGAGGCATCCGTGCGACCCGCTGCGAACGGCACGGTGATGTCGTGGCCGGCGTCCTTCGCCGCCTTCTCGACACCCGCCGAACCCGCCAGCACGACGAGGTCCGCGAGCGAGATCTTCTTGCCGCCGGTCTCGAAGTCCGACCGGACGCGCTCGAGGGTGCCCAGCACGTCGGCCAGTTCGGCAGGCTGGTTTACCTCCCAGTCCTTCTGCGGGGCAAGCCGGATGCGGCCGCCGTTCGCGCCGCCGCGCATGTCCGTGCCGCGGAAGCTGGCGGCAGCCGCCCAGGCGGTGGACACCAACTGCGCCACGGACAGACCGGATTCGAGAACCTTCGCCTTCAGCGCGGCGATGTCGGCGTCGTCGACGAGCGGGTGGTCGACGGCGGGAACCGGGTCCTGCCACAGCTGCGGTTCCGCGACCCAGGGGCCGAGGTAGCGCGAGACGGGGCCCATGTCGCGGTGCAGGAGTTTGTACCAGGCCTTGGCGAACGCCTCGCTGAGTTCCTCGGGATGCTCGAGCCAGCGTCGGGTGATCTTCTCGTACGTGGGATCCACCCGCATCGACACGTCGGTGACGAGCATCGTTGGGGCGCGTCCCGGCCCGCCGAAGGGGTCGGGAACGGTACCGGCGCCCGCGCCGTCCTTCGCCGTGTACTGCCAGGCCCCGGCGGGGCTCTTGGTCAGTTCCCACTCGTAGCCGTAGAGCGTCTCCAGGAACGTGTTGTCCCACTTGGTCGGGGTGGGCGTCCACACCACCTCGAGCCCGCTGGTGATGGCGTCCTTCCCGACGCCGGTGCCGTACGAGCTGTGCCAGCCGAGGCCCTGCGCTTCGAGCGGACACCCTTCTGGCTCGGGGCCCACCAGGTCGGCGTCGCCGGCCCCGTGGGTCTTGCCGAAGGTGTGGCCGCCGACGATCAGTGCGGCGGTCTCCTCGTCGTTCATCGCCATCCGCGCGAAGGTCTCGCGGATGTCGCGGGCTGCGGCGACGGGATCCGGTTGGCCGTTGGGGCCTTCCGGGTTGACGTAGATCAGGCCCATCTGGACTGCGCCGAGCGGGTTCGCGAGGTCGCGCTCGCCGCTGTAGCGCTCGTCTCCCAGCCAGGTGTCCTCCGGGCCCCAGTACATCTCCTCCGGTTCCCAGATGTCCTCGCGGCCGAACCCGAAGCCGAAGGTGGGCAGGCCCATGTGCTCGATGGCGCAATCGCCCGCGAACACGAGCAGGTCCGCCCAGGAGATCTTCTGGCCGTACTTCTGCTTCACCGGCCACAACAGGCGGCGGGCCTTGTCGAGGCTGGCGTTGTCGGGCCAGCTGTTGAGCGGGGCGAAGCGCTGCGCGCCCTCGCCGCCGCCGCCGCGACCGTCGAGGGTGCGGTAGGTGCCGGCCGAATGCCAGCTCATCCGGATGAAGAGCGGGCCGTAGTGGCCGTAGTCGGCGGGCCACCAGTCCTGCGAGTTCGTCATCACCTCGAAGACGTCACGCTTGAGTGCCTCGACGTCGAGCTTGGCGAATTCCTCGGAGTAGACGAAGTCGGCGGCCAGCGGGCTCGACTTGGGTCCGTTCTTGTCCAGGACCGACACGTCCACCTGGTCGGGCCACCAGTCCCTGTTCGTCAACGGGCGGTGCGCCTGCGGGGTGGGGGAGGGGATTACCGGGTTTTCGCTTTCTGACACTTCGCACTTCCTTCCGGATACCGGTGAATCGGGCTGTTGTCACGGGTCGAGCGGAGGTGGTGATGACGAGCACGTGGGGCACAAGCCCCAGTAGATGACCTCGGCTTCGTCGACGTCGAAGCCGTTGTCGTCCGAGGCGGTCAGGCAGGGTGCCTCACCGACCGAGCAGTCGACGTCCGCGATGGTCCCGCAGGACCGGCAGACGACGTGATGGTGGTTGTCGCCGACTCGTGACTCGTAGCGGGCGACGAATCCCGCGGGCTGGATCCGGCGGACGAGCTGTGCCGCGGTCAGCGCGTGCAGGACGTCGTACACGGCCTGGCGGGAGACGTCGGGGAGTTCGAGGCGGACGGCTGTGTAGATCGACTCGGTGTCCGCGTGCGGCAGGGCGTGTACGGCGCCCATCACGGCGACCCGGGGCCGGGTTGCCCGGAGAGCCGCCGCGCGCAGTTGGCCTGCGTAATCCGGTGTCGGGGACACGTGGACAATATTGCCCCTACTTTGGAACGAGTCAAGACTCGACGGTCGGCGTTTTGTGGATTCCGTCCAAACGCATGCACGTAATCGACTTTGACAATAGTTTTCATTACCGATGATAGTCGTCGCATGACCGCAACTCTTCGGGTCGTCGCCCCGGCGATCGCCCTCGCGACCCTGCTGACCGGCTGTGCCGGTTCCACCGACGCCACCCCCGCCGACGAGTCGACCGCTGCGCCGGTCACTCCGACAGAGGTGTCGAAGGCGGCGCCGCGTCTCGCCGTCACCCACGACGGCGGCGTGACCGTCCTCGACGCGTCGACCTTCGAGCAGGTGGCCGAGTTCGACCTCGACGGCTTCGCTCGACTCAATGCGGCGGGCGACGGCCGCCACGTCCTGATCTCTGCCGGGTCACAGTTCCGGGTCCTGGACACGGGCGCATGGTCCGAGCCGCACGGCGACCATGCCCACCACTACACCGCAGCGCCGGCACTCGCCGACTGGTCCTTCGACGCAGAGAAGCCCGGGCACGTCGTCCGGCACGCCGACGTGACCACGCTCTTCGCCGACGGCACCGGTCAGGTGCAGACCTTCGATCCGCACGGGCTGTCGGAGGGGAAGCCGGAGACGACGATCCATCGGACGCCCGAGGCGCATCACGGTGTCGCGGTCGACCTGCCCGACGGCGGGATGGTCACGACGATCGGCAACTCGGAATCGCGTAGCGGCGTCGTCGTTCTCGACGCCGACCGCCACGAGGTCGCTCGCAACGAGGAGTGCCCGGGGGTGCACGGCGAAGCCGCGGCCGCCGACGAGGTCCTCGTGTTCGGCTGCCAGGACGGCGTTCTCGTGGTCCGCGACGGCGTGATCACGAAGATCCAGAGTCCGGACGTGTACGGCCGGATCGGCAACCAGTCGGGCAGCGAGGTGTCGCCGATCGTGTTGGGGGACTACAAGACCGACAAGGACGCGGAGCTCGAGCGGCCGCAGCGCGTGATGCTCGTCGACACCGTCGCGAACCGGCTCACCCCGGTGGATCTCGGGACCAGCTACTCGTTCCGCTCCCTCGGTCGGGGCCCGCAGGGTGAGGCGCTCGTGCTCGGAACCGACGGCGCGCTGCACGTGATCGACCCCGTCGCTGCGACGGTGACGCGGAAGATCGCCGTCGTCGATCCGTGGACCGAGCCGCTGGAGTGGCAGGACCCGCGTCCGACGCTGGTCGTCTCGGGTGACACCGCGTATGTGACCGAGCCGGCCACCGGGGAACTGCACGCCGTCGATCTGGCCACCGGTGCCGTGACCGCGACCGCGCAGCTCGAGCACACGCCCAACGAGATCACCGCCGCCGCCTGACGTACGCATGCCCGACGGCATGAACGGTTCCGTTCACTCGGTCGGATCGACTGAACGGAACCGTTCATGCCACTGTGCGACGGCGGGGAAACGGCTGTGGCCCGGACTCGTGACGAGTCCGGGCCACACCGCTGTCCGGCGTCGGATCATGTGTCAGCCGACGGGTGCCCAGCTGTCGGGGCCGAAGACCTCGTAGTGGATGGAGTCCGCCGGGACCTGGCGGCCGATGAGGGTGTCGCGGATGGAATGCATGAACGGCAGCGGGCCGCAGAGGTAGACGCGGGTGCCGTCGGCGATCTCGATCTTCGACAGGTCGGCGCGGCCGAGGTGCAGGGTGTCCTGCTCGGTCAGGTCGGCCAGGTCCTCGTACCAGCGGTGCATCGTCGCGGACGGGATGCGCTCCACCAGCTCGCTGAGCTCTGCGCGGTGGGCGTGATGGGCGGGCGACCGGTCGGCGTGCAGGACCGCGACGTTCCGCTCGTCACCGGTCTGCGCGAGGTGGTTGAGCATGCCGATCATCGGCGTGCATCCGATGCCCGCGGAGATGAGCAGCAGCGGGGCGTCGCCCTCGTCGAGGACCAGATCGCCGAACGGCAGGGACGCCTGCAGGGTGTCGCCCTCGGTGACGTTCGCGTGCAGGAAGTTCGAGACCTCGCCCGCGGGAGCCGCGGCCAGGGACGGAACGGCCTTCACGGTGATCTGCCACTCGGCCGCGCCGGGAGCGCCCACGAGGCTGTACTGCCGGATCTGGCGGGCGCCGTCGGGCAGGGTGACCGCGACCGAGATGTACTGCCCGGGAAGGTGCTTCGGCAGCGGCTCCCCTGTCGTCGAGGCGAGGACGAAGGACACGGTCTCGGGGGACTGGGTGACCTTGCGGGCGACGGTGACCTCGCGCCACACCTGGCCGTCCTCGACGCCGGAGTCCTCGTAGAGCTTGTGCTCGGCGGCGATGAGGGCGTTGGCCATCAGCCAGTACACCTCGTCCCACGCCGCCGCGACCTCGGGGGTGACGGCCTCGCCGAGAACCTCGACGATCGCCGCGAACAGGTGGGTGTGGACGATCGGGTAGCTGTCGGCCGTGATACCCAGCGACGCATGCTTGTTCGCGATGCGGGACATGATCGCGTCGGTGGCGTGCGGGTTGTCGCCGACGAGCATGGTGGCGTAGGCGGCGACCGCGCCGGCGAGGGCCTTCTGCTGCTCGCCCTGCTTCTGGTTGCCACGGTTGAAGAGATCGCGCTCGAGCTCGGGGTGCGCGGCGAACAGCTTCTTGTAGAAGAGCGGAGTGATGTCGCCGATGGCCCCGCCGACTGCGGGAAGGGTGGCGATGATGACTTCCTTGGACGCTGCTGAAAGGCTCATGGACCGAAGCTATTTAATTTGCATTTCAGATGCAAGATACTGTGATTCAGGCCACTTGCCGGCTGCGATTCCCTCAGATCCACGCCGCCAGGCGACGTCGGCTGGTAAAGGTGCGCGGCTCTCCGGAGATCGGGTCGACGAAGCTCAGTGACCGCGCCAGCAACTGCAGCGGATTCGAATAGTCCTCCGGCGCAACGTCGTGCAGCGTCGGATAGAAGCTGTCGCCGACGATGGGGATGCCGAGCGAATTCAGGTGCACGCGGAGCTGGTGCATCTTTCCGGTCCGGGGGAGCAGGCGGTATCGGGCGAGCCGGTCCCGGGCCTCGATCAACTCGATCAGGGTCTCCGCATTGGGTTCCCCCGCGACTTCGACGCAGCGCAGTTCCCCGTCCGGCTTCACGATCCGGCTCCGCACTGTCGTCGGCATCGTCAGGCGCGGGTCGAATCCCGCGACCGCCTCGTACTCCTTGACGACGGACCGTTGCGCGAACAATTCCTGGTACGCCCGACGTACTCGGGGCCTGATCGTGAACAGCAGCACCCCGGCCGTCACCCGGTCGAGGCGGTGCGCGGGTGTCAGCTCCGGCAGGTCCAGATCTCGCCGCAAGCGGACGAGCGCCGACTCGACGACGTGCCTGCCGCGCGGCGTGCTCGCCAGGAAGTGGGGCTTGTCCACGACCAACAGGTCCTCGTCGCGGTGCAGGACGTCCACCTCGAACGGCACCCGCGGCTCCCACGGCGGGTCCCGGTACAGGTAGACGAACATGTGTGCCCGGCAGGGGGTTTCGGGCGTGATCGGCACTCCGTCGCCGTCGACGACCTCACCTGCCACAACCTTCTCCCGCAGGCGGTCGGCGTCGTCGGGGAACCGGTCGACGAGGTGTTCGAGCACCGTGGCGTCGACGCTGTCCGCGGGCAGCCGCAACCTCGTCGGATTGAGGCCGTCACGCACGGGCAACGGGGCGGAAGGCACGGGCCAACGGTAGGCGTCGGGGCTCCACAGGGCGAATTCGCAGTCGTTGACCGGGTTCGGGTGAGCGGCTAGCCTCCGGTAGGTTTCTGTGGCACCGATCACTCCACTCACGGTGCCCACCGACACGAGGGGGCCGGGTGCGCGGACGGGGGACGGTGCTGGGCGCGGTCGTGACCGTGCTGGGGTTGGGGGCAGCCGTGGTCGCGGCGCCGAGCGTTGCGGTGGCGGACCCCACCGGCGGTGCGGCCGCGCAGCAGTGGCAGGTCACCGCCGACGAGGCGCCACGGCACCCCGGCATCGCCGTCGAGTGGGACGTGCCGATCACGATGAGCGACGGCACCGTCCTGCGCGCGAACGTCTACCGTCCGGCGGACGCCGCAGGACACGCCGTCGGCGACACGCTGCCCACGGTCGTGAACGTGACCCCCTACACGAAGCTCGTCAGCGCGGTCACCGACGCGGCACTCTCACTACCCGGCGTCGGCGAGAACCTGACCGCCTTCCTCAACGAACTGAACCTCACCGGGACCCCGCTCGACGGGATCACGGAGCTCACCGGGTTGGTCGCGGGTGGCGGCATGAAGGCGTTCGGGGTGAACCGCCCGCTGGTGCAGAGCGGTTACGTGCAGGTCGTCGTCGACGCCCGTGGCACCGGGTTCTCGCAGGGCGTGTGGGACGTGCTCGGACCTCGGGAGCAGAAGGACAGCGTCGAGATCGTCGACTGGGCGAGCGCACAGTCGTGGTCGAACGGCAAGGTCGGCATGGGAGGCGTGTCCTATTCCGGGATCAACTCGGTGCAGGCCGCCGGTCACCGCCCCGCTGCGCTCGAAGCCATCTTCGCGGTCGAGCCGGGCAACGACCTGCTCCGCGACATCGTCGGCACCGGTGGCGGACTCGGCGTCGGCTTCATGCCGTTGTGGCTGTCGCTGGTGAACGGCACCAAACTGATTCCGAACGCTCAGGAACTGTTGCGGGGGCAGATCGACCAGCAGTGGCTGGCGGACCGTTTGGAGGATCCCGGCACGCTGCTGCCGGAGCTGGCCGAGGCCGTGACGGCACCGACGATCGACGGGATCGCCCCGTCGACGCTCGACGTCGCTCAGGACGGTCCGTTCTATCAGCAGCGGCTGGCGAAGACGGACGCCATCGAGGTCCCGACCATGGTCTTCGGCGGCTGGCACGACATCTTCGCCAACAGTGAGCCGCGCATCTACAACGCGATCGACCTGCCGCCGGGCCGAAAGCAGTTGGTCATGGGCGACACGTATCACCTGAACCCGGGGCAGGGGTTCGGTACCGCGGGCTCCCCGCCGCGCCTCGATGTCCTGGAACGGGCGTGGTTCGACAAGTGGCTCAAGGGGATCGACAACGGGATCGACGAGTACGGCCCGGTCACCCTGTGGCAGCAGGGTGGTGGCTGGACCACGACGGACCAGTTCCCGCGCTCCGGAGTCGAGTACGAGCGCCTCTACCTGTCGGCAGCCCCCAGTGGTACCGCCGGTCACAGCGTGCACGACGGAAGTCTGGTCGCCGATGCGCCCACCGGCAGCACCCGGCTGACCGTCGCACCCGGTGTGCGCAGCCTCTGCTCCCGCGATGCTGCTCAGGGCACCGCAGGCGCATTCGTCGCGCTGGGCTCCGTATGTACCAAGGACTCTCGAACACAGGAGGGTGACGGACTGAGCTTCACCGGTGCTCCCGTCGCCGAGCCGACCGCGTTGTCCGGTCCGATCAACGTGCACCTCAACACCGTGCACGACGGGACCGACGGCTTCTGGGCCGTGACGCTCAACGACGTCGCTCCCGACGGCCGCTCGACGGTCCTGAGCAACGGCGCGCTCACCTCGTCGCTGCGCGCGGTCGACGACTCGAAGTCGCAGAAGGCGCCGAACGGTGACTACACCGACGCACACCACTTCCTCACTCTGGACGAACGGCAGCCGACGGTCCCGGGTCAGCCGACCGTGCTCGACGTGAACCTGCTCGCAACCGATGCGATCCTGCAGCCGGGCCATCGGCTCCGGGTCGACGTCTACGCGCTCAGCGCACCGCGGTACCTGCCGCTCGGACCGATGCGCACGGACAGTGGGCTGCGCCCCCAGCATCTGCAGCTCGATCAGGCTGCGCCGAGCTTCGTCACGTTCCCCGTTGTCGGAGGTGTTCAACGCTAAAGGGCCAGCGCAACGAATATTTTTCGTTTGCCTGTGCCTAGCCGAAATGCTGGTATAGCGTGCCCAGACACCCAATGCCGACGGGCGGCATGGGGCACACGAAAATGGAGAATGAGCATGGCTTTCGGCTTCATCACCGACCCCCCCGCGGAGGACGACGGCAACGGCTCGTCGACTGCTGACATCATCACGATCCTCACGCTGCTCCAGTCGCTCACGATTGGTATCACCAGCGGACAGGGCTGAGTCCTCGCAGTATTCGTATCGGGGTGTGGACACTGCGTCCACACCCCGATATGCGTTCCAAGGGGCTGGGTGATCGGCGGCCGTACGACGCGAATGCACCGTAGGGTGGCGGTATGGGGAAATGGACTGCTCGTGACGTCGCCGACCAAACCGGCCGCACCTATGTGGTGACCGGCGCGAACAGCGGACTGGGGGCCGTGACGGCCAAGGCGCTCGGTGCAGCGGGTGCCACGGTGATCCTGGCCTGCCGCACCGTCGACAAGGCCGCTCCGGTGGCCGCCGAGATCGGCCCGAACGCACAGGTGCGGCGGCTCGACCTCGCCGACCTGTCCTCGGTCCGTGAGTTCGCCGACGGTGTCGACGGCGTCGACGTCCTGATCAACAACGCAGGCGTGATGGCGGTGCCGAAGGGCGCGACCGCCGACGGATTCGAGACACAGTTCGGGACCAATCACCTCGGGCACTTCGCGCTCACCGGACTGCTGCTGGACCGCATCACCGATCGTGTGGTGACGATGTCGAGCCTGATGCACCGGATGGGCTCCATCAATCTGGACGACCCGAACTGGCAGCACCGCAGCTACAGCAGGTGGCCGGCTTACGGGCAGTCCAAGCTCGCGAACCTGATGTTCGCGTACGAACTGGACCGGCGCCTCCGGGCGTCCGGGTCGACGGTGAAATCACTTGCCGCCCACCCCGGATACGCGGCGACCGGTCTGCAGGGGAACACCCAGTCCGTCTGGGATCGGCTCATGGGAATCGGCAATCTGTTCGCGCAGAGCGCCGAGATGGGCGCGCTTCCCGAAATGTGGGCCGCGACCTCGCCGGCCGCGGTCTCGGGCAGCTACCTCGGGCCCGACGGGCCGTTCGAGCAGCGCGGGTACCCGAAGGCCGTGGGCTCGAGCGGAAAGTCGAAGGACCGCGCCGTCGCCGCCTCGCTCTGGGGGCTGTCCGAACGTCTCACGGGCGTCACCTACCGATTCGAGAAGAACTCGCCCACATCCGACGGAGGCGACGCCGGGGAGTGATCTCACTCGGTACGGGCGAGGCGGACCGACGCCATCCGCGGCTACGGTCGCGGCATGGGTGCTGTCATCGGTGATGTGCTTCCGCTCGCGGTCGGTGTGGCGATCTCGCCGATCCCGATCGTCGCCGCCATCCTCATGCTGCTGTCCGCCAACGCGGGCGGTGCCAGCGTGGGATTCGGCATCGGATGGGTCGTCGGGATCGTCGCAGCGACCGGCGTCTTCATCCTTCTCTCCGGCGTCGTCGGGGCCTCGGACGACGACAGTACGTCCTCGGTGTCGTGGGTCAAGGTCGCTCTCGGAGTGCTGCTGGTGGTCCTCGCCGTCAAGCAGTGGCGCGATCGTGGCGACACGTCCGTACCGAAGTGGATGCAGGCGATCGACCAGTTGACCCTTGCCAAGGCGGCGGGTCTCGGGGTGGTGCTGGCCGCGGTGAACCCGAAGAACCTGCTGCTGTGTGCGGCCGCGGGCGTCACCATCGGTGCGGGTGCGATCGGTGCCGCCGAGGACGTCGTCGCTCTGGTCGTGTTCACCGTGCTCGCGGCGTCGACGGTGCTGATCCCGGTGATCGGATACGCGCTCGCGGCCGACCGGTTGCGGGAGCCGCTGGCATCCGCGAAGACCTGGTTGCAGGAACAGAATCACGCGGTCATGGCGATCGTGCTGGTGGTGATGGGTGCCGTGATGATCGGGAAGGGGCTCGGCGGGTTCTGATCCCGCCCGACCCCGGGATGCGGTGCGGCCCGGATGCCGTTCCCGCCGAAGCGGACCCGGCCTCCGGGCCGTCCTGTCTGATCTTCGCCTGGCGGCGTGTCAGTCGTCGTCGCCCGTGACGACGATGGCGACGTCGATGTTGCCGCGTGTGGCGTTCGAGTAGGGGCACACCTGGTGCGCCTTGTCCGCGAGCTCCTGGGCCTGCTCGCGCGACAGGTTCGGCAGCGTCACCTCGAGGGTCACGTCGAGGCCGAATCCGCCGCCCTCGGTCGGGCCGATGCCGACGCGGGCGCCGACCGCCGAGTCGGTGACGTCGGCGCCGGCCTGACGTGCCACCAGGCGCAGCGCCGAGTGGTAGCAGGCGGCGTAGCCGAGGGCGAACAACTGCTCCGGGTTGGTGCCGTCGCCGGTGCCGCCCATCTCGGTGGGGATCGCGAAGGTCAGGTCGAGGCGGCCGTCGCTGGTGCGGCCCTGGCCGTTGCGGCCGTCGCCGCTGACGAGGGCTTCGGCGGTGTAGACGATGTTCATTCGGTTCTCCTTAGGTGGTGGAGCCTTCGGTGGGTACGGCACGCAGGGCGTTGGTGAGTTCCTTGAGGGTTGATCGGAGGGCGAGCAGCTCGTCCGGTGGCATTGCGGCGCACGACGCGAGGTGTCGCGGGATGTCCCGCGCGGACTCGCGCAGGTCGCGCCCCGGCTCGGTGAGGTGGATCAGGACGCGGCGCTCGTCGTCCGACTGCCGACGGCGTTCGATGATGCCGAGCGCCTCCATGCGCTTGAGCAGGGGAGACAGGGTTCCGCTGTCCAGGTCCAGGGCGTCCCCGATCTCGCGGACGCCGCGACCGTCGCGCTCCCACAGCGTGAGCATCACCAGGTACTGCGGGTAGGTCAGCCCGAGTTCGTCGAGCATCGGGCGGTAGGTGGCCGTCATCGCCCGCGACGCGGCGTACAGCGCGAAGCACAGCTGGTTGTCGAGGGCGAGTTCGTTGACCACGACCTGAATGGTAGTGCACAGTTTGATTGTGCACAACCAATATTGTGATCCGGTTACTCCGCCGGGATCCCCCACGCGACCGACAGGTCGTCCCGCAGAGTTCGCTTGATCTCCCGCACCCTGTGCTGTTCCGCGTCGTGAGACGTCAGCGCGGTTCGCAGCATCGACTGGAAGCGTGTCCGGCCCACCCCGAACGTGACCAGCAGATCCTCCGGGCTCGACCCGCCGAACGGCGCCCACCGGACCGCGAACGTCACCACTGCGACATCGGCGGGGCACAGCGCCCGGGACTGCTCGAGGAAACCGCAGGTGCCGAGTGCTCGCCGTAGCCAGTCCGCGTCGAGCTCGCGGGGTCCGGCCGCCGTCGAGTCGCGCCGCGCGTCGGCCGGCCTGCGCCCGGACACCGGCAGCGGAACTTTCGGGAGCATGCTTTCGGAGATGGTCATCGGGCTCCAACGGCGAGGTGGCGGACGGTGTCGCCGCCCAGTGTGGCCGAGGAAACACCCGTTCGCCCCGTGGTTACACGGGGTTTACCACGTGTATCACCTGCCGTGACACAGCCCCGTCGATCAGCGTCCGGTCGCGGTGAGCAGGCCGTAGTTCCCGCGCAGCCACCGGGCGAACCCGTCGCCGTCCATGTCCGTCGGCTGCAGTCGCGGCAGGGCGTGACGGTCGTCGCCGGTGATTGCGGGCACCGGCACGCTCGTGCAGGCGATGTCGATTCCGGTGTCGCGTACCGCGGCGCGCGCGGTGTCGTCGAACCGGCCGTACGGGTAGGAGAACCGGGTCACCGGTCGCCCCACGAGGTCCTCCACCGTGCGGCGGCCCTCACGGATCTGTGCGGCCTGCCGTTCGGGTGACAGGTCGGTCAGCGAGGGGTGGTCGAGAGTGTGGCTCCCGATGGTGACCAGCGGGTGTTCGGCGAGCCGCGCGAACTGCGCCTCGTCGACTGCCCCACGTGTCGTGGGGGCCGACGCCGGCTGACCGGCCCAGTCGAGGAGGTGGTCGACCGCGTCGTCCTGCTCGGCCGGCTCCAGCACGACGACGGCGTCCCACAGTGCACGGAACAGCTGCTGCCGCGGGGTGACGGCGGGGTCGAAGTCGGCGCGCCAGCCCGGGACGAACGCGGGGTCGCCCGGGAGCTCGGCCAGCGTGTAGGTGTGCGGGCCGATGCCGAACGGGAAGTCCAGTTGCTCCGGCAATGGCCCCGACAGGAGTGCGCGTTGCAGTGCGTCCCACCAGAATTCGCGCGTCCGGCCGACGCCGTTTCCGATGACGAAGATCGTCGCGGGGATCGCGTGGCGCTCGAGGATGGGGAGCGCGGTGGTGAGGTTGTCGAGGTAGCCGTCGTCGAACGTCACCGCCACCCGCGCGCCCGCGCGGGTGTAGGCGTCGTCCCCGGCGAAGTCACCGAGGTCGGTTGCGGCACGGGCGCCGGCGAGCACCGCCATCTGCTCGTCGAACGCCTGCGGTGACACACAGATCGCCCACGGGTCGACGGACTCCTGGGCGATGCAGTGGTACATCAGGATTCCGCCGCGGCGCCGAAGCCGCCGGGTGCGCAAGCGGAGCCCGGCGGCCAGGGCGTCACGTCGTGACATCGGCGCCCTTGCGTGCCGCCACCGCCACGATCACCGGGTACTCGGGGTCGAAGACGTTCAGCTCCTGACGTGTGAGTTCGCGGTCGGCCATGCCGTGCAGGAAGGCAGTCGCGGCGAGCACGTTGCCGTATGCGCGCACGGTGACGCCGTCCGCCGGGAACGGGCCCCCGAACAGGCGGTTCACGGACAGTTCGGTGAACGACCAGTACCAGGTCGAGTTCCACACCGGGTCGGCGATCTGGCTGATGCCGGGGACCGTGCACAGGACGACGCCGCCGGGCTTGAGGATGCGGTGCAGCGTGTCGACCGCGGCCTTCGTGTCGAAGATCATCTGAAGCGTCTGGGTGAGGATGATGCAGTCGTAGGTGTCGCTCGGGACGTCCGGCGCATCGGTGAGGTCGGCGACGTACGTGGCGCCGTCGACGTCTGCGACGTGCAGCATGTCGGATCGGGTGACGCCCTCCCCGAAGGTCTCGGTGTAGGTTCGTTCGCCGATCTCCAGTACGGCACCGGTGACGAGGTGGCGGTGCGCGTCGAGGAAGCCCTCGATGTAGAACCGGTCGACGGGGCGGCCGCGCTCGAAGCCGTACTCGCGGCAGATCGGCTCGATCCGGCGTAGGTCCCCGAACCGGACCTTGCCGACACGTGGCCTCTGCCTGCGATCACTGAGCATCCGGAGGACTCGGCGGTAGTTGTCCTCGCCCAGCACCTTGCGGGCAAGTGCGGTCCGCTTTTCCTGCAGCTGCGTCATCGTCAGTCCATCCTCGTCACACGGCACACCGAGTCGCCCCGACCTGCGCGGGATCGACCACTCGCAGGGGCGTCAACCTGGGAACTCGGTGCACATTCCCTGTGAGTTAGGCGAACCTTACCTTCTCGTCGAGGATTCTGGTTGCGCTGGGTGCGGCGGTTGCCCTCACTCGGAGTGCGCGCCTCTACCCCGATCCCGGGCGAGTCATACGTGAGATTCCTCATCGATCCGTCTCGTTTGGACGCCCGGGAAGTGGGAAACATCCGTTCCACTGGAGACGAAACGATTCCACTGAAAGGTCGACATGGTGAATCAGGCTGTGCGCGCGAAGAAGGTCAGGCAACCGCGGATCGACCGCTTGCGGCCACTCGTCACCGAGTGGGACTGGCAGATGCGGGCTGCCTGCCGGTCGGCCGACTCCGCGCTCTTCTACTCGCCCAACGGGGAAGGGCCGCGTGCACGGCAACGCCGGGAGGCCATGGCCAAGGCGGTGTGTGCGGTGTGCCCGGTCCGGAAAGCATGCCTGGAGCAGGCTCTCGAAGTCGGGGAGATCCACGGCGTCTGGGGCGGTCTCGCCGAATCGGAACGCCGCATGGCGACCCCCATCTCGGCGTGAGTTGTTTCGGACCAACGCGATTGGTTCGCAGACATGAGGTATGACCCGGCCGGATCTCGGGTACCAGACCGACAAGCGCAGCGGCTCCGAACTCGAGGCCTCGCGTACGGAACCGAAAGGTGGCAACGATGACAGATCCGTCGAACAACGGCGACCTCCCCCTCGGGGGCGGCTTCGAGAGGGGACCGGTGGGCCCCCGAGCGGCCCGGTCCGCCGGAGTGCTGGCGGCGGAGGCCGAGAAGGCGCGGATCAGGTCGGTACGCCAAGCCCTCGGCGCATCCTGACCGATCCGGCAAGCCTCGACAGTCGAGCTACGCCACAGCCGCATTCGTATGGGCCGCACGATGAGCCCGTCATCCCGCCGGTGTCCTGAGCCGGCAGTACAGAAGGAGACCCACAGTGTTGTCAATGAGCATCATCGCCTGGATCGTCATCGGCGGACTCGCCGGATGGATCGGGTCCAAGCTGATGGGAACCGATGCACAGCAGGGCATCGTCCTCAACATCGTCGTCGGCATCATCGGTGGGCTTCTCGGCGGCTGGGTGTTCAGCCTCTTCGGCGCCGACGTGGCCGGCGGAGGCTGGATCTTCAGCTTCGTGACATGCCTGGTGGGTGCGTGCATCCTGCTCTTCTTCGTCAAGCTCGTCAGTGGTCGTTCGAAGGTGTGACCGCACTGCACGGTTCAGTGAATGATCAACCAACACAGGAGGATCGACATGGGTGTCGGAGACAAGTTCGAGAACAAGGCGGAAGAACTCAAGGGACGTGCGAAGGAGGCGGCGGGAGCCGCCACCGGCGATGACGACCTGAAGAACGAGGGTAAGGGCGATCAGGCGTCGTCGGCGGCGAAGAAGGGCGTCGAGAAGGTCAAGGACAAGGCCAACGAGGTCGCAGAGAAGATCACCGGGGACGACTGACGGTCCCCACCCCGGCTGAAGGTGGCCTTCGTGCGCATGGTGCGTATCAAGGCCACCTTCGGTCATCTGAAGGGCGGCCGGTTCAGGTGTGTGCGTTTCACCGGGCGCCTCAATGGGTAGGGAACAGACAAGGAACCGAACTGGGAGGCCACTGATGATTGTTCGACGTATCGCGCGCCCGCTGCTGTCAAGTGTCTTCATTGCCGGCGGTGTCGACGCCCTACGGAACCCCGCCGCCAAGGCGCCCGCTGCCGGCGCCGTCGCCGAACAGGCCGCCGACAAGCTGCCCGCGTCGGTGTCGGAGAAGGTCCCGGCCGATCCGGAGACCCTGGTCAGGATCAACGGCGCCGTCCAGGTCGGTGCCGGTGTGCTGCTCGCCGTGGGCAAGGCGCCCCGGCTCGCATCGCTGGCACTGGCTGGCAGCCTCGTCCCGACCACGCTCGTCGGTCACGCGTTCTGGAAGATCGACGATCCGGCCCAGCGTTCCGCGCAGCAAATTCAGTTCTTCAAGAATCTTTCGCTGCTTGGTGGCCTGCTGATCGCCGCCGTGGACACCGAAGGGAAGCCGTCCCTCGGGTGGCGGGGGCGACGCGCTGCCCGGCACGCACAGGATCGGCTGGCGGAAGCTCTCGGGAACGACTCCGGGCCCACAGCCCTCGCCGCAGTGACCGAACGCGCCCAGGTGGCCGCCGACCAGGCCGGTGTCCTCGGCGGCGAGGCCCTCGACGTTGCCCGCGAGCGCGGCGGCGAGGCCCTCGATGTTGTTCGTGAACGTGGCGGCGAGTGGGCGGATCTGCTGCGTGAGCACGGCAGCGAACTCGCGGAGCAGGCTCGTGTCCGTGGGCACGAACTTGCCGAGTTGGCCCGCGAGCGCGGCGAAGAGTGGGCGGAGATCGCGCGGGATCGTGGCGTTGACTGGGCGGAGATCGCGCGGGACCGTGGTGGCGAATGGACGTCCGCTGCGAGTGATCAGGCCGAGATCCTGGGACGCCGGGCACGCCGGAAGGCGCAGAAGGCGCTCGACGCGGCCCGGGAGCGCACTGCCGAACTCCAGAGCTGATCCGGGGATCGGACGACGATTCACCGCGCTCGACTTCTCGCAGCATCGGTTCCCCGAACGCGGGCGCCACCGTTCGATCGAATGGGTGGTGCCCGCGTTCGGCGCGGCGCGGCGTTTGGCATCACCCACGGCGATCACCTCGTGGAGTGCTTCGTCGCATCACCCTCGCCGTCGGGGGCTGGTGACAGACCTCACATAGTTCTCAATTGTGACTATGGTTAGGCTCTCCTAATGCTTTCGAACGACCGTGCGCCACGGGTCCAGTCAACGTCGATCACGACCCGCCGAAAAGGTGCACTAGCAGCCGCGGCCCTGGCTGCTGCCATCGGTGTGAGCGCCGTCGCGACGGGGCAGGCACACGCGGTCGCCCCGACCACCGTCCGGGACGGCTGCGCGTACGTCGATGGCAACGAACGTGCGCAGAACATCCAGACGTGCTGGGTGTGGTCGGAGTCGATGCAGACGTCCATCACCGTGAAGATCCGGCCGTCCGGCAACCAGGCCGGCGGATCCGAACAGGCCGTCTACTTCCTGGGTTCGCTCAGCGACCCCAGCACCAATGGCCGGGGTGACCTCTACGGCACCGGGTACAACCTCGTGGCCATCCCCGATTCGGCGAACGGCTGGTCGTCGAACTGGCAGTCGCCCGCGGTCGACAGCAACGGTAACTCCCTCGGCACTCCGCAGTGGGAAACCTTTGTCGGCGAGGAGCTTCCGCTGTACCTGAATGACCGTTTCGACATCGGAACGTCCGGGAACGCCGTGTCCGGGCTCTCGATCTCCGGCGGTCAGGCCGTCAATCTGGCACTCAAGTACCCGGACGTGTTCTCGGTCGCGGTGTCTCGATCCGGCTACTACCAGACCGACAGCCTCCTCGGGTATCTCCTGGTCCCGTTCACCCTGTCCAACCGCTACGGCGTGTCCAACGGCTTCGATGCCCTCTGGGGCAACCCGTTCCTGCCCGGCAATCAGTGGGCCGAGAACGACATCGTCAGGCGCATCGCCGACGCGAAGGCCAACGGGCAGACCATCATCATCTCCACCGGCAACGGACTGGTCTCCTCCAAGGCGGAGTGGGACGAGATGATCGCCCAGGGTGGCATCGCGCACGTCGCCATCGGCAGCGTCCTGGAGATCGTGTCGTTCACGTCGACCGTCTTGCTCAACGCGCAGGCCAAGATCTTCGATCTGCCAATCGAGTTCATCTACACCAACGGTGCCCACACCTGGAACCGCTGGATCCGCACCGACGCGCAGGAAGCCGCTCGCCTCGAGGAGGCTCTGGGCAAGTACGAGCAGGAGCAGGCCGCGGCTCTGCCGGTCGACACCGAATCCGAGGCGACTGCGGAGGCGGCGCAGGCGCAATCCACCGCCGAACCGTCGACTGCGGCGCCAACGGCCGCTGCGTCGACCACGTCGGCCCGTCCGTCGCCGAGCGCCCAAGTGACCGAGACCGAGACCGAAGTGGCTCCGGATCCGACTCCGACCTCGGAAATCGCCGTGGCGGATTCCACCGCCGAGACCTCGACTTCACCGACAACCTCCGCCACTCCGACACCAACCGCACAATCGACCGAGAGCGACGACACCAGGCATCCGACTTCGACCGTGGAAGTGATCGGCGTCGCCAGGTCTGGTCGGTAGAGGCGAGCGGGTCGCCCTCGCCGGGGGCTCACCCGTCGCCCGAGCACAGGCACTCGTCGAGTCGGCGGAAGGTGACCGCGCCGGCGCGATGCCTCCGAGACCTGGAACCGATTGTCACAGCGTGCAATCGATGAATCGCATGCCGTGCATCGCCGGATTGGGGGCTGAATCGGTGGCGGCTCTGGCAACGCTCGGATGCGCGCTGCCCGTCGAGTTGCAGCAGATCCGAGAGGTCACCGGCCCGGATCGAGGCAGGCACGGACACGGTACGGTCGAAGAGGAGCCCGGTTCGAGCTTGACGCCGAGAGTTCTTCACGCTGTCGGTCACGATTCCGAATCTCCACGCACCAGCTTGGGTGCGGTTGGGAGTTCGTTGCGGTCGACGAACCCGGGGAGGTCGCTCATGCGCATTCACGTTCACTGCATCGAACTCTCGATTCCGGAGTTCCCACGCAGTTCGGCCCGCTTCCGCGGGGGCCCGACCGTCATGACGGTCGCCGGCGCCCTGGATTCCGCGGCGCTCGAGGAGTTCACGACCACTTGACGATCCACAGTCGTCGGGGCCGACTGGGCACCGTCGGCGTCCCTGTGTCGACGGCCGGCTACCCGGGAACGGTGATTGCGGTGTTCACCCCCGGAAGCAACAGGCAGGATTGCCCTTCTGCGTCGGTGTAGAGACCGTATACGGCAGCCATCACCTGCCCTGGGCCGGATTCGACCGTAGCCTTCGGTTCCGCCTCGTCCCCGTGCGGCGTCAGCATGACGGTGCCGAATCGCCAATTGTCGGTGTTCACCCACACCACGTTCGCTCCGGTTCCGGCGCCGTCATCGATCTCGAACTCAACCGTTCCGGGAGTCAGCTCGGATTCCTCCGCGCCGGTCTCCGCTTCGACGGTGGCGTCGCCAAGGCCGGTGGGGACGCAGCTGGGCGGCGGGTTGTCGAACGATGTTCCAGCCCACGCCGCAGCCGGCGCGATCACCACGCAGGCGGCGCAGATCCCGAACACGGCTGTGCTTCGCTCGAGGTACTTCGAGACTGTCATTACTCCTCCACTCTCGTCCCCGCCCCACCTGAAAAGCGCCGCGTTTCTCCGGGCGGGCTTTCCGGGTCGGAGAACGTGACCGCACAGCGCTCGGCGCACTGCACTCCGGTGTGCTGACCGCTCAGGTGTCCTGCTCGGCGCGTTGGCGCGCCTCGTCGACCGCCGCTTCTGATCGGGCCTTCTCGGCCTCGGCTTCCTTCTCGGCGGTGCGTCGCTGCGCTTCGGCCTTGTCCTCTTGGGCTTTCCCTTCGCGGGTCAAAGCGTCGTTGCCGGTCACGGCCCCGACTGCTTCCTTCGCCTTTCCTTTCACGCCCTCCACGACGCCCTTGACGCCCTCGGCGGGCCCGGACTTGTTATTCGCCATGTTTGTACACCTCCATGTGTGCAGTACTGCTTGGTAGTGCCCGGCGCGGCAGTACTGCAAACATGGGCTGACCTAGTCACTCGCTGTCGTCCTCGACCCATGGGAGACGGCCGGCTCCAACACGAACGCGAGCAGCATCCGGTGCCGACACGGGTCCGCTCACAAAGTGCTCGCCAACTTCATGATTTCTTCGCCACGAATGCAGCCCCCGCGCTGTCACCGATGCGTGGACACGGCCTCGACGATCCGAGCTGGTAGCGCCGCGGGTACAACCGGTGGTCGGCGTACGGCCAGTCGTGGCTGGTGAACCTGAAGTTCGCCTACGAGCTGTACCGTCCGGCATCCGAGTACACGGTGAAGCCCAGAACGACCTCGTCAGACGCATCGCCGACGCGAAGGCCAACGGGCAGACAATCATCTCCACCGGCAACGGACTCGTCTCCTCCAAGGCGGAGTGGGACGAGATGATCGCCCAGGGTGGAATCGCTGGATCCGTACCGACGCGGAGGAAGCCACTCGCCTCGGAATCGGAAGTGCCCACAGACGTGCCGCGAACACCGATGGTGAGACAGGTTGAATCAGGCAAGGGGAATGCCCCACTTCAGTTGACCGTTGATCTACCCCAAACTCCGTTACCCCTGGAAAAGGAAGTGCGCGAACTGGTTCGCAGACGGAACGACCCATCCGCAAACTCCCAGTGCTGCGCTGCTGTCGTTGCACCTTGAACGGGCCGCACCGGGTCGACGCTGACGTCATCGTCGCCGCGGCCGTTCTCGTACTAGCTCACGGTTGTGCCCGCGTTGACGCGTTCCTTCTTACGGGTGGACAACAGCGGATCGAGTCGGCCCATGCCTGCCGGTCGGCCACCATCTATTGTCCTGTCCATCGTTGCGCTACGGGCAACGGATGGGTGCGTGATGCGAGTCTCTGGAATGCGGAAACTTCGGGCATGCCAGGGCAGTCAACGAGAAAGCGGAAATGATCAGCACACGAATCAATCGGAATCGACGTCGAGCCCTTGCTCAGCTTCTCTTCGCGATGACCGCAGCGATGGGACTCACTGCGTCGATGGTCGGCCAGAGCAACGCCGCACCGGTAGGAGTTGCCAACCCTCCGGGCGGAACCGTATACGCCTGGGGAATGCGCGACTACGGACAAACCGCGGTACCCAGCACACTCGCCAACGAGACCTTCACCGCGGTCGCGACAGGCAGCAGCCACTCCATGGCGCTCACCGATGACGGCGCCGTGCACGTCTGGCCGACGTACAACCTTCCCGGCGGGGATCCAAGCGCACCGCCGCAGGCGCTCCGCGGCAAGACAGTCAAGGCCATCGCCGCCGGCAACATCGTCGACGACTACTTCCTGGCCCTGACCGATGATGGTGTCATCCACGCGTGGGGATCCAACCTCCAAGGCGCAACCACCATCCCAGAGGCACTGACCGGCAAGAAGGTCACCGCGATCACCGCATACGGGATGCGGTGGGCAGCTCTCACCGAGGATGGCTCGGTACACGTGTGGGACCCCTACGTCCACAACCGAGCCACCCCGAACGAACTCAAGGGCAAGAAGGTCACCGCGATCGCAGTGAACTCATGGGAATGGACGGTTCTCACCGACGACGGGCGCGTGTACTCCTGGACCGGCGGCGGCAGCCTTCCCACCAGCCCACCAAGCACGACCGGCAAGAAGGTCACCGCCATCGCAGCAGCCGACCGCTACAACTTGGCCCTCACCGACGACGGCGCCGTCCACGGCTGGGGGTTGAACAACTTCGGGCAGACCGACGTACCGCAAGAACTCACCGGCAAGACGGTTACTGCCATTGCCGCCGGTGCCGAACATGCCATGGCTCTGGCCAGTGATGGAACCCTTCACGCGTGGGGTAGCAACAGTCATGGGCAGACCGACACACCGCAAGAACTCACCGGCAGATCGGTTACCGCCATCGCTGCCGGCTGGCGGTACTCAATGGCAATCGCGAAGAACACCGCGGTTGGACCCGGAAACCCCACGGATCCAACCGATCCGGTCGACCCCACCGATCCGACGGACCCCGGAAACCCCACCGAGCCTTCACAGCCCGGCGCGGGCGCAGGGTCGCTTGATTGGGCATTCGCAAGCTGACGAACAACCAAAGCAACTCGAGGCAGTGCCAGCAGGTTTCCCGCTGGCACTGCCTCGGCGCGGTGTCAGCCCGTGACCGATACCATCAGGCCACAGCAGCTCACGTTTCGATCTGCAGGCGCTATATCCCAGCTGGACCATCTATCGGTTGTTACGGTGTACGTGCCGCTCTGCAGGGCTAGCCCTCAGTGCGCTTCGAGTTCAGTTCTCCGCAACACTGGTTCCGCAGCAACGTTGCCCAATGATCTCAACATGTCCGGTTCGGTCTCGAGTTTCGGCGTCCGCGGTGGAAGGGAAGGCATGAACCCCGAGCACTTCGCTCAGGGAGGTGCCAGTACCGCGTTCGAACCACTCAGTGCGGCCGTTTGAACCAGAGGCCGGCACTGCTCCGAGACAGGAGAATCACGATGGTGAGACTCGCGGCCAAGCCGACGAGGAAGGGTGGCCGTTGGGTCAAGCTGCCCAGACCCTCGAAGCTTGCGCAGACGATCGCGGCTATCCGGAGTCCATTGCCGTTGACGGTATAGCCGAAGGCCAAGATGCCCAGGAGAAGGGCGGGGAGGTAGACGGCAATGAGTTTGCCGGCCAGCTCGTTTTTGCCGACGGCGAATGCCATTCCCGTCAAGACGATGCCGAGCGCGGCGAAGACCCAGGAGAGGATCTGCGCTGCTCGAACCGATGTGGGCATCGTTGTGGGATAGGGCGAAGCCTGGGTGTCGGGGTGATGCTCGTGATGGTCGGGCGGTAGGTCCGCGGGCGGGTACGACCCCGGAGAGCCGTTGGCTGTGGCCGGGTACTGCTCGTAGTCCCGGTACGGCTGCTCGTTCGTCGAGTTCTCGCTGACGGACATCGAGATTGGTTCCCCTCTTCCCGTTCCGGTCTTCGCCGGATGCTCAGGAGCCGAAACATACCGTACGGTGTGGCCCCGCGCAGGTGGCGGGTCAGGTCGGAGAGCGGCTGCGGCTCAGCCGAGTTCGCGTAGGCGTGGGAGGAGCTCGGTGGCGAATTCGGTGCGGAAGCGGGTCTGGTCGTCGCCGGGCCGTCGTGGTCCGCACCTGTCGGTTCGGGAAGATAGGGTGCGATCGTGATTCGTCGACTCAACCACGCAGTCCTGTTCGTGTCGGACCTGCAGCGCAGCCTCGCGTTCTATCGCGATGTGCTCGGATTCCGTCCGCTGCCGGGAGGTTTCTCCGGGGCAGCGTTCCTGCAGGCCGCGGGGTCCGCCAACGACCACGATCTCGGCCTGTTCCAGAGTCCCAACGGCCCAGGGGCACGTAGGCCGGGCGACGTCGGTCTCTATCACCTCGCCTGGGAGGTCGGGACGCTGACCGAGCTCGGGGAGATGGCCGAAAGGCTGGTTGGCGCAGACGCGCTGACCGGGGCGAGCAACCATGGCTCGACCAAGGCTCTGTACGCCCGTGACCCCGACGGCATCGAGTTCGAGGTGTGCTGGCTGGTTCCCGACGGCCGGGTCGAGGAGGAGTTGGTACCGGGGATGCCGCCGACCCGGCCGCTGGACATCGCCGCGGAGATCGATCGCTACGGCGCCGACACGCTCGGCGGCCCGCGCACCGACCCGGCCGTGTGGCAGCGGGTCTTCGAGGGCCGCTGAGCCGGCTGGCGTGAATCGTCATCGAAGTGGGCAACTGTTCGGTCCCATCCGCCCGCGATCCACATCGTCGCCTTCGCCGAGGCCCGGCAACCCCGCGACGGGTGAGTTCGTCAACCTGAGCAAGATGTCGGCGGGCGAGACCTCTCGTGAAACGAGGTGATTCCCTCAAACGGCAAGTCGCGAAACACCTCTGGCGCACCGTGCACGACGACGTGCCTCGGCGCCTCGAGGCGCCTCTCACTGTGCAATGGCCGATCCGAGTCGGACGAACGCCCGGAATGTCGTTGCGAATTGCGAACGGGTCGGTAGCCTCGGGGACCAGGAACGCCGCCGGGGTGGGCTGCGAAATTGCCCGTCCGAACACCGAATGGCGAAGGGAAGGGGGATGTCAGTGGCGGATCGGGTCGACGATCGCGTCGTCGAGGAGTTCTCGGTGACCGACGCCAAGTCGGGTCCCTACGGAATTTCCTCGGGCGCAGACGGCGCGCTCTGGCTGACCCTGGTCCATAGTGGCGAGATTGCCCGCATGACCGTCGATGGTGCTGTCGAGCGGTACCCAACTGGGAGTCGACCGACCATAATCGCCGCGGGTGTGGACGAGGCATTGTGGTTCACTCGATCGGGTGATGATCACATCGGACGCATCACCACCGAGGGGGTCATGTCGGAGTTCGCATTGCCTTCGGGCAGCGGGCCGTTCGGGATATGCGCCGGCCCGGACGAGGCTATGTGGTTCACCGAGATGAACACCGGCAGGATTGGCCGGATCACCCCAGAAGGCCGGATCGCGCGCTTCGAACTCCCCGTGCGGGGCGCATTGCCGTCCATGGTCGTATGCGGTCCCGACGACGCCTTGTGGTTCACCCTCAACCAGGCCAACGCCGTCGGACGCATCGACCTCAAGGGCAAGATCACGCTGTATCCGCTTCCCGGCCCGGGTGCGCCGGTGGGTATCACCTGCAGCGCAGACGAAACCATGTGGTTCGTCGATATCGCCGCCGGTCGGATCGGAAACGTCGCTCCGGACGGTGCGATGCGGATGTTCCCTCTTTCCGACCCAACCGCGAAACCGCATGCCATCACCGCGCTGCCCTCCGGCGACTGCTGGTTCACCGAGTGGGGTGCCAACCGGCTCGGACGGATCAGCCCGACCGGCGTCGTCACCGAATACGACCTCCCCACACCGGCATCCGAACCACACGGCATCACCGTCGGCCCTGACGGCGCGGTGTGGGCGGCGCTGGAAACCGGCGCCGTTGCCCGTATCACGCCATAGTCGGGGTAAACAGACTCTGGCACTCACCTACGACGGCTCCAGCCCGCCATAAGGCACGGAAGTGTCGCTGGTGGAGCCGGTGCCGGCCTCGAGAATGTTGCCGTCGAAGGCGCTGCCGCGTGCGTAGTAGTCTGCACCACGCGGATCGAGGTTCGTCCCGCTACGACAGCTACCTGGCAAATTGCCAACAATCGTGGCGATTCACATTCGCTGTGAACCGTCATCGTAGTTGGCAAGTGCCGACACTCTGACCTGCGGTGTGACAGCTAGGGTGGCGATACTTTCGGTCTACCGTCGTCAGGGTAGTTGGCAATTGTTTGTAGATCTTGCTTAGCTGAACGAAAGTGGACCCGAGCGTGACATCCACATGCGTGGTTGGTCGATCTTTACGAACCCGTACTGTTCGTATAGTTCGTGGGCGTCGGCGGTCGCGAGCACTGTCCGTTTCAGTCTTAATGGGGCGAGGTCGTTGACCACCCCCGCGATGAGAAGCCTGCCGATACCGCGCCCGCGCGTTCCGGGGTCGACGAAACATCGCACAGCCACGCGAACGTGGCCTCGTCGGTGACCACCCAGGCGTACGCGAGCTGCTCTCCGGTTTCGCTGTCGTCGACGACGTGTTCCCGGCGGCAGCGTCCAGGACACATAGTTCATGTCAACCGCACACGATCGACTCGACGCTGAAAGGCCGCAGCATGCAGACGCTTTCGGCGGCCACAATCAGGTAGCGATCGATTCGTGCATCCGATGGAACTGGTGATCTTCACGAGCCGATAGCAGCTGTCGATGGGGTAGGAATCACGTCGCGTTGATCGCGATGAGGGCGGCAACTGCGAGGGATACGACCACCCCGGTGAGGCCCGCCGAAGGGAGGGCGGCGGGCACGGAGATGTTGTTGCGAAAGTCGATCACTCGTGACGGGTGCCGCCGCATAGCCGTGGCCAGAATGCCCGTGACGGCGGTGGTGAACAGCGCGACCAATGGAACCGTCAGTGCCGGGTCGCCGATACGCACGAGCAGCAGGGAGGGGATCAGCACTGCACACGCGGTGCGCAACCATGAGAGCGTGGTCCGTTCGGGTTGAAGCCCGGGGTCGTCGTGAGTGAACCGACCGTGGTCCCGTCCAGCACTCATGCCTGCAGGGTGACAGCGAGGATGATGCCGCCGGAGGCAAGGAGCAACGAGAGGGCCAGCAGTTCCTTCGGCAACGGCAGTGACCGTTTGAGGCGAAGCGCGACCTCGACCCGGTACCAGCGCCGCCAGGCCAGGATGGCCAGGAGCACCGCGACGGCAAGCAGAACGTGCGTGAGGATCGAACGGGTTCCGGACGACACGATGGTGTCGCCGAGCGCTTCCAGCGCCAGGGCGCCCGCGATGATCGCGAGGACTGTGCGAATCCATGCCAGGAACGTCCGCTCGTTGGCCAGGGAGAAGCGCGGGTCGGGATCGCTCCCGGCGCGCAACCCGTTCGACCGGGTCAACTTCGGACCCGCCGTCACGATTGGTTCAGAACTGTAGGAGGTGCCTCGACCGCCCACGTCGCACCGACGACGCCAGCATCGACCAGCGCGGCCACCTTTTCCTGTGTGTAGCCGAGCGATTCCGCGATCTCGATGGAATGCTCGCCGAGATCAGGCACGCGAAGTGCCGCACCGTCGACCTGCTCACCGAGAAGAAAGGGGATCCGCACGACCGGGAACGGATTCCCGGCCTGGTCCTTCCCCGTGGAGAAGATCTGCGCTGCCTCGATGTCTGCGGCGGCCCTCACCTGGTCGTAGTCGCGTACCGCGCCCACGACGATCCCGTTGCCGGCCAGCAGCTGTACGCATTCCTCGCTCGTGCGAGCTCGAAGCGCCGACGACAGCTCCTGCAGAAGTTCGCCCCGATTCTCGACCCGCGCATCGTTGTCGCGGAATCTTGGGTCGGTGGCCAGGTCCGGGCGTTCGATGACCTCGCAGAGGCGTAGCCAGTGAGGGGCAGCGTAGCCGGAGACGACGATGTAGCCATCGGCCGTCTCGATGAGGTCTGCTGCGGGAGCAACCCCGGGTTGACCATTGCCGCGGCGGGTGGGGCGAATGCCGGTCAGGTCGTAGGACGTCCACTCGGGAGATTGAAGGTGCAGGGCGACTTCGAGGAGTGATACCTCCACTGCGGCGACCCGCCCGAATCGTTCGCGATCGAGGAGGGCGGCGAGGATTGCTTCGGTCAGGACGTGGGCCGTCGCGGTGTCGATGATGGTGGTGCCGACTCGTAGCGGGGTCCCGTCCTGTTCACCAGTGATCGACATCAGCCCGCTCTCGGCCTGTGCCGCGATGTCTAGCCCGGGGCGATCACGTGAGGGTCCGTGCAGCCCAAACCCCGACACTGTCGCGTAGATCGCTCTGGGGTTGATCTGCGCGACGCGGTCGGGTCCGAGGCCGAGCTTCGTCATCGATCCGGGACGCATGTTCTGTATCACGACGTCTGCGTCGGCGATCAGTCGTTCGGCGACTGCCAAGCCTTCGGGGTTCTTCAAGTCGACTGCTATGGAACGCTTTCCGCGATTGTGGGCCCTGAGGATAGCTTCGCCGAACGAGGTTCCGGACCGGGTCCAGTCCCCTGTCAGGGGTTCAACTTTGATCACGTCGGCGCCGAGTTCGACCAATGTCTGCGACGCGGCCGGTGCAGCGACGAACTGACCGAAGTCGACTACGCGAATGCCGTCGAGTGGGCGCTGTCCCATTGTGTGTCATCCGATCTCATGGAGAGAGTGTGCGCGAGGCGCAGGAAGGGTTCGTCAGCAGGGGAGCGCTTCCTGCTCGTTGATGACACGACGATACGTCCAGCCAACTCATTCGTTAAGACCAAATGATCCTATTACCACATAAGCCAATCCCTATAGGTTTGCGTTCTCGCCATGCTGCCGGGTCTGGACGACGAAGGCTCGCGCTGCGGGCGAGAGATTGTCCGGGCGGTGATACAGGGCGTAGCCCGTGGGGATATCGGCGTCCAGTGGCCGGATGACGGCCCCGAGTGAGGCTGCCGTCTCGGCTTCCGCGCGCGAGAGCATGGCCGATCCGACCCCCGCGAGGACGAGTGGCACGATCGAGTGTCGATGAGCTGTTTCGAGAACGGGAACGAGTTCGTTCAGTCCCCGCTCCACCAGCAGGTCATTGAGGTGCTTGCGCCCGTATACGCCGGGGGTCAGCGCGGCGATCCAGTCCCGGCTCTGCGTTTCCTCCAGGCGAAACGGCCGGTCCGGGAGCGGAGTGCCCGGCGGGCAGACCACCATGACTTCCCGGTGTCCCATCGGAGTGACCTGGTAGCCGGTAGCCGGCGGCGGATACTCCCCCAGAAGGATCTCGATGTCGCCGCGCGAGAGGGCATCGAAGCCGCGACTGCCGGCCCCCACCGAACTGACCCGGATCCGAATACCGGGATGCCGCACGCGATAGTCCGCGAGAAGCCCGACCAGTGGATCGACCGCAAGGTGGACGACGCTGCCGATGTCGAGGTCTCCGGACCTGAGTTCGGTGATCGATGCGGCCGCCCACCGTGCCGCATCCAGTGCCCTCAGTGCGGCGCGGGCGGGGCCGATCAGGGCGCGGCCCCCGGAGGTCAGAGTCATGCCGCGGCCCCGCACGAAGAGTTGGCACTCGAGTTCGGACTCCAACTCCTGGATGGCCTGGGAGACCGAGGGTTGACTCAAACGAAGACTTCGCGCCGCCGCAGAGATCGATCCTTCGTCAGATACGGCGAGGAAGTACTGGAGATGTCGACGTTCCATAGGCAGTGACTATATACAACAACGTGTAATTGGCAGTTTTGTCTTTACATCATTCGTTGTAGCCTCGGTCACACTGCTGGTGCGTCGCCGGACCACAACACAGAAGCAGTTCGCACATCTGAACGCTCGGTTCACCTGCTCGTTGGGAGTATTTCCATGGCCAAGACCGACCTCGTCGGCACAGTGCCCGCACACCCCGAAGTAAGACGCCGCAACGGAGTTCTCCTGCGTATGCGTCCTTCACGGGAGACCATCCTGGTCCGTATCGCGCAGGTAGCGCTGCTGCTGACTCTCCTCGCACTCTGGGACCTCAGTGCGACCCGAGGATGGCTCGATCCCGTCCTCGCCAAATCTCCGGGCCAGGCCTGGGACTACTTCACAGGTGCAGTCGCCTCCGGGGAGCTGTGGACGAACACGCAGGCCACCATGGCCGCAGTCCTCACCGCCTGGGTCGTAGCTGGTGCCGTCGGCGTCGCTGCCGGTGTGGCCCTGGGACTGTTGCCACGAACGGAGCGGGTTCTGACCCCCTTCCTCGAAGCCATCAATGCCATGCCGCGAATCGCACTCGCACCACTGTTCATCGTCGCGTTCGGCATCAACATGTCCGCCAAGGTCGCGCTGGCATCGACGCTCGTGGTGTTCATCGTCCTTGCCGGCGCACGGGCCGGCGTGCGATCGACCGACGCCGAATGGCTGCGGCTGTCGACGATCCTCGGCGCCAAGAAGCACCAGGTCTTCCTCAAGGTCCTTCTGCCCGTGGCGACCCCGGCCATCTTCTCCGCCCTACGACTGGGATTGATCTATTCACTGCTCGGAGTGATTGGCTCCGAACTGATCTCGTCCCGCGACGGTCTCGGACAACTCGTCGCGTCGTACTCCGCGACGTTCCGAATGGATGCGGTCTACGCAATCTTGATCATGCTCGCGTTGATCGCTGTCGCACTCAACCAGCTGATGGGGATGCTCGAGCGCAAACTGCTGCGCTGGCAGCCACCCGCGGACCGCTGAGAAACCCACACCGACCCATCACAGGATTCGAGAATCATGTCCAGTGCAACCCCATTCAGCACCACCAGCCCCGTGACCACGTCGCGGGCCGCGATACGCCTCCAGTCCGTCGGCGTCGACTTCCCGGATCCCGCCGGGGGAACCCGCACCGTCTTGTCCGACATCGACTTGGAGATCCCTGCAGGACAGTTCACAGCGCTAGTGGGACGCAGCGGATGCGGAAAGACCACCCTGCTCAACATGGTCGCTGGCCTGGTTGAACCCACGCGCGGAACGGTTGAGGTCGTCGGCCAGCCCCCGCGGGAAGCCCGTGGCCACCTCGGTTTCATGCTTGCTCGTGATGCCCTACTGCCATGGCGAAGCGCCCGTCGAAACGTCGAGTACGGCCTGGAACTGCGCGGGATTCCTCGCAGTGAACGCCGACAGCGTGCACGCCAATGGCTCGACGCCGTCCACCTCTCCGATGCCGAGAACTTGTGGCCGTGGCAGTTGTCGCAGGGAATGCGGCAACGCGTCGCACTCGCACGCACCTGGGCTCTGGACCCGGCGGTGCTGCTGATGGACGAACCCTTTGCGGCCCTCGACGCACAGACACGACTCTCGGTCCAGAACGAGTTCCTCCGCCTGTGGCAGTCCGATCGCGACCGCAGCGTCCTGTTCGTCACCCACGATCTCGGCGAAGCCATCGCGCTTGCCGATCGAATCATCCTGATGGGCAACGGACACATCCTCGAGGACATCGAGGTCGGTATCGACCGCCCCCGGGACCTCGAACTCGTCACCGGTGACGCCCGCTACCTCGAACTCGTCGAACTACTTCGCGACCGACTGCGCTGACAACCCACCAACGCGCCACACTCTGCTGGAGGTAAGACATGAAGTCATTTCACAAGCTGGCAGGAGCAGCTCTCCTTGCAACAACGGTCCTCGTAGCATCGGCTTGCGGGACCTCGCAGGCGAGTCTCGATCCAGGAGACGTCGACGGCACCGCGTCCCTGACCCTGGGCATCTATCCGAACAGTTCGCTGTCCCTGCCCGCGATCGTGGCACAGAACCAGGGCTTCTTCGCCGACGCCAAGCTCGACGTTTCGACCATCGCGGGAAAGAGCGGACCCGAACTCACAGCGGCGCTGATCGGCGGTTCGACACAGGTGGCCATCACCGCGCCACAGTCCGCCCTGCCCGCCATCCGTGACGGCCAAGACCTGATGGCCCTGGCGCCGGCGATCGACCTGAACTACCTGATCGCCGGGAGACCAGATGTCGCCGAGAACGGCGTCTCTGGATTGAAGGGCAAGAAGATCGGGGTCACGGCACGCGGTTCGGCGAGCGAAGCCTTTGCGCGGGAGGTCCTCGCCGATGCCGGCGTCAACCCGGACGACGTCACCTTCATCGCGGTCGGCCCCAGCGTGACCAACGCATCCGCGTTCGCACAGGGGCAAACCGATGCCTTCGTCGGTTCACCCTCGACTCTCACGGCGATGCGGCAGCAGGGCCTTGACTTCACCATCATCGCGGACGCAAGCGACGGGTCGGCAGGCCCGATCGGCGAGTACGGGTACGGCGGGTTCTTCATGACCTCAGCGACCACCGCCGCGAACAGTCCACAGACGATCGGTCGATTCTGCACCGCGATGAATGACGCCACCGCATACATCGCCGACCCGGCCAACAGGGAGACGGTCATCGCGATCCTGGCCGAGGTGATGAACGCACCGGCGGCCGACATCACTCCCATCTACGACGCCGAGCACACCCTGTGGTCGAACACTATCGACCCCGGGCGGTGGCAGAAGAACGCCGAGTGGGTGCTCGGCCCCGATGCCGCCAAGGCGCCGTTCGAGAGCAGTGTTCACGCCTGCTCCTGACAACGCACCGAACTATCCGGTTCGAAAACCAACAACCAACGGAAAGGAATGCACGTGACGACAGTGGACACAGAGGAATCGACACGGCTCGCTACCGCGTGGAACGATCTCGCAGAACAGATCCGCGCATTCGGTGAGTCGGCAATGTCGACCGGGGACAGCCTCGATCAGGCAGAAGGGCTGCGTCACACCCTTCGCTTCCTCGGGCACCTCGCCGACAATCACATCGAGAAGAGCGACCCGCTGCGGCCGGAGTTCTGGCGCGTGACGAGCACAACTCGGAAGTACTACGGCGACGGTGTCGACGTGGACTACGACTCCTGCCGAATCGACGGCAGCCTCACCTACCGAATCTCCGGAACCGTCGGAACGGTTCCCTACCTTGCGTTCATCGTCAACCGAAAAGGTGCGAGCGATCGCTTCGCCGGCAACATCGTCATCGACGACAAGCACATGCGTGCGGACGGCACATTCGAAGTGTGGCTCTCACCCGATCTCGCGGGGCGCCACGGGATCGAACTCGACGACCGATGTGTCGAAGTTGTTGCACGCCAGTATCACAAGACGCGGTCCGAGGAAGAACAGGCCAGGTTCACAATCGAGCTGGTCGGTCAACAGGTTGCTGCGCGGCCTCCCCTCGACACCGGGGACCTCGCCAACTCGGTTGCCCGCATCGCACACGGATTGGGTGTCACGAAGGTCCGGCTGGAAGCTCTCGTCGCCAGCCTCGCGGCGCGCCCGAACGCGGTGGCCGAGCTGTCGGGGGAGGCGGCCGCCCAATTCTTCGGAACGACGTCGAACCACTACAAGATGGGGTGGTTCTCCCTCGAGGATGGCGAGAGTCTCGAGCTGAGGTTCCCCGCGGTGGAGGGGCGCTACTTCGGAGTTCAACTGTTCAATCGTTGGTTCGAGTCACTCGAGTTCCGGGACCACGTCACCAGCATCAACGACCACCACGTGGTGAAGGAAAGCGACGGCAGCATTGTCTTCCACGTCGGTGGATCGCCGGAGCTGACGAACTACTTGGACACCTGCGGGCATCGAGAAGGTTTCGTCCTGGCCCGGTACCTGGAGGGTGCCGAGAATCCAGAGAATCCAGTTGCCCGCGTGGTGAACGTCTCCCAGGCGTAAATCAAGGGCGCCCCGCGAGGGTCGAAGCCAGGCGACATGCAGTCGTGGACGGCGAGGAAGTTGCCATCTCGCTCTGGCCCAACACAGACAAGTCCCCTCGGCGCGGCGCCGAAGGGGCAGGAATGAAGGAGAAGATAATGGGTTCGTCCGAAGCAGATCTCGCATTGATCAAGCAGGTCCAGCCGGTCGTCAGTGGCCTCGGAACGGTTGTCGTCGGCCTCGGCGCCGCCCTCAGCCTTGTCGGGGCCCTGGCTGCCTTCAGCTGAATGACCGCACTGCACTGGGAACTCGCCGTAGCGTCATCTCGGGGAGTCCCGGTGCAGTGCTGGCGCGTCTACAGCGGTGGCGGATCACGCGACCGGTTCGAGGTCGCTCGGCATCGAGCTCTGATGCGCTTGGCCAACTGTTTTGTCAATTGGCCAACTGTGATGACCACTGGCCAACCGTCTTGTCAATTGGTCAACTGTCCTGGCGATTCACATTCGCTGTGCGGCGCCTGCTACAGTGGCCGACATGCAGCGTGCATATTTCTGGTTTACGAGGCCGGCCCCGGGTGGGTCGGTCGGCGTAGACGCGCGCTGACACTTCCACCCCGAGCCGGACACGACCGGCTCGCGAGGTGCATTCAGTCTCCTGGGTCGGCCACTTTCGACAGCCACCACGAACAGGATGACGATGACTCTCTTGACCGACACCGCCCGTGATCTCGATGATCAGCGGACCATCTCGATCTCCCCGCTCGCCGCGCCGCGTGAGATCCGCGCCGAGCATCCCGCCGAGGACGGCGTCGCCGCCACCGTACGCGCGGGCCGAGGCGCGACCGTGGACATCCTGACCGGCGCCGACGACCGCCTGATGGTCGTCGTCGGCCCGTGCTCGGTGCACGACACCGAAGCTGCGCTCGACTACGCCCGCCGCCTGGCCGCGAAGGCGGAGGAGCACCGCGACAACCTGCACGTCGTGATGCGGGTGTACTTCGAGAAGCCGCGTACCACCCTCGGGTGGAAGGGTCTGATCAACGATCCGCACCTCGACGGAACCTTCGACATCAACACCGGGCTGCGGCGCGGCCGCAAGCTGCTCGTCGACATCACCGAACTGGGCCTGCCCGTCGGGTGCGAGTTCCTCGACCCGATCACCCCGCAGTACATCGCGGACCTGGTCAGCTACGGCTCGATCGGTGCCCGCACCGCCGCCAGTCAGGTGCACCGTCAGCTGTGCAGCGCGCTGTCGATGCCGGTCGGTATCAAGAACTCCACCGAGGGTGACGTGCAGGTCGCCGTCGACGGTACCCGTGCGGCCGGGGCCAGTCACGTGTTCCCGGGCACCGATCTCGACGGGCACTCCGCGCTGATCCGTACGGTCGGCAACCCCGACTGCCACGTCATCCTGCGCGGCAGCAGCGCCGGCCCGAACTACGACCGCGAGTCCGTCGCGGACACCCTTGCGCGCCTTGCGAAGTCGGGCCTGCCGGAGCGGGTCGTCATCGACGCCAGCCACGGAAACAGCCAGAAGAACCACGAGCGTCAGGTCGACGTCGTCACCGACATCGCGTCGCGGATCGAGGGTGGCGAGCAGGGTGTCGTCGGCATCATGCTGGAAAGCTTCATCGAGGCGGGCCGCCAGGACCTGACCCTCGGCAAGGCCGACGAGCTGACCTACGGCCAGTCCATCACCGACGCCTGCATCGACTGGAACACCACCGCCGCACAACTGGACCGGCTCGCCGAGGCCGTCAGCGCACGCCGCGCGTCCGGAACTGCACGCTGATCCGCGGGCCGGTGGGTCGCGTGGTCTTCGGGACGGCGTGCTCCCAGGTCCGTTGGCAGGACCCGCCCATGACCACGAGGTCGCCGTGGCCGAGGGCGAACTTGAGGACCTCGCCGCCACCAGGGCGGTGCCCTGCATCGGTACCGCGAGGCCGCAACGCCAGCGGCCGCGCGGCGCCGAGCGAGAGGATGGCGACCATCGTGTCCTCGGTGGCGCTGCGGCCGATGGTGTCTCCGTGCCAGGCGACGCTGTCGTTCCCGTCCCGGTACAGGCACAGCCCTGCCGTGGCGAACGGCTCGCCCAGCTCGCGACGGTAGTACGTACTCAGCGAATGCCGGGCTTCGTCGAGAAGCGGGTCGGGTAGCGTCGCTGCCTCGTCGTAGAACGCGACCAGCCGTGGCACGTCCACGACCCGGTCGTACATCTGCCGGCGTTCCGCCCGCCACGCAGCACCGTCGACGAGACGGGCAAGCAGTGCGTCCGAGCCGGTCAGCCACCCGGGAAGGACGTCGACCCATGCGCCCGCACTCAGATGGCGTCGCCGCACCGACCCCCCGATCGGCGCGAACCGGGTGCCGGCGGTCGGATCGTCGAACAGCGACGACTGCAGGCCCATCTCCATGGGGCGATCCTACGCGATCATCGAACATCTGTTCGTATTCGTGCGTGGGAGGGTTGTTCGAGGGCGTAACGCGCCAGGCGTCACGAACGACTGTCCAGGTGAATCGCACTCGACTGGGGAGGAACGGGACATGGGTTCTGCGGCAGATGCACTGGAGTGGATCCGCGAGGGATACCTGGCAGGCGATCCTCTGGCTTCGGCGCTGTTCGTGGGGGCGTCCTTCATCACGATGCCGTTGCAGCTGATCGCGGTGTTGTTCGGTCAGCCTTTCTGAGCGCCGCCGGCCCGGCGCCGCGACTCCAGGATCGTCGCTGCGGTCACCGCGATCGTCCGGTCTTCGTCGGCCGTCAACCGACTCAGGGCATCGCGCGCCGCGTTCCCGGGAATCTCGGCCAGTGCCTGCGTGATTCGTAGACGGACGGCCGTCTCCCCGGTGTTGTCGAAGGTGTGCTGCATGGCGGCGACGATGTCCTGTGCCGACGCCGACACCTCCGTCAGGTGTCCGAGCACCTCCGCAGCTTCCACGTCGCGGTGCCCCTCGACGACCATCGCCAGCAGGAACGGGACCGCGTCGGCGCTTCCGCGTGAGCCGAGAGCGAGGGCGGCGCGGGCGCGCGCCGTGTCGTCAGGGTCGTCCAACACACGTCGCAGAGCTGCCGCCGCTTCGGCGGTGGGCACCGCCGCGATCGCCGCGACCGCCCTGCGCCGGACCACGACGTCCGCCGAATCGAGCCCGGCCTCCAACGCAGCCACGCCGTGCCCGGGCGTCCGCGCCAGCGACCACTGCAGCGCGCCCGCGACATTGAGATCCTTCTCGGCGAGCAGAGCTGCGGCGAGGGCAGAGGCAGGCATCTGCGCCGAGTCGTCCTGCGACAGGATCGCCTGCTGCCGGCGCGCCCCGAACTCGGATTCGAGGCCACGCAGCAGCGTGACCATCCGCAGTACGTCGCTCCACTCGGCGGGACCGGCCGCGTCGACACGCTCCAGCTTGGTGAGAAGTTCCTGCTCGGCGACGATCCGCTGCCGGGTCAGTTCGATGAGATCGCCGACCAGGTCCGCGGGGGTGAAACCGGGTTCGTCCAGGGCACGCCGCGCGTCGTCGAGCGACAAACCGAGCGTGCGCAGGCTCTCGACGTGGAAGAGGCGTCGGATGTCCTCCTCCGAGTACTCGCGGTACCCGCCGGAGGTCCGGCCGGTCGGGCTCACCAGCCCCAACCGGTCGTAGTGGCGCAGCATCCGAGCGCTGACGCCCGAGCGCTGCGCCACCTCACCGATCAACATCCGCCGCCCCCGTCTCTACTCGCCCGGCCCGGTGATCGCGACCCGTGTCGCATGCTCCAGCGAGTCGGTGAATCCGCTGTCGGGGTCGTGGTAGAGCCGTACCGTGGCCTCGGCGTGCGCCCGCACGGCTGGGTCGGTGCTCGCAGCCGCCGCGTCGAGCACCGGCAGCACGGACTCCCCGAGACCTGTCAGCGCACGGCTCAGGCTCAGTCTCGTGTCGCGGTCGCCGCGGGCGAGCGCCGGGGCCAGGTCGGCGGCCAGCGTGCCCTCCGCACCCGCCGGGACCAGGGCCACGGCAGCCCGCCAGGCACTACGGGCGACCTCGTCGTCCGTGTCGTGCAGCAGCGCTGTGACCGGCGCGAACGCCTGACGATCGCCGATCTTCGACAGTGTGTGCAGCGCCTGACTGCGCGCCTGCGCGGTGTCGGACCGGAGCTCGGCGAGCAGTCGGGGCACCGTGCGCTCCGCGGGCATGCGGCACAAAGCCCAGGTGAGCATGTCGCGGACGAAGAAGTCCGGTTCGACCGCACACCGCGCGACCAGGGTCTCCACCAGCCCGGGATCGCCCTGGGTGCCTGCCGTGAGGGCGGCGCGCAGTCGGCCCGACGGGTTCGTGCCCGCCAGGGCGGCAGCGAGCGGGGTGTTCGACTGATCGTGACGTGTGGTGTTCATCGTGGAACCACCTCCTTCGCCCATCACTCAACGCCCTGTCACTGTGTCAAGGTCAAGGGGTGCTGTCGCGTCGAGCGCGTCACACTCGTGTCCTGAAGATGTCGTGGCCCGGCGGTACCGTCCGGACATGGGCTACGAATTTCAGGTGACAGTGGATTCGCAACGACCCCACGACCAGGCGAAGTGGTGGGCGCAGACCCTCGGCTGGGAGGTCGAACCGAGCGACGAGGAGATGATCCGGGGCCTGGTCGCCGCGGGCCGTGCCCGCGAGGAGGACACCCTCGTCTACGACGGCGTCCTGGTCTGGAAGGTCGGCGCCGCGCTACGGGACCCGGACCATCCCGAGCGGCCTCGACTCCTGTTCCAGCTGGTTCCGGAGGGCAAGACCGTCAAGAACCGCATGCACCTCGACGTCCAGGTCGGGGACGAGGAGCGGCAGGCCGTCGCCGACGGATTGGTCGAACGTGGTGCGGCGGTGCTGCACCACGCCGAGCAGGGGCCGTTCCGGTGGATCACGATGACCGACCCCGAGGGTAACGAGTTCTGCCTGACCTGACCTGACTTGACGCAGTACCGCCCGCTGTCAGCGGTACGCGCCGGGCGTCGTCCCCGTCCAGCGCTTGAACGCGCGCCGGAACGCGCTCGGCTCGGAGAACCCGAGCCGCGCCGACAGCTCGTCCACCGAGTCGCCACGTGCGAGGCCGGAGATCGCGGCGTCGCGCAGCACCTCCTCGCGGAGCTGGTTGAGTGAGGTGCCTTCGTTGCGGAGCAGCCGCCGCAGGTGTGCCGCGCTGATCGAGAGCATCTCCGCGATGTCCTCCGCCGTCGCGACCCGGCCCGCGGAGCCGCGTTCGAGGACCTTGCGGACCTGCGCCGCGGCTGTGCTGTCGTAATCCCGTTCGGAGAAGAGAAGATTCGGCGACTCCCGGAGATACTCCTCCAAGGTTTCCTCGGTCTGGATGATGGGCGCCCGCAGGATCGCGTTGTCGAACTCGATGGACGCGTGCTCGGCGCCGAAGCTGACCGGGACACCGAAGATCGCGTCGTAGCTCCGGGCGAGTGTCGCGTCCGGCTCGGGATGCGGCAGCCGAACCGAGGCCAGCTTGACGCGGCGGCCCACGAGCCATGCCGCGAACCGGTGCAGCAGCATGAGGATGAAGTCGGTGAGCAGCTGATCGGCCGCGAGCGCGATCTCCGGCGGCACCGACGGGTCGCGGTCGGGCATCGCCACGTGCAGCACCGTGGTCTCGGGTCCGAACTCCAACCGCAGCGGCGACAGGCCCGGCAGTACCCGAATCACGTCCGCCATGCGTTCGAGAGCGTTCCCGAGATCCGGGGCGTGGATCAGGGTCAGGCACACCACCCGGAACGTTCCGCGCCGAACCGGTGCGCCACCGAGGCCGAACAGTTCGTCGTCGGTCAGGCGCCAGGCCGCCTGCGTGAACCGCGTCAGTTGTTCAGGGGTGATGCGTCCGCTGGTACTGGCTTCCAGCACCGCGGGCGGAATTCCTGCTGCCGACAGTGGCGCTGCCATGTCGAACCCGGCTCCCGCCGCCAGCATCGCGACACGGCGCACGAAGTCGGCTGGAACGGTGCGACCGCTCATCGCGGGATCACCACTGCCCCGCAAGTCCGTGCAGCCGCGCGGCGGCCTCGGCGAGCACCTCGTCACGCTTGCAGAACGCGAAGCGCACCAGCTGATTCCATGGCTCCTTGTGATCGGCGAACACGCTGACCGGCACCGCTGCCACACCGATCCGTTCGGGCAGTGCCCTGCAGAACTCGAGGGCGTCCGTCGACGTGGTCAACGGCGAGATGTCCGCACAGACGAAATACGTTCCCGCACTGTCCCGCACGCCGAAACCAGCCTCGGACAACGCACGTCCGAGCACGTCCCGTTTGCGTTGCAGCTCATCCCGCTGCGCCGTCACCCACGGGATCTCGTTCGTCAGCGCGTACGCGACCGCGGGCTGGAACGGGCCGCCCGCGACGAACGACATGAACTGCTTCGCCGCGCGCACGGCGTCGATCAGCTCGGCAGGCCCGCAGGCCCATCCGGTCTTCCATCCGGTGACCGCGAACGTCTTCGCCGCGCTCGAGATCGTCACCGTCCGCTCCGCCATGCCGGGCAGCATCCCGATCGGGGTGTGGGTACGACCGTCGAACAGCAGGTGTTCGTACACCTCGTCGCTGAGTACGAGCGTGTTGTTGCGCACGGCGACGTCGGCGATCGCCGCGAGTTCCGCGTCCGACAGCACCGTCCCGGTCGGGTTGTGGGGTGTGTTCACCACGATCATCCGGGTGCGCGGGCTCACCGCGGCCCGCAGCGCGTCCAGGTCGAGCGCGAAACCGGTGCCGTCGGTCACCAGCGGCACCGTGCGCCGGACACCGCCCGCGAGGGCGACCGAGGCGGCGTAGGAGTCGTAGTACGGCTCGATCAGCAAAACCTCCTCGCCCGGTTCGACGAGGCCGAGGAGGGTCGCGCTGATCGCCTCCGTCGCGCCGACCGTCACCAGCACCTCGCGGTCGGGGTCGAACTTCTGGCCGTACCGGGCGTCTCGATCCGCGGCGATCGCCGCGCGCAACTCCGGCATGCCGGGGCCCGGCGGGTACTGGTTCAGTCCGCCCGCGATCGCGTCCCGCGCCCGCTCCAGCATCGCCGCGGGGCCGTCCGTGTCGGGGAATCCCTGCCCGAGGTTGATCGCCCCCGTGCGGACGGCGAGCGCCGTCATCTCGGCGAAGATCGTCGAGGTGAACGGCCGGAGTCGTTCCACGGTCTGGTCGGCGGGCATTGCCACAGCTTATCGGCCGTCGTAGCGTCGGCTTCGACCGCTCCGAACGGTGGCGACACGCCGTCGGCCGACGTTGTCACGTTCGTCGGAGCTGTCTCGTCTGAGATGTGAAAGGCGCCGAGATCAGGCATCGGTCGACGACGACAGGAGACGTCATGACACGCATCGCACCCCTGGCCCCGAACGAGGCCGGATCGATCGTCCGACTCACGTACAGGTTCGCAACCCGCCGCTTCGGGGAGGTGCCCGAACCGTTCGCAGTGCTCGCCCACAACTCCAAGGTGCTCGCCGCCGCGGGCGTCGCTGAGATGGCGGCGGAGAAGGCGTCCACCATTCTGCCCGCCACGGTCCGCGAGCTCGCGGTGTACCGGGTCGCCTGGACCGTCGGCTGCTCGTGGTGCGTCGACTTCGGTTCGATGCTGATGCGCCTCGACGGCCTCGACCTCGACCGCCTCGAGCACATCGCCGAGTACGCGACCTCTCCGCTGTACAGCGACGACGAGCGCGCTGCCATCGCCTACGCCGACGCCATGACCGCCACCCCGACCACCGTCACCGACGAGCAGGTCGACGACCTGGTGCGACGGTTCGGGAAGGACGGGGTGGTGGAGCTCACCTTCCAGATCGGTCTGGAGAACCAGCGTGCCCGGATGTACTCCGCGCTCGGCATCGTCGACCAGGGGTTCAGTACGGATGCGTGCCGGGTGCCGTGGGCGGAGGCGTCGGAGGGGCCTGTTCCGTCCTGACGCCGGTCAGCTTCGCCGGGTTCGCGAAGTCGTAGACGGCCCAGACCTTTCCGTCACGGACGGTGAACCCGGCAACGCGTGCCGGAAAACCGGGATGCGTGGCGTCACCGGGGGATCCTCCCGAGATCAGGCCCAGTTCCCCGTTGACCAGTGCCGGCTCCGAGAAGCGCATCATCAACTCGCCGTAGCGGGCGGCCAGGCCGAGGTAGAAGCGAGCCACCTTGTCCGGGCCGTGGAGGACGTTGACGGCGGTGCGGGTGGTGCCGCCCGCGTCCCCGATCAGCCGCGCGTCGGGGTGTAGCGCGTCCACCACGGTCTGCAGGTCGCCGCTCGCCATCGCCGCCAGCAGCAACCGGACGGCCGCGTCGTGGTCGGCGTCGCGGGTGGGGGCGTCCGCCGAGGTCACCGCGCGTCGGGCGCGAGAGGCGAGCTGCCGGGCGCCGGACGCCGAGGTGCCGAGGATGTCGGCGATCTCCCCGAACGGGACGCCGAATCCGTCGTGCAGCACGAACGCGACGCGCTGGTCGGGGCCCAGGGCGTCGAGTACGACCATCGCCGCCATCCGGGCGTCCTCGGACTGGACGACGGCGTCCAGCGGCTCCGGCGGTGCCGTCCCGGTCAGCGTGACGGCCACGGGTTCCGGAAGCCACTGTCCTACATAGCTTTCCCTGCGGACCGACGCGCTCCGCAGATGGTCGAGGCACAGGCGGCTGACCACGGTCGTCAGCCAGCCGCGCAGATTCGCGATCGCGTCGGCGTCGGCTCCGGCCAGTCGCAGCCACGACTCCTGGACGGCGTCCTCCGCGTCCGCGACCGATCCGGTCAGTCGGTACGCGACCGACAGCAGGTGACTGCGATGGGCTTCGAACTCGTTGACGATCGGCACGATCCGATGGTACGTACGGGCGGCGTCACCGCGGGTACTGCGAGACAACGGAGTTGGAATCACGACTGCGAGAAACCGTTGCGGGGTGGGGTGGGGGTGCACGTACGGTCGTCCCACGACACGACGCCCGGGGAGGCCATCATGTTCGAGTGTTGCAGCTGTCGCAGCTGATCTTTCTCTGATCGCATCGCCCGTCTCCTTCGCACGACACCCGCACCGGTCCGTAGGGATCCGGCTGTCCGTCGTGCGCGCTCACGTACCCGCAACATGCGGGCCTCACACCTCAGGAACACCCTCATGATTCGTCCACGTCTCGCGCGGACCCTCGCGGCTGCGACCGCACTGCTCACCCTCACCGGACTCGTCGGCGCCTGCTCGTCGTCGTCGGAGACCACCACCACAGCCGACGGCAAGACCGTTCTCCGTTACGAGGGGACCACCGGTCAGGTGCAGTTCGCCGAACTCGCCGAGGATCTCGGTTACTACGAGAAGGTGCAGCTGAACTGGGTCGGTGACAACACCAGCGGCCCGGCCGCGATCCAGAATGCCGCGACCGGGCAGACGGACTTCGGTGGGGCGTTCAACGGTGCCGTGCTCAAACTGGCCGCGGCAAAGTCCCCGGTGACCTCGGTGATCGGCTACTACGGCTCCGACAAGGAGACCTTCAACGGCTACTACGTTCTCGAGGACAGTCCGATCCGTTCCGCCCGCGACCTGATCGGCAAGAAGGTCGGCATGAACACCCTCGGGGCGCACCACGAGTTCCTGGTCCGTGAGTGGCTGGCCCGGGAGGGTCTGACGCCGGACGAGATCAAGCAGGTCGAACTCATCGTGGTACCGCCCGTGAACACCGAACAGGCGCTGCGCCAGGGGCAGATCGATGTCGGGACCCTGGGAAGCGTGTTCCGCGACAAGGCCGTCGAACGCGGCGGCATCCGGGCACTGTTCACCGACGAGTCGCTGTTCGGCAGTTTCACTTACGGCACCATCCTGCTCCGCGACGACTTCATCGCTCAGAACCAGGAGGCGGTCGCCGACTTCGTCCAGGGCACGGCGCGCGCCATCCGTTGGACTCAGACGACACCGCGCGACGAGGTGATCGCCAAGTACAAGGAGATCCTCACCAAGCGTGGCCGCGGTGAGACCACCGACCTCGCCGACTACTGGAAGTCGCCGGGCGTCGCAGGACCGGGCGGGGTCATCACCGACCAGGAGATCCAGACCTGGATCGACTGGCTGGTCCGCAACGGCGAACTCGAGGACGGCGCACTGACCACCTCCGACGTGTACACCAACGAGTTCAATCCGTACTCCAACGGGACGTACCCGGCGGACAGCGGCCCCGACGGCCAGGCTCTGGCCTCGAAATGACCACGCGGACAGGGACAACGGCGTTCAGAGTCCGGTCGTGGATCTGGCGCAACGGCGTGTACGCGCTCGCCGCGACCGCCGCGCTGTCCGGCCTGACCGCGATCGACCACTTCACGAACGAGCTCAACCCGACCACTGCAGGTGCGTTCCCGTCCGGGAGCGGGCCGGCCGACGAGACACCGGAAGGATCGACATGAGCACCACTGCCCTGAACCCCGACCGGGTTCGCGTTCCCAAGCTCCGCTTGGAGAACGTCACGAAAACGTTCGACGTGCGAGGCACCAAGGACACCTTCACCGCAATCGACAACATCGACATCGACGTCGCGGCCGGCGAGTTCCTCGTCCTCGTGGGTCCGAGTGGCTGCGGCAAGTCCACACTGCTGGACCTGCTGGGCGGACTGAGCGAACCCACCTCGGGCCGGATCCTGCTCGACGGCGAGCCCGTCACCGGACCCGGACTCGACCGCGGGATCGTGTTCCAGCAGTATGCGCTGCTGCCGTGGCGCACCGCCCGGCACAACATCGAGTTCGGACTCGAGGCGAAGGGGCTGCCCAAGCGGGAACGCCGCGAGGTCGCCGAACACTACCTCGAGCTGGTCGGATTGACCGGATTCGGTGACCGTTACCCGCACGAGTTGTCCGGCGGTATGAAGCAGCGAGTCGCCATCGCCCGCAGCCTCGCCTTCGATCCGGAGGTGCTGCTGATGGACGAGCCGTTCGCCGCGCTCGACGCCCAGACCCGGGAGTCGTTGCAGGACGAGCTCCTTCGCATCTGGAAGGCAACCGGGAAGACGATCCTGTTCATCACGCACGGCATCGACGAGGCCATCTATCTGGGCCAGCGGGTCGCGGTCCTGACGTCGAGGCCAGGCCGCGTCAAGACGTTCGTCGACATCGATGTCGACCGCAGCGGTGAGGACGTCCGCTCCTCCGAGCAGTTCCGTCAGTACCGGCACCACATCTGGACCCTGCTGCACGGCGAGGTCGAGCGGGCGCAGGTGATCGAGAAGGAGGCGGCACATGTCTAGCGCACTGGTCACCCCGCAGGCTCCGGCCGTGGCCCCGCCGAGCCCTGATACCGTCCGGAGGCCGGCAGACGAACAGCGTGGTCCGAGCGCGGTCCGGCGAGCGGGCGCGGTGGCGGGACCCGCTCTGTGGAAGATTGCCAAACCTCTCGTCGCGATCGTCGCCTTTCTCGCGCTGTGGGAGATCGCCCCACGCGTCGGACTCGTCGACGAGGTGTTCCTGCCCCCGTTCAGCACGGTGATCGGCGCGGTCGTCGACCTGTCCCAGAGTGGTGAGCTGTGGAAGCACGTGTCCGCCAGCCTCTCCCGCGCGCTGATCGGGTTCTCGGTTGCGGTGGCCGTCGCGATCCCCCTCGGCATCGCGATCGCCTGGTACCGGCCGGTGTCGGACTTCCTCAACCCGATCCTCGAACTGTTCCGCAACACCGCTGCGCTGGCACTGCTGCCGGTGTTCATCCTCATCCTGGGCATCGGTGAAGAGTCGAAGGTCGCGCTGGTGATCTACGCCTGCACCTTCCCGATTCTCCTGAACACGATCTCCGGTGTCCGTACCGTCGACCCGCTGCTGATCAAATCCGCTTCGTCGCTGGGTCTGTCGCCGATCCGGCTGTTCCAGAAGGTCGTCCTGCCCGCCGCGGTCCCCACCATCTTCACCGGTGTCCGCATGGCGGCGGCGTCGTCGATCCTCGTCCTCATCGCCGCCGAGATGGTCGGAGCCAAGGCCGGCCTGGGGTACCTGATCACCGCGTCCCAGTTCAACTTCCAGATCCCGAACATGTACGCGGGCATCGTCGCCATCTCGATCCTCGGTCTGACGATCAACGCGATCCTCGTCCTGATCGAACGTCGACTGTCCCGCTGGCGCGTCTGACGCCAGGCATCCGTCGCTCCCACCACGAAAGCACCTGTCATGTCACAGAATTCCCGGCAGTTCCACCTCAACGCCTTCCTGATGGGCGTCGGTCACCACGAGGCCGCGTGGCGTCACCCCCGCACCGAGGCGCATCGGGTTCTCGATGTCGCGCACTTCCAGGAGCTCGGGCGGATCGCCGAACGCGGCAAGCTCGACTCGGTGTTCTTCGCCGACGGGCTCGCCGTCGGACCCCGCATCAAGCACAACGCACTCGCCGTGTTCGAGCCGGTGACGCTGCTGTCCGCGATCGCCGTCGCGACCGAGCGGGTCGGCCTGATCGCGACCGCGTCGACCAGCTACAGCGACCCGTACAACCTGGCGCGCAAGTTCACCTCGCTCGATCACATCAGCAGTGGTCGGGCCGGCTGGAACATCGTCACCTCGGCAGGCGCGGACGAGGCCGCCAACTTCGGTGTCGACGGCATCCCCGCGCACCGCGGGCGGTACGAGCGGGCCGAGGAGTTCGTCGACGTCACCCTCGCACTGTGGGACAGCTGGGAGGACGGGGCGGTCGTGCTGGACGAGGAGTCCGGGATCTTCGCCGATCCGGACCGCGTGCACACCGTCGACCACGTGGGGGAGCGGTTCCGGGTGAAGGGTCCGCTGAACTCGCCGCGGTCCGCGCAAGGCCGGCCGCTGTTGGTGCAGGCCGGGTCGTCGGAGGCCGGAAAGGAATTCGCCGCCCGGTACGCGGAGGCCGTGTTCACGGCGCAACGCACCCTGGCCGAAGGGCAACAGTTCTACCGCGATCTCAAGGCCCGAGTGGTCGCGCACGGGCGTTCCGCGGATGAGCTGAAGGTGCTGCCGGGCATCGTTCCGTTCATCGCGGACACGCAGGAGGAGGCGGAGGAACTGGAGCGCTCGTTCACCGACCTCATCTCGCCCGAGTACGCGCTCCGCCAGCTGTCGACGATGCTCGGCGTCGACCTCACCGAGCACGCACTCGACGCACCGCTCCCGCCGCTGCCCCCGCTCGACGAGATCGAGGGCAACAAGAGCCGGTATCAACTCGTCAAGGATCTCGCCGCGAACGGTGACCTGACGGTGCGGGAACTGATCGGACTGCTCGGGGGCGGTCGCGGCCACCGCACCTTCGCGGGCACACCCGAGCAGATCGCCGACGAACTGCAGACGTGGTTCGAGGAGGGCGCCGCGGACGGCTTCAACATCATGCCGCCGTACCTTCCCGGTGGACTCGACGACTTCGTCGACCGGGTCGTCCCGATCCTCCAGGAACGCGGACTGTTCCGCACCGAGTACACCGCGGACACGCTGCGCGGTCACTACGGGCTCGGAGACCCGGGCAACCGGTTCACGGAAGAGCCCGCCCACGATGTGAGCGCATGACACGGAGTCCGTCGCCGCTCCGGCCGTTCGTCGGCACGGTCTTCGTGCCCGCGGCGATCTTCGGGATCGGTCAGGGGGCGGGCGCCCCGGTCATCGCGCTCGTCGCGCACGACATGGGTGCCTCCCTGGCCGTCTCCGGGCTGATCGTCGCCGCCGTCGGGTTGGGAGCCGTCATCGGCGACCTGCCCGCCGGCCGGCTGGTCGCCGTGTTCGGGGAACGTCGCTCCATCATCGGTGGCAGCCTCCTCGGCGCCGCAGGCGTCCTCGTCGCGCTGCTGTCCACGACGCCGTGGATGCTCGCCGTCGGCGCCGTCATGACCGGTCTCGCGAATGCCGTGTGGGGGCTGGCACGCCAGAGCTATCTCGCCGAGGCCGTCCCGCTGCACGCACGAGCACGCGCGATGTCCGCGTTCGCGGCGATGTGGCGTCTCGGCTTCTTCATCGGGCCGCTGATCGGTGCGGGCACCATCGTCGTCCTCGGCACCCGAGGCGGCTTCGTGGTCCAGTTCGTCGCGATCCTCGTGTCCGGGTGGCTGATGGCGCGGGTCCCCGACATTCCACGGCCTGACGTCGAGCCCGGCGCGAAACCCACGCACGTGACATTGCCTGCCATCGTCACGCGACATCGGTGTCTGCTGTCCACCCTCGGTTCGGGGTCGCTGCTGATGGGAGCTGCGCGCGCCTCTCGCGACGCGGTGCTCCCACTGTGGGCGGTGCACATCGGCCTCGACGCCACCCAGGTCAGCCTGGTGTTCGCGTTGAGTTCGGCCGTCGACCTGCTCTGCTCGTATCCGGCGGGCCGGCTGATGGACCGCTTCGGCAGGAGTTTCGTCGCGGTGCCTTCCCTGCTCGTCCTCGGCATCGCGTACGCCGCGATCCCACTGACGGACGACCTGACCTCGTTCGCGGTCGCCGCAGTCGTGCTCGGCGTCGGAAACGGATTCGGCAACGGCGTCATCATGACCCTCGGCGCGGACATCGCCCCGCCCGAGACGCGGGCCGAGTTCCTCGCCGCGTGGCGCCTGACGCACGACACCGGGATGTTCGCCGGGCCGCTCGGGATCGGCCTGTTGACCGCGACGATCCCGTTGGGAGGCGCCATCTTCGCGCTCGCGGGCTCGTCCGTGGTCGGAGCGGGACTGCTTGCCCGCTACATTCCGCGGTACGTGCCGTGGCCGCCGCGCCGGGTGGATCTACCCGAAACCACCGGTGACGGAACGCCGACACCGGCCGTCGACGTCGCCACCGACGCATAGAGCTGCTCACTCCGCGTCACCCGGTCGGTGCCGCGGAGTGAGCAGAATGCGCAGAAGGCGGCTATCGCACGCAACCGAGCGATCGATATGTGTCCTGTCCCACACTTTCTCGAAACCGTGACGCCGCCTCCCGCCGAGGTCGCAGCCACGGACCGAACCGAGAAGGTGGGCAACGATGCTCGTAGCACTGGGCTTCCTGATGGTCGCCACATTCATGTATCTGATCCTGGCGAAGCGGGCCACACCCGTCGTCGGTCTGATCCTCGTTCCGGTGGCGTTCGGACTGTTCGCGGGAGCGGGCACCGAGATCGGCGACATGATCATCGACGCGGTCAAGTCCCTCGCACCGACCGCGGCACTGCTGTTCTTCGCGATCATCTTCTTCGGGATCATGATCGACGTCGGACTGTTCGACCCACTGGTGAAACTGATCCTGAAGCTGGTGGGGAACGACCCCGCGAAGCTCGTGATCGGCACCGCGGTCCTCGCGATGGTCGTCTCCCTCGACGGTGACGGCTCGACCACGTTCATCATCACCACCTCGGCGATGCTGCCGCTGTACCTGAAGCTCGGTGTGAGCCCGGTGGTCCTCACCGTCGTCGCGGGTCTCGCGAACGGCACGATGAACATCATTCCGTGGGGTGGTCCGACCGTTCGGGCCGCGAGTGCGCTGGGACTGTCGCCGTCGGACGTGTTCGTCCCGATGATCCCGTCGCTCGTCGCCGGACTCGTCATCGTGCTGCTGTTCTCCGTGCACCTCGGACTCATGGAACGTCGTCGGATCGGGCAGCTGGTTCTCACCTCCGAGCCGCTGCTCGCGGCGGCCGGTTCGCGCGGGTGGAGCGTCGGCTCCGGTGGATCGGGCTCGGGCGACTCGGGCTCCGGCTCCGCGGGTGACGGCGGCTCCGGCGACTCGGGGCGCGGCGAGGTCGGTCAGCTGACCGGCGGACTGGACCCCGACCGCGACACCCTGCGTCCGCGTCTGCTCTGGTTCAACGCAGCTCTGACCGCCGCCCTGCTGGTCGTCCTCGGCATGGACGTCGTTCCGATTCCGGTGCTGTTCATGATCGCCGCAGGCATCGCCCTCGCCGTGAACTTCCCTCGCGTGGCGGACCAGTCCGAGGCCATCGCCCGCCACTCGTCGAGCATCGTGTCGGTCGTCGCGATGGTGTTCGCCGCGGCCGTCCTCACCGGCGTCTTCCAGGGCACCGGCATGGTCGAGGCGATGGCGACGTGGCTGACCGGGATCATCCCCGACGCACTCGGCCCGTTCCTCGCCGTCATCACCGGCCTGCTCAGCATCCCGCTCACCTTCTTCATGACCAACGACGCCTTCTACTTCGGTGTTCTGCCGGTGCTCACCGAGACCGCCGCGACGTACGGCATCGAGCCCGTCGAGATGGCGCGGGCGTCGATCACCGGGCAGCCGGTGCACATGCAGAGCCCGCTGGTGCCTGCGATCCTGCTGCTCGTCACCCTCGCCGGTGTCTCCCTCGCCGACCACCACAAGAAGGTGCTCTGGCGGGCGACGGTCGTCTCGATCGCGATGCTCGTGGTCGGCGTGCTGCTCGGGCAGATCCCTCTCGGCTGACTCCCCGAATGTTCCGTAATGTCACAGTGGCGTACCTGACGTGACCGAATGTGACATTACGGAACGTCGACGGAAGGGCAGGTCGTGGCGATGAGGCTCCGCACGCAGGTGCTGCTCCTGCAGAGCGGCGTCGTCGCGGTGGCGCTGGGCGTCGGATTCGGGTTCTTCGCCACCACCACCGCGGACCGTGTCGCCGACGAGCACGGGCAGCGCGCCCTCGCGATCGCACGCACCGTTGCCGCGGACAACGAGGTCCGCGCCGAGGTGACGCGATTCGCGGCCGAGGACGACGGTGTCGTCGCACCCGGAAATCAGGAGCTCGTCGACTCCGCGGTCCAGGAGGCCGCGGAGTCGACGCGTCTCGCGACCGGGGCGCTGTTCGTCGTCGTCACCGACGAGAAAGGTCTCCGGCTCGCGCACCCCGACACCGACCTGCTCGGGCTGCGGGTCAGCACCGACCCGGCGGCGCTGTCGGGTGCGGAGGTGGTGGTCCGCGAACGGGGCACACTGGGAGACTCGGTGCGCGCCAAGGTGCCGGTGGCGTCGGAGTCCGGTGCGGTGGTCGGCGAGGTCAGCGTCGGCATCTCGACCGCCGAGGTCGGCGCCGACCTGTGGTCCGACCTGCGGTGGGCGGCGCTCGTCGTCGCGCTCGCACTCGGCGCAGGCGTCGTGGGGTCGGCGCTGCTGGCGGCGCGCTGGAAGAAGCTGACGTTCGGACTCGAACCGGAACAGCTCGCCCAGCTCGTCCGCGAGCAGGAGGCGGTACTGCACGGCGTGGGGGAGGGGATCGTCGGCGTCGACGTGGACGGCGTCGTCACCGTCGTCAACGCCGACGCCACCCGGCTGCTCGACCTGCACGGCGGGGCCGGTGACCGTGTCGACGAGATCGGTTTGACCCCAAGACTTCTCGACGTTGTCCACAACCCCGGTGACGAACCGGTCGCGGCGGCTGTCGGCGGGGACCGGGTGGTGTTGGCGATGGCCAGCCGCGTCGTCCGCGACGGTCGCGATCTCGGCACCGTCATGTCGGTGCGCGACCGCACCGACGTGCAGAACCTCACCCGCGAACTCGACTCCGTGCAGGCCCTCGGGTCGGTGCTGCGGGCGCAGCAGCACGAGTTCGGCAACCGGTTGCACCTCCTGCACGGACTGCTCTCGCGCGGCGACACCACCGCCGCCGCGGAGTTCCTCGACACGCTCGTCGGATCGGGTGCCGCCGGCGACGAGCTGTCTGGGGCTGAAGACGTCGTCGACCCGCACCTGCGGGCATTCCTGGTCGCGAAGGCCGCGCACGCCCGGGAACGTGACGTCGCCCTGGTCCTCGGTGAGAACACCTGGGTGCCTTCTCGTCTGGTGCATCCGGTGGACGTGACGACGGTGGTGGGCAACCTCGTCGACAACGCAATCGACGCCGCGGCATCGGGACCGACCCGGCCCGCAGAGGTGGAGGTGGAGTTCGTCGAACACGACGGCACCCTCATCGTCACCGTCGGGGACACGGGAGCGGGCCTCACCGTTGACGCGGAGGAGGTGTTCCGGGAAGGGGTGACCACCAAACCGGCAGGTGACCGTCCCGGCGGACGTGGGATCGGACTGGCGCTGACTCGCCAGGTGGCTCGCCGACACGGGGGTGACGTGGTCATCGGGGACCCGGGTGGACGACGCACCGCCGAGAACCCGACGGGAGGAGCGCTGTTCGTGGCAACGTTGCCGGGAGTGGCCGAGACGAGCGGAGGGGATTCGTGACCGAGGTGCGGGTGCTCGTCGTCGACGACGACTTCCGGGTCGCCGACCTGCACGCAGGGATCGTCACGGCGATGGGCGGATTCGAGGTGGTCGCGGTCGCGGGGACACTCGCCGCGGCCCGCGAGGCGATCGGGTCGCACGACATCGATCTCGCGCTCGTCGACGTCTATCTGCCGGACGGCTCAGGTATCGAGTTCGTCCGTGAACTGCGCTGTGACGCTTTCGTTCTCGGTGCTGCCTCCGAGGGTGCTGCGGTCCGGGACGCGATGACCGCGGGGGCGCTGGTGTACCTCGTGAAACCGTTCGCGGACACCGAGCTCGCCCGCCGCCTCGGCGCGTACCTGCACTACCGGCGCATCGTCGCGGACCGCACCCTCGACCAGTCGCGCATCGACAGCGCGCTGGCGTCGCTGCGGGCGGCGCCGAAGGTCGACGACGCTGCTCCACAGCAGTCCGTCACCCGCACCCGCATCGTCGAACTGCTCACGGGGAGTGACCAGCCGCTGTCGGCCGCCGAAGTGGCCGCGCAGATCGGTGTGTCCCGCGCGACGGCACAGCGCTACCTCGCGGCGCTGGTCGCGAAAGGACGCCTGCGGGTGCAGCTGCGCTACGGCGCGACCGGCCGACCCGAGCAGGAGTACACGCCGGCGACGTGACCCGACCCGGGCGGCGCGTCGACTCGGTCAGCCGATTCCCGGTTGATAGCCGTTCGATACGCAATTCTCTGCCACGATGTCCGGTACGTCGGAGCCACTCGACATGGCCAGCACACCCGGTGTGCAGAACCCGTACAGGAAGAGGAAGGTGTCGACGATCCCACCGATGCCCACGTTGCCGTCGGGAACCTGAGATGCGGAGTCGGCCGAACCGAAAACCGTGATCGGGACCAGCTGAGCAGCCGACGCCGGTCCGGCGCCGAGGACGGTCCCTCCCGCGAGCGCCGCTGTCACTGCGACACCGGCGACGAGCCGGCGTCCGATTCCTGACGACATGTGCATCCCCCTGTGGATTGTGTGGTGAGTGGTCCGGTGGTGATCCGGTGGCCGAGCGTGGGACGCATGGTCCCACGTCCGAATCGTCCACATCTCGGTATTCGAAATATCGTGTTGTGTAGAACAATTCAAGTCGGCACTGCTTCGGCAAGGAATAGGATCGGGGCCTCGCGTGAGCGGTACACCGCAGGACGGCGTGCCACGGTGCCCGTCAGCGGTTAGGTTCGAGTAATGCGATTCGGGATGTTCGTACCTCAGGGCTGGCGACTCGACCTGACGGGTATCGACCCGTCCGAGCAGTGGGACGTGATGAAGGGGCTGACGCTGCGCGCCGAAGCCGGACCGTGGGAATCGGCGTGGGTGTACGACCACTTCCACACCGTGCCCGCGCCCACCGAGGAGGCCACGCACGAGGCGTGGTCGCTGATGTCGGCGCTCGGTGCCGTCACGTCGACGATCCGCCTCGGGCAGATGTGTACCGCCATGAGCTACCGCAACCCCGCCTACCTCGCGAAGGTCGCGGCGACGGTGGACCTGATCTCCGGCGGTCGCGTCGAGATGGGCATCGGCGGCGGCTGGTACGAACACGAGTGGCGCGCCTACGGCTACGGCTTCCCGTCCGCGGGGGAACGCCTGGGCCGACTCGACGAGGGCGTGCAGATCATGCGTCAGGCGTGGACCACCGGCAGCGCCACCCTCGCCGGGAAGTACTACCAGGTGGACGGCGCGATCGTGCAGCCAACGCCGCTGCAGGACGGCGGCATCCCGCTGTGGATCGCCGGCGGCGGCGAGAAGGTGACGCTCAAGATCGCCGCGAAGTACGCGCAGTACACCAACTTCGACGGCACCCTCGACGGCTTCACCGCCAAGTCCGAGATTCTGCGCGGGCACTGCCAGGCTGTCGGCACCGACTTCGACGCCATCACCCGTTCCGCGAACTACAACGTGATCGTCGCGGACACCGAGGCCGAGGTGCAGGATCGGCTCGCCGCCGTCGAGGACAGGATCGCGCAGTACGCGGGGGAGCAGCTCGCCGAGGCGTCGATGGCCGCCTTCCGTGGGATGCCCGGTGTCGGGACGCCCGAGCAGGTCGTGGAGAACCTCATCGCGCTGAAGGACCGCGGCCTCGCCTACGGCATCTGCTACTTCCCGGAAGCCGCGTACGACACCAGCGGCCTCGAACTCTTCGAACGCGAGGTGATCCCGGCCCTCGCGGACCGATGATCGTCACGGACCTCGCCGGGCCCGGACTGGCTCTGACACCTCCGACTCCGTCCGACATCGACCGGATCGCCGAGTGCTGTACGGACCCGGCGATCGGGCGGTGGACCACCATGCCCGTGCCGTACGAGCGCGCGGACGCAGAGACGTTCGTCCGCAAGGTCGTGCCCGCGGGGTGGGCGGATCGCAGCCCGACGTGGGCGGTGCGGGAAACAGGTGGCGGTCCGGTCCTCGGGATGATCGGTCTCGGCGCGCTGGACGCCTCCGCCGCGGAGGTGGGATTCTGGCTCGCGCCCGAGTCCCGCGGCCACGGCATTCTGACGCGTGCACTGAACATGGTGTGCGACTTCGGCTTCCGCCAGGACACCCTCGCGCTCGGACGGATCGAGTGGCGTGCGTTCGTCGGGAACACGGCCTCGGCCGGCGTCGCCCGTCGCGTCGGGTTCAGGTTCGAGGGGACGGCGCGGTCCGGGGGAGTACAGCGGGGCTCCCGGCGGGACATGTGGATCGCCGCACTGCTTCCCGACGATCCTCGCGAACCCGCCGCGGGCTGGCCCTAGGGCATGCCTCCCAATCCTCTTAACGGCGCCCCTGTCGTTCGATCGCCGCTCTGCTGCGTTGTCGTCGGCGCAGATACAACCCCGGTATCTGCTTCTCCTCCGCCTTGCCGAACGACGATCGATTCGCCAGGTGCATCCGAGAGGGATTGGGCGACACGCCCTAACGGATGTCGTTGGCGTCGACGGCGATCTGCTGGTTCTTCGCCCGCGGGACGTCGTCGGCGAGAGGGATCGACTTCGTCAGCAGCTTCCACTCCGCGTTCGGGATCTGCTCGATCGCGCGGCGGATCACCTTCGGGTCGCGGGTGCCCCAGGCGATGGGCATGGGGCTGACCATCTGCCAGGTGTCGGCGGTCGAGTTGGTCGACCGGTCCGACAGCACCGAGATGGACGGCACCCGTTCGCCGACGTTCGACAGCGAGTGGCCGGGGAGGGTGCGGATGTTGCGCGTCACCAGCGCGTAGTGCGGGCGGTCCGCGGACGGCTTGGCCGTGTTCACCAGCGCCAGCAGTGTCGCACCGCGAGGCCGCGACACCGCGACGATCGCCGGGACCAGCTCCCCGTTCGCGTACAGGTCCTCCACGGACCCGACCTTGCGGGGCGCCCAGAACGCCATCCACACCGACGTCACCGCGCCGACGATCGCGAGGGCGCCCACGATGTACGACCACGGATGGGCCAGCAGGATCAGCCACACCCCGATCGCCACGAACAGCAGCGCCGTGATCAGCGCCGCCCAGCGCAGACGGCGGACATCGCCGACCGTCTCGTTGGCCGACTTGGCATGGGCGGTGTCCACGGGGAATTCGAAGCGACGCACGGTCCTATTCCTACCCGATCCTCGTCCTAGCCGATCGCCGGGCCGAGGAGATCGTCCGCATCGGTGATCCGGTACGCGTAGCCCTGCTCGGCAAGGAAGCGCTGTCGATGCGCCGCGTACTCCGAGTCCAGGGTGTCGCGGGCGACGACCGAGTAGAAGTGCGCCTGCCCGCCGTCGTGCTTGGGGCGCAGCAGCCGGCCGAGGCGCTGCGCCTCCTCCTGCCGGGACCCGAACGTGCCCGACACCTGCACCGCGACCGACGCCTCCGGCAGGTCGATGGAGAAGTTGGCGACCTTGCTGACCACGAGGGTCTTGATCTCACCCGCGCGGAACGCGTCGAACAGCTGCTCGCGCTCCTTCGTCTTCGTCGACCCCTTGATGACCGGCGCGTCCAGCGCCTCACCGAGCTCGTCGAGCTGGTCGATGTAGGCGCCGATCACCAACGCCTGCGAGTCGTCGTGCTTGGCGAGGATCGACTTGACCACCGCGTTCTTCGTGCGGGCGGTCGAGCACAGCTTGTACCGCTCCTCCGGCTCCGCCGTCGCGTACGCCATCCGTTCCGCATCGGTGAGCGTCACCCGCACCTCGATGCACTCCGCGGGTGCGATCCAGCCCTGCGCCTCGATGTCCTTCCACGGCGCGTCGTACCGCTTCGGCCCGATCAGCGAGAACACGTCGCCCTCGCGGCCGTCCTCTCGGACCAGCGTTGCGGTGAGACCGAGTCGGCGGCGGGACTGCAGGTCCGCCGTCATCCGGAACACCGGCGCGGGCAGCAGGTGCACCTCGTCGTAGATCACCAGACCCCAGTCGCGGGAGTCGAACAGCTCCAGGTGCTTGTACTCGCCCTTCGTCTTGCGGGTGATCACCTGGTACGTCGCGATCGTGACGGGGCGGATCTCCTTCTTCTCGCCGGAGTACTCGCCGATCTCGTCCTCGGTCAGCGACGTCCGCGAGATCAGCTCCCGCTTCCACTGCCGTCCCGCGACGGTGTTCGTCACCAGGATGAGGGTGGTGGCCTTCGCCTTCGCCATCGCGGCCGCGCCGACCATCGTCTTGCCCGCGCCGCACGGCAGCACCACGACACCGGAGCCACCGGCCCAGAACGAGTCGGCCGCCATCTCCTGGTAGTCCCGCAGGTGCCAGCGACCGTCCGCCGACCCGGGGAACCGGCCCTCGTAGTCCAGTTCGATCGGGTGCGCCTCGCCGTCGACGTAGCCGGCGAGGTCCTCCGCCGGCCAGCCGATCTTGAGCAGCATCTGCTTGAGGTGGCCGCGCTCGGACGGATGCACGACGACGGTGTCCTCGTCGACCTGGGCGCCCAGCATCGGAGCGATCTTCTTGTGCCTGCGCACCTCGGTGAGCACCGCGCGGTCCAGGCTGACCAGTACCAGGCCGTGCGCGGGGTTCTTCACCAGCTGCAGGCGGCCGTAGCGCGCGATCGTGTCCACGATGTCCACGAGCAGCGGTTGCGGCACCGCGAACCGCGAGTAGTTGACCAGTGCGTCGACGACCTGCTCGGCGTCGTGCCCGGCGGCGCGCGCGTTCCACAGTGCGAGCGGCGTCACCCGGTATGTGTGCACGTGCTCGGGGGCCCGTTCGAGTTCGGCGAACGGCGCGATGGCCTGCCGCGCCTCGTTGGCGAGCGGGTGGTCGACCTCGAGCAGCAGAGTCTTGTCGGACTGGACGATGAGCGGTCCGTCGGTCACGTACGCCTCCCTAACGACGACAACCACTCCATTGTCCACGGATCTGCAAGGAACGGTTGTCACGCTGGTCGTCGGGAGGCGGCGTGACCGGACGCCGACGCGCCGGCGACTCTCGGGCGCGCCCGTCTTTGTCGGCTTCCAGCACGGAAATCCGAAACTGTGCGCGGCGGTGTTTCGGAATTTCCGATGATTCTGGAGTTTTCCGGATCGATAATTCAGCGGGTGGACGAGAAATCCTGGCGGATGTCCATCACCTGCACGATCGCCTCGGAAATTCCGGCCCGGTATCCGGCGTCGCGCTCGGTGCTTCCCGTGGTTGCATCGAGTTCGTTTTCCAACCTGTTCTGGATCCGGCCCAGTGCCAGGATTGTTCTCTTCACGGACGGGCCTTCGTTTCTGTTCGGTTCGGTACGGGGCGTGAGGATCGGGTCCTGCGCACTCTCGTCGAGGACGAAGATTCGCGCCGAGGTCAGTGCCGCGTTGCGCCCCTGGACTCGGGGGCCGGCAGGGCCGTCGTTACCGCTGCATCCGGTGAACCGTCGGTAGAGCGTGTCGAGCACGCGGGAGGTCGTCGGTGCGACTGTGTCGGACTGCACTGGTGCCTCGCCCGTCAGTGCCGCTTGCGTTTCCGGATGAACTCTCCGGCCTCAGTGGCTCGGTCACGTTTTTCCGCGCGCCTTTCCTTCAATGTCTGCGCGGGCTTTTTCGGGCTCTTGCGGGAATTTTTGTCTGCCATTGTCGCTCCTGAATTCGAAGAGGCAATCACTGGCCCAGACCATACGTCATTTCCTGGAAATAGCCAGTCCCGCAGGTCCCCGGTGTTTTTCCGGTGGTGCGCTCCCGAGAACGGTCCACGGCGTCGGACCAAGGTCACTCGACGAGTGCGACCGACGTCACCCGATGCAGCGTGAACCGCCGGATCGCGCCGTCGGCAGGGTCGAAGGCGTCGAGCTGCCCACCCCCGACGCTGACCGGGTCGACGATCCGCACCGACGCGATGCCCTGTGCGTCGACGTACCCGATCCGGACGCTCCGCTTCACCTTCACCGCCAGCTGCAGCAGCGCCATCGTCGCCGCGCTGCCCGCCCGACTGCCGTCCGAGCGGACACCGGTGCCGCGCTGGCTCGTCGCGGCCGCACGTTCCCCGGCACGCAACTGCCGGACGAGCTGCTCGTACTGCTCCGGGGTGGGCGGGGTGGGAGCCCGCCGTTCTGCTCGTTCCCTGCGCTTCGGAACCCGCGCACCCGGACGACGCAGATCGACGATGGCCCCGGACGAGTCCTCACCGGCAGGTGCGAACCCGGCCGCGCGCAGCTTCTCCAGCACGTCGCCCAGCTCGGCCTGCGACACCGCGACCGTCGGCGCCAGCGCCCGCAACGCCAACGCCTCCGCGACCGGGGATGCCAGTACCTCCGCCAGCGTCGCCGGATCGTCGCACCGGACGAACGACCGCGCCACACCCGCCCGCAGCCGTCCGTGCCTGCGTGCGACGTCGTCGATCAGGTAGGTCAGCGACTGCGGCACCGGCGTCTTCGAATGGGTCGCGAACAGGGTGTGCAGTTCGGCGGCGGTGCGGCCGGCGTCGAGGGCACGCCGCACGCTCGTCTCGCCGACGCGGTACACCGTCGCCGCACCCGCCGACTCGACGTCCGCCACCTGTTGGATCTGCGCCAGCAGCTCCGGCACCAACGGTCCGGGCGCGACCACCGTCAGGTCCGCCTGGACCAGGACGTAGTCGATCGGCTTCGGCAGGGCCGCCGCCATGTCGGCGAGCACCGACTCCGCCGGTCCGTCGTGCAGCAGGCTCCGGCCCGGCGAGGCCACCGCGCCGCGGCCGACGAGCCCGACCGCCGTCGCCTCCGCGAGGGTGTGGCCGACAGCGGAGGCGCCGAGCCGGACCGACCAGCGGGGCCTGCGCCACGCCACGAGCGCGGCCACCTCGTCCGCGGTGGCCGCGACACCGGTACCGAGCTCGGCGAGTACCTCCAGGACGAACCGGCGGTCGCGCGGTGCGCCGGACGCCCGCACCTCCTCCGACAGCGCCGCGATCGGCTTGTCGTTCGGATCGCGCAGGCCGACGGTCCACGGTCGGCGCGGCAGGTCGATCCAGGTCTGTGCGAGCAGCTGCCACCGGTGCGCGGTGTCCGCGTCGAGCCAGGAGTCGGCGACGAGGGTCGGCGCCCAGTAGTCCTCGCCGGTGTCCGAGGCGGGCAGGGGATCGGGCGCACCGCTGGCGACGAGACCCGCGCCGGCGAGCAGTTCCAGGACCAGGCTCACCCGTCCGTCGTCGATCCCGACGGTCTTCGCGAGCCGCCGCGACTCCCTGACCCCGAGTCCGCCTGCCTTCAGGGTCGGTGCGGGACTGTCGCCGAGTGTCGCGAGGACCGCCTCGCAGTGCCGGATCAGTTCCAGCGCCTCGCCCGCGGCGGCGGCGTTGACCTCCGCGATCGGGCGTTTGCGACCGCGGACCGCGGGCGGTGTCAGGGCGCCCGGATCGGTGACGGTCTCGCCCCGCAGCACCTGCCCCACCTGGTGTGGCAGTTCGACGGTCTGGTCGTCCAGCCAGACGAGCAGACCCGACGCGAGGAGCCGCTGCACCGGACGGTCGGGTGAGGTGCCCGGTGCGGCGTCCCGGGTCCGGCCTATAGGTGAGCTGGTGGCGAGGGTCGTCAGCAGTCGCCGTTCGTCCTCGCTGAGCGCGGCGAGCGCGTCGGAGATCTGCTCGGCGGTCAGCTCGGTGGTTGCCGGATCCACTCGCCAGCCGACGGCCTCGCGTGCCGCGGGCGTCACCCGCAGCAGGCGCGTCCCCCAGACGAGCGCCCGATCCCGGAGCACGGTCAGCGCGCGATCGACGGCGCGGGCAGGCGCACGACTCGCGACGAGCTCACCCAGCCGCTCCCGGCTGACCCCGGAGTCGAGCGCGCCGTCGCGGGCCAGGAGTCCGACGAGCGTGAGTTCCAGCACGCTGAGGTCGTCGGCCGCGCGCAGGACCGATGCGCGCTGCTCTGCGCGCGACGCCAGCACGGACAGGTTCGCGGGCGGAGGTACCGCCAGGTCGGGGCGCAGTCCGAGCAGCTCGGCCAGCTCGGCGTCGCTGCGTTCGCCGAGCCAGGTCGCCAGCGCGTAGGGCTGGTCGGCGGGATCGATGTCGGTCATCGCATATCAGATTAGAGACCTGGGGTGTACCCGATGACGCGTCGGTGTCAAAATGGCCTCGTGGCTAACAATTCGAGCAAGTCCTACGTTGATCCCGGCTGGCCCTCGCACATCAAGGAGGGTGACCACGCCGTCACCGAGCTCTCGTCGACCCGATCCGGTGGCCTGTCCCCGTTCGGTGAGGAGATGGAGTTCCCGCTTCCGGTCTCGGAGCTGCCGTACACGCACCCCGTCACCGTCGTGAATCGCTGACCCCGTAGGCGGCCGAGTTTCCGGCCCACGGCCGGACCGGACAACGTCGAAGGCCCCGCACCCAATCCGGGTGCGGGGCCTTCGACGTTGTCCGTGGTGTGCGATCAGCCCTGGGCGAGCTGCGGCAGGTGGTTCTTGAGGAAGTCGATGACCTGCGGGTTGAGCTTGGCCTGCTCGTAGAGGGCCTCGATCTGCGGGTCGACGCCGACCTGGGACTTCACGGCATCGAAGGTGCTGTCGAGCGAGTCGAGGATGTCGGCGGCACCATCGGTGGTCGGGACGCTGGTGACGGCCGGGGCGGGAGCCGGGGTCTCGACCTTGGCGGCCGGGGTGCTGCGCTGGGTCGCGCCGCTGGTCAGGCCGAGGCTGGAGGAGCACGACGGCCAGGCGCCCCAACCCTGCGATTCGAGGACGCGCTCGGCCACGACGATCTGCTCCTCACGGCTGGCCTGGTTCGCCGTCGCGGCGAACTCGCCACCGCCGTGCGCGTTCCAGGTGCTCGGCGAGAACTGCAGGCCACCCTGGTAGCCGTTGCCGGTGTTGATGGCCCAGTTGCCGCCGGCCTCGCACTGCGCGAGCCGATCCCAGTCGGAGTCCGGAGCTGCGTTGGCAGCGGGGGCCGCGAAGGCCGCGCCCGCTGCGCCGAAGACCGCGGTGGTGACGACGACCTTGGCGGCGTTCTTGCGCGTGTTCGTGGGTTTGCGATGACGTCCAGCGCTCATGGGAGGTTCCTCTCCGCACGCGCCTGCGAGGTCAGCTGTCGGGTTCGGGCTGAGAGGTCGCCCGGCCGTGATCGCTCCGTGATGGTGCAGGTCGCGGCTTCACCCCAAGGAAGGCCGTGTGCTCGCCTTCCGGTGTCCACTGGGGACGTGGGTCCCCCGTCCTCGTCCCTGGTGTTCTCTGTGGGAATCCGTTCCGCGGGACAAGGTTTGGCGCGGCGGTCCGGACTGGTCGGAACACCGACCGCTGATGACCGTACGTGGCCGATCGCGGTGCGTCACCTCTTCGGTGAACGGCGTGTTTTCCTGCGGTTTTCCGGAACGGGGCGGTGTCTGTGCTGGTCAGGGCGTTGCAGCTCGGTCGAGACCGCCCTGTGACTCAACCGTTATGTGAGGCACATCACACGACTCGGGTGGTGTCGTCCTGGGGGTTCTCCGAAGGTCCCGGGCACACGTCACGAGGACGACGACGGCGGTCACCACGAACGTCAGCGGGTACACCGACTGGAACAACGGCACGAGCGGATCGGGGGCCGGGACCATGAACAATCCGATCGCGTAGACCCCGTCGGAGTACCCGTGCGCCCACGACAGCAGTGGAGCGGCCAGCACCACCGGCACCAGCCATGCCGTCGGCCGCGCGGACCGCAGCGCGCGGTCGACCGCGAGGATCAGCAGAGGCACGAACCACACCCAGTGGTGGCCCCAGGAGAACGGAGAGACGGCACACGACGTCAGTCCGACCATCGTCACGGCGAGCAGTTTCCGGTCACTGCGGTGCGCCAGATACGCCGCTGCCAGCCCGAGCGCCGCCAGTACAGCCGCGACCGCGAGCCACAGCAGTCTGGGCGGCTCGTCGACATCCAGCATGCGGGCGATGACACCCGCCGCGGACTGGTTGGCGGGCCACTGCGTCTCGCCGATCCGGATCGAATGCCAGATGACCCCCGTCCAGTAGGACCACGAGTCGGAGAAGATCACCACACATCCCACCGCCACCGTCGCTGCGAACCCTCCGATCGCGACCGCGGCCGACCGCCACTGGCGGGTGAGCAGGAGGTGGACGACGAACAGTGCCGGCGTCAGCTTGACGCCCGCCGCGATGCCGACCCCGAGTCCGCGCAGCCGGCTCCCCTCCGGGCGCCCGAGGTCCCACAGGATCAGCAGCATCAGCAGCAGGTTCACCTGCCCGAGCCAGATCGTGGTCCGGACCGGTTCGAGCCACGTCACGATGATCGTCAGCAACGCCGTCGCGACGTGGAGGGTCCGGTCGGTCCGGTAGCCGAGCTGCCGCCAGCACAGCAGCACGATCAGGTACAGCGCGACGAAGTTGACCACGCCGCCGAGCAGCACCGTCATCCCCGGTGAGAACAGTCGCAGCGGGGCGAACACCACGGCCGAGAACGCCGGATACGTCCACCACATCCCGCCGTGCAGTGCGTGGTCGTACAGCCCGGCACCGGACCAGACGGTCGCGCCACCGCTGCGGTAGACCAGCAGGTCGAGCCCGTTCTGGAACAGGCCCCACAGCGGTTGGGCGAACGGCACCACGCGGTCGTGCGCAACGACGACCGCGACGGCGAGCGCCGCGAGGGTACCGAGGAAAAGTCGGTGCGAGGGGAGAGACCGCCCCGCAACCGGGTCGGTGCGGGGCGGTGCCGTCATCCGGCGAAGCCGGGTTGTGACGGTCGGACGGCGTCGACGTCGACGATGTCCTTGCCGAGCGGCATGAGCGAGATCGGGATCATCTTGAGGTTCGCGACGGCCAGGGGCAGCCCGATGATCGTGATCGCCATCGCGACCGCGGTGACCACGTGCCCGATCGCGAGCCAGATGCCGCACAGGACCAGCCAGATCACGTTGCCGATCAGCGATCCGACACCCGAGGTCGGTTTCTCCACCACGGTCTTGCCGAACGGCCACAGCGCGTACACGCCGATGCGGAATGCCGCGATGCCGAACGGGATGGTGATGATCAGGATGCAGCAGATCACGCCGGCGACGAAGTAGCCCAGCGCCAGCCACAGGCCGCCGAACACCAGCCAGATGATGTTGAGGACGAGTCTCATCACGTGTCCTGTCCCCGGGACCGTCTGCCGGATCGCAGCGCGGAACCGATGCCGAAGAGGAATCCGATGGGGCACAGCAGTGCCGCAAGGTACAGCGCGAGACCGGGCGTGTGGCCGGTCGCATAGACGACGAAGATCGCGACGACGGCCAGCAGGCCGGCGAAGAACAGGGCGATGCCGATGCGGAACAGCAGCAACCCGCTCGCGGGCCGGGTGCCGTTCGGCGAGGGGGAGTCGGAGCCGGGGGTTGGAGATGCCACAGCACCACGGTATCGCCACAAACCCGTGTGCTCGGCAGGGGCACGCGGGGGTAGGATGCAGTCATCGCGTCCCACGCTCGGTGGGGCGCGTTCGTTTATGTGGACGATCGACGTGGATGAGCAGGTGACGCGGTGCCTACCGGCAAGGTGAAGTGGTACGACGCTGAAAAGGGCTTCGGCTTCCTCTCCCAGGACGAGGGCGAGGATGTGTATGTCCGCTCGTCCGCGCTGCCCGCGGGAACCGAGAGCCTCAAGGCCGGTCAGCGGGTCGAGTTCGGGATGGCCGCGGGCAAGCGCGGTCCGCAGGCGCTGAGCCTGAAGGTGCTGGACCCGGCGCCCAGCCTGCGGCAGGCCGGCGGCCGACGCGACGACGTGGCCCGCAAGCACACACCGGACGAGCTGCACGGCATGGTCGAGGACATGATCACGCTGCTCGAGGCGAAGGTGCAGCCCGACCTGCGCAAGGGTCGGTACCCGGACCGCAAGACCGCGCAGCGGATCTCCGAGGTGGTTCGGGCGGTCGCGCGCGAGCTCGACAGCTGAGCCACACGCGGACAGACGAACGACGCCCCGGTCGGATGACCGGGGCGTCGTTCGGTTCTGGTCGGGATGTCATCCGGGCGTGTCGCCCGAGACGTCACTGCGCGTCGTTGCCTTCGTTCAGGCCCGGCAGGGTCTGCAGTGCCCACACGGGCGCGAAGTCACGCGAGGACGGCTGCTGGATGATGACGCCGAGCAGCTGCTCGTTCTCGCGGGTCGGCACGGTCACCGAGTACACCTCGCCTGGCGTGTAGTCGCGGAAGCCCTCGAAGACCTCGCCGGTGCGCGGATCGCCGAACTGGACGTTCAGTCGCCACTCGCCCTCGGCGACGTCCTTCGGGAGCGACATCTGCAGCGGCACGCCCGCCGGGACCGGCAGGTACGCGACCTCGAGGTCGGCGCAGCGCATCGTGGAGTCGCAGACGCCCGCCTGGATGTCGACCGTCTCGCCGTTCGAGAACGCGGTGACGGTCGGCAGCGACTCCGGTGCATCGCGCACGAGCATCGTGACGACGGCCGCGAGACCTCCCGCCGCCACCAGTGCGATCACCGCGACCACCGCGAGGATCTTCTTCGTCCGGGCTTGCATGCTCATGGTGTCCGTTTCTCGTTCTCTCGTTCCCCGCCGGGTGCGGCGGGCTCGGTCTCAGCCGGCTCGGGACTCCGTGCCGACGGGGGCTTCCTGGTTCGCGTGTTCGGGCCGTTTGCCGCCGAGGCCGGGGAACAGGCTCCGGCCGCGATACGTCAGGTACGTCTGCGTCAGCCCGATGACGAGGACCACCGAGATGACGGTGAACCCGATCCAGTACTGGGTCGGCAGCAGGATGCCGAGTGTTCCGCCGACGACCCAACTCAACTGAAGCACGGTCTCCGAGCGTCCGAAGCCGGAGGCTATGGATTCCTCGGGCAGGTCCTGCTGCAGCGACGCGTCGAGGGACACCTTCGCCAGGGCACTGCCCGCGGACGCGACGAGCGCCGCGAGCGCGGCGGTGAGCAGGCTGTCGGTGACGGCCACGATGATCGCGACGGCGGTCACCGCAGCGGTGCAGCGGAGCACGACCACCGCGGGCCTGCCCAGTTTGAGTCGAGCGCCGGTGGCGTTGCCTGCGAAATTGCCCAGTGCGGCGGCGGCACCGACCAGGCCGAGCATGGCGGCCTGCATCCACGGCTCGTGCTCGGTGCGCGACTTCGCGACGAAGGCGACGTACAGGGTGAGGAAGCCGGTGAGAACGCGGATCGTGCCGTTACCCCAGAGTCCCGTGATGGTCGCGCGGCCGAGTGGCTGCCGTCGCTTGTCCGGGGCGATGGTGTCCTGTTGCTGTCGGCTGATGACCTCCGTGACGGCGTCGTCGCCGTGGTAGGCGAGCGTCGTGGGGACCTCGCCCTCCGTGACCTCGACCCAGGCCGGGATCCGCATGCTCAGGTAGGCGCCCGCGACGGTGATCGCGGCGGTGAACCACAGCACCCCGGTCGAGTGGAACACGAACGCGATGGCACCGGCGACGCCGCCCGCGACAATGGTGCCGCCGAGCAACCCGAACACCGTCAGTCTGGAGTTCGTGCGCACCAGGTCGATCTCCGGCGGCAGGACACGGGGTGTCACCGCGCTCTTGAGCACGGCGAACGACTTGCTCAGCACCATCATTCCGAGGGCACACGGGTACAGCGCCCAGCTGTCGAAGTTGAACACGAGCAGCACGGCGAGCACGGTGCGCAGCGCGAACGACGACGCCAGCGCGATCCGGCGTCCGCGCTGCAACCGGTCGAGTGCGGGACCGATCAGCGGTGCGATCACCGCGAACGGCGCGATCGTGATGAGCAGGTACAGCGCGACCTTCGTCTTGTCCTCGCCGGTCGCAGCCGAGAAGAACAGGGTGTTGGCCAGTGCGACGGCGATCGCGGCATCGGTGGCGAAGTTCGCCATCACCGCGTAGGTCAGGTGGGTGAGCCCGGACTTGTCGGCGCCGTCCGCGGTCGCGGCGCGGTGGAAGGTGGCGATTCCGCGGTTGGTCAGTTCGCGGCTGCGCATCGCGGCCACCCGCGTGACGGTCAGCTTCCGTGGGATGGGTGGCGGCTTCGGTCCGCCGGTCCGCGCGGACCGGGTCTGCTCCGTGGGCTGCTCGTCGGGCCCGAAGGACCGCGTCGGGTTGTCGGCGCCGGGCTCTGCACCGCTGTCCGGACCGCCGGACCGGCTGCGGTCGTCGGAAGCGGACGAGTCACCGCCCGCGGGGCGGCGTGGTGTCGGGTGCAGTGGTGGCAGCGGCTCGCGTCTGCCTGCGCCGCGGCGCGGCGGCGGGTAGTTCGAGTAACCGGGGTGCACCGGTCCGCGCCCGGCGTCGGCGGGCTCCCGACGGCGGTCGGGTTCGGAGGGATGGCTCGGTCCGGTCACGAGTCCAATTCTGTCCTAGTCGGTGGCCCGGCAACCAGAACCCCCGCCGACCGTCGCGGGCGGGAGCCGGATGCGCCCCGGTCAGCGACGGTCACGAGACGAAACGCACATCGAAGGTGACGGGGTAGAGCTTTCCGGTGATCAGGAATCGGTCGGTGCCCGGGATCGCGGCGATGCCGTTGAGGACGTCCGCGCCGGCCGCCTGCTCCGGCGTCAGCAGCCCCGATGCGTCGATGACGGCCGTGACCTCCCCGGTCGCCGGGTCGATGCGCACGATCTCCGAGGTCTGCCACACGTTCGCGTACAAGGCACCGTCGTCGGTGCACTCGAGCTCGTTGAGCTGGTCGAGGGGGAGGCCGTCGAGCGTGACCCGCACCGACCCGGTGGCGTCGAAGGTCTCGGGGTCCCGGAACGTCAGCGTGTCCGAGCCGTTGCTCATCACGAGCCGATCCGGCTGTGCACACAGGCCCCATCCCTCGCCCTCGTAGTCGACGCGGGCGCGTTCGGCGAGCGAGTCGCGGTCGCGGGCGAAGGCCACACCTTCCTTCCAGGTCAACTGCCAGACGGTGTCTCCGCTGACGGTCAGACCCTCACCGAACATGTCGGCGGGGAGCGGGACACGTACCCGTTCGACGCCGGTGTCGAGGTCGGTGGCACTGATGTACGACCGACCCTCCAGGCCGGTTCCCTCGACGAGTTCGCCGTCCGAGATCTCGAAGCCCTGGGTGAAGGCGGTCGGATCGTGCGGGCGGGTTTCCTGGACCTCCACGTGCAGTCGCGGCACCGAACTCGCGGAGCTGCCGAAGGATGTCGGTTCGACGTCGGAGGAGCCTGCCGCGCACCCACCGAGGACGAGGGTGGCGACGAGCGCGACGCCCGTCCGTGCGACGTTCGCGACGGTACCGACCAGTGGGGAATGGGTCACCGGGCCAGCATGACAGCCCGATCGGGTGCACGGGCGGCGCAATGCGGCAAAATGGTGGCGTGCATGTGCAGTCTGCCCCCGAACTCCGCCCGGTGCGTCCCCTGCTGGCTGATGCGGTCGAGCTCGCTCGTCTGGCGTTGACCGACCTCGGTGAGGATCGGGTCGGGCCGCATCTCGGCGTCACCGCCGACGACGACACGACGGTGACCCATCGTTTCGCGGCGACGATCCCCGGCTACCACGGCTGGCAGTGGGAGGTCGTACTCTCCGCGCTGCCCGACACCGACAGGGTGACGGTGAACGAGTCGGCACTGCTCCCCGGACCCGAGGCCCTCGTGGCGCCCGAGTGGCTCCCGTGGGACCAGCGGGTACGCCCGGGCGACCTGTCGCCCGGCGACCTGCTCGCACCGCGCGCCGACGATCCGCGACTGGTGCCCGGCTACGTCGCGACGGGGGATCCCGTCGTGGACGAGGTGGCGTTCGAGGTCGGACTGGGACGCAAGCAGGTGATGAGCCTGGAGGGTCGTCTGGATGCGGCACAGCGCTGGTTCGACGGTGACCACGGCCCCGATTCGGAGATGGCCAAGGCCGCGCCGTCGACGTGCGGGCTCTGCGGTTTCTACCTCCCGTTGGCCGGGTCGCTGCGCGCCGGGTTCGGCGTGTGCGGCAACGAACTGTCGGCGGACGGGCAGGTCGTGCACTCGGAATTCGGGTGCGGTGCGCACTCCGACACCGAGCTACCCACCGGTGCGGGCACCCCGAAGTTCGACGCCTACGACGACGGCGCCCTCGAGGTCGTGGAGCTGCCCGCCCGCACCGAGGTTGCCGCGGACGTCGCAGTGACCGAATCCGGTGTGGAGTCCGACGCAGTCGAGACGGAGGCGGTGCCGACAGAGGTCGCGGAGGCGGTGCCGACAGAGACAGCGGAGACGGCACCGACCGAGCTCGTGGACACCGTGTCGACCGAGGTCGCGGAGGCCCCGGCCGCCGAGGTGGTCGGGTCCGCCACGGAGGCTCCGGAGGCTGAGTCGACCGAGCTCGTGGACACCGTGTCGACCGAGGTGGCGAAGGCCGAGGTGACCACGGTGGTGGAGGCCCCGGAGGCTGCGCCGACCGAGGTTTCGGAGGCTGCGCCGACCGAGGTTTCGGAGGCTGCGCCGGCCGAGCCGGTCGACGAGGCCACCGAGGCGGGGACGGATTCGGCGCCCACCGAGTGACCGATCCCTTCGGCGCAGAGTCACTGCGGGCAGCGACGCTGGTCGCCTGGGCGTCGTCGCCGACGAGACTGCGTGAGGATGCCGCGACGGAGTCCGACCTGGTCCGCGGCGGCTACCGCGACCGGGTGCTGACCGAGCTGGCGCAGAACGCCGCCGACGCGGCAGCCCGGGCCGGGGTGCCCGGCAGGCTCGACGTCCGGATCGGCGTCGGCGGACTGCACATCGCGAATGTCGGTGCGCCACTGGATGAATCGGGTGTGCAGGCGCTGTCTGCGCTCCGGGTGTCCGGCAAGACCGAGGGTGTCGGCCGGTTCGGCGTCGGGTTCACGGCGGTTCTCGCGATCGGTGACGAGGTCGAGGTGCGCTCGACTTCTGGCTCGATCGCGTTCTCGGCCGCGCGGACCGGGGCAGAGGTCGAGCAGGCCGGAATCGACCCACCGGAGTCCGGTGTCCCGGTGCTGCGCCTCGTGTGGGCGACGGACGCGCCGCCCGCCTCCGGATTCGACACGGAGGTGGTGATCGCGCCCCGCGCGGGCGTCGATCTCGACGACGTGCTGACGGCGATGCGCGGTGAGGCAACCGACATTCTCCTGGAACTGACTGCGTTGCAGTCCATTCGAATCGGTGGCGACGAATTCGTGCGCACCGAGCGAGATCTGGGCGGCGGGCTGACCGAGGTGACGGTCGGTGACGGTGTGTGGTGGCAGTTCACGGCGCCGTCGGCGCGGTGGCTGGTTCCGGTATCGGGCGGATCGGTGGTCCCTGTCGCCGGCGACGTGCTGCGGGCCCCGACGCGGACCGACGAGGAGTTGACGCTGCCCGCCTTGGTCGTCGCGTCGGCCGACCTGCAACCGGACCGGAGGCGAATCCTGCCGGGTGCCGCGATCGCGCACCTCGCCAACGGGTACGCGGATTTCGTTGCCGCGCTACCCGAGTCGCAGCGGACGGCACTCGTCCCGCTGCCCGGATTCGCGGCAGGCGCGGTGGACGAGCAGCTGCGCGAGTCGGTGCTGCGTGAACTCGTCGACCACCCCTGGCTGCCGGGCGCGGACGGGGAACTTCTGCGTCCCCGGGACGCGGCGGTCCTGCCCGGGGCGACCGCGGATCTGCTGGAGATCCTCACCGACGCCGTGCCCGGGCTGGTGAGCCCGGAGTTGTCCGGTCAGGCCGACGCCCGCGCCCTCGCCGCCGTGGGAGTGCACCGAATCGGATTGGCGCGTCTGGCCGAACTGCTCGCCGGACAGGATCGTGCCCCCGAGTGGTGGGGACGATTGTACGAGGCGCTGACTCCGCTGGTGATCGACGCGCTCGCGGTCGAGGAGCTGTCGGCGATCCCGGTTCCGCTGGCGGACGGCCGGACGGTCACCGGGCCGCGGACCGTGGTGCTCGGGGAAGGCGTCGGCGGCGCCGGCGTCGACTGGGTGCGACTGGTGGACCCCGCGGCGTCCCATCCGCTGCTCGCACGACTCGGAGCTGCGCAGGTCGGCGCACTCGACGTGCTGTCCGATCCCGCGCTGCGGGATCGGATCGAGGCGCTCTGGGACGACGAGGGCGACGCGGACGAGCTCGCCGCCGCGGTGCTGCCCCTGGTCGCGGAGGTCTCGACGGGCCCGCTGCCGACGTGGCTCGGGGGACTGCCGCTGCCGGACATGTTCGGCGAGCTCCAGGCGGCGGACGAACTGTTGCTGCCGGGCGCCCCGCTGGCGGACGTGCTGGCGTCGGAGTCGCCGTTCGCGACGGTCGCGGACCGCGTGGTCGAGGAGTACGGCGCCGAGGCGCTGCGGGCGCTCGGAGTCGGGTGGGGATTCGCGGTGCTGCGGGCCGAACTGCCGACCGGGCCCGACCACGACCTCGACGACGAATCGGACTGGTGGGCAACGCTGTCCGACGATCCGGAGCTGTTGGTCGCGGTCCGTGACCTCGACCTGGTCGATCCGGACCGCTGGCCCGAGGCACTGACGTTGCTGGCGTCGGACCCGGAGACGGCCGCGCTGCTCGCCGACCGCGACGGGTACAGCGCATGGTGGCTGCGCAGGCACGCCGGAGTCGGTGGTGTGCCGCTCGCGGCGTTGCGCTCACCCGACGACCCGACCTTCGACGGGCTGCTCGATCCGCTCGACCACCCGCACGCCGACGCGCTGTCGGGGGCGTTGGCGGCGGACCGGATCGAGCGCACCGAGACGGCGGAACTCCTGCTCGACCGGCTCGCCGATCCGCAGCGCACACCGGCACCCGCGGTGATCGCGCGGACGCACCGGCTGCTCGCCGAGGCGACCGCCGCGGGCGTACTCGACCTCGAGGCGCTGTCGCCGCCCACGCGGGTGCGGGCGATATCGGGTGCCGTCGTCGACGCCGGCGACGCGATCGTCCTCGACCGGCCCTGGATCGCGAGCGTGGTTCCGGCCGACCGTTTGGTCGTGGGCGATCTGGCGTCGGCCGGTGCACTGGCGGACCTGCTCGACGTCGCACCGTCGTCGGAGGCGGTGCGGGGTGAGGTCCTCGGAACCGGACGCGCCGCCGAATGGGTCCGCGAACCGGGCGCGGTGCTGGCGTCCGTGACGACGGGGCGTCCCCTGCCGGCGGGCGAGGTGGTGGTGCACGACGCGCTGACGGTCCGACTCTCGGGTGCGGTGAGCGGCGATACCGCGGTCCCGTGGTGGGTCGACGAGGCGGGACGCACCCACGTCGACGCCGGACGACTGGATCCGGGGGTGGCCGGTGCCTGGTAACCCGCTGGACCGGGCGGTCCTCGACGGGATGGTCGCCGTCCGCACCCCGTGGCTGACCGACGTCGTCACCGTCGTCACCCATTTCGGTGACACGATTGTCGCGACCGCGATCACGGTGGCGCTCGTGCTCGCGTTGCTGCGCCGCAACCGGACCGTCGACGCGGTCATGGTCGGTGGTGCGATGGCCAGTGGTTTCCTGCTCATGAGCGGTGTGAAACTGGTGTTCGGCCGGGATCGCCCACCGGTGCCGGTGCGCCTCGTGCACGAGATCACCCACTCGTTCCCCTCCGGGCACGCGATGATGTCCGCGATCCTGGTGTGCGTCGTTGGCGCGGTCGTGGTCCGGGTGACGGGTCGGCTGCGTCCGATCGTGGCGGCCGGGCTGGCCCTGTGGACGCTGGCCATCGGGCTGTCGCGGGTGTACCTGGCGGCGCACTGGTTCACGGACGTGCTGGCGGGTTGGGTGCTGGGCATTACGTGGGCCGCGGTGTGGATCGCGGGGTCGGCGTGGTTCGCCCGCACTCGCGGCGTTTCGGGAGATTCCGGTGAAACGGTGACGCGATAGCTCCGGACTCTCTACCCTCACCAATTTGGACGGACGTCCAATACCTGGCCTGGGGAGAAATCCGATGTCGCGACGCACCCACCTGACCCGGACCGCCCTCGCTGCGCTGGTCATAGCGCCGCTGGCGCTCCTCGGCTTCTACATGTGGGCGCTCTGGGATCCGGGTGACACCGTCTCCCGGCTGCCCGTCGCCATCGTCAACGCCGACGCGGGCGCCGACCTGGACGGCACCCGCCTGACCGCGGGCGACGACGTGGTCGACGCGCTGGTGGAGAGCGGCGACGTGAATTGGCAGGTGGTCACCCTCGACGAGGCCACGGACGGTGTCGACGACGGGCGCTACTACTTCTCCGTCGTGATTCCGGAGGACTTCAGCGCCGACATCGCGAGCGCCGCGAGCGGCAACGGTGAGAAGGCGCGACTGGACGTCGTCTACAACGACCACAACAGCCTGGTCGCCACGCCCGTCGGCGAGTCGGTGATGGCCCAGGTGCGGTCGGCGGTCTCGGAGACCATCGGGGAGCAGACCGTCGACCAGGTGCTGCTCGGGCTCGGCGACGTCGGCAAGGGCCTGGCCGACGCCGCGGCGGGCGCCCAGCAGCTCAACGACGGCACCGGCGAGGCGCTCACCGGGACCACGGAACTGGCCGCCGGCAGCGCGGAACTCTCCGCCGGACTCGGGGAGGCGTACGCGGGCGGTCTCGAACTCGCCGACGGCACCGGCCAGCTCGCGGCGGGCGCAGCGGAGGCCGCGGCCGGCTCGGGTGAGCTCAGCACCGGGCTGGGCCAGCTGGTCGCGGGCACCGACGAGCTCGGTGCCGGTGCCACGCAGATCAGCGAGGTGATCGACACCGTCGTCGGACCGCTGGCGGACGCGATCGTCGCGGCGGGGCTGTCCGACGACGAGATCCTCGGCCAGATCCAGCAGCTGCGTGACGGCGCCCGTCAGATCGCGTACGAGCTGTCCGACCCGAACGCGGACTACCGCGGCGGACTGGAGTCCGCGGCGGCCGGTGCCGCCGAGCTGAACACCGGTCTCGGCGAGCTCAGCGCCGGCGCGGGCGAGCTCGACGCGGGTGCAGGCGAACTCGCCAGCGGTCTCGGCCAGCTCGACGCGGGCGGTGTCCAGCTTCGCGACGGCCTCGGTCAGCTTCTCGACGGTGTCGGTCAGCTCGACGCGGGCAGCGCGGAACTCGCCTCCGGGCTCGCGGACGGCGCGCAGCAGGTGCCGCAGTTCACCGACTCCGAGCGCGTCACCACCGCCGGCGTGATCTCGTCGCCGGTCGCGGTCAGCGAACGCAACATCGCGCCCGCCGCCGGTTTCGGTCCGGGTGTCATCCCCGCGCTGATGTCGGTTCTGCTGTTCCTGATCGGCATCCTCACCTGGTTCGTCGTCCGGCCGCCGCGGCGCCCGCACGGCCGGGTGCACGAGTCGATCGTGCGGGAGGGCCTGCGCCGGTACCGGGTGCCCGCCGCGGTGACCGTCGCGGCGGCCGCACTGATGGCGGTGCTGTCGATGACCGTCGCCGATGCCGAGCCGCCGAGCGCGCTGGCTCTGTTCGCGGTGCTGCTCCTCGTCGGCGCTGCCGCGGTCGCGACCGCGCGACTGTTCACTGTCGTGTTCGGCGCGGTGGTCGGTACCTTCGTCGGGCTCGGCGCCCTGATGATCCAGATCTTCGCGTTCGGCGCGGTGTACCCGATCGAGCAGATGCCTGCGCCGCTGCGCTGGCTGCACGACCTGATGCCGCTGACATACGCCCGCAACGCCATTCGCATGTCGCTCGTCGGGTACTGGGGTCCCCGGTTCTGGCTGGCGATCGCCGTCCTGGTGGTGCTGGTCGCCGGGTCGGTGGCACTGACGATCTGGTGGCGCAGCCGTCACCGCGAGGACGACGACCCCACACCGTCGCCGGAACCGGGCGAACTCACCGACCAGTTCCCCGTCTCGGTCCGCTAGCTCAGTCGAGGCCGCGCTGGGCCGTCCTGCTGCCGCGGCGGGCGGCCCGGCGCTGCACCAGATAGAGGAGGGTGCCGGCCACGCCGAACGCCAGTCCGGCCCAGCACACCGGCAGCGCCGACTCCCAGCGTTCACCCGACGCCAGCGCAGCGACGGTGGCGATCAGCCAGGCGACGGTTCCGATCGCGAGCACCGGCCGGGGATCGGTCAGTCGAGCCGGCAGCAGGGGGTCGTTGCGTGTCTCGCTCACCGACACGACGCTACCGGCAGGCGGTCGCCGCTGCTCGTGGCTTACGCTTCTCCGGGCGACCACTGTCGCATGCACACTTTGGGCCTGAGGACGGGAAGATGTCGGGAACGTCTCGGATACTGGACAACTACTTCAAGATCACCGAGCGTGGATCGACCATGAACCGGGAGGTCCGCGGCGGTCTCGTCACCTTCGTGGCGATGTCCTACATCGTGGTCCTCAACCCGCTGATCCTGGGTAGCTTCTCCGCCGACGACGCGGCCGCCAAGACCGACGTCCTCGGGAACATCCTGCCCGTCACCCAGGTCGCGGCCGTCACCGCGCTCGTCGCCGGGTTGATGAGCATCGTGTTCGGCATCGTCGCGAACTATCCGTTCGGCATCGCTGCGGGACTCGGCATCAACACCCTCCTCGCCGTCACCATCGCGCCCCAGGTCACCTGGCCGGAGGCGATGGGCCTGGTGGTGATCGACGGCATCATCATCGTCGTCCTCGCCATCACCGGCTTCCGGACGGCGGTCTTCAACGCCATCCCCGACGCACTCAAGTCGGCGATAGCCGCCGGCATCGGCATGTTCATCGCGTTCATCGGCTTCGTCGACGCCGGCTTCGTGCGGCGCATCCCGGACGAGGCCGGAACCACCGTCCCGGTCGGTCTCGGTATCAACGGATCGATCTCGTCGTGGCCGACGGTCGTGTTCGTGTTCGGCGTGCTACTGATGGGCATCCTGGTCGCACGTCGCGTGCGCGGCGGCCTGCTCATCGGCATCGTGGTGACCACCGTCCTCGCCGCGATCCTCGAGGCGGTCTTCGACATCGGTGCTTCCGCCGGCGTCGACCCGAAGGGCTGGAACCTGACGGTGCCGGGCATGCCCGACGTCCTGCTTCAGACACCTGATCTGTCGCTCGTCGGCGACGTGAGCATCTTCGGTGCCTTCATCCGGATCGGCGTGCTGTCCGCGAGCCTGCTGGTGTTCACGCTGGTCCTGGCCAACTTCTTCGACGCCATGGGCACCATGACCGGGCTCGGCAAGGAAGCCGAGCTCACCGACAAGCACGGCACCCTGCCGAACGTCGGCAAGGCGCTCGTCGTCGAGGGCACCGGCGCCATCGTCGGCGGCGCGGCGTCGGCGTCGTCGAACACGGTGTTCGTCGAGTCGGCCTCGGGCATCGCCGAGGGAGCGCGCACCGGACTTGCGAACGTCGTCACGGGCCTGTTGTTCCTCGGCGCGATGTTCCTGACCCCGCTCTACGGCATTGTCCCGATCGAGGCCGCGGCGCCCGCGCTCGCGGTGGTCGGCGCGCTGATGATCGGTCAGGTCCGCGACATCGACTTCACCAAGTTCGACGTGGCACTGCCCGCCTTCCTCACGATGGTCGTCATGCCGTTCACCTACTCGATCGCCAACGGCATCGGCGTCGGCTTCATCGCGTGGGTCGTGATCGGCGCCGCGAGCGGCAAGGCGAAGCAGATCCATCCGCTGCTCTGGGTCGTCGCCGGCCTGTTCGTGGCGTATTTTGCTGTCGGTCCGATAACTGACGCAATTACCTGAACCAGTTCTCTACCAGTGCCGTATCCTCCGTGAGTGACTTTGGATACCCGCTCACTCGCCAGTGACCTGTCCCTGGCCGTCGTGCGCCTGTCTAGACACCTGCGTGGACGGAGGGCGGACTCGCCGGTGTCGTTGACGCAGCTGTCCGCCATCGCCAGCCTCGAAGAGCACGGGCCGATGACGCCCGGTGGTCTCGCGGCGAAGGAGCGCGTGCAGCCCCCGTCGATGACCAGGGTGATCGCGTCCCTCGCGGAGCTGGGGCTGGTGGCGCGCGCGCCGCACCCCACCGACGGCAGGCAGATCATCGTCTCGCTCACCGACGCCGGTCGGGCGCTGCTCGAGGACGAGACCAGCGCTCGCGAGAAGTGGATGACCAGCCAGCTCTCCGGGCTCGACGAGGAGCAGCTGGCCGTCCTGCGCAAGTCCGTCGACATCATCAGCGGGCTGGTCACCAACTCGGAGTAACCGGGTAGCGGGGGTGTCGCTGGGGGGTTATCAGGGGGAAGGTGAGTGTGGCTGTCGGCCCACTCACAGGGCTTTCGCCCGCACGGGGAACACGGTGTAGCTCAGTGCGATCACGCCCCAGATGCCGAGTACGACGGTGAGGGTTTCGGTCCAGTCGGACAGTGCCGCGGTGCGGCTCGGGTCCCCGACCATTGCTGTCGCGGCCAACAGCAGTCCGCATGCGACGGACCATGCGACCACGGCCTTGCCGAACTCCCGCCACTCCCGGACAGCCCGGGCCGTCCCGTGTCGCGGCGGCCGGACCGGAGCCGGCCCACCCGCGAAGCGGTGCGCGAAACGCGCGTCGGCCCAGCGGATGACGCTGTGCCCGAACGCCACCGAGAACCCGATGTAGGCGGCGGCCAGCCCGTGGCTCCACGACGCCTCGGCTCCGCCGCGCAGGTCGATCGTCGTCGCCACCAGCAGTACGACGTCGATCAGGGGTGCGCCCACCAGCAGTGCCGCGCCGAGTGAGGGGCGGCGCAGCAGGTAGCGGGCCGTCAGTCCGGCGCCGAGGAATACCCAGAAGAGGATCTCGCACGCGACGATCAGGTGCACGATCATGCCCGCCTCCAAAACTAGTACGACTGTGATAGTTGCGTTCGGCCGAAAACTATCACGAGTGTGTTAGTTTTGTCGATGTGGTGAAGCGCCCCAGCACCGAGGCCCGTCGCGAGGACATAGCCGACGCCGTCCTCCGAGTCGTCCGGCGCGACGGCATCGGGGCCGCGAGCGTCCGCACCGTCGCGGACGAGGCGGCACTGTCCACGGGATCGCTGCGGCACTTCTTCGGCAGCCAGGCCGAACTGCTGCTCTTCGCAATGGAGTTGATCACCGCGCGGACCCGCGACCGCTTCGCCCGCATCGACTACACCGGCGACCTCCGCGTCGATATCCGGACCTTCGTCGAGCAGTTCCTGCCGCTCGACGACGATCGCCGAGGCGAGATGGACGTGTGGCAGGCCTTCGTCACCGCCGCCCGCATCGACCCTGCGCTCGCCGCCGTGCGCGACCGCACCGATCGCGAGGTCGCGGAGCACTACCGCCGGGCCGTCGAGGTCCTGGCCGACGCGGGCCTCCTCGTGGCAGGTGCGTCCGTCGACGTCGAGGCGATGCGCCTGCACGCCCTCGTCGACGGCCTCGCCGCGCACGCGATCAACCACCCGAACCGTGTCGGCCCGGACGATCTCCACGCGGCCCTCGACGCCCACTTCGCGGAGTTGTTCGCCGCACCCGGGAGCGTGCGCTAGCGGCGCGCACCGGATGCGGCACGATGGTCCCGTGGTTCACGTCATCGACATCGAAGATCCCGCCGATTCCCGGCTGGACGACTTCCGGGATCTGAACTCCTCGGATCGTCGACCCGACCTGCCCGACGGCAAGGGTCTCGTCATCGCCGAGGGCGTGCTCGTCGCGCAGCGACTGCTGTCGTCGCGCTTCGCGCCGATCGGCCTCCTCGGGGTCGACCGGCGTCTCGGAGAGCTGGCAGACGACCTGTGTGAGGTCGACGTCCCGTTCTACCGGACCTCCGCCGAGGTGATGGCCGAGGTCGTGGGCTTCCATCTCAACCGCGGTGTCCTCGCCGCCGCGCACCGGCCGCCCGCGCTCGAGCTCGACGACGTGCTTGCCGGCGCGCGCACCGTCGCAGTGCTGGAGGGCGTCAACGACCACGAGAACATCGGCTCGATGTTCCGGAACGCGGCGGGCCTCGGCGTGGACGCCGTGCTCTTCGGCGACCGCTGCGCGGACCCGCTGTACCGGCGGGCCGTTCGGGTGTCGATGGGGCATGTGCTCCGGGTTCCGTTCGCGCGGGTTCCCGAGTGGCCGCACGGACTGCAGTTACTGCGGGACAAAGGTTTTCAGCTCATCTCGTTGACTCCGAATCCGAAGGAGCCGACGCTGGCCGAAGCGATGACCGGCGAGCGGGTGGCGTTGCTGTTGGGTGCGGAGGGGCCCGGCCTGTCGGAGTACACGATGCGCAGGACCGATGTCCGCGCCCGGATCCCGATGGCGCCGGGCACCGATTCGCTCAACGTCGCGACCGCTGCGGCGATGGCGTTCTACGAGCGCGTGCGCCTCGGATGAGCGGGTCCGCACTGGTCGTGTCCGCGTTCTCCGCGGCACTGGTCGTCGCCGCGGTGATCGCCTGCGGCGCCGCGATGATCGCGGTCCACCCCTTGCTCGCGGTCGTCGTGAACGTGATCGTCGCGGTCGGTGTCGCGCCGACGCTGTGGCAGTGGCGTGCGGTCCCGGTCTGGCGTTGGGTCGTGTACGGGGCGGCGGCCGGCGTCGTGCTCGGCTGGATCGCGCTGCTCGCAGGCGCACGCTGAGGCGTCGAGCGCCGACGGGCGTCAGCCCGCGATTCTGCGCCACCAGCGCCGGAGGCCACGGATCTCGGGTTCGCGAGGGGGTGGCGGTTCCTCTCCGGACGCGTACAGGGTGAAGCCACACACCGTCAGATCCGCCGCGGACAACTCGCCGTCGTCTGACGCGTGCCCGAACCCGAGCCACTGCAGGTTCGCGGCGTCGGAGAACTCACCCGGGTGGAACGGCAGCGACAGTGGGTCGGGGAAGCCGTCGAAGGATCGTGGTGGCGGGTGTTCGCCCGCCCAGTACGACCGCTCCCACACCAGCGGCAGCCCACTGTTCTCGTGGATGAGCGACGTCGTCGCGCTGAACGAGCGCCGCAGTTCGCCGCGTTCCCAGTGTGCGAACGATCCCCACGGCACGCCGTCCTCGGAGCAGACGAGGTAGGTGTGCTCGGATGCCAGTGGCCGGGTCCACGACCCGTCGATCGTGGACGGCCGCCTCCGTGCGAGGTGCCGCGAGCAGATCACCGTGACGCCGGGATAGGTGCCGACGAACACCTCCCGTTCGCCGGGCGCGGCCGAGAGGTCGAGGGAGCTGGAAGGCAGTGGTACGGCCGTCGTTTCGGGGTGCAGCTGCCGGACCAGGGCGTGCGCGGCGTCGGCGTCGGGGGCAGGGCGGGCGCGGAGAACGGAGACGGGGTCGGGCGCGTCGACGTACCAGATCGTCGATGCTCTCGGACCCACTGGCGTGCACCCCGTCTCCGTCGCGGTCCTACGAGGGTACGACGGCCACGGCGGATTCGTCGGTTGCGCACAGGGTGTCGTCCGGCCTGGTCGGTGCCACTGGCACCTCCCCGAGGAACTCGTGGAGGATCGCCCATGTCGTCGCGTGGGCCTGTGGTCCGGCGACGAGCCCCAGGTGGCTTCCCGGTACCGCCTCGAATCGCACCCGAGGTGAGCCGGTGAGGATCCCGGTGACGGGTTCGACGGCGGCCGCAGGCGCGATCACGTCAGTGGTGCCGCCGACCGCGAGTACCGGGACGGCGATCTCGGCGAGCTCGACGACACGTCCGCCGAGGTGGAATCGTCCTGCGGCCAAGTCGTTTCCGAGAATCAGACGGCTGCACATCTGGTGGAAGAGGCGCGCGGGGTAGCCGGGCATCTCCGCCATGAACCGGTCGATCGCCTCCATGCGCGCGAGCGATTCGGTGTTGGTGAGGTTGCGGGCGACGAACCAGGGCTTGAGCAGCTCCCGGTGCGGGGCCGTCACCCGGTAGGACGCCTGGACGACGGGCGCGGGAAGCCCGCCGAGGATCCGGGTGACGGCGGTCAACGGGCGCTCGGTCGTGTATCGGCCGATCACGCGCAACGGGCTGATCACCGGAATCCGGGTGTAGTCGATCGGCGTGCCGATCGCGGTGACGGAGCGGATCGGCAGGTCGGCGTGCGCCGCCGCGGTGAGCAGCGAGATCGTTCCGCCCAGGCTCCAGCCGACGAGGTCGACGGCTCCGCCTCCGTGGAGGTCGCTGACGTACCGGATCGCGTCGGGGACGATGTCGTCGAACCACGACTCGAACCCGAGGTCGCGATCGGCGGCCGTCATGGTGCCGTAGTCGAGCAGGTACGGCGTGTAACCGCGGCCGAGCATCTCGGCGGCCAGGCTCTGTCCCGGCCGCAGGTCGTAGCAGGAGGTGGGCACCGCGAGTGGGGGGACCAGCAGGACGGGCCGGGCGCCCTCGACCGGTTCCGGCCCGAACCGGTACAGGTCGCGATGGGGTCCGGGGCGGAGCAACTCGGATGGTGTCCGTACTGCGGGGGAGACGCCCCCGCCGAACGTCAGGGCCCAGGCATTGCGGGTCGCTGTGCCCACGTCGTCTCGCGTCGGAAGGCCGGCGGTCAGCCGGGCCGGGTCGAACAGGCGCACACGCGTCTCCCTGTCAATCCTCCAGTAGGTGTGACTGGAGGTTACAGGAAAGGGGTGGGGGTCGGAGTGGAGGTCACCCGCGACCGCTGCTGCGGACGCCGAGAAGCACGTCATCCCAGGACGGCAGGTGCGGCTTGCCGCGCTTGTCCTTGCTGCCCTGGTGCTGCGGAGCCTGCCGGGGCTGGTGGTCGTCGGTCTCGGCGACGTCGACGCCTGCGTCGTGAGCCTCCTCGGGGGCCGGCTCCGGTTCCACGTCGACGATCTCCGTCTGGTCCTCGGTGGTCGCCGGGTGGGGCTCGAGATCGAGGTCGAGGGTGTCGACCTCCTCGGGCTCGTCGTCCACGGGCGGCGGGTCGAGTGCGAGCGGTGCGAGGCCCCGCAGTGGGCGCCCGAAGTCGGGGTCCAGGAGATCCTTCGCCGCCGCGTCGAGGGAGGTGATCGTGCCGCCGTGCGAGTCGGGCTGGTACCGCCAGTGCGCCGCGTTGCGTGTGCGTCCCGCCTGCCACTGCAACTGGGCGACCCAGTGGCCGTCCTCGTCGCGCCAGGCGTCCCAGTCGGCGTCCTCGAGTTCGTGTCCGCGGGCGCGGAAGGCCATCGCCACGATCTCCGCGAGGGTCTCCACAGTCGGGCCGTTCTCGCGGATCGGATGTCCTCCCTGGGCCATGGAGGCCGCGCGGGCACGCTCGAGGAGGACCGGATGTGCGAATCGTTCGACCCGCTTGAGGGAGACGCCTGCTTCCTCGGCGACCTGCTCGACCGTGGCTCCCGCGCGAATGCGGGCCTGGATTTCCCGTGGGCGCAGCTGGCTTTCGGTTTCGATCTCGATCTGCCCGAAGCGCGCGATGTCGCCCCGGGAGGCGGCGCGCAGCTTGTCGTCGGCCGGGATTCGGAAACGTTCTCCGGACTCGGAGTCGGCGCACACCACGTGCGATCCGCCGGGCTCGAGTCCGATCACCGAGAGTTCTCGCACCTTGTCCTCCTCGCCGCGACATTGCCCGGGGCCGACTGTAACCAACCGTGACGGCGTGGCGGTGGCGACACGCCAAGCCGGGGCTGGTCGACCGGCGGGGGTCGGGTTATAGTCTCTAGTTCACCTTGAGGGTTGGGGTCCTGGGAACGCCCGTGCGGACACCCCTCAGGGCGATAGGATCGACGCGACGAGCCGATGTCCGCGGTGGCGGAGTCGGTACCCCTTCGGGACGGTTCGTGGCGAGGGCTGAGCGATGGTCGACAGCGGTTCCCAGGACGAAACCTCCGAGGCCGGGCGTGCCCGGTCACCCGCGCGGCGCGCCTTCGACGCCTTCGCCGCACTCCTCGACGGCCCGCTCACCGGCCTGGCGCCGTGGATCGTGCTCGCCGTGTTCGAGGGTCCGGGGCGTCTGGAGGAAGCCGCAGGCGCCGCGCTCGCGCTCTCGGTCCTGTTCCTCGTCGTCGACCGGGTGCGCGGACGGTCGGTCAAACTTCTCGGTGTCCTCGACGTCGTCTTCTTCGGGACCCTCGTGGTCGTGCACTTCCTCCTCGACGAGGCGGGCCAGGAGTGGATGGAGACGTGGATCGGCGAGATCGCCAACATCACCCTGTTTCTCGTCGCGGCCGGATCCATGCTCGCGCGGATCCCGTTCACCATCCAGTACGCGCGCGAGGAGGTGGACGAGGAGTACTGGCACACGCCGAGATTCCTACAGGTCAACTATGTGATCACCGGTGCCTGGGCGATCGCGTTCCTGGTCGCGGCGGTCGCGGGATTCGTCGGCGACGCCGTCCTCGACGACAGCGACAACATCTGGACCGGCTGGGTGATCCAAACCGCCGCGATGTTGTGCGCACTCCAGTTCACCCAGTGGTACCCGGACGTCGTGGAGGCCCGGGCCGCGGTCGAGGATGGTGAGTCCGCCGGGCCGGTGCCCGGCATCGCCCAGTTGGTCGGACCGCTGGCAACCTGGCTCGTCCCGATCGGCATCATCACTCTTGCGATGGACGGCGGGCCGACGTGGCTCGGTATCGCCTTCATCGCGGTGGGCATCGGCACCAACTCGCTGCTGGGGCGGACCACGGACGAACAGACGGCCACAACCGAGGAGAAGGCATCGTCATGACCAGCCTGAACGACATCGACACCCGCCACCTGCGGCGGGCGGCCGCGCTGGCCGTCGAGACCGGCGACGCCGGGAACCGACCCTTCGGCGCGGTCGTCGTGGATGCCGCCGGTGAGGTCGTCAGCGAGGGCGCGAACTCGGTCGCGACGTCGGGCGACGTCACGGAGCACGCGGAACTCGACGCGATCACCACCGCCTGCGCGGAGGGGAATGCGGACCGGCTCGTCGGTGCGGTCGTCTACGCCTCCGGCGAGCCCTGCCCGATGTGCGCGGCGGCGATGGTGTGGGCCGGGGTGGGGCGTGTCGTGTTCGCCGCTGCCGCCGCAGACTTCGGTGCGATCCTCGCCGGTGGCCCGCGGTTCACGCTGAGCTGCGCGGACGTCGTCGCGTCCGCGGGGACGGGAGCCGAGGTCAGCGGACCGCACCTCGGGGACGAGGCCCTCGGCCCGTTCCACAGGTTCGTGGCCGAGGAGCATGCGCGGGCCTGAGGCGGTCGGCGACACGGCTGTACAGAACGCATCCCGCCCCGCACACGATGCCGTTTGTGCGGGGTGGGATGCGTCGGGTGGTCAGCGCGTCGGATCGACCAGGATCTTCGCGTGCCGCGGATTGGTGCCCAGTTGCGCGAACGCGTCCGCGACGCCGTCGAGGCCGACGGTGTCGGTCAGCAGCGGTTCGACGTCGAAGTCGCCGGCCGCGAGGTGCGCGAACGTCTCGGCGAACTCCCGCGGGTCGTAGTACAGCGAGAACCGGATGTCGAGTTCCTTGAGGATGCCGTGACCGGGCTCGATGCCGTCGGGGCCGAGCGCGATGCCGGCCACGACGATCCGCGATCCGGGTGGCATGCCTGCGATGACCTGCTGCAGCAGCCCGGTTGCACCCACGCACTCGAACGCCACGGTCGGGCGGAGCGGGAGCTGACCGAGAATCGCGGTCGGCGTTGCCATCCGTGCCGGATCGTCGGTCGCGGCGGCACCGAGCAGCGCCTCGTACGGTGACTGCACCGCCGGGTCCACGACGACGTCCGCGCCCAGCCTGGCCGCGAGTGCACGCCGTTCGGGGGAGAAGTCGGCCGCGACGATCGGTCCGACGCCCTTCATCTTGAGCACGGCGATCACGGCCAGGCCGATCGGGCCGCACCCGACGACGAGAGGAACCGTGTGGTCCTTGATCTCCGCGCGGTTCACGGACCGGTAGGCGACCGCGAGCGGCTCCGTGAGGGCCGCGACCCTGGTCTCGACGTGATCGGGGACCTCGATGAGCAGCGGCTCGGACAGGACCATCCGCTCCGCGTAGGCGCCGGGTGCCTCCGGGCCTGCGAAACCGAGCATCACGTTCTGTTCACGCAGCAGGATCGGCATCGACACGACTCGCGCGCCGACGGGGACACGACCCTCGGTGCCGGGACCGTGCGCGACGACGCGGCCGACGAACTCGTGACCGAACACGACGGGCTTCGACAGGTCCATCAGTTCGACGCCGGCGGCCCCGACCGTGGCCTTGTTGAACTCTGGCCCGTGCGCCGCGCAGTGCAGATCGGATCCGCAGATGCCGCACGCGAGGACGTCGACGAGGACCTCGCCCGGACCGGGAACCGGTTCCGGGACGTCGGAAACCGTCAGCGTCGAATCCTGCATCACCACCGCGCGCATCAGACCGCCTCGGTGCTGAAACCGGCAGCGCCGCCGCCGATGTAGTTGACGGGCCCGAGGCACTGCGCCTCCGCGAGCGCGTCGGTGAGGTGGCGCACCAGTGCCGCGTCGAGCACGGAGTGGAACGTGCCGTCGTCGTTGAAGTTGACGTTCGCGCCGCTGATGCGGAAGAGCACCACGGTGTCCTCCTCGTTGCTGTCCGGGCAGGCGAGGGTGTGGACCGACGCGCCGGGCTCGTAGAGGTAGGTGCCCGCGGTCTGCTTCTGGTCCTCGTACTCGAGGTAGTACCAGCATCCGGAGATGGTCCAGGCGTCGACGGAACCGGTGTGGTAGTGCATCGGGATCCGTGCGCCGGGCGCGAACGTGGCCAGGACCACCCACTCGCCGCTCTCCAGATCGAGGCGCAGCGGCTTGAAGTGGACGCCGGGGCCGAGGGCGTCGCGGATGAGCGGGGTGTTGTTGGTGTCGACGTTGAGCAGCTCACCCTGGGGCAGGGCCACCACCGGCAGGGGAGCGCCGGTGGTCGTGAAGGCAGGTCCGGGGCTGGTCGCGAGGGTCATGTGCGGTCCTTTCAGAAGTCCGGCGTACTGCGGTGAATCATGCCGACCGCCGCGCTCGCGTTCTTGATCTGAGAGGACAACTGCTTGATGTTCAGAGACAAAGTTGTGCCGGAGGTCACAGGAGACTTCTGCTGCTGTCAAGCACGGAACCATTCGAACGCCGGCCAGCCACGGCTTGGTCGGGACGACAAGAGAAGCGTCGGCCGCACCGCCTCGGACGTGACGACCGGGCGGCGAAGTTCGAGCGCGCCGCCCCGCCGACGTCAATCTCGAGGGACCACCTCGATAACGGGCATCGCGTAATCGCCGTCCTGAATCGCCTTGCTTGGCCCGTACAGTCGCAGGATCAGATAGGCGTCCTTCTCCGGTATCGGAAGGAAGTTCGGGTGGTCTGCATTGGACTCGACGTCGGAGTTCAACTCGATCGTGTAGTAGCCCTCGGAGTCGGGCGTCAACGTACGGTCACCGCGACTGTGCCGGTTGATCGCGTTGTGCGCCATCAGACGATCGTCATTTCCGTAGACCGTGAACGACCAGAACTCACTGACATCGGGGGCGCGGAACCGTGTTCGATACCTCTTCCCTCCCGATCCGTTGATCGGCAGTCCGTCCGACCCCGACTCCACTTTCATGTAGACGGATTCCGCCGGGGGAAGACCCCATTGACCGAGGTAGGTTCCTTCCGCGAACAGATCCCTCGGACCTGCTTGCAGATCCTCGCGCGTACCGAGGAGGTCGCCCGCGTTCCTCATGGCCGGCGCGAGATCGACGAGGTGCTTCATGCCGAGCGTTCGTCCGCGTTCTGCCGACGCGATCTGCATGTCCGTGAAGTCGTCTCGCCCCGGCCCGAGCCCGATCGCGCTGTACTGCTCGAGCCAGTCCGCATCGGCCGCCGCCATCGATCCGTCACCGAGCACGAAATTGACCCGTTGCATCCAGTTGGTCGACTCGGGATCCGGGAAATCGCGCTCCTTGCGCGGCGGGCCGGCGACGCCGACATGCTGTGACAGCGTCTCGATCGTCCAGCGGTCCATGTACTGCCTCGCGATGGCAAGGTCGTTGCCGCCGATGGTCATGATCCGGCCCATGACCTTGATGATGTCCGAGTCGGACCGGACGACGTCGTCGATCCCTTCGGGCACTGTCCCTGCCCACGCTCGGGCTGCGAAGACGAACCTGCCACCCTTGGTTCCGCGGACCCGGGATCCGATCATCGCAGTGGTGTAGTGCCCGAGATCCATGGTGTGCAGGATCCAGTACCTGCCCTCGTCGAAGTCGGGAACGGTGACCACGACCGGTTCGGCCGCCACGTCGAACCAACCCTGAAGGTGCAGGGTGTCGTTGTTGATCGTGGGATGCGCCGTGTACGTGTCGTCGGCAAGGTCCCGGATCTTCTGGAACTCGTTGAAGGGCAGTCTCGGTTCGATGGTCGTCTCGTACAGAAACTTGTATGCCTCGTCCATCGAGTACGCGTAGAGGTAGGCGGCCTCGGCCAGCTGATCGGAAATCCCCGATGGTCCCACGCGGCTTCCCTTCCCTCGTGTCGCTTGGAGTTGCCCACATTCGAACACGGCACCGTCCGGGGTTTCGGGATTGTCCGGGGCGGCGAGTTGCCTCACGCACGCCGCTCGACGGGGTTCGTGCATTGCCCGCCACGAGCGTTGGCGACCTGTCGGCTGAGGCGGTCGACAGGTGCGGTGCCGGGTCGACACAGGGTGGAGCTCACTCGGCTGTCGCGGGATGTGTCCGGTGCTTCCGCCTGGACCGTGACTCCGCTCGGAACTGCGCCGGACTTACCCCGAACCAGCGGCGGCACGCGCGGGTCAGCACGCTCTGATCCGAGTAGCCGAGTTCGTGGGACAGGTGGGCAAGTGTCATGTCCGTGTCCTCGAGCCACCGCTGGGCGAGGGTACGACGGACGTCGTCGAGGACATCCGCAAACGTCGTTCCCTCGTCGGCGAGGCGGCGCTGCAGCGTCTTCGGATGCATCCCGAACTGGCGTGCCGTCACCGCAAGGGTCGCCGATCCGGTCGGGAGCAGCTGTCGGACGAGGTCGCGAACCGACCCGGCGAGCCGCTCGTCGTACCGGTCGATCACGGTGTCGAGGTAGGAGATCATCGCGCGGTGGGCCACGTCATCCCTGATTAGGGGGCGTACGAGGTCGGTCGCCTGAATGGTGAACCCGGTCAGGGGTTCGCCGAAGCGGGGAGTGCACGAGAAGTAGTGCAGATAGTCGGCGCGTGGGGTGAGCGGCTGGTGAGGCAGGTGCACGCTGAGAGGGGTGTAGCTCGCGCCGAGCAGGAACCGGAAGACACGCAGTGCGATGCCGAGCGACAACTCGATCAACTGCCGGTGCCGGGGGAGGTCGGTGTCGAGCACCCGGAACTCGAAGAAGGCCGTCTCGGTGTGGGACTGCGGAATCACTTCGATCGCGATCGCGGGGCTGTACGCGGAGAGGTATCGCTCGAACACCGTCAGGGCGTCGGTGAACGACGCGGTGGTTCGCGCGGCAACGCCCACCGGCCCGAAGATGTCGATCCCTTGACGTCGCGCGAGCCGGCGACCGAAGTCGGGGGTGGCCGTCGACGCGGCCGCGGCCTCGAGGGCTTGGGCGAGTGCCGCGTAGGTGATGAACGCGTCGAAGTCGCCGACCGCCTCCGGCTGGATGCCGATCCGGCCGAGGATCTCCGTCGGGTCGCCGCCGAGCTTGGTCACCTCGTCGACGAATCCGGACAGGGATGTGCCACGCACCACAGACATGTCTCCAAAGATCAACTGCCTGTCTCTTCAAGTCAAGAAGTCGACCGAATGCCTGGTGGATGGTGTGGGGCACACCACATCCGTGCGACGAAAGGCATCACACCGTGGCTTCCACAACCGACACCGGCGCTACCGAGCGGCCGGCGCCCTCACTCTCCGGTCGCGCGATCTTCGTCACCGGCGCCAGCGGGTTCATCGGTCGCGCCCTCGGCCGACGACTGCGCGAACTCGGCGCCGCGGTCAGCGGTGTCGACCTCGTCGCCGATCCCGGCAACGGTGTTGTCGCCGGCGACACCACCGACCCCGGCAGTTGGGCGTCGGCCCTCGACGGCGTGGACACCGTGATCCACACCGCAGCACTGCTCGGAGCGGCCCACCCCCTCGACCGCGCCCGCGAGGTCAACGTGATGGGGACCAGTCGAGTGCTGCGGGCCGCGATCGGTGCAGGCGTATCGCGCTTCGTCCACCTGTCGTCGGTCGCCGCCTTCGGCTTCGATTTTCCCGACGGCGCCGACGAGACGTATCCGATCCAGGTGAACGGCGACGTCTACACCGACACGAAGGTCAACTCCGAGGCGGTCGTGCTCGCGGCGCACGGAGCAGGCGAGATCGACGTCACCGTCATCCGCCCCGGGGACGTCTGGGGCCCGGGATCCGTGTGGGTGCGCTCGCCCATCGCCGAAATGGCCAAGCCGACCGGCTTCCCCCTCCCGGACGGCGGCAACGGCGTCTTCTCTCCCGTGTACATCGACAACTTTGTCGACGGCGCGGTCCTGATTCTCGCGTCGGACCAGGCCGCGGGCCAGGTCTTCACCGTCACCGACGGCGTCGGCGTGCGGTGCGCCGACTTCTTCGGGCATCTCGCCGAGATGAGCGGGGGCACGATCCGGACCCTCCCGATGACCGTTGCCATGCCGCTCGCCGATGTCGTCGGCGGGATCCTGCGCCGCCTGGGGCAGCCGAGCGACCTGTGCGCCGGCACCATGTGGCTGCTGAACCGGCCAGGAACCTATTCGATCGAGAAGGCCAGGACCATACTCGGTTACGAGCCCGTCGTCTCGATCGACGAGGGCATGGGCCGGGTGCGGGACTGGGCGCGCGAGTCGGGACTGATCGCCGGCTGACGCGCTCTGTTCTCGGGCGCAATGTCACATCGTGCGCGTTCGATGCGCACGATGTGACATTGCGCCCACGCGCCGGAGGCGTCGGGCGGGCCGCACGTCAGCCGAAGCGCATCGCATCGTCGTCGAGGCGACCGTGCCGCAGCGTGACGACGTCGTGCAGGTAGCTCATCCCGAGCCGCCACGGCGCCCGCGACCCCGCCTTCGGGAACAGGTGCAGCGATCGCTGCACGTACCCGGCCTCGAAATCGAGCAGCGGCCGGGTGGTGAGGGCCGGGTCGTCGTTCACCGGCACGCACATCGATTCCCCGGTCCGGTCCATCCGGGCGAGGAGGCGACAGAAGTACTCGGCGACGAGGTCGGCCTTCAGCGTCCACGACGCGTTGGTGTAGCCGATGGTGAAGACGAAGTTCGGGACGCCGCCGAGCATCATGCCCTTGTAGGCGAGGGTGTCCGGCAGCGACACCGGGTTCCCGTCGACCGTGAGGTCGATGCCGCCGAAGGCGAGCAGGTTCAGCCCGGTCGCGGTGACGATCACGTCGGCGTCGAGCGTCGCGCCGGATTCGAGTTCGAGCCCGGTCTCTGTGAACCGGGCGATCCGGTCCGTGACGATGGACGCCGTGCCGTGCCGGATGGCGCGGAAGAGATCGCCGTCGGGGACCAGGCACATACGCTGGTCCCACGGACCGTAGCTCGGCGTGAAGTGGGTGTCGATGTCGTACCCGGCGGGCAGGCGGCGTTCCTGCGCTCTGCGCAGGTACTTCTTCACGATCTCGGGGCGCCGCTGGCTGAGCTGGTACGTGGAGATCGAGAACGCGACGTTCTTGGCGCGGGCGACCCGATACGCGATCCGTGGGCCGACGAGTCTGCGCAGCCGGTTGATCGCCCTGTCCCGCGACGGCAGCGACGCGATGTACGTCGGCGAACGCTGCAGCATCGTGACGTGCTCGGCGTCGACGGCGAGCGACGGCACCAGGGTCACCGCGGTGGCACCGCTGCCGATCACCACGACCTTCTTCCCGGCGGTGTCGAGTCCCGCGGGCCAGTGCTGGGGGTGGACGATGGTGCCGCCGAACGAGTCGGTGCCGTCGAAGTGCGGCGTGAACCCCTCGTCGTAGCGGTAGTAGCCGGTGCACGCGTACAGGAACCGACTGGTGAGGGTGACGGTCTCGTCGCCGCGGCGGGCGGTGACCGTCCATCGCCGCTCCGGCGTCGACCACTCCGCGCGAACGACCTTGTGCCCGTATCTGATTCGCCGGTCGATCCCGGCATCCGCGGCGGTGTCGCGGACGTAGTCGAGGATCGCGGGGCCGTCGGCGATGGCCTGGTCGCCGGTCCACGGGCGGAATCGGTAGCCGAGCGTCTGCATGTCGGAGTCGGACCGCACCCCCGGATAGCGGAACAGGTCCCAGGTGCCCCCGAGTGTCTCCCTCGACTCGAGGATCGCGTAGCTCCTGCCGGGAAACGCTTCCTGCAGGTGGTGGGCGGCGCCGATGCCGGACAGACCGGCGCCGACGATCAGCACGTCGACGTGCTCGGGTGCAGTGGTGTTCACACCCCCATCCTCCTACGCTGCGGATTCCGCAGGGGTGGATCGGTGGTCGGGGATCGACAGGCCACGCACACGCGAGCGGCCCCCGGCGAATGCCGGAGGCCGCGTCTGGCGGAGCCGTGTGTCAGAGCTGGCCGACAACCCAGTCGATGCTCTTGGTGAGCTGGCTGATGTCCTCCGGGTCGATCGCCGGGAACATGCCGACACGCAGCTGGTTGCGGCCCAGCTTGCGGTACGGCTCGGTGTCGACGATGCCGTTGGCACGCAGGATCTTCGCGACCGCTGCGGCGTCGACGTCATCGTTGAAGTCGATCGTGCCGACGACCTGCGAACGCAGGGCCGGATCGGTGACGAACGGGGTGGCGAACTCGGACGCCTCGGCCCACTCGTACAGCCGCGACGACGAGTCCTTCGTGCGCGCGGTGGTCCACTCGAGGCCGCCGTTCGTGTTCATCCACTCGATCTGGTTGGCGAACATGAGCAGGGTGGCCAGGGCGGGCGTGTTGTACGTCTGGTCCTTGAAGGAGTTGTCGACCGCGATCGGCAGCGACAGGAACTCCGGGGTCCAGCGGCCCGAGTCCTTGATCTCCGCGACCCGCTCGAGCGCCTTCGGGCTCATCAGCGCGATCCACAGACCGCCGTCGGCGGCGAAGGACTTCTGAGGTGCGAAGTAGTAGACGTCGGAGTCGGTGATGTTCACCGGCAGTCCGCCCGCGCCCGACGTCGCGTCGATGGCGATGAGGGCGTTCTCCGACCCGGCCGGGCGGGAGACGGGAACCGCGACACCGGTGGAGGTCTCGTTGTGTGCCCAGCCGATGAGGTCGACCGACGGGTCGGCGACGATCTCGGGCGCGCTGCCCGGATCGGAGGAGACGACGATCGGGTCGCCGATGAACGGGTTGCCCTTGGCGACCGAGGCGAACTTCGACGAGAACTCACCGTAGGTGAAGTGCTGCGAACGCTCGCGGATCAGGCCGAACGCGGCGGCGTCCCAGAACGCGGTCGAGCCACCGTTGCCGAGGACGACCTCGTAGCCCTCAGGCAGCGAGAACAGGTCACGCAGGCCGGAGCGCACTCGGCCGACGACGTCCTTGACCGGCTTCTGGCGGTGGCTGGTGCCGAAGACGGAGGCGCCGACATCGACGAGCGACTGCAGCTGCTCGGGGCGGACCTTGGAGGGTCCGCAACCGAAACGGCCGTCGACGGGCTTGAGGTCGGCGGGGATGATCGGGGTGCTCATCGAGTGTCCTTTGTGCGTTGATGGTGACGAGGCGGGAGAGAAGTTAGCGGGCGACCTTGTCCCAGCCGGCGACGGACTCGGGGGTCCGCGGTTCGGGGCCGGTGTAGATGGCGGCCGGGCGGACCAGCTTGCCGAGGCGCTTCTGCTCGAGGATGTGCGCACACCATCCTGCGGTGCGGCCACACGTGAACATCGCGGGCATCATCGCGGCCGGGACCTCGGCGAAGTCCAGGATCACGGCGGCCCAGAACTCCACGTTCGTCTCGATGGCGCGGTCGGGGCGACGCTCACGCAGCTCGGCGAGGGCGGCCTGCTCGAGTGCGGCGGCGACCTCGTAGCGCGGGGCGTTCAGACGCTTGGCGGTGTTGCGCAGCACCCGGGCGCGCGGGTCCTCCGCGCGGTACACGCGGTGCCCGAAGCCCATGAGCTTCTCCTTGCGGTCGAGGATGCCCTTGACCAGTGCGCGGGCGTCGCCGGTGCGTTCGGTCTCCTCGATCATCGGCAGCACGCGTGCCGGTGCGCCACCGTGCAGCGGGCCGGACATCGCTCCGACCGCGCCGGACAGCGAGGCCGCGACGTCGGCGCCGGTGGAGGCGATGACACGGGCGGTGAATGTGGAGGCGTTCATGCCGTGCTCGGCCGCGGACACCCAGTAGGCGTCGATGGCGGCGACGTGCGCCGGATCCGGCTCGCCCTTCCAGCGGACCATGAATCGCTCGGTGACGGTCTTCGCCTCGTCGATGCGCTTCTGCGGCACCGCGGGCTGGTAGATGCCGCGCGCGGACTGCGCGACGTAGGACAGGGCCATGACGGCGGCGCGGGCGAGGTTCTCGCGAGCGGTCTCGTCGTCGATGTCGAGGAGCGGCTCGAAGCCCCAGATCGGGGCGAGCATCGCGAGACCGGCCTGAACGTCGACGCGGACGTCGCCGGTGTGAATGGGCAGCGGGAACGGCTCGGCCGGGGGCAGGCCCTGCCCGAACTCGCCGTCGACGAGCAGCGCCCAGACGTCGCCGAAGGTCACGCCCTTCTCGACGAGGTCCTCGATGTCGACACCGCGGTAGCGCAGCGCGCCGCCGTCCTTGTCGGGCTCGGCGATGTCACTGGTGAAGGCGACGACGCCCTCCAGTCCGCTGACGAATCCTTCGGGTACTGCCGCGCTCGGTGCCATTCTCGTGGATTCTCCTCATCCGAGTGCCGCCGGTCCGGGCCGCACCAATCCGTCTCGTCGGTCACACGTGCGTGGGTGCGGCACGTGTCGGCCGCGGTCACCCGAACTCTATCCCGTTGGACGTTGCCGGTGAGCAGGGCATACCCGGGAGTAACGTGTTCGGCTGTGCCGTCCGATGCCGAAGAACCCGCCGACCTGCGCGCGGGAAATCCCGTCGACCTTGCCGCGATGCGCGTCGCGTACGCGGTTCAGGAGTCGAATTCTCCTGTGCCGGAACTGAATCTGGACGTCGCGACCGTAGCGGACGGCTGGTTGCCGCTGCTCCAGCGGTGGATCGACCAGGCCAGGGCGGAGGGGACGTCCGAGCCGAACGCGATGGTCCTCGCGACGGTGGACGAGCACGGCAGACCGGCCTCGCGCACCGTGCTGTGCAAGGGCCTGTCCGAGGACGGTGTCGTCTTCTACACGAACTACGGGTCGAACAAGGCGCGCCAGCTCGAGCGGTTCCCGTACGCGTCGGCGACGTTCGCGTGGACGGAGTTCGCCCACCAGGTGACGGTCCGCGGCGAGGTGTCACGCGTCCCGGGCGAGGTCACCGACGCGTACTGGCGGACCCGGCCGCGCGGCTCCCAGCTCGGGGCGTGGGCATCGGACCAGTCGGCGCCGATCGAGTCCCGCTCCGCGCTCGACGCGCAGCTGGTGGAGGTCACCGAGCGGTTCGCCGCACTCCCCGAGGTGCCGCGGCCGCCGGGCTGGGGCGGATTCCTGCTCCGGCCGACCACCGTGGAGTTCTGGCAGGGCAGGGCGAACCGCATGCACAATCGGGTGATCGTCACCCGCGGCGACGACGGATGGTCCGCGCGGCGGCTCCAGCCGTGACTGGTAGAACTCCTTAGTGACTCGAACGAGGCGGGAGCCTCCGAAACCCGCGACCGTGCGCAAGCGCCGTCTGCTCGCCGACGTCACCCCGCTGCGCGAGCCGCACTACCGGCGGCTGTGGACGGCAGGCGTCGTTACGGTCATCGGCGCGCAGCTCAGCGTCGTCGCGGTACCCCAGCAGATCTACGAGATCACCCGTAGCTCCGCCTACGTCGGACTGACCGGTGTCTTCGGGCTGGTGCCGCTGGTCGTGTTCGGGTTGTGGGGCGGCGCTCTCGCGGACGTGATGGACCGGCGCAAGCTGATCACGATCACGACGCTCGGCATGATCGCGACGTCGGTGCTGTTCTGGATCCAGGCGGCGCTCGGTGTGAACAACGTGTGGCTGGTCCTCGGGCTGTTCTCCCTCCAGCAGGCGTTCTTCGCGGTGAACCAGCCCACGCGGGCGGCGATCATCCCGCGGCTGGTGCCCGGCGAGCAGTTGCCCGCCGCGAACTCGCTGAACATGACAGTCGTGCAGTTCGGCGCCATCGCCGGGCCGCTCCTCGCGGGGGTGCTGATCCCGTCGATCGGCCTGGCGAGTCTGTACCTCATCGACTCGATCGCCCTGTTCGCGACGCTGTGGGCGGTGATCCGGCTCCCTGCGATCCCACCGACCGGGCCGACGACCCGCGCGGGGCTGCGATCCGTTCTCGACGGGTTCGCATACCTGTCCACGCAGAAGGTCCTGCTCGCGTCGTTCGTGGTCGACATCATCGCGATGGTGTTCGGCATGAGCCGGGCGCTGTTCCCGGAGATCGCGCACGAGACGTTCGGTGATCCCGCCTCGGGCGGCACCGCGCTCGGGTTGCTGTTCGCCGCGATGTCGATGGGCGCGGTCCTCGGCGGCGTGTTCTCGGGATGGCTGCCGCACGTGCGGCGGCAGGGACTCGCGGTGATCGTGTGCATCGTGCTGTGGGGTCTGGCGATGGTCGGTTTCGGTGTCGCCGTCGGCTTCGCCGACCCGGATTCCGGGCCACTGCTGCTGTGGGTGGCGCTCGGGTTCCTCGCCTTCGGTGGAGCGGTCGACATGGTGTCCGCGGCGTTCCGATCCACGATGCTGCAGCAGGTCGCACCCGACGACATGCGGGGCCGGCTGCAGGGTGTGTTCATCGTCGTCGTGGCGGGCGGTCCCCGGATCGGGGACGTCCTGCACGGTGCCGCGGCGTTCGCGTTCGGGACGGCGGTCGCCGCGGCGGGCGGCGGCGTGCTCGTCGTCGTCGGCGTCGCGGTGTCGTGCCTGGTGTTCCCGGCGTTCCTGCGGTACCGGGTGGGACGCGGCGTGTGACGTCGCTCCCGGCCGCACGAGAATGCTTGCGCCGCCCGGAGGTTCGGGGACACTGGTTGCCATGGGTGTGCCGGTGTACGAGATCGAGTTCGGTGATCATCGAGCGGAAGTGGTGGCCCGCGGCGCCGGTGTGAGAAGTCTCAGCAAGGCCGGGCGTGACCTCACCGAACCCTGGCCGGCGGAGTCCGGAGCGTCCGATCCACCGCTGTCGGCGGGCCTGGTGCTCGCGCCGTGGCCGAATCGGATCCGGGACGGGAAGTTCCGGTTCGACGGGGTGGAGCATCAACTCGCGCTCACCGAACCGGAACGGGACAACGCCATCCACGGACTGGTCCGCCGCGACGACTGGCAACTGGTCGACCACCGTGCCCATCGCGTCGAGCAGACCATCCGGGTCGGGCTGCACAAGGGCTGGCCGTACCCGCTGCAGCTGACGGTCGTCCACGAGCTCGGGCAGGACGGGTTGACCGTCACGCACACGGCGGTCAACGTCGGCGCGACCCCGGCCCCGTTCGGACTCGGCGTGCACGCGTTCCTACGGGCCGGCGACGTCCCCCTCGACGACTGCGAGCTGCGCCTGGCGGCAGGCACGTGGCTGCCCCTCGATCCGGACCGGATGCTGCCGCAGGGTCCGTCGCAGGCGGTCGCGGGCACGGAGTTCGACTTCACCTCGCCGCGCGGCCTCGACGGCGTCCGACTGGACACCCCGTTCAGCTCGATCCTTCCCGACCACGACGGACGCGCGCGGCACGAACTGCGGGCCCCCGACGGGAGCGGGACCGCGCTGTGGACGGACCGGTCGTTCGGGTGGCTCCAGGTGTTCACCGCGGACCCGGCGCTCGCGCACGGCTTCCCCGGCCGCGGCCGGGCCCTCGCCGTCGAACCGATGACGTGTCCACCGGACGCGTTCAACTCCGGAATCGGCGAGATCGTGCTCGCGCCGGGACAGGACTGGACCGGACGGTGGGGCATGACGGCCGTGTGAAGGTGGCCGGGCAATCGCCAGGTCAGCGGATTTCGTTACGGCTCGACCGGGTGAAACAGCGACCCACCCTGGGCAGGCTCGGGAGACTGCGACTAGGTTCTCTTATCGACTGACATTTGCAACTCGCAAAGCCTCGAGTTTGAGAGGGATCCTCCGTGCCCGCTGTCGATGACACCACGCCCACGCTCAGCTACCCGGGTGGCGCACACTCGATGTCGATTGCCGAAGCCACCGAAGGCAACGACGGTATCGAGCTGGGCAAGCTCCTTTCCGCGACGGGGTACACCACCCTCGATCCCGGATTCGTCAACACCGCCTCCACCAAGTCGGCGATCACCTACATCGACGGCGACAAGGGAATCCTGCGTTACCGCGGGTACCCGATCGAGCAGCTGGCGGAGAACTCCACCTTCATCGAGGTCAGCTACCTGCTGATCTACGGTGAGCTCCCCACCACCGACGAGCTCGCCGCGTTCACCACCCGCATCCAGCGGCACACGCTGCTGCACGAGGACCTCAAGCGGTTCTTCGACGGCTTCCCGCGCAACGCGCACCCGATGCCGGTGCTGTCCTCCGCGGTGAACGCGCTGTCGGCGTACTACCAGGACTCCCTGGACCCGGACGATCCGGAGCAGGTCGAGCTGTCCACGACGCGCCTGCTGGCGAAGCTGCCGACGATCGCGGCCTACGCGTACAAGAAGTCCGTCGGCCAGCCGTTCCTCTACCCGGACAACTCGCTCACGCTGGTCGAGAACTTCCTGCGGATGACCTTCGGGTTCCCGGCCGAGCCGTACGCGGTGGATCCGGAGATCGCCAAGGCCCTCGACATGCTGCTGATCCTGCACGCCGACCACGAGCAGAACTGCTCGACGTCGACGGTCCGTATGGTCGGCTCCTCGGACGCCAACCTGTTCACGTCCGTGTCGGCGGGCATCAACGCGCTCTGGGGCCCGCTGCACGGCGGCGCCAACCAGGCCGTGCTCGAGATGCTCGACGAGATCAAGGCGAGCGGCGGCGACGTCAAGGAGTTCGTCCGCAAGGTCAAGAACAAGGAAGACGGCGTGAAGCTCATGGGCTTCGGGCATCGCGTCTACCGCAACTACGACCCGCGCGCCGCGCTGGTGAAGAAGGCCGCCGACACCATCCTGTCCAAGCTGGGTGGCGACGACGAACTGCTCGAGATCGCGAAGTCGCTCGAGGAGACCGCGCTCACCGACGAGTACTTCATCGAGCGCAAGCTGTACCCGAACGTGGACTTCTACACGGGTCTGATCTACCGCGCGATGGGCTTCCCGACGCGCATGTTCACCGTCCTGTTCGCGATGGGCCGCCTTCCCGGCTGGATCGCGCACTGGCGTGAGATGCACGAGGACCCGGCCACCAAGATCGGCCGTCCTCGTCAGATCTACACCGGCTACACCGAACGCAACTACGTCGACCTGGGGAACCGGTAACCATGAGCAACGCACCCGAGATCGAGCCCTGGGAGGGCCCCGCTCCGACCGAACTGGTCATCGAGGACGTCATCGTCGGTGACGGCGCCGAGGCGACCCCCGGTTCGAAGGTCGAGGTGAACTACCACGGCGTCGAGCTCGAGAGCGGCGAGGTGTTCGACTCGTCCTTCCTGCGCGGCGAGTCCATCACCTTCCCGCTCGCCGGCCTGATCGCCGGCTGGCAGGAGGGCATCCCCGGCATGAAGGTCGGTGGCCGCCGCAAGCTGGTCATCCCGCCGGAGCTCGCCTACGGCCCGGCCGGATCCGGCCACCAGCTGTCCGGCAAGACGCTGATCTTCGTCATCGACCTGCTCGACGTCGTGGTGCCGCCGCCGGTGCCCGAGGTCGAACCGGCCTCCGGGCCGGCTCCCACCGAGCTGGTCATCGAGGACATCGTCGTCGGTGACGGCGACGAGGCGCAGCGCGGCGGAGTCGTCGACGTGCACTACCACGGCGTCGAGTACGACACGAACGACGTGTTCGACTCGTCCTTCCAGCGCGGCGACTCGGTGAAGTTCCCGCTTCCCCGCCTGATCCCGGGCTGGCAGGAGGGCATCCCCGGCATGAAGGTCGGTGGCCGCCGCAAGCTGACGGTCCCGCCGGAGCTCGCCTACGGCGCCGCCGGATCGGGTCACCCGCTCGGTGGCAAGACGCTCGTCTTCATCATCGACCTGCTCGGCACCAACTGAGCCTGCTCGACCACAGGCACGATCAGGGTCCGTACCACTTCGGTGGTACGGACCCTGATCGCTTCCGGGGCTTCGTTTCTCCGGCGCCGTCGCCGGAAGTTCAGGGGCGGGACGGGAATTCGAACACGAGTCGGGCGCCGCCGAGGTCGCTCTCCTCGAACCACGCTCGGCCGCCGTGTAATTGGGCCTGCTGGTCGACCAGCGCCAGGCCCAGTCCGGACCCGCCTGCCGCGGCGCCGGCCCCGCGCTGGAATCGTTCGAAGACGACCTCCCGCTCGGCTTCCGGAATCCCACGGCCGTCGTCGTCGACGGTGAGCCGCACGGTGCCGCCCGGCTGACGGTGCACCGCCAGCCGGACCGTGCCCGCCCGGCCGTGCCGAACGGCGTTGGAGATCGCGTTGTCGACGGCCAGCCGCAGTCCCACGCTCAGGCCGCTGACGACTACGGCGCGGTCGGCGTCGACCTGGACGGTCAGGTTTGGGTGCTGGCGCTGCGCGTCGCGGGTTGCAGCGTCGCAGATCTCGACGAGATCGGTGGGTGCGTGGTCCTTGTCGCTCGACAGCTCACCGGACGCCAGGCGTTCCAGGGCCGCCAGCGTCGACTCCACCCGGCCCTGGGTGCGCGCGAGGTCGATGAGGATCTCCGCTCGCTCGGCGGAATCGAGCTCCAGGGTGGACAGCACCTCGATGTCGGTGCGCATCGCCGTCAGTGGGGTACGCAACTCGTGCGCGGACGCGGCGGCGAAGTCGCGCGCGGTGTCCAGCGCGGCCTCCGTCTGGCGCTGCGCGTCGGTGATGCGGTCGAGCATGGAGTCGATTGCATCGGCCAGTTCCTCGGCCTCCCGCACCCCCGACACGGTCACAGCCTGTGGGGTCCCGTCGGCGATCTGATGGGTGAGCTGCACGATCGGGCGCACCGCGCGGCCACCGAACAGCCAGCCGAGTCCGGTCGCGCCCGCGACGGCGATCAGACCGGCGATCATCACCCACTTGCGCTGGTCGGTGGTGATGTCGTCGGCCTCCGAGGCGGGTACGGCCAGCGACATCCACAGCGGCGTGTTCGGTATCGCGGTGGTGCTGACGCGGTAGTCCGTGCCGTCGACGGTCGCAGTCTCGGCGCCCAGCCCGACGACGGGCATCGTGGTTGGGGTGCTCACCATGACATCGCCGGTGTTGGAGTTGCGGATGGTGATGGCGAAGGCGTTGGTGTCGCCGAATCTCGGCAGGAAGGACGCGGCCTCCGCGGCGTTGGCGATCAGCACCTGGGCGGCGGTGTCGAGACGCCGGTCCAGCTGCGACATGTTGTTCCAGGAGATGGCGACCGAGATGAAGATGCCGAGCAGGGCGACGACGATGGTCGCGCCCAGCGCGGCCGCCGCTGCCACGCGGGCCCGCAGTGAGTACGAGCGACGCCGCCGGGGTGTGCGAGCGGCACGTGTCCGCCCGGTGAACCGATTCGAACCATTTGTCACGAGGGATCCCGCAGCACGAACCCGACGCCGCGGACGGTCTGCAGGATGCGCGGATGGCCGTGCGCCTCGAGCTTGCGGCGCAGGTATCCGACGAACACGTCGACGACATTGGTGTCGGCGACGAAGTCGTATCCCCACACCAACTCGAGGAGGCGTTCGCGGCTCAGCACGACGCCCTGGTTGCGGACGAGTACGGCCAGCAGTTCGAACTCGCGCTTCGTCAGTTCCACCTCGTGACCGTCGATGGTCGCCCGGCGGCCCGGCAGGTCGACGTCGAGCGCGCCGACGGCGGTCGTGCCGTGCGAGGGCGGCGTCGGGGCCGGGGTCGCGCGGCGCCGCAGCATGGCGTTGATCCGGGCCACCAACTCGGCGAGCACGAACGGCTTGACCAGGTAGTCGTCGGCACCGGCCTCGAGGCCGGCCACCCGGTCGTCGACCGAGGAGCGCGCACTGAGCACGCAGATCGGCACCTCGTTGCCCATGGCACGCAGCGCCGTCACGACACTCGCGCCGTCGAGGACGGGCATGTTCATGTCGAGGACCACGGCGTCGGGGGCCTGCTCGGCGACCACCGACAGCGCCTCGGCGCCGTTGGTGGCGGTGAGGATGGTGAACCCGGACAGCCGCAGCCCCCGGTGCAGGGACGAGAGCACGTCCTCGTCGTCGTCGACGACGAGGACGGTGGCGGTGGAAGCTGTGTCGGTCACCTCGTCATTGTGCCTGGCACGGTCAGCTCACTTCGGGACCGAGGAGCTTTGCGAGCGCATCGAGCACCGCGGGGTCCTCGATGGTCGAGGGGACCGAGTAGTCCTCGTGGTCGGCGATCTGCCGCATCGTCTTGCGGAGGATCTTCCCCGAACGGGTCTTCGGCAGCGCCTGAACGACGGTGACGTCGCGGAAGGTGGCGACGGCCCCGATCTGGTCCCGCACCATCGCGACGAGTTCGGTGCGGAGAACTTCGTGGTCGATCGTGGCGCCGGCCTTGAGCACCACGTAGCCGCTGGGCCGCTGCCCCTTGAGGTCGTCCTTGATCCCGACGACGGCACATTCCGCGACCGCCGCGTGCTGTGCGACGACGGCCTCCATCGCGCCCGTGGAGAGTCGGTGCCCGGCGACGTTGATGACGTCGTCGCTGCGGCCGAGGACGAAGACGTAGCCGTCGGCGTCGATATAGCCGGAGTCGCCGGTGAGGTAGTAGCCGGGGAACGTCGACAGGTACGACTTCACGTACCTGTCCTCGTCGCGCCACAGGCCGGCGAGGGTGCCCGGCGGCAGCGGCAGCCTGATGACGATGTTGCCCTCGGTGCCGGGCCCGACCTCGGAACCGCCGGCGTCGACGATCTGCACCCGGTATCCCGGCACCGCGACCGTCGGGGAGCCAGCCTTGATCGGCATCGGTTCGAGGCCGCGCAGATTCGCGCAGATCGCCCACCCGGTCTCGGTCTGCCACCAGTGGTCGACGACCGGGACGCCGAGCTTGGCCGTCGCCCACTCGTAGGTGTCGGGGTCGAGCCGCTCACCGGCCGCGAACAGCGTGGTCAGGGTGGAGATGTCGTACTTGGCGAGTTCGGCGGCCTCCGGGTCCTCCTTGCGGATGGCGCGGATCGCCGTCGGCGCGGTGAACAGGGCGCGCACGCCGTGCTGCTCGACGACCCGCCAGAACGCGCCGGCGTCGGGGGTGCCGACCGGCTTGCCCTCGTACAGGACCGTCGTCGCGCCGACGAGCAGCGGCCCGTACACGATGTAGGAGTGCCCGACGACCCATCCGACGTCGGAGGCGGTCCACATGACTTGGCCGGCACCGATGTCGTACAGGTTGCGCATCGACCAGGTCAGGGCGACCGCGTGACCGCCGTTGTCGCGGACCACGCCCTTCGGCTTCCCGGTGGTGCCGGACGTGTAGAGGATGTACAGCGGATCGGTGGCGGCCACGGCGACGCATCCGGCGGGTTCCGCATCGGCCGCGGCGGTGTCCCAGTCCAGCCAGCCGTCGTGGTCGGCTGCGCTTCCGGGGATCCGCTCCCGGTTCTTGACGACGATCGTGCCGGGGGCGTTGTCGGTGAGTCCGAGCGCGCGTTCCACGATCGGGAGGTATTCGATGGTGCGGCCCGGCTCGAGGCCGCCGGAGGCCGTCACGAGGGCCTTCGGCTGCGCGTCGTCGATGCGGGCGGCGAGCTCGGCGGCGGCGAATCCACCGAACACCATCGAGTGCACGGCGCCGATCCGGGCGCACGCCAGCATCGCGATCGCGGCTTCGGGGATCATCGGCATGTAGATGACGACGCGGTCTCCCGCCGAAATGCCCTGTGCGGTGAGGACCCCGGCGAACCGGGAGACCTCGGTCAGCAGTTCCGCATAGGTGTAGGTGCAGGTCGTGCCGAGCATGGCGGAGTCGTAGATCAACGCGGCCTGGTCGCCGCGGCCCGCCGCGACGTGCCGGTCGAGCGCGTTGTGGCAGGTGTTGAGCGTCGCGTCCGGGTACCAGCGGTACATCGGTGCCGCGGAGTCGTCGAGGGCGCGGGTCGGTGCGGTGTCCCAGTCGACGGCCTCGGCGGCCCGCAGCCAGAACGCTTCCGGATCGGTGACGCTCTCTGCGAAAGCGTCCGCGTAGGCGCCGTTCCCGTGCTCGGCTGACGTCATCGACTCGTGTCCTCTCGTTGCGCACCATGCAGCGTCGCGTCACGTGTGACGCGCACTACACCCTATGTGATCGGAGTCGTCGTCAGCCCGGCCTCGCGGGCCCGTGCGCCGGACGGCCCCGTCCCGTCGCCGAACGGCATGCCCGTCCCACCCCCCATCCCGTCCCCGCCCCATTGGCTGAAAGTGGCGTTCATGCGGTTGAGGCGAGTGAACGGCACTTTCAGCCGATGGCGGTGGGTGGCGGCCGACGGTAGGGCGGTGGCGTCGGGGTCGGTGGGCGGTGTGGCTGAAGGTGGCGTTCATGCGGTTGAGGCGAGTGAACGGCACTTTCAGCCAATGGGGGCGGTCGGCGGCGGCGGTGGTGGTGGGGGCGGATCTAGGGTGGGTGCATGACGCTGCTCGCGGAGGACCTGCTGTTGCTGCTGCTCGACGACGAGACCGGGAAGCCGTTGGTCGACGGCTCTGCGTTGCCCCGTGCGCTGGCCGGTGCGGTGCTGCTCGACCTCTCCCTCGACGCCGTCGTCGAGCCGGCGGACGGCAGCGGCGCCGTCAAGAAGGGGCGGCTCGTCCTGCGCGACCGCACCGCTCCGCTCGATCCGATCCTCGCGCACGCGGTGGCGCAGCTCCGCGGGTCGAAGCCGCTGAAGCCGGTCGCCGCGATCGAGAAGCTCGGCAAGAACCTCCGCGAGGCGGTGCTCGGCCGGATCGTCGAGCGCGGCTGGGTGCACGAGGCGAAGGGCAAGGTCCTCGGTATCTTCCCGACGAAGACGTGGCCGGCGGTCGACGCTTCGCACGAGCGCGTCGTGCGGGACCGCTTGCGGTCCGTCCTGGTGGACGGCGCGACACCTGACTCTCGGACCGCTGCGCTGATCTCGCTGTTGTCCGCGGTCGACGCCGCGTCGGCGCTGTTCCCGGACGCACGGAAGAAGGATGTGCGCAAGCGCGCCAAGGAGATTGCGAAGGGGGACTGGTCCGGGGAAGCGGTCCGGCACGCGGTCGAGGCGGTCAATGCGGCCGTGATCGCGGCGGTCGTCGTTCCGTCGGTGGCGGCGGGCGGCAGCTGACGGCCGGGGCGACCGGAGCGGCGGGGAGCTCGGCGGTCAGTCCTTGCAGCAGTTCGGGTCGAGGACTGCGCGGAGCGCGTCGAGGGCGTCGGCTCGGACGCTGTGATGAACGTTCATCCCGTGCCGGGTCGACTCGACCATGCCCGCCTTGCGGAGTTGCCCGAGGTGATGGCTGACGGTTGACTCGGCGAGGCCGAGGGCGGTCGCGAGGTCGCAGGTGCAGGCTTCGCGGGTGTCCGCGGTGAGCAGCATCGAGACGAGTTTGATGCGGACCGGATCGGCGAGCGCCTTGAGGCGGAGCGCGAGTTCGAGTGCGGCGTCGTCGGTGACGGGTGCCGCGGAGACGGGTGCGCAGCAGATGGGCGCGGAGACGTCGACGACGGGCAGTGCCTTGGGCATGCTGCAATCCTAGCCAGGCTTCTTGACTTATGTCGAAAAGGTGAGCAGTCTGAGTGGGTAATTCGACATACGTCACATATGTGGAGGTTGCCATGTCACGCGCCCAGCTCGCACTCAACGTCGACAACCTGGAGGAGGCCGTCACCTTCTACTCGAAACTGTTCGGCACCGAGCCGGCCAAGCTCAAGCCCGGGTACGCGAACTTCGCGATCACCGAGCCGCCGCTCAAGCTCGTGCTGTTGGAAAACCCCGGTGAGGGAGGAACTCTCAACCATCTCGGTGTCGAGGTCGAGTCGTCGGCGAAGGTGCACGAGGAGATCGCGCGCCTGACCGGGGAGGGCCTGTTCACCGACGAGGAGATCGGCACAACCTGCTGTTTCGCCACCCAGGACAAGGTGTGGGTGACGGGTCCGGCGGGAGAGAAGTGGGAGGTCTACACGGTGCTCGCCGACTCCGAGACGTTCGGGTCGAGCACGCGGCTCCTGGCCGACTCCGAGGCGGTGACGGAAGGTGGTGCCTGCTGCGGAACGGCGTCGTCGGCCGATCCTCAGGACGCCTGCTGCTGACTCACCTGCGATTCGGCGTCCTCTTCGACCCTGATGGTGACCCGGACGCACGCGAGCATCAGCACCGTGATCACGAAACCGGTGAGTGCGCCCCACTGTTCCTGCGCGAACAGGAACACCTGCGTCACGAGCAGGGTCACGACGAGGGACGCGCGCAGCAGTCGCAGTGCCCGCAGGTAGGGGCCGCGCACCAGGAACCAGAGTCCGGCCGCGGTCAGGGCTCCGGACACCGTGCTCGACGCCACGACGACGAGGTCGGACACGTCGTCGATCTCGCTGTCGTTGGAGCCGAGCAGTGCGGCGACCACGGAGGCCACCGTGACGAGGGCCTGGATCGCGAACAGTCCCATGACGATCCGGCGGGTGATCCGGTGGCCGAGGACGGTCTCGGCGCGGCGGGTCAGCGTGTTGCGGGCGTGCACCACCCTGGAGCCCAGTCCGCGGTCCTGGTCGACGTCGGTGTCCAGCGCCTGCCGCAACGCCGCCGCGGTCGCCGCGAGGCGGGGATCGCGGACGCCGTCGAGCACGCCGAGTGCGTCTCGTCGCCGAACGTCGTCGAGGTGGCCGAGTGCGAGGTCGGTGACGGCGGCGGACGCGATCGCGATGCGCCGGTGGTCGGGCAGTCCGATCCGGGTGATCGCCTCTCGCGCAACGAGGTAGAACAGGACGAACACCGTGTAGATCAGGGCGATGGCGGGCTGGAAGAAGTAGTTGACGTCGGAGGTGACGAACTTGCCGATCTCGTCCACGAACAGTCCGAACCCGATGCCGCCTGTCAGTGCGGCGAGTACCCGGACGCGACCGCCCGCGGAGATCTCGACGGACACCAACGCTGCGGCCATCAACAGTCCGCCCCACAGGACGTGCGCGATGTGCAGTGGGCCGCTGCCGATCTGCGGGTAGCCGGTGGCGGCGAGATAGGCGCGGGTGACGAGGACTGTCGCGACGGCGGCCACCAGGAACAGGTCGAGACGCGCCAGTGCGCCGGAGTCGCGGACGCGGGCCGCCGCGGTCATCGGGGCAGCCCGAGTCTGCGGTAGCGGGATGCCCGGTCCGCGGTCAACAGGTCGGCTGGTTGCCCACGGAGCGTGGCGAGTTCGCGGGCGATCGCCTCGCCGACCCGGATCGAGAACTCGACGGGCTCGTCGGCGGCGTCGGGATGCTCGGGGATGATCGCGTCGATCACGCCGTCCCGCAGCAGATCCAGTGAGCGGATCCCCTGTGACTGCGCCATGTCCGGGGCATGGGCGGTGTCGCGGTGCACGATGGCACTGGCGCCCTCCGGAGGGAGGGGCGCGAGCCAGCCGTTCTGGGCGCACAGCACCCGGTCGGCCGGGAGCAGGGCCAGTGCGCCGCCGCCGGTGCCCTGACCGAGCAGCACCGACACAGTCGGGGTGTCCAGGGTGACGAGATCGGCCAGGCAGCGGGCGATCTCGGGGGCGAGGCCGCGTTCCTCCGCTTCCTTCGACAGCGACGCGCCGAGGGTGTCGATCACCGTCACCAGCGGAATACCGAGTTCCTCGGCGAGTTTCATGGCCCGGCGTGCCTCGCGCAGCGCGCCCGGTCCCATCGTGTTCTGCGGTGACTGTCCGCTGCGGTCCTGGCCGAACAGCACACACGGTTGACCGCCGAAGCGGGCCAGCGAGATCAGCACCGTCTTGTCGGTCTCGCCCTGCCCGGTCCCGGACAGCGGCACCTGGTCGGTGGCGGCGTGCTGCAACAGTTGCCGGATGCCGGGCCGGTCGGTTCGCCGTGACGACGTCACCGATTGCCACGCCGGGACGTCGGGCAGCGCCGCGGTGTCGGCGGGCGGGCCCGTCCACGGGTCCGCCTCACCGGTGAGCACCAGCAGCGCCCGGGTGAGCAGGTCGCGCAGCAGGTCCGGGGCGACGACGCCGTCGATCACGCCGTTGGCGTACAGGTTCTCCGACGTCTGCACGCCCTCGGGGAAGCTCTCGCCGTAGAGGGCCTGGTAGACGCGGGGGCCGAGGAACCCGACGAGGGCGCCGGGTTCGGCGACGGTGACCTGGCCGAGCGATCCCCACGACGCGAACACCCCGCCGGTGGTGGGGTGACGCAGGTACACCAGGTACGGAAGCTTCGCGGCCTTGTGGACGGTGACTGCGGCGGCGATCTTCACCATCTGCACGAAGGCGACGGTGCCCTCCTGCATTCGGGTTCCGCCGGAGGTCGGCGACGCCAGCAGCGGAAGCCGCTCGGCGGTGGCGCGCTCGACCGCGGTGACGATGCGTTCGGCCGCCGCGACCCCGATCGAGCCCGCGAGGAAACCGAACTCGCAGGCGATCACCGCGACTCGGCGACCGGCGATGGTGCCCTCGCCGGTGATCACCGATTCGTCGAGTCCGGTGCGCTCACGGGCGCCGTCGAGGTCGGCGCGGTAGGCGGGGCCCACGGGAACCTCGACCGGCGCGACGTCCCAGGACCGGTGACTTCCCGGGTCGAGGACGAGGTCGAGGATCTCGTGGGCCGACAGCTTCGGTGCCATGCCGAGGAGCCTATTTCACGAGCGTCCGAACGCCTCCCGCCACGACACGGTCGCGCCGACCCGCAGGATCGAGCGCTGGTACACCTTCGCGGCGACGGTCGCCGCGAGCACGGTGGCGGCGATCATGATCGCGACGGTCGCGATGATCTGCATCGGGGACGCGACGCCGGCGGCGATCCGCAGCGGCATGAGGATCGCCGAGAACGGCGGAATCCAGCTGAGCACGGAACTGACGGTGCCGTCGGGGTCGCCGACCGCGGAGAACGCGGAGAAGAACATCGCCATGATGACGAGCATCAGTGGCATCGAGGTGGAGTTGACGTCCTCCTGTCGCGAGACCATCGACCCGGCGGCCGCGTACAGGGCGGCGAAGAAGACGAACCCGAGAACGAACCAGGCGAGGGTGCTCGCGAGGACGGCGAGGGCGGTGCCGGTGACCGTGAGGACGCCGGTGGCGAGGCCGGCACCGACGCCGGCGATGCCGTACGCGGTGAGCTGCACGAACCCGACCGCGCCGATCCCGAGGATCTTGCCCCACAGCAGGTGCAGTGGCCGCACCGTCGACAGCAGCAGTTCCACGACGCGGCTCGACTTCTCCTCGACGACACCCATCGCGACGGCCATGCCGAACCCGAGGATCTGCATGTACAGCAGGAACACCGCGGTGACCGACAGCGCGACCCGCTGGCTCTGCTCGGGGTCCGGGGGGTCGATCGCGTCGACGGTGACGACGGCCGCGGAGGTGGCCGCCGAGAGCTGCCCGACGTCGACGCCCTGTGCGTCGAGTGCCCGCTGCTGCGCCTGCCCGGCGACGGCGACGTCGAGGACGGTGCGCAGGCCCCCGTCGACGTCGCTCTCGGTCACCGCGACTGCGGAGCCGTCGGCGGCGGGGACGAGGGCGACGTCGAGGTCGCCGGACTCGACCTGCTCGCGGGCGGTGGCTTCGTCGGCGACGCCGACCACCTCGACGGGCGTACCGAGTTGTTCGCCGGTGGATTCGAGTGTCGCGGTGAGGGACTGGTCGCCGACGAGGCCGACGGTCGAGGTGTCGACGTCGTCGCCGCCGGAGAAGATGGAGTAGCCGACGATGCCGCCGACGATCGCGACCAGGATGATCAGGTTGCTGATCACGAAGCTGCGCTTGTGCACCTGGGTGCGGAACTCGCGGCGGGCGACGAGGGCGACGGCGCGCGTCGCTCCGACAGCGGGACGGCCGGCATCGGGTCGGCGGTCCGTGGTGGCGGTGCTCATGCGGTCACGACCTCTCGGAACAGTTCGGTGAGGGTGGGCCGGTTGACGGAGAACTCGTGCACCGGGCCGGTTTTCAGGGCGGCGGCGAGCACGTCCTGGTCGACGGCGTCGTCGTCCAGTTCGAGGACGGTGTGCCCGTCGTCGTGGGAGACGGTGCGCACCCCGTGCAGGTGGTCGGCCCAGCCGGGCGGAGCCTCGGGGGCGTGTACGACCAGCCGCGGCCGGCCGCGTCCTCGCAGTTCGTCGACGGTGCCGACGGCCTTCATTCGTCCGCCGGCGATGATGCCGACCCGGTCGCAGAGCCGCTGCACGAGGTCGAGTTGATGGCTGGAGAACACGACGGGGACTCCGGTGGCGGCCTTCTCGGCGAGCACCTCGCTCATCACGTCGACCGCGACGGGGTCGAGGCCGGAGAACGGTTCGTCGAGGACGAGCACCGCGGGGTCGTGGACGAGCGCGGCGGCCAACTGGACGCGCTGCTGGTTGCCGAGGCTGAGGGCGTCGACGGCGTCGCCGATGCGTTCGGCGATGCCGAGCCGTTCGGTCCACCGGGCGACCGCGGCGGCCGCATCGCGGCGCGAGAGTCCGTGCAGTTCGGCGAGATACGCGAGCTGGTCGCCGACCTTCATCTTGGGGTACAGGCCCCGCTCTTCGGGCATGTAGCCGATGGTGCGGCGGACGTCGAGGTCGACGGGGCGGCCGCCGAGAAGGACCTGCCCGGAGTCGGCGGACAGCACCCCGAGGGCGATCCGCATGGTGGTCGTCTTGCCCGCGCCGTTCGATCCGACGAAGCCGAAGATCTCGCCGGGACGGACCTCGAAGCTCAGGTCGTCGAGCGCGACGACGTCGCCGTAGCGTTTCGAGACGTGTTCGATGGCAAGGGTGTTCGTACTCACGGTGCCTCCAGGCGATCGTTGTCGGTCGTCGGGTGTGACTGTTCGTCGGTGGGATGGGTGTCGGGATAGGGGTCGGGCCGACTCCACGCGAGGATCATGGTGGGGGAGCAGCCGCCGATGAGGAGGGTGGTGACGGTGAGCAGTCCGCCCGTGTACGCCATCGTGGTGTGGGTGCCGTCGGTGAGAGTGCTGCCGATGACCAGGTAGGCGACCGGGATCATCACCAGCCACTGGGTGATGCTCAGTCCGACGGACCGGGCGGCGTTGCGTTGCTGTATCTCCCATTCGTCGAGTGCCTCACTCGGGGCATCGCCGAGCTGCCCCGACACGATCGACAATGCGATCCAGATCGGGAAGAACACCAGGCAGGCCGGCAACCAGAGCAGCGGGCCGCGCTCGAAGAAGTGGCAGAGGACGCCGACGGTGAGCATGAGGCAGAAGGTGACGCCGAGTGCGACGACGAGGATTCGGCGCCGGGCCTGGGTGCGCCACCGCGGCAGCATCTTCTCGGTCTTCTCGGATCTCACGAGAAAGCGTCGTGCACGGTGTTGCTGGTAGCGCTCGAAGACGGTCTGCTCAGGCATGTCGATCGGCTCCTTCCGCGCGGGCGTTCCGGTAGTACTCGGTCGAGAGTGGGGTGAACGCGCTGCGGGAGAACACCGCCTCGACGGGCAGGCGGAACACCTCGCAGATCCGCATCGCCAGGTCGAGGCTGGGGTAGTGGTCCCCGCGTTCGAGTGCGCCGACGGTCTGCGGGTTCACCTCGATCAGCGCGGCGAGTGCGGCCCGGCTCATCGACCGTTCGGCCCGCAGCACCGCGATGCGGTTGAAGATGGGGCGTGACTCTCCCCGCCGTACGGGACTCATGCATCAAAGTGTTGTGAAAACCCAACGCTTCGTCAAGTTTATCGGCATCGACGGTGGTCCTCGGCGTGGGGCGAGTTTCTACGACAGACTGTAGTAAAGTCCGATTCGTGCGTGCCGCGACCGCGACCGGGGTCGTCGCCCCGGTCCGGGGCGGCGCCATCGCCGGTGTCACCGTCTCGCTGTCGGTCGCCGCTCACGGCGCTGCCGGCGGTGGCGTTCCGGCCGGTTCCACTCTGATCGTGCTCGCCGGACTCGCGGCGGTTCTCGCGTCCTGCGCGGGCGCCGTCCCCGTCCTGCGTCGAGGGACGGTCGCGGCCGTCGCCGTACTGTCTGCCGGGCAGGTCCTCGGCCACCTCGCTCTCTCGCTCGAGTCGCATCACACCGTCACCGTGACAGCGGGTATGGCGGCGGCGCACGCCGTCGCACTGGCGGTGTGCGCGGTGCTCCTCGGCGCCGCCGACGGCGTCGGTGCCGCGGTGTGCGCGGCACTGCGTGCGGTGACGGCCGGTCGGCCGGTGCTGCCCGAGCCGACCGGGCCCGCCGAACGTCGTCCCACGGGGCGCCCGTCCCGGCCGCTCGCCGAGATCCTCTGCCGCGCCGGCCTGTCCCTCCGGGGTCCGCCGGTTCTCGTCCACTCCTGACCACCAGCGTGCCGCGCCGACCCGCGGCACGTCGCTGCCGTGCGCGCAGCGGACGAGAACCAACCCGAGAAGGACAACCGAATCATGATGACGACGAACCACATTCGACGTTCGCTCCTCGCCGCAGCGGCGACGCTGGGCCTGGCCGCGGCCGTCGTGGGATGCTCCGACGACGCGACCTCCGCCGTCGCCGCGAACTCCGTGACCCTGACCGACTCGTGGGCGAAGGCAGCCGATGGCGGCATGACCGCCGCGTTCGGCACCCTCGTCAACGACGGCGACGCGCCGGTCACCCTCACTGCGGTCGCTGCCGACGTCTCCGGCCGGGCCGAACTGCACGAGATGGCATCCGACGGTGCGGGATCGATGTCGATGCGGCAGAAGGAAGGCGGCTTCGAGGTGCCCGCACACGGTGAACGGGTCCTCGAACCGGGTGGCGAGCACGTGATGCTGATGGACGTCACCGCCCCGATGCGGGCCGGCGACACGCTCGCGCTGACGCTCACGTTCGCCGACGGCAGCTCCGCCGACGTGGAGGTGCCGATCCGGGACTTCACCGGGGCGCAGGAGAACTACTCGGAACACACCGGTGAGTGAGTTCAGCCGCCGTCGGCTGCTCGGCGGCGGCGCGCTCGCCGCGGGTGGGGTGGCACTCGGCTGGGGTGCATCGACGGTCGTGGGCGCCCCGGCCGCGGCAGCGGCACCGGACACGGTCCCGTTCCACGGCGACCACCAGGCCGGGATCGCCACACCCCCGCCCGCGCACACAACCTTCGTCGGGTTGGACCTCCGGCCCGGCGTCGATCGGGACGCCCTGATCCGGCTCATGCGGGTGTGGACCGACGACGCAGCCCGGCTCACCGCCGGACGCGGCGCCCTCGCCGACACCGAGCCCGAACTGGCAGTGGTCCCGTCGAGGCTCACCGTCACGATCGGGTTCGGCCCCGGAGTGTTCGCCGCGGCGGAACGGGAGCATCGGCGTCCGGCGTGGCTGGCACCGTTGCCGCCCTTCGGTGTCGACCGCCTCGAAGCACGGTGGAGCGACGGTGACGTGATGCTCCAGGTCGGATCCGACGATCCGGTCGCGGTGGCGCACGCGCTCCGGGTGCTGCTCAAGGGCGCCCGCGGCACCGCGACGGTGCGCTGGTCGCAGGCCGGGTTCCGGCGGGCGCGGGGGAGCGAACCCGAGGGCACCACGATGCGGAACCTGATGGGCCAGGTCGACGGCACCGTGAACCCGGCACCCGGCTCCGCCGACTTCGACTCGCTCGTGTGGGTCGACGACGGCTCCTGGCTCGACGGCGGCACCTCGATCGTGATCCGGCGGATCCGGCTGCACCTGGACGAGTGGGACGAGTTGGACCGGCCCGGGCGTGAGATCGTGATGGGCCGCAGGCTGTCCGACGGTGCGCCGCTCACCGGGGAATCGGAGCACGACGAACCCGACTTCGGTGCCGTCGGGCCGGGCGGCATCACGGTCATCGCGCCGAACTCGCACATCGCCCTCGCCCGATCGCTGGACCAGCGAGAACGGTTCCACCGTCGCTCGTACAACTACGACGACGCGCCGAGCGGGGATGCGGTGTCCGACTCGGGCCTGGTGTTCGTCAGCTACCAGGCCGACCCGGTGCGCCAGTTCGTGCCGGTCCAGCAGCGCCTGTCGGACGCCGACCTCTTCAACACGTGGTCGACGCCGGTCGGGTCGGCGGTGTTCGCGATCCCCGCGGGGTGCAGAGAGGGTGAGTACCTGGGTCAGGCCCTGTTCCAGTAGGCGCGAGGCGCCTGTGCGCCTTTTTGGTAGCTCCCACTACCAAAAAGGCGCACAGGTGCCGGAGGCGCGTCACAGCTCGAGCAGTTGCCCGTCCTCGACCCGCCACCGGCGGGTGCTGCGCACCGTGTCCAGCATCCGCCGGTCGTGGGTGACCAGCAGCAGCGTGCCGGTGTACGACTCCATCGCCTGTTCCAACTGCTCGATCGCGGGCAGGTCGAGGTGGTTGGTCGGCTCGTCGAGGACCAGCAGGTTCACCCCACGCGCCTGGAGGAGTGCAAGTGCGGCGCGCGTGCGTTCCCCGGGGGAGAGCGAGTTCGCCGGGCGCAGCACGTGGTGACCCTTGAGGCCGAACTTCGCGAGCAGGGTGCGGACGTCCGCGTCCGGCCAGTCCGGCACCTGCGCACCGAACGCGACGGCGAGAGGCTCGTCGCCCTCGAACAGTCCGCGGGCCTGATCGACCTCGCCGACAGCGACACCGGAGCCGAGTGACGCGGTGCCCTCGTCGGGTGTCAGGCGGCCGAGCAACAAGGCCAGCAGCGTCGACTTTCCGGCTCCGTTGGGCCCCGTGACGAGAATGCGGTCACCCCAGTCGATCTGGGTGTGGATCGGGCCGAGCCGGAAGGTTTCACGCTGAACAACGGCACCGGTGAGCGTCGCGACGACGGACCCGCTGCGCGGTGCGTCGGCGATCTCCATCCGCAGCTCCCACTCCTTGCGGGGCTCCTCGACCACCTCGAGCCGCTCGATACGGCGTTGTGTCTGACGGGCTTTCGCGGCCTGCTTCTCCGTCGACTCGGCGCGCGCCTTCCGTCCCATCTTGTCCGAGTCGGCGCCCTTTGCCTTGCGCCGGTTGTTGCGTACACCGTGTTCGAGCCAGTTGCGTTGCATCTGCGCGCGCGCCTCGAGGCCGGACAGGGTGCCGGCGTACTCCTCGTACCGTTCCCTGGCGTGCCTGCGCGCCACTGCACGTTCCGCCAGGTACGACTCGTAGCTGCCGTCGTAGACATCGATCTGCTGCTGCGCCAGGTCCAGTTCGACGATGCCGGTCACGGTGCGCGCCAGGAACTCCCGGTCGTGGCTGACGACCACGATGCCGGTGCGCGTCTCGGCGACGAACCGCTCCAGGCGCGCCAGGCCGTCGAGATCGAGGTCGTTGGTCGGCTCGTCCAGCAGTAGCACGTCGTACCGCGAAAGCAGCAGCGCCGCCAGCCCCACCCGGGCGGCCTGCCCGCCGGAGAGTGCCGTCATCTCGGCGTCGAGCCCCGAGGTCAGACCGAGGTCGTCGAGAACCTGCCCGGCGCGCTCGTGCAGATCGGCGCCGCCGAGCGCGAGCCACCGCTCCAGCGCGTGCGAGTAGCGGTCGTCGCCACCCGGCTCCTCGAGCGCGGCGGCCGCCTCGTTCATCTCGGACTCCGCGGCCGTGACGCCGGTGCGCCGGCCGAGGTACTCCTCGACGGTCTCGCCGGGGATCCGCTCGGGTTCCTGCACGAGGTGCCCGACCGTCGCATCGGGGGGACTCAGCGAGACGGTGCCCTCCACGTCGGCGGTGGTGTCGCCGGAAAGGATGGACAGCAGCGTCGACTTGCCCGCTCCGTTGGCGCCGACCAGGCCGATCACATCGCCGGGCGCGACAACGAGGTCGAGTCCGGTGAACAGGGTGCGTTCGCCGCGAGCGGCGGAGACGTCGTCGGCGTGGAGGGTGGCGCTCATGAGGCGATTCTCTCAGTTCGGGCACGGAGCGCCCGCGGCGGGAACAACGGCCGCCTCGATGTGGTTGCAGCGGTTCATGACATCTGTGAACCCGGTCCCGAACGTGACGCTCAGCGACGGCAACACCATTCCCCAGGTGGGGTTCGGGGTCTGGCAGGTTCCCGACGACGAGTCCTTCACCGCGGTCACCAGCGCCCTCAGCATCGGTTACCGCAGCATCGACACCGCCGCCATCTACGGCAACGAGGTCGGCACCGGTCGCGCCATCGCGTCTTCGGGCGTCCCGCGTGACGAGCTCTTCGTCACCACCAAGCTGTGGAACAGCGCCTCCACCCCGTGGACCCGCGACGCCGTCTTCTTCGAGTTCGAGGCGTCACTCGATCGTCTCGATCTCGACTACCTCGACCTCTACCTCATCCACTGGCCCCGCCCGATGCGCGAGGATTACCGCACCATGTGGCGGGCGTTCACCGAGCTGAAGGCAGACGGCCGCGTCCGCTCCATCGGTGTCTCCAACTTCCAGGCCGAGCAGCTGCGCACGATCATCGACGACACCGGCGTCGCCCCGGTGATCAACCAGGTCGAGTTGCACCCGGACTTCGCGCAGTCCGAGCTGAAGGCCGTGCACGCCGAACTCGGCATCGCCACCGAGGCCTGGTCGCCGCTGGGCCAGGGCCAGGGCCTGCTCGACGACCCGGTCCTCGCCCGCATCGCCGAGAAGCACCAGCGTTCCACCGCTCAGGTGGTGCTGCGCTGGCACGTCCAGTCGGGGCACATCGCGATCCCGAAGTCGGTGACCCCGCACCGGATCCGGCAGAACCTCGATGTCTTCGGATTCGAGCTCGACGCCGACGATCTCGCTGCGATTGCCGGCCTGGACGCCGCCAACCGGCTCGGCGGCGACCCCGCCACCTTCGACTGGAACTGATCGAACGGGTGGTTGTCGCGGCGTTCGCCGGGTGCGTGTTCCGACAACCACCCGTTTGCGGTCACGGGTGGAGGTGCGGTGCGCCCGGCCCACTCAGATCGCGCACAGCCTTGCCGCGCCCCGAAACGGCCAGCAGGAGTTCCAGTGCCGGGCCCCTCGCCTCGGGGCCGTCGCCGATCGTCACGTCCACGTCCGTTGCCCGCAGTCGGATGCCAGCGATGAGTTGCTTCGCACCGCCGAACGCCTCGGACGTTCGGGCCTGATACCGCAACCCACGGACGACGGCCTCGGGCAGGTAGGTGTGCTCGATTCCGAGTGGCCGACGGATGTCCTCGCCGTGGACGACCTCCTCGACGAGCCGACTGTCGAGGGGAGCCGGGGGAGTCGCCGTCAGGGGCGCTACCTCACGCAGTCGCTGCAGTGTCTGCGCAGGTGTTGCGCCGCGTTCCCGCGCGACACCCTGCTCGCTCTGGCGGTGGAAGTCGAATCTCGCCCGGACCATGTCGCGCACGAGCCCCAGCCTGGTCGTCCTCGCGTTGGCGACGAGATGCGCGGCGACGTCGTGCACCGTCCAGCCCTCGCACAGCGACGGCGTGTCCCACTGCTCGTCCGTGATTCGGGCGAGGTCGGCGACGAGGGCGACTCTTTCCGTGTGCACAATCTGCCAAACGGGGTCCATGTCGACAGTGTGCCAAGGCGGTCCGTGATTCACACGGCGGGGCAGGTGCCGCCGGACTGTCGACGTCACCTGCGCCGAACGGGTCAGGCCCGCACAGTGTTCGGTTCGCGGGTGCCACCCTCCACGTCGAGGTGCGGCAGCGTGCGGTCCAGCCACGCCGGGGCCCACCAGTTACGACGGCCGAGCAGAGCCATCGTGGCGGGCACCAGCACCATCCGGACGATCGTCACGTCCAGGAACACGGCGACGGCGAGCCCCACGCCGAGCATTTTCACGGTGATGTTCGCGTCCAGGGCAAACCCGGTGAACACCGCGATCATGATGGCGGCGGCGCAGGTGATGACGCGTCCGGTCGCCGCGAGGCCCTGCACCACCGAGCCGTGTGGGTCGCCTGTGCGCAGCCAGTGCTCCCGCACTCGGGACAGCAGGAACACCTCGTAGTCCATCGACAGGCCGAACAGGATCGTGAACATCAGGATCGGCACCCAGCTCGACACCGGCACGGGTCCCGGAAGGCCGAGTAGGTCTGCGCCCCAACCCCACTGGAAGACGGAAACCATCACGCCGTAGGTCGCGGCCACGGACAGCAGGTTCATCGCCGCCGCCTTCACTGCCACCACCGGGGCCCGGAACACCACGGTGAGCAACAGCACCGAGAGCGTGACGACGACGGCGACCACCAGCCACAGGCGGTCGGCGAGACGTTCGGAGATGTCGACGAAGGTGGCCGTCCATCCGGTCACGTGGGTGCCCTCGGGCAGCGCCGCCCGGAGCCGCTGCACCGTCTCGGTGGTGGCCTCGTCGTCGGGTGCGGACGTGGGTTCGGCCTGGATCGCCGCCGCCGTCCCCGCGCGGTTCACCAGCGGCGTGCCGACCAGTGCGACACCGGGATCGGTGCGCACCGCCGCGGCGACCGACTCGGGATCGGTGCCCGCGGCCAGGTCGACCACGACGAGCAGTGGGCCGTTCGCGCCCGGACCGAACTCGTCTGCGATCAGGTCGTGTGCCACCCGAGTCGTGTCCGACGTCGGCTGGCTGCCTGCGTCCTGCGGCCACGTCCGCATCTGCAGCACCGGCGCTGCGAGCAGCAGCAGGACCAGCAGCGCGCCGACCGCCCAGGGCAACGGCCGGCCGCCGACCCGCGCCGCCCAGCGCGCCGTGACGGTGCCGGTGCCGGTGTCGTTCCGGCGCTGCGGCTTTCGTCGTCCGAGGATCCGCCGACCCGCGAGCCCGCACAGGGCCGGGACGAGGGTGACCGACGCCAGCATCACCGCGCCGACCGTCAGGAACGTCGCATAGCCGAACGACGAGTACACCGGCAGCCCGGCGAGCCGCAGCCCGAACAGGGACACCAGCACCGTCGAGCCGGCGAACACCACCGACACCCCGGCGGTGCCGTTCGCGTACCCGGCCGCCTCGACCGGGGTCAGTCCGTCGCGCAGTCCGTCGGCGTAGCGGGTCACCAGCAACAGTGCGTAGTCGATGCCGACGCCGATGCCGACCATGCTGGCGATGGTCGGGGCGGTGGTGCTGACGTCGGTGAAGGCGGCCAACGCCGTGATCAGCGCCCCGCCGACACCGACGCCGGTCAGCGCGACGAGCAGCGGTAGGCCAGCCGCGACGACCGAGCCGAACGCGAACACCAGGATCAGCAACGCCACCCCGATGCCGATCGCCTCCGCAGCGCCACCGGGCGCGGACGTGTTCTCGTGGACCTGGCCGCCGAACTCGACCTGCAGGCCCGCCGCGCGGGCACCTTCGGCCGCGGCTTCCAGGGGGTCGGTGCCCTCGGTGCCGGTGAAGTCGGTGACGGGCACGGTGTAGCGCACGTCGAGGATCGCGGTGTCGCCGTCTGCGGACAGCCGCGGCGGCGCGACGACGCCGACGTCCGGCATCGCGGACAGGTTCGCGCCGAGTTCGGACAGTTCGGCGGAGGGAACGGCACCGTCGGGGGAGTGCACGACGACGCGGGCGTCGGCGCCGGACATTTCGGGGAACCGGTCGGTGAGCAGATGGCTGCCCGTCGTCGAGGCGAGGCCAGGGATGTCGTAGTCGTCGTGGGCCTCGCCGCCCGCGACGACCGCGAATGTCACGGCGGCCGCGAGGACCGCCGCCCAGAGGGACAGGACGCGCCAGGGGTGCGCGGCGCCGGCCGAACCGACGCGGGACAGGAAGGTGTTCATGGCACCGACGGTCGCGCGGTGCACTTGGAGAACACTTACAGCCGACTGCGGGCCGCCTCGATCCACTGCGGGCACCCGCAGCGTTCCGCCAGTTCGAGGGCCGTTTTGGCGTGCGCGGCCGCGTCGTCGGGTCGGCCGCGCAGCAGGGCGAGATCGCCGAGCACGGTGTCGACCGGGCCCATCGTGAACGCCCCGGTGTCGGCGCCGCCGAGTTGTCCGGCGTACTGCGCCAGCTGCGGGTAGAGGCCCTCTGCCTCGTCCCGTGACCCCAGGGCGGCGACCGCGATGCCCCGCTGCGTGAGGAGGAAGCTGTGGAAGAAATCGGATCTGACCGGCCGCAGCCCGACCCGATACGGCTGTACCTCGGCGGCCTTCCCGTTGGCAACGAGCGCGAGCGTGAGTGGGTCGACCAGCACGTCCCGCGCCTCCGTGTCGAGCGCCCGGATCAGATCCTCGTACTCACCGACCCGGCCCCGCGTGACCGCCAGCGAGAACAGGGCGAGCAGGAAGATTCCGTCCGCGTCCAGCTCACCGTGTTCCAGGAACTCCCGGTGTGCCCGGCGGTAGTGGTCCTCGGCGGCGTCGAGATCTCCCGCCGCGTGCGCCTCCATGCCGTGCGTCATCGAGTTCGACGCCTGGGCTTGCTTCCATCCGTACCGCTTCGCGAGCGTCTCGTTGTGCTGGAGGTGTCGTCGGCCCGTGGCGAAATCGCCACGCGCGAACGCCATCTGGAGTGCCGAGTAGTTCGCGATCAACGCGAACACCGCACGGTCCTCGTCGGCGCCGAGGGTGAGCATCTCGTCCGCGATGCCCGCACGGGCCGCGGCAGGAAGCGCCCCGTGTCGCAGCGCGAGGCGCGAGTTCAGTGCCAGGCCGAGGAGGTGCGGATCGCCGAGGCGCCGGGCCAGCGACTCGGCCTCCACACCTGCGGCCTCGGTGCGCGCGTCGTCCTCGCCGTAGACCTCGTCGACGAGGATCACCAGCAGCCGGCAGCGCTGGTCGTCGGTGAGGCCCGGCAGGGTCAGGGTTCGTTCGATCGCCGCGACGACCGGTGCGTCGATCACGCCGTACGGCCGGTTGATCCACGGCGTCGGAATGTCCCACGCCGTCAGCGATCGCACCACCAGGTCGTCACGGCCGGCGGTCTCGGCCACCGACAGTGCACGGATGCGTGTCTCCCGGGCGGGCCCCGCGGCACCGCTCACCAAGTGGCTTCGGCTGAGCCGGGCCAGGATGTCGACCCGTTCGTCGACATCGCCGCCGCCGGGCAGGCGGTCCATTGCTGTCAGCGCCTGCTCGTAGTGCACCGCCGCCGCATCGTGCGCGAACCGGGACTCCGCCTGCCGCGCCGCGTCGAGGGCGTGGTCGGCGGCGCGCCGGGCGGTCGACGACGACAGCGCGGCCCCGAAGTGGTGGGCAAGTGCCGCCGAGTCCTGGGGGCGCACCCGCTCGATCGCCTCCGCGACGCGGCGATGCCAGCGGGAACGCCGAGCCTGGGACAGGTCACCGAGCAGCGTGTCGCGCACGAGTGCATGCGTGAAGCGCACCGTGCTCGCATCCGGTTCGACGAGCAGTCCGGCGACCACTCCGGCGTCAACGGCGTCGAGCGTCTCGTCCTCGTCGAGTTCCGCGGACCGCACCAGCACCTCCACGTCGGCCTGCCTACCGATCACCGCGAGCAGTCGCAGTACCGACACCGTCACCTCGGGCAGGCGGGCGAAGCGGCGCCGCAGCACGTCGCGGACCCCCGCGGGCACCTCGGACGTCGCGACGAGTTCGCCCTCGCTGCCGAGTAGCCGCGCACTTTCCCGCAGGTAGAAAGGGTTTCCTCCGGTACGTTCGGTCAGTACTGCGACGGTCGCGCCGTCCGGATCGGCTCCGGTCACCTCGCGGACCAGAGCCGCGGCGTCGTCGCCCGTCAGTCCGCCCAGTCGGACACGTTCCGGAGCGAGCGGGGCCAGGGCCGCCAGAGCCGCGTCGAGGTCGGCGGTCGTCTCGTCCGGCCGGTACGCCACGACCAGCAGCAGCGGCACCTCTTCCGCGACCCGGGTCAGGAGGGCCAGCGTTTCGACGTCGGCGCGGTGCACGTCGTCGAGGAAGACGGCCAGTGGCCGGTCCCGGGCGGCGCCTGCGAGCCAGTCGGTGACGGCCCGGTGCAGCAGGAACCGACCGTATGCCGACGACGACGCCTCGGGTGATGCGATGAGGCGGTCGTCGAGCAGGGGTGCCAGGGCTACCGACCGGTCGCCGGGTTCGACTTCGGCGGCGAGTGCGCGCAACACCTCCACCCAGGCCCACGCCGCGGGGGCGCCCTCCGCCTCGGGGCAGCGGCCCACCAGCACCCGATGGGTGTCGAGTTCGACCCGAAGTCGATGCAGCAGTGCGCTTTTCCCGCCTCCAGCTTCCGCGGTCACGAGCACCACCCGGGACCTGTCCGAGAGTGTGGCCGCGGCGCACCGCACGGTGTCGAGCTCCGCGCGACGCCCGACGAACCACCGTTTCCCCTGCTGTTCGGGCGCCGGTGTCGACGGTGAGGTGGGTACGGGCCGCGACGCCGGGCGAGGTGGCGGGATCCGCTGAGCCAGCAGGTCCGACTCCAGTTCCTGCAACGCGGGCCCGGGGTCCAGTCCCAGTTCGTCCAACAGCACGCTGCGGGCGCGACGCAACGCGGCGAGGGCGTCGGCCTGCCTGCCACCGGCGTGCAGCGCCAGCGCGAGCAGCCGCCACGGCTCCTCCCGCAGCGGATGCGTCCGGGTCAGGGCGTCCGCTTCGGCAGTCGCCGATGCGGCATCTCCGGTGTCGAGCAGCGCCGCGGCGAGCCGTTCGCGGGCAACCAGGCGCAGCTCCTCGAGCCGCGCCACCTCGGGGGCGGCCCAGTCGTGGGCCGCGAACTCGGCGAGCGCATCACCCCGCCACAGGTCGAGGGCGTCCTCGAGGATGCGGCGCCGCTCGTGGGCGTCCTCGTGATCGGAGTCCCGGAGCAGCGACTCGAACCGCCACGCGTCGACGTCCCCGTCGCCCAGCACCACGCAATACCCCGGAGCCCGACTGACCAGGATCGTCGCCGGCGCCCGGGGCGGCCGATCGGGTTCGAGGATGCGGCGCAGATTCGACACGTACGCCTGCAGCGCGCCGAGGGCACGGGGAGGTGGTTCGCCCTGCCAGAGGTCCTCTACGAGGCGGTCCACGGACACCACGGCGCCCCTGGCGACCAGCAGCAGTGTCAGCAGGGCGCGCTGGCGGGGTCCGCCCAATTCGAGCTGGCGGGGCCCGCCCAGCTCGAGCTCCCCGTCGCCGGTCTCCGCGTGCATCGAGCCCAGGACCCGTACGTACACCGCACAAGAGTAGGTCGTCGCAGGTCAGCGCGCGGCCCAAGTGCGTTCCAAGAGTTGTCCAAGTGGCGGGGCAGACCCTCGGTTCGACAACCGATCCGGTCCCGGATCACCCCGAGCGAGGAGAACGTCATGAGCACCGCAGTCGCCGAACGCCCCGACACCACCGAGATGCGCCTGATCCACGACATGTTCCGGCGCGGGTTCGGTTCCGTGCCCGACCTGGTGCGCGGTGTTCCCGCCGGGGACACCGCCCGGGCCGCTCGCGTCGTCCGGTTCCAGACCGAGCTGACCACAGGGTTGCACCATCACCACACCACCGAGGACGAGATGATGTGGCCGCTGCTGCTCGACCGCGTTCCCACCGATCACGCCCTGGTCCTGCGGATGGAGGAGCAGCACGAGCGGATCGCGGAGCTGATCGAACGGGCGGAGACGCGGGCGGCGGAGTTCGAGCGGACGGCCGCCGTGCCCGACGGTGAGGCGCTCGCGACGACCGTGACCGCCCTCGGTGTCGCGCTCGACGAGCATCTCGCGGAGGAGGAGGGCAGGATCCTTCCGCTCGTCGAGGAATCGCTCACCGTCGCCGAATGGGAGGCGATGGGGGAGCGCGCCCGCGAGGGCGTGCCTCGGGACCGGCAGTTCATCCTGCTCGGGTACGTGATGGACGGCATGCCGGAGGACGAGCGGGCCGAACTGCTCGCCGCCATGCCGCTGATCGGCAGGCTGATGTGGCGGTTCGTCGGTCGCCGGGCGTTCGTCAGGGAGTACCGGGACATCTTCGGCGCCGACCCGTCGTGACCGTGTCCCCCGGTCCGTGGTCAGGGGACGGGCATCGCGGCGAGGTGCGCGAGCAGCTCCGACGCCGCGGCTCGTCCGCCGCGATTGGCGCCGATGGTGCTGGCGGACGGTCCGTACCCGAGCAGGTGCACGCGGGGGTCGGCCGCGACCTGTGTCGCGAGCCGCCCGGTCATGGTGATGCCGCCGCCGGGGCCGCGGAGCCGTAGCGGTGCCAGGTGGTCGAGGGAACTGCGAAAACCGGTGCACCACAGGATGACATCGACGTGTTGCGTGCGACCGTCGGCCCACCGCACCCCGTCCGGGACGATCTCTGTGAACATCGGCAACCGGTCCAGGACGCCGCGCTCGCGGGCCGCCCGCAGTGCCGGGGTCAGCGGCAGGCCCGTCACCGACACCACCGATCCGGGCGGCAGTCCGCGCCGCACGCGGTCCTCGACGAGCGCGACGGCGGCGCGGCCCTCCTCAGGTGTGAACGGGGTGTCCCGGAACTCCGGCGGCCGTCGGGTGACCCACGTGGTGGTCGTGACCCGGGAGATCTCGTCGAGCAGCTGGACCGCCGAGATGCCGCCGCCGACCACCAGGACGTGCCTGCCGGCGAACTCCTCCGCGGTGCGGTAGTCGCGGGTGTGCAGCATCTCGCCGCGGAAGGACTCGGCGCCCGGATAGCGGGGGACGAACGGGCGCTCCCAGGTGCCGGTCGCGTTGACGATGCCGCGGGCCGTGACGCCGCCCCTGTCGGTCTCGATGCTCAGCGGACCGGAGCCTGCGCCGTGATCGCACACGACCCGGACGTGCACCGGACGTCGAACCGGCAGGTCGAAGCGTTTCTCGTATTCGGCGTAGTAGCGCGGGACGACCTCCGACGCGGGCACCTCGTCGGGCGGAGACCCGTCCAGGACGTCGGTCATCGGCATCCCGGGCAGGTCGTGGACGCGGTTGACCGTCGTCAGGGTCAGGGTCGGCCATCGGAACTGCCACGCGCCGCCGGGCCCGGGGGCATGGTCGAGCATGACGAAGTCGGCACCGGCCCGGTGCAGGTGATAGCCGGCGGACAACCCGGCCTGGCCGCAGCCGATCACGGCGACGTCGACAATTTGCTGCACAGTGGCAACCCCTCCGGTCGAAACGGTACGGTCACCATCATGATCGGGACCAGCCGTGACGGCGATGTGGTGACCATCGAGTTGCAGCGCGAGGATCGACGGAACGCGCTGAACACCGAACTGTGCGTCCTGTTGCGCGACGCCGTCGACGAGGCGGTCGCGGACGGGGCCCGCGCGATCGTGCTCACCGGGCAGGGCCGGGCCTTCTGCGCGGGGGCCGATCTGTCGGGTGACGTCTACGCGGACGGATTCACCGACACCCTGTTGGAGATGGTGCACAGTATCGACGCGGCGCCCGTTCCCGTGATCGCCGCGATCAACGGCCCCGCGATCGGTGCGGGGACGCAGCTGGCGATCGCGTCGGACCTGCGTGTCGTCACCCCGGACGCCTTCTTCGCCATCCCCGCGGTGAAGCTCGGGATCTCCGTGGACTCGTGGACGGTCAAGCGCCTCGCATCGCTGGTCGGTGGCGGACCGGCCCGCACGATCCTGCTCGGCGCGGAGCAGATCTCGGCGGCCGACGCCTACACCTTCGGGCTCGCGAACAAGATCGGCGATCTCGCCACGGCGCAGGAGTGGGCCAAGCGGATCGCCGCGCTGGCACCGCTGTCGCTCCGCCACCTCAAGATGGTCTTCAACGACGACGGAACGCAGGACGAGCCGCCGCAGGACCAGCTCGACGCACTGCACGCCGCATGGTCCAGCGAGGACATGCTGGAGGCGTCGCGTGCGCGGCAGGAGAAGCGCACGCCCACCTTCCGGGGTCGCTGACATGGGAACGCGGGGAGTGATTGCGGCCGCGGTGACTGTGGCCGCCGCCGCGGCCGTGGGCCGCGCTGCATGGGGTGTGCCGGGGCAGATCGGTGCCTCCGCGGCGGCGATCGCGGGAGCTGTCACCGGCTCGGACGGCTACCGGGACAAGCAGTTTCACAACACCGACCCGAGCAGCCCGGTCGTACGCGCCGAGGGCTCGAGCATGCTCTCGTCGGTCCTGACGAAGCGCCGTCTCGGCCGGCCCCGGCAGCCCATCCCGCTGGCGACGCCCCTCGCCCCCGCGAAGGCCGGTGACCTGGCCGTCACCTGGTACGGACATGCGAGCGCTCTCGTCGAGATCGACGGTGCGCGCGTGCTCACCGACCCGGTGTGGAGTCACCGTGTGTCGCCGTCGGGCGTGATCGGACCGGCACGACTGCATCCCACCCCGGTGGACATCGACGCGCTGCCGGCAGTCGACGTGGTGCTGATCTCGCACGACCACTACGACCACCTCGACAAGGCGACGATCACCGCCCTGGCACGGACGCAGAGTGCAGTGTTCGTGGTGCCCAAGGGAATCGGCGCGCACCTGCGGCACTGGCGGGTGCCCGCGGACCGGATCGTCGAGCTCGGCTGGGAGGAGTCGACCACCGTCGCCGGGCTCGAGATCACCTGTACCGAGGCGCGGCACTTCTCCGGTCGCGGACTGCGCCGAAACACGACGCTGTGGTCGTCGTGGTCGGTACGCGGACCGAACCACCGCTTCTACTTCGGCGGCGACACGGGGTACACGCCACGCTTCGTGGAGATCGGGGAGCGGCATGGTCCGTTCGATCTGACGCTGCTGCCGGTCGGCGCCTACGACGAGCACTGGCCGGACATCCACATGAACCCCGAGGAAGCGGTGCGCATGCACACCGACCTCGGCAGGGGGGACGCGACCGCCGGCGTGCTGGTGCCGATCCACTGGGCAACCTTCAACCTCGCCTTCCATCCGTGGGCCGAGCCGATCGTCCGGCTCCTCGCCGCATCCGATCCCGCCGGTACCCGGGTTCGGGTCCCGATGCCGGGGCAGCGCATCGACGCGTTGCGCCCGGGCGTCCAGGAACAGTGGTGGCTTCGCCCGGCTTAGTGGCCGTATTTCCGGACATCGGGCCCGACCGCCCAGTGCAGCGCTGGGTGACGACAAGTCCAGCTCGAACCATCCTCGGACGTGCTACACATACCGCAAACGGCTGGAGGGGGCGGTTGTGTCGGGTCCGTATCGGATTGTCGTCTGGGGGCCAGGCGACATGGGTGGCAGGGCGCTGCAGACGGCGCTGCGATCGCCCGACTTCGAGGTCGTCGGGGTGAAGGTCTTCAGCCCGCACAAGCACGGCCGGGACATCGGCGAACTGGTCGGCCTGCCGCCGGTCGGGGTGCTGGCGACCACCTCGAAGGAGGAGATTCTCGCGCTCGACGCGGACTGCGTGGTGCACACGCCGACCACGCCGGCCCTGATCCAGGGCGCCGACGCGGACGTCCTTGACCTGTTGGAGTCCGGCAAGAACGTCGTGTCGGCGGCGTCGTACCACAACCCGTCCATGCCGACCTGGCTGTCGACTTCCCGCTCCCCGTTGGAGGTGCTGCGCACCGTGAGCGCCATGAAGGTCACCGGCCAGGCGTTCGGGGCGGAGCTGTCGCGGGGGCTCGCGGCCCTGCGGGTCGGCATGAAAGTGGTCGATTCGGCGCCGCTTCGACCCCTCCGCCCGCGTCTGGAGCGCCTCGCGGAACCACTGGTGGACAAGGCGATTCCGCGCCGACCGACGGGCGACCGGCTGCAACAGGCATGTCTGAAGGGCGGCGTGTCGCTGCACGGCACCGGATTGCACCCGGGCCTGATGGTGGAACAACTGCTGCTTCGGCTGGCGGGACTGCTCGACAGTGTCGAGACGGTGCGGTTCCTCGAAGTCGGTGACCTGTCCTCGGCGCCCGACGGCATGTGGGGCGGGCTGGAAAGCCTCGGCTTCGGCATGCCGCTGGCGGCGGTGGACTCCAACCACGCCATCGCGCTGATGCAGCACTTCTACTTCGACGCGGTGATCTCGAACGTCGCCCACGCACTGCGCGGGGTGGGACCGGAACGGGTGCGGGTGGAACGGCACGTCTACCCGGTTCCCGCCCGCGTGCGGATCGAGGCGGGGGGCACCGTGATCGAACCGGGCGCCGTGGGCGCGATCCACATGGCCTACCACGGCTATGTGGACGACGAGCTCTTCATGACGAACGAGGAGTGCTGGCATGTCGGGGCGGGGAACGCCCACCTCGGCCCGGACCATCCGCGGAGCCTGGCGGGCGGTCACATCATCGCCCTGGACGGCGATCCCGCGCGCGTGGAGTTGCGCAACGAGATGGACGACGAGTCGTTCAGTGCCGACTGGACCGCTGTCACGGACATCTCGGTCAAGGCCATGCTCGACGTTGTCCCGGCGCTGTGCGCGGCACCGCCCGGGGTGGCGACACCCGACCTGAGCCCGCGGCACCGACTGGAGCACGTATGACCTCCCTGCCCGTCTCGGTCGCCGTGCTCGGCACCGGTGTGCCCGCCGACCGTATCGCCGCCGCCGTCGACGGCCGCGCCGACCTCACCCTGACGGCACACCGTCCCCTGACCGAGGCTCCACCGTCCGGGACGACGCTGGTGGTCGTCGTGCCCTCCCTCGCCGACGACGTGAAAGCGCTGGTGCCGCAACTGCTCCGGGACGCGTTCGACGTGATCTCCACCGCGCCGCCGGAGTCCGAGACCGAGATCAGCGAGGCCTGCGTCGCCGCAGGCCGAACCTTCCACTCCACCGGCGGCTTCCAGTCCGCGGTGGCGGCGCGCATCACCCGTTCGCTCGCCGCGGCCGTTCGCGAGGTCGACCACCTCGAACTCGTCGAGGAGATCGCGCTTCCCGCCGAGGGCCTGCACCCGTGGAGTTCGCCGAGCGAGTCGGGTGTCGGTGGTTCCGCCGACGCGGCCAGGGCTGCAGCGACGGCCGTCGCGGGCTGGTACACGGCCGGGCTGCGGGTACTCGAGGAGGGTGGGTTCGGCACCGTCACCGATGCCGAATCTGTCGTCACCGTCGAAGTCGACGCCGACGAGTGGGGCGCGGTGCACACCGTCACCGCCACCCACGTCCTGGACGACCGTGTCACCTACCGATCCGTGCGCACTGCAGGCACGGCGCCGCTGCGGTACCGGCTGACGACGACCACGGCAGTCGGTCGCAGTACCGCCACCGTCGAGTTCCAGCCCGCGGGCGGTGTGCACCCGGCCGAGCACCTCACCGCACGCGAGGTGCTCGACGCGATCCGGCCCGTACACGAGAGCGGGCCCGGCATCAGTCGTCGAGACCTCGCCATCACGTACCTGTCGCGCGACGAGCGGCTCTGACCCGCCCGGCGACCGCCCCTCGGCACGACACGGGACGGGCGGTCGCGCGGTGGGTGGGACCCGGACCGGCCTAATCTGAACAGCATGGCCAACGACGAGGTTCATCCGGTCGGGACGCTGGCGCCGGACGACGTGGACGTGCGGACCGGACTGACCGACGAGCAGGTCGCGCGGCGCCGCGCCGAAGGCAAGACGAACGACGTTCCGGGGCGCGCGAGCCGGTCGGTCAAGGAGATCGTCCGGGCGAACGTCTTCACCCGCATCAACGCGATCCTCGGTGTCCTGCTGGTCATCGTCCTCGCGACCGGATCGATCATCGACGGGATGTTCGGCTTGCTGATCATCGCGAACAGCGCGATCGGCATCATCCAGGAGACGCGGGCCAAGAGAACCCTCGACAAGCTGGCGATCGTCAGCCAGTCGCAGCCCCTCGTGCGCCGAGCAGGCGCCGCGACCGCGATGGCCCCGAGCGAGGTCGTGCTCGACGACGTCATCGAGCTCGGCGCGGGAGACCAGATCGTCGTCGACGGCGAGGTCGTGGAGGGAGAGCTGCTCGAGATCGACGAGTCGCTGCTCACCGGTGAGGCCGATCCGGTGCACAAGCAGCCCGGTGACCAGGTGCTGTCGGGCAGTTTCGTCGCCTCCGGCAGTGGTGCCTACCGGGCCACGAAGGTAGGCCGCGACGCCTACGCCGCCAAACTCGCGGCCGAGGCGTCGAAGTTCACCCTGGTGCACTCGGAACTGCGCAGCGGTGTCGACAGGATCCTCAAGGTCATCACCTACATGATGATCCCGGCGGGTGCGCTGATCATCTACAACCAGCTGTTCGTCAGCGAGCAGGATCTCGGAGGCGCGCTCAACGGGATGGTCGCGGCCCTGGTGCCGATGGTCCCCGAGGGCCTGGTGCTGATGACGTCGCTGGCGTTCGCGGTCGGCGTCATCCGGCTGGGGCGCAGGCAGTGCCTGGTGCAGGAACTGCCCGCCATCGAGGGGCTGGCCCGCGTCGACGTCGTGTGCGCCGACAAGACGGGCACCCTCACCGAGAACGGTATGCGGCTGTCCGAGCTGCGGCTGCTCACACCCGACGACCCCGCGGGCGCGCAGTCCCGGCTGGAAGCCGCACTGGGCGCGCTCGCAGGCGACGATCCGCGACCGAACGCCAGCGTGCTGGCCATCGCCGAGGCGTACGGGGACGACCCGGGGTGGTCGGCGACCGGCATCGCACCGTTCTCCTCCGCCAAGAAGTGGAGCGGAATCTCATACGGCGCCAACGGCAACTGGGTGCTCGGCGCCCCCGACGTCCTGCTCGACCCCGAGTCCGACGCGGCCCGGACCGCGGAGGAGATCGGTGCCACCGGACTGCGGGTGCTGCTCCTCGGCGAGTGCGACCTCGCGGTCGACGACGCCGCCGCACCGGGCCGGGTGACGCCCCGCGCGCTGGTCGTCCTGGAACAGCGGGTTCGTCCCGACGCCGCCGACACCCTGGCCTACTTCGCCGAACAGAAGGTCGAGGTCAAGGTCATCTCCGGCGACAACGCGGTGTCGGTGGGTGCCGTCGCGGGATCGCTCGGACTGCCAGGCGGTGACCACGCCGTCGACGCCCGGGACCTGCCCGAAAACCGGGACGCGCTCGCCGACGTTCTCGCCGCGGAGACGACGTTCGGGCGGGTGCGACCGGACCAGAAGCGAGCGATGGTCGGTGCGCTGCAGTCCCGCGGGCACACTGTCGCGATGACCGGCGACGGCGTCAACGACGTCCTTGCACTCAAGGACGCCGACATCGGTGTCTCGATGGGATCGGGCAGCCCCGCGACGCGGGCTGTTGCCCAGATCGTGTTGTTGGACAACAAGTTCGCGACCCTCCCGTACGTTGTCGGCGAGGGGCGCCGGGTGATCGGCAACATCGAGCGGGTCTCCAACCTGTTCCTCACCAAGACCGTGTACTCGGTGCTGCTGGCGCTGCTCGTCGGGCTCTCCGGCGTCGCGTCCGAGCTGTTCGACTTCGAGCCGATGCCCTACCCGTTCCTGCCCCGCCACGTCACCATCGCGGCCTGGTTCACGATCGGTATCCCGGCGTTCATCCTGTCGCTCGCGCCGAACAACGAGCGGGCGCGCACCGGGTTCGTGCCGCGGGTCATGCGGTTCGCGATCCCCTCGGGGCTGGTCATCGGGGTCGCGACCTTCGTCGCGTACACGCTGGTCTACGCCGGGCCCGAGCAGACCGAGACGCAGCAGATCCAGGCAGGCACCACCGCCCTGATCACACTGATCACCATCGCGCTGTGGGTGCTGGCGATCGTCGCCAGGCCGTACGTGTGGTGGAAGATCATCCTGCTCGCGGGGTCCGTGCTCGGGTACGTGGTGCTGTTCTCGGTGCCGTTCTTCCGGGAGTTCTTCAAACTGGATCCCTCGAACGTCGGCGCGACCACCACGGCATTCGTGTGCGGCGGTGTCGGCATCGTGCTCGTCGAGCTCGGCTGGTGGGTGTCGGGACGCCTCCACGGGGAGAAGCGGCAGCTCTTCTCGCTGCCCGAGAAGCCCGGCGAGCAGTTGTCGGAAAGCGTGTCCTGATCCACAGTCCGCTGTCAGTTGGGGTTGTGGCGGCTGTCAGGGAAAGCTGTGAGACTGGATCCAGGGGACTGACCCCGCTGAGAGGAGAGCCATGAGCTTGGTCAACACGTTGAAGGACCTGTTCGGAAAGGGACAGAAGTACGCCGCCGAGAACTCCGACAAGGTGGAGGGCGCGATCACCAAGGCGGGCGACTTCGTCGACGGGAAGACCGGCGGCAAGTACTCCCAGCACATCGACAAGGCGCAGGACGCGGCGAGGAAGGCCATCCCGAAGGACGTTCCGCCCGCCGACGGAACCAAGTAGTCCACACCCACTGCACAGGAGCCGTACCGTGCGCACTCGTTCGTCCACCGATCACCGTGTCGAGCTGCTGTTCGACAAGGACTGCGGCTTCTGTGTGTGGTGCGCGGGGTGGCTGGAGCGACTCGACCGCAACGGCCGCGTCACGGCAACGCCGCTGCAGAAGGCCGGAGCCGTGGACCATTTCGGTGTGACGATGGACGAGGCGCTGGAGCAGGCGTGGGCGATCGACGCGTCCGGGCAGCGGTTCGCCGGTGCGGGCGCGATCAACGCCGCGCTGTCCGGTGTGCTGGGAAGCCGAATCCCCTTGCACATCTACCGAATCCCCGGAATCCGGCAGGCGCAGGACGCGCTGTACCGGCTCGTCGCCCGCAACCGGCACCGGCTGCCCGGCCGGGGCGGCAGCTGCGCGATCGGGTGATGTGAGCGTCGCCGGGCTGCTGCTCGTCTTCGTCGCGGCCGTCGTGGTCGCCGGATTCGCGAAGCGGCTCGGCTTCCAGGTGCCGCTCGTGCTCGTCACGGTCGGCGCCGCGGCGTCGTTCGTGCCCGGTGTGCCGACCCTGGTGATCCCGCCCGACGTCATCCTCGGGGTCGTGTTGCCACCACTGCTGTACTCGGCAGCACTCGATTACTCGTTCAACACATTTCAACGCAACATCCGGTCGATCCTGCGGCTCGGTATCGGCATGGTGGTGGTCACCGCCGTCGCGGTCGGGGTGTTCGCGAACTGGCTGGTGCCCGAGCTCACTCTCGGCGCGGCGTTGGTGCTCGGCGCGGTGGTCGCCCCGCCCGATGCGGTGGCCGCGGTCAGCGTCGGCCGCCGGCTCGGACTGCCCGAACGGATGATGGCGATCCTCAAGGGGGAGAGCCTGGTCAATGACGCCGCCGCACTGACGCTGTTCACGCTCGCCGCCGCCGCGGTCACGGGGACACGCATCTCGATCGACTCGCCGATCCTCTATTTCGGCTACGAGATCGTCGGCGGAGTCGGCGTCGGACTCGTCCTCGCCCGGATCGTCCGGGCGGTCCGGGCCCGGATCTCGGACTCCGCACTGGAGACCGTCCTCGGCCTGATCCTGCCCTTCGTGGCGTACCTCGCGGCCGAGGAGATCCACGCCTCCGGCGTGCTCGCCGTCGTCACCGCCGGATTCGTGCTGGGACGCAACGCCGGCGACGAGTCGGTGAGCACCCGCATCCAGGAGCGATCGGTGTGGCCGACGGTCGACCTGGTGCTCGAGACCTTCGTGTTCGCCTACATCGGATTGCAGTTCAAGACGGTCATCGACACCGTCCGGGCCGACGGACTCCCCGTCCACCACGTCTTCGCCTACGGCTTCGCCGTGCTCGCGCTGGTCATCTTCATTCGGCCCGCCTGGATCTTCCTCAACGCGGGCAGGCGCCGCGCGATGTCGCGGTTCACCGCGCGCGCGGGGGAGCCGCTCACGTGGCGGCAGAACCTGGTGATCTCGTGGGCGGGCATGCGGGGCGTCGTGACGCTGGCGGCGGCCGCCGGTGTGCCGCTGGCGGTGCAGTCGGGTGAACCGTTCCCCGGACGCGGGGTCATCCAGGCGGTCGCGTTCACCGTCGCCGTCGGGACCCTGCTGATCCAGGGGTCGACACTGCCGATGCTCATCCGCTTCCTCGACGTCGCGGACCCGGACGAGGAGCTGCGCGAGTCGCAGCAGGTTGCGATCGCGCGGCAGATCTCGAAGGACGCGGCCGAAGGGGTGCTCGCGGACATGCTGCGGAAACTCCCCGAGGGAGTGCGGGATTCGGAGGTCGCGGAGCTGGTCGAACGGGTCCGTCGCTCCACCCAGGCGCGGCTGGCGGCGGAGCGCGCGGAGGACGCCGGCGAGCACGAATCGGAGGCGTCGCGGCTCGGCGCGCAGTTCAACCGGCTCCGCGGCGACGTCCTCAAGGCGCAGCGCCGGGCACTGATCGAGGCCAGGGACACGGGCGATCTGGACGACGAGGTGCTGCGCAGGATCCTCGCCGAACTCGACCTCGAAGAGGCAGCCGCCGAGGCCCGGATACGACGACAGCGGTGGTGACCCCCCGACGGGTCACCACCGCTGCTTGTGCTCCGTTACGCGACCTGCAGGTCCAGCTCGCCCTCGGCGACGTCCACCGTCACCCGGTCGCCCTCGGCGATCAGGTCGTCGATCAGCATGTCCGCGATCCGGTCGTCGACCACCCGCTGGATGGACCGGCGCAGCGGCCGGGCCCCGAACTCGGGCTGGTGCCCGTGCTCGGCGATCCAGTCGACGGCGGCGTCGCTGAACGTGATCCCGATGCCCTTGTCCGCCAGCCGCTTCCGGCTGTCGTCCAGCATCAGGTCGGTGATCCGGTGCAACTGGCGGGTGTCGAGCTTGCGGAAGACCACGATCTCGTCGATCCGGTTCAGGAACTCCGGACGCATCGACTCCCGCAGCCGGGCCATCACCTTGTCGCGCAGCGGCTTCTCCGAGGCGGAGTCGCCGGTGACGAAGCCCAGTGCACCGCCCTTGCTGGAGATCAGGTCCGAACCGAGGTTGCTGGTCATGATCACCACGGTGTTCGTGAAGTCCACCGTGCGGCCGTGACCGTCGGTCAGCCGTCCGTCGTCGAGCACCTGCAACAGCGTGTTGAACAGGTCCGGGTGCGCCTTCTCGACCTCGTCGAGCAGGATCACCGAGTACGGATTGCGCCGCACCTGCTCGGTGAGCTGACCGGCCTCGTCGTAGCCGACGTAACCGGGAGGCGCGCCGAGCAGTCGAGACACGGTGTGCCGTTCGCCGAACTCGCTCATGTCGAAGCGGATCATCTTGTTCTCGTCGCCGAACAGGTTGGCCGCCAGCGCCTTCGCGAGCTCCGTCTTGCCGACACCGGTCGGTCCGAGGAACAGGAAGCTGCCCGCGGGCCGGTTCGGGTCGCCCATGCCGGTCCGGCTGCGCCGCACCGCCCGCGCGACCGCGCGCACGGCGTCGTCCTGGCCGACGACCCGCTTGTGCAGCTCGTCCTCCAGGGTCCGCAGGCGGTCCTTCTCCTCCTGCGTCATCTGGCTGGCCGGGATGCCGGTGGCCCGAGCGACGACCTCGGCGATCATCTCCGACGTGACCGTTGGGGTCTCCGGCGAGGTGACATCGGGAGTGCCGTCGATCCGATTCTGAACGGACGTGATCCGGTCACGCAGCGCCGACGCCTTCTCGTAGTCCTCGTCGGCGACGGCCTTCTCCTTGTCCGCCTCCAGACGCGCGAGCTCCGCACGCAGCGCCTCGGTGTCGACCTTCGGTGACCGCAGCGACAGCCGCGCGCCCGCCTGGTCGATCAGGTCGATCGCCTTGTCCGGCAGGAACCGGTCACCGATGTAGCGGTGCGACAGTTCCACGGCGGCGACGATCGCGTCGTCGTCGTAGCGGACGCCGTGGTGCTCCTCGTACCGATCCTTCAGTCCGGCGAGGATGGTGATCGCGTCGTCCGTGCTGGGCTCGTCGACGATGACCGGCTGGAACCGGCGTTCCAGGGCCGGGTCCTTCTCGATGTGCTTGCGGTACTCGTCGAGCGTCGTCGCGCCGACGACGTGCAGGTCACCGCGCGCCAGCTTCGGCTTGAGGATGTTGCCTGCGTCCATCGCGCCGTCCGCACCCGCGCCTGCACCGGCGATGGTGTGGATCTCGTCGATGAACACGACGAGTTCGTCCTTCTGCGAGGTGATCTCGTCGACCAGCTTCGTCAGCCGCTCCTCGAAGTCGCCGCGGTACCGGGTGCCGGACACCAGCGAGGACATCTCCAGCTGGACGACGCGCTTGCCGACCAGCCGGTCGGGGACGTCGCCGTCGACGATGCGCTGCGCGAGGCCCTCGACGATCGCAGTCTTGCCGACGCCGGCCTCACCGATCAGCACCGGGTTGTTCTTGGTGCGGCGGGACAGGATCTCGACGGTCTGCTCGATCTCCAGGGCGCGGCCGATGACGGGGTCGATCTCGCCGGCGCGGGCGCGCTCGGTCAGGTCGACGCCGTACTGGTCCAGAGTCGGGGTGCTCGACTCGGTGGCCTCGGGTGCAGGCGCGGCCGGGCCTTCCTGGACGGTGCGCTGCAGCGACTCCGGCGTGACGCCCTGTTCTGCGAACAGGCGCCCGACGGCGTGATCGCCGTCAGCTGCCAGCGCGAGGAACAGGTGCTCGGGGTCGATGTAGGTCGAGCCGAGGGCGCGAGCGAGCTGGTGGGCTTCGAGCAGCGCGGTCTTGAGGGCAGGGCTCAGCGCGGGCACGGCGAACGCGTTCGCGGACCGGGTGCCCTGCGGCAGGCGTCCCTCCGCGGCGTCGGCGACGGAGGCGGGGTCAGCGCCTGCGCGCCGCATCAGCGACTGCACCGGCTCCTGGTCGGCCATCACACGCACGACGTGCAGGGCATCGAGGTCGGAGTCGCCACGGCCCGCGGCGAAGCGGGCGGCCGCGCTCACGAGCTCCTGGGTGGATCGGCTCATGAGTCGGCTGATGTCGATGCGACCGGGGCCCTGCGGGCCGAAGTATGCAGGCATTGACGAGCCTCCTGGGAAGTTGAGTGGTTCTGACTCAACTAACGTGTCCGTATCGCGATCAATTCCCGCGAGACTTCATTCATCCGTGATCTGCGCCACCCGTCCACCCGCCCCGACCTATTGGCTGAACGTGGCGTTCGTCCCGCTGAACCGCATGAACGTGGCTTTCAGCCGGTCGGGACGGTTGGGCCGGCGGGTGGGGCGGGTGGTGCGGGTTGGGCTGAAGGTGGCGTTCATGCGGCTGGGTCGCATGAATGTGGCCTTCAGCCGGGGCGGGGGTGTGCTGTCGTAGCGTTGGCGCATGACCCCGCCGCGCCCACTCGACCGGCTCCGCGCACTATGCCTCGCCCTGCCCGAGGCGACCGAGAGAATCAGCCACGGCGAGCCGTCGTGGTTCGTCCGCAAGGCGCCGCAGTTCGTCAGTTACGCGGACCGGCACCACGACGACCGCGTCGCGTTCTGGGCAGCGGCACCCGCGGGGGCTCAACAGGACTGGATCGACCGCGATCCGGACCGGTTCTTCCACCCGCCGTACGTCGGCGGTCGCGGCTGGATCGGGGTGTACCTCGACGTCGGACCCGACGGCACGCCGAGCGAAGACGACTGGCGCGACATCGAGGACATCGTCGAGGACGCGTATCGGACCGTCGCGCCCGCGACGCTCGTCGCCCGGCTCGACGGCGAGACCCGATGAGCGTCACCGCCGTTGTCGTTCTCGCTGTGCTGGTCGTGGTGATCGCGGTCGGCGCGCTCGCGCTCCGGTCCCGTACTCGCGGCACGCTCACCACCCCCACCGAACGGGCCGTGCACGACACGCTGCACACCGCCTCCCTCGCCGCGCGGTCGCTGCGCCGCGGACTCGACGCCGACTCCGCAGCCGAAGCCGCACCCCACCTGCGAACGTTGACCGCGGCCGACTCGCTGGCTCTCGCGGACGGCACCGGAGCCGTGCTGGCGTGGGACGGCCCGAACGAGGATCTCGCGTCCCAGTTCGAGGCGGCCGCACGGACCGCCGCCGAATCCGGGCGCCGCAACCTGATCGCGAACCCGCACCCGAACGTCCGGGCGCTGGTGGTGCAGCCGCTCGTGCTCGACGACGTCGCCGTCGTCGGGGTGATGGGTGTCGCGACGTCGGTCGAACCGGGGGCGGGCATGCTCGGTGCGATCAGCGAGGTCGCTCGCTACGCGTGCAGCCAGATCGAACTCGCCGAACTCGACGCCTCCCGCGCCCGGCTGGACCGCGCCGAGGTCCGGGCGCTCCGAGCGCAGATCAGCCCGCATTTCATCTACAACGCCCTCAACACGGTCGCGTCGTTCGTCCGCACCGACCCCGACCGCGCCCGTGAACTGATCCTGGAATTCGCCGACTTCACCCGGTACTCGTTCCGCGCGTCCGGGGAGTACACGGTGCTTTCCGAGGAGCTTCGCAACATCGACCGCTATCTGACGCTCGAACGGGCGCGGTTCGGCCCTGCGTTGGAGGTGCGACTGCAGGTCGCTCCCGAGGTGCTCGGTGTGGTGCTGCCGTTCCTGGCGTTGCAGCCGCTGGTGGAGAACGCCGTCCGGCACGGGCTCGCCGGGCAGTCCCGTGGCACCGTCACCATCGTCGCAGCCGACGAGGGACCCGACTGCGTGATCAGTGTCGAGGACGACGGCATCGGCATGGATCCCGATCTGCTGCGCTCCGGTTCGCTGGACGCGGAGGTGGCGGGCGGTACCGGGACGAAGGAATCCGCGCACGTGGGTCTGGCGAACGTCGACGACCGGTTGCGGGCCGCCTTCGGCGACGACTACGGGCTGGTCGTCGAGACGGCGCCGGGGGCGGGGACGAAGGTGAGCATGCGGGTGCCGAAGTTCCGGCAGGGGATCAGGGCGTGACCGGGCACGCGTGGCACGATGGTTCCGTTGTGACCGAGAACGTTGACGGGGCGCCCGCAGCCCGATTGACAGTGTTGGCCGTGGACGACGAGCGTCCGGCGCTCGACGAACTGGCCTACCTGCTGCGCGCGCAGCCTGACGTCGACGAGATCCTCACCGCCTCCGATGCGACCACCGCACTGCGTGTGATCAAGGAGCGACTCGACCGGTCCGTCGCGATCGACGCGGTCTTCCTGGACATCAACATGCCGGGCCTCGACGGCCTGGAGCTAGCCGGTGTCCTCGCCGCGTTCGCCGCACCGCCTGCGGTGGTGTTCGTGACCGCACACGACGACCGCGCCGTCGCCGCGTTCGACCTCGGGGCCGTCGACTACCTGCTCAAGCCTCTGCGCGAGGAGCGGCTCGCGGAGGCGGTGCGCCGCATCGTGGCCGCCCGCCCAGGGAAGGCCGCCCCGGGCGGCGACACCGAGCAGGCGCCGACGGACGAGGTCATCCCCGTCGAGCTTGGCGGTGTCACCACTCTCGTGCACCGCTCGGATGTCGCGTGGGTCGAGGCCGACGGCGACTACGCCCGACTGCACACGGCCACCGGCTCGCACCTCGTCCGCATCCCGATCTCCGCGCTGGAGAACCGCTGGGAGGAAGCCGGATTCCTGCGCGTGCACCGCTCGTTCCTCGTGGCGCTGCCACTGGTCACCGGTATCCGCAGCGTCGGCACGGGCACTGTCGTGTGCCTGCGCGTGGTTCCCGACCAACCGGTGGTGGAGCTGCCGGTCAGCCGTCGGCACACCCGTGAGTTGAAGGATCGCCTCGTGCGGGCGCCGCGCCAGAACTGGACGAGTCGATGACGGAGTCGGCACGTCCCGACCGGGAACGGGTGGTTCTCGCACACCGGCGGGGAGCTCGCCGCGTCCGGACCCGCGTCGAGGTGCAGGAGCAGACCGAGGTCGGCGAGGTGATGGTGCGGGCGCTGGTCCGCGCGCAGCTCGGGCTGGCGGTGCGGGTCGCGGGTGTGGTCGCGCTGGTCGCCTGCGCGATCCCGCTGCTGTTCGCGGCCTTCCCCTCGCTCGGCGACGTCGCCGTGTGGGGAGTGCGGCTGCCGTGGCTGGTTCTCGGGCTCGCCGCCTGCCCCACGTTGCTGCTCGCCGGGTGGCTGTACATCCGGCTCGCCGAACGCACCGAACAGGAATTCGTCGACCTGTCGGAGGAGTGAGCGGTGAGGTTCCGCGCGCACGTGGGAGGTGACCGATGACGGGTCAGCCGATCTCGGCGTTGACCGTGCTCGCGGTGACCGCGGCGATCGTCGCCACCATCGCGATCGGAGCGTACGGGGTTCGGTTGGCGCGCACCACCTCCGACTTCCTCGTCGCCTCCCGCAGCGTCGGGTCGCGCTGGAATGCCGCCGCCATCTCCGGTGAGTATCTCTCCGCCGCATCGTTTCTCGGTGTCGCCGGGTTGATCGCCAAGTACGGGGCTGACGCCCTGTGGTATCCCGTCGGCTTCACCGCCGGATATCTCGGGCTGCTGCTGTTCGTCGCCGCCCCGCTGCGCCGGTCCGGCGCGTACACCGTGCCCGACTTCGCCGAGTTCCGGCTCGGCAGCCGAGCACTCCGGCGTCTCGCGATGGTCGTGGTCGCGGTCATCTGCGTGCTGTACATGGTGCCTCAGTTCCAGGGGGCGGGCCTGGCTCTGCGGATCCTGCTCGGCTGGCCGGCATGGGTGGGCGCGGTGGTCGTCGCACTGATCGTCATCGCGAACGTCGTCGGCGGCGGTATGCGGTCCATCACCTTCGTGCAGGCGTTCCAGTACTGGCTCAAGCTGACCGCGGTCGCGGTGCCTGCACTCGTCCTCACCATCGCGTTCCTCGGGGACCGGCACGAACTCGGTACGGCTGCGCCGCCCACCGTCGCCGACCGCACCACCGTCGACGTCACCACCGACGTCGTCGTGCAGGTGTCGCAGCCGCTGGCCGTCGTCGTCACGGGAACCCTCGACGGCGTCGCGGTCGACGGTCCGGTCGCCCTCGGGGTCGGGGAACACGAGCTCGGGGCGGGCACCGCGCTGGTGCTCGAGGCGGGCGCGCCGGTCCCGGTGGTCGCGGGCGCACCCCCGGACGGCGCCGGCTGGTTGCACCCCGGCTGGGGGTTCGGCGAGGCCCACCCGCTGTACCAGGTGTACTCGCTGATCGTCGGGATCTTCCTCGGCACTATGGGTCTGCCGCACGTGCTGGTGCGCTTCTACACCAACCCCGACGGGCACGCCGCCCGCCGGACCGCACTCGTGGTGATCGCACTCGTCGGCGGGTTCTATCTGTTCCCGGCGCTCCTCGGTGTGTTCGCGCGGTTGTGGGTACCGCAGCTGCTCATCACCGGCACCTCCGACGCCGCGGTGCTGCTGCTGCCCGGGTCCGTCGTCGACGGTGCCTGGGGGCAGGTGCTCGCCGCGCTCGTCGCGGCAGGCGCGATCGCCGCGTTCCTGGCGACGTCGTCCGGTCTGCTGGTCAGCGTCGCCGGCGTCCTCGCCACCGACGTGCTGCGCGGCCGGGTCCGTGACTTCCGGGTGGCGGCCGTCGTCGCGGGCGGTATCGCGGTGCTTCTCGCCGTCGCGGTCGCGTCCATCGATCTCTCCCGGACGGTCGGCATGGTGTTCGCCGTCGCGGCGTCGACGCTGTGCCCACTGTTGGTGCTCGGCATCTGGTGGCGCGGGCTCACCCCAGCAGGCGCGGCGAGTGGTCTGGTCGTCGGGGCGGTGACGTCCGGTTCGGCGGCGATGCTCACGGCGTTCGGCGGCATCGACGGCGACCTGTGGCACGGCTGGCCGCAGGTCGTCGTCGGGTACCCGGCGGCGGTCACGGTCCCGCTGGCGTTCGCGGTCATGGTCGTGGTCAGCCGCGCGACCAGCGCCGACGTCCCCGCAGACGTCGCCCGCACCTTCACACGCATGCACGCCCCCGAACGCCTCGGCGTGGGCCGGGACCGCGAGCGCGACCTCTAGGCGCGGCGTCGCCGCCTGTGCGCGCTCTTGGTAGTGGGAGCTACCAAAAAGGCGCACAGGCCCCGACCGCTCGTCGCGCTCGATCGACCGTCCGGCGCGCGATTCGGCACCTCGGCGTGTGACTGCCGTCACCCCCTGACGCTGTGACGGGTGTCTCACTAACGTCTGTGACCTGCCGGTGCTCACAGCCGGCCTCATCCGACCGAGGAGTCCGAAGTGACCACAGCAGACCTGACTCCGGGGGCGGCGCCGTCACGGCGCACCCCGGACGAGCAGGCCTTCATCGAGATGCAGGCGAGCCCTGAATTTCAGGATCTGCGACGCAGGCTGCGCCGCTTCGTCTTCCCGATGACGGCGATCTTCCTCGCCTGGTATGCGCTCTACGTGCTGCTGGCGACGTACGCGTCCGACTTCATGGCGACGAAGGTGTTCGGCAACGTCAACCTCGGCATCATCCTCGGTCTCGGCCAGTTCCTGTCGACGTTCGTCATCACCGGCCTGTACGTGAAGTTCGCGAACCGTGAGCTCGACCCCCGCGCCGCGGCCATCCGCGAGGAACTGGAAGGACCGGAGCAGTGACCACGACTCTCGCCCAGGCCAGCTCGGGTGTCGGCAACCCCGTCCTGAACATCGCCATCTTCGTTGCGTTCGTCGTGGTCACGATGGGCATCGTCATCCGCGCCAGCCGCACCACCAAGAAGGCCTCCGACTTCTACACCGGTGGCGGCCAGTTCTCCGGACCGCAGAACGGCTTCGCCATCGCAGGCGACTACCTGTCGGCCGCGTCCTTCCTCGGCATCGCCGGCGCCATCGCCGTGTACGGCTACGACGGCTTCCTGTACTCGATCGGCTTCCTCGTCGCCTGGTTGGTGGCGCTGCTGCTGGTCGCCGAGATGCTGCGCAACACCGGCCGTTTCACGATGGCCGACGTGCTCAGCTTCCGGCTCAAGCAGCGGCCGGTCCGCATGGCCGCCGCGTTGTCGACGCTCGTCGTCTCGCTGTTCTACCTGCTCGCCCAGATGGCCGGTGCCGGTGGACTCGTCGCGCTGCTGCTCGACATCCACGACAAGGCCGGGCAGGCGATCGTCGTCGCCGTCGTCGGCGTGCTGATGATCGTGTACGTCCTCATCGGCGGCATGAAGGGCACCACCTACGTGCAGATGGTCAAGGCCGTCCTGCTTATCGCCGGTGCGGGCGTCATGTTCTTCCTGGTGCTGTTCGCGGTGCGCGGCAACTTCTCCCAGCTGCTCTCCGACGCGCAGAACATGGTCACCAACTCGACCAACGAGGCGGTCGCCGGCCGTGACGTCCTCGCTCCCGGCGCCAAGTACGGCCTGACGTCGATGACGCAGCTCGACTTCATCTCGCTCGGCATCGCGCTGGTGCTCGGCACCGCCGGCCTGCCGCATGTGTTGATGCGCTTCTACACGGTTCCCACCGCGAAGGAGGCTCGCCGCTCGGTGACCTGGGCGATCGGCCTGATCGGCGCGTTCTACCTGTTCACCCTCGTCCTCGGCTACGGCGCCGCCCGCATGGTCGGCCCCGACAAGATCCTCGCCGCCCCCGGCAAGGAGAACGCCGCGGCCCCGCTGCTCGCCTTCGAACTCGGCGGCACCCTGTTCCTGTCGATCATCTCCGCGGTCGCGTTCGCCACGATCCTCGCGGTCGTCGCCGGCCTCGCGATCACCGCGTCGGCGTCGTTCGCCCACGACATCTACGCGAGCGTCATCAAGCGCGGCAACGCGACGGAGGAGCAGCAGGTCAAGGTCTCCCGCATCACCGTCGTCGTGATCGGTATCGCCGCGATCGTGCTCGGCATCCTCGCGATGGGGCAGAACATCGCATTCCTGGTGGCGCTGGCCTTCGCGGTCGCCGCGTCCGCGAACCTGCCGACGCTGCTGTACTCACTGTTCTGGAAGAAGTTCAACACCACCGGCGCCCTGTGGAGTATCTACGGCGGTCTCATCAGCTGCCTCGTGCTGATCGTGTTCTCCCCGGCCGTCTCCGGTGCGACGTCGTCGATGTTCCCGAACAGCGACTTCTCCTGGTTCCCGCTGTCCAACCCGGGCATCGTGTCCATCCCGCTGGCCTTCGTGCTCGGCATCGTCGGCACCTACGTCGGCCGCCGCAAGCTGGAGGACCCGGCGAAGCAGGCCGAGATGGAGGTCCGCTCCCTCACCGGTGTCGGTGTGGAGAAGGCCGTCGCCCACTAGGCCACCCCGCCACCCCCACCGGGACCTCGGTCCCACGACGCGTCCCGCACCTGGTTCCCTCGCCAGGTGCGGGACGCGTCGTCGCGCGCGGTCGTTACGATGCGCGCATGGCAAAGCTGAAGGTCTCGGTCGCGGTTCCCCTGGCCCCGGAGGTCGCGTGGGAAAAGGCAAGCGATCTGGCGGAATTCGACAAGTGGCTCTCGATCCACGAAGCCTGGCGCGGTGAGCTTCCCGCGGAACTGGCGGCGGGCACCACCGCGGAATCCGTGGTGACGGTCAAGGGGCTGCGCAACCGGGTCCGCTGGACCATCACCGACTACGCACCGCCGCAGACGCTGGCGCTCAAGGGCGACGGCAAGGGCGGGGTGAAGGTCGGGCTCGTGCTGTCGGTGACGCCGAAGGGCGCGGGCGCCGAGGTCGCGTTGAACATCGAGCTCGGCGGCGCGCCCCTCTTCGGACCCATCGGCGCAGGCGTCGCCCGCGCCCTCAAGGGTGACATCGAGTCGTCGCTGCAGCGGTTCGTCGAGATCTACGGCTGACGGACGACCATCAGCGGTCGCTCGGTGCGGTGCAGCAGCGCCCGGCTCGTCGATCCGAGCAGCATGCCGCGGAACCCTCCGCGGCCGTGACTGCCGACGACGACGAGCTGGGCGTTCGTGGACCGGGCCAGCAGCTGGTCGACGGCATTGTCCTGCACCACGACTCGGGTCACCTCGACGTCGGGGAACCGCTCCTGCATCCCGGCGAGACTCTCGGCGAGTGCCGCCTCCTCGCTCTCGGCGACCGCCGACCAGGGCAGTGCCTCGACGGCGACCGGCAGGGTGTCGAAGTCGATGTCGCTCCAGGCGTGGACCGCGACGAGGGGAGCACGTCGCAGGGACGCCTCGACGAACGCGGCCTCGACCGCGGGCACGCTGTTGGTCGACCCGTCGACGCCGACGACGACCGGCGCATCGACAGCGGGGAGTTCGGGAGACGGCACGACCACCACCGGGCAGTGGGCGTGGGTGACGACGGCGGAGGTCACCGAGCCGAGGAGGGCGCTGCGGATCGCGCCGCGCCCCCGAGTGCCGAGGACGATCATCCGAGACCGCTCTGACAGGTCGAGCAACAGTGGAACGGGCGGGCTCTTGTGCAGGGCCGTCTCGACGACGACGCCCGGTGCGGACTTCTCGGCGAGGTCATTCGCCGCGGTCAGGACCCGGCGGGACTCGGCGTCGAGGTCGTCGAAGAACGTCTGCGACGTCACGAGCATGCCGCCGGGGATCACGGGTGGCGCCTGCGCGGCGACCAGGCGAAGTGGGGCGCCGTGCCCGGCCGCGGTTCGGGCGGCCCACACCACGGCCGCGTTCGAGGTGTCCGATCCGTCGACGCCCACCACGACGGGGGGATTGGTGGTCACTGGTCCTCCTCGGCGGCACGTTCGGGTGGTCGGTCCACCGTCGGTCCGCACCTCCAGCATGGACCACCCCGGCCGAGATCGGGAGGGTCGAAGGTCCCACGGGGAGTGTGATCCAGGGAAACCGGCTCTCCGCTAACGCGATTGACACTGCCGCGCGGCGGACCTGCTGCCCTATTCGAGGATCGGGGTGTTGATCGAGTCGATCAGCCAGGTCTGCGCGAGGTTGTCGAGCGTTCCGTCCTGGTAGAGGGCGTCCACCGCAGCCGTGGTGCACGAGGTGAGTGGACTGTTCTTCTCCAGCACCAGTCCGAAGAACTCGGTGACCGTGTTCGGTCGCGGGAACTGGCCGACGAGAACGCTTTTCGGAAGGTCCGACTCGGTGATCTGGAGCCCGGTCGGGATGTCGACCACGAGCGCGTCGATCCGCCCCTCGGCGAGTGCGACCTTGGCGTCGTCGTTCGTCTCGAAGGCGACGGCGTCCTGTCGGGGGCGAATGGTTCCTTCTATCGCCGCGAGGCTGGTCGATTCGATCTGGGCGCCGAGTCGGAACCCGGTCAGGTCGTTGAGGTTGCGTGAGGCCGCGGCAGGGGAACCCTCCATTGCGACGATCGCCTGCGTGACCGCGTAGTACGGCGACGAGAAGTCGACGGCTTCGCGGCGGTCCCCGACGATCGTCACCTGGTTGATGTCGAAGTCGAAGTCCTTCGGTCCCGGCGCGATCGCCTCGGCCCACGGCACCCGCACGAACGTGATCTGGTCCTGGGTGTAGCCGAGGCGCTCGGCGACGGTCCGCGCGACCGATCCTTCGAAACCCTTTCCGTTGGAAGGGTCGTCGTCGACGAACCACGGCGCGTACGCGGGTGAGTCGGTCGCGATGGTGAGTGTTCCCGGCGAGTGTGTGAGCCCGCTGTCGGGGCCGCAGTTGCCGACCGATGCCGTCGACGGGAGCTTCGTGTACGCGCTGGGGGTCGCGGACGGCGTGGTCGCGGTGTCCGACGCGGCGTCCGGAGTGGAGCACCCGGACAGCACCATCGCTGCGCTCAGAGTGAGCGGCAGGAGGATGACGGGGGCCGTTCCGGAACGGGGCACCCGGACATAGTGCCCGTGGCCCGGCGTACTGGCAACAGGGGCGTCGGGCGCGTACTTCGCGAATCGGGCGGCGGACCGCCCCGTGTCGGACGCCCGTCTCACGGCCCGCGGCGAGGATACTTGCGGCAGGGGGCTGGGAGGTGGGGCCATGAGCGACGGCGCCGAGGGCCGGGGCGACGCGGTCCTCACCACGTACCGGTACCTGAGGCTGGCCACCGTGGTCCTGGTGGTGACCCTCGCCGCCGCGGTGCTGCTTGCGACGGCGAGGTCGGGCTGCTGGCGGAACTCGATCAGTGCGTTCTACCACTCGTCGGTGGGGGACGTCTTCGTCGCTGTCCTGTGTGCGCTCGGGGTCGGGTTGATCGTCTACAAGGGCAGTTCGGACACCGAGGACGTGCTGCTGAACCTGGCCGGCTTCCTGGCGTTCGTCGTCGCGGTGGTCCCGACGGCGCCGCCACCTCCGGGTGAATGCGGGTGGACGTTGCGCGCGGCGACCGGCACGGCCGACTCGGTCCGCGACAGCATGTGGGCGATCCTGATCGCGGGGGCCGTCGCCGAGATCGCGGCCCTCGTGATCTCCCGCCGGACGGGTGCGGACCGGTCGCTGCGGCCGGTGGCCCAATGGGTGCGGATCGCCGGCTGGGTGATCGTGGTGGCCGGAGCGCTCGTCTTCGTCTTCGCGCCGGACCTGTTCGCCCGGCACGCGCACACGGTCGCGGCGACGCTGGTGTTCGCCGGGATCATCGGGGTGGCCGTGGCGAGCGGGGTCTCGGCGACGTACACGCGGGACGGGGCTCGCTATGCCCGGCTGTATCGGGTCATCGCGACCGTGATGCTCGCGACGTTGATCGCGGTGGTCGTCGTGCACCTGGCGTTCCCCGAATGGGGTCATCTCGTGATCGTCACCGAGGCGCTCCTGGTCGCGGAGTTCGCGGCGTTCTGGATCGTGCAGACCGTCGAGTTGTGGAACGTCGTCGACCGCACCGACCTGTACGAGGGTGGAGACGCGCCGCAGATGCTGTAGCGCAGATGACCTGCGGAAACTCTGTGCCCTCGGCAGGATTCGAACCTGCGACACCGGCTTTAGGAGAGCCGTGCTCTATCCCCTGAGCTACGAGGGCGTCGGGTTCCGGACAGGAGTGTCCGTCCCCGCTGCACTAGGCAGTGTAGCGGGGGCCGTCGAACGGAGGCTGTCGCGGCCTCGGCGGAATGGCGAATGAAACAGTCTTGACGTAGTTGTATCAAGTGGTATGTTAACGATAATTCCGCGGGTGGCGGAGGTGTGGGCGCGGGGGGTGCCCTCACCGGGAAGTCCGCGACAAGTGTTGGTGTGCCGGTTGATTCGTGCACCGGGGGATTCCATCGGAGGAGGGGGCGGTATGCCTCGCAATTACGTCGATCTCGACGAGAACCGGCTCGACGGGCGTCCGCGACTGACGACGGACCGCACGCGCATCACCATCACCTCCACCCGCAAGAGGTGGATCCGTAAGAACCCCGACCTCACCGATGCGCTCGACTTCTGGTCGTTCGCCGGTGCCGCCGCGAACGTCGCGATGCAGATCGGCTGGCCGGAGGTCGCCTATGGGGTGATGGAGAGCAAGGTCGAATCCGGCGCGCTCATGCACCACCCCTGGAAGCGTGCCCGCACCACCACCCAGTACCTCGCCGTCGCGATCCTCGGCACCGACGCCGAGCGTCACGCCTACCGGGAGGCCGTCAACGGCGCGCACCGCCACGTCCGGTCCGACGAGAACAGCCCTGTCGCCTACAACGCCTTCAACCGTGAACTGCAGATGTGGGTCGCGGCGTGCCTGTACATCGGGTTCGAGGACTCGCACCAACTGCTGCACGGCATCCTTCCGCCCGACGAGCTCGAGCACTTCTACCGGAAGGCGTCGACGCTGGGCACCACGCTGCAGGTGACCGAGGAGATGTGGCCGGCGACCCGCGCCGACTTCGAGGTGTACTGGAACACGGCGTGCGAACGGGTCGAGTTCGACGACCGCACAAAGCGATTCGTCAACGATCTCGTCGACCTGCGGATGATCGCCTGGCCGCTGCGCTTCCAGTTCCACAACCTGCTCCGGTTCCTGACGATCGGCTTCCTGCCCCCGTTGTTCCGGGAGAAGCTCGACCTCGAGTGGACCGAGGACGACCGTCGGCGGTTCGAGCACCTGTTCATCTTCGTCGCGTTCGTCAACCGGTTCCTGCCGAAGTTCGTCCGGCACGGCGGCAGCTACGTGCTCATGCGGGACCTGCGCCGTCGGATCAACAAGGGCACCAAGCTGATCTGATGCCGCCGCTCGACGACGGACTCGGGCCGGGGACGCTGCTGTGGGAGTTCCTCGGTGACCGCCGATTCCTGCTGACGTTGCCTCGTGCCGTGTCCCTGCAGATGTTGCACCCGGCCATCTCCGGCGCGATCCGGGAACACTCGACCACCCCGAAGCGGGTGTGGGAACACGAGCGGCACACCATCCCGATGCTGACCGGCATCGCGTATGCCGACCGCGACCTCTCCACGCTGATCCGGTATGGCCACGAGCGGGTGAAGGGCACGGACGACCGGGGTCGGCGGTACCACGCGCTGAACCCGGAGCTCTTCCACGTCCAGCACGCCACCTACGTGGACACCCTGTTCACGATGGTCGAGACGTTCATCCGGCCGTTGACCCCCGCCGAGCGGGAGCGGCTCTACGAGGAGTGCTCGATCTGGTACCGCCGCTACGGCATCTCCGCCCGGGCGATGCCCGACACCTGGGTCGAGTTCCAGGACTACTTCGCCGACGCGTGTGCGACGCTGCGACTCGGCCGCGACGGCGAGTTCTTCCGCGAGCAACTGCTCCGGCCGGACGCCTGGGTGGTCCGTTGGGTGCCGACGGGCGTCGTCCGCGAACTGATGCACCCGCGGGCGAGGGAACTGTTCGGAGTCGAGGGTTCCGATCGCGCCGCGCTCGCCGCCTACGTCCGGTGGCGGAGGGTGGTCGCCGCTCGTGGGCCGGAGCACCGCTACGTCGACGTGGCCAGGCGAGCCCTGTTCCCCAGGAATCCGGATTCGCGGACCACCGCGTCGTCTCGGTGACGTCGTGACGCGTCAGGAGCTCAGCGGTCGAGAACGGCCTTGAGGAAGGCTTGAGTCCGCTCGTGCGTCGGTGCGGTGAACATCGTCTCCGGGTCGGCCTCCTCCACGATGCGCCCCTGGTCGAACATCAGGACCCGGTTCGACACCTCGCGTGCGAACCGCATCTCGTGCGTGACCAGGAGCATGGTGATGTCGGTGGTGTCGGCGATCTGGCGCAGCACACCGAGCACGTCGGCGACGATCTCCGGGTCCAGAGCCGAGGTCACCTCGTCGAGGAGCAGGATCTCGGGGTCCATCGCGAGGGCGCGGGCGATGGCGACGCGCTGCTGCTGACCGCCGGACAACTGATTCGGCTTCGCGTCCCGCTTCTCCGCCATGCCGACCTGGTCGAGCAGTTCCTCGGCGCGTCGCACTGCCTCGGCCCTGCTCTTGCCGAGCACGTGGATCGGCCCTTCGGTGATGTTCTCCAGCACCGTCATGTTCGGAAACAGGTTGAACTGCTGGAACACCATCCCGACGCGGCGCCGGATCTGGCTGCGCCGCTTCTCCGGGATCCGTACCCACTTGTCGCCTCGGTACTCGTGCGTGTACGGATCCCCGTCGACGAGGATGAGGCCGCCGTCGGCCTCCTCGAGCGTCATCAACAGTCTCAGGATGGTGGTCTTCCCGGAACCGGACGGGCCGATCAGGGTGACGCGATCACCCTGCTCGACGGTGAAACCGAGACCGTCGAGGACGACGTTGTCGCCGAAACGCTTGACCACGTCGCGGAACTCGATCGCGGGTGTGGTGGTCGGTTCCGCGGTCATGGTCGGACTCCCGGTGGTGGACGGATCAGGCAAGGCGGCGCTCCATTCGGCGGACCAGCAGGGACGTCGGGTAGCTCACCAGCAGGAAGAGCAGCCCGGCGATGGTCAACGGTTCGATGTACGAGAAGTGGTTGCCGCCGTACGTCTGGCCGGCAGTGAACATCTCGACTACGGAGATGACGAACAGGTAGGGCGTCTCCTTGAACATGGAGATCGCGTAGTTCCCGAGACCCGGCAGCGTCTTTCGGATCGCCTGAGGCAGTACGACCGCACGCCAGGTGCGGGTGCGGGGGAGGTCGAGGGCGGTCGCCGCCTCCCACTGTCCGCGGGGGACCGCGTCGATGCCGGCGCGGTACACCTCGGACATGTACGTCGCGTAGTGGACGCCGAGAACGCTGCAGCCGACGACGAGCGCGGGCACGCTCGGCAGCGCCAGGTACACGAACAGCAGCTGCGTGAGCAGGGGGGTGGATCGGATGAACTCGACGACGAACCCCACCGGCACGGTGATCCACCGGATCGTGGACCGCCGCACGAGTGCGATGGCGAGCCCGAGTGTCGAGGCGATGACCATGCCGATCACGGTGGCGAGGACGGTGATCTTCAGTCCGTCGAGCATCTCGGGGAGGACGTCCCACGCGGTGTCCCAGTTCCAGGCGCTGTTCACGACACCACCTCCTTCACACGTACGTCGGCGTCCTCACGAGGCTTGAGGCGCAACGTCTCCCGCAGCGACGGGCGTGGCACCCCCTGTCCGAGACGGTGTTTCGCGCGGGTCTCGAGCCAGTTCATCAGCAGCGTCAGCACGTAGGCGATCGCGAAGTAGACGAGGAGGCCGATGCCGAAACTGAGGTAGGTGTCCTGCGTCGCCTGCCGTAGCTGCTCGGTCCAGAACTGCACGTCGTGCAGGAAGACGGTCGACGCCAGCGCCGACCCCTTGAGCAGCTGGATCAGCAGGTTGGTCAGCATCGGGATCATCAGCGCCCAGGCCTGCGGAAAGATGACGCGGCGAATCCGGTGGAGGCGGCCGAAGTTGAGGGCCGTCGTGGCCTCCCACTGCCCCGTCGGGACGGCGTTGATCGAGCCGCGTACCACCTCGGCGCCGTACGCGCCGTAGTTGAGGCCGAGTGCGACGATGCCCACCACCATCGACTCGAGCTTGAAGCCGAACTCGGGCAGCACGTAGAACAACCAGAAGAACTGCACCACCAGGGAAGTGCCGCGGAAGAACTCGACGATCACCCGCGACGGCCCGCGCACCCACAACGTCTCCGTGCGCGAGCCGAACCCGAGCAGGAGTGCCACGATCAGGGCGACGACCGCGCCGCCGATCGTCATCTCCAGCGTGACGAGGACACTGTCGCCGAGGCTGGGGAGCCGGGCGATCAGGGTGTCTATGTCATCTGACATGTGCTCAACCCTGGCCGAGCTCCGGGCCGAGCTCGGCGGCGATCTTCTCCAGGTCGCCCTCGCACAGCATCTCGGTTGTGAGGCCCTCGACCGGGCGTTCGGCTTCGGTGAACCCGAACGGGCCCAGGATTTCCGCGTACCTCGCGGGGTCGGACACGATCTCCCGCAGCTTCCCGTTGTACGCGTCGAGCAGGTCGGTGTCCTGCTTCCGGAACACGGTGGCACCGGCGCCGACCTGTGGCACGCCGTTGATCACGGCGACGAACGAGTCGGTCGCCTCGACCGGGGCGTCGGACCGGTCGGCCAGGGCGCGCACGGAGATTCCGGTGAGGGCGAACGCATCGGCGCGGCCGGCGACCACGGCGTCCAGTCCGTCCTGCGGGCTACCGACCTGGACCGTCTCGACACCTGTCTGTTCGGCGTACCCGGCTTCGATGGCGCCGTTCATCACGGCCAGCTTCACCTTGCCGTCGACGGCGGACTGCCAGTCCCCGAGCCGGTCGGGGTTTCCGGTGGGCACCAGAAACGCTGTGGTGTACATGATTTCGGGATCGCTGAACGAGGCGTTCGCACAGCGGTCGGGCAGGATGGACATGCCCGCGCTGATCGAGTCGAACCGGTCGGCGGTGAGGCCGGGGATCAGGTTGTTCCACTCGGTGAGGACACCGTCGACCTGGTCGATGCCGAGCTCCCCGTAGATCTCGCGGTTCAACGCGACTGCCGCGCCGGTGAGTTCGCCGCTGTTGTCGGTGAAGCTGTACGGCTCCTCCCCGGCGAATCCCACGGTGATGGAGCCGGCGTCCTGGAGCTGGGCGAGCTGGTCTCCGCCACCGGAGTCGACGCTGGTGCAGGCGGTGATCGCGGTCAAGGCGAGGGCGGAGCCGGCGGCGAGTGCCACGCGGCGGCCGGTGCTGGTGGGCACGGATGTCTCCCTTCCGTGGCTCGGAGCCGGTGTCCGTCTCCCGAGCCTGGGTACGTGAACGAACGGTCACGCTAGCGCCGAACGGAACGTCTGACAATCTGATTGTCGGCGTGTCGGATTGTTTACAATCTGATGACGACGCACTGACCTGCATCGATTCGTCGTCGCCGGACGACGTCGATCCGGCTGTCGCGCGGCCGTTGTTCGGAGCTCGCACCCGGCACGGAATGATGGTGTCGGCCGGAATGCACGGCCAACGTGGAAGGAGAGCACATGGCCCCGTCGCCTCACGGCACTGCGCCGTCCCTGTCGCCGGTGACCCGTCCGTCGACCGTGGACCTCATCACCGTCGAACTGCGCAATGCCGTCTACTCGGGTGCACTGCCCGTGGGGTCACCGATCCGCGAAGTCGAGATGTCCGGACAACTCGGCGTCAGCCGCGGTCCGTTCCGCGAAGCCGCCCAGCGACTCGTACAGGAAGGGCTGTTGCGAGCCGTCCCCGGCCGCGGACTCAGCGTCGTCCGCATCGGGCGCGACCGAGTCCGCGAACTCTACGAGGCACGCATCTCCGTCGAAACCGCCGCCGCCCCACTCGCGGTCGCACGCGCGACCGCCGAGCAGTCCGCCGCCGTCCGCGTCGCCTACGACGAACTCACCGCCGCCGAACGCAGTGCCGACGCCCGACGTATCGGTGACGCCGACCTGAACCTCCACTGGACGCTCGTCGCGGCGGGCGGCAACCCGTGGCTGGTGCGGTGGATGACGACGTTGATCGTCGAGGTCCGCATGGCCAGCTTCACGCTCAGCGAGGACTACGCCGTCCGGAAGGACTCCGCGGACTCCCACTCCGACATCGTCGACCGTTTCGAAGCGCGCGACGCCTCGGGACTCGTCGACGCGATCCGCGCCAACCTGGAGGCGGCCGTCGCGCGACTGCTGACACCCGAGGCCGTGGAGGTGGAGACCTTCGACGAGCCGCGGCCGGGTCCGGCTCCCCGGCTGGACCCGATTGCGCAGGACCACTCCGAGGGGTGAGCACCGCGGGGCGTCCGAGCCGAACGTCGTCGGTTCGGCTTCCGGCCCGAGTCACGCTGCCCTCGTGTCCGCCGCGCCTCAGGAGTCGCGGGCGTCCGCCGTGCCGCGGTGAAATCCCTTGTGGTCGTAGAGGTAGGTGACGACCCCGCCGAGGAGCAGGCCGATCACCAGCCCGACTCCCGTCATCGCGACGGAGTGGGTGAGACCCGCCGCGCCGCCCTGCCCGAAGTACAACAGGCTGCGAATACCGATGTACACCTGGTGCATCGGCTCGAACGTGGCGAGCCAGCCGAAGAACGGCGGTGTCGCCTCGATCGGGATCGTGCCGCCGGCGGACGGGAGCCCGAGGACGACGAACACGATCAGATTGACGATCATGCCGATGCTGCCGAACACGGCCAGTACCGACAGCGCCGTGATTCCGACGGCGGCGATGGCGAAGACGCCGTACATCCACAGGCCGAGCGCATTCGGCAACGGCATGTCCAGCAGATGTGAGATGCCCACGTACAGCCCCGACACCAGCAGGGCGAGGATCACCATGATTCCCCACTTGACCGCGAGGGTCTGGAGCCGCGAGATCTCCACCTTCGGGTTGTGCACGTAGCGGGGACCGAACTCGGTGGGCGCGAAGCCGAGCATTCCGTCGACGAGGGTGTTGACCACCATCGCCCCGGTGAAGCCGGCGAGGATCACCAGCAGCGCGTAGTAGAAGGCGGACAGTCCGTTTCCCGTGCCGTCGGGCAGCGGCTTGTGCGCGACGGTCAGCACGTCGATCGGAGTGTCCAGGGTCAGCCGGGCGGCACCCGCGACGGGTGTCTCCCCGACCGCGGCGGCGACCTGTCCGGACAGCTGGGTGCCGACCTTCTCGTTCACCTCCGCCAGCGCGGGTTCGGCGACGGCTTCGACCAGAGCCGCCGCGAACGTGCCCGCACGAGGGTTGGTGTAGACGGTGATGACCGGCTTCTCCACGTCACCGGGGACGACGCTCGACTCGCCGAGGATCGTCAGCCGCTTGGTGAAGTCGGACGGGATCACGATCGCCCCGTAGACCTCGGCAGAGTCGAGCATCCGCTGGGCGCTGCCGATGCCGACCTGTCTCAGGTCGATCTTGTCGGCCGGGACGCCCTCGACGAGACCGTCGACGATCTGGTCGCCGACGTTCTGGCGGGTGTCCGAGCCGGGTGGCACGTCGCCCTCGTCCTGGTTCACCACGGCGATCGGGAAGTCCCGCAGGTTGCCCTTCGGGTCCAGGATCCCGCCGAGGTACAGCGCGGCGAGCAGCGACATCAGCAGTGACACCGCGGTGATCGGTGCCAGCCAGAACATCGGGGTGCGGAGTTTGGCGGTCCGTGTGTCCGCGGTCTGGGGAGGCGTGTTCACGTGTGCCTTTCGGGTCGTGGACTCGTGTCGGATCGGGGTGCCTGGAGACCGAGGTCGTCGAGTTCTCTCAGCACACCGGCGACGGCGTCGAGTTCGTCGTCGGTCAGACCGTCGTGCAGCGACAGCGCCACCACTGCGCCGAGGGCGCGTTCGGCGGCGGGCGCATCACCCAGTCGTGCGCTCAGCTCCGCGAGGTATCCCCACGCCGCCGCGCGTTCGGGGACGGGCGCGTCGGGGTGACGGGCCAGTGCCCCGGCCAGAAGTCGATGGGCTTGCGACTCGACGCCGTGCGAGTCCGCCATGACGACGGCGTTCTCCATGGCGCGGGCCAGCGGACCACCGCCCCCCGACACCCAGTCGACGCGGTCGTCGACCGCCCTGGGCGCCTCGTCGGCGGTCGCGGGACGGCGGCTGACGCGGATCCAGTTGCCGTCGGGGTCGACGACGCTGAACCCGCTCAGCCCGGCATTGTTGGCGCGACGGCGAGGCCGGGTGATGCGCGGAAGGCCGCTGAGCGGAATCCGCCCGTACTTCGCGGCGAGTCCCTGTGCGAACAGGCGGTGCAGAGGCTCCGTGTCGTCGACGACGACACCACACGTGCCGTGGTTGGCGTCCGGGTCGAGTGCGTCGAGGCCGTAGTAGTGGAGTGCGATGCCGCCGCGGCCGAGTGCGAGATACGGGTTCGGTCGTGCCTGTCGGTAGGTGACGGCAAGTCCGAGGGCGGTCCAGAACTCCGCCGTCCGATCGATGTCGGCGCACGGCAGCATCGCGACCATCCGGGCGTCGACTGCGGGGGTGTCCACCACGGCGACGCTACCGCGTCCGCGACGCGGAACCGGGGTGACGAGCCAGGCCCCGGAACGACCTCACCCCCGGCCTGTCGGAGTGATCCGACTCGACCGGGGGCGAGGGGTGTGACGCGCTATCCGGCGCTGACGGGTTCGTCCACCTTGCCCGCGGGGGTCAGCTCCTGGCGGAGCTTCTCACCCTCGACGTCGACGTTCGGCAGGATCTTGTCGAGCCACTTCGGCAGCCACCACGCCTTGTCGCCGAGCAGCGACATCAGCGCCGGGATGATCACCATCCGGACGATGAAGGCGTCGAAGAACACGGCGGCCGCGAGTGCGAAGCCGATCGACTTGATGAAGGCGTTGTCCTCGAGCATGAAGGCGCCGAACACCGAGATCATGATCAGCGCTGCCGCGCCGACGACGCGGGCACCGTGGCTGAAGCCGATCGTCATGGCCTTCTTGGCGGTCGCCCCGTGCACGTACTCCTCGCGCATCCGGGTCACCAGGAACACCTGGTAGTCCATCGCGAGACCGAACACCACGCCGATCAGGAAGATGGGCATGAAGCTGACCAGTGGCTGCGGGTTGGCGATCAGGCCGCCCCAGCCCTCCTGGAAGATCGCGACCGTCGCGCCGAAGGTGGCGGCGACGCTGAGCAGGAACCCGAGCGCCGCGGTCAGCGGAACCAGGATCGAGCGGAACACGAGCATCAGAAGGATGAACGCGAGGCCGACGACGATGACCAGGTACGGGATCAGTGCGCTCAGCAGGCGATCGGAGATGTCGGTCTCGAGCGCCGTCTGCCCGGTGACGCCGAAGCTGACGCCGATCTCCTCGTTCAGGCCGGTCTCGCTGTCCCGGATCGACTGCATCAGGTCGACGGTCTTCTCGTCGGTCGGCCCACTGCCCGGCGTGACGAGGATCTGCGCGGTGTCTCCGGCCGGGTTCATGCCGACGATCTGCGCGTTGGCGACATCGTCCTGCTCGCTGATCGAACGGACGACGGTGCCGAAAGCCTCCTGCGCGGGGACGGTTGCGTTCTGCGCGTCGACGACGACGATCAGTGGCGCGTTGCGGCCGGGGCCGAATGCATCGGACACCAGGTCGTACGCCTGACGGCTGCTGGTTGCCGGGTCGCCGCTCGCCTCGCTGGGCAGGGCTAGCTTCAGTCCGGCGGCGGGGGCGGCGAACAGGCCGAGGATCACGATGCCTGCGACCAGCGGGATCAGCGGCTTGCGGGCCACCCAGCCGGCATAGCGCGACGCAGGGCCGGGCTTGGCGTCCTCCGCCTCGGGATCCGGCGCCTTGACGAACGGGATGCGCCCGGCGAACGCCTTCTTCCCGAGCAGCCCCAGGAAGGCGGGCAGGAAGGTCAGCGCGACGAGCACCGCGATCAGCACCGCGAAGCCGGCGGCCATACCCATGTCACTGAGGAACTTGATGCCGACGACCCGCAGCGCGACGAGCGCGATGATGACGGTCAGGCCGGCGAACACCACGGCGGATCCGGCGGTGCCGACGGCTCGGCCCGCGGCTTCTTCCCTGTTGCCGGTCACGCTGACCTCGTGCCGGAAGCGCGACACGATGAACAGCGAGTAGTCGATTGCGACCGCCAGGCCGATCATCACGGCGAGGGTCGGGGTCATCGAGCCGAGTTCGGTGAACCCGGTCGCGACGGTGATGCCGAGGCTGCCGATGCCGACGCCGATGATCGCGGACAGCAGCGGAAGTCCCGCCGCCACGAGCGAACCGAAGGTCAGCACGAGCACGATCGCGGCCACGGCCATGCCCATCAGCTCGGCGGTGCCGCCAGGCGCTTCCTGCAACTGCGCGGCGCTGCCGCTGATCTCGACGGTCAGTCCGGCGTCCCGGGCGGGTTGCGCCGCGGCCTCGATCTGGTCGACCAGCTCGGCATCCACGTTGGTGAAGTCACCGGTGAACGGCACCTCGACGTAGCCGACGGTCTTGTCGGGGCTCAACGGTGAGAGTGCCGCCGCATCGGCTGTGGCCTGATCCACCGGCTTGCCGGTCTCCTCGGCCTGCGCCGCCGCCATCTGGGTCATCTGCCCGTCGGCGACAACCGGGTTCACCAGTGCACCGGCACCCTCCTCGGGTGACGCGGCAGTGGCCGGGTCGACCTTCGCGGCGGGTTCGACGAGATCGATTCCGCGGATCTCCGCCAGCGTGGCATCCATTGCCGCCTGGTTCTCCGGGGTGTCGAGGGTCTCGCCCTCCGGTGCGGCGAACACGTACCGCGCCGAGATGGAGCTGAACGGGTCCTTCCCGCCCGTCGGGAACCGCTCGGCCATCAGGTCCTGCGCCTTCTGCGCGGGAGTCCCCGGGATGGAGAACGAGTCGTTGGTGGGGCCGGACAGTGTCGCCGCGCCGACGCCCATGAGGACGAGCAGCGCGAGCCACAGCGAGAGAACGGTGCCCTTGCGCCGGTAGGCGAACTTGCCGATCCGGTACAGATAGGTGGCCATGGGTGAACCCTTCGGGTATCGGGTGGGTCAGGTGCTCGGGTTGTCGGTGCGGTGGGCGGGTCGATCGGGTTCCGGGAGGCCGGCGCGGATCATCCGGAAGGCCTCGTGGACCAACGTCGCCGGGCTGTCGTGACCGGTGTCGGTGTGCATCCACATCTCGATGGCGGTTTTGCAGGCGGCGCCCGCCGCCATCTGCAGCAGGTTCGGATACAGATCGGTGTCGACGTTCGTTCCGGTGCGTTCCGCGATCGCCTCCCCGAGGATTCGGGACACCCGCCCATGGATCTCGAGTTGGCGGGCGAGCAGCGCGGGACTCTGCTCGATGAGGGAGGCCTCGGCCACGAACACCTCGAGGTCGCGGACCGGGTCGTGGACGATCGACAGCACGACCGCCTCCAGCGCGTCCCAGATCGGTTCGTCGGCAGGACGCTCGACGAGACGTCCGGCCCACGCCCTCACGTCCGCCTCGATCCGGTAGAGGACGGCGTCCTCCTTGGATGCGAAGTAGTTGTGGAAGGTGCGGGTGGATACGCCCGCCTCGGAGGCGATCGCCTCGGCGGTGACCGCGTCGAGTCCGGCGGGTTTGGCGAGCCGGATCGCCGCGTCGCTGAGCGCGAGGCGGGTGGCGGCCTTCTTCTGGTCGCGAAGGCCCGGTTGCACGGTCATGGTTCAACCGTACGGAACTTGCACTCGTCTGCAAACTTGCAGGGGTGCGCAAATATTGTTCCGTGTGCCACACCTATACCCCGAGCGTGATACGAGTCACCTCCGATTCGGTGCCTGCGGTCACCGATCGTGCTCGGCACGGTCCTACGGATCCGTCACCGCGATGCGTAATGTCCTACGAAGCTGTCCCCCTCTTCGAATGGAGTGTCCGAGTGCGCATCGGAACGCAGATCACCTACAGCGGCGGGTTCGCCGAGACCGTTGCCGAGGTAGCCGACCTCGAGCGCGCCGGGCTCGACATCGTCTTCATGGCGGAGGCTTACTCCTTCGACGCCGTGAGCCAGCTCGGCTACCTCGCGGCGAAGACGACCACCCTCAAGCTCGCGTCGGGAATCTTCCAGATCTACACCCGCACGCCGTCCCTGATGGCGATGACCGCGGCCGGTCTGGACTTCGTCTCGGACGGCCGGTTCGTACTCGGACTGGGGGCGTCCGGACCGCAGGTCATCGAGGGCTTCCACGGCGTCAGGTACGACGCGCCGATCGGCCGTACCCGCGAGCTCGTCGACATCTGCCGTCAGGTGTGGCGTCGCGAGAAGGTCCAGTACGACGGGAAGTACTACCAGATCCCGCTCCCCGCGGAGAAGGGCACCGGCCTCGGCAAGCCGCTGAAGATCATCAATCACCCTGTGCGCGAGAAGATCCCGATCGTCATCGCGGCGCTCGGCCCGAAGAACGTCGAGCTGACCGCCGAGATCGCCGAGGGCTGGCAGCCGATCTTCTTCCATCCCGAGCGTGCGAACGACGTGTGGGGCGATGCGATCGCCAAGGGCAAGGCCAAGCGCGACCCGTCCCTGGGTGAACTCGAGATCTACGCCGGCCCTGCGCTCGCCATCGGCGACGACGTCGACCACATGCTCGAATGGATCAAGCCGCACCTCGCGCTGTACATCGGCGGCATGGGTGCCCGCGGCAAGAACTTCTACAACGATCTCGCCTGCCGCTACGGCTACGAGGCCGAGGCGAAGACCATCCAGGACCTGTACCTGGACGGGAAGAAGCAGGAGGCCGCCGCGGCCGTCCCCGACGAACTCGTGCGTGCCATCTCGCTCATCGGCCCGGAGGGATACGTGCGGGAGCGCGTCGCCGCTTTCAAGGAGGCGGGCGCCACGACGCTCACCGTCAATGCGATCGCCCCCGACTCCGCCGGTCGCGTCGCGCAGATCGAGAAGCTGCGCGCCATCATCGACGCCTGAGCCCGCGCCGGGTGCGAAGCGTGCGGTATTGCCCTCGGGTGATGTGCCGACGCGCGCACCCGGCCGTCGGTCGTGACGGCGCCGCCGTTCGGATCAGCTCGGCTTGCGCCGGCCGAGCAGCCAGCCTGCGATCCACCCGATGGCGAACACGACCAGCAGGACCAGCCAGAGTGCGGCGTCGATCGTGAGCCAGGCCAGCGAGATGCTGATCGTGGACGTGTTCTGGAAGATGAAGATCACGGCCAGCACCACCAGCACCAGTGCCAGCCAGCGCCCCGGTGTCATCCGGGAGAGCACGGCGTTCTTGTGGGTCGTCGAATCGGCCATGACACGCTCCTTGCTGGACGCGCGCAACCGGATCGGGTTGCACTGTCAACAGTAGGAGCCACCAGGGCGAACCGCCAGATGACACTCCTGGCGGCCCAGACGTGACGAACCCGATGTCGACACGGGGACCTTCGACCCACGCGGACCGCGCCGGAAGCGGACACAATGGGCAGGACAGCGTTGTCGGTCGAGTAGAGGAGCAGCATGAGTGCAAGCAAGCCCGTCGTGGTGGGAGTGGACGGATCAGATGCGGCGTCGACCGCAGTGGTGTGGGCCGCCCGGACGGCTGCGGCCCGCAAGCTCCCACTGCTGCTGGTCTCCGTGGTCCACGTGCCCGCGTACTACTACAGCGAGCCCTACCTGGTCCGCGGCTACGGCGACGACCTCAAGAACGCCGGCCGCGCACACCTGGACAGTGCGGCCGTCCTCGCGCGGGAGGCGACGGACGACTCCGGCCTCGAGATCGACACGAAGCTGCACGAGGGGCGCATCGCGGAGGTACTGCTGCAGTACGCGCCCGGCGCATCCATGATCGCGCTCGGCAGCCGCGGCCTCGGTGAGTTCAGCGGCGCGCTGCTCGGATCGGTGGCCCGTGCGGTGGCGTCCCACTCGACGGCGCCGGTCGCGGTCGTCCGCGGTCGCACCCTCGACGGCCACGCCCCGACCGAGGGTCCGGTCGTCGTCGGCATCGACGGATCGGAGATCAGTGCGGCGGCAACGGAAGTCGCGTTCCTGGAGGCATCGGCCCGCAACGCCCAGCTCATCGCGGTGAACGTGTGGAGTGACGTCTCGGTGCAGCCGTCGCTCGGCGCAACCGAGGACGACCCGCACTGGAGCGCGATCCAGGCGGCGGAGGAGGCGGTGCTCTCCGAGCAGCTCGCCGGCCTGATCGAGCAGTACCCCGACGTTCCGGTGCAGCGTGTCGTCCGACGCGACCGTCCGGTGCGGGTGCTGAGCGAATTCTCCGAGCAGGCACAGCTTCTCGTCGTCGGCAGCCGCGGCCGCGGCGGGTTCCGGGGCATGCTCCTCGGCTCCACCAGTGCTGCGCTGATGAGCTCGGCGGACTGCCCGGTGCTGATCGTCCGCCCGGGAGACGCGTCCTAGCGGTCACGTCCCCCGACGTTCGCGGGGCCGGTGCCTGACGGCACCGGCCCCGCGTCGTGTCTCCCTCACCCGAACTCGTCGAGTCCGCCCCGGCGCAGCTGCGCCCACACGTCGGCGGGATGCACCCCGCGGCGGACCGCGTCGTTCTCGATCAGCACTCCGAGCAGCACCGAGTTCAGGAAGGCGAGCGCATCGGGATCGTGCCTCGCGGACTTCGCCTCCGCCCACGCGGTCACGTTGCCGCGCTTGGCCGCTGCCGCCATCGTCAGTGCCGTGTCGAACAGTGCGCCCGTGTCCGTGGTCGGCGGCATCCGGTCCGTGTCGTTCTCGATCATGGTCATCGGACCGTCACCTTCCCTCGTTCCGCGGCTCGGGCCAGCGCCCGGTCCCGTGCCTCCTCGAACCGTTCCGCGTCGGCTCGCAGCCCGTTCAGCAGCTCGTCGAGTTCCTCGCGCAACGTCTCCGCCTCCCCGTTGAAATCGTTGCGCTCGAAGACCTTCCAGGTTCGCAGCACCGGAAGCACCACGTCGTCGAGGTGCTGGCGCAGGTCGTAGATGCCACCTTTGGCGATCAGCACGGCGTTGCGGCGGAACTGCGGCATGGTCGCGCCGGGCATCTGGAAGTTGGCGAGGATCTTCACGACGGCACGCATGGCCTGGGCCGGTGCGAGGTCGAGGGCGGCGCCGGTGATGTTGCGGTAGAACATCATGTGCAGGTTCTCGTCGGCTGCGACGCGGGCGAGCATGCGGTCCGCGATCGGGTCGCCGCACGCCCGGCCGGTGTTCCGGTGGGAGACCCGGGTGGCGAGTTCCTGGAAGGTCACGTAGGTGACCGCGTCCAGCAGGCCCTCCTGCAGGTCGGGGTTGAACCCGGCGGTCATGTGGGTCATCCGGGCGTTCTCCAGGGCCACCGGATCGACCCCGCGTGTGACGACGAGGTAGTCCCGCATCACCACGGAGTGCTTGTTCTCCTCCGCAGTCCACCGGCCGACCCAGGTGCCCCAGGCGCCGTCGCGGGAGAAGTTCTCGGCGATCACCCGGTGATAGGACGGCAGGTTGTCCTCGGTCAGCAGGTTCGTGACCATCGCGGCCTTCGCGACGTCGCTGAGCTGCGACTGCGTCGGATCCCAGTCGACGCCGCCGAGAGCGGCGAAGTTCCGGCCGTCGTCCCACGGCACGTAGTCGTGCGGGTGCCAGTCCTTGGCCATCGACAGGTGCCGGTGCACGTTCTCCTCGGCGACGGGTTCGAGTTCCCGGAGGAGCTCGAGTTGGGTCAGTTCACGCGTCACAGTCGATCCCCGTTCGCCGAGCGGTGTGGCGTGCCACCGAGGGATGGCACAGCCACAGCCTCACGGACGGGGGGACCCGGTCGATAGGGCCGAAGGTCCCGATGTGCTGGGATCGGTACATGCCGACACGCCTGTTCCTCGTCGACGACCACGAGATCGTCCGCCGTGGCCTGGTGGACCTGCTGGGCGCCGCACCCGACCTCACGGTCGTGGGGGAGGCGTCGAGCGTGGCCGAGGCCCTGGCATCCGTGCCTGCGGAGGGTGTGGACGTCGCGGTCCTCGACGTCCGGCTCCCGGACGGCTCGGGAGTCGAACTGTGCCGCGAGCTGCGGTCCCGAACCCCGGGTCTGCGCTGCCTGATGCTGACCTCGTACTCGGACGACGAGGCCCTGTTCGACGCGGTGATGGCCGGGGCATCCGGCTACCTGCTCAAACAGATCCTCGGCATCGACCTGATCGAGGCGGTCCGCACCGTGGCCGCGGGGGGTTCACTGCTCGACGACCGGGAGACGGCCGCCCTGCTGACGCGGATTCGGGCGCAGCGCAACCAGGCCGGACTCGTCGAGGAACTGACCGATCAGGAGCGGGCGGTGTTCGAGCTGATCGGTGAGGGCCTGACGAACCGGGAGATCGGTGCGCGGATGCACCTCGCGGAGAAGACGGTCAAGAACTACGTCTCGCGCCTGCTGGCAAAGCTGGGGATGCAGCGCCGCACGCAGGCGGCGGTGCTGGCGACCGAGCTGAAGGGCAAGCCGGACGCGAAGCGCTGAGGGAGGGTCAGCCCGCCGCGGGCAGGTGGTGGCGCAGCAGGACCCCGAGCTGGGTACGGGCGTCGTCGAACGGCTCGCTCGATTCGAGCGCTCGGGACTGCAGGATCGCGCCCTCGACCACGGAGAGCAGCAGGCTCGCCGTCGACCGGGCGGCGCCGGGCTCGGCGCCGGCTGCGGCGAGCCCGGAGGCGAGCCTGTCCGTCCACTCGGTGAATGCCTGGCCCGCCGCGGCCTGGACGGCTGTGTCCGGTTCGTCGAGTGCCGCCGCCATCATGAACGAGCCGAGTCGGTAGTCGCTCGACTCGAGGGGCTCACGCCAGAACGCGAACAGGTCGTCGAGCCACGTCTCGACGGAGGTGGCGGCGGGCAGCGCGTCGGCCATGGTCGCGAGATGTGAGTGCACGAGCCTCGACACGATTCGCGTCGCCGTCTCGACGAGCTGACCCTTTCCCGCGGGAAAGTGCTGGTAGAGCGAGTTTCGTGAGGCGTTGCTGCGCTTGAGCAACTCGGTCAGCCCGGCCGCGTTGACCCCCAGCTCCTGCACCATCGTGATGGTGGTGGAGAGCAGTCGGGCGCGTGGTCGTGCCGTGGTCATCCGAAATGCTCCTGCTGTTAGTCACGGAAATCTTGTGTGGACCGATCGGTTCATGTTAGACACACATCAACACGTGAACCGATCGGTTCACCTGGAGAGGATGACATGCCCGCGCAGATCGCCACAGCAAGTCCAGTGACCAACACCGCCCTCCTCGGGCTCGGGGTGTACCGCCCGAAGCGTGTCGTCCCCAACTCCGAGATCGTCGATCGCATCGACTCCTCCGACGAGTGGATCAGGACCCGATCCGGCATCACCGCCCGCCGCTGGTCCGGCGACGACGAGACGATCGTCTCGATGAGCGTCGCTGCCGCGAAGGACGCGCTCGCTGCGGCCGGCCTCGCCGCCGACCAGATCGACGCCGTCGTGCTCGCCACCTCGTCCCAGATGGTGCTCGGTCCGTCCGCGGGCGCGGTCGTGGCCACCGAGCTCGGCATGCACGACACCGCCGCCTACGACGTCTCGGCGGGCTGCGCCGGGTTCTGCTACGCGCTCGGCAACGCCGCGAGCCTCGTCCGTGCGGGCCAGGCCCGGCACGTCCTGGTGATCGGCGTGGAGCGGCTCTCCGACCTCCTCGACCAGTCCGATCGCACCTGCGCGTTCATCTTCGCCGACGGCGCGGGTGCCGTCGTGGTGGGACCGTCCGACGTCGAGGGCATCGGGCCGGTCGCGTGGGGTTCCGACGGCAGTCAGACCGCCGCGATCAAGCAGGACAAGGACTTCATGACGTTCTTCAACGAGGTCGCCGCGTCCGCGGACGGCGCGCCTGTTCCGGAACGTCCGTACATCCGGATGAACGGGCCCGCCGTGTTCCGCTGGGCCGTGACCTTCCTCGAGAAGGCGTGCCGGGCGGCCCTCGAGAAGGCCGGCGTCGCCGCCGAGGACCTCGACGCCTTCGTTCCGCACCAGGCGAACAGCCGGATCACCGACGCCCTCATCCGCACCCTCGACCTGCCCGAGCGTGTGGTCGTCGCGCGGGACATCGTCGAATCGGGCAACACCAGCGCCGCGTCGATCCCGATGGCGATGGAGGAGATCATCCGGTCGGGCGCCTCCAAGCCCGGCGACACCGCGCTGCTGCTCGGCTTCGGTGCTGGACTGGCCTACGCCGGTCAGGTAGTCACGCTGCCGCCGATCGCCTGACCCGGAGGGCGGGTTGGCTCAGCCAAGCGGCACCCGCCAGGTGAGCGTGGTGCCCGAGCCGGGTGTCGAGTCGACGTCGAACCGGCCTCCGCACGCCTCCGCCCGCTTGCCGAGGTTGGCGAGCCCGCTGCGGGCCTCGGTGCCGGACATGCCGACGCCGTCGTCGGCAACGGACACGGTGAAGTCCTCGCCCGCGGCGACCGTCACGGTGATCGACGTCGCGCCCGAGTGGCGTCGCGCATTGGAAAGTCCTTCGCGCAGAACGGCTTCCGCGTGCGCTGCGATGGAATCAGAGGCGAGGGTGTCGATCGGTCCGGAGAACTGAACCGACGGCGTGACGTCCGCCGTGAGCTCGCCGATCACGTCCAGCAGTCGCCGGCGCAGTCCTGCAGGCGCGGTGGACTGCGCGGACTGCAGATCGAAGATCGTGGTGCGGATCTCGCGAACCGTGCGGTCGAGCTGCTCGACCGCTCGGGTCAACACCTCCGAGGTGCGTCCCTGTGCGGCGCCTAGCACCGACTGCACACTCATCCCGGTGGCGAACAATCGTTGGATGACGTTGTCGTGCAGGTCGCGGGCGATGCGGTCGCGATCGGCGAAGACGTCCAGCTGTCGCTGCTGGTGCTGCTGGTGAGCGAACTCGAGCGCCACCGCGGCCAGGTCCGCCATCGACGCCAGCCGTTGCAGCTCGTCCGGGTCCCACTCCTGATCGTCGGAGTGGGACGCGACGACGAGTGCGCCCTGGACGTGCTGCGGTCCCGCCACCGGCAGCGTCGCGGTCCGCGCGGCGCCGGCGCTGAGTTCGGCGAAGTCGACGTCCTGACCCACGGCGACGTCGGGATCGGTGGTGGCGGAGACGACGCTCGTGCCACCCAGCGTGTCGACGATGGTGACGGTGTCGGCGGAGCCGAGTTCCCGGGTGCGGCGCACCAGCAGGTCCAGCGTCTCCGGCACCGATCCGCCGACCAGGAGTCGTGAGGTGATCGACGACATCGCCGTCAGCCATCGCTCGCGCACGAGGGACTGCTCGAACAGGCGGGCGTTGTCGATCGCGAGAGCCGCGGACTCGGCGAGCACCGTGAGGATCGTCTGGTCCTCGTCGGTGAACTCGGGGCCGTCCCGCTTCTCGGTGAGGTAGATGCTGCCGAACGCCTGCCCGCGCACGATGATCGGCATACCGAGGAAGCTGTGCATCGGCGGATGGTCGGGTGGGAACCCGACCGACGCGGCGTGCGTGGCCAGCTCGCGGATACGGACGGGCCGCGGATCGTTGATCAGCAGGCCGAGCAGCCCACGCCCCTCCGGGAGGTGACCCATCGACGCCCTCGTCGCAGCGTCGATGCCCTCGTACACGAACTCGGACAGGCCACCGCCGGGCGCGCGCACCCCGAGCGCGCCGTAGCGGGCGCCGAGCAGTTCTGTCGCGGCCCGGACGATCCGCTGCAGGATGGTGTCGAGGTCCAGACCTGCTCCGACGACCAGGACGGCCTCGAGGAGGTCGCGCAGGGTGTCGGGCGAGGTGACCGTCTCGCCGAGGCGGCGGTGCACCGTGTCGAGCAGCTCGTTCAGGCCGGAAGCGGGATCGTCGACCATGCCCGCAGCCTACTGCGGGAACGGCTGCCTACGGGGTTCGGGTAGTTCGCGGGCCGCGAGGTGCAGTGGGCGCGGAGCGGCGGCGGCGAACGGATCCTGCAGTCGGTTCTCCACGCTGTTGAAGACGACGAAGATGTTGGCGCGGTCGAACGGGGTGATGTTGCCGCCGGAGGCGTGCAGCACGTTGGAGTCGAACATCGTCATCGAGCCGGCCGGGCCGGTGACGACGTCGATACCGTTCGTGCCGACGACTTCGGTCACCGCCGATTCGGACGGCGCGCCGATCCGCGGTGTCGTCGTCACCAGCGACTCCAGGTGGTGATCGGGCGGGGTCGCGCCGCGGCACTGGATGAACACGCGCTGGCTCCCCGGCACGATCATCAGCGGACCGTTGTAGGTCTCGTTGGCCGTCAACGCGATCGATGCGCTGACCGCACGTGGTGCGGGCATGCCGTCTTCCGCATGCCAGGTTTCGAAGTCCGAATGCCAGTAGAAGGCGCCGCCGACGAAGCCCGGCTTGTGGTTCAGCCGGCTCTGGTGGATGTACACCTCGCTGCCGAGGATGCGCCGGGCGAGGTGCGCGGCCCCGGACTCCTCGACGGCCTCGGCGACGATCGCACTGAGGTTCATGATGTCGAAGACGGACCGCACGGCCTCGCCGGACTCCTCCCGGATGATCCGCTCGTCACCGCGCAGATCAGGGTCGTGCTCGATACGCGTGATCTCGGCCAGGCAACGCGCCGCGGTGTCGGGCGAGATCGCGCCGGTGCGGTGCAGGTAGCCCCGCGACTCGAAACCGAGAATTTCCGGATCGGCATCGGACGTCCAGACCACGGGGTCGGTGCGGTCGATCAGCGCGGGTGTGTCGAGGACGCGGGTCGGGTAGCGGTCGATCAGATCATGCATCGGCACCGACGCCTTCGAGCTCCGAAACTCCTTCCTCGGGGAGGACGACCAGCGGGTACACGCCGTTCTCGTCGTGTACCTCGCGCCCGGTGACGGGCGGGTTGAACACGCAGAGCATGCGCATCTGGGTGACGGGTTCGACGCGGTGCCGCTCGTGCCCGTCGAGCAGGTACATGGTGCCCGGCCGCAGCTGGTGCACCTCGCCCTTCTCGAGGTCGGTGAGGATTCCGTCGCCCTCGATCAGCCAGACCGCCTCGACGTGGTTGGCGTAGTGGAATTCGTTGACCGAGCCGGCCGCGAGAGTGGTCTCGTGGAAGGAGAACCCGACGCGGTCGTCGGCGAGGACGATGCGCTTGGAGCGCCAGTTTCCGTCGGCACTGGTGACGTCGCGGTCGGTGTCGGTGATCTCGTCGGTGGTGCGGACGATCATGCCCGGTACTCCCTTTCTCGGCTCACTGCCGCCACGGCTCCGGTGAGAATGCTCAGTCCGAGAGTCAGGTCGTCAGGTGAGATTGTCAATGGGGGGAGAAGTTTCACGACCTCGTCGGAGGGGCCGGAGGTCTCGGTGAGCAGTCCGGACTCGAACGCCGCGGTACACACCTGACCCGCCAGGTCGGGCTGGTCGAACACCAGACCGCGCACCAGCCCGCGGCCGCGCGTGCTCACCCCCTCGAACCGGTCTGCCAGGGCGGTCAGCGCGGTGTGCACCTGTTCGCCCTTCTCGGCGACCGACCGGCTCAGCCGGTCGTCGGCCCAGTACTGCTCGAGTGCGGCGGTGGCGGTGACGAAGGCGGGGTTGTTGCCGCGGAAGGTGCCGTTGTGTTCGCCGGGTGTCCAGACGTCGAGTTCGGGTTTGAAGAGGGTGAGGGCCATGGGGAGGCCGTAGCCGCCGATGGATTTGGAGAGGGTGACGATGTCGGGGGTGATGCCGGCGATTTCGAAGGAGAAGAAGGGGCCGGTGCGGCCGCAGCCCATTTGGACGTCGTCGACGATGAGGAGGATGTCGCGGGAGGAGCAGAGGTCGGCGAGGGCGCGGAGCCATTCGGGGCGGGCGACGTTGACGCCGCCTTCGCCCTGGACGGTTTCGACGATGACGGCGGCGGGGCGGTTGAGGCCGCTGCCTGCGTCGTCGAGGACGCGTTCGAACCAGTGGAAGTCGGGCATTTCGCCGTCGAAGTAGTTGTCGAACGGCATGGGTGTGGAGTGGACGAGGGGGATGCCTGCTCCGG
>NZ_JBHUFB010000002.1:0-116419 GCF_042681175.1 Rhodococcus gannanensis
CTCGGACAGGGCTGCAGCATCCACCCGGTCATCGTCTCGAGAACCACTCCGAAACTCGAGCTCCCACACCAGCTGTGGCAGACCTAACAAAGTCCTACTAGGGCCTGTGCGCGCTTTTGGTAGCTCGCGCTACCAAAAGCGCGCACAGGCGTAGGGTTTTCGTGTGTTCACCGGTTTCCCTGTCGCGGCGCTGGACTTCTACGAGGACCTCGAGGCCGACAACAGCAAACAGTTCTGGACCACGCACAAGGCCCTGTACGACGACGCCGTGCGGGCACCGATGGTCGCGCTGCTCGACGAGCTCGAACCGGAGTTCGGTCCGGGCAAGGTGTTCCGGCCGTACCGGGACGTCCGGTTCGCGAAGGACAAGTCGCCCTACAAGACCCATCAGGGCGGGTTCGTGTCGGTGTGCCCGAGCGGCGGCTGGTACGTGCAGGTCGACGCGCGCGGGCTGTTCCTCGCCGGCGGCTTCTACTCGGCGACGTCGGCCCAGCTGGCGGCGTACCGCACTGCGGTGGACACCGATCTCCGCGGCGGACAGTTGGAGGCCATCGTCGCCGACCTCGGGGCGGCGGGCTTCGAGATCGGTGGTGACACCCTCAAGACCGCACCCCGCGGATTCACGGCGGACCATCCCCGGATCGACCTGCTCCGCCACAAGTCGCTGACGGCGGGCCGGTTGTTCGCGTCCCCGGACTGGATCGACAGCACCCGCACACTGAGCGAGGTTCGTGCAGGTTGGGAGTCGATGCGACCCCTGGTGGAGTGGGTCACCGACGTGATGGGTGCCGCGTGAAGGGCTGACGTGGCGGCGTAATCCTGTCACCATGGTCACATGGGCTTCGTTCGTCGAATGTCCGCGTTGGCACTGGCCGTCGGATTGGTGGCGGCCTGTGGCTCCGACGACTCCTCCGGCTCGGGTTCGGCAGATCCCGCGAAGGCCGACGAGATCATGCGGGTGGTTCGCGAGACCATGGAGGACGCGCACCTCAAGTCTGTGATCGTGAAGGCCTCGGTCGACGGCGACGTCGTCGTCGAGGAGGCGGTCGGCGAATCGATGTCCGGCGTGTCCGCCGGCACGGACATGCACTTCCGCAACGGTTCCGTCGCCATGTCCTACGTCGCGACGCTGCTGCTGGTGCTCGTCGACCAGGGTGTGGTGAGCCTGGACGACAAGGTGTCGGAGTGGCTGCCGGACCTGTCGAACGGCGATCGCGTCACGCTCGGTCAGCTCGCCCAGATGACCTCCGGCTACCGCGACTACGTGCTCGGCAACGCCGAGTTCAACGCCGAACTGGACGCGAACCCGTTCCGGCAGTGGACGCCGGAGGAACTGATCTCCTATCCCGTCTCGCAGCCGCTGCTGTACGACCCGGGGACCAACTGGAACTACGCACACACCAACTACGTGATCCTCGGCCTGGCACTCGAGAAGATCACCGGGACACCGTTGGCCGAGGCGTTGCAGGAGAAGGTCCTCGGACCGATGGGTCTGGACCAGACCACCGATCCGGGCACACCGGCAATCGCCGATCCGGCCCTGCACGCGTTCACTTCGGAGCGCCGCGACGCTCTGAAGATTCCGCAGGAGGTCCGGTTCTACGAGGAGTCGACGTACTGGAACCCGTCGTGGACGATGGCGCGCGGTGCGATCCAGACCACCGACATCGACGACATGCACGCCTCCGCGATCGCGATCGGGAACGGGGACCTGCTGACGGCCGAGTCGTACCTGCAGATGGTCACGCGAAACCTCATCGGCAAGACGACGACGCTGGACGGCTGTGCCACCTGCTTCGCGCAGTCCGACGAGTACTCGTACGGACTGGGGATCGTCAGCACTGGCGACTGGCTGATACAGAACCCGTTCTTCTCCGGTGAGTCCGGTGTCATGGCGTACCTGCCGTCGGACAAGGTGGCGATCGCCGTCGCCGTCACGTACGGCGAGGAGGCCTTCGACGGATCGGGGAACACGTCGAACAAGGCGGAGGATCTGTTCCAGAAGATCGGCGCGGTGCTCGCACCCGAGCAGGCACCGCCGACACCAGAGGGGTGACCGGAACTGCTTGCGCGACAACTGTTCAAGTGCGCCACGCCACCGCGCGACCTGGGCAAACATGACATTACTCACGGCCGCGGCGGGAACCTGCAGGTGCAACGTCGGCGAGTGACGGAGCCGGTGTGCGGCGCGTTGCCGGTCTCCTTTATTGTCCTACGTCGTGATTGACGCGCAGACTCTCGATGCTCCGGCCGAAACCACGCACACACAGACGGACCGGCCGACATCGCGACGAGCGTGGGTTCCCGGGGCATGTGTCTGGTGCGGCGACGACGATGCGGTCGAGATGTACCGCAACGAGCCGCGCTGCGGCACCTGCCGCGAGAAGGAAGAGATCATCGAGGGCGCGCGCCGATTCCTCGGGATGTACGGTCTGCGTCCCCTCGGTGGCACCCTCCAGTCCGACGACGAGGAAGAGCGCGAGTGGCGCGTCAACGCTCGCGACGCCCGTCAGGTTCTGAACCAGATCAAGCTGGCGACGCCGCCGGACCCGGCGCTCGTTCGCAAGGCGCTGCGTCCACGGGCTGCCGCCGTCGTCGCCGAGTCCCCTTCGGCCCCCAGCTCGTCCGTCGCGGCGTCCGCGCGGGCTCGGGCACCGAAGGCACCGACCGCGTCCGCTGCGCCGGTACGCACCGATTCCGTGGACCTGGACGAGATCCAGACGCGCGCGCTGGCACTGCTCGACCAGATGTCGAAGATCGACAGCGAGCTGTCGCAGCTCGACGGTCAGGGTGGGCTCGCCGCCCGTGCCCGTCGCAGTGATCTCGAGAAGCAGAAGGCGACCGTGATGCGCACCCTCGGCGCCCTGGAGAAGGCCCGACTCAGCGCTCAGCGCTGACCCCGAGTCTGGGGCACCATGGAGCGGTGACCATCGAGATCCGTGACGCCCGCGACGAGGACCTGCCCGGCATCCTCGAGATCCACAACGAGGCCGTCCGGAACACGACCGCGATCTGGGACGAGGAGACCGTCGACGTCGACGACCGCCGCGCCTGGCTGCACGAGCGTCACGCCAACGGTTTCCCCGTTCTCGTCGCGGTGTCCGGGGGCAGGGTCTCGGGGTACGCGTCGTACGGGGTGTGGCGGGCCAAGAGCGGCTACCGCCACACCGTCGAGAACTCCGTGTACGTGCACCCCGACCACCACGGGCGCGGGATCGCGTCGGCGTTGATGACCGAGCTGATCTCCCGCGCCCGCGCCGGCCGCATCCACGTCATGGTGGCGAGCATCGAATCCGGGAACGCCGTGTCGATCGCCCTGCACGAGCGCTTCGGCTTCCAGGTGGTCGGCGTGATGCCGGAGGTCGGCATCAAGTTCGGCCGATGGCTCGACATGACGTTCATGCAGCTGAACCTCTGAGCCTCCGAACCCCGGGCCGGGCGCGCCGCGCTCACCGGCGGATCCGGCCACGGTCGAACTCGACCCCGCCCCACACGCCGGTCTGCCCGGTCGCGACGGCGAAGTGGGTGCACTCCAGCCGGATCGGACAGCCGGCGCAGACGGCCCGCGCGTGTGGGAAGTCGTCCGCCGGGAACGGGAACCAGCTCTCGGGGTTCGGATCGTCCCGGCAGGCCGCGTCGCGCCAGCGCGTGGGCGGCTCCGCACGCAGCGTCGTGGTCATGTCGTTCTCCTCTCGGTCGTCAGATCGCCGCCAACCGGCGCCAGATCCTCTGCTGCGCCTTCTCGATGTGGTTGGGCACCTTGGGTTCCCACAGCAGGGCCATCCCGGCTTCCTCCGGGGTGCGGTCGGCCTTGCGCTGATTGCAGGGCCCGCAGCAGGCCACCAGGTTCGCCCAGCTGTTCGGCCCGCCGCGGCTGCGCGGTACGACGTGATCGATGGTCGTCGCGGCACGGTCGGCGCAGTACGCGCAGCTGTGGCGGTCACGGCGGAACACTCCCGCGTACGTGGCACGAGTGCCGTCGGTGACGGTGACGACGTGCGGCACGTAGACGTACTGGAAGAGTCGGATCGTCACGGGCAGAGCGATTTCGGTGTGCTGCGACCGGATCGGCACAAGCGGTTCGTGATCGACGACGGACTCGGCTGCACCGATCGCGACGAGGGCGACCGCACGTTCGGCGGGTGCCTCGCACAGCACCTGGAACGTCGCGTTCAGCACGAGCACACGGGTGCGGTGCCAGTTCCTGCTGTCGACGGTGACGGGTGGGGCGCGCATCGGACTCCTCGTTCTCTGGTGCGGACGGAGCGCGCCGAGAACCGGGGTCGGTACGAGACGCGTCAGGTGACGAGTGGGTGCTTCGGCTGGGAGCCGGCGTACATGCGCCGCCGGATCGGCGACAGCGTCGGGCAGGCGGTGATTCGTGGTTCGTGGACGCGCACGGCCTGACTCCTCTCGACGCTCACTCGGTGGGGACGCCCATGGTGGCACGAGCCGACCGGACGCCGCATCCCAATATTCGGAGCCGCCCATTGTCGCGAATCAGCGAAGGTCCCACTCAGCGAGACCTGCCAACGGAATGCGCCAAAAGTCCGGTACTGCAACGCAATTCAGGTACCTGTTACTCGCAATTCACCCGTTCAACCTGGACTTTCTCAGATATTGATACGCATAGTTGATCGGTAGTTCGTGTGTGGTACGAATATTCCGTGACGCTGAGACGTGCGTCACTCACCCCCACGAATACAGGAGACCTCACATGGGTTCCAGCGAAGCAGACCTGAAGATGGCCGGAGACATCCAGAAGGTCATCACGGCCGCCGGTGGCGTCGTTGTCGGCGTCGGCGCTGCAGTCGGCCTCGGCCTCGCACTGCTGCCGTTCCTGGCCTGAGCCTGAACGCATCGGCCGGGCCCGTCACCACCCTCAGTGGTGACGGGCCCGGCCGAGTTCGTTGATCGACTCTCCTGGCACGAACATGTCGTACCCCTCTCCTACGGTCTGACGCAGCGGGACGACATTCGAGCATCCATCTCCGACGAGAGGAATCAACGGGTTTCCCCGGTCCAGCACACCTCGCCTTCGAGGCGCCGGACGTCGGGATCACTGCTCGGTCGCACCGCTGTGGAACCACCAGCGACCGACAGGAGCAGCCGATGACCCTCGCCGTGATCCTCTCCCGCCAGACCACCCGCCTCGGCCTCAGCTTCGCCGGCGTGGCCGTGAGCGACGGCACGACCGTTCGGACCCAGGTCCTGGTGCGGACCGGCACGGGCGACGACAGCCGACATGCGGTCGCGCTCGACGCCTTCGAAGCCGTGTACGAGCAGGCGACCACTGCAGCGGAGCCCGTCGCACTGCACGTGAACGATGCCGAGGTTCGCGTCGCACTCCTCGCGGCAGGCGGCTCGTTCCCCGCCGTCGACATCCTCACATCCGCACGTGGCCGGGTTCCGGCCCTTCTGCAGATCGCCGGCGCCGCGATCTCCACACGCCTCGCCGAGTTGACGCCCCGTCGTGCACGCGCGTCCACACCGCCGACGGAGACGACGGTCGCCACGGATGCCTCGAAGTGCACGGGCCGCCGGGGCGTCGGGGTCGCCTGCGTCCGGGTCGACGGCGCGCACAGGCAGAAGTTCCTGCCGGACGTCCGGTCGGTTCTGCACGGCGAACTCCTTGCGATCGAGCTCGCAGTCGCCGGCTTCGCGAACCGTCCGCTCCACGTCCTGACCGACAGCCAGGCCGCGCTCGCCTGCCTCGGTGGCGATCACCCGAAGCTCGGTGACGTGGCGAGCACCGTCGAGCGGATCCGACTGCTGACCCGGGGCCGTGCCGTCCGCTACTCGTGGGTTCGCGGACACGACGGACACCCGCTCAACGAGGCGGCACACCGTCTGGCCGTCGCGGCGCGGCGCGGCCACGAGGCCGACCTACCGACCGACACACGAAATGCAGTGACCGACAACATCATTTCGAGCCTGATCGCGACACCGCCTGGCACGACGCACGGCCTGCGTACCGGCCGCGCAGCCTGAACCGTTCGTCGCGATCCACGAACCGGCCGTGAGACGCGTGATGCCCCGGCGGACGACCGCCGGGGCATCACTGCCGTCACCTCGACCCGCTACCCCAGGGTGGCGAGCTCCGCCTCGATGTCGGACGGCAGGACCGTCGGCTCGAAACGCTTGACGACCTTGCCCTCGGGGTCGACGAGGAACTTGGTGAAGTTCCACTTCACGGCGTCGGTCCCGATCGTCTCCGGCATGGTCTTGCTGACGTGCTCGTACAGGAAGCCGTGGTCCGGGCCGAAGTCGCCGGGCGCCTCGGCACGCAGGTGCTGGTACAGCGGGTGCGCGTCGTCGCCGTTGACGTCGATCTTGCCGTACACCGGGAAGGTGACGTCGTAGTTGACGCGGCAGAAGTCCTGGATCTCGGCGTCGGTGCCCGGCTCCTGACCAGCGAACTGGTTGCAGGGGAACCCGATGATCTGCACACCGAGCTCGTCGGACTTGCGGTTCAGCGCCTCGAGGCCCTCGTACTGCGGGGTCAGGCCGCACTTACTGGCGACATTGACGATGAGCAGGTACTTGCCGGCGTAACCGGCCAGGTCCTCGGTGGTGCCGTCCGCGGTCGCGACGGTGAAGCTGTGGACGCTCATGAACCTTCCTCCGGTTGTCGTGCGGGTGACACGAATCGGGTGCTTCCGATCGTGCACTCGCAGTCTCGCGCACACCGGTTCCACGCGGAACAGCCAGGGCGCAGATTTCGGCCGCGAACGGCGGCGTGCCCGGTCCCACGATCGCGCAGTTCCTCGGTTCGAGGGACGCGATGTGAGCCGGGCACGGCATGACTCGAAGCGGAGACCTCCACTTACGGGACGATGATGTAGCCGCCAGCGGAGAGCGAATACTGCGGCCGGAACTCGTAGAACGGGTTCAGGTAGCTCGCCGTCACTCCGAGAATATGAAGTCCGGGACCCGTGACGACCTCGGTGCGGACGGTGTCACCCGGTGCTCGTGTCGGGCTGAACTCGATGGCCTTGTATTGATGGCTGGCGACAGACCCGAAGCCGAAGTACGCCGCATCCCAGATGATGTCGAAGTCGATGGGGCAGACCGGGTTGGCCTCCCATTCCGGCCCGATTCCGTTCATGCCTCGCGAGGTGAGGGTGACTATGACGACGCCCGGCTTCGCCGGGTCGGAGTCCAGTCTGTAGTCGACCAGACCGTTGCAGCCCGAGTTCTGTCCCACGACCGCGATTGTCTGTCCGTAGTAGAACAGGCCCGGGACAGGTGCGGCGGTGGCGGTTCCGGCACCGACCCCACCGACGACGGCGGACACCGCCACTGCGGCAGCCGCTGCGGCGCGCGCGAGACTACGACGAATGTTCATGTTTCCCCTGTTGTTTGGTTGCGTGATGCCCGAGAAAGGACAGCGCGTACTCGGGTGATCGAGAGACCTCACTCGGTCGTCGGTGTCGACTTCCACCGACGATCCACCCCTGTGAGAGCCGCCCGAGACGGTACCGACGTCGACTACGCCTGCACGGACATCGATGTCCGGACGCGGATGACAGGCACTGCGGCCGCAATTGCTGCTGCGCGCACGGCGATACGCCGAACGTTCACGATTCCCCCAGTACTCGTGTTCTGATACTCCCCCGGTGCCAGACCAGATGGTCCGCACCCGCGAAGTGTGCCACAGCGCCTGCGCTCGGGCGCGCCGCACCCCCGGGCGGAACCGTTTCCAGTCCTTCACCGTCCAATACCGTGACGGATCACGAGAGAGGCGGAAAGCGTGTCCACCCGAAACATCAGGCGAGCGGACGACGGGCGCCACGGCGGTCCCGTGGAGTGGCCGGTCCAGTGGGGCACCGAGACCTCCGCCAACCTCACATACACGTCCGCGGTCTTCTGGGCGTTCTGTGCGGTCGCGTGCCTGGCCGGCGCGGTGGACGAGACGATGCCCGGCCGCTTCGCGACGGCGGCTGTGTGCGCTGTGTTCGCCGGCTTCTACCTGACAAACGTCACCCGACAACGCGGCACCCCGTCCACCCGGATCATGACGATCAGCGTCGATCCCGAGACCGGCAGGGCCCTCGGCGACGAGTACGTCCCCGGCAGCATGGGGACCGTGGTCCCGGCGAGGCCGGTTGTCCGCACTGCGTGCGCGGCGATCACGACGCTGCTCGCCACCGGATTCGTGTTCACGTTCTGGTCCGAGATGCACAGCGCCGGCGCTTACCCGGTGGCGAAGGTCGCGGTGGCGACCGTGGTGTCGGGTCTCGTGCTGTTCGGCGTGGTCTACACGGCGCGACTGCTCCGCAACCCATTCCGAATCGTCGCCACGCCCGATACCCTGTGGGTTCACAGAACCTTCTCGTCGGACGGCATCTCCTGGAACGACGTGACCGCCGTCGAACCGACCGGACGGCGACTCCCCTCCCTGCGGTCGCGGCGGTCCGAGGCTCGCGAGCGGGTGTTACCTGGCATCGAGATCGGTTGTGGCGAGCGCAACGTGCGGGTGAACCCGCTTGCGCACGACATCGACCCTGCGGTGTTGCTGCACCTGCTCCAGACACTGCACATGTCGCCCGAGACGCGCGCCTGGACCGCCGATGGCCGGACCGTCGAGGCACTGACCGACCTGTACTCGTGGCGGGACGAGGAGTACCGGTGACCGGATGCGGTCAGCGCACCACGACATACCGCATGTAGACGACCTTCCCGACTGTCCGGTTCTCGACGAGTTCGAGGTTCACGTACCGCTCGTTCCGGGCGAAGAACGGGATACCGCCGCCGACGAGCACCGGGAACACCCGGATCTTGTACTCGTCGATCAGGTCGGCCGCGGCTTCGGCGAGACCGGCCCCGCCGATGGCGATCTCACCGTCTCCGGGTTCGGCGCGTAGGCGCTCGATCTCCTCGGCCACGCCGCCGGAGAGCAGGCGGGCGTTGCCCACCACCTCGGTCAGCGTGGTGGAGAAGACCACCTTCGGAAGGGCATTCCACAGGACGGTCCACTCACGCTCGGCGGCGTTCAGCGTCGGATCCTGATCGGCGGTCTCCCAGTACAGCATCGTCTCGTACAGCCGCCGCCCCATCAGGTGGACGTCGACGTCGTGAATCTCGTCCATTGACAATTGGAAGACGTCGGGGTCGGGTCCCGACCAGTCGAACCCGCCGTCCGGTCCGACGATGAACCCGTCGAGCGACATGCCCATCGAGTAGGTGACTCTGCGCATCGAATGCCCTCCTCTGTCGATTCCCCTGGACAACTGGTCCGGCGTCACACCCGGTCGGCGAGGATCAGCGCGAACCGCTCGTCCGGGTCGGTCCACACCCGGTCACTGCCGAATCCTGCCTCCCCCAGCTCCTTGCAGATGCCCTCGACGCGGAACTTCGCGGAGATCTCGGTCCGCATCTCCTCCCCCGCGTCGAAGGACACCTCCAGATCGAGTGCCGGCAGCGTGACGGTGACGGGTTCGATTGCCTCCAGACGCATTTCGATCCAGTCGTCCACCTCGTCCCACAACGCCAGGTGCCGGAACCTCGACGGGTCGAAGTTCGCTCCGAGCCTGTTGTTCAGCACCGAGAGGACGTTCAGGTTGAACTGCGCGGTGACACCCTCGGCGTCGTCGTAGGCCGGCAGCATCACGGCGGGATCGGTGACGAGCCCGACCCCGAGCAGCAGTTGCTCGCCGGGCTCGAGCACCTCCGCCACCGAGGCCAGGAACTGGGCGCGCTCCTCGGGTACGAGATTCCCGAGAGTCCCGCCGAGGAACGCGATCATTCGCCGCCCACCCCGCGGCAGCGAGTGCAGTGTGTCGGTGAAGTCGCTGACGATGCCGTGCACGGTCAGCGTCGGGAACTCCTCGGCCAGCTGGTGGACCGCCGCGTCGAGGGCGGCAACGGACACGTCCTGCGGCACGTACCGCTCCAGCGTGCCGTGCGCGGTGAGCGCGTCCAGCAGCAGCCGGGTCTTCTCCGAGGAACCCGATCCCAGTTCCACGAGGATCTGCGCGGACGACTCCTCCGCGATGCGGGCGGCACTGGCACGTAGCAACTCCCGCTCGGTGCGGGTGGGGTAGTACTCGGGCAGCCGGGTGATCCTGTCGAACAGCTCGCTGCCCCGCGCGTCGTAGAACCATTTCGGCGGCAACCACTTCGGTGACGCCGTCAGCCCCACCCGAGCGTCCTCTCGGAGGCTCTCGTCCAGTTGCTCCGGCGCAAGGTGGACCTCGATCGTCGGTTCGCTCACGTCCCGTCCTCCCCCGGTCTCGAACCCGGTATCTCGGTGATCTGCAGATGACCCGGCCAGGCCTCCACGCTGTGCAGGTCCGGCACCTCGACCCAGCCGTCCTCGTCGTCGACCGGCTCGGACGCGACGATCACGTGACGGTCGTCGACGCGGACCGACAGCGCGTGGTCGACGGCCGTCGCCCAGATTCCTGCGCCGTCGCTGAGCAGCAGGTTCAGCCGGGATCCCGGTGCCGCCTCGAGCACCGACCCCACCACCTGACGCAGTGCGTCACCCGGTGACGACGCGGCGAGGCGGCGGTGCACGAGCGTCCACAGCAGGGCCGAATCGGTGAGCGCAGGCATGCGTAGAAGCTCGACGGCGGGTAGCCATTCGGCCAGCGCGGCAACCGAATCCGGCCAGTCGTCGATGCGACCGTTGTGACTGAACGCCCACGGGCCGTGGGTGAACGGCGCGCACGCCTCGGTCGTGATCGGCATGCCGTCGGTCGCGGACCGGACAGCACCGACGACCCCGGACGAGCTCACCTGGGCGAGCACCCCGCCGACCGCCGGATCGGACCAGATCGGGGCGGCATTGCGGTATCCGACTGCGCCGACACCGTTCCCGGGCCACCACGCGACCCCGAAACCGTCGGCGTTGATCGTGCCGCCGCCGCGCATGTCGTCGGGCGCCCAGGACTGCCGGTACAGGCTGTGCGAGCCGTCGGTCAGCACCGCGGACACCGCCCTCGGCGGACCGAGATACGCGAGATGTCTACACATCCCGCTCCAGGTCCCGCGCGCACCGGAATCCGGCGAAGATCTGTCGGCGGATCGGGTGGTCCCAGTTCCGGAAGGTCCCCCGGCACGCCACCGCGTCCGTCCCGAACGATCCGCCACGCAACACCTTGTAGTCGCCGCCGTGGAAGACCTCCGAGTACTCGCGGTACGGGAACGCCGAGAAGCCCGGGTAGGGAAGGAAGTCGGACGACGTCCACTCCCAGACGTCACCGACGAGCTGGTGCACCCCGAGCGGTGACGCCCCGGCCGGGTAGGCCCCGACCTCCGCCGGCTCGAGATGCCGCTGACCCAGGTTCGCGTGCTCCGGTGTGGGTTCGGCATCGCCCCAGGGGAACCGGCGGGACCGTCCGGACACCGGATCCCAGCGGGCCGCCCGCTCCCACTCCGCCTCGGTCGGCAGCCGCCTGCCCGCCCACCGGGCATACGCGTCCGCCTCGAACCAGCAGACGTGCACCACCGGCTGGTGGTCGCGGAGCGGCTCCATCGTGCCGAACGCGCGACGCCACCACGACCCCGTGCCGTCGTCGACCCAGAACTGGGGCGCGTCGAGTTCGGCGTCGACACGATGCGCCCAGCCACGCTCGCTCCACAACTCGCGCCTGCGGTAGCCGCCGTCCGCGATGAACTCCACGTACTGCGCGTTCGTGACCGGGGCCGCGTCGATCGCGAACGCGGGCAGGGAGACGCGGTGTGCGGGACGTTCGTTGTCGAGCGCCCACGGATCGGTGGAGGTGCCCATCTCGAACTCGCCGCCGGGTACGACGACCTCACCGCGGGGGATCGCCGCCGTCCGCGGCGCCGCGGGTGCGGCGAGGACGGCGGGACCGCGGCGGAGCTGATGCGTGGCGAGCATCGTCTCGTCGTGCTGCTGCTCGTGCTGGGCGATCATCGCGAACGCGAAGCCCTCGTCCTCGAGCCTGCGCCCCCGCAGTGGGGAGCGGTCCAGGACGTCCCAGGCCTTGTCGCGGACCTGCGCAACGTAGTTCCGTGCCTCCGTCGGATTCAGCAGGGGCAGAGCGGGTCTCGTCGATCGCGGATGGGCGAACGCGTCGTACAGTTCGTCGATGTCGCGGCGGACCGGCTCACGACCGCCGACGTCGCGGACCAGCCACAGCTCTTCCTGGTTCCCGATGTGCGCGAGATCCCACACGAGGGGGCTCATCAGCGGCGAGTGCTGGGTGACCAGATCGTCGTCGTCGACGCAGTCGGTGAGCGCCCTGCTGCGGTCGCGGGCCCTGGTCAGCACGTCGGCGAGGCGGCTGCGGACGTCCTCCGGTGTGGTCATCGACGGGCCACCTTCGTTCCTTCGGGTTCCTCGGTGACGGTGCGGCCGCGACGACATCGGTCCGCGGCCGCGGCGAGATCCGGCGCGAACGTCGTCGCCCGGGACGCGGCGAGGTCCAGCAGACCGGCAGCGGCGGTGCGCAATTCAGGTTCGAGCAGTCCTACCTCGGCGGCGCAGCGCCACCGTCCCGCGGTGGGCGCGGCGATCACGGTGGCCTCGTCGACGGTTGCCGGATCACCGAGCAGGGCGCACAGCGCGGCCACCGGGATCCGCCATCCCGTGCCGGGTTGCGCATCGAGGTAGCGCACCTCGAAGTACCCGGTGGCCCGCACCGGCGGGAACAGCGTGGTGAGGTGGTAGTCCAGATCGGCCAGCGTCGGAGCTCGTCCGATCAGCGAATCGAGTTCTCCGGCAATCCAGTCCGCGAAACTAGCGTCCCCCGGAACCGACCAGTCGTCCGCGGACCGGTCGCCGCACCCGCCCCGCACACACAGCAGCGGGGCGTCCACCGCCCACGCCGCGTAGTCCCGGATCGGGTCGGCCAGCGGCGGCGGGGCGGTGCGTCCGGGATCGAGTTCGAACCACGTACGCATCCGCTGCGACGCCCACCGGCCACCGGGAATTCCGGCCAGGCTCGGTGAGCACGCGAACGCCGCCAGCAACGCCGGGCCGATCGCGTACAGGGCGCGCCACCGTCGCGCGATCTCGTCCTCGTCCGCGCCTGCGTCGACGCTGACCTGGGTGGCGGTCGTGTTGCACATCATCAGTCGCCCGAACGGGCCGATACGGTCGAACCGGGCCTGCATCGCCCGGTATCTGGAGGCGGGGAGGATGCGCTCCGCGGTGCGGTCCGTGTCCGCGGCGCCCGATCGCATGGAGATTCCCGATCCGGCGAGCAGTCGCTCCAGCCGGTCGGCGTCGGCGGTGAGCGCCGCGCTCAGCTCCTCGACCGAGGACATCGGGGCGCTGGAGAGTTCGATCTGACCGCCCGGTTCGAGGGTCACGACGCTGCCGCCGGGGAGTGGCCGCGCGGGTGTGTCCGGGACGATCGAGGAGGGTGCGTGTGGCCCGAGTGCGACGGCGAAATCCTCCGCACGCGGACGTCCCCCGTCGGGGGTGCTCGTCAGCCATTCCAGTTCCGCACCGACGAGTCGCGGTGGTCCGAGTTTGAAGCAGACGCCACCGACGTATGCCTCCGCCGCGGCCCTGGTGGTGAGCCGGGCGGACCCCGTGCGTGTCGCCATGGTCATCGCCGCGCTCCGATCATCGGACAGCATGTGCGGATCACAGAACGTGACCGAGGGTAGACCGGATTCGCCGTCCCTGTCATCACGCGCGCGCCACCGTGCCCGGGTAGCGTCGAGCCAGACCTCGACCGATTCGTTGGAGGGCCGATGCTCGATCTGGACCGCGTCCGCGCCGACACTCCCGGATGCGTGGATCGGGTGTTCCTGGACAGCGCCGGATCGTCCCTGCCACCCGTTCCCGTTCTGGACGAGGTGATCGGGCATCTGCGGCGTGAGGCCGAGGTCGGCGGCTATCAGGCCGCGGCCGAACGCGCCGACGACCTGGCCGACGTCAAGGTCGCGATCGCCCAGCTGATCGGTGCCCAGCCGGCCGATCTGGCACTCGTCGAGAGTGCCACCCGCGGGTGGGCCGACTTCTTCTACTCCGTCCCACTCGGGCCGGGCGACCGGATCCTCGTCACCGAGGTCGAGTACGCCAGCAACGCGATCGCGGCGTTCCAACGGGCTCGGTCGAGCGGCGCGAGCGTCGAGGTGGTGCCGTCGGCGCCGTCCGGCGAGATCGACGTCGACGCGCTGCACCGGATGCTCGACGAGCGGGTGCGGCTGGTCTCGCTGGTCCACGCCCCGACGAACGGCGGCCTGATCAACCCGGTCCGGGAGGTGGTCGACCTCGCCCACGGCGTCGGCGCACTCGTCCTGCTCGACGCCTGCCAGTCCGTCGGGCAGGTGCCGGTCGACGTCCGCGAACTCGGCGTCGACGCCCTGTCCGCGACGGGACGCAAGTGGCTCCGCGGACCACGCGGCACCGGATTCCTGTACCTGCGCCCCGAACTGGCCCGGACCATGGAACCGGCGGCGCTGGACCTGCACGGCGCGCAGTGGGCCGAGGAGACGGGCTACCGGCTCGCGCCCGACGCCTCACGGTTCGAGTTCTGGGAGTGTTCGGTCGCGGGCCGGCTCGGACTCGGCGCGGCGGTGCGGTACCTGCTCGACCTCAGCATCGACGAGGTGGCCTCGGCGGTGTCGGCGCGAGCCGAGTTCGCCCGCACCGAGTTGGCGTCCCTCCCGGGCATCACCGTCCGTGACCTGGGCGGGCATCGCAGCGGCATCGTCTCGTTCACCGTGGACGGGATCGACCCCGCCGCGGTTCGGGAGTCGCTGGCCGCCGACGACGTCACCGTCACGGTCAGCGGTCGCGGGTCCACCTGGGTCGACATGACGCGCCGCGGACTCGACGACGGGGTGCTGCGCGCGTCGCCGCACTACTTCAACACCTTCGAGGACGTGGAACGCCTCGTCGTCTCCGTCGCCGGGCTGTGACGTCCTCCCCCGGCCCGAGGGAGGACGTCGATCGGCTCAACTCAGGTGGTGCACCTCCTGCAGCCCGTACACCGGCGTCGGGATTCCCTCGTACCGGGCCTTGAGCTGCAGGGCGAGGTACAAAGAGTAGTGGCGTGACTGGTGCAGGTTGCCGCCGTGGAACCACAGCGCCTCCTGCTGCGTCGGCTTCCACATGTTGCGCTGCTCGCCCTCCCACGGCCCTGGATCCTTGGTGGTTTCCGAACCCAGGCCCCAGCACTTGCCGACCTTGTCGGCGATCTCCTGCCCCATCAGGTCCGCGGCCCAGCCGTTCATGGACCCGTACCCGGTCGCGTAGACCACGACGTCGGCGTCGAGCTCGGTGCCGTCCTCGAGGATCACCGAGTTCTCGGTGAGTTCGCGAACGTTGCCGTGCGCCAGCGCGATGTCACCGTTCGCGACAAGCTCGGCAGCCCCGACGTCGATGTAGTAGCCAGAGCCGCGGCGCAGGTACTTCATGAACAGTCCGGAGCCGTCGTCACCGAAATCGTGCTGGAAGCCCACCGCCTCCAGCCGGTCGTAGAAGTCGGCGTCGCGGACACGGATCTTCTCGTAGATCGGGATCTGGAACTCGTGCATGATCCGGTACGGCAGGGACGCAAACGTGAGATCTGCCTTGTGCGTGGTCATTCCGTCCGCCAAGGCCCGTTCGGAGTACAGGTCGCCGAGCCCGAGGTCCATCAACGAATCCGACTTCACGATGTGCGTCGACGAACGCTGCACCATCGTCACGTCCGCACCGTGCTCCCACAGTGCGCCACAGATGTCGTGGGCCGAGTTGTTCGCGCCGATCACCACGGCCTTCTTGCCCGCGTATGCGTCGGGACCGGGATGCGCGCTGGAGTGGTGCTGGTCGCCGCGAAACTTCTCCGCGCCGGGGAACGCGGGGACGTTCGCCTTGCCGGACATCCCGGTCGCGAGCACCAACTGCTTCGGCCGCAACGTGACCGGCTCGCCGTCGCGGACCACCTCGACGGTCCAGGTGCCGAGCTTCTCGTCGTACGAGGCGGACGTGCAGGTCGTCTTCGACCAGTACGGCACCTCCATCACCCGCGTGTACATCTCCAGCCAGTCGCCGATCTTGTCCTTCGGCGCGAACACCGGCCAGTTGTCGGGAAACGGCATGTACGGCAGGTGGTCGTACCAGACCGGGTCGTGCAGGCACAGCGACTTGTACCGCCCCCGCCACTGGTCGCCGGGGCGGTCGTGCTTGTCGAGCACCAGCGTGGGCACGCCCAGTTGCCGCATCCGGGCGCCGAGCGCGATGCCGCCCTGCCCGCCGCCGACGATCACGACGTAGGGCTGGGTCGTGTAGCCGAGTTCCCGCTCCTCGATCTCTCGCTGCTCTGACCAGGTGACGCGGTTCGGGTCCGCGCCGTGCTGCGCACCCATCGGGCGGCGGGAGCCCTTGCCCTCCTCGTGACCGGTGAGCTCCTGCAGCGTGGTCAGCAGGGTCCACGCCAGGTCACGCCCGTCCTCGTCGCGCAGCCGCAGATGACCTTCGCCGCGTCCGGTCGCCGTCTCGAAGGCGATCCAGGCGGACACCACCCCGTCCGCCTCCGTGGGTTCCTCTGTGGCCCGGAATCCGGACGGGTCGGTGTCGTCGAGGCGCTCACGCAGCATGTTCGCGACGCCGTCGCGCCCCTCGACCGTCTTGATGTTCCACGTGAACGAGACGAGGTCGCGCCAGAAGCCGTCGACGGCGAACAGGTCCACCGCGGCCGAGACGTCACGCGCCACCAGCGCGGCCTCGAACGCCTCCAACCAGGCGTCGACGCGTTCCCTCGGCGATCCGATGCCGGCACGAACCGCGGGGTCGAGTGTCTGTGTCATGGCGCCAATCCCTTCGTCATGTGTGTGATACAGAGCACACCCCGGGCGGATGCGGGCGACAAGCGTTGCACCGCGTTGCACGGGCCTCGGCGACCCCGGCTGCACACACCAGCATGTGTGACACCTGACACAGTTGCGGCATATGCTCGCGACACCGGCGACGAGAGACGGAGTGCGTGGGCAGCTTCAGCGCGATCGAACCGGGCACGGACCTCTCCCTCCGCGCCCGCGACCTGGTGCGGATGCACGATGCCGTCATCAGCGGCGGCCGGCCGGCCCTGCAACCGCGCGCGGTGGTGCAACGCTCGTGGAGTCGGGCCCTGAGTTCCGGGCTCACCCCCGACGGCGCCAACCCGCGGGCGCTGCTCCCCCTCGACGAGGTCGAGCGACGCCGCAGGCAGTCGGTCCTCGCCGAGGTGATCGTCGACCTCGACCAGGTGATCTCCGCGGTCGCCGACGCCTCCCACCTGCTGATGGTCGTGACCGACGCGGACGGGGTCATCCTCTGGCGCTCGGGTTCGGCACGGGTGCGCGCCCGGGCGGACGCGCTCGGATTTCGGGAAGGCGCCACCTGGACCGAGGAGTCCGTCGGAACCAACGCGATCGGTACCGCCATCACCGAAAGCACACCGGTGCAGCTCTTTTCGGGTGAGCACTTCGAGCAGACCCAGCATCCCTGGTACTGCACGGCCGCTCCGGTCCACGACCCCCGCACCGGCGATCTCCTCGGCGTCGTCGACGTCAGCGGGCCCGCACTCACCCTGCACCCCACAGTCATCGCACTCGTCGAGACCGCCGTTCGACTCGCGCAGGCACAGCTGTGGCGGCACCACGAGTCGCGGCTCGAACGCCTCCGCACGACCGCGGCACCCGTACTGGCGTCGAGTTCAGGACCGGTCCTCGTTGTCGACGACAACGGGTGGGTCGCGCACGCGTCCGGCGTCGCGGCCACGAAACGTGTCGCGGTGCCGCGCAGCGACCGAACCGTCACCGTTCCCGGGCTCGGACCGTGCTCCCCGGAACGGGTTACCGGCGGCTGGGTGATCCGCCCGGCAGGCGGGGATTCCCGCATCGTGATGCGACTGGACCTGTCGGGCTCGCCGGTGATCGTGGTGTCCGGCTCCGACAGCTCCTGGCGCGCGCCGCTGTCGATCAGGCACGCCGAGATCCTGCTCCTGCTGCATCGCGCCGGAGTGCGTGGACTGTCCGTCACCGAGCTGAGCCGCGGCCTGTACGGCGACCCCGATCACGCCGTCGCGATTCGCGCGGAGATCTCGCGGCTGCGCCGCACCCTCGGTTCCGTGATCGACGGCAGACCGTACCGACTTGCCGACTCGGTACGTCTGTCACTGGACCTCGGCGCCACCGATCGGCTCGCCGAATGCGAACTCGTCCGCCGCTCGACCAGTCCCGCCATCCGCGCCCTGGCCGACGATTAGCCGTCGGCGGCGCGTTCCGGTAGGCTGTCCTGCGTTGTCTCGGCGAGGGCGGACCCGCTTGGTGCAGGTTCTCCGTGATCGACGCGGCCACGGCTACACCAGTGAGCGATGCTCCGGGGCCGTGCGCGTCAGTCGCCCCCGTAGAGCCGATACCAAGCAAACCTGAGTACCCAGCAAATCCCTGATGTGAGCCGTAGGAGCTGTTTCCCCATGTCGACCGACGTAAGCAACCTCAACGCCGCTGTCCGCACCGAGTTCGGCAAGGGCGCTGCCCGCCGCGCCCGCCGTGACGGCAACGTGCCCGCCGTCCTGTACGGCCACGGCACCGACCCGCAGCACCTGAGCGTCAACGCCCGTGAGTTCGCCGCGATCCTGCGCGCCCACGGCACCAACGTCGTCATCAACCTACACATCGACGGCGCGGAGCAGCTCGCGCTGACGAAGTCGGTCGTCGTCCACCCGATCCGTCGCCACATCGAGCACGCCGACCTGCTCGTCGTGAAGAAGGGCGAGAAGGTCACCGTCGAGGTCCCCGTCGTCCTCACCGGTGAGGCCGGCTCCGGCACCCTCGTCACCCAGGACGTCACCACCGTCAAGGTCGAGGCCGACGCCCTGAACATCCCCGAGCAGGTCGAGATCTCGATCGAGGGCGCCGAGGCCGGCACCCAGATCCTCGCCGGTGGCGTCGAGCTGCCCTCCGGCGTCACGCTGCAGGACGATGCCGAGCTGCTGCTCGTCAACATCGTCGAGGCACCCTCCGCCGAGGCGCTCGAGGGCGCGGGCGAAGAGGGCGCCGAGGCCGAGGCTGCCGAGGCCACCGAGGGCGAAGAGGCCTGATCCGCTCCGCGGACCACATCAGTTGACGTCGACGACGCGTCGCCCCACTGCGGGCGGCGCGTCGTCGCGTTTCACAGGACAGGAACGAACGCGTTGAGCGACTCCACGGACACCGCACTCGTCGTCGGCCTCGGCAATCCCGGACCGCAGTACGAGAAGACCCGGCACAACGTCGGATTCATGGTGGTCGAGACCCTCGCCGCCCGTGAGCGGTCGCGGTTCAGCGTGCACAAGAAGTCCGGTGCCGACGCCGTCACCATCCGGCTCGCGGGCCGCCAGGTGATCCTCGCCAAGCCCCGGTCGTACATGAACCTGTCGGGACGTCCCGTCGCCGCGCTCGCCCGGTTCTTCTCCGTCGACCCCGCGAATCTCGTGGTCGTCCACGACGAACTCGACCTCGACTACGGCACCCTGCGACTGAAGCTCGGTGGCGGCGAGGGCGGGCACAACGGCTTGCGGTCCATCTCGCAGGCGCTCGGCACCAAGGACTACCTGCGCACCCGCGTCGGCATCGGCCGCCCGCCGGGCCGCATGGACCCCGCCGACTACGTGCTCAAGCCGTTCTCGTCGGTGGAACGCAAAGAACTCGACCTCGTGTGCGAGGAGGCTGCGGATGCGGTCGAGCTGCTGCTGCGCGTCGGCCTGGAGGCGGCGCAGAACCAGCTGCACTAGCCGGCAGCAGGAACGATTCCGCGGCGGGCCAGCGCGGCCATGAAACCGTCGTGATCGTCGAGATGGATCACATGCCCCGAGCCCGGGACCACGTCGACGGCGAACCCGCGGGCGGCCAGTGCGCCCGCGAACGGCGGTGGGACGAGGGCACTCGGGTCCGCGAGCACCAGCGCGGACGGAACCGCCGCCGTGTCGACGGGCGCGGCGACGAAGCCGCCGAGGTGGTCGACGATCGTCGGATCCCATGCTTCGAGCGCAGCGACCTTACGGTCGACGCTGCCCTCGTCCCATCGTGGGTTCTCCTGCGCGACCTCCTTGCGGCCCCACGACTTCTGCGCGCGGAAGTGGGCGGCCACCGCCGGGTCCGGCGTCGTGACGAACGCGGGATCCTCGTACACGGCGATCTCGGGGGCCAGTTCTGCGACCGCGTGCGCGAGGACGTGACCTCCCAGGGAGTGTCCGATCGCGAGCGCAGGACGGTGCGGCACGGCCGCGAGGACGGCCGCCGCGAGCGCCACGCTGGTGTAGACGTCGAGGGGCGCGCTCTTCCCGTGCCCGGGCAGGTCGACGGCCAGCACTCGGTAACCGTGGTCGGCGAGGGCAGGACCGACCCGCCACCAGGAATCGCTGGAGTTGCCGAGTCCGTGGATCAGGACCGCGATCCGGTCGCCGGTCCCCCACTCCTGCACGTGCAGCGTCATCTCGACCTCTCCTCAGGTATCGAGCCGGCGGAACCGGCTGCGGTGGAACACTATCGGCTCCACCCCGGATCGCAGCCGCGCCTCGTGGACGCGGAGGATCACGACGGCGTGGTCACCCGCCGGCACCTGCTGTTCGACGGAGGTGTCCAGCCACACCGACGCGCCGTCGACGAAGACCGCTCCGCCGTCCGCGGTCTCGGTGACCAGTCCCTCGAAACGGTCACCGGTCTTGGCTGCGAGGGTTCGGGCTGCCCGGTCGTGGTTCTCCCCGAGCACGCTGACGCCGATGCGCGGGGCTCCCTGGAGCCTCGGCCAGGTGGTCGAGGTGTTCTGCACACAGAACGCGACGAGTGGCGGATCGAGCGAGACCGGGACGAAGGTGCTCGCCGCGAGGCCGACCCGGAGCCCGTCCAGTTCCGCACAGACGGCGACGACCCCACTCGGGACATGGCCGAACACCTCGCGCAGCGAGGCCTGATCCAACGGGGCGACGGTCACGCTCACGACTTCTCCGTTCCGGTCCGCGTCACGGCGCGGCACATCGGCCACCCACCCTAGATCGACCTCGGCAAGAAGTCGAACTCGGTTGCGGCACAGTGATTGTCAACGGATCGGCATTCGATTCAGGACGATTCGAATCCTTGCCGAACAGCTCCTGGGGCCCTATCCTCGGTGCGTGCCGACGTCAGCTCAGCAGCGACGCCGAGTGGGTGCGCCGCAGCTTTCCCGAGGACGTCTTCGGGATGCTGCCCGGACCGAGGACCGCGACCGTTCGGGGCCGCACGCCGACCTCCGACACCACGGCGTGCACCACCTCACGTTCGATCCTGTGCACCTCCGCCGGATCGTCGATCGCATTGGTCTCCACGGCGACGGCGAACGACTCCCGCTTCTGCCCGGCGTCCAGGCGCACCGCGACCGCGTTGCCCGGGCGCACGCCCCGCACGGTCAGCGCGGCCCGTTCGATGTCGGTGGGATACACGTTCCGGCCGCCCATGATGATGACGTCCTTGATGCGGCCACAAACCACCACCAGTCCGTCCTCGGTGAAGTAGCCGACGTCGCCGGTGTCGAGCCACCCGTCGGCGTCCTGCGCCGGCCGGGGCCCCTCGGTGGTGAGGTAGCCGGGGGTGACGGAGGGACCACGCACCTCCAGCACCCCGACACAGCGCGCGGGCAGTTCGTTGCGGTCCTCGTCGACCACCCTGCCCTCCAGGTCGGAGACGAGTTTGCCGAGGGTGACCATCCTGCGGGCGTTGCTGCGGGTGGACGGTACCGCGCGGTGCATGGCCGCGAGCAGGTCCGGATCCACCGGATCGAGCACCATGCCCTGACCGGGTGAGGGCAGCGACACCGCGAGCGTCACCTCCGCCATCCCGTACGTGGGCGCCAGCGCCGCCGGATCGAGTCCGAATCGCTCCCCTGCCGCGGCCAGTGTCAGCACGGTGTCGGCGTCGACGGGCTCGGCGCCGTTGAGCAGACAGCGCACGGAGGAGAGGTCGACGGCGCCGTCGGGCGCCTGCTCCAGTCGACGGGCGAGCATGGAGTACGCGAAATTCGGTGCGGCGCTGATCGTTCCGCGATACCGGTCCATCAGTTCGGCCCACAGCATCGGCGTTCGCAGGAAGTCGAGGGGTGTGACGCTGACGATCTCGGCCCCGAGTTGCATGGGCACCGTCAGGAATCCGACCATGCCCATGTCGTGGAACAGCGGCAGCCAGCTGATCATGACGTCGCTGTCGACATCGAACTTGATCCGGTCCAGCATCGCGTACGCGTTCGTGTGGAAGTTGGCGTGCGTGATCCGCACCGCCTTCGGCGATCCGGTCGAACCCGACGTCAGTTGCTGCAGCGCGACGTCGCTCTCCAGCGCGTCCAGCGCGTCGACGGGGTGTGCACCGCGGAGCTCGCCGACGGTGACCACGGGAATCCCGTGCGCGGCCAGCACCTGCGCGGCCGCCTCGAACGGCGATCCGAGCACGACGGCGTGCGCGCCGATCATCCGGACCACCACCTCGGTGTCCCGTGCCCACGTCTCGAGGTCGGTGCGGGGCGTCGGCTGGTGCAGCATCGTCACCGCAGCGCGGCGCATCCAGATCGCCTGACAGACGGGCGCGATGTCGACGGGCAGTCCGGCCAGGACCGCGACCGAGTCCCCCGGCCCCACGCCGGCTGCCGCGAGCCCGCCGGCGACGTGCCGGGCGACGACATGGATCCGGCCCCAGGGGTGCCGCGCGGGGTGTTCCGGCTCGCCGATGACGATCCCCGCGTCGCTGCTCGCGGCGGTCTCGTACATCTCGTCGGTGAATCTGCTCATGACACGACTCCTCACCGGGTCCCTACAAGGTATTTCCACCTCCCGCCGTCGATGTGTTACACGTCACGGCGCGGCCGGGTCGTCGGATGCGGCAACCGTGGCGAATCGGTGGCCTTCACGGCGGGTAACCTGGACTACCGGCCGTTCGCGACGGCGTCCCCGTGCGCGACCCGACTCCGCCAAGCAAAGGAAATTCCCCGGTGACCACCGAGCCCGCGTCGACGACACCTGCCTCCCCGTCCGAGTCCGAGGCAGGCGCGGGCACGATCGACAGGTCCGCGCGCGCCCTCGCCGCCGAGGCGGGCCGGCGCCGCACCTTCGCCGTCATCTCGCATCCGGACGCCGGCAAGTCGACCCTGACCGAGGCCCTCGCGCTGCACGCGAAGATGATCGCCGAGGCAGGCGCCGTGCACGGCAAGGCGGGACGCAAGTCCACGGTCTCCGACTGGATGGAGATGGAGAAGGCCCGCGGCATCTCCGTCAGCTCCACCGCGCTGCAGTTCAACTACAAGTCGCCGGAGACGGACCCGGAGGAGGAGCCGAACGTCGTCAACCTCGTCGACACCCCCGGCCACTCCGACTTCTCGGAGGACACCTATCGAGTGCTCACCGCGGTCGACGCTGCAGTCATGCTCATCGACGCCGCCAAGGGCCTGGAGCCGCAGACTCTGAAGCTGTTCCAGGTGTGCCGGCACCGCGGCATCCCCGTCGTCACCGTCATCAACAAGTGGGACCGGCCCGGCCAGTCCCCCCTGGAACTGCTCGACGAGATCCAGGAGCGCATCGGCCTGACGCCGACGCCGCTGTACTGGCCGGTGGGCATCGCAGGCGACTTCCGCGGGCTGCTGCGCCGCGGCGAGGACGGCGCACCCCGCGAGTACATCCGCTTCACCCGCACTGCCGGTGGCGCGAAGATCGCACCCGAGGAGATCCTCGACGCCGACGGCGCCGCCTCCCGCGACGGCAGCGAATGGGAGACCGCGGTCGAGGAGAGCGAACTGCTGTCCGCGTCCGGGCAGGACCACGACCAGGAGCTGTTCATCGCCGGCCAGACGTCGCCGGTGATCTTCGCGTCCGCGATGCTCAACTTCGGTGTCCGGCAGATCCTCGACACGCTCGTCGAGCTGGCGCCGTCCCCGGGCGCACGCACAGACCTCGCAGGCAACGACCGCGACGTCACCGATCCGTTCAGCGCGGTCGTGTTCAAGGTGCAGGCGGGCATGGACACCGCGCACCGGGACCGGCTGGCGTTCATGCGCGTCGTGTCCGGTGTGTTCGAGCGCGGCATGGTCGTCACGCACGCGCAGACCGGCAAGCCGTTCGCCACGAAGTACGCGCAGACGGTGTTCGGCCGCGAGCGTTCCACTGTCGACAGCGCCTACCCCGGTGACGTCGTCGGCCTCGTCAACGCGACCGCTCTCGCGCCCGGGCACACCCTGTTCACGGACAAGAAGGTGGAGTTCCCGCCGATCCCGTCCTTCGCACCGGAGCACTTCTCGACGCTGCGCGCCGAGAGCGCGGGCAAGTACAAGCAGTTCCGCCGCGCGGTCGACCAGCTCGACTCCGAGGGTGTCGTGCAGATCCTGCGCAACGACGTCCGCGGCGACGCGTCCCCGGTGATGGCCGCGGTCGGGCCCATGCAGTTCGAGGTCGTCGCGGCCCGGATGAAGGCCGAGTTCAACGTCGAGGCGCGGATGGAGGGCCTGCCGTACCAGTTGGCGCGGCGCACCGACGCCGAGTCGGCGGCCGAACTGGGCCGTCAGCGCGGCGTCGAGGTGTTCACCCGCTCGGACGGTGTTCTGCTCGCCCTCGTCAGCGACAAGTGGCGTCTGCAGTACATCCAGAAGGAGATGCCCGAACTCACCCTCGAGCCGCTCGTCGCGACCGCCGACTGACTCCGTGAACCCGCTGCTCACCCTGTTCGACGCAGAGCTGCACATAGGCGGGGCAACCATCCTGTGGCGCGAGATCGTCGGCAACACGTTCGGTATCGCGTCGGCGATCGGCGGGATGAAGCGCGTGGTGTGGGCCTGGCCGGTCGGCATCGCCGGCAACGCCCTGCTGTTCACGGTCTTCATGGGCGCGCTGTTCCACACGCCGCAGGAACTGAACCTCTACGGCCAGGCCGGCCGCCAGCTGATGTTCATCAGTGTCAGCATCTACGGCTGGACGCAGTGGCTGCGATCGAGGAAGGTGTCCGGCCACGCAGTGCTGCCGCGGTGGGCACCGGGCCGGGACCGCATCCTGCTGATCCTCGCGATGGCCGCGGGCACCGTCGCGTTCGCGCAGCTCTTCGCCTGGCTCGGGTCATACGGCCCGTGGGCCGAAGCGTGGATCTTCATGGGCTCGATGCTCGCCACCTACGGCATGGCCCGCGGATGGACCGAGTTCTGGCTGATCTGGATCGGCGTCGACGTCGTCGGAGTGCCGCTGCTGCTGAAGGCCGGGTACTACCCGTCGGCCATCCTCTACCTGGTGTACGCGGGATTCGTGGTGTGGGGATTCGCGGTGTGGCTGCGGATCCAACGCCGGGGCACCGAGGTGCAGGCACACCCGCTCTAACCGAACCCTAACGATTCGCCAATCGGCGCCCAGTTTTGCGTCCATACCTTCGTTCGTGCCGGGCCGTTCGGGCCCCGAAACGAAGGAGAGCGACATGCGCAAGCCCCTCACCAACCGAACCGCCCGCGGCCTCGGCCTCGCGGCCGCAGGTGTCGCCGCACTGGCGCTCGCGGCGCCCGCGGTGGCGTCCGCGGCGGACACCGGGTCGACGTCCGGTGAACCGGCCGAGGTCGTCGCGCAGGCCCGGACCACCGCGGTTTGCGGCGGCGCAGTGTTCTTCGACGACGCCGAACTGCAGCGGCTGATCGACGAAGGAGCGGTTGTCCGCGCCATCCCCCTCGACCAGGCGGTTCCGGTCCAGGCTCTCGGCATCGCGCCCGGCGATGTCCCTGCCGCGACGATCACGATCGAGCGGCTCGACGTCCCGGGTGTACCGGCGCTTCCGACCCTGCCGGCACTTCCCGCCGATGCCGCGCCCGGCGTCGTGATCGGTCAGGCCCAGCCCTGCTGATCTGGTCCGCGGGCAAGATTGTCGGGTGAGCACCGCTGCCCGAATCCTGGTCGTCGACGACGACGCGAAGATCCTGACCTCGCTCGAGCGGGGGCTCCGGCTGTCCGACTTCGTGGTGGAGACTGCGACGGACGGGGCCTCCGCGCTCGCATCGGTGTCCCGCTCGACTCCGGACGCCATCGTCCTGGACGTCAACATGCCGGGCCTCGACGGCGTCAGCGTGGTGACCGCGCTGCGCGCGATGGGCAACGAGGTACCGATCTGTGTGCTCAGCGCGCGCACGTCGGTCGACGACCGGATCGTCGGCCTCGAGGCAGGCGCCGACGACTACCTGACCAAGCCGTTCGAGCTCGGCGAGCTGGTGGCCCGGCTGCGGGCGCTGCTTCGCCGGGCCCCGCAGCGCACCGCTGCCGGTGACATCGTCGTCGGCCCGCTCGAGGTGAATCTGCCCGGCCGCCGGGCGCGTGTCGAGGGCCACTCACTGGTCCTGACCAAACGTGAGTTCGACCTACTGGCCGTGCTCGCGCAGAACGCGGGCATCGTCCTCAGCCGCACACAACTGCTGCGCCTGGTGTGGGGCTACGACTTCGACGCGAACACCAACGTCGTCGACGTCTTCGTGACCTATCTACGCAAGAAGCTGGAGGCGAACGCGGTGCCGCGAGTCCTGCACACCGTCCGAGGTGTCGGCTTCGTCCTGAGGACCGAGCCGTGAGGCGGTCACTGTCCCTGCAGGCCCGCGTCGCGATCGCGTCGGCGCTGAGTGCGGCGATCGTGATCGGAGCGATCGCGGTCGCGTTCGCGGCGTTCCTCCGGGTGAACGGCACCGAACAGATCGACCGCACACTCGACTCGGTCATCCTGGCCGCCCCGCTCGGGGCCCCGGCTGACACGCTCACGATGCCGGCCGTGGCCATGCCTGCAACTCCGACGGTCGAGGCGGCGAGGTCGGAGTCGATCGCCGGTGTCGCGGTGCGGGCCCGAACCGTCGCCGTCGAGGGTGGTCCGCCTGCGATGCTGTCGGTGGCTGTCCCGGAGGATCCACTGATCGACGCGATTCGACGGCAACAGGTGTGGGTGGCCGCGGCCGCGGCCACCGCGATCGCCGCCGCCGCAGGGCTCGGCTGGACGTTCGCCGGCCGCGCGGTGCGGCCGCTGCAACGACTCGCCGCGGCAACCCACACAGTGGGCGACGCACCCGGCTCCCACCGGCCGAACGTGCGCGGTGCGCGTGAGGCGGAGGAACTCTCCGACGCGATCGGCCAGATGCTCGACCGGATCGGTACGGCGCAGCGGCGGACCGAGGAGGCGCTCGGGTCTGCCCGGGACTTCGCCGCGGTGTCCGCCCACGAGTTGCGTACCCCGCTGACCTCCATGCGCACCGACCTGGAAGTGCTCGCGACGATGCGGCTCACCGGCGAGCAACGCGACGAGGTCCTGCGCGACCTGCTCGACACCCAACGACAGGTCGAGACGACCCTCACCGACCTGGAGCGGCTCGCACTGGGCGAGTTGGCCGACGCCGCCGATCACGAGGACGTCGACCTCGTCGACCTCATCGACCGCTGCGTGCAGGAATCCGCGCGCATCCACCGGAACGTCGACATCGACTTCGCCGCGCCGGAGCGCGCGGTGCTCGTCCGCGGCGTGCCCACCGGCCTACGACTGGTACTCGACAACGCCGTCACCAACGCGGTCCGGCACGGCGGCGCGCACCGGGTGCAGGTCACGATCGCAGCCCAACCGGACGCAGTCGTCCTCACCGTGGACGACGACGGATCCGGGGTCGTCGAGACCGAGCGCGCCGCGATGTTCGAAAAAGTTCACGCGCGGCGTGGGAACATCCGCGGACGGCTCGGGACTCGGCCTCGCACTGGTCGCGCAGCAGGCGCTGCTGCACGGAGGGACGGCCCTGCTCGAGGACAGTCCCCTCGGCGGCGCCCGGCTGACACTGCGACTTCCACGGAGTTCCCTAGATTCCGGCGCGGCGGACCAGTGAGTTCGCCAGCGTCGGGGACACGGCCCCGACGTAGCGCAGCAGCTCGGCGTAGGCGGGCGCGATCTCGACCGGGCGTGACCGCACGGCCTCGACCAGCCAGCCCGCCGCCTGCTCCGCGGTCAGCGCGGGCATGCGGTCGTAGTCCTCGGTCGGGGCGATCATCGGCGTCCGGATCAGCGGGAAGTGCACGGTCGTCACCGCGACACCGGTGCCGTCCACTTCCGCCCCGAGATCGCGACCGAAGGCGCTGATCGCGGCCTTCGACGCGTGGTACGCGCCGAACCGGGGCATCACGCCTCCGGGGACGCCCCACGTCGCGACGTTGACGACGTGACCGTGGCCCCGCTCCAGCATCCCCGGCAGCAACGCCAACGTCAGCCGGACCGGCCCGAAGTAGTTGAGCGCCATGGTCCGCTCGTAGTCGTGGAACCGGTCGAGCGACTCGACGGCGGTGCGCCGGATCGACCGGCCTGCGTTGTTGACGAGGACGTCGAGTGGGCCGAACTCCGAGTTCACCCGCTTCACCAGTGACTCCACGTCGGCGGCGCTGGTCAGGTCGCACGGCAGGGCCGTCGCGTCACCGCCGGCCGCGACGATCCGGTCCCGCACCCCCGCCAGGTCCTCGGCGCCGCGTGCCACCAGGATCACGGACGCGCCGCGCTCGGCGAAGGCGGTCGCCGCGGCCTCCCCGACACCCGAGGAGGCCCCGGTGACGAGGATCGTCGCGCCCTCGATCCGGTCCGGACCCGGCCGAACCCGGGTGGCGAGGGAGCGCAGGGACGGTGGCGGGTTGAGGGCCGCGCGGGTCAGCAGTGCAGCGATCATGTGACGAGTGTGCCTGTCCGCAACGGCGCGGGCGAGGATCGGCGAATCGCGGTCCGCTACGGCAAGTCAGCGTTCGAGGCGTCGTTCGAGCCCGTCGAGGACGACCGCCAATTTGCCGTCGAGCCATCCGCGGCCGTGCCACGCGGCCTCGTCCATCCCGCCCGCCGACACCACTCCGGACTCGCGCCAACTGTCTTGATGAGCCTGCCTGGTCGACCGCGAATCGGCATCGCTCACGACGTCGTCGAGTGCGGACATCGACGCGTACTGGAGGATCGTCACCTCCGACACGAAGTCGACGGCGAGGACCGCGTCGTGGATGGCGAAGCCCTGCCCACACAGCGACTCGACGATCGCATCCACCACGGTCACCAGCGCCGGTGGCGTGCCAGGCAGCGCCAAGGCCACCTGAGCGAGACCGGGGTGCGCGTCGAAGCAGGACCACAGGGCGGACGACATCGACAGCAGCAGCTCACGCCACGGCTGGTCGACATCCGGCCACGAGGTCTCCCGCACCACGCGGTCGGCACACTCGCGCAGCAGCGATTCCCGGTCCGGGAAGTACCGGTACAGCGCCGAATGGCTGACGCCGAGACGCTTCGCCACCGCGGGCATGCTCAGCGCGGCGAGATCCCCGCCCAGCGCCGCGGTGACGATGTCGTCCGCGGTCAGGGTCGGGGGGCGGCCCGTGCGTCTGCCCACTCGTGCATCAGCCACGCCCACCACCCTGCCATTCGCCCGTCAGCCACTCACCAACTGCCAGCCGGTGGCGCGGGTGCGGAGTTCCCAGAAGTCGGCGTAGCGGCCGCCGCGGGCGAGCAGTTCGACGTGCGTTCCGGACTGCGCGACTGTGCCGTCGTCGCCGAGCACCACGATCCGGTCCGCAGCGGTGACGGTGGTGAGCTTGTGCGCGATCACCAGCAACGTGCTGTTCTGCTTGAGCACCTCCATCGCCTGTTGCAGGTGTGCCTCGTTGTCGGGGTCGAGTGCGGCGGTCGCCTCGTCGAACAACACGATCGGCGCCTGCTTGAGCAGGGCGCGAGCGATCGAGACGCGCTGGCGCTCACCTCCCGACAGCGCGGCACCGCCCTCACCCACCCGGGTGTCCCAGCCGTCGGGCAGGCGGTCCACGATCTCCCCGACACCTGCGGTACGCGCCGCGGCGGTCACCTCGTCGTCGGTGGCGTCCGGCCTTCCGACCCGGACGTTCGCTCTCAGGGTGTCGTCGAAGAGGTACACGTCCTGGAACACCAGGGACAGTTGCGACATCAGGTCGGCGGTGGTGAGGTCACGGACGTCGACACCGCCGACGCGGACCGTGCCGCCGTCGACGTCGTAGAAGCGGGCGATCAAGCGGGTGACGGTGGTCTTGCCGGAGCCGGACGGCCCCACGAGCGCGATCATCGACCGCCGCGGCACCGTGAGGTCGATGCCGCGGAGCACCGGCGCGGCATCGTCGTAACCGAAGCGGACGGCGTCGAACTCGACGGCCGGCGCCTCGTGGGCGGCGGGCGCACTGTGGTCGGGTTCGGGCAGGGGCTCCGCCTCGAGCACCTCCGACATCCGGCGGATGTCGTTGCGCGCGAGTCGGATCGCCGCGCCGAGGTCCCCGATCTCGTTGAGTGGCTGGATGAATCGGGCAATGAGGCCCAGTAACGCGACGAGGGTGACGGGGTCGATCTCCCCGTCGAGTGCAAGGAGGGCGCCGAGCACGATCAGCGCCGAGAACACCAACTGGAGTGCGAAACCGTTGACGACGGACCCGACGACCACCAGCCACATCTGCCTGCGGCCGGCGACGCGCTGTTCCTCGATCGCGGCGTCCAACGGCTCGTACACACCGTGGGTGCGACCGAAGGCACGCAGCGCCTGCTGACAACGGGCGTACTCGAGGACCCTGTTGTTCGACTCCACCGAGGCCGCGTGCATCCGGTCGTCGACCCGAGCCGTCATGTCGGTCGCGAACCGTGCCGCCACCCAGATCACCGGAGCACTGACCACCAGCGCGACGCCGAGACGCCAGTCGAAGAAGAACATCGAGACCGCGATCGTCGCCGTCGTGACGACGCCGCTGATCAGCGGCGTCATCAGGTGCGCGATCGCGCCCATCACGCTGATCGTGCCCTTCGTCGCGATCTGCGACACCTGCCCCACCCGGGTGGCGCCGAACCAGCCGAGCGGGAGCGTGACGAGGTGGTCTCCGAGCCTCAGGTGCATGGTGCGCAGCAGCACCAGCGCCGATTCGAAGCCCTTCATGGCCTGTACGTAGTGCGCCACCATGCAGAGCAGGGTGGTCGCCGCCATCACGCCCAGCCACCGCCAGAACGACGGCCAGTCGGCGTCGAACAGGGCACGCGTGACAGGCACCAGCAGAGCGACCGACACACCCTGCAGCACGCCGTATGCCACCGCCCACGCCAGGAACACCCGGTAGCGGGCGTCGTTCCCCGGGCCGAGAATGCGCATCAGGTCACGAATCATCAGTTGGTCCCTCGCTCCCACATGCGGGCGTACCGGCCGCCCGCGGCTGTCAGTTCGTCATGCGATCCACGTTCGACCACGCGACCCCGGTCGAGGACGACGATCTGATCGGCGCCGACGATCGAACTCAGCCGGTGCGCGATGACGAGAACGGTCCGATCGACCGCGAGCCGGGTGAGCGCCGCCTGGATGTCGGCCTCCGACTCCGGATCCGCGAACGCGGTGGCCTCGTCGAGTACCAGTACCGGGGTGTCGGCGAGCAGCGCCCGCGCGATCGACACCCGCTGCGCCTCACCGCCGGAGAACAGGGCATCCTCCCCGACCACCGAGTCGTACCCTCGCGGCAACGCCATGATGCGGTCGTCGATCCGCGCGGCCCGCGCGGCGGAGCGGACCGTGTCGAGATCGGCGTCGGGGCGGGCGAGGCGGATGTTGTCGAGCACCGACTCCCGCAACAGTTGCACGTCCTGCAGCACGAATCCGACGTGCCGGTACAACTCGTCGGAGGCGATCTCCCGTACGTCCACGCCACCGAGCCGAACGGCGCCCGAGGTCACGTCGTGGAAGCGCGGCACCAGCGTCGCGAGGGTGGACTTCCCGGAGCCGGACGGCCCGACGAGCGCGGTGACGGTGCCCTGACGCAGTTCGAGGTCGATTTCGGACAGCACGGTGGTGCGTCCGTCGTAGGAGAACCCGACGCCGTCGAACTCGACGGTGTGGCCGACCGGGTGCCGCGGCCGCTCGGGTTCGGGGAGCGTCGGCGCCCCGAACAGCTCGAGGAGGCGCCCCGCCGCCGCCGAGGCCTCGCGCCGAGCCTGCATACCGAAGCCGATGGACGTCACCGCAACCGGGATGATCAGGGCAACCAGAGTGGTGCTGAAGAGGTCGATCGCCGACACCCACCCGGCCTGCACCATGAGCGCGCCGACCCCGAGGTTGACGAGCAGCACCACCGGCGCGCTGAGCGCCATCGACGCGAGCGCCTCCGTCCGCAGCATCGGCCGCACCCATCCGTCGTACGCCTGCGCTGTCTCGGTGGCGGCGTCGCGGTAGCGCGAGTGTGCGCGCCTGGTCTGCCCGAACGTCTTGACGACCGCGATACCGGTGACAAATTCGACGACAGTGGCGCTGATCGCAGCCAGGCCACGGTTCATCTCCTCCATCTTCTCGGTCATGCCCCGCGTCATCACCGCGTAGGCGACGACGTACACGGGCAGGGTCGCGACGGCGAGCAGTGCGAGGCGCCAGTCGACGGAGATGACGTACGCCAGACCGGCGAGCGGTACCGCCACCGCGCCGGTGGTCTCGACGGCACTGTGCGCGACCAGGTAGTGCATGTCGCCGATGTCGTTCTGCGCGGCCTTGCGGACCTGCCCCGACGAGTGCGTGGTGAACCACCCGAGCGGAAGTCGCCCGAGGGTGGTGGCGATGCGCCGACGAAGGATCGCCTGCAATCGCACGTCGGCGAAGTGAGTCACCATGAGCGCGCCACCGCCGAAGCCCGCCCGGAGCCCGAGGCCGGTTACAACGACCCACACGATCGTCCACACCCGCTCCGAGTCCACCGGTCCGGCGGCGAGCAGGGTCTTGCCGAGTTCGGCGATGGCGACGTAAGGGACGATCGTCGCGAACGCCGCCACCACCTGCATCGCCATCGCAACGCGGGTCCGAGTTCGTACCGGCGCCAGCAGTTCTCGCAGCGCCGCTCGCTCGGTGGTGCCGGGCGGATCGGCGGCGGGTCCGTCGACGGCCCGCGGCTCGTCGACCGGCAGGGTCTGAGTGGACGTCATGGTGAGCTCCAGGGATCCGACTTAGTTACAGCCTGTCTTGGTTAGGACAGGCTAGCTTTTCCTGGAGGTTCATGGGTGGACTACGTCGAGAAGGGGTCGTGCGGAGACAGCGGAGTGCGCACCCAGTCCGGCAGCCGGATCACTCGGTGACGGGCTCGCGCGGGGGCGTGGAGTTGAGCGTCAATGACCACCTGTTCGAGGTCAACTGCAGGCTCGGGAGGTCGGCGAGCGAGAGCACCAGCTCGAAGGTCCGTTCGTATCCGGTGTGCGCGATCCGCCACTCGCCTGCCTCGTTGCGTGCATACCTGTCGTGATAGAAAGCCGCGCCGCGCAACATCATTCCGTCCTCGGGAATGATCACCATGTCCTGCAGGAACCACGTTCCGGTGGCGACGTCACCGTCGATCTCGATCTCGGGCTGCGCGCACAGATGCTCCGACAACACGTGCGGACCGAGGGTGATCTCCATGAACGAGCAGAGCGCGTCGCGATCCTCGAACCGGAGGTGTTCGCCGTAGGTCGCGGTGGCATCGGGGAGGAGTGTCTCACGGAAGAGCGGCCAGTCCTTCGTGTCCAGGGCGCGCGAGTAGCGGTGTTTGAGCCTGGTGATCTCGGCTAGAGCATCCAGATCCATGACGCGCGCCTTTCACGACGGGACCATGAACGACAAGAACGACCTGAGCCGCAGCCTAGTCGCCTTCCGGCCCACTCGCGGGATGAACAGTCTCCGTGCGCGTTGCGGCGACCACCGCCCACCTGCTCAGTCGAGGTCCGCGGCCAGTTCCATCCAGCGCTCCTCCGCGGACTCCTTCTCCGCCACGACCGACCGCAGTTCGCCGTCGAGCCGCTGCAGCTCCTGAACGTCCGTGGCCGCCGCAGCCAACGCCTCGTGCAGCACGGCCTCCCGCTCCGACAGCTTCGCGACCTGACGCTCGATCCGGCTCAGTTCCTTCCGGGCGGCCCGGTCGGCGGCGCCGTCACGGACCACTGCGGGACAGCCGTCGGCCTGGGCGACCGCGACCCGCACCGGAGCCGGGCCGGGAGCGGCGGCCTCGACCACCGCGGCCCGGCGACGCAGGTACTCCTCGATCCCGCCGGGCAGGTTGGTGAGCTTGCCGTCACCGAACAGCGCCCAGGTGCTGTCGCAGATGCGCTCGATCAGGTAGCGGTCGTGCGAGATCACCACCATCGTGCCCGCCCAGCCGTCGAGGATGTCCTCGAGCTGCTGCAGGGTGTCGATGTCGAGGTCGTTGGTGGGCTCGTCGAGGAGCAACACGTTCGGCTCGCCCATCAGCACGCGTGTCAGCTGCAGGCGGCGACGCTCGCCACCGGACAGATCGCCGACCGGCGTCCGCTGGCGCGCCGGGGTGAACCCGAGCCGCTCCGCCAGCTGTCCGGCGGAAACCTCCTTGTCGCCCAACATGATCCGCTCGGCAACGTCCTTGACCGCGTCGAGCACGCGCATGTCGGTCGGCAGATCGTCGAGTTCCTGGCGGAGCCAGCCGATCTTGACGGTCTGGCCCTGGATCCGCTTGCCCGACGCCGGCTGCAGCTCGCCGGCGAGGGTCCGCAGCAACGTCGTCTTCCCGGAGCCGTTGACACCGACGAGACCGACCCGTTCGCCCGGCGCGAGCCGCCACGTCAGGTCGTGGACCAGTTCCCGGCCGTCCGGAGTGGTCAGCTTCGCGTCCTCGAGCTCGATGACGACGCGGCCGAGGCGACGCTTCGCGAAGGACGCGAGCGCGATGGAGTCACGCGGCGGCGGCACGTTCGCGATCAGCGCCTCGGCGGCCTCGACGCGGTAGCGGGGCTTGGACGCGCGAGCCTGCGGGCCGCGGCGAAGCCACGCAAGCTCCTTACGGGCGAGGTTCTGCCGCCGCTCCTCCGCGGCGTCGGCCTGCCGGGCACGCTCGGCGCGGGCGAAGATCCAGTCGTTGTAGCCGCCCTCGTAGCTCTCGACCCTGCCGCCGACGACCTCCCAGGTCCGCGAGGCGACGGTGTCGAGGAACCACCGGTCGTGGGTGACGACGACGAGCGCGCTGCGCCGGGTCAGCAGGTGCTCGGCCAGCCATTGCACACCCTCGACGTCGAGGTGGTTGGTCGGCTCGTCGAGGACGAGCAGGTCGAGGTCCCGCACGAGGGCCGCGGCCAGCGCCACGCGGCGACGCTCGCCGCCGGACAGCCCCTCGACGGTGCGATCGAGGCCGAGCGCGTCGATGCCGATTCCCGCAAGGATCGACCGGATCCGGGCGTCACCGGCCCACTCGTGTTCCGCGAGCCCGAGCGGCGCGAGCACGACCTCGGCGACGGTCGCGCCGTCCGGCAGGGCACCGCGCTGGGTGACGACGGCCATCCGCAGACCGCCGACCCGGCTGACCCGGCCGGAGTCCGGCTCCTCGACACCTGCGAGGACCTCGAGCATCGTGGTCTTGCCGCCGCCGTTGAGGCCGACGACGCCGATGCGTTCGCCCTCCTGCACGCCGAGTGACACGGAGTCGAGGAGTGGCTTGACGCCGTACGACTTCGAGACCTGCTCCAGATTGATCAGATTGGCCATCAGTGTTCCGTTCCGCGGGAGATGTCGTCGGCGAGGACGCGGGCGCCGGGGACCGGCCCGTGCGCCACCCGGATGGTGCGGCACACGCCCGCACCGGCGAGTTCGGCCGCGACCTCGACGGCCACGTCCTCGTCCGAGCACAGGAAGGCGCAGGTGGGTCCCGATCCCGAGACGATGCCCGCGAGGGCTCCGGCCGTGACCCCCGCACGGAGGGTGCGGCGCAGCTCCGGCTTGAGGGACAGCGCCGCGGCCTGCAGGTCGTTGCCGAGCAGCGGCGCGAGCGCGGTGGCGTCACCTGCCGCGAGCGCGTGCATCAGCTCGTCCGGGTCGCCGATCCGGGGCGGGTCCCCCTCCGCGCGCAACCGGTCCAGCTCACGGAACACGGCCGGCGTGCTCAGCCCGCCCTTGGCGAGCGCGATGACCCAGTGGAAGCTGTTGCGGGACAGGACGGGAAGCAGTTTCTCGCCGCGGCCGGTCCCCAGCGCGGTCATGCCGTGCAAGGTGAACGGCACGTCGCTGCCCAGTTCGGCGCCGAGTTCGAACAGTTCGGCCCGGTCGAGACCGAGACGCCACAGCTCGTTCAGGCCGACCAGCGTGGCGGCTGCGTCGGCGCTGCCGCCCGCCATCCCGCCCGCGACGGGGACGCCCTTGACGATCGTGATCGCGACGTCGGCGGACCGCCCGGCTCGACGGGCCAGCAGTTCGGCGGCCTGCCACACCAGGTTGCCCCGGTCGGTGGGCACCGAGTCGGCGTCGACACCGCGGACCCGCACCGTGAGGGCGTCCGACTCGGTCAGGTGGACGTCGTCGCTGAGGGAGAGCGCCTGGAACACCGAGGTCAGCTCGTGATAGCCGTCCTCACGCAGGTCACCGACTCCCAGGTGGAGGTTCACCTTGGACGGGGCCCGGACGATCACGGGGCGAGGAACGACGGACAGCACAACCAGACAGCCTAGTTGAGTGGCCGGGCCACCCGCGCCGTCGCATCCGCCCGGCACCGCAACACGGCCGAGTTCGACTGCGGTGCGACCGTTTTCGAACGATCAGATGACGATGGCCGCGGCACCCACCCCGAGCACGGTACCGAGCCCGACGAGCAACGCCAGCGGGAACGAGCCACTGACCGCGGCCGTGGGGACCGCTGCCGCGACCGCGGAGGTCGACGCGATGAGCCTCGTGGACCGCAGCCGGACGGTCTCGACGCTCTCGGGCAGCCGGTGCCTGCCGTGCGGGACGGCCACCCGCCCGTGCGGGGCGGTCACAGTCCCACCGCCCGTTCGAGCAGGGCCAGCTCGTCGTCGAGGTGGGCGACCATCGGAGCCAGGTCGGGCAGGCTTCGGCAGGCGGTGAGCCCGAACGAGATCTCGTGGTCGGTGCTCGTGCAGGTGATGTTGAGCGCCTGCCCGGCAACGGGGATGGACAGTGGATACAGGGCGGTCATGCGAGCTCCGTTCCAGTAGAGGGGCACATCCGGTCCCGGCACGTTCGAGATCATCACGTTGGCCGGGCGGATCGGGAGACTCCGGCCCAGGAACATGCCGAGGGCGAGTGGTGCCACACCCAGTGCACTCATTGCCCGGATCTGGGTGGCACTACGAGTACGCATCGTCTCCTTCCCCTCCCGCATCGACGCCCGGACGGCGGCGAGGCGGTCTCCTGCCTCGGCATGGTGGGTGCCGAGATTGCAAGTGAGAACACCGATTTCGTTACCACCCTCGGTGCGCTCACCGCGGATGGACACCGGCACCAGCGCCCGCAGCGGGTCGCCGGGCAGCGCGTCGACGCCCGCCAGGAAGGTGCGCAGCGCCCCCGACGACATGGCGAGCACCACGTCGTTGACGGTGGCGTCCGCGCACTTGGCGACCAGGCGCAGTCGCTCCAGCCGCCACGTACCCGCGGCGAAGCGGCGGGCGCCACCGATCGACACGTTCAGCAGTGAGGACGGCGCCGCCAGGGTCAGCGCGCCCCCGCGGCCGTGCAGCGCGCGGTCGACGGTGTCGACGAGCGCCGGCACGAGCCCGGCCACCTCACCGACCGACTCCCGGACGACGCGAACCGCGGCACCGGCGAAGTCGACTGTGCCCGTGACCGGGGAGACCACCTCCAGCCGCGGCGCCCCCGGCTCCCACGGTGCGCGCAGGTTGCGGGCGTCGGGGTCGTCACTGAGGGCACGCCGCAGCATCCGCATGACCGAGATGCCGTCGGCGAGGGCGTGGTGGACCTTCATGTACACCGCGAACCGGCCGTCGGCCAGACCCTCGATCAGGTGCATCTCCCAGAGCGGCCGACTGCGGTCGAGGAGGCTCGCATGCAGCCGGGAGACGAGGTCCATCAGCTCGCGCATACCGCCGGGCTGCGGCAGAGCGTCGTGCTGGACGTGGTGGACCAGGTCAACGTCGGCGACGGTCTCCCATGCCCACTGCCCGAGAGTCCCGAGGGAGCGCCGCGCACGGCGGCGGAGCTGGGGGGCGACCAGGTCGCGGGTGAGCGCGGTGTCGAGCATCGCGCGGACGTCGCTCGCTTCTCCACCCTCGGGCGGCTCGAAGAGCACGAGTCCGCCGACGTGCATCGGGCACTCGCGCGACTCACCGATCAGGAACATCGAGTCGGTGGGCGACATCGGAAGCAACATGGTCAGGAATCCCCCTCAGTGATGTGTGTCACCGCAGATCACAAGTAGATGTGATAAAGGTCACGATTTTGTGGTGACGATGGTTTTGTACCGCATCACGACACGCAGCACCACATGGGCAAACGTCCAGATACCGTCACTATCCGGTTGTGAACCCACCCCTTGACATCTCACGCGGCGCGGGTGGCGCACCACGCACCCCGCCGACCTGCACCTACGCACCCGTAGGTTAGCCACGCGGTACCGGACGTCACAGACAGCAGGCGGGGAAGAAATTCATCCACTCGAACTACCTACTCGCGAGTACGCGAAAACCTACTCGAAAGTAGCCATCGGTGCAGGGTAGAAAGAGCCGATCAGTGGTCGAATGTCGTTGCCGCGAAACGATGTTGAGTGACCTTGTAACGACATGACACCACCGCCGAAATAATGCATGCTGGCATTCCGGAAGCGCCGATCACGCACCGGAGGGCGACCGGGTTCTCCCGGCCGAGAACGGTCATCGCCGACCCCCTCCACCGCGCGGCGTCCGGTGATCCGGCGACCTCCCCGACACACGGGGCTCGGAGGTCGCAGGCAGTCGAGGGGGCCCCGGCTCACAGGTGTCCGACACGGCTGCCGCATGTCCGCACCGAGTGCCCGCCACTCACCGCGGGCGACACAAGTGAGAAACGATGTACGAGGGAATGGTGGCCAACCAGATGTTCAGACGAATCGCAGTCGTCAACCGTGGCGAGGCGGCAGTGCGCCTGATCCGCGCCGTCCGGGAACTCAACGCAGAGGGCAACCACGGCATCACGGTCATCGCCCTGCACACCGAGGCCGAACGCCGTGCGATGTTCGTCCGGCAGGCCGACGAAGGCGTGACGCTGCGCCCCTCCACCACCGCAGCCACCCCCTACCTCGATCACGCCGAGCTCGAGCGCGCCCTCCTCGAGGCTCGCGCCGACGCCGTGTGGGTCGGCTGGGGCTTCGTCGCCGAGGACCCGGGCTTCGCCGAGGTCTGCGCCAAACTCGGCATCACGTTCATCGGCCCGTCCGCCGAGGCCATGCGACTGCTCGGCGACAAGGTCGAGGCCAAACTGCTCGCCGAGAAGGTCGGCGTCCCCGTCGCGCCGTGGTCCGGCGGTCCCGTGGAGACCCGCGCCGACGCCCGCCGGCACGCCCAGGCCATCGGCTACCCCCTGATCATCAAGGCCCGTTCCGGCGGCGGCGGACGCGGCATCCGCAAGGTCTACTCGGAGGACGAGCTCGAACTCGCCCTCGAGCGCACCCAGGGCGAGGCCGAGCGCTCCTTCGGCGACCCGGTCGTCTTCATCGAGCGGCTCGTCACCGAGGCCCGCCACGTCGAGGTCCAGGTCATCGCCGACGCACACGGCAACGTGTGGGCGCCCGGCGTCCGCGACTGCTCCATCCAGCGCAAGAACCAGAAGGTCATCGAGGAGTCGGCGTCCCCGCTGCTGACCGGCGAGCAGTCCGCCGAGCTGCGGAAGGTGTCCGCCGAACTGGTCAAGGCCGCCGGCTACTGCGGCGCCGCCACCGTCGAGTACCTGTACCAGCCGTCGCAGAAGGTGTTCACCTTCCTCGAGGTCAACACCCGCCTGCAGGTCGAGCACCCGATCACCGAGTTCACCACCGGCCTCGACCTGGTGAAGCTGCAGATCCACGTCGCCAGCGGCAAGGCTCTCGAAGGCGAGTGCCCCACCGAGTTCGGCCACGCCGTCGAGGCCCGCCTGAACGCCGAGGACGCCGACAACGGCTTCGCGCCCGCGCCAGGCACGGTGCAGCTGCTCAAGTTCCCGCTCGGCTCCGGACTGCGCGTCGACACCGGCATCGCCCAGGGCGACGTCATCCCACCCGACTACGACTCGATGGTCGCGAAGGTCATCGCCTGGGGCCGCGACCGCTCGGAGGCACTCGCCCGCCTCCGCACCGCGCTCCGCGAGACCACCGTCGTCCTCGACGGCGGCACCACCACCAAGTCCTTCCTGCTCGACCTCCTCGACCGCGACGAGGTCATCTCCGCGTCCGCAGACACCGGCTGGCTCGACCGCACCGGCGCCGGCACCGACAACGGCCCGACCCCTGCCGCCGCGATCGCACTGCTCGCCACCGCCATCGGCGTCTACGACGCCGAAGAGGCCCGCGAGCGCGCCGCGTTCCTCACCTCCGCCCGCGGCGGACGCCCCCGCACGAAGAACACCGTCGGCCGCAGCGTCGAACTGAGCTACCAGGGCCAGGCCTACCAGTTCGAGGTCGGACAGGTCGGACCGCACCGCTACCGCGTCGACGGTGACAGCGGCGAGGTCGAGTGCGACGTCGACGTGCTCGGCGAGTTCGAGCGCAGGCTCACCGTCGGCGGCCGCCGCCACCACGTCGTCTCCGTCACCGGTCCCGCCCACCACCTGGTCGAGGTCGACGGCGTGAGCCACCAGATCAGCCAGGACGAGGCAGGCGTGGTCCGCGCGCCGTCGCCCGCCGTCGTCGTGGCGCTGCCCGTCGCGGTCGGCGACGAGGTCGAGGCAGGCGACACCCTGGTCGTCCTCGAGGCGATGAAGATGGAAACCGCCATCCGCTCGCCGTACGCGGGCACCGTCCGCGAGGTCCTGGCCATCGTCAACGGCCAGGTCGACGCCGGTGCGGCGCTGCTGCGCGTGGACCAGGTCGCCGAGGAGACCGTGACCGCCACCGCGCCGCGCGTCGAGTTCGCAGCTCCCGAGGCAGCCGAACGCGACGACCTGACCGAGGCACTGTCCCGGCTGGACTCGCTCACCGCGATGATCACCGGATTCGATGTCGACGACACCCGCGCGAAGGCGCTGCTCGCCGAGTACGAGACGCTCCGTGACCGCCTGCCCGAGTCGGACCCGACCCTGGTGCGCGCGGAACTGGCGCTGCTGACCACGTTCGCCGACCTGTGCGAGCTGTCCCGGAACCGTCCGGCGGGCGGCGAGAGCGACGAGCGCGTGCACTCCCCTCGCGAGCACTTCCACTCGTTCCTCCGCTCACTCGACGTCGAACTCGAAGGACTCCCGGAGTCCTTCCGAGCCCGGCTGTCCCGCTCGCTGGTGCACTACGACATCGTCGAACTGGACCGCACCCCGGAGCTGGAGGAGGCCGTCTTCCGGCTGTTCCTCGCGCTGCAGCGCCTCGAGCAGCAGGTTCCGGTCGTCGCCGGACTGCTTTCGCACTGGCTCCGTGAGTTCCCGGTCGGCGACGCGCAGACCGCCGAGGTCGGCGAGGTCCTCGACCGTCTGGTCGTGGCCACCCAGCTGCGCTACCCGCTGCTCGGCGACATGGCACGCGGTCTGCACTTCCGGATCTTCGACGAGCCGGTCGTCAAGCGCGCTCGCGACGCGATCTACGACGGTGTCCGCGGCAGCCTGCAGTACCTGGCGAAGCAGCCGGGCGCGACCGATCGCGCCGCACGCATCGACGCGATGGTCGACACCCCGGAGCCGCTCGTCGGTCTGCTGGCGGAGCCCTGGTCCGCGCCCGGCGACCTGCTCGAGGTCGTCACGCGGCAGTACTACAAGATCCGCGGCCTGTCGGACGTCAAAGCCGTCGACGGGCACGGACTGCCCTGTGTCACCGGCATTTTCGAGCTGTCGGGTGAGCACCTGAACCTGGTGTCGGTCGCGGCCGAGCGGTCGCGCCTGACCGACGCCCTCGCCGTCGTGGACTCGGTCGCGGGCCCCGCCCCGGTGAACCTCGTCGCCGACCTGTACCTGACGTGGCCGGACGCCCCCGCCGACGACGACGAACTGGCCGGGACACTCCGCGCGGAGTTGCTGGCGCACAACGCGTCCGTGCCGTGGCGGCGGGTCACCGTCACCGTCACCGTGCCCGGCGCGATGACCACCCAGCGTCAGGTGACGTTCCGCCCCGCGGCAGACGGCGGCCTCGACGAGGACCGCATCATCCGCGGTATGCACCCGCTGACGGCGCAGCGACTCGACATGTGGCGCCTGAAGAACTTCAACGGCACCCGCCTCGCCGCGCCCGCCGACACGTACGTCTACCACCTCGCGGCGAAGGACAACCCCTCCGACGAACGCCTCATCGCGATGGCGCAGGTGCGTGACCTGACACTGCAGTTCGACGAGGACGGCGAGATCGAGGCCGCACCCGCCATCGAGCGGGCCGTCGCGTCCTGCCTCGCCGGCATCCGCAACGCCCAGGCCGCCCGCGGTCGCAAGCGTCTCGACAACAACCGCGTCGTGCTCTACGTGTGGCCGCGCCTCGACATCGCGGTGGACCGGATCGCCGCGATCGCCGGTCACGTCGCGCCGCTGACGGTCGGCGCGGGCATCGAGCAGATCACCCTGATCTGCCGGATCCAGGAGTCCCCCAACGCGACTCCGCGTCAGGTCGCGCTCCGATTCTCCTACCGGTCCGGCGCAGGCCTGCAGGTCGCGGTCACCGAGCCGCCGACCGAGCCGCTCAAGCCGCTCGACGACTACACCCTGAAGGTGCAGCGGTCGAAGGCCCGCGGCACCGTCTATCCGTACGAGCTGATCCCGGCGCTGAGCGCGGGCGGCAGCTTCGTCGAGTACGACCTCGACGAGACCGGGTCCCTGGTGCCCGTCGACCGTCCGTACGGCCGCAACAAGGCCGGCCTCATCGTCGGTGTCGTCACCACCGCCACCGAGCGCCATCCCGAGGGCATCACCCGCGTCGCCCTGTTCGGTGACCCGACCCGGGCACTGGGCACCGTCGCCGAGGCCGAGTGCTCGCGACTCGTCGCGGCGATCGACCTCGCGGAGTCCCTGGGTGCTCCGGTCGAGTGGTTCGCGTTGTCCTCCGGCGCCACCATCTCGATGGAGTCCGGCACCGAGAACATGGACTGGGTCTCGCGCGGTCTGCGCCGGATCATCACGTTCACGCAGAACGGCGGCGAGATCAACGTGATCGTCGCGGGCATCAACGTCGGCGCTCAGCCGTACTGGAACGCCGAGGCCACGATGCTGATGCACACCAAGGGCATCCTCGTGATGACGCCGGAGTCGGCGATGGTCCTCACCGGCAAGCAGTCGCTCGACTACTCCGGTGGCGTCTCCGCCGAGGACAACTTCGGCATCGGTGGCTACGACCGCGTCATGGGCCCGAACGGCCAGGCGCAGTACTGGGCACCGGACCTCACCGCCGCGATCGACGTGCTGTTCTCGCACTACGACCACGCGTACCTCGTTCCGGGAGAACGCTTCCCGCGCAAGGCCGAGTCCACCGACCCGATCGAGCGGGACGTGCGGTGCTTCCCGCACGTGCACCCGGCGAGCGAGTTCACCACCGTCGGGGAGATCTTCTCCGCGGAGACCAACCCCGACCGGAAGAAGCCGTTCGACATCCGCACCGTGATGCGCGCCGTCGTCGACCAGGACCACGCGGTGCTCGAGCGCTGGGCCGACATGGCCGACGCCGACACCTCCGTGGTGTTCGACGCGCACCTCGGAGGCAACGCCGTCACCGTCGTCGGCATCGAGTCCCGGGCCATCGCCCGCAAGGGCTGGTTCCCGACGGACGGCCCGGACCAGTGGACGTCGGGCACCTTGTTCCCGCGCTCGTCGAAGAAGACGGCCCGCGCGATCAACGCGGCCTCCGGCAACCGTCCCGTGGTGGTGCTCGCGAACCTGTCCGGCTTCGACGGCTCCCCGGAGTCGCTGCGGAACCTGCAGCTCGAGTACGGCGCCGAGATCGGCCGCGCGATCGTCAACTTCGACGGCCCGATCGTGTTCGTCGTGATCTCCCGCTACCACGGTGGCGCGTTCGTGGTGTTCTCCGGAGCGCTGAACGAGAACATGGAGGTACTCGCGGTCGAGGGCTCGTTCGCCTCGGTGCTCGGTGGCGCACCCGCCGCCGCGGTGGTGTTCACCCGCGAGGTGAACGCCCGCACCGCCGCCGACCCGGCGCTCAAGGCACTGGAGGCGAGCCTCGCCGAGGCCACCGACGACGCCGAGCGCGCCCAGCTGCGGGTGGACCTCGCCGCGAAGAAGGCCGAGGTCCGCAACGCGAAGCTCGGTGAGGTCGCCGCGGAGTTCGAGGGCATCCACAACATCGAGCGGGCACGCGAGGTCGGATCGGTGCACGCGATCGTGCCGGCCGCCGACCTGCGGCCGCGACTCGTGGACGCCGTCGAGCGCGGCATCGCGCGGACGCTGACCGCTCAGGGCTGACCCGCCAGACACTGATACTTCAGACACGAACGGCGCCATCGGAGTTCGCTCCGAAGGCGCCGTTGGTGTTGGCTACTGTTGTCCGCCGGACGGATAGCAGCTCGGACTGAACCACAGACAGGGCGGGTAGTCGGCCGAGCTGTTCCCGATGGCGATCCAGCCTGCAAAGAGCGCCACCGCATTCATCGGCCACATCGCGAGCCGGATGGCAACTGCCACGGACTCACTCGATGACGAGCCCGACTCGGCGGCGGACGAAGATGACGAATAGTCGGTGGCCTGCGCCGCTGCTGCACCAGCGCCGGCACCGATCCCCACTGCCATCACAGCGGCGACAGCGACGGACGCCAGCAGGCGACGCCCCGAACGTGAAGACATGTGAACCCCCTCGGATGACAGCGGCGGCGCGGCACTCCTCAGCTCTCGACGAATGCACCGAACGACACCGCCGCGGCGACATCGTAGGCGGTCACCGACGGCCCGTGGTCCGAAACGCGCGGTCCTGTCGGACGTCGTCGCCCGGTCGAACTTCACGGTCTCGGAACCACACACGGGGTCCGTGCACACCTACGATCGACTCATGCGCGTTCTCTTCGTATGCACCGGAAACATCTGCCGTTCCCCCACTGCCGAGCTGTTGACAGCGGCGTACGCCAGGGAATCGGGGGCTGGCGACCTGTCTGCACACAGTGCGGGAACGCGCGCACTCGTCGATCACGGCGTGGAACCGACTGCCGCCCAGGTGCTCCGACGGCTGGGAGGTGACCCCGACGGATTCCGGGCACGCCGCCTCACCCCAGCGATCGCACAGGACGCCGACCTCGTCCTCACGATGACGGAACAGCACCGGAGCGCCGTACTCACGATGGCTCCGCGGATGTTGCGGACCACGTTCACCCTCCGCGAGGCCGCCCGACTGCAGCAGGCATCGGGCGCCTCGACCGTTGCCGAACTCGCGGATGCCCGTGCTCGGCATGACGTTCCGGTCCCGGCCGGACCGGAGGACATCGACGATCCGATCGGCCGGGACGACGAGACGTTCGCGCGGGTGGCTTCCGAGATCGCGGATCTCCTGGTGCCGGTGCTACGGCGCGTCCGGGGCTGAACGCCCCAGTGACGGCGGCGTACCGCCGTGCCCGTTCGACCCCGCGGAATGAGGCTCCTTCGCCGACGTCGCGTACGCCACGGGTACCGCGGGTTCCGCCTCACGGGAGCGATGTGCTGCCGTGCCGCCCACGGGGCGCGAGGGCGCAGCGGACTCCGCGGGGGACGTGGACCCGGCGGGAGCGGGTCGTTGCCCCGGCGTGCCCGGGCTCGCGTCGTAGTAGTAGCGGTAGGAGTAGGACCCGCGCCCACCGGACGGCGTCATCGTGATGATGCTGCCGAGCACTGCACCGCCGGCATTGTGCAGATTCGTCACCGCTTGGGACAGCTGATCTCGGGTGGTCTTGCCGTGCCGGGCGATCATCAGGGCACCGTCGGCGGCCAGGGTCAGGACCACCGCATCGGTGACGGGCAGCAACGGCGAGGCGTCGATGATGACGTAGTCGAACCGCGCACGCATGTCGTCGACCACCTGCCTTGCCGCGTCGGAGCCGAGGAGTTCGCTCGGATTGGGAGGCAATGCACCGGATCCGAGCACCGACAGGTTCTCGTACCGGCTGGGTTGCAGGACGTCGTCGAGCGAAGCCTGCCCGGAGAGAACGGTGCTCAGCCCGACGTCGCCGAGTGTTCCGAGGTACTTGGACACGCGCGGTCGGCGTAGATCACCCTCGACCAGTGCGACCTTCTTACCCGACTCGGCAAGGACGAGCGCGATGTTGATGGCCGTGGTGGTCTTGCCCTCCCCCGGAAGGGCCGACGTCACGACGATCACTCGAGGCGGATGGTCCACGTCGAGGAACTGCAGGTTGGTGCGAAGCTCCCGATACGCCTCTGCGCCGCCCGAGTTCGCGGTGTGGAAGGTGATCGCGGGTTCGTTCTGCCGGTCCTTCTCCAGCGGAATGGTTCCGACGAGCCCCGCTCCGACGATCTCCTCGACGACGCTGCGATCCTTGACGGTGTTGTCGAGACGATCACGCAAGACCGCGAGTGCGATCCCGACCAGCAGCCCCAGTGCGAGACCCAGCGCCACATTTCGTTTGGTCTTCGGGCTGACGGGGGTCGCCGGTGTGTCTGCATGCTGCTCGACGACCACGCGGGCGGTGGGTTCGCCGCCGTTCTCGGGTGTCTCGAGTTCTCGTGCCATCACCACGAACTCGTCGGACAGTGCGTTCGCCAGGTCTCGGGCGCGCTCAGGTGAGGGGTCCGACACCTTCACGTCGACGAGGACCGTGTCCGGCGCGGACGACGCCGTCACCTTCGCAGCGAGCTGTGTTGCGGTCAGATCGGTGCCCAGTCGATCGACGGTACGCTGCGCCAGACTCGTTCCGGTGAGCAGCTTGGTGTACGACGCCACGCGCTGCTGGGAGAAGAGGTTTCCCTGATAGATCTCGTTCACGGACGACCCGGACGCGGTCGACACGAACAATCTCGTGCTCGCCTGGTAGATCGGTGTGGAGATCAGCGAGGCCACGAGTGCGCCCAGCACTGCCACCACCGTGGTGACGGCGACGATCTTCCATCGTGTCTGCAGGACTCGTAGATAGTCGCGTACTTCCATCAGGCTGTCTCCCTCGTTGCTGTAACACTGTTCGGTGCCCGTCCGGGCGTGGAACATCCTCGGGCCGCCAGGTACTCGGCGACGATCGGGCCGACCGCGGTCAGCGCGGCCGGAGTGGTCAGGTCGGCGTGTGCGTGCGGGACACTGTGTTCCGCGACCGCACCGTCGATGTACCGGTCCCAGTCCGGCCGGGTGCCGTGGTCGTCGACACCTGCGCGAATCACCAGCGCGTCACCGCTGAAGCGACGCGGGCGGTGCGCGACTGCGGCGGACTCGATCGCCTCGCCGGCAGCCATCGCACGGGACCGGATGTCGTCCACGACTGAGTCGGTCAGTCCGGGTACGTCCAGTTCGACGTAGGGCACGGCCGTGTGCGGAGCCCGTTCGGGCAGCATGTCCGCCGAGTAGCTGTCGAGCAGGATCAACACGCTCACCTCGTGACCCGCCTCCTGCAGTTGCACCGCCATCTCGTGCGCGACGACACCCCCGACCGACCAGCCCAACAATCGGTAGGGCCCCTCGGGTTGGACACTGCGCAGCCGCTCCACGTATCGCCTCGCGAATCCGGTCAGGGTGCCGGGCAGCGGCTGCAGTGCCGTCGCCTGCACTCCGTGGACAGCGGCGTCCGGTAGGTGAGTCGCCAGACCCGCGTAACACCACGACATTCCACTGATCGGGTGCACGCAGAACAGCGGCGCTGCGTCCGGTCGGCCACCGAGCGGGACCAGGGTTCCGAGCGGGTCGCCGTCGTGGCCACCCACGCCGCCGTCGTCGCTCCTGCCGTCGACACGGTCCGCGAATGCCTGGAGTGTCGGTGAGGTCATCAGCCACTCGAGTGGCAGGTCGTTCCCGAACTCCGTACGCAGGTCGGCAACGACGTCGAGGGCGCCGAGCGATGTGCCCCCGAGATCGAAGTAGTTCAGATCGGCCGACACGGCATCGACGGCGAGGTGTCCGGCGATGATCGCTGCGATCGTCTCCGCTGTCGAACCGCGGGGCGCGACGTACTCGTCCTCGTGTCGCCCGAACACCGGTGCGGGCAGGGCACTTCGGTCGACCTTGCCGGACGGCAGCAACGGAAGCGTGGGCAGCACGGCGATCGCCGTCGGGCGGACTCCACGCGGCAGGCGCGCCGCAGCCAACGCCCGGAGCTCGGCGACTCCGGCGGTCCCGCCGGCATAGGAGACGAGTGTCCGATCCCCCGCCGGACCGGTGACGGCGACGGTCACCGCCGCGTCGACGCCATGGTGTCCGACCAGGACGGCGTCCACCTCCGACGGCTCGACTCTGATGCCGCGGAGCTGGATCTGGTTGTCCATCCGGCCGACGACGTCGAGCTCGCCGCTCTGCGTGATGCGGGCGAGATCGCCGGTGCGATACAGGCGACCCCCGTGCGCTCCGTACGGATCGGCGACGAATCGCGTTGCGGTGAGCCCACTCTGCTGGTGGTATCCGCGGGCAAGACCGGCCCCGGTGACGTACAGTTCGCCGATCACCCCGACGGGAACGGGGTGCAGGCGCCCATCGAGGACGTGGCCGGTGGTACCCGCGACCGGAGCACCGACGACGGGTCGGGTTCCCGTGGGATTCGGCCCGCCCATCGAGACCGCCACCGTGCTCTCGCTCGGCCCGTAGCCGTTGAACAGTCGGTGCCGGTGCCACCGGGTGGCCAACGGTGCCGGGAGCAACTCCCCCGCGGACACCACGGTGACCGGCATCGGCAGCGCATCCGGATCGAGCGTTCCGAGGACGGTCGGCGTCACCCCGAGGTGCGTGATCCCCTCGTCGACGATCATGTCCTGCAACGGCCGGCCCGCGTACACGTCGGGAGGTGCGATCACCATCGTTGCCCCGTGTGCATGTGCGGCGAGCAGGTCGAACACGGCCGCATCGAACGTGTACGCCGACACCGCGAGGATCCGCCGGCCGGGACCGTGACCGAGGACGCGTCGCTGGATGTCCACCAGCGCGGTGAGACCGCGGTGAGGCACGGCGACAGCCTTCGGGATTCCCGTGCTGCCCGAGGTGTGTACGAGGTAGGCGACGTCGTCCAGATCCGCGTCGGTGAGGGGAATCTCCCGTGCCTCCCGGTCCGCGGTCGCATCGAGCCACTCGACGCCAGGGGCCTCGAACTCGACGCCGGGCTCGGCGAGACCGACGTGTACGTCCGCGTCCTGCAGCATCGACGCGATCCGGGACGGCGGGTGCGCCGGGTCGATCGACATCCAGGCGGCCCCGATCCGTGTGATCGCCCACACTGCCAGCGGCCAGTGCGGCCCCCGAGGGAGGGCGATCGCGACAACGTCGCCGCGCCCGACGCCGCGTGCGTACAGCTCTCCGGCGAGCGCCGACGCACGGGCGTCCAGTCCCGCATACGTCCAGGCGAGGGTTCCGGACCGGATCGCGATGGCTCCGGGATGGGCGCGGACGGTGTCGGCGAGGATCCGTGGGAGCGTGCGGGCGGCCACCGCCGGGGTTGCCACGGGAGCCGGCGCGACCACCGCCAGATCGCCGACCTCCCGATCGGGATGTTCGACCGCGTCGACCAGGACGGCGATGTACTCGGCGAGCATGGCGGCACCGGTGTCCCGGTCGAACAGGTCGGCCGCGTACACCACGCGCACGTCCACGCCGCCGATGTCACCACGCTCGGCCACGTCGAAGGCGAGATCGAACTGCGCGGCAGGTTCACCGGCGTCGTACTCGCGCACCGTGAGACCCGGGAACGACGGAAGCCGTTCGCCCCCTGCGTCGACCAGTCGGTGCGCGAGCAGGATCTGGAACAGCGGATGGTGCCCGCCACGTACCGGCGCAAGCCGTTCGACCACTCGGTCGAAGGGAACGTCGGCGTGCGCGATCGCGTCGAGGTCGACGGTACGGACCCGGCGAAGCAGTCCGGCGAACGGTTCGGCTGCGTCGATTCGCGTGCGCAAGGTGAGGGTGCCGACGAACATGCCCACCAGCATCCGCAGCCGCGGATCGTCTCGTCCCGAGACGACGGTGCCCACCGCGACGTCCGCCCGTCCGCTGCGACGGGCGAGCATCACCGCAAGGGCCGCATGCAGCACCATGAACAGGCTGACATCGTGCTTCTGCGCGAATTCCATCGCCCGACGGTGGAGGGTCGCGTCGAGATGGGCGGTGACCGCTCCGCCCCGACCACTCGGACGGTTGGGCCTGATGCGGTCCGCCGGCAGTGGCAGCGGTGACTCCGGCAGCCCGGCGAGAACGTCGGCCCAGTGGTCGAGTTGACGGGCCGCCAGCGATCCGGCGTCGGTGGGATCGCCGAGCAGTGCGTGCTGCCAGTGCGCGAAGTCCCGGTACCGCACCGGGAGCGGCTGCCAGCGTGGGGTGGTTCCCGCCGAGCGCGCGGTATACGCGGCGCGAAGATCGCCGAGCAGAGGATCGAGGGAGGCGCCGTCGAACGCGCTGTGGTGTAACGCGCCGGCGAGGACCCACTCGTGGTCGCCGACGGCGATCAGCCGAATGCGCAGTGGCGGCTCGATGGTGAGATCGAAGCGACCGGCGAGCAGATCCGCGACCACGGCGCCAGGATCCGATGACGGCAGCTGCACCAGGTGCGGAGGGTCCACGGGCGTCGCACGACCATTCGGGTAGGCGGTGCGCAGCACCTCGTGCCGGTCGACGACGTCCGCGACCGCCGCTGCCAGGGCCTGGGTGTCCAGATCACCGGTCAGATGCAGGGCCACCGGGACGGCATACGCTCCGTCGTCCGTCCCGCCGCGGGCCAGCACCCACAGTCGCTCCTGGGCGGGGGCGAGCGGAACCGGGAGTTCGTCCTCGAAGCGCCGCAACGGGATCGACGGAGCCGGTGCACCCGAGGTGAGCTCGACGGCCAGTGCCGCGAGAGTGGGCGCCCGCAGGATCGAGCGGGCGGGGACCGCCACGCCGAACTCGCCGGCCAGTCGGGCCGCGACCGTCACGGCGGACAGTGAGTCACCGCCCGCGGCGTAGAAGCTGGAGTCCGGATGCGGCAGTATCCCGATCACACTCTCGGCAACGGCGAGGACGCGACGCTCGGCGCTGGTCACCGGACGATCGGCCACGCTCGGCACCGCGATGTCGGAGGCCCGCAGCGCGGCGGCGTCGAGGGCCCGCAACGCCGCCGTGTCGACCTTGCCGTTCCGCGTGGTCGGGAGCTGCGGGACCACTCGCACTCGGGTCGGCATCCGGTGCGGGGGTACGACATCCGCGAGGCCCGCGCGCGCGGCGACGGGGTCGAGCGCATCGGCGGCGACGAACGCCACCAGTGCATCCCGGGACAGCATCGCGACCGCTGCTCGTACGGCGGGATCGCGGAGCAGTGCTGCCTCGATCTCCCCGGGTTCGACGCGCACGCCGCGGACCTTGACCTGCCGGTCGGTGCGTCCCCGGTACGCGAGTGTGTCGTCGGTACGGCGGTGCACGAGATCACCGGTGCGGTAACGTCTCCCGCCGCCTGCCGCCGCGACGAATCGTGCGGCAGTCATGCCGGGCTCTCCCAGGTAGCCTGCCGCGAGCGAGGTACCCGAGAGGTACAGCTCACCGACCGCGTCCACCGGGACGGGACTCAGTCGGGAGTCCAGGACCTCCGCGCCGGTCCCCGGAATCGGCCTGCCGATCCCTCCGCGACCGTCGACGTCGGTCAGGGTGGCAACGATCGTGGCTTCCGTCGGGCCGTACGCGTCGAGCATCCGGCGGCCGCGGGCGGTCCACCGGGCGGCGAGGGCTGCCGGGAGGGTCTCCCCACCCGAGGCGACCACCCGCAGATCCGGAAGCGTCGCCGGGTCGAGGGTGCCCAGCACGGCGGGAGTCGAGAGGTAGTGGGTGACACGTTCCCGCTGCAGCAGTGCCTGCAGTTCTTCACCCGCGTAGACCGCTGCCGGCGCGACGACCAGCGTGGCACCGGTCGTGTGCGCAAGCAGGATCTCGAGAAGCGCGGCATCGAAAGCCGGGTCGTAGCCGTGGAGAACGCGGTCGCCGGGACCGACGCGGTACCTGACGGCACCCTCCGCGGCGAGCGGACCGAGCCCCCGGTGGGTGACGGCGACGAGTTTCGGCGTGCCCGTGGAACCGGAGGTCGCCACGATGTACGCGACGTGCTCGGGTACCTCGCGGGCGGCGTCCCGGGCGCTGGTGAACGCCGCCCCGGTCTTGGTGACCGCCCACAGCATGCAGACGTGGTCGAGTCCGCGGGGGAGATCGATCGGAATCACCACACCGGGAGCGGCACCCGAGGTCCGGAGTTCCTCTGCGAGAGCGTCGGTTCGGGTGTCGAGTTCCCGGTAGGTGAGCGTGCGGTCGCCCTCCCGCAGCGCCTCCCGATCGGGGTGCGCGGCGGCGGCGGTGCGCAGCAGCTCCGGCAGCGTGGCGGGCGCACCGGGACGAGAGCCGACGAGGGCGGGCGCGGCGGTGTCCACGGCGATGTCGCCGACCTCGGCTTGCGGCGCGGAGACGACCGCGCGGACGACCGCAACGAATCGGTCGGCGAGACGCCGGACCGTCGCTGCGCCGAAGCGGGAGGCGTCGTACACGAGAGCACCGGTGTATCCGTCGGGGGTCGGGGTGAGCGCGATGTGGAGGTCGAACTTCGGTGCGCTGTCGGGGACGATCTCGCGGGCCTCGACCTCGACGTCACCGATGCGCACCGGCCCGGGCGCGAAGTCCTGTATTGCGAGCGCGACCTGGGGTACCGCGCCCACGGCCAGGGGGTCGAGCGGCGCCGTTGCGTTGTCGAAGGCAGCGACGTCGACGTCCCGCACGTGGTCGAGCACCCGACCGAACGACAGATCGGGTGAGACGTGGGCGCGTAGTGGCAGCGTCTGCAGGAAGGGTCCGACGACATCCGCGAGCACAGCCCAGCGACGGGTGGAGACGACCGCGGCGATCGTGACATCGGTTCCGGCGCCGAGACGGGAGAGGAGCACCGACAGCGCGGCGTGGACGACCATGAACTCGGTCGCTCCGTGCGCACGCCCGAGTTGTGCGATCCGCGCGCGTGTCTCGGCGGGAATCTCGAAGTTCACTGTGCGAGTGCCCGGCTCGACGCCGGTGTCCTCGGTGGGCAGCGCGACCGGGTCGAGTTCGTCCAGGGAACGCTCCACCCGCTCCTGTTCGCCGTGGTCGATGTCGCGGTCGCGCTCCCAGAGGGCGTAGTCGGCGTACTGGAGGGGCAACGCGGCCCAGTGCGGCTCGGAACCGACGGAGCGGGCGGTGTAGGCGGTGGCGAGATCGCGCAGCAGCGGAGCCAGCGAGGCTCCGTCGGCTGCGGTGTGGTCGACGGTCAGGACGCGGCCGTGTCGCAGCGGTGTGGTCTCGGAGGCCCGGACGTCCACAGCGGCCCGATCGTGCACCACCAGGTGGGGTCCGTGTTCGTCCACTTCGACACTGCTGCGGAGGATTTCGTGGCGCTCGATCACGTCTGTCACGGCTGCGTCGAGTGCGCCCTCGTCGACCGGCCCGGTGAAGGTCACCTCCACCTGCAGGCGATAGGCGGAAGGGTCGAGGCTGCCGGACACCCAGAGGCGGTGCTGCGCGCGGCTGAGCGGAATGCGATCGGGCCTGGGATGCACGGCAGCCGGGCCGGCAACGCGCTCGAATGTACCGGCGTCGACGGCGGCGGCGAGGGCCTCCACCGTCGGGTGTTCGAAGACCAGTCGAAGCGGCACCGCGAGACCGGTCGCTTCGCGCAGCCTGCCGATCAGTTCGGTGACGAGCAGCGAGTTTCCGCCGACCGCGAAGAAGTCGTCGAATCGTCCTGCCTGCGAGGTGGTTCCGAGGACGTCGGCGAACGTGGACGCGACCAGTTCCTCCGTGGCCGACACCGGTGCCGTCCAGTCGGCACCCGGCGGGTCGGGCAGCCGGCCGGGGTCGAGCTTGCCGTGTGCGGTCAGTGGCATCGTGTCCACCACCACGACCGCGACCGGTACGAGATGGGTGGGAAGGACCTCGCGTAGGCGTTCCCGGACCCTGTCGGGATCGACTGCGGACGTCTCGGCGGGCTCCACGTAGGAGACGAGCGCGCCGCGGCGCGCGACGGTGGCTGCGCGCCGTACGGCGGGCAGGGCACGCAGTGCGGTGTCGACCTCGCCGGGCTCGATCCGCACTCCGCGCAGCTTCACCTGCGCGTCCGTGCGGCCGAGGTACTCGAGGGCTCCGTCGCGTCGGACCCGCACCACGTCGCCGGTGCGGTAGCGGCGACGACCGGCACCGGCGGCGACGAACCGTGACGCGGTGCGTGCCGAATCGCGGCGGTACCCGCCGGCGACCCGATCTCCCGACACGTACAACTCACCGGCGACACCGACGGGCACCGGGTGTAGCCGCTCGTCGAGGATCTCGGCGGTGACACCGCGCACCGGGGTGCCGATCACCGGAACGTCGCCGGGTGTCAGGGCAGGTGAGCAGGTGACGAAGACGGTGCCCTCAGCGGGTCCGTACCCGTTGTACAGGCGCCGGCCGCTCCCCCATCGGTCGACGAGATCGGGCGGCACCGATTCACCACCGAGCATGAGCACGCGCAGGCTCGGGAGATCGCGGGCCGGGAGGGACGCGAGGGCAGAAGGTGTCAGGCAGGCGTGCGTGACACCCCGTTCGGCGATCAGTTCGCCGAGTGGCGCACCGCCGAATGTGTCGAGCGGGGCGACGACCAGCGTCGCTCCGGTGGTTCCCGCAACGAGGATCTCGAGCATCGCGGCGTCGAAGGTGGGCGAGGCGACGTGCAACATGCGGTCGCCCGGGACGGTGCCGAATCGTTCCGAGAGGTCGTCGACGAGTGCGGAGACCCCACGATGTGTGACGGCGACGGCCTTGGGATTCCCGGTGGTACCCGACGTGAACACGAAGTAGGCGGCCTCGTCCGGGGCCGGATCGGCCGCGGATGGGCAGGCGGGGCACGCCGGCTCGTTCCCGGGACGGCTCACGTCGATCCAGGCAACCGAGGCGGGCAGCGTCGCGGCGTACGCAGACGTCGTGATGCCGACGACGGTGCCCGCGAGCATCGACTCGACGCGTGCGCCGGGCTGTTCCGGATCGACGAACATCGGAGCAGCGCCCGCACGCACCATGGCCCAGACCGCGACCACCGACAGGTGCGACCGCGGGATCGCGCAGGCGACCGCGTCGCCTGGTCGCACACCGCGTGCGATCAGGCAGGCGGCGAGCGTCTCGGCGGTCGTCAACAGCTCTGCATAGGTGACGTCCTCGTCGCCGCTCACCGCAACGCCGTCACCGCCCCGACCCGCACCGGCGGCGAGCAGGGACCACAGGCTTCGGGCCGGTGCCGGCACCGGCCCGCTCACCCGCCCGTCGGTGGCGAGCTCCATGTCGCCGACCCGGACCGACGGATCGGCGACCGCGGATCGGAGGATTCGGTCGAACCGATCCGCGAATGCGGCGACCGTTTCCGCGTCGTACAGGTCGGTGGCGTAGGCGAATTCGACCTCGATGTCGGCGCCCCGCTCGGTGACCGTCAGCTGCAGGTCGAAATTGCTGTACTCGGACTCCAACGGCAGAACCTGCACCTCGAGCCCCGGTAGCCGGACGGTCTCGGCAGCGGGTCCGCGCAACGACAGCGCCACCTGGAAGAGGGGGTGTCGGCCGGACCGGCGCGGCGGCGCGAGCCGTTCGACGAGTGTCTCGAACGGCGCGTCGGGGCGGGTGAACGCGGCGACGTCACGTCGCCGGACCTCGGACAGCAGGTCCGTGAAAGCGCTGTCGGCGTCGACGGGGGTGCGCAGCACGAGGGTGCCTGCGAACATCCCGACGAGATCGTCGAGCCGCGGGTCGTCGCGTCCCGCCACGGCCGTACCGATGGCGATGTCGCGTCCTGCGCCGTGTCGGGTGAGCAGAACCGCCAGCGCGGTGTGCAGGACCATGAATACCGTCGCCCGCCCGTCGCGAGCGAGCCGCGTGATTCCCTCCGACAGCGGCGGGTCCAGCGTCAGCCGGTGCGTCGCGCCGTGCCCACTCGGCCGGGTCGGCCTGGGCCGGTCGCCGGGAAGGGTGACCTCGGCAGGCAGGTCCGCGAGTTCTGCGAGCCAGTCCTCGAGGACGTCGTCCGCGGTGAACTGCTGGTGGCGTGCGTAATCCGTGTAGTGCACCGGCAGTGGCGTCCAGCGCGGCTCGTCACCGGAGAGTCGCGCGGTGTACGCGGAAGCGAGATCGCGGAGGAGCACGTCGAGGGACCAGCCGTCGGCTGCGATGTGATGGATGACGACCGCGAGAACGTGACGGCGTGGAGCTGTCCGGAACAGCCGCACCCGCAGGGGCAGGTCGGTCGTGAGGTCGAACGGCACGGACACGAAGTCGCGGACGACCGTGTCGATGTCCGAGGACTGCACGTCGACCGGGTCGACGCCGGATGCGTGTGGGGAAAGCACGACCTGTGTCTCGATGTCGGGGTGGACGGTGCGCAGCGTGCGATGCCGTCGCTGCACATCGGCGATCGCGGCGCCGAGGGCCGCAACGTCCAGCTCGCCGTCGAGGACGGCGGTGAACGGCAGGATGTAGCCGGTGGCATCGGGATCGAGGCGCGAGAGGAACCACAGCCTCTGTTGTGCAGGCGCGAGCGGTGTCGCGGCACCTTCCGGCGCGACGTCCAGTGGGCGACGGAGGCGTTCGCGTCCGGAACGGGCGCCCAGCACCGCAGCCAGCGCGGCCACGGTCGGCGCCTCGAAGACATCGCGGACGGTCACGTCCACGTCGGCGATCGCGGCGAGCCGGCCGGCGAGCCGGGTGGCGAGCAGTGAATTTCCCCCGACGGCGAAGAAGTCGTCGGAGGCGGCGAACACGGCACCCCCGACGAGTTCCCGGAAGACCTCGGCGACGAGTTCCTCGAGCGCGCTGTGCGGAGCGGTTCCGTGCCCGTGGTGGGGGGCGGGATCCGGCAATGCCGCGCGGTCGAGCTTTCCGTTCACCGTGCGGGGCAACGCTTCCAGCGGTACCAGCGCGGACGGCACCATGTGGTCCGGGAGCGCGGACCTCAGGGTGCTCAGTGCGCAGGCTGGTTCGCCGCCGACGAGATAGCCCACGAGCCGGTCGCCACGTAGGACGACTGCGGCCTGGGTGACGCCGGGACACCGGAGCAGTGCGGCCTCGACCTCACCGGGTTCGACCCGGTGGCCTCGCAGTTCGATCTGCTGGTCCGCACGACCGTGGTGGTGCAGGACGCCACTGCGGTCGCGGCGACCGAGGTCGCCGCTGCGGTATCGGCGTTTGCCGCCGGGAGCGGCGACGAACCGGGTGGCGGTCAGGCCCGGTCTGCCACTGTATCCGCGCGCGAGTTGCGGGCCCGACACATGGAGTTCGCCGGTGGTGCCGGTGGGCGCGGTACGCAGGGACGAGTCGAGAACCGCGATGTCGAGGCCGGGCAGGGCCGTTCCCACACCGGCCGCCGCAGCGGGTCCGCGAGTGGCGTGCACGGTGGTCTCGGTGATGCCGTACAGGTTGGTCGCGACCACGTGAGGATGGCTCGTGAACCAGGCGCGTGCACGTTCCGGGTCGAATGCCTCGCCGGCGAAGTTCAGCAGCCGCAGCGAGGGCAGGCGGGCGTCGACCGACGCCAACTGGTAGAAGGCGGTCGGCGTGAGATTGAGGACGGTGACGCCCTCGCGGTCCACCAGCGCGGTCAGGGCCTGGGGGTCGCGCACGGTGTAGTGGTCGACCACTACGAGACGACCGCCCGTCGTCAGCGCACCCCACATTTCCCACACCGACACGTCGAAGGCGGGTGAGTGGACGAGAGGCCACACGTCTCCCGCCCCGAAGCCCATCGAGTCAGTCGCCGTGAACAGCGAGGCGAGAGCCGAATTCGGCACGGCGACACCCTTGGGCGCCCCGGTGGAACCGGACGTGTGGATGACGTAGCCGATCGCATCGGGATGGGTCGTTCGGTCGTAGCTGCCGCCCACTCGCAGCCGCTCGCCGAACTCGGGCGTGTCCACCCGCAGCCGGCAGACGTCGGTCTCGACCGCCACCTCGGCACACTCGAGAACCAGTGCCGGCCGCGCGTCCGCGATCAACGCCGCCAGCCGGGTCGGCGGATGCGACACGTCGAGTGGCAGGTAGGCCGCGCCGGTGCGGGCGACGGCGACGATCGCGACGACGAGGTCGACCGAGCGCGGCAGCGCCACCGCCACGAGGTCCTCGGTGCCGATCCCTCGCCCGGCGAGCATCTCGGCGAGCGCACCGGACCGCGACCACAGTTGGCGGTAGGTCAGGACGGCGTCGTCGTGCGTGAGCGCGACCGAGTCGGGTCGCAGACGCACCTGCTCGGCGACTCGCACGATCGACGGCGGTCCGGTCACCCATTCGACGCCGGTTCCGGCCGCGGCGTCCGGACCGAGCAGATCGATGCGACCGATCTGGACGGTGGGATCGGCCGTGACGGCGTCGAGTACCCGTACCAGCATCGACGCCCACTCGTCCACGGTCTCGTGGTCGTACCGGCCGGCGTCGTAGGTCAGGACGCCGTCCAGACCGGTGGGTGCACCTGTCTGGGAACGGGTTTCGCGGACCGTGACATCGAGGTCGAGACGGGCCGTGCCGGTACCCAGCTCCCGTACCCCGCTGATGCCCGGTATCTCGGAGGGAAGGGCTGCGAAGCCCTCGTACGAGAACATCACCTGGAACACCGGGTGGTGGGTGGATGCGGACCGGCCGAGTGCGTCGACGACAAGGTCGAAGGGCACGTCCGCGTGGGCGAGGGCATCCAGGTCGACGTGGCGAGCAGCGTCGAGGAGCTGCGCGAAGGTGGCACGTGGGCGGACCGGCAGCCGCAGTGCGGTGGTGCCGACGAACATCCCGACCACGTCGTCGAGCAGCTCGTCGACCCGTCCCGACACGGGCGTCCCGACGATGACGTCCTCGGTGGCCGCCACCCCGGCGAGCATCAGGGCGAGCGCGGCGTGCATCACCATGAACGGTGTGGCGTCGTGTTCGCGGGCGAGCTTGTCTATCGCGGAGTGCAATTCGGCGTGCACGGTGAACGTGATCCGGCCCGCGGCCCCGGGTGAGTCGGCACCGGGGCGGTCGGCGGGCAGCGTCAGTACCGGCGATGCATCGGCGAGCACCCGGGACCAGTACGCGAGCTGGCGGCCGGCGAGACTCTGCGGATCAGCCGGGTCGCCGAGCACCTCGCGCTGCCAGAGCGTGTAGTCCCGGTAGCTCACCGCGAGCGGCGGCCAGGCGGGTGCGTGTCCCTCGAGGCGAGCGGCCAGGGCGACAGCGAGGTCGCGTCCGAGCGGTGCGAGCGAGAGTCCGTCGACTGCGATGTGATGCAGCACCACTGCGAGGGTGTGCCCGGGTCCGCGGCGGTACAGCCGAGTTCGCAGCGGGGGTTCGACGGTGAGATCGAAGCCGGTGGAGGCAAAATCGGCGAGGTGGGCGTCGAGGTCGGCGGGCTCGGGGCGTGGAGTGAGGTCGAGGGCGACGGTGTTCCGCACGTGCTGGCGAGGGCCGTCGGCACCGTCGGGATGGATCGTGCGCAGCACGGCGTGCCTGTCGAGTACGTCCGACGCGGCAGCGGCGAGAACGTCCGGACCGGTCGAGCCGTCGAGGTCGACCGCGAATGCGATCAGATCACCGGGAACTCCGTCCGCGACGTCGATGCGGTTGACCAGCCACAGTCGCTGCTGCGCTGCTGCGAGCGGCGCCGGTTCGTTGCCGCCGGCGGGTAGCAGCGGGAGACGCCGAGCAGCTGCCGGGTCGGCGAGGGCCACCGCGAGAGCGGCGACCGTGGGGTGGTCGAACACCTCCCGAACCGCGACGCGACGTCCTGCCGCGGCGCCGAGTCTCGCGGCCAGCCGGGTCGCGGACAGCGAGTTGCCACCGAGTGCGAAGAAGTCGTCGGTCGCGCCGACGGACGGCAGGGACAGCACCTCCGACACGATCGAGGCGACCAGTTCCTCCGCAGCGCTTCGGAAACCGGTTGCCGCCGACACGATCTCGGGTTCGGGCAACGCCGTTCGATCGATCTTGCCGGTCCGGGTCAACGGTAGGGATTCCAGGACGGTGACGGTGGCCGGCACCAGGTGCCGGGGCAGGCGGGCGGCGAGGAAGGCCCGCAGTTCGGCCGCAACCAGGGGGCCGGGCCCGTGCACGTACGACGCCAGACCGTCCCCGTGCATGACGGTCACCGCGGCCGCCACACCGGGATGGACGGCGAGTGTCGCGTCCACCTCCCCGGGCTCGATTCTGAAGCCGCGAACCTTGACCTGCTCGTCGGCCCGGCCCGCGAACACGAGCTGCACTCGCTCTCCCCGCAGTACCCGACGCACGAGGTCGCCGGTGCGATACATCCGTCCGGCCCCGAAGGGGGATGCGACGAAGCGGCCGGCGGTCCGGGCGGGATCGTCGAGGTATCCACGGGCCAGCCCCGGCCCCATCAGGTAGAGCTCGCCGATCGATCCGACGGGCGCCGGTGCCAGACGTGGCCCCAGCACGAGCGCGGTGACGCCGTCGAGGCCGTCTCCCAGCGTGAGCGGCTCACCGGGACGCAGCGGTGAGCCGGCCGTGGCGAGAACGGTCGTCTCGGTGGGACCGTACACGTTGAGCATGGTGCGCCCCGGCGCCCATCGTGTGGCGGTCTCCGCCGACCACGCCTCCCCTCCCACCGCGAGAACTCGCAGCGTGTCCAGTCCGGACGGGTCGAGCTGCGCGGGAATCGCAGGTGTCGAGAACCAATGTGTGATGCGCTCCTCGCGGACCAGGTCCAGCAGCTCGTCCCCGCCGTACACATCGGCCGGCGCCACGACGAGAGTTCCCCCGCCGGCGGCCGCCATCAGGTATTCGAGCATCGAGGCATCGAAAGTCGGTGAGGCGCAGTGCAGCACACGGGCGGATCCGTCCAGGCTCATCCGGGTGCGCAGGTCCCCGGCGAGGGGTCCGAGGCCTCGGTGCGTGACGACCACGGCCTTCGGGATGCCGGTGGATCCGGAGGTGTGGACGAGGTACGCGGCATGATCGGGGACCAGTGGACGTACCCGATCCGCCGCGGTGACAGGTCCGCGACCCGAGTCCTCCGTCGTCGGGTCGATCCGTTCCACACCCTCGGGCAGGGCGGTGCCGGGAGGGGCGATCGCGGCCCGGACCTGAGAACCACGCAGCAGCGCACGGATCCGCGACTCCGGCTGGGCGGGGTCGACGGCGACGAAGGCGGACCCCGCCAGCGTCACCGCGACGACCGCACGTACCGAGTCCAGCGACCGGGGCAGGACCACCGCCACGCGGTCCTCCGGACCGAGTCCCCGATCGATCAGTCGCCACGCGAGCGGTGTCGCGGCCTGCACCGCGTCGAGCGCCTCGCCTCCGGGCTCGGCCATCCTGAGCCCGGAGGCGACGAGCAGATCGGGGAGGGTCACCGCGGGGCCGCTGGGCTCGACGGCCACGGGCCGGTCGCCCACGGCCAACTCCCCGACAGGAGAGTGCGGTGCCGACGCGAGCGCGGTCACCACGTCGTGGAGATCGGCGACCGCCGCCGTCACGGTGTCGTGCTCGAAGCGGCTCGAGTCGTAGATCAGACGTCCGATCAGTGTTCCGTCAGCCGATTGCCCGACCGACAGCTCGACGTCGAATCGTGCTGTCGGAGAGTTCATCTCCTGCACTCCGACGGTAACCGCAGGCAGCACCACGTCCGGTGTCCCGACGTCGTCGAACGCGAGCATCACCTGGAAGGGCGAGTAGCCGAGTGCTTCCACGACCTGATCGAACGGCACCGCCGCGTGTGTGTGAGCGTCGAGCACGGCTGCCCGAGACGAGGCGAGCAGTTCGGAGAAGGACGCTCCCGGGTCGACGTCGACGCGCAGGGTCACGGTGCCCACGAACATTCCGACCAGTCGATCGAGCTCGGGGCGGTCGCGGCCGGCGGTCCCGGTGCCGACGGCGACATCCCGTCCACCCGTCCACCGGGACATCCACACGGCGACTGCTGTGTGCACCAGCATGAACGGTGTGGCCTCGTGCTCGGCGGCGAGTCGTCGCAGCGGCGCGAGGGTCTCGGCCGGAACATGGAGGTCGATGGCTACGGCAGGGCCGGGAACCGGCCCGCGCGGATGGTCGGCCGGGACTCCCTCGGCCTCTCCCAGTCCGTTCAAGCGCCTTGTCCAGTACGCGATCTCGTGCGCTGCGCGCGACGACGGATCCGCGGGGTCGCCCAGTGTGGCGTGTTGTCCGGCGGCGTGGTCGACGAATCGCAATGGCAGCGGAGACCAGGCCGGCGCCTGGCCCGCGAGCCGCGCGGTGTATGCCTCGGCCAGGTCCCCGACGAGGACGGCGACAGATGCACCGTCGACCGCGATGTGGTGCGCCACGGCCACGAGCACGTACCGGCCGCGACCGAGATTCAGCAGTCGCACCCGGAGGGGGATGTCGGTAGTGAGATCGAACGGGAGCGCGGTCCAGCCGGCCACCCGGGTCGCCAGGTCGTCGACATCGGCATCGGTGGGCTCCGGCAGCAGCGCAGGGAGCACCTGCGCCGTCGGCCGCACCTCCTGGTGTGGCCCGGGCTCGGAGATCACCGTCCGCAACGGCTCGTGCCGGTCGATGACGTCGCCGAGAGCGGCGCGCAGGGCTCGGAGGTCCAGATCCCCGTCGAAGTGCAACGCCACCGACAGGTGGTAGGCGGCACCACCCGACTGCGAGATCAGCCACAGCCGCTGCTGTGCCGGTGCCAGTGGCGCGAGCCCTCCGGCATCGGATGCGACCCGCGATGGCGCCAGGACCGGAGCGGTGTCGACGAAGGCGGCCAGTTCCGCGATCGTCGGATGGTCGAACACGTCCCGCAGGTGCACCTCACGTCCGGTGGCGGCGGCCAACCGGCCTGCCAGCCGAGCGGCGCCGAGCGAGTGTCCACCGACCGTGAAGAAGCTGGTGTCTGCGCCCAGCGTGGCGGGACCCGCCGGTTCGGAGCGACCCGGCTCGTCTGCCACCAGCTCGGCGAACAGCCTGCCGACGAGGGTCTCGGTCGCGCCCGTGAGAGGGCGGGAACCAGTCCCGGCTACGACGACGGGGGCGGGCAGGGCAGGGCGATCGAGCTTTCCGGACACGGTGAGCGGCAGTGCGCCCAGGACGGTGAGGGTGCTCGGAACCAGGTACGCCGGAAGCAGGTCGGCGAGACTCCGCCGAATGTCCTCGGCTGCCGCGCTCGCGACGACGTAGGCGTCGAGTCGGTCCCCACGGGCGACGACAGCGGCAGCGGTGACCGCGCGAAGACCGGTCAGCGCAACCTCCACCTCCGCGGGTTCGACTCGCTGGCCTCGGATCTGGACCTGCCTGTCGGAACGCCCGACGAAGACGAGTCCGTTCTCCCTCCACCGCACCAGGTCGCCGGTTCGGTATGCGCGGCCGTACGGGGACGCGACGAACCGGGTCGCGGTCTGTGCCGGGTCGCCGACGTATCCACGCGCGAGAGCAGGCCCGACGAGATACAGCTCCCCGACAGCCCCGATCGGAAGGGGACGGAGCCTGGCATCGAGGACGACGGCCGCCATGCCGTGCACCGGGTGGCCGATGGGTACTCCCCCGTCGGCCCGCAGTGGACCGCCGAGGGTGGCGAACACGGTGGCCTCGGTGGGGCCGTACGTGTTGAGCAGTGTTCGCCCGGTGGACCAGCGGCCGGCGACGTCCGGCGGCAACGCCTCACCACCCGCGTCGACGAGGCGGAGCGCGGGCAGGTCGACCGGATCCGTCACCGCCAGTACCGAGGGGGTCGCGGCGAGGTGGGTGACGCGCTGTTCGCGCAGAAGTGCCGCGAGATCGGCCCCGGCAACGGCATCTGCCGGACCCACGACGAGCGTGGCACCGGCATTCGCGGCCAGCAGCAGCTCCTCCATGGACGCGTCGAAACTCGGTGCGGCGAGCAGGAGTACCCGTGAGTCCTCGTCGGCGCGATAGTGCGTCCGCAGCGAGTCGACGAGTCCGGCGAGTCCCCGGTGTGTCACTGCCACTGCCTTCGGGGTGCCGCTCGACCCCGAGGTGTGGATGACCCACGCGACGTGATCCGGGCGAAGTGGGCGCACTCTCTCGCCGGGGGCGAACGGTTCGTCCGGGACCTCCCCATCCGAGGCCCGCAGCCTCGTCACGCCGTCGGGGAGGCGGATGTCGTCGTCGCAGATCGCGACCTTCGCGTGCCGTAGCAGCGTCGCGAGACGCTGCTCCGAACTCGCGGGATCCACCGGGGTGTAGGCCGCGCCGGCCTTCGCAACGGCCCACACCGCGACGACGAGGGCCACCGACCGCGGCAACAGCACCGCGACGCAGTCGTCGGGGCCGGCACCGGCGCCGGCGATCTCGCGGGCGAGTGCGCTGGAGCGGGCATCGAGCTCGCGGTACGTGAGCGTCCGGTCGCCGTCGCGGACCGCCACGCGATCCGAGTCGGCATGCCGGGTGAGCAGGTCGGGCAGCATCGCGGTGCCGCTGGACCGTGGACCGCGCGCGGGCGCGACCGTCGCCGTCTCGGCGGGCACGCCGAGCGGCACCGCCTCGACCGGGAGGTGCGCGGAGCGTGCGAACGCGGCGAGGTGGTCGAGGAAGTACCGATGGTGGCGGGAGAGTTCGGTGTCGTCGTAGCGCACGGGGTTGGCCTCGAAGTCCACCCTCAGGCTGCGGCCGGCGACGGCCGGGTACACGTTGAGCGACAGGTCGTCGACGGGGCCTGTCGACAGCACGTGCAACTCCCCGGTGACACACCCGAAGACGATCTCGGGCTGGAACATCATCATGTTGACCGCCGGACCGAACGCGCTCCGGGTCTCTCGCTGGTCCCCGACCGCATGCAGGTCACGAAGCATGTCTTCGTAGCGGTACCGCTGGTGACGCAACGCGCCGGTCAGCTCGACCTGGACGCGGCGAACGAGGTCGGCGACGCGGACTCCCGATTCGACCCGCACGCGAAGGGGCACGACGTTCGACATCGACCCGGCCGACCTCCGCAGAGCCGCTGTGGTCCGCGCGGAGACCGGGAGGCTGAGTCCGATGTCCGTGGCACCGGTCAACCGACCGAGATACGACACGAAGGCCGCGATCACGACAGGTACGTCGGTGGAGTTGTGAACCCGTGCGAGCTCCGCGACATCCGCAGCGGTGTCCACCCCGAGAGTCGCGCTGACGTGCCGGCACGTGGGCGCGGCAGGTGCGGCACCGTCGGACAGCGTGACAGGTGCGGGCAGGCGGTCCAGCCGCTGCGCCCAGTGCTGCCGATCGGTGGCCTGTCGGGCGCTGCCCTGATAGGCGAGTTCGTGTTCGGTGATCCGGGCGAGTGTCATCGCACGCAGTGGCGGCGGTTCGAGGCCGGTGGCCCACGCCGTGTACAGCTCCGCGGCCCGGGTGAGCAGCACCATCCCACCGTGGCCGTCGAGTGCGAGGTGGTGAACGTGGGTGAACAGGTAGTGGTGATCGTCGCCGAGCCGGATGAGTGTCGTGCCGATCAGCCGATCACGGAGTGGATCGAGCGGGCGCGAGTACACCTCGACCATGAATCGCATCGCCGCGACCGCCGGATCCGGCGACCCGCCGAGATCGAGATACCCGGGAGCATCGTCCACGTCGGGTTCGAGGCGCTGATGTGGCTCGCCGCCGACGGATTCGATGAACAGCACTCCGGACTCGACCTCGCGAGCTGCGCGATCACAGGCTGCCGCGACCAGACCGGTGTCGAGCGGTCCTCGCAGCTCGACGTACTGGGCAACGGTGAACGGCAGGTGAGGATTCAGTTGTTGCGCATACCAAAGTCCGCGTTGCCCAACGGACACAGGTGTGTACACCCGACTGCACCCCCGACCTTCATCTCGTTCACCCGGCCGCGCAGTGGAGCCCGGTGATACCGACCGCAGGGACGCCTCCTACATCCCAATCGATCGAATGAATTGACACTAGCGATTCACATTGGCGCCCACCACTCGACACGAGCCCGAAGAGCAGATCTCGGTTATGGTCGCGACGACACGATCACAAGGGGTGGATTGACGCGTGAACGATGCTACTACTGAGTCACATTCGCCGAATCCGGAGCCGCGGCGAGTGCGACGACGCAAGTCCCCGGAGCGAATCGCCACAGAGCGGAGACGCCGCCGCACGGTCGTCATCGCTTGCAGCACTGCCGGTTTCGCGGTGGCTGGGTTCGCTGGTTGGCTTGCATACGAAGGCGCACAGGTCAACTCGAATCTGGAGAAGGCGAAGAACTTCGCAACCCAGTCGAAAGACTCTCTCATCGACGGAGATTCGGAAGCCGCCGAGACATCGGCAACCGACGCCGACAGATACGCGCAGGACGCTCTGGACGCCTCGACCTCGCTCCCCTGGAAGTTAGCTGCATCGTTGCCGGTTCTGGGAAGCCCCTTCACCACAACCCAGCAGCTCACATCCATAGTGACCGGTCTCACAACGAATGTGCTCCTACCTGCTGTCGATGCAGGCGCGGCAATCGCACCCGACCAATTGATCCACGACGGCGGGCGGCTCGACCTCACAGCTCTTCGGGACGCGGAACCCGTCCTGAGCGAGACCGCCACTGCCGCCGCCGAACTGGACGCCCGTTCACGTCAGGTCGACTCCACGTACCTCGGGCCGGTCGACGATGCCCGCGTGCAGTTGCAGGCACAGACGGCGGACCTCGCGAGCCTGCTTCGCAACACCGCCACCGCCGCGAAGGTGGCACCGGCGATGCTGGGCGCCGACGGCCCGCGGAGTTACTTCATCGGATTCCAGACGAACGCGGAAGCCCGTGGCACCGGTGGCCTTCTCGGTGGTTTCGGTGTCGTCCGGGCCGAGAACGGAGCTGTCCGTGTCGACGACCTGGCCAGCAATCGCGAACTCCGGACGGACGATTACCAGCCGATCGACCTGGGACCGGACTTCGACGGAATCTACGGACAGAGCCGGCCGACCACCGATTTCCGCAACAGCAACGTCAGTTCCCACTTCCCGTACGCCGCGCAGATCTGGCGGTCGTTGTGGCTCCAGGAGTCCGGTGAGCAGGTCGACGGCGTCGTCGCAACCGATCCCGTGGCGCTGAGCTACGTGCTCGACGTCGTCGGACCTGTCACACTGCCGGGTGGCGAGCGGATCACGGCCGAGAACGTGGTCGAACTCACCGAATCCACTGCGTACACACGGTTCGCCGACGACAACGCGGCCCGCAAGAACTACCTGCAATCCGTCGCTTCCGCCGTGGTGGAGAAGATGACCGGCAGGATCGGCCGCCCCCAGGCACTGCTGGAAGCGTTGGGAAGGGCGACCAGCGAGGGACGACTGGCAGTGTGGAGTGCGAATCCCGGTGAACAGGCGGTGCTTGCGCACTCTCCACTGGGTCACACCGTTCCCGACGACCCGGCACCGTATGCGGGCGTGGTCGTGAACAATCTCGGTGGCAACAAGCTGGACTATCACCTTCGTCGCGAGATCGAGTACACGGCGGCATCGTGTGACGGCGTGACACGCGAATCGACGGTCACGGTACGGCTGACGAACGATCTTCCGGAGGACCGGTTCACCAATTACGTTGCGGGGATGTTCGACAACCCCGTAGGCGCACCGTTCGGGACCAACCTGGCGGATGTGTCCCTGGTGGCCACACAGGGTGCCCAACTCGAGAAGCTGACCGTGAACGGCAAGTCGACGCTGCACTTCACCGGAAGAGAACTCGGCCATCCGGTGTTCACCGTCCAGGTGCCGATTCCCCGCGGCGAGACCGCCGAGTTCGTCTACTCGCTGACCGAGCCAGTCGCCGCGGGCGAGGCCCGGGTTCCGGTGCAGCCGTTGGTCGACGATCCGGCCGTGTCGGTCGATGTGCCCACCTGCGGGTGATCGCCCCCGGGAGAACGTATCCGGACGGCGCCGACGGGCGTGCCCATCAGCACCTGTCCACCGACGCGGCCTTGACGAAGCCGCCCGTCTGGTACAGGTACTGGTGGGCCCATCGAAAGAGGCCGTAGTCGTAGTCGAGGGGAACCGGACGGGTCACGACCTCGACGTCGACGCAGCGCTCGAAGATGAACCGCGCGCGGGGAAGGTGATACCGCCAGCTGAGCACCATGATCCGGTGCCATCCGTTGCGGGTGACCAGTTCTCGGACACCGTCGGCCTCACCTCTCGTCGTTCGCGGATCGGGAACGAAGCAGGTGACCCGCACTCCCGGGACCTGCGTCGAGCACAGTTCGCGCATGGTTGCATCGCTCGACCGGTAGGGATCAGACAAGACGACCTCGCTCGCATAGCCGCGGCGCGCCAGGTCGATTCCGTACCTCTCCCTGCCGTCGTGAGCACCCCCGAGCACCACTATGGCGTCCACGTTCTGCAGGGGATCGAACCGGGCGAACGTGTAGAAGCGCACACCTGCCCCGGCCAGCGCCAGGAGGAGGGTCATGGCCGGAATCGAGATCAGCGCGACAACTCCTGCTCTGCGACGGCGCAGCAAGGCACGTGGGCCGATGCCGTTCACCGGCACGCACCTCCGCACGACGGTCGTATCGTCTGCGCGCCAGTCGGGAGTGGCACCTTCACGGCATCCACAGGTCGACGGGAAATGCGTCCAACAGCGCGCCCGGATCCCACTGCAGCGCCGGCTCGCCGCCCATCGTCAGAGCCTCGTCGACGTCGTCTGCCATGACCGGGGTGTCACGCCCGCTACCGAGGTAGTAGTCGTCGTACTTGAACGAGGGCTCGTGGGCCGACCTGATCAGCCGGGCGGGAATGCCGAAGGACTCGGCCAGGACGATCGCGTGCAGCGAGGATCCGATGACGAATTCGCTGTTGGCTATTCGGCTCACCGTGTCGTCGAGCGGACTGCACGGATGCCAGAAGTCCGGATGCCCTCGGTACCTGTCGGCGTCGTTCAGGTTGGGAATCAGCGTGACGCCGACCGGAGGTCCGTCCCACCGCAGGCTCTCTCGTGGCCACAACGATCCGACCAACAGCCCTGGATCCCCGTACACGTCCGGAACCGCCACGCCCCGTTCGGCGAGAAACCGGGACGTCAGCGGACCGCGCACCGCTCGGACGTCGAGCGCCGTGAGCTCGTGCGGCGCGTCGATGCTCTTGCCGTTGACGCCTGCGCCCCACACGACGTCGCCCGCGCGCGCGAGCCGCAGGATCGAACCGACCGCGAGCAACCGTCGCCCCTCGGCGCCGGGTGACGCATCGACGACGCGCCGAGACAGGACCTCGCGCACGATGCGCGGGCCGAGCAGGTCGCCGAAGTTGTTGACCGGCGGCCGTTTGGGCAGCAGCCTTCCGAGTGGACCGCTCGCCCTCGGTTTGCGTGGATTCCAGTGCACCACTTCAACAGACATCGGCTCTCCCGTCGCCGGTGGACACGAGATCAGGCCGCCGCACTCGCGGTCGGTCTGCAGGACACGACTCAGTCATGGGCCACTGGTCCCAGTCCGGCGGAGGCGAGCGACTCCTCCATCGGCGAGGCGAGCATCGTCGCCGCTTCGGTTGTCAGGTGGTGACGGTCGCGGTACACGAGCACGTTGCCCACGATCGCGGGGCACCAACCCCGTGGGCACAGCCACGGCACCGGGTCGACGTACGTGGCCCCCGCACCGATCGCCCGCTCACGGATCTCGGTCGCCCACGCCGCCGACACCGCGAGGTCCGCATCGCTCGCACAACTGCTCGCGGAGTGAAGGTTGCCCGACAGGCAGATCGGTGGGGAGACGTCGTGCATCGGTGTGTCGCCGATCAGCACCGGGACCGTGCGCGCGGGTAGTGCGGAGACCAGATCCGCCACGCCTGTTGCGAACACCTCGTCCGGATCGAGCGATCCGGTGCGATACGGCTTCTGGCCCTGAAAGTTGGACAGCACGACGAAATCGGGATCGAGCGCATCGATCGCGACGAGGGCGTTGTCCCGCCACTGCGCACATTCGGTGTAGACCCGGTTCAGCGAACTGCTCCACACCGGCACCTCCGATGCCGGGCACGAGGACTTGGTCATCGTCACCAGGCGGTATCCGAGCTCGGCGCTGATCTTCTCGAGCGCCGGGAACCACTGCGCGGCATGAGAGTCGCCGAGCAGCACGATGGCCCGCCGGGAGGACACGTCACCGTAGACGCAACGCGCATCCGGTGCGGTGTCGGAGAAGTCGCCGTGGCAGCCGTCCGCGTAGATGGCGGGCACACTGTCGGCGGACACTCCGAGAGCCGGAGTCAGGTTGGCCGGGACGGTCCCGGTGTCGACGACGTCGGCCGGGAGCTCGCCTGCGACCCATTCCGATCCGACCGTGTCGGTCGACAGCCTCGGGAGTACCGAAGTCGCAAGGCAGGCGAGTGCCGCGAGGGCCGCGATCGTCGCGCCGAAGCCGAACGTCCTGCGGCGAGAGGAGGCGAGCCAGGAAGATTCCCGGAACGGCCGTTCCACGTATCGCTCCGTGAGGGTTGCGGCGACCACCGCCAGGATCACCAGTCCAACCGCCTCTCCGGGGCCGAGATGGCGTGTCGAGTACATCACCGGAATGATCAGAAGTGGCCAGTGCCAGAGGTACAACGAGTACGAGATCGTGCCGATGAAGAGCATGGCCCGGTTCTCCATGAACGCGCGTGGCCTGCCCTCCGGCTGAGAGCACCCTCCCGCGATGTAGAGGAGCGTCCCCAGGGCGGGCACCGCGGCGAGGAAGCCGGGGAACGTGGTGGCGTGGTCGAAGGTCACGATCGTTCCCATGAGGACGGCCAGTCCGGCCCATTGGAGCATCGCCGCCACCCTCGGCCCGAGCGTCGTCAGCTGCGGAACGAACATCGCCAGACACACGCCTGCGCCGAGCTCCCAGGCGCGGGTCGGCAGTGAAAAGAACGCCAGCGGCTGATCGGATTCGGTGAGGGCGACGCACAGGACGAACGATGCGACGGTCGCCGACCACACCGCCGCCACCAACACCTTTCGACCCCCGCGCAACACCCGGCAGACCAGGAGCAGGAACAGCGGGAACACCACGTAGAACTGTTCCTCCACGCCGAGCGACCAGTAGTGCTGGAACACGGACGGCGCCTCGTTGGCGAGGTAGTCGGTTCCGGTCACCGCGAACCACATGTTCGCGACCGCGAGGGCCGACGCTGCGCCGTCTTTGGCGACGTCGACGAAACCCAGTGGGGGAACGAAGAGTCGCGTCAGCAGGAGGGTGGCGAGAACGACGAGGATCGACGCAGGCATCAGCCGTCGGATCCGGCGGCCGTAGAAGTCCCACACCGAGATCGAGCCCGTCCGGCCGAGTTCACCGAGCAGGTGTCCGCCGATCAGGAACCCGGACACGACGAAGAAGATGTCGACACCGACATAGCCACCGGTTAGCCAGGGCATGCCGGCGTGATAGAGGACGACGGCACCGACCGCGACGGCACGCAAACCCTGGATGTCGTTCCGGAATCGACGCGGTGCCGCCTGCACCTCCGTCGCCACGGTCGCCGCGGTGGTCATCTCGCCACCGCGCTCTCGCCGCGCGGTCCCTCGCCGGCCGTCACCGGCGAACCGCACTCGACCCGCACACCGTGATCCCGGCGCGAGACCTCCCACACTGCGAGTACGACACCGAAGACCACCCACAGCCCGATCGGCAGCCCACGATTCGAGAACGCGGGCACCGTCAGCGATGCGATCAGCGCGGCGATCAGCAGTGCGGCGAGGGGCGCCTTCCAGGATCCCTCGGCGGAGCGGACGCCCACCAGCAGGTACCCCAGGGCGCAGATCAACACCAGGCCGAGGAGAACCGCCACCACGACCCCCGACGCGACCGCCGTGCCGAACCACTGGGACTCGGGTGAACCCCACACCAACTGCCGGGGACGCCACGAACCCGTGTACAGGTTCGTTCCCCACCCCGTCCACATCCGCTCCTCGATTGCCGGAATCGTCTGCTGGGTCCAGATCTTCCAGCGGTAGGCGATCGTGTTCGGCACCCACCCCGGCAGGTACTCCGGCCGGTAGGCCGTCTGCTGGCTGAACCGCTCGTCGAGGTAGTCGCCGAACTGCAGGTAGCAGACCAGGGCGACCGCCCCCAACGCGAGCACCCGGCCCAGCCGAATACCGAACACGGCGAGGGTCACCAAGGCGATCAGGGTCACGGTCGCGAGCACCGAGAGGGTCAGCGAGGACAGTGCCCCGAACACGGACCCGATCAACGCGGCGCCCACCGGCAGGGTGATCCGCCGCTCCCCTCGCGGGCTCAGCAGCAGTGCCGCGCATGCGGCAGCGAGTGCGGTGCAGAAGTAGAACCCGAGCCCGGTCCAGTGACCGACGAAGCCGGTGGCCCGGATCAGGCGGCCGTCGACGATTCGCTCGGACAGGGCCGGGCCGGGTGCGATCCGGAGGACCAGGAGCGAGAAGGCCGGCGATCCGAGTTGGAGCACGGACAGCACCCCGGCCGGAAACGCGGGGAGCGCGAAGGCGACCAGGAACGTCCTGGCATCGGGCCGGCTCGCGATGATCAGCCTCGCCGCGAGGTATCCGACGACGTAGAACAGCGGCGTGATCGCACTCACCGGATCGAACGCGAAGCCGAGGTCGCTTGAGTTCGTGTACTCGACGAGGACCGACGCGAGGACGTACACGACGACGACGACGTCGAGCACCGTTATCCGAAGAGCCGACATGGTGCCCCGTGCGCACTGCATCAGCGCGAGGACGAGGGCGGCGCCGACGAGCATGTGCCAGGGCCGGATACCGAAGACCGGAACGAGCGCGGGCACACCGGGAATCGCGGCCGCGATCCCGAGCAGCAGCCCGACCCACCCGACGACCGGGCGCACTGCGGGCCGTGGCACGGCCTGCCTCACCCGGTGGGCCGATCGTGCCGGTCGGTCGACGAGGCCGGTCATCGCGTCGAACTCCGTTCCCCGGACGCGAGGTTCGATGCCGCGTCGAGGACCGTGCCGACCCGCGCCCGCCACGCGTGATCCCGGATGACCGCTGCCCTGCTCCGCTCGACATCCGCCGGGTGCCGCCGCGGCGCCGCGACGAGTTCGCGGAGCGTCGACTCGAACTCGCTCGTGTCGTCGAAGATGCGGACGTCGGCGCCCGAGGTGGCGAGAGAGCGTGCATCCGACGAGTCGGTGCAGACGATGGCCAGACCGAGCGCCGCGTACTCGTACAGCTTCAGCGGACTGTGGTACATGGAACTGCTCGACGACTTCTGGTGTCCGGCGATCCCGATGTCCCAGTTCGTCATCACCGCGAACGCATCGGCCTGCGCCATCCTCCCGTGGAACGTCACGAGATCACCGAGGTTCGCGCGCTGCACCATCTCCTTCAGGTTCTCGAGTTCGGCTCCGTCGCCGACGATCTCGAGCCGCACGTCGTCACACGCGCCCGACTCCACTCGGGAGACCGCGAGAATCAGCTGATCGAGGTTCTGCCACTTGACGACGGATCCGACGAACCCGATCACCCGGCATGCGGTCCCTTCTCGCGGAAGGTCGACCAGCCGCTCGTCGACACCGTTCGGCACGACGAGGATTCGTCCACGGTCGAGGTCGGCGAAGTCGACGAGTTCGTCGGCCAGTCGGTCACTGACCGCGACCACGAGGTCCGCCCGGCGCAGCACCCGCCGTTCGAGAGCCCGTGCCAGCCGCTCGGACCTGAGCACCTTCCGATCCTGCGCCGTCTCGCGGGACAGCACGCCGTTCGCCTCGACGATCCTGACCGCCGAACCCTTGCGTGCGTGGAAGCTCGTGAGCGACTGCAGCACCGAGACCCGCTCGTAGATGATCTGCGGGGCGGGCTTCACGATCGTGCGGGCGGTGACGTTCAGCCCGCACCAGATCGCGGATACGACCCGGACGGCGTCCGCGATCCAGATCGTCGAGCCGCCCGCCCCCGTGTAGTCGGATTGCCGGATCGTGCTGAATCTTCCCATCATCGGGAAGGACGAAGCAATGTACAGGTCCGACTGCCTGCCCTGTTGTTCCAGGCCTCGCAGGAAGTTCACGATGTGAGTGCGCGGACCGGGCGTGTTCGAGTTGTCGCCGAGGGAGATGCGGAAGCCGCCGACCATGTAGTGGACGGAGGGAGTGGTGCCGGGCGCCCGGGTCCGGTCCCCCTCGCGGGCGCGGCGAGAGGTCACTCGAAGCCCGACCTCTCGCACCCGGTTCCGGGCCGTGCGAGCGGCATCGTCGACGGAATCCCGATCGTCGATCACCGCTCGCGCCGTCGACACAATTCGGTCCGGAACCCAGCCGCGGACGTCCCAGCTGACCGGAGCGAAACCGGCAGCAGCGAAGTGACCCGCGATCTTGTTGTCGCGATGCTCCATCGGCCCGAGGGGAATCGCTCCCTCGCCGAGCGCCATCACCAGCACGTGGAGCCGGTCGCTGATCACCGCCACACTACGGCGGTAGAGATCACGCAGCCGCTTCTCCTGTTCGGCGTGCGACTCGTCGATCCAGTCGAGGACCTCGCACCCGAGGCTCGCGGCGAGCTCGTGCGCCCGCGGTGAATCCCGCCGGACCTGGACAAGGACCACCGGTGTGATGCCGAGCCCGTCGGCAAGGGACCGGACCGCCGCCACCCACGCCGCGCTCGTCGCCGGACCGTCGTATCGGACGGCGACACCGAGGTACTCCCGGTCGGGTTCGACGTCCTGTGCGGTCGAGTCGTCCGGCCCCTCGTCGAAGGCCCAGTCCGGCGCGATGTCGCCGGTGCCGAAGAGGGCGCGAGAGGACGCGTCGCGCCAGACGTTGACACCGCACAGTCGCACGGTGACGGCGATGAGGGCCCGCCACACCGCGTGGTAGCCGTCCATACCGACGCCGACGCCGACCCGGATGCACCGGCGTCCGTGAACGAGTGAGACGAGCATCATCGGGATCAGCAGTGCGTGCATGAGGCTCTGTTTCCGATTGCACTTGATCTCACCCGGATTGAACCCGAACAACCAGTTCTTCCGGAGACTGTGGACGGTCGCCGAGCCGACGAAGCCGAGGAAGTTCCGGTGGACGATGTCCTCCGGGCGAAGTGCGAGCGCCTCGACGAAACCGTCGGACGCGCTGCCGACGTACACGGCGCAACGCGGACCCGCCGACTGCAACGTCCGGAGCATCCGGCGGCGAAGTATCACGTCGCCGATGTTGTCGTCCTGCCCCGCGCACCAGTAGTAGATCATTCCCCGCTGCTCTCTCTCGAACCGCAAACCTTTTTCTTCGCAACAGAATCGAATGTCATGAGGCGCGTTCCTTCACGAGACGGGCCATGCCACGGACGGAGACGAGGTCGCCTCGGTAGCGCGGATACCCGGCGGCGATCACCGCGCAGGTGGCGATCAGCGCGCCAATGCCGGTCACGACCTCGGCAATCGGCCCGTCCACCAGCCTCGACGCGGTGTATGCAGCCGTGGACGCCACCCCGTACACGAGAAGGGTTCTGAGTCCGTTCGCGAACATCTCCCGAACGGGAGCGTCGGACGCCCGGGAGATCCACAACAGGCCGAGCAGCCAGGAGAGGGCGACCCCCACCACGTACGCCCAGGCAACCCCGATCATCCCCCACCATGCGCCCGCGACGAGGAGTGAGATCGACAGGGTTCGAACAACGATCGCGTACCGGAGCATCGCGGCGGTGATGCCCTTCGACGTGAACACCCAATAGGTGGCGTAGCCGGCGCCCTGGAACGCGGCTCCGATCGCGAACAACCGGAAGAGGTCGGTCGCGGGTGTCCAGGACGGGCCGAGCAGGATCTCGACGGCCGGTCCGGCCAGCGCTGCCGCACAGAGGAATCCCCCGACGACGAGGGTCATCAGTGCGGTCTGCCCGTGCAGGAGGAACCTGCGGTACCGGGGCGGGTCGTCCTGCAACCTCGAGAGGACGGGGAGCGCGACCGTGGAGGCCGGCACGTTGAGTTGGTTGAGCGGACCGTTGACGAGTTGGGACGAGCGGTTGTAGTAGCCGAGATTCGTCGCGCCGAACTGGTGCCCGACGATCACCGAGTCGACATTCTTGCTGGCGTACTGGAGTAGCTGCGTGCCCATCAGATGCCAGCCGAACGAGAGCAGGTCGCGCATCGGCTCGTGCCGGTGCGGGAGTCCCGGCATCCACCGGCCCCATGCCGCGGTGACAGCCGGCATCAGCAGTGCCTGTACGACCTGCTGTCCCACGATCGCCCAGTACCCTGCCCCACCGACCGCCAATGCGATCCCGGCGAGCAGTCCACCGGATTGGGCGACGATGTCGGCCACTGCCAGCCTGCCGAACTTCATCTGCCGAGTCAGGTGCGCCCGGAACTGCGTGGCGAGTCCACTGAGGAGGAACGTGACGGAGAGGACCTGCGTGATCGAGGTCAGCCGCGGCTCGTCGAACAGGCCGGCGATCAGTGGTGCACACAGCAGGACGATCAGGGTGAGGCCGGCGCCGATCCCGGTGTTGATCCAGAACAGGTTGCTCCGTTGACGTTCCGTCAGGGTTCTCGCCTGCACCGCCGCCGACGAGAGGCCGAAGTCGCGCAGCACCTCGCAGACACCGACGACCGCTATCACCATCGCGACGAGTCCGAAGTCCGAGGGCTCGAGCAACCGGGCGAGCACGACGATGCCGCCGAACTGGATGCCGAACTTCGCGGCTTGCCCGGCGACCGTCACGGTGGCCCCTCGGGCGGCCACCGTTCCGAGGGAGGATCTCTCCCCTGCCTCTGGCTCCGTGGTCATCGCAACGAACTGTCCGGCGCCGGACCGGGAGCGAGGACGCTGCGGTAGAAGGCGTAGTGCCCCTCCCCCACCGCACTCCAGTCACGACCCGACAGATCGGGCTCGGCCGGCCGGATCGCGTCGTCGGCGGACACCTGTTCGAGAACGGACTGCAGAGTCGGAGCATCCAGGGCCGGGCTGTCGTAGAGGTACACCCATCCGGGTCCGACCTCGTCCCTCAGCTCGAGGTTCACCGGCGTCGCCGGAACCACGACGGGCCGAGCCATCGACAGCGCCAGGATCGCGGAGCCCGAATTGTGCATCTCCCGGTACGGGAGGACGACCAGTCGTGCCTGCGCAATCTCCCGTCCCAGGTCGGAATCCGGGACGAACTCCAGTCGGCACGAGATCGACTCGTGGCGCTCACCGGCCTCCCGGACCTTCCTCGCGAGGTCCGGATCCTGCGGCTTGCCGACGACGCGCAGCGTCGTATCCGGACGATCGAGTGTGCGGAACGCGTCGACGAGATCATCGACGCCCTTGTACGGCCGGATGAGGCCGAAGTAGAGCAGCCGGTTCTCGGCCGGCGGGCTCGTGCGGGCTCGTCGGTACTCCGGTCGATCCTTGTAGTGCCCGTGGGGAATCGTCGCCACGTACTCGCGCTCCGGCGCCTCGGTCGTCCGATTCAACCTGACGAAGCCGTCGGTCATCCCGTCGCACATCCTCAGCAGCCCGTCTTCCACGGGCCCCCCGCTCTCGTGGGGAGTGACGTTGTGAATCGTGCGGACCACGGCCCGGCGGGACAGGCGGAGACGTGCCATGAGAGCCACGAACAGAAGACGCTTGGGGACGACCGCCCAGCGGGTGCGGGTACGGATCAGGTTCTCCGGCCAGTGGATGTGGAAAACGTCGTAGCGACCGAACATCGCCTCCGGCCAGGAGAACGTCTTCACCGTCAGCTCCCCGGGAGCAGAGTCGATCATGTGGTCCACGTACCGGGTCTTGCCGTCCGGTTTGGCCAGGGCATGGAGCACCGTGATGCCTGGCCGACCTTCTGTAGTGCTCATCTCGTGTGCCTCCGTCGCTCCGCGGCGTTCGTGATCAGGCCGCGGCGGTGCTGACCGCGCCGTGTCCGGCCGAGCTCAGCAGTGCGTCGCGGGACGGCCGGTCGAGATCCAGTTCGAATGCGAGACCTCTCGTGGTCATCGCGTGCGCGATCTGGCGCTGATGGTCGTCGACGTGCTCCGCGTTGGACCGTGCGCGCACCACAACGGCCGGGGTGACCCCGAGATCGAGCAGTTCGAGGATGCTGCCCACACCGGCGTGCGTGACGGTGGCATCGCTCTCCAGGGCGAGCCTGCGGAACTCCTGCGGCTCCACCTCGCGATGGACGGTCCCGGGAAGGCCGTCCCGGTAGCTGCTTCCCAGTTGCCAGGTGACCTCGTCGCCGGGCGCCAGCACCGAGAGCACCGCATCGATCGCCCGATCGAACCGGTAGGGGCGGATCGTCCCCAGTGTCACGAAGAATCGCCTCGGTGAGGTGTCCTGCTCCCGCGGCTGCGGCTTCCAGCTGTCGAGAATCGACCCCTTCCACGCCCACCGGCGCGATTCCCACCCCTGATGCTGGGTGTAGGTCCGGATCCGCGGAAAGTACTGCAGCATCCTGCCACTCAGCGACGGCCCGTCGACCCTGGAGATGCTCTCGACGTAGGTGGTCTCCAGCCCTCGCGCCGCGGCGATGGGCAGGACCGACACCGCCAGTGCGGCACCGGTACTGATACAGACGTCGTAGCGCTCGGTGCGGAGGTGACCCGCCGCCCACCTCGCCGCCCTGGCAGCGCCCTTCACGTCGCGGGGGGCGATGTAGTCGACGAAGTGCGAGTTGCGCCCTTCGAGCGCACCGACGGTCTGCGGATTCGCGAACGTGACCCACGCCGACTTCGGGTCGACATCCACTGAATCCGCGATCCGCATCAGCTGGGCGAAGTGCCCTCCGGACGAGGCGACCCACAGAACGCGGGCGCCGGCCGGAACAAGGTCGGCGAGGGGGTGCGGCGTGTTCATCGATCTCCTTCAACAGACATCCGAGTCTCGGTGTTCCTGCGCGACAACGGCATCCGTCAACTCCTCCCCATCCCCCGGTACACCCACCCCGCTTCTCGCCATCCCTTGGGGGACAGACAATTACGGCCGTCGATGATGCTCCGCTGCCGAACGAGCGGACCAACCCGCCCGGGCTGCAGTTCTCGGAACTGCCTCCACTCGGTCAGGACGAGTACCACGTCAGCGCCCTCGACTGCCTGTGAGACGTCGGTCGCGTAACCCAACGTCGGAAACAGTTTGCGCGAGTTGTCCATCGCCTTGGGGTCGTAGACCGTGACCGTCGCACCCTGCAACTGGATCTGACCGGCGACGTTCAGTGCAGGAGAGTCACGGACGTCGTCGGACTCGGGCTTGAACGCAGCTCCGAGGACCGCAACCCGGGCACCGAGAAGGCTTCCCCCGCATGCCTCACGCGCCATCTCGACCATCCGGGTGCGCCGGCGCATGTTGACCGCATCCACCTCTCGGAGGAAGGTCAACGCCTGGTCGGCGCCCAGCTCACCGGCTCGCGCCATGAAGGCGCGAATGTCCTTGGGGAGGCAGCCCCCTCCGAACCCGACACCGGCGTTGAGGAATCGACGACCGATGCGATCGTCGTGACCGATCGCATCGGCCAGTACCGTCACGTCCGCGCCCGCCGCCTCACACACCTCCGACATGGCATTGATGAACGAGATCTTCGTCGCAAGGAAGGCATTCGCCGAGGTCTTGACCAACTCCGCAGTCGCCAGGTCCGTCACGATGAACGGAATCTTCTCCGCGAGGAGATCTGCGTACACCTCCCGCGCGACCTCCTCGGCACGGCCGGGACCCTCACGGTCGACTCCGAGCACGAGGCGATCCGGGTGCAACGTGTCCTGGACGGCGAAACCCTCTCGTAGGAACTCCGGATTCCAGGCCAGGTCGACCTCGGCGCCGGCGGGCGCAAGCGCCCGTGCCCGCCGACCGAGCCGTTCCGCGGTTCCCACCGGCACCGTCGACTTCCCGAAGATCACCGCAGGCCTCGTCAACAGTGGTGCAAGCCCGTCGATCACGGCGTCGACGTAGGTCACGTCCGCGGCGAACTCACCCTTCTTCTGGGGAGTGCCCACACCGACGAAGTGCACGTCGGCGAACGACGCAGCCTCTTCGTACGAGGATGTGAACCGCAGGCGCCCCGTGCCGATGTTCCGCTTGAGCACCTCCTCGAGACCTGGCTCGTAGAACGGAACCTCGCCCGACTCCAGCTTGGCGAGCTTGCTCTCGTCGACATCGACACCGAGTACGTCGTGACCGAGCTCGGCCATGCATGCCGCGTGGGTTGCGCCCAGGTACCCGGTTCCGAAAACCGCGATGTTCGTCATGTACTTCTCCCCGATCTGGCCAGGTCTGTTGATGGGACGACCGCCCTGCCGACGCCTGTGGAACGCGCCGACGCCGACGGCGGCTGTCAGTACGCGCCGTCGCTGCCGACGACGGCCTTGATGGTCTTGGCGATGATCAGCACGTCGCTGACCATCGACCAGTTGTCGACGTACGCCAGGTCGAGGCGTACCGACTCACCCCAGGAGAGGTCCGATCTGCCGCTGACCTGCCACAGGCCGGTCACGCCCGGCCGCACGAGCAGGCGGCGACGGATGACGCCGTCGTAGTTCTCCACCTCGCGCCGCAACGGCGGCCGAGGCCCCACCACGCTCATCTCGCGACGCAGCACGTTGACGAACTGAGGCAGCTCGTCGATGCTGAACCGGCGAATTGTCCTGCCCACTCGTGTAACTCGGGGATCGTCGCGCATCTTGAACAAGAGCCCGGCACCCTCGTTGCGGGCAATGAGCGTGTCGACCTGCTTGTCCGCGTCGGTGACCATCGACCGGAACTTGATCATCCCGAAAGGCTTTCCGTCGAGGCCGATCCGCTCGGAGCGATAGAACACCGGACCCTTGCTGTCGATCTTGATCGCGAGCGCGACCAGAGCGAAGAGCGGAGCGAGGACCAGCAGCGCCAGCCCGGAGAACACGAGGTCGAAGATGCGCTTGCCGCTGCGCTTGGCTCCGTGATAGCTCGGCTTCTCCAGATGAATGAGCGGCAGCCCGGCAACCGGACGCATCTCCATCCTCGGCCCCGAGACGTCGACGACACCGGTGGCGACCACCAGATCTGCGGCGTACGGCTCCAGCTCCCACACCAGATCCCGAATACCTTCGTGCCCAAGCGTTTCCGTTGCGGTGACTACGACCGTGTCCGCACCACTTGCCGCCAGTGCGGGCACGACCGACCCCTCGTCGCCGTAGATCGCAACACGATTCCCGTCAACCTCCATGTGCTGACCGACCGCTCCGGCATATCGAGGTACGCACACGCCCACCACCCGATATCCGTCCGACACGCCTCGCTGGAACGTACGAGTCATCAGCCGGACCGCACGCTCACCGCCCACGACCAGCACCGATGTCTGATACGCACCCCGGCGTCGCCGATGCGTCACGACTCTGCGCCACAGCCACCGACTGAGCAGCAACGCGAGCAATCCCACCGGCAGTGCGATCGCCAGATATCCGCGAGCCAGATCGAGTTTGACGACCAACGCGACGATCGCAACCGCACCGAACATCCAGAGCGTCCCGGACACGACTCGTTGGTACTCGTCGTATCCGCTACCGATCACCCTGCGCGATCGCGTGCGGAACATCGCGAGCGTCGCTGTCCACGCGACCACCAGACATGCCGACACGACAACATAATTCGACTCGCTGACCGTGCCGACTGCCAGTAGATCCGATTCTCCGAACCGCACGACGTGTGCCAGCACCACGGCCGCGAGCACGATCAGCCCGTCCGTCCAGAAGAGCCACCGTGCGTACGCCCTCTGCCAGGCCCATCGTGTGTTCCCGGACCTGTCGTCAACCAGAGCGGGAGTCCGGGACACCCGCTCCGTTGCGGCTGCCTCCGATCCCCAATCTGCCTTTCCTGCTACCACTTTCATGCCCACGACCTCCCCGACCCCGACGCGGACAGGACATCCGCGGCGACCGTCGGCAATGCGAGTGACACCACGTATCGCGGCGGGAATCGCCTCCCTGCGACTCACACCTACGCGGCCCACAAAATTGCCTTCGGTAAGCAAAATGTTGAGGCATGAAGGCCGGTCTCGCATCACCGACGACGCTTCGGCGCGTCGCCACACCACCCACTGTCCGGCCGAATACTCCTGAGTACAGCTAACTCTCGGACAATTCACCTGGTCATGACCTGCAACTTGCAGTTACATGTTCCGCCGATCACAGGTTCCCGATTCTCGATTCTGTGGCGAAGATCACAGACTGATCGTTCCGTGTGCGGGGCCCGCGACCGCGCCCGAACGGAGCACGGACCCCCGCAATCCACGGCACCGCGGCGAACCGACCACGCCGCGCAGTCGTGTTCGGGCGACGACTCGACGCGGACGATCGAGGATCACCGAGCGGTGTTGTCGCTCAGGGTGCTCTACACTTCCGGCATCACCACCCTCCCGATTGATGTGCGCGCTCGATCACGCAGCCCGCGAGGGGATCCCGCTGACACGCCCCACCGAAGCCGGAATCGGTTCGCGCCAGCCGAGAAGACAACGAGGAGCATTCATGGGCACTCCGACCACCACGCCAACCCTCGCATTCAGAACCGCGGTTGTTCCGGCAGCGGGGATGGGAACCCGATTCCTGCCGGCCACCAAGACGGTGCCGAAGGAATTGCTTCCCGTCGTCGACACACCGGGCATCGAACTCGTCGCTTCCGAGGCAGCCGCCTCGGGCGCCGAGCGGCTGGTCGTCGTCACGGCTCCCGGGAAAGCGGGAGTGGTAGGGCATTTCGTCGAGGATGCGGTACTCGAGGGACGACTGCGAGCGAGCGGGAAGCACGAACTGCTCGAGAAGGTCCGCCGCGCACCGAATTTGATCGACGTCGAGTCGGTGATTCAGGAGGAGCCCCTCGGCCTCGGCCATGCCGTGAACTGCGCCGAGCAAACGCTCGCCGACGACGAGGACGCCATCGCGGTCCTGCTTCCCGACGATCTCGTCCAGCCCAGCGGAGTCCTGGACATCATGGCGCGGGTCCGCGCCAAACGCGGTGGCAGCGTCCTCTGTGCCATCGACGTCCCGAAGTCACAGGTCGGCTCGTACGGAATCTTCGACGTCGAGGAAGTACCCGGTGTCGCCAACCCGAATGTTATGAAGGTTCTCGGAATGATCGAGAAGCCAAGGCTCGAGAACGCGCCCTCCACTCTCGCTGCGGCAGGCCGATACCTTCTCGACCGTGCCATCTTCGACGCCCTTCGACGGGTCGAACCCGGCGTCGGTGGGGAGCTTCAACTCACGGACGCGATCGCCCTCCTCATCGACGAAGGCCATCCTGTCCACGTTGTCGTTCATCGTGGCCCCCGCCACGACCTCGGCAACCCCGGCGGGTACCTCCGCGCCTGTGTCGATCATGCGCTCGACCACCCCACCTACGGACCGACGCTCCGGGCGTGGCTCTCCGAACGTCTGGAACTGCCTTCCACCGACGACTGAGCCACCACAACGAAACCCGCCGCACCTCGTCATCCCTGGCGCGAAAACCCTGAGGACATCCATGGCAGCACCGGCACCATCCTCTCTTCACGGGCGGGCAGCACGGCTGCCACGATCCACCTTTCGCCCGGACCTGGAAGGCATGCGAGCGGTGGCAGTGCTCGCGGTGTTCGTCAACCACCTGTTCGGATGGCCGTCCGGCGGCTTCGTGGGTGTCGACATCTTCTTCGTTCTCAGCGGATTCTTCATCACCGCCCTGCTCATCCGAGAGCGGACCGAGACAGGGTCCCTGTCGTTCTCCAACTTCTACATTCGGCGCGTCCGGCGGATCATTCCGGCAGCACTTCTCGTCATTGCCGTCACCGTTGTCGCGGGATACATCGTCTTTCCTGCTCAACGAGCCAAGGAAACCCTGCTGGACGGCTTGTGCGCGGCGCTGTTCGGAGCAAACTGGCGATTCGAGAGTGTGGGAACGGACTATTTTCAGCAAGGCCAACCACCCTCGCCGCTCCAGCACTACTGGTCACTCAGCATCGAGGAACAGTTCTATTTCGTATGGCCCGCGCTTCTACTCGCGCTCTTCCTGGTCACCAGAAGAGCCGCGCGACGCGGACGTGCACACATACGGACCGGTGTCCTGGCGGCAGGTATGGGCTCCGTCGTGCTGATCTCGTTCACGTGGTCCGTGGCGCAGAGCGGGAGTTCACCTGCGAGTGCCTACTTCTCGACACTCACTCGGGTCTGGGAGCTCGGTGTCGGAGCCCTCGTGGCCATCCTCGGACCCCTACTCGCGAAGCTGCCTTCCCGCGGTCCACTCCGTCCGACGCTGGCCTACGCGGGACTGGCCGGCGTCGCCGCCTCGCTGTTCCTCATCACCGAGACGACGCAGTTCCCTGGCCCGGGTGCGGCTCTGCCGGTGATGGCGACGGCGGTCGTCGTCGCGTCCTTCCACGGAGCAGACGTCCGCGCGATGCCGATTCTGACGAATCCCGTCGCACAGTACTTCGGCAAGGTCTCGTACTCTCTCTATCTCTGGCACTGGCCCGTGATCGTCGTTCTCGCCGTGATCGTTCCGCCAGGCGCGGCCTACCATGCAATCGCGGCGACACTTGCCCTGCTGCTGTCGCATGTGTCGTTCACCTACTTCGAGGACCGGATTCGCAGGTCCACGTGGCTCGAACGTCCCACTGAGGTCGGACACGGCAGAACCATCGCCACGATCCGTCCCGGCACGTGGCGGACCACGGGCTTCGTCGCAGCTGCCGCGATGCTCTCCGGACTGATCGGCATCCAGCTGTCCGATCGAGCCCAGCGCGTCGGCGAGGAGTACGAGTCCCTCTATGTTGCACAGTCGGCACAGTTCACCGCACCCGAGGACCCCTGTCTCGGTGCCGGAACGATGGCCGACCCGAACTGCGCGGCAACAGTCGACCTCGATCTGATGAAGCCCAGCCTGGACAGCTTCGCCAAGGACACCCAGGGGGCCTACTCGTGCTGGCGGCAGCAGGGTGGATCCATGCCGCGCTGCGTGTTCGGATCCACCGAGGACGATGCGCTCAAGGTGGCGCTCGTCGGTGATTCGCACGCCGCGATGCTGCTACCTGCCCTCAGCGAGTTCCTGGTGAGCGAGAACTGGAACCTCACGGCGTTCGTCGGTTACGACTGCCAGTGGGCCACCAGTCCCAACGACGACTGTGGGGACGTCATGCAGACGGTTCAGAACCGTCTCCTGACCGACGAGCCGTACGACGTGATCCTGACCACCGCATCGCGCAAGTACGGAAACGCCGCCGACTACGCCTCGGCGTGGAGTCCGGTCGCAGCGCGCGGCACGAAGATTGTCGTCGTCGCCGACAACCCCACGGTCACCGAGAGCGCGCTCGAGTGCCTGACCAGATTCGGTGCCGAGGCCGACGACATCGCCGCGTGTGGGATGACGATGTCGGAGGGCACCGGGAAGGCGGACCCGCTGATCGCGGCCGCCGGCTCCGTTCCTGGTGCGTCGGTCGTGGACCTGACCGACTTGTACTGCGCCGATGGGCGATGTCCTGCGGTGATCGGCAACGTTGTCGTGTACCGGGACACGGGAGGGCACATCAGCGCAACCTTCTCCAGGTCTCTTTCACACCATCTCGAGGACCGTATCGATGCGGCTCGATCAACTGACTGAGTGCGTTCGTCACCGACTCCATCGCGGTGTCCGGGCGAAGCGCACGTGGCGAACTACGGGGTGACAGACCTCGAGCGGCGGCGTTCGCCGAGGAGCGCGCCAGCGCCCCACCCACAGCGGCGGTCCCCCACACCACGACGTTCGCAACGAGGTCCAATCCGGAGACGGTGACGGCGCCGAGAGCCGCCGCGATGACCACAGGGGTTCCGGGATCTCCGAATCCGACCGACACCGTCGAAGTGCTCGGCTCGTCAACCTGCCAGCGACAGGCCTGCGCGAAGCTGGTGGACGTCGAAGGTGCCGGCGTCACGGTCCGCGACCGACAGCGAGTACTCGCCGTCGCGATGCTCGACGCCGGGCATGACGAAGGTGAACGCGCACGACGCGGGGTCGGCTTCGTCGTCGCGCACGAGGACCGCGAAGCCGACCAGCCGACGGTCGCTGGTCAGCCTGACTCCCAGGCCGGGTTCGATGGGGCCGTACTCGGAGGAGCACGCCGCACCGCCTTGGTCACCACTCACTCCACTCAGCCGCCCTGTCACGTCGAAAACCGTTCGGCCGTCCGACGCGCCATCGGATCCCGCGGCGGAGCACCCGGCGAGCGGCAGCGCACCCAAGGCCACAACTGTCGCGATTGTCCGTTTCATGGTCAGAATTCAAGCAGGCCGCCGCCACGGTGGCCATCGGTGCAAGAGTGATGTTCACCGGCGGATCCTCCGTCGGCTCCGTCGTCTCGTGGGTGTTGACTCGCAGCGGCGTCGACCTGACCGCCGTCAAGCCCCCGCAACGAGGTCGGGCCCCGGGCTGGCGGGCAGGCATCGCCGCCACATCGGAGGGTCACTGCTGAGCGAACCCGCATCTGCCGTCGCTCCACGCGCGACCTCACCGGGACCTCGACGAATGCGACGAACGTCACCGCCTAGGCGACACCGCGGGCCGAACCCACCGCCGGCGTATCGAATCATGTTTTGCCACTGAGCAATTCGGTTCGGCACTACGGAGCACCCGCCCGCACGGGGCCGACATCGAGCACGGGGCACGGTCACACCCTTGCCACTCATACCCATGGGGGGTATGTTCATCTCATCGAGATACCCCCACCCGGTATACTCGTCCACGAGAGGAGCGTCCCATGCAGAGCAACTACACCGTCACCGGCATGACCTGCGGACATTGCGTGGCCTCGGTTCGCGAGGAGGTCGGAGCCGTCGCGGGCGTCACCGACGTCGCCGTGGACCTGGCGACCGGCCGACTGACCGTCACCAGCGACGCACCCGTCGACGAGGGCGCCGTTCGCGCCGCCGTCGACGAGGCCGGCTACAGCGTCGAACCGTGAACACCGCAACCAAGCTGGCCGCCTACACCGCAGGGCTCGCCGCGATCTTCGCGGCGGCCCTCGGGGTGGGCGCGACCGTGGGGAGCCCGATCGACATGTCCACCACCACGCACGAGAGCCACACGGCACCGGTGACCGGGCCCGCGACCACGTCGCCCGCTGGCCTGCAGGTCTCCGAACAGGGCTACACGCTCACCGAGGTCTCCGCACCGGCCGCCGCGAACACGCCGGGCACACTGAGCTTCCGGATCACCGGACCAACCGGCGAACCGGTCACCGCGTTCACCGACCAGCACGAGAAGCCGCTCCATCTCATCGTCGTGCGCACCGACACCACCGCGTTCCGGCACGTGCACCCGACGGAACCTGGTCGATCGACTGGACCTGGCCGACCGGCGGCACGTACCGCGTGTTCGCGGACTTCCAGCCGACCGGCGGGCCCGCCCTGACCCTGGGCCGGAACGTCGATGTCGCCGGGGCCTTCACCCCGGTCGCGACTCCCCCGACCTCGCGGACCGCGGAGGTCGACGGATACCGCGTCGACCTCACCGGCGACCTGACGACCGCCGGCGGTCCACTCACCCTCACCGTCAGCCGGGACGGGAACCCGGTGACCGACCTGCAGCCCTACCTGGGCGCCTACGGACACCTGGTGGCGCTCCGCACCGGCGACCTCGCCTACCTGCACGTTCACCCCGAGGGTGAGCCCGGCGACGGCACCACCGCGCCCGGCCCCGACGTCGTCTTCCATTCACAGGCACCGAGCAGCGGCACGTACCGACTGTTCCTCGACTTCCGGCACGAGGGCACCGTCCGCACGGCGGAGTTCACCGTCGACGCCGACAGCACCAGCACCAGCACCACAACCGTCCCAGCCGACCCCGTCGCGCCCGCAGGCCACGGCCACTGACCGAACACCGGAGAGGAGCCCCGATGAACCCCGTCGCGCAAACACCGACCGCGGGACAGATCGAGCTGGTGATCGGCGGTATGACCTGCGCGTCCTGCGCGAACCGCATCGAACGCAAGCTGAACAAGCTCGACGGCGTGACCGCCACCGTCAACTACGCCACCGAGAAGGCGCACGTCGAGTACACCGGTGACGTCAGCGCCGACGACCTGGTCGCCACCGTCGAATCGGCCGGATACACCGCCGCCCTACCGGAGCCTCCTCGCGGCACGGACGAGGAGGAGCCGGTCGAGGTCGACCCGACGGCAACGCTCCGCACGCGGCTGCTGATCTCGCTCGCACTGAGTGTGCCGGTGATCGCGATGGCGATGATCCCGGCGTTGCAGTTCACCAACTGGCAGTGGCTCTCGCTCACCCTCGCCGCGCCGGTTGTCGTGTGGGGAGCGTGGCCGTTCCACAAGGCCGCCTGGGCGAACCTCAAGCACGGCACCGCGACCATGGACACCCTGGTGTCGATCGGTGTCCTCGCCGCGTTCGGCTGGTCGCTGTACGCGCTGTTCTGGGGCACCGCGGGCACCCCGGGTATGACCCACCCCTTCGAGCTGACCATCGCCCGCACCGACGGCACCGGCAACATCTACCTCGAAGCCGCCGCGGGCGTGACCACCTTCATCCTGGCCGGCCGCTACTTCGAGGCCCGCGCCAAGCGTCGCTCCGGGGCCGCGCTGCGCGCACTGCTCGAGATGGGCGCCAAGGAGGTGTCGGTGCTGCGCGGCGGCACCGAGCAGAGCATCCCGATCGAGCAGCTCGCCGTCGGTGACCTGTTCGTCGTCCGGCCCGGCGAGAAGGTCGCCACCGACGGCGAGGTCGTCGAGGGAGCGTCCGCCGTCGACGCATCCATGCTCACCGGCGAGTCGGTGCCCGTCGAGGTCACCGTCGGCGACGCCGTCGTCGGCGCCACCGTCAACGTCGGCGGACGGATCGTGGTGCGCGCGAACCGGATCGGATCCGATACGCAGCTCGCCCAGATGGCGAAGCTCGTCGAGGACGCGCAGACCGGCAAGGCCAAGGCCCAGCGGCTCGCCGACCGGATCTCCGGCATCTTCGTGCCGATCGTCATCGCGCTCGCCGTTGCGACACTCGGCTTCTGGCTCGGCACCGGCGGATCCGTCGCCGCCGCCTTCACCGCCGCCGTCGCGGTGCTCATCATCGCTTGCCCCTGTGCCCTCGGACTCGCCACCCCCACCGCCCTCATGGTCGGTACCGGTCGCGGCGCGCAGCTCGGCATCCTCATCAAGGGACCGGAGGTGCTCGAATCGACCCGCCGCGTCGACACCGTGGTCCTCGACAAGACCGGCACCGTGACCACCGGAACCATGACCCTGCAGGACGTCCTCGCCGCCGACGGCGAGACCGCCGAGTACGTGCTGCGGTACGCGGGGGCACTGGAACACGCATCCGAGCACCCCATCGCCCGGGCGATCTCCATCGCAGCAGCCGAAGCGGGCACCCTGCCCGCCGTCGCGGAGTTCGCGAACATCGAAGGGCTCGGAGTGCAGGGCGTCGTGGACGGCCGCGCGGTCGTCGTCGGACGTCCCGGACTGCTCGCCGACTGGGCGATGCCCCTACCCGCGCACCTCGAATCAGGATTGCGGGCAGCGGAAGCCGCCGGGCGCACCGCCGTCGCTGTGGGCTGGGACGGGAAAGCCCGCGGGGTGCTCGCGGTCGCGGACGCCGTGAAGCCGACGTCGGCCCAGGCCGTCGCCGAACTGAAGGCCCTCGGGCTCACCCCGATCATGCTGACCGGTGACAACGCCGACACAGCCCGCACCATCGCCGCGCAGGTCGGCATCGACGAGGTGATCGCCGAGGTGCTGCCGCAGGACAAGGTCGAGACGGTGAAGCGACTGCAGTCCGAGGGGAGGGTGGTCGCGATGGTCGGCGACGGAGTCAACGACGCGGCCGCCCTGGCTCAGGCCGACCTCGGCCTGTCGATGGGAACCGGCACCGACGTCGCGATCGAGGCCAGTGACCTGACCCTGGTGCGCGGGGACCTGCGGGCCGCGGCGGACGCGATCCGGCTGTCGCGCAGGACTCTCCGCACGATCAAGGGCAACCTGTTCTGGGCGTTCGCCTACAACGTCGCGGCCCTGCCGCTGGCCGCTGCCGGACTGCTCAACCCGATGCTCGCCGGGGCCGCGATGGCGTTCTCCAGCGTCTTCGTGGTCAGCAACAGCCTGCGGCTGCGCCGCTTCAGGTAGGCGCTCCGCGCCCTGTGCGCGTTTGTGGTAGCTCCCGCTACCACAAACGCGCACAGGTCATTTCGCGAAGAGTGCTGCGGCCTTGACGGACAGCGATGCGTCGTCGGCCCGTCGGAACAACTCGGCAGGACGGCCCGCACCTTCTGCCGACCACGCGCCGGTCGGTTCGAGTGCCCCGATGACGTGCCTGCGGAACGAGTCCTTCTGCAGGCGCTCCAGCGCGAACACGACGCGGTACAGCTCGTTGAGCTGGAGCATCGTGAACTGTTCTCCGAGAAGGCCGTCCGGGTCCACCTGCTCGGTGTAGCGGTCGCGCAGATCCCGCACCGCCAGCGCCACCATGTCGGCGTGGTCGAAGAGCAGATCCCCGGTGCACCGCCCGTCCGTCACCGGGACGAGGACGGCGTCACCGGGGAGATCCTGATCGGGGATGGCGGCGGTGTGCGCCATCGAGATCACCCACCCGCGGTCGTCGCGGTCCGGATCGTCGAACATCGCCAACTGCCGGAACGAGGTGCCGGACAGGCGGGCCTTGTCTCTGAGGGCGCGCGCTGCGGCATCGGCGAGCCGCTCTCCCGAGTGCAGGAACGTCCCCGGCAAGGCCCGCCCGCCGAGCTTCTCGTGCTCGACCACCAGAACCTTGATCGCGCCGTCCACGTACGTCAGGACGGCGACGTCCACCGCGACAGACGGGCGGTCGTAGTCGGCGAACGTCTTTCCATTCGAGTCTGGATGCAGCGGCACACCTGCATGCTAACTCGATATCGATCTAACCCACTCCGCCCATGCTCGGTGGCATCACGCTTCCGAAAGTCACCAACCTCCCGAAAAAGTCGGCCAACGGAAGCAGGAGGTTCTCGACCGGATCGTCGATCGTCCGATCGACGGAACCGCCCTCGACCGACAACGATTCGATACCCACACCCTCCTCCGACACGGGCGAGTCGGCTATCGCGGTGCCGCCACCGGCAGCAAAGCCGCCGGCGAGCGCGGCCGCGGTGACAACAGCGAATCCAATGCGACGCCCCGCGAATCGAGACATGATGAAACCCCCTCGGCCAGTGGATACCCGGTCGGTGTTTCACGATTTCGACCCGGCGGCGTCGAACCGACGCTGCGCGGCAGCCTACAGCCTCAGAGACGAGCCAGGGACTGGATCGTAAGACAATGCGCCAGAAGTTGATTCGTTCAACACAACGAATCGAAGGGCGCTACTCGACGTTCGCCAGCCGCACGAATGCTGCGGCGTCGAGAACCTCGCCCCGCGCGGACGGCTCGATACCCGCGGCGACGAGCCTGCGTTCCGCCTCGGCGGGCGAGCCCGCCCAGGTCGCGAGCGCGGCACGAAGTGTCTTGCGGCGCTGGGCGAATGCGGCATCCACGACCGCGAACACGCGCTTGCGGTGCTCGGCGTCGAGGGACCACGGCGCCTCCTCGAAGCGGTCGATGCGGACCAGGCCGGACTCGATCTTCGGCTCCGGCCAGAACACCTGACGCCCCACGGCCCCCGCCCGGCGAACCCGGCCGAAGAAGCATGCCTTGACGCTCGGCACCCCGTAAATCTTGTTGCCCGGCTGGGCGGCGAGCCGGTCCGCGACCTCCGCCTGCACCATCACCAGCGCGGTGCGCAGCGACGGGAACTCGGCGAACAGGTGCAGCAGCACCGGCACCGCGACGTTGTAGGGCAGGTTCGCGACCAGCGCGGTCGGCTCGGCGGGCACCTGGGACGGCATCACCTTCATGGCGTCCTCGAGGACGACGTCGAGTCGGCCGGACAGCTCCGGCGCCCGTTCGGCGACGGTCGTGGGCAGCCGCGCCGCGAGCTTCGGGTCGATCTCGACGGCGACGACCCTGTCGACCACGTCGAGCAGAGCCAGCGTCAGCGAGCCGAGACCCGGCCCCACCTCGAGGACCACGTCGTCACGGGTGACGCCGGAGACCGCGACGATCTTGCGGACCGTGTTGCCGTCGTGGACGAAGTTCTGCCCGAGTTGCTTGGTCGGCCGGATGTCGAACTCCGCCGCCAGCGCCCGCACCTCGGCGGGTCCGAGCAGGGCCGCCTGGCCTCGTGGAGCGGATTCGGGCAGGTCGGAAGCGGTCGAGGGTTCGTCGGGCACGTGGTGAATCTAGCGCAGCGAGGTCAGCGCAGGCCGAGTCGGCTGGTGCAGGACGGCCACGCGCCCCAGCCCTGGGTCTGCTGGGTCTTCGACGCGATCGCGATCTGCTCCTCGCGCGTCGCGAGGTCGGCGCGGGGCGCGTACTTCAGCCCGCCCTGGCGCTCCCACGTGTTCTGGTCGAACTGGACGCCGCCGTAGTAGCCGTTACCGGTGTTGATGTTCCAGTTGCCGGTGGCCTCGCACTGCGCGAGCGCATCCCAGGTGGCGCCGTTGGCCACCGGAGGCACCTCGGTGCCGGGCTTCGCGCCGACCCGCACGACCTTGGGTGTCGGCGCGGTGGTCACGGTCTCGGACAGTTCCTCACGCCCGGTCTCGACACCGTTCACAGTGGTCACCGCGTACGTCACGTCCCGAACGCCGGGCGTGCCGGCGCTCTCCTGGATCGTGCGGCTCATGTTCATCGTCGGGTCCTCGATGCGCTGCTCCGGCGGCGCGACGGACTCCGTCTCGTTGCGGGTCTCGGTGCGGACGCGCGTCACGGACACCTCGAGGCCGTCGGTGACCGGCGTGTCCGCGGCGGGCTCGACCGTGTCCTGCTGCTCCAGCGGGGCGCCTTGCGCCTCCAGGAGCTCACCGACGGTGGGAGCGGCGAGGCGGATGTCGGCGGGCGCGCTCGCACCGTCGACGAGGCGCACCGCCTTGGGGCTCACGATCTGGAGGTCCGAACCCTCGAGCGGCAGACGCTCCGAGCGCGACGCGGAGACGTGGACGTCACCGGCGAGCCGCTCCTGGGTCAGGGCCTCGTCGACGGTCAGGGCGGTGGTCCACAGCGTGCGGGGCTGCCCGTCGACGGTCAGGGTCAGCTCACGGGCCCGCCGCAGGACGACGGTGTCGCCGTCGGCAACCGCGCTGCCGCCGGCCGGCGCGACCACGTCGTGCTCGCCGATCCCGTAGCCGGCGTCCTCGAGGACCGCGCCCACGTCGGAGGACATGGTGCTGAGCGCGACCGTCTCGCCGTCGACGTCGACATAGACCGTCTTGTGGCGGGAGATGGCCATTGCGCCGCCCGCGATGAGGGTGAGGAGGAGGGCGGCGGCGACGATGCGCAACAGCGGGGAGTTTGCCGTGTTGATCCGAGAAAGAGGTGACACGAGAAGTCCTGAGTTCGGTTACCGGAGCGTGACCGCATCCGTAGTCGATCACAGCACGGTAACGAAAGGGCTGAGCTCCGGCAACCACGCGGACGCGTACCGCCACTTCGTGAACATCCAGAACTAGGGTCGGGAACGGCCACCACCGCGCATGACGACGAGGAGGGTCGGGATGCCCACGACCAGTCCGCACCGGCGTTCGAATCGACCGCCCAATCGCCAGGTCAGACGGGCTGGCGTGGTAACACTGCTGGTCGGAGTGTTTGCCGTGCTCGGCACCCTGCTCGGGGTGGCCCCCGCGACAGCCCAGTCCGACCCCGGCAAGACGTACGTAATTGCGACCGATGTCACATTCGCGCCGTTCGAATTCCAGAACGAACAGGGCGATTTCGTCGGCATCGACATGGACCTGCTCGCCGCCATCGCCGAGGACCAAGGTTTCCGATACGAGATCAAACCACTCGGTTTCAACGCGGCCGTCCAGGCGTTGCAGTCGCGTCAGGTGGACGGCGTCATCGCCGGCATGTCCATCACCGACGAACGCAAGCTGGTCTTCGACTTCTCCGACCCGTACTTCGAGTCCGGCGTGCAGATGGCGGTGTCGGAGGACAACGACGACATCGCCTCCTACGAGGACCTGCGCGGGCAACGCGTCGCCGTCAAGACCGGCACCGAGGGTGCTGCGTTCGCCGACTCGATCAAGGGCCGGTACGGCTTCACCACCGTTACCTTCGACGACTCGGCGTCCATGTACGACGACGTGCGCACCGGGAACTCGGTCGCCGTGTTCGACGACTACCCAGTGCTCCTCTACGGCATCGCGCAGGGCAACGGACTGAAGACCGTCACCGAGAAGGAGGCGGGCGCCTCCTACGGATTCGCCGTCTCCAAGGGCCAGAACGCCGAACTGCTGAGCATGTTCAACGCCGGCCTCGCGAACGTGAAGGCGAGCGGCCAGTACGACGAGATCATCGACACCTACCTCGGTGAGGGAGCCCAGGCCGCGCAGGGCGGCAACACCTTCTTCTCCCTGCTGCGCGACAGCTTCCCGCTGCTCATGGAAGGACTTTGGCTCACCATCGTCCTGACCGTCGTGTCGCTGGCGATCGCGCTGGTGCTGGGCCTGGTCTTCGGGTTCTTCCGGGTCTCGACGAGTCGAATCCTGCGCGGCATCGGCGTCGTCTATGTCGACATATTCCGCGGGACCCCGCTGATCGTGCAGGCGTTCTTCATCTACTTCGGCATCCCGGCGGCACTCGACTTCAAGATGCCGGCGATGACGGCGGGCATCATCACCTTGAGTCTGAACGCAGGCGCCTACATCACCGAGATCATCCGCGGCGGCATCCAGTCCGTCGACAAGGGCCAGGCGGAGGCAGCACGCAGCCTTGGCATGGGCTATCTGCCCACGATGCGCAAGGTGGTCCTGCCGCAGGCGGTACGGACGATGATGCCGTCCTTCGTCAATCAGGCCGTCATCACCCTGAAGGACACGTCGATCCTGTCGGTGATCGGCATTGCGGAACTCACCCAGACGGGCAAGATCATCATTGCCAGGAACTTCGAGTCGTTCAACATGTGGCTGATCGTCGGAATCTTCTACTTCGTGATCATCATGGCCCTGACCAAACTGTCCGACCGGCTGGAGAAGAGGATAAACGCGTGAGCGAGAGCGTCACCAGCACCGAACCGAAGATCTCCGTCACCGGGCTGGTCAAGTCGTACGGGGACAACGAGGTGCTCAAGGGCATCGACGTCGAGATCGCCCCCGGCGAGGTGGTCTGCGTCATCGGACCGTCCGGGTCCGGCAAGAGCACCTTCCTGCGCTGCCTCAACCGACTCGAGGACATCACCGGCGGATCGGTCGTCGTGGACGGTGTCGACCTCACCGACAAGAAGGTGGACATCGACGAGGTCCGCCAGCACATCGGCATGGTGTTCCAGCACTTCAACCTGTTCCCCCACATGACCGCGCTCGAGAACGTGATGCTCGCACCGGTCCAGACGAAGAAGTCCACCAAGGAGGAGGCCCGTGAGAACGGCATCCGCCTGCTCGGGCAGGTCGGGCTCGCCGACAAGACGGAGGCCCGCCCGGCCAACCTGTCCGGCGGCCAGAAGCAGCGCGTCGCCATCGCCCGCGCCCTCGCGATGAACCCCGACGTGATGCTGTTCGACGAGGCCACCAGCGCCCTCGACCCCGAGATGGTCGGCGAGGTCCTGCAGGTGCTCCGCGACCTCGCCGCGGGAGGCATGACGATGGTCGTCGTCACCCACGAGATGGGCTTCGCCCGCGAGGTGTCCGACCGCGTCATCTTCATGGCGGACGGTTACATCGTCGAGGAAGGCACACCGGAGGGGGTCTTCGGCAACCCACAGCAGCCGCGTACGCAGGACTTCCTTCGGAAGGTCCTGTGACTCACAGGCGGTAGACGCGTTCGGCGTTGGCGGTCGCGGCGGCGGCGAGCTCGAACGGGTCCTGGCCGCGGGTCTCGGCAAGCGACCGGACCGTGTACGGCAGGCAGTACGGCTCGTTGGGTGCGCCGCGGAACGGATGCGGCGTCAGGTAGGGCGCATCGGTCTCGACCAGCAGCTGGTCGTCGGGGACGAGCTTCGCCGCCTCGTGCAGTTCACGGGCGTTGCGGAAGCTGACCGTGCCGGAGAAGCTCAGCACGTAACCGGCCTCGACACAGGCCAGCGCCATCGTCGCGTCCGACGAGAAGCAGTGGAAGATCACCGTCTCCGGGGCGCCCTCGTCCAGCAGCACGGTGAGCAGATCGTGGTCCGCCTCGCGGTTGTGGATCATCAGCGGCTTGCGCAGCCGCTTCGCGAGGTCGATGTGCCAGCGGAACCCCTCGACCTGCTCCTCGATGCCGGCGCAGCCCTCGAGCTTGCCGGGCCAGTAGTAGTCCAGGCCCGTCTCCCCCACCGCGACCGTGCGCGGGTCCGCGGCGAGACGTTCGATCTCGGCCTTCGTCGCGTCGTCGAGGGCGTTGGCACGGGTCGGATGGATCGCGACCGCGGCGAACACCCGCTGGTCCCAGTGCGCGGCGTCCACGGCGAAGCGGGCGGCGGCGATGTCGTCGGCGACGGTCACGACCCGGCCGACGCCGACCTGCTCGGCCCGATCGACGATCTCCGCGACCGTCGCCGCGTCGCGCGCGCCACACGAATCGAGGTGGGTGTGAGCGTCCACGAGGGGCGCGAGGGGCGCGGGCAGGTCCGGGGCCGGACGATCCTTGGGCACACGGATACGATATGCGCATCATGACTGCACCCAGCCGGCCCCCGTTCTTCATGACCACCGCGATCGCGTACCCCAACGGCGCCCCGCACATCGGTCACGCCTACGAGTACATCGCCTCGGACGCCCTGGCTCGCTTCAAGCGGCTGGACGGGTTCGACGTGTTCTTCATGACGGGAACGGACGAGCACGGTCTGAAGATGCAGCAGACCGCGGAGAAGCTGGGCATCGAGGTCCGCGACCTCGCCGCCCGCAACTCCGACGTCTTCCAGGCGATGGACAAGGTCCTGGGGATCTCCTACGACCGGTTCATCCGGACGACCGACTCGGACCACTACGCGGCCAGCAAGGCGATCTGGGAGCGCATGGTCGCGGCAGGCGACATCTACCTCGACACGTACTCGGGCTGGTACTCGGTGCGCGACGAGGCGTACTACACCGAGGGCGAGACCACGCTGCAGGAGGACGGCAGCCGTATCTCCACCGACACCGGCACCCCGGTGGAGTGGACCGAGGAGTCCACCTACTTCTTCAAGCTGTCCGCGTACCAGGACAGGCTGCTCGCGCTGTACGAGTCGCACCCGGAGTTCATCGCTCCCGCGACCCGCCGCAACGAGATCGTCAGCTTCGTCTCCGGCGGACTGAAGGACCTGTCGGTCTCGCGCACCACCTTCAACTGGGGTGTGCCGGTGCCCGGCGACTCGGACCACGTCATGTACGTGTGGGTGGACGCGCTGACGAACTACCTCACCGGCGTCGGCTTCCCCGACACCGAGTCCGAGGCGTTCGGCAAGTACTGGCCGGCGAACCTGCACATCATCGGCAAGGACATCAGCCGCTTCCACACCGTGTACTGGCCGGCGTTCCTGATGTCGGCCGGCCTGGAGCTGCCGAAGCGGGTCTTCGTGCACGGCTTCCTCTACAACAAGGGCGAGAAGATGTCGAAGTCGGTCGGCAACGTCGTCGACCCCCTCGAGATGGTCGAGGAGTACGGCCTCGACGCCGTCCGCTTCTTCCTGCTCCGCGAGATCTCCTTCGGCCAGGACGGCAGCTACAGCCACGAGGCCATCGTCACCCGCATGAACGCAGATCTGTCGAACGAACTCGGCAACCTGGCGCAGCGGTCGCTGTCGATGGTCGCCAAGAACTGCGACGGTCGGGTCCCGACCCCGGGCGAGTTCACCGACGCCGACAACGCGCTGCTCGCGCAGGCCGACGCACTGCTGGAGAAGGTCCGTGCCGAGTTCGACGTGCAGGCCATTCACCTCGGCCTCGAGGCGATCTGGCACGTACTCGCCGAGACGAACCGGTACTTCAGTGCGCAGGAGCCGTGGGTGCTGCGCAAGACCGACCCGGCCCGCATGGAGACCGTCCTCTACGTGACCCTCGAGGTCGTGCGGATCGTGGGCATCCTCGTGCAGCCGGTGATGCCGGACGCGGCGGACAAGATCCTCACGATCCTCGGGCAGCAGCCCGAGGCGCGGCAGTTCCCCGACCTCGCGACGCGAATCGTGGCCGGCACCTCCCTGCCTGCGCCCGCGCCGGTGTTCCCCCGGTACGTCGAGCCCGAGGACGCCTGAAACCAGGCCGGACCTGGGCCGACGGAATCTGTCGTACCGCTGCGGCACACTGCCCGCATGGGGAGCAATCGAACAGACTTTCGAGAAGGACACACCGGTGACGACGCGGCGCTGCTGCGTCACGCCTACGAGATCGGCTGGCAACCGGGCGACGTGCTGCACGTCGCCCGGCGCGGCCTCGCAGCGGTCGAACTGGCGCCGATCGCTCTGCTGATCCAGCGGGAGGCGCACCGCAGCGGCGCGTGGGCCCGCGCCCCGCTGCACTGGGTGGACCAGCTCAGGGCGATCGCGTCCGCCTTCCCGCGCCGCCCCGACGAGCCGCCGCTGTCGACTACCGCCGTCCGTCTGCTCGGGCAGCTGGCACCACTGCGCCGACTGTGCCCACCTCCGTCGCAGTGGCCCGACATCCGCCCCGACGACGGGGTCCGCACCGGCACGGACGCGAAAGTGCTGGGCCGGATTCGGGGGCTGCTCGCCAAAGCGGAGAGCACCGAGTTCACCGAGGAAGCCGAGACCCTCACCGCCAAGGCCCAGGAGCTGATGACGCGGCACTCGGTGACGACGGCGCTGCTCGATTCCACCTCCCCGGATCGGTCGGTCCCGGTGCACGCCAGACGGATTCACCTCGACCGGCCGTACAGCAAGCACAAGGGCCTGCTCCTCACCACCGTGGGCGACGCCAATCACGTTCGGACCCTGTTCAATCCGGTGGACGCGATCGCGACCGTCGTCGGAACTCCCGCCGATCTCGAACAGGTCGACCTCCTGTTCACGTCGCTCCTGATCCAGGCCACCCGGGCGATGCGCGCCGCAACCACGCGCGACGCGGACCTGCCCTCGTCCGGCACGCACACGGCGAACCCCCACACGACGAACACGGCCGCGTTCCGGCGCGCCTTCCTCTACGGCTTCGCCGTCCGGATCGGGCAACGACTCACCGAAGCCGACAAGGCCGCCACCGCCGAGGCGGTGGTGGATGCGGGCGTCACCTTCGGTGACCTGCTGCCGCTCCTCGCCCGCCGCTCCGACGCGGTCCAGGCCGAGGTCGACCGACTGTTCGGACCCGCCCTGCGGTCCTGGGGATTCACCGTCAGCGACCACGCCGGCATGGCGGCGGGCCGCACCGCTGCCGACGCTGCGAACCTCACTCCGGGACCTCGGGCGGTGACAGGGTGAGACCCTGGATCCCACCTGCCGTTTTCGTACTCGCGCCGCATCGTGAAACCCTTTCCCGGTGCGAGTCGAACGGTTGGGCGGGGGCGGTACCCCGGCAGCGGTGTTGCGCGCCCTGGCGCAAGTCAACGCCGAGCGCGACCTCCCCGCACCGGCTGCACTCATCGGCGACTGGTTCGGGGCACGGGCCGTACTCGCGCCTGCCGTCACGACCCGCCCGGTCGACCCGCGGACCGCGTTCGACGTTCCCTCCCACCGGCCACGCGTCGATCCCGAGCCACGGGACGCGGGACCGACCGGCACCATCGGCGGCGGATGGATCGGCTACCGGGGCTACCCCGACCTTCCCTCCGACGGACGCACACCGGCGCTGCCGGAAGCCGCAGGCGGATGGACCGATTCCGTCCTGCGCCTCGACGGCGACGACTGCTGGTGGTACGAGTCGCTGACGGACACGCCGTGCCCCACGCACTGGGCCGACGCAGTGACCGCCCCTCGCGCGACGCGCGCCCCGTGGCACATCGACTGGACGCCGCCGGACCGGAAAGCACACCGCTCCGGCATCCTGCAGTGCCTCGACGCGATCGCCGCCGGCGAGGTGTACCAGGCCTGCGTGTGCGGGCAGTTCACCGGGAACGTCACCGGCGACCCGCTGCACTTCTTCGCGGACGCGGCGGAGGCGACCCGACCGGCACGCGCTGCCTACGTGGGAGGCGACTGGGGTGCGGTGGCATCGCTGTCCCCCGAGTTGTATCTCGCCCGGCACGGTGACCGCGTCACCTCCAGTCCGATCAAGGGCACCCTGTCGATCGACGCCGACCCGAACGAACTCCGGGCCTCCGTGAAGGACGTCGCCGAGAACGTGATGATCGTGGACCTGGTTCGCAACGACCTCGGGCATCTCGCCGTCCCCGGGTCGGTGACGGTGACCGACCTACTGGGGGTGCACCCCGCGCCCGGCGTGTGGCACCTGGTGTCCACGGTCACCGCGACGATGCCGCCGGACACCGGGACGCCGGAGTTGTTCGACGCGAGCTTCCCACCCGCATCGGTCACCGGATGTCCGAAACACCGTGCCCGACAACTGCTCTCGACGTGGGAACCCACCCCACGCGGGGTGTACTGCGGGACCGTCGGGTTCGCGTCACCACTTGCCGGAACCGAACTCAACGTGGCGATCCGCACCGTCGAGTTCGATCCGAGCGGCCACGCGACGCTCGGGGTGGGCGGGGGCATCACCATCGACTCCGACCCCGACGCCGAATGGCAGGAGTGCCTCGACAAGGCGTCGAGCATCCTCGCACTGGGTGGCGTACCCCGCCTCTGACGCCGGAACTACGTCGAGCACTCCCCACGCGCCGACCCCGTCAACTCGTAGTCGGCCTCCTGCTGGGAGCTCAGCGGCGACGAGGCAGCGCAGATCCGGTCGATGATCGCGTCCACGTCGAGCCGCGAGACCCGCAGCACGCCGTCGCCGTCCGCCGACGCGACCGTGTTCGAGTTCGGCAGAAACTTGACCTGCTGACGTCCCGGACCGTCGACGAGGATCGGCCCACCGACCTCACGCATGGCCGCGGGATCGGAGACGTCCCACAGCCGGACCGTGCCGTCGTCGCTCCCCGACACCACGTAGCGCCCCGTCGAGTCGTACGACGCCGAGTAGACGGTGCCGCTGTGGCCCCGCAACTCCGGTTCCCGGACCGTGAGCGAGCCGTCCGCCGCACGGTCCCACAACACGACGGTCTGATCGTCCGTTCCGGTTGCCAGTGTCCGGCCGTCCGGCGCGAAGGACACCGCGTTGATGCCGGACCCGCCGCCGTCGCCGACCCTCAGCGCCTCCGGCTCTCCGGGATCGGTGACCCGCCACGCGTACATGCCGCCGTCGGCGTCGACTGCGACGAGCGACGATCCGTCGGGGCTGAACGTCGCCGTTCGGACCAGATTGGTCGGCCCGTCGAGTCGTTCACCCCACGGCACCGGCCGCGCCGGGTCGGCGAGATTCCACAGCCGGACGCTGGTGTCGTCGTCTCCCGTGGCGAGGGTGCGACTGTCGGGGCCGAACGCCAGCTCCCACGTGAAACGGGTCTGCGTCGCGATCGGCGCACCCAGCGCGACCGGACGATCCCGGTCTCGGACGTCCCAGATCTGCACCTGCCCGCCGGTCGTCGGCGCGGTCGCCATCAGCGTCCCGTCCGGGGCGAGTTCGACGACGTACGCGCCGCCGAAGGGGCGCGGCAGTTCCACCGACCCCGCTGCCTCGACGCCACCCACCGCGTTCACGCGCCAGAGCCGGACCACCGAGTCGTAGCCGGCCGTCGCCATCAACGTGCCGTCGCGGCTGATCGACGGCAGGGTCAGTGCCGAATCGGATGCCGCCACCGCGGTCCGTGGCAGCGTCCACACCCGCACGCGGGAGTCCTGGCCACCGGTGAACACCGTCGCCCCGTCCGGCGACAACGCCAGCGCGGGCACGCCGCCGCCGTTGCCGGTCATCGGCGGCTGCAGCTGCCGCATCGTGCTGCGGTCCTCACCCACCGACCAACGTTTGACCGTGCCGTCCCAGGACGCGCTGACCAGTGTGGTGCCCCGGGGTTCGAAGGCGATCGTCCAGATCGCACCGGTGTGGGCCTGCACCGGGGATCCGACCTCCCGGACCACCCTGACGTCCGTCGTGTCGAACAGTCGGATGACGCCGTCGTCACTGCTCGCCGCCAGCATGCGTCCGTCCGGCGCGAACGCCACCGAGTGGACGACGTCGCCGAACTCGGCGGGGACCGGCGGCAACAGCACGGGAGCCGCACGGTTCGACAGGTCCCACAGCCGGACACTGCGGTCGTCGCTCGACGTCGCCAGCACCGCCGAGTCGTTCCGGAACGACACGGTCCGGACCCCGGCAGGATGCGCCGCGAGGACAGTCGTCGGATACGGGCCCGCCGCGGGCGAGGCAGCGAGCACGGCCGAGGTGTCCATCAGCGTCACCGTGCCGTCGTCGTTCGGCACGGCGAGGGTTCGGCCGTCGGGACTGAACCGGATGTTGTGGACAGCCTTCGTCCCGGTGCGCACACCGTCGAGGAGCAGACGCGGAACGGCCGGGTCCTGCACGTCCCAGATCCGAACCGTGCCGTCACCGGCTCCCGCGGCGAGCACCGTCCCCGACGGCGAGAACGACACCGAGGCCATGTACTTCTCCGAGCCGGTCAGCGGCACCCCGACCGGCGTCGGCTCGGCGCCGCCCAGCGCCCACAGGCGCACCGTGCGGTCGTCACTGGCCGAGGCCATCAGGGTGCCGGTGCTGTTGACCGCAACCCCGTACACCGGTCCCGTGTGGCCGTCGAGGGCACGACCGATCGGTGTCGCCTCGGTCGCGATCAACCGGGAGTACGCGTCGTCCGAACCGGGCCGCATCTGCCAGGCCGCCAGCGACAGCCGCGCCGACGTCGTCGGATCGGTGGTCCGCAGCGAATCCGCGAGCGCCATGACCTGCCGGAACTGGGCGGCGTTGCTCTCGGACTCGGCACGGTTCTTCGCCGACCACGCCATCGACACCGCGACCATCGCGACCACGGTCGACACCACGAGCGCCGCCATCACGCCGCGAGCAATCCACGTACTGCGGCGGGAGTGGCGGGTCGACGCGGCGAGGAACTCGGTCGCCGACGGCGTCATCGACGTCGCGACCAGTCCGACTCCACCCGACCCGACGTACCCGACGCCGGCGTTGCCCTCGGCCGCCAGACGCGACGCCTCGTTCACGATGTCGAGGCGTCCGCGCTGGTAGAGCAGGCTGGCGTCGCGGGTGGACTGTTCCCACCGCGCGGCGTCCTCCTCGATCTGCTGCCTCAGCGCCGAGTAGGAGCGATCCTCCTGGATCCATGCCTTCAGCCGGGGCCACGCCTCGATCACCGCGTCGTGGATCAGTTCGACGCTGTCGGCGTCGGCGACGAGCACCCGGGCCGCGATGAACCGGTCGACCACCTTCTGGACCTCGCCGGGGTCGTCGGTGAGGGCGAGCAGTTCCGGCAGGGTGCGGCGCATCTTGACGTCGGCGCCGGTCTGCGTGACGTACACCAGGTGCACCATGACCGCCCGTGCCAGAACCCGGCCACGTTCGTCGAGCCCCTCCCAGGTGCGCTCCGCGGTCGCGGTGACCGATCCGCGCACACCGCCGGTCGCCCGATACGCGGCGACCGTCAGCTGGCCGCCGCGGCGGCGCTCCCACATGGTGTCGAGCAGGTGCGAGAGCAGAGGCAGCACCGTGCTGCCGCCGTCGTCCACGGTGAGCACACCCAGGTCGTGCAGGATCAGGTCCACGAGACCGGACTCCAGCTTGAGCCCGATCAGCTGCGCGGGCCGGGTGATGACCTCGATCATGTCGGCGCGGGTCAGCGGGGACACCGCGCGACTGCGCCGCTCCAGTGCGTCGGCGAGCACCGGATGCGACAACGCCAGCGCGTAGAAGTCCGAGCGCATAGTCGCGACGACGACCGGAGCCGCATCCGAGGTCTCGTCGGGCGCCAACTCGGAGGCGGCGGCGTCGAGCAGCGCGAGGAAACGGTCGCGCGCGTTCGGGTCGTCGCACTGGGTGAACAGTTCCTCGATCTGGTCGACGATCAGGACCAGTTGCGAGACGTCGAGACGGACCGCTGCCGCGCGGACCGCGCGCCGGACGTCCTCCCGGCCGAAGCCCGGGCGCAGGTCACCGAGCTCGGGGAGCGCCGCGGCGAGCGAGCGCATGGGGTCCGGGCCGGGGGTCAGCACGATCGCCGTCCCGGGCGCTCCGTCGGATCGAAGCGAACCGGACCCGAGCAGTTCGGGCACGAGGCCGGCCTGGACGAGCGACGACTTTCCGACACCGGACGCGCCGGTGACGATGGCGATGCCGTGCCCCTGCGCCGCGGTCACCACGTCGACGAGCCGCCGCAGGCTCTCGGTGCGGCCGAAGAACAGGCGGGCGTCCTGGGCGCGGTACGGCTGGAGTCCTCGATACGGCCGAACCCCGGACATCGGGGCCGAGGTGGGCTTGTCGGATTCCACGTTCGTCCGGGCGGCGCCGCCGCCGTCGCGGGCACCCTCCCACCACAGCTGCCACTGTTTGAGGGAGTACAGACCCGGCGACGGGGGCTGGCTGCCGTGCAACGACTGGGCGGTGCGGATCAGGGAGACGAGAACCGGGCGCAGCGCGTCGAAGCTCGCGGGCACCCGCTTGCCGGAACGCCAGTCACTGAGGCGCTGGATCGACACCTGTTTCTCGGCGCCGATCGCGCGCCCGAGTGCGGCTGCCTCCGACACGACGGTTTTGAGCGGGGGTCCACCCGCGGTCGCGAACAGCAGTCTCAACTGGTCGGCGAAGTGCAGCCTCGCGTCATGCTCGTCGGTCATCCGGCCGCCCGTCTCCACCTGTTCCCACCCGCGGAAAATCCGCTGCGGAATAGTTCCTCACCACAATTGAACTGGGAGAATACCGGATCCGCGGATCAGACCTATTGGTCAGGTCCGCTCGGGGCGGCACAGTTGTGAGCACCGCAGGCAAGGCCCTGCGTACGTCGCAGCACCGGCGGGAACTGAAGAAGTTCGAGGGGTAGTTCCCGCCGGGCAGCGCACATCGACGTGAGGAGCATAGGGTGAGTCGCATCGCCATCAGGATCGTCCAGGCCATACCGCCGACCCTGTCGGCCGCACTCGTGATCGCGGCGTCCGTCGCACTGATCGTGGTGCTCGCGGGGATGCCGACCTGACCGTCGCTCCCCCGGATCGACATCGGCCGTACGGCTCACGTTCGGCGCGCCGCGAGTACCGCCTCGTACACCTCGCGCTTGGAGACGCCGTCGGTCGCGACGTCCGCGCACGCATCCTTGAGCCGAGCGCCCTCGGCGACCAACTGTTCGACGACCGCGACCAGATCCTCCGGCCGTGCCGCAACCGGGCGGGCGCCCTCGAGCACGACCGTGATCTCACCGCGCGCCCCGTCGACGGCCCACTCCGCGAGCTCGGCGAGCGTGCCGCGACGAACCTCCTCGTAGGTCTTGGTCAGCTCGCGGCACACGGCACCGCGGCGATCGCCACCGAGAACCTCGACCGCGTCGGCGAGGCAGTCCGCGAGCCGGTGCGGGGCCTCGAAGAAGACACACGCTCTCGCCTCGGTCCGCAGAGTCTCCAGCCACGCGCGGCGCGGCCCCTGTTTGCGGGGCGGGAAGCCGTCGAAGCAGAACCTCTCCACGGGCACACCCGACAACGCGAGCGCCGTGGTCACCGCGGAGGGACCGGGCAGGCACGTGACCGGCAGGTCCCGCTCGACGCACGCCGCGACGAGCCGGTAGCCGGGATCACTGACCGAGGGCATGCCGGCGTCGGTCACCAGGAGCACGGTCTTCCCGTTCGCGACGTCCTCCACGAGCCCGGGCAGCCGGGTCGTCTCGACCTGGTCGTAGAAGCTGACGACGCGACCGGTGATGGTGACGCCGAGCGCAGCCGCGAGGTGCCTGGTTCGGCGGGTGTCCTCGGCGGCGACCACGTCGGCGGTCGCGAGGGCGGTCCGCAGCCGTTCCGAGGCGTCGAGGACCTCCCCCATCGGGGTCGCGGCGAGGACGAGACAACCGTTCATGTTCGACAGCCTACGATCGATCGGTGACCCAGTTGACCGACGAGCGCTGGGCGGTGGACGACCGGGTGCTGATCAGCCCGGGTCCGGCCGCGCCGGTACCGGACCCGCCGCCCGCCGACCGGCTCCGCGGCTGGGTGGTCACCCTCTTCCTCACCGCGATCGCGGCGATCACCCGTTTCACGATGCTCGGCTACCCCACCGACGCCGGTACGCCGGTGTTCGACGAGAAGCACTATGCGCCGCAGGGCTGGCAGGTGCTCACCGGCGGCGGGGTCGAGGACAACCCCGGATACGGGCTGGTCGTTCATCCTCCCGTCGGCAAGCAGCTGATCGCGCTCGGTGAGGCCGTGTTCGGGTACAACGGCTGGGGCTGGCGATTCGCGTCGGCGGTCGCGGGCACGATCCTCGTCCTGCTGGTCATCCGGATCGTGCGCCGCATGACGCGGTCGACGCTGGTCGGGGCGATCGCGGGCATCCTGCTGATCGCGGACGGCGTCACCTTCGTCTCGTCACGGATCGGGATGCTCGACATCTTCATGGCGCTGTTCGTGGTCGCCGCGTTCGGCTGCCTGGTCGTCGACCGCGACCAGGTGCGGGAACGGATGGCGGTCGCATTCGCGGAAGGCCGGATCGGGATCTCCGAGTACGGCCCACGTCTCGGTGTCCGGTGGTGGCGTTTCGGCGCAGGCGTCATGCTCGGGCTGGCGTGCGGCACGAAGTGGTCCGGCATGTACTTCATCGCGTTCTTCGGGGTGATGTGCGTGGCATTCGACGTCGCTGCGCGTCGTTACCACGGCGTGCGGCGACCGTGGGTGGGCGCCGCGCTGCGCGACGTCGGTCCCGGCCTGTACGCGCTCGTCCTGGTCCCACTCGGGGTCTACCTGGCGAGCTACTGGGCGTGGTTCGCGTCGGAGACCGGGGTGAACCGGCATGCGGTCGGCGACGAGATCGGGTTCGGCGGCAGCTTCTCGTTCGTGCCGGACGCACTGCGCTCGCTCTGGTACTACAGCGCGAACGTCCTCGAGTTCCACTCCGGTCTGACCAATTCGGCGGGCAACCACCACCCGTGGGAGTCGAAACCGTGGACGTGGCCGATGGGGCTGCGGCCGATGCTGTACTACTTCGCCGAGGGCGACCAGGTGTCCGGGTGCGGCGCCGAGAGCTGCGTCAAGGCGATCATGCTGATCGGCACACCCGCGCTGTGGTGGTTGTCGTTGCCGATGCTGGCGTGGGCGCTGTGGCGTTCGGTCGTCGGACGCGACTGGCGGTACGCAGCCGTGCTGGTCGGGTATGCGGCAGGGTGGCTGCCGTGGTTCGTGACGATGGACCGGCAGATGTACTACTTCTACGCGGTCGCGCTCGCCCCGTTCCTGGTGATGGGCCTGGCACTGGTGTGCGGGGAGGTGATCGGCGCGGCCCGCGGGCGCATCGGTGCGACCCGGGTGCAGGCCGACGAACGCCGCGGCACCGGCCTGCTTGCGGTCGCGCTCTACGTGGGCCTGGTGGTCGCGAACTTCGTCTGGCTGTGGCCGATCCTCACGGCGCTGCCGATCACCCCGGAGCTGTGGCAGCAGCAGCTGTGGCTACCGAGCTGGCGATGACCGCCGCGAGGTCACTCGGGAGCGCGGCGGCGGCGGAGCGGTAGCGGCAGCCGACGGCGTTCCCGCGGTCGCAGGATCATCGGATCGTGACAGAGGTCGCGGTACAGCGAGATGCACAGTCCGATCATCACCAGGACGAACGGAGCCGCCGCGATGATGGTCATGGTTTGCAGGCCGTCGAGCGCGTCCTCCCCACCCGTCCACAGCATCAGCGCGGCGACACCGCCGGTGAGCGCACCCCAGAACACCACGTTCCACCGCTGTGGGGAGAGCGAGCCGCGCTGTGACAGGGTGCCCATCACCATCGACGCCGCGTCCGCCCCGGAGACGAAGAAGATGGCGACGAGCAGCATCACGAGGACTGTCGAGATGCCCGCGAGCGGCAGGTTGTCGAGCATTCCGAACAGCTGTTCCTCGGACGAGTCCCGGCCGGCGAGGTCGATGCCGTCGCGTTGCTCCGCGATACCGGCACCGCCGAACACCGAGAACCACAGCAGGCTGACGATGCTGGGCACGAGGATGACGCCGGCGACGAACTCACGGATGGTGCGACCGCGGCTGATGCGGGCGAGGAACATCCCGACGAAGGGGGTCCACGAGATCCACCACGCCCAGTAGAAGATCGTCCACGAGGACAGCCACTCCCCGACCTCGGGATTCACGGACGCGGCGGTGCGCGCCGACATCTCGAACAGCTCGCCGAAGTAGGCGCCGATCGTGGTCGGAATCAGGTTGAGGATGAGCACGGTGGGACCGAGTACGAAGACGAACACCGCGAGCAGGAGCGCGAGCACCATGTTGATGTTCGACAGCCACTGGATTCCCTTCGCGACGCCGGACACTGCGGACGCGATGAAGGCGAGGGTCAGAACGGCGATGACCGCGACGAGGAGCATGATCCCGGCCTCTTCGACCCAGCCCGCGACCTCGATGCCCGATCCGATCTGCAGTGCGCCGAGGCCGAGCGACGCGGCGGTACCGAACATGGTCGCGAAGATGGCGAGGATGTCGATGACCCTGCCGATCGGGCCTTCGGCCCGCCGCCCGAGCAGGGACACGAAGGCCGAGCTGAACAGCTGCTTGCGGCCCCGTCGATAGGTGCCGTAGGCGAGCGCGAGACCGACGACGGCGTAGATCGACCAAGGATGCAGGCTCCAGTGGAACATCGTGGTGGCCATGGCGGTGCCGATGCCGCCGTCGGTGCCGGGTGGTGGAGTGACGTAGTGGGCGAGCGGTTCGGCGACGCCGTAGAACATCAGACCGATACCCATGCCCGCGCTGAACATCATCGCGATCCAGCTGACCGTCTTGAACTCCGGCTTCTCGCCGTCCTTACCGAGCGGGATCCTGCCGAACCGGCTGAACGCCAGCCACAGCGAGAAGAGCACGAAACCGCTGGCCGCGAGGATGAACAGCCAGCCGACGTTCGTGACGATCCAGTCGAGCACGTGACCCGTCACCGACTGGAGGTTGTCCGGGGAGACCAGGCCCCAGACGAGGATCACGCCGACGATCGCCGCGGTGACCCCGAACACGACGCGGTCGGTGCGTACCTGCGGGCCGCTCGGAGCTGCATCGACGGGACCCGCTTCGGTGGCCGCGACACTGCCGATGCCCGGGTCGTCGGGTTTGCTCTGACCGGAATCCATTCCCGGAGAATCGGTTTTCGCAGCCATGATCACCTACGTTGCTCGGCTGCGACGGCAAATGCAACCTGGCGCGCGGTGATGCCGCATAACTGCGCGGCAGGGCTACGCTAGGTGGTTGCGCTGGTTCGGGACCGTCCGCCCAGCAGTCCGTCGACGCTGAGGCGCCCTGCGCCGGTCGCCGCGAGCAACAGCGAGGAGACGCCGAGCGCGAGGACGAGTTCGTAACCGCCTTCGGAGACGAAGATCCCCTTGTCGACATGCACGATGACGAAGGCACCGAGCATGTCGAGGAAGAGCAGGATGCCGAAGACAGGTGTCGCGACTCCGGCGATGAGCGCGAATCCGCCGACCAGCTCGATCGTGGCGGCCGCGATGGCGGACAGGTCGGGCAGCGGCACGCCCATGCCGTCGAACGCCTGCTGCGTGGCGTCGATGCCGTTGGTGAAGAACTTCTGCCAGCCGTGGGCAACGAAGATGACACCGATGCCGACCCGGGCGATCAGTAGAGACAAGTCGCGGAATGCGCTGGATTTCATGTCGTGGCCGTCCTTTGCGGTTCGGGGCTCGGGCCGACGTTCCGGTGCCGACCCGCACCCACTGTGGCACGATTTAAGTTGAAGCGTCAACTAACAGGGTGTGGTGCCGACCACGCGTGCCGCACCCGCCGGACACATCCCACCCACGACCCGACGATCACCACGACGACCAGCAGTCGCACCAGGTTCACAGCGGACTCCGGATAGACCACACCCGTCAGGTAGTGCGCGATGAACCCCGACGACGGCAACGGCGGACGCCCGTCCGACTCCCGGGCCCAGTTCTGCAACCAGGTCAGCGGGCACTCGTATCCGACCAGGACCGACCCGATGCCCCACACGACGGCTCCGACGTGCAGAACGAGAGTGCGCGGCCATCGCCACGCCACGAATCCCCCGAACACCAGGTATCCGATGAACGCGAAGTGCAGCGCCATCACCAACACCTCGACGACGAGGTACACCGGCCTCACCTCCGTCACGCACGCGGTCTCGCGGCGTTCGGCACGTCCGGGTTCGAGCGTAGCCCCAAGCAGGCGCTATGCGCCCCTGATCGCCGCCTCGACCAACGAGCGGGCGAGGTCGTCGGACAGCCCCAGTCCGCGGACCGTCGCGACGTACTCCGTGGCCGCCCGCGCCGCCGCCCCCTCCGACGCGTCACCCGTCGCCGCGACGAAGGACCCGAGCCTGCCCCTGGTCTCGATGGCGCCGAGCGCCTCCAGCTCGCGATACGACTTCGCGACCGTGTTCGCCGCCAGACCCAACTGCTCGGCCAGCGCACGGACGGTCGGCAGCTTCGTCCCCGCGATCAGCCGGCCGTTCCGCACCTGATCGAGGATCTGCAACTTCACCTGCTCGTAGGGTGCCGTCGACGAATCCGGCTCGATGTCGATGCGCATGTCGCGAGGCTAACCCCGCCGGGCCCCGACGGCACGCCACACGCCCATCGAGCCGTGTACGGCCTCCGCCGCTTCAGGCCAGCCGGTCCAGCCCGTCGAACCACGCCGACTCCTCGTACAGCTTGCGGCTGCGCCAGCCATCCTCGGTCCGGACGAGCTCGTGGTTGTACCAGCCGCCACAGAAGAACTGCTTGGCCGGAGCCCCGTCCTTCGCCTCGGACAGGATCATCGGGTTGAAGAACATGGCCCGCACACTTGCCGTGTCGCCGTCGAGATCGACCGCGATGTTCGAGACGTAGTGCTGGGTGCGGACGAACAGGTCGAGCATCGGCGTCAGCTGCTCGACGACCTCCTCGAGGGACCCCGCCGGTCCGCCCGTCGTCGAGTAGTCGATGGCGGCGTCGGCGGTGAACACCGTGCGGTACAGCGCCCAGTCCTTGGTGTCGACCGCATGCGCATAGCGCGTCAGCAGGTCGGTGATCTCGATGCGGTCGGCGATCGTCCGGAGGTCCATGCCGACATGTAACCGCACCGCGGTCGCCGCTGTCCCGGATTCGGGCCGCGAGGCAGAATGTCCCTCATGGCAACCACTTCCCCCGCGACCAGGGCCACGATCTACCACAATCAGCGCTGCTCGACCTCACGCAAGGTACTCGCATTGATCGAGGAGGCGGGCATCGTCCCGACGATCGTCAAGTACCTCGACACCCCACCGTCGCGGGACGGACTGCGCAAGCTCCTCGACGACGCCGGTCTCGAACCGAGCCAGGCGATCCGCAAGAAGGAGTCCGTCTACAAGGACCTCGGCCTCGCCGACGCCACCGAGGACGAGCTGATCGACGCGATGGTCGAGAACCCGATCCTCATCGAGCGTCCCCTGGTGGTCACCGACCGCGGCACCGTCCTCGCCCGTCCGGTCGAGAAGGTCACCACGATCCTGTAGCCGGCCGACCGTCGGGCCGTGTCAGTCCCGCGCGATCGGGCAGGACATGCAGCGGGGACCACCCCGGCCCGACCCGAGCTCGGAACCGGCGATGCGCAGCACCTCGATCCCCGACGCCTCCAGTCGCGCATTGGTTTCGACGTTGCGTTCGTAGGCGACGACGACCCCGGGCGCGAGGGCGAGGGTGTTGTTGCCGTCGTCCCACTGTTCGCGCTCGGCGGTGACGTGGTCGAGCCCGGTGTCGATGACGCGGAGCTTGCCGATTCCCATCGCGGCGGCCGCCGCGTCCAGGAAGGGCTCGGCGCCGCGGATCGTGACCCCGTCCCCCTCGAACCGCAGGGTGAACGCCGAAAGAGTGTCTGCCACAGCCGGGTACATCACGACCGCATCGACGTCGACCATCGTGCACACCGTGTCGAGGTGCATCGAGGCTCGCCGCTGCTCGATCGGGACCACGACGACGGTGTGCGCGAGGCCGTCCTCGAACACGCTGCGCGCCAACGCCTCCGCTCCCGCCGGTGTGGTCCGCTCCCCCACCCCGACGGCGATGACCCCCGGCGACAGCAGCAACACGTCCCCACCCTCGACCGGGGCCGTGTGCGATTCGTACGCGCGGCGCACACCGCGGAACCTCGGGTGGTACGCGTAGATCAGGTCCGTCAGCGACGCCTCCCGCACCCGCGCCGGCAATGCGAGGGCGGTGATCGCGACCCGGTCCGCGATCCAGAACGACGAGTCGCGGGTGAACAGCAGGTTCGGCAGCGGTTCGATGACGAAGTCGCCGCCGTGGTGCATCCGCCGTACCAGCGACGACCCGCTCGGCCCGATGGGGAGCTCGTCGAAGGTCATCCCCGCGGTCAGCACTGTCGACAGCACCGCCGGTTCGACGGTGCGCAGGTGTGCGGCGAGTTCCTGCGCCAGGGGGTGCCCGAGTCGGCGCGGGTCGACGGCGGCGGCGATGCCCTGGACCCGGGCCGCTCCGCTGACCGTCAGCGCCTCGGTCAGTACGTCCGCCAGCAACAGCACCTCCACGTCCCGCGACCGCAACAGCTCCGCGAACGCGTCGTGCTCCTCCTGCGCGCGGTCGACCCAGGGCAGCCCGTCGAAGAGCAGTTGGTCGTTGTTGCGCGGCGTCAGGCGCTTGAGCTCGTCCCCCGGCCGGTGCAGCAGCACCGTCCGCAGTCGGCCCACCTCGGAATCGACGCGGAGGGGCTGCGACATAGGCGTCGACGGTGGAGCGGCCGGATTCTCGCTCGTCATGAGTAGACGGTAGTGCCAGCCGACGGCCGCCGCGAGCGGTGACGCGCGGGTCTCGTCAGCGGATCAGGCCACGATCGCGGGCCACCGCGACCGCAGCGGTGCGACTGTCGACCGACAGTTTCGAGAACACGTGCACCAGGTGCGATTTCACCGTCGCCTCGGTCACGAACAGTTCCCGCGCGATCGCCCGGTTCGACAACCCCCGCGCCACCAGCGTGAGGATCTCGGTCTCGCGGGCACTGAGATCCTCGTGCGGTGCCCGGATCCGGCGGTAGAGTCGCTGCGCCACACCAGGATCGAGCACCGTCTCCCCTCGGGCCGCGGCACGGACCGCGTCGATCAGCTTCTCCGGGTCACTGTCCTTGAGCAGGTAGCCGGACGCCCCCGCCTCCACGGCCCTCAGGATGTCGGCGTCGGTGTCGTAGGTGGTGAGCACGAGCACCTTCGGGGGCGTGTCGCCCGCGATGATCGCCCCCGTCGCCTCCGCGCCGTCCATCCCCGGCCCCAACCGCAGGTCCATGAGGACGACGTCCGGCCGCTGTTCCGCGACCACGTCCAACGCCGCCTCCCCCGAGGACGCCTCCCCGACCACCTCCAGACCGTCGACGGAGGACAGCAGGGCCCGCATCCCGGCGCGGACCACGGGGTGGTCGTCCACCAGCACCACCCGGAGCGCAGCCTGCCCAGGCCCCGACGGCGCCGTCACGACGGCACCGGGAGGGTCGCGGCCAGTGCGGTCCCGTCGCCCGGAGCCGACTCGACCACGAGGGAGCCGCCCAGCGAGTCGAGGCGCTCGCGCATGGACCGGATCCCGAACGAACGACCCCGCGGTGCGGCCGGATCGAATCCGACACCGTCGTCGACGACGTCGAGGCGAACCTCGTCCTCCCCGTAGGTCAGCGTCACCCGGACCCGCTCGGCCTCGGAGTGCAGACGCACGTTGGCCAGCGCCCCCTGCGCCACCCGCAGGAGCGCGACGTCGTACTCCATCGGCACCGACACCGGGGCGCCGTCGACGACGACGGTGGCGTCGATCCCGGTGTGGTCGTGCAGTTGTGCGGTCACCCGGTCGAGCGCCGAGACCAGCGACGCACCGTCCATCACCGCGGGAGTCAGCGCCCCGACGACCCGCCTGGCCTCGTCGAGACCGGCGCGGGCCGTCTCCTCGATCTGGCCGAGTGCGGATTCGGGGTCTCCCCGCTGCCCGGCACGCGCAAGCAACACGATCGACGAGAAACCCTGCGCGAGCGTGTCGTGGATGTCGCGGGCCAGCCGTGCCCGCTCCTCTGCAGCACCCGCCTTCCGCTGCAACGCCGCGAGTTCGTCTTGGGCGCTGAGCAATTCGTTGTGCGCGACCGACAGCTCCTCGTACAGCCGGCCGCGCTGCCGTGCGTCCTCGAGCAGCTGCTGGTAGACCAGCGCCATCCCCGCCGCGGCGGCGGCACCGAAGATCGGGCCGAGGATCGACGCAACAGTGTTCGTCGCGCCCTGCAGCAGCGTCGCACCGATCCCGGCGGCTGTGATCCCCACCGTCGCAGCGAGCGCCGGCCCTGTCGGGAGCAGGTGAAAGCACAGGAAGTACAGGGGGAACGCAACCCACACGAAGCTCGAGTCGAGCAGTACCAGAACCAGCCAGCCTCCGACGAGAACACCGAGCCACAGCAGGCCACCGGTCGACCGCCCGGTGGACGCCGTGGACACCGCACGGCTGGAGAACCGGACGCCGAGCGCGTACCACCCGAGGAGCGCGGCCGCCAGCACCGACGCAGGCACCGGATTCGACGCGCCCACGACGACGCGGGCGACGCCGACACCCAGCAGGAGGACGAAGAGGACGTGCGCGCCGACTGTCATGACGCGCAACATCGGAGCGGACGTGTGCTGCATTTCGTCCACGCTAACATCCACCCCAGCTCAAGAACGGGCTCCGACCAGCGGATTCCAACTTTCGATTGATCGCCGAACCCTACTGTCGCGCGATGCATGCGGCGCCGCGGACGACGACTCTGGAGTCATGTTCCTCGCTGTTCGTGACCTCCGCTTCGCCACCGGCCGCTTCGCCCTGACCATCGCCGCCGGCTTCCTCGTCTCCCTGATGGTGGTGCTGCTGTCGGGCCTGACGGCGGGGCTCGGACACGAGTCGATCTCCGCCGTCCAACGCATGGGCGCGGACCACTACGCGTTCGCGGAGCCCGGACCCGATCAGCCGCTGTCGTTCTCCGACTCCCGCGTCACCGAGGCGCAGGTCGGCGCCATGGCATCGCAACCCGGCGTCGAGGAGGCAACCCTCGTCGGCGTTGCGCCGTCCCGGGTGGGTGTCAACGGCACGGAGGTGGGAATCAGCGCGTTCGGCGTCGACGGCGCGTCGTTCGCGTCACCGGTCCCACTCGATCCCGGCCGCATCGCGATGGACCGTGCATTCGCAGAGGACCACGGATGGCAGGTGGGCGAGCAGGTAGACGTCGGAGGCCGCGCCGTCACGGTCACCGCGCTCGTCGACAACTCGTCGTACAGCCATCAGCCCGTCGTGTGGCTCGACCTCGCGGACTGGCGGACACTTCCGACCGCGGCAGGCAGCGACGGCACCACGGTAGCCCTGCGGACCTCAGCCGGATTCGACGCAACCGCGACCGGGGCGGCCACCGGCACCGCGATCACCGACGAATCCGGCGCGTTCGGCGCCATCGGTGGCTACAGCTCCGAACGCGGCTCGCTGCTGCTGATGCAGGGCATGCTGGTGGTGGTCGGTTCGCTCGTCGTAGGCACGTTCTTCACGGTGTGGACGATCCAGCGCGGCCAGGACCTCGCCGTGCTCAAGGCCGTGGGCGCGTCCACCGCCTACCTGGTCCGAGACGCACTCGGTCAGGCATTCGCGGTCCTCGTCCTCGGCACGACGCTCGGGACGATCACTGCTGCAGGCCTGGGTGTGCTTGCGGCGCAAGCCGTGCCGTTCACCCTCACCGCGACCGGGGTGGCGCTGCCGTTCGTGGCACTGATCGCCCTCGGCATGCTCGGCGCCGCGGCCGCGCTGGCCCGGATCGTCGCCGTCGACCCCCTCACCGCACTCGGCGCAGCCCGCTGACCTCCACCGAAGGAGAAGGACAACCCATGGGAATCACGCTTCGGAACGTCGTCCTCACCTACCCCGACGGCGACGCGCGCATGCGCGCACTCGACGACGTCGACTTCACCGCCGAACGGGGACGGCTGACCGCGGTGACGGGGCCGTCCGGTTCCGGCAAGTCCAGTCTTCTCGCCGTCGCAGGACTGCTCACCGCTCCCGACTCCGGCCTGGTCGTGCTGGACGGCACCGACGTCACCGAATCCACCCGCGCCCAGCGAACCACCCTGCGCCGTGAGCGGCTCGGATTCGTGTTCCAGCAGTCGAATCTGCTGCCGTCGCTGACCGCGACGGAGCAGCTGCTCGCGATCACGCATCTGCGCGGGGAGCGCGTGCGGGTACACCGCGACCGCGCGCGCACGCTCTTGACGGACCTGGGTCTCGGCGGCCATCTCGACAAGCGGCCGCACCAGTTGTCCGGCGGACAGCGGCAGCGGGTCGCGATCGCCCGCGGGCTGATGAACGACCCGGCCGTGCTCCTGGTGGACGAGCCCACGTCGGCGCTCGACGAGGACCGGAGCAGGCGGGTGGTCGCACTGCTGGCCGACCTCGCCCACGACCGGAACGTCGCGGTCGTGATGGTCACCCACGACCTGGGCCAGCTGGACCTCGTCGACGACTGCCACGAGATGCACAGTGGCCGGCTGACTTCCGGGTTCCCCACGAGGCTGTGACAGCACTGAGATGAAAGGCCGCGGCGCCCCGTCCCGAAGTCGGGACGGGGCGCCGCTCAACGAGTGCCGGTGACTACTGTCCGAAGAGTCCG
>NZ_JBHUFB010000002.1:116508-160729 GCF_042681175.1 Rhodococcus gannanensis
CGGGTACAGGCTCGTCGGTGACGGTGATCGTCGTGGTCGACTCGGACGCGAGGAATCCGGGTGCGCCGCTGTAGACGGCCCGGACGTCGAAGGTGCCGCTGGCGTTGAACACGTAGCTCTGCTGGGCCAGACCGTTCTTGACGGGCACCGGGTTGCCGAGCGGCTCGGAACCGCTGAAGTACTGCACGGTGCCGGAGCTGGTGGTCGGGGACACGTTCGAGCGCAGGAAGAGGAACACGCCCTTCTGTGCGAGCGCCGGGATGTTCAGTGTCAGCGTGGTCGCCACGTCGGTCGCGCCGGGCTCGCTGACCTTGATCGTCTGCGCCGCCGAGGTCGACGCGTTGAATCCGGGTGCGCCGTTGAACACAGCGGTGATGATCTTGTCGCCGGTGACGTTGAAGTTCTGCACCAGGCTGGCCTTGCCTGCGGCGTCGACGTCGACGGTGCCGAGGACGGTTGCACCGCTCTTGAAGCTGACGGTTCCGGCACCCGGCGCCGGCTCCACCTGGGCCTCGAGGACGACGTCGGTGTTGATCAGCGAGGTCGCCGGGACGATGACCGTCGTCTGGGTGCTCTGGTTACCGGCCTCGATCGTCACGGTCTGCGCGGGCGACACCGACTCGAGCGCGTACCCGGTGGCGAGGAACTTCGCGGTGATGTCATACGTGCCCGCATCGGTGTTGGACGGCGTCCAGTCGAAGGTGGCCGCACCCGCGCTGTTGAGCGTGCCGGTGCCGACCTCGTCGGGGCCACGATAGAACTTGACCAGGTCCCCGGCGCGGCCGCCGAGAACGTTGGCGGTCAGGGTGGACTTGACGCCGCCCTTGAGCGCGCCGACCGGCTTGAGTTCGGTGGTGGTGACGTTCTTCGCGACGTTGAGGGCGGGGCCCTGGCCACGGAACTCGCCGGAGGTGGTGCCGCCGTACGCGACACCGGTGTTCTGGGCCACCTCCCGGACGCAGTTCGCGCCGACGGAGTACTGGAACTCGAAGGTCTGCGTGGCGGTGGCGTCCCAGGTGCCCGCGACCCGGACGATGCCGGCCCCGAGGCTGTTCACGGGGACGGGCAGCCCGTTGACCTTGGCGGTGTTCTGCAGGTAGGTGAGGCACGTGGGGCGCACGTCCTCGACCCAGCTCAGCGTGCTGCCGGCGCCGGTGATCGTGTTCGTGACGGTGAGGATCTCCCCCTCGGCGGGCGTCGCATTGCTCACCGATCGAGTGAGCGCGTCACCGCCGTTCGCCCACGACACCGTCGCGGGTTCCGCCGCGGCCACACCCGTCGACACCACCGCCACGAATCCCGCGGCCACCCCGACCGCGCTCGCCAGGGCAACCGCCCTGCGTCCAGACATCCCCGACATGCCATTCCTTCCGAACACGGCCCCAGAACGGGCTCCGGTGGTGGTCTCGAAACGCCACGTGGGGGCGGTTCGGACTGAGATCGGGGTGCAGTAGATCACGGTTCGATCACTTGCCAGGGCGGATTCGGCGAACTTCTCGGGGCATCCGTGCCCGCGCGACAAACGGGTCAGCGCAGGAACTTCGAGAACTGCCGGTTTGCCTGACGCATCACGAACTCGTACGGCAGCGCGAACTTGCGCGCCCACCAGTAGCCGAACCTGACATCCGGCGAGGTGTAGACGAGAAAGCGCCGCTTCTCGATTCCGCGGATGATGCACCGTGCGACCTTCTCGGGCGTCACGGCGCGGCGTTCGAACAGGTGGACGGCCTTCCGGACCCGCGGATCGTCCCGGTCGACGCCGGCGATCTCCACCGTGCCGACCAGAGGTGTGCGTACGGCACCGGGAACGACAAGGGAGACGTCGATGCCGTGCTGCTCGAGGTCGAAGCGCAGCACCTCCGACACCCCACGCAGTCCGAATTTGCTGGCGCTGTACGCGGCGTGCCACGGCAACGCCAGCAGTCCGGCGGCCGAGGACACGTTCACCAGGTGCCCGCCGCGTCCCGCGCGGACCATAGGCGGCACGAAACTCTCGATGATGTGGATGGGGCCCATCAGGTTGACGTCGACCATCGACTTCCAGTGCCGGTGCTCGAGATTCTCGACGGTCCCCCACGCAGAGATCCCCGCCACGTTCATCACGACGTCGAGCGATCCGTGCTCGTCGTGAATCTCGTTCGCCCACTCCGTGACAGCGTCGAAGTCCACGATGTCGAGCGCACGCGACCCGGCCACGTCTCCACCCCGGGCGGTGATCGCGGCGACGGTCTCCGCGAGGCCCACCTCGTTGATGTCGGTGAGGAACAGTCGTGCGCCCTCGTCCGCGCAGGCCAGCGCCGTGGCGCGACCGATGCCGCTGCCCGCCCCCGTGACGAGGCACTTCTTTCCGCCGAGATTCCGCACCGCTTGCGCCCCCTGCCGTCCGCCGTTCACGGCCGGAGTCTACGGGTGCGGTTCCCCGCGCACGACCAAGCCGCGCAGGCGTATCCGCCCACGGTCCCGCGCGAGCGCTCTACAGGCGGGTCGCCATCTCGTCCTGGTAGCTGCGGATGGTGTGCTCGATCTGTTCGGCCGTGGCCTCGTCCTCGTGGCCGCGGGCGTAGTCGGCGCGCTCCCGCAACTTCCGGATCGCCGTGCGCAACTCGTCGTCCGACATCCTGTGATCCATGCCACTCAGTGTGCTCCGATTCGGGCGCGCGGCCAACACCGAGAACCGTCGAACCCCGAGCGCTATCCTGATAGGTGACGTGGGTCACATCGCTGCCACGGTGGCCCTGCGCGCCATCGAAGGAGGATCCCCCGATGAGCCATGGCACCCTCTGCGCGGCGTTCCAGGACACGGCCGCCCGCCATCCCGACAAGGTCGCGCTGCGCACCCCCGACGACAGCGTGGCGATCACGTGGCGCGAGTACGCGCAGCGGGTCCGGTCGATCGCCGCCGGCCTGGCCGGGCTCGGCGTCCGACACGGCGACACCGTCGGACTGATGCTCACCAACCGGCCGGAGTTCCACCTGGTCGACACCGCGGTTCTGCACGTCGGCGCGACCCCGTTCTCGGTGTACAACACCCTGGCCCCCGAACAGCTGAACTACGTGCTGAACAACGCGGGAAACCGCGTGATCGTGTGCGAGAGCCAGTTCCTGCCGGTGATCAGGCAGGCGGTCGAGGGGACCGCCGTCGAGCACGTCGTCTGTGTCGACGACGCCCCGGGCGGCACCCTCGCACTCGCCGACGTCGAGGCCGCACCGGATGCCGACTTCGACTTCGACGCGAGCTGGCGGTCCGTCCAACCCGACGACCTGCTGACGATCATCTACACGTCCGGGACCACGGGCCCGCCGAAGGGCGTGGAACTCACCCACGCCAACGCGACAGCACTGCGCGCCGCACTCGCCGACGCCGCACACGTCAGTTCGGACGACCGGATCCTGTCGTACCTACCGGACGCCCACATCGCCAATCGCGGTGCAGCCCACTACCTGGCCATCTTCTTCGCGATCGAGGTCACCACCCTGGCCGACGTCAAGCAGGCGGTCGCCGTTCTGCCCACGGTCCGTCCCACCGTGTTCTTCGCGGTCCCGCAGGTCTGGTACAAGGTCAAGGCCGCCATCGAACTCGCCCTCGACGCCGAGAAGAGCCCCACCAAGCGACGCCTGGCCAACTGGGCCATCGACGTCGGCAGGCGGACGGCGCGGATGCGTTCGGACGGGGTGCCGGTACCACACCGACTCGAGTTGCAGCACGCCGCCGCGGACCGGCTCGTCCTCGCCCCGATCCGGCGCAAACTCGGCATGGACGAAGTCCGTCTCGCCCTGACGGGATCGGCCCCGATCTCACCGGATGTACTCGAATTCGTTCTTGCGCTGGGCATTCCGTGCAGCGAGGTGTGGGGGATGTCGGAAACTGCCGCGGTCGGGGCGTCGAACCGCCCCGGTTCCATCCGCATCGGAACCGTGGGCGAAGCGGCAGCAGGCGTGTCCCTGAAACTGGCGGACGACGGTGAACTGCTCATCTCGGGTCCGTGCGTGATGCGCGGGTACCGCGGCGAACCGGAGAAGACCGCCGAGGCCCTCGACGCCGACGGCTGGCTGCACACCGGAGACATCGCCACCATCGACGCCGACGGCTACGTGACGATCGTGGACCGCAAGAAGGAACTGATCGTCACCACCGGCGGCAAGAACATCTCCCCCGCGGCGATCGAGGACGCCCTGCACGCGGCGAGCCCCCTGATCCGGGGTGCCGTCGCCATCGGCAACGACCGCCCCTACGTGACGGCCCTGCTCACACTCGATCCCGAGATGGCCGCCGCGTTCGTCGAGCACTCGGGAACGGGAGGCGGCGATCCCGAGACGCTCGCCCAGAACCCGGCCATCCGCACCGAGATCGAACGTGCCGTCGACGACGCCAACACGCACCTGTCGCACGTCGAGCAGGTGAAGAAGTTCGCCCTGCTCCCCGACGTCTGGGAACCGGGAGGAGACGAGTTCACCCCCACGCTGAAGCTGCGCCGCAAGCCCATCGCGACGAAGTACGCTGGCCAGATCGAGGAGCTCTACGCGGGCTGAGCCCGGAGACGACCGATCCCCGGCACCGAGCGGTACCGGGGATCGGTCGATCAGGGACTAGCTGGAACCGAACGAGGCGCTGCCGCTGCCGTTGGTGCCACCGTCGCCGCCGCCGACCGCGACCTGGACCGACTCCGCGTCGCTGGACGCGTTCACGTTGCCCGCACCGGAGTACTCGGCCGTGATGAGGCGCTGCCCGGCGGTTGCCGGGGTCCACGCGATGCTGGCGTTGCCGTTGGCGTCGACCTGCGCGGTGCCGATGACCGTGTCACCGTCCTTGAAGGTGACCGAGCCACCCGCGTTGCCCGGGGTCACCTGAGCAGACAGCATGCTGGACACGCCGACCGTCCGGGCGACACCGATGGCCAGTGCAGTCGTGGATGCGACGTTGTCGACCGACGCCGGCTCGACGGCAACGGTCGCGTTCGCGGTCGACGGGGTCACACCCGTGCGGCCGGAGAAGGCGGCGCTGATCGCGTGGCTGCCCGCGGCGGACGGCACCCAGGTGTAGACAGCCTCACCGTTCGCTGCCACCGGAACCTCGGCGAGCGTCACTCCGCCGTCCTTGAACGTGACGGTTCCGCCTGCGCCCGCCGGGGTGACCGTCGCCTTCAGCACCGACGAGCGCCCGACCTGCGCACCCGCAACCGCGGCCAGCGCGGTCGACGAGACCGCGTCGGCGTCGGTGATCTGCACGCCCTGCGTACCGGACTCCGAGGCGTTGGCCCGCGCGGTCGCCGGGTACTTCGCGGCGAGCGTGTGCGAACCGCGGTGGCCCGGGGTCCACTCGAATGTCGCGACGCCGTTGTTCAGTGCGCCCGTACCGATCTTCGCTCCGCCGTCGTAGAAGTCGACCGGATCACCGTTCGCGCCACCGATGACGGCGGCCGACAGCGTGATCGCCTGACCGACCTGGCCACCGGCGACGGCGGCGAGGTTGGTGGTGGTGTCGTTCTTGCGGACCGTCGCTGTCGGGCCCTTGTTCTGGTAAGTCCCGGAACCGAGGGATCCGCCGTAGTGCATCGACGTCATCAGCGCCACGCCGCGGTCACAGTCCGCGCCGACGCGGTACGTGAAGGAGAACGTGCGCGACTTCGGGTTGATCAGTCCACCAGAGTTGTACACGGGCCAGTCCGTGACCGACCCCTTGACTTTCGCCCAGTCCGCGGCCGAGCTGTCCAGTCCGCGCGGAGACCCGTCGACCTTCGCCTCGACGAACGTCCAGCACGCCGGGTGCAGGTCCTTGACCTCGTAGATGTACTCGACCACACCGGTGCGCTCGAACGTCGTCGAGCTCGTCACCAGGTCACCCTCGCCGAGGTTCGTCTCGCTGAGGGTGCGGGTGAACTTGCTGCTGCCGTCCTCCCACGAAATGGTTGCAGGTGCCGCCCCCGCGACTCCCGCCCCGGCGGCGACGGCGAAACCGGCCGCCACCGCGAAGGCGCTCACTCCACCGATGGCACGGCGAATGTTGTTGTCTGCCACTGCTGTTCTCTCCAATGTGAAGGGTATTGGTGATCAGGAACCGAAGATGTTGTCGACGGACCCGGTCCCACCCGTGCCCGGATCGACCGGAGGCTCGGTGACCGCAACCGTCGCCACCGCGGACGTCGATCCGAGGTGACCCGGAGCGCCGCTGTAGACCGCGGTGATCTCGTGGTTTCCGGACGTCGGGATCGCGTAGGTGCGGGTCGCGGTGCCGCCCGTCACCGCGACGGGGAGCCCGATACGGGTGGTGCCGTCGAAGAACTGGACGGTGCCGCCGGCCGGGGTCGGGGACACGGTCGCCGTCAGGGTCACCTGGTTGCCCCGGACCGCGGTGGCGGGCGCGGTGACCGCGGTCGTGGTCGCGGCGTCGGTCGGGTCGGGATCGGAGACGGTCACCGACGCGCCCGGCGCCGACGACCCCGCGAACCCGGGGCCACCCGAGAACGCCGCCTGAACGGACACGGTGCCCGCGGACGCGAAGGTGTGGGTGAGATCGGCGACGCCGTCGACGACGCTCACCGGCGGAAGAGCCTGTCCACCGACCACGAACTCGACCGTGCCGACCGAGCCGATCGCAGCGAGATCGGAACCGGCGACCGACGCGAACAGGTGCACGGGCTCACCGGTCCTGGCCGTAGCCGGAACGGTCAGCGTCGTGGTGGTCGACTTGTCGGGGACCACGACCGGCGACACCGTCACCGTTCGCGCCTCCGACACCGAACCCACGAAACCGGGAGCACCGGAGAAGACCGCCGTGATCTGGTGCGCACCGACAGGAAGGGTCTCGGTGACGGACGCGGATCCGTTCGGCGCCACTGCAACCGGTGCGCCGAGATCGGCGTTGCCGTTCTTGAACTGGACGGTGCCGCCCGCAGGTGCCGGCGAGACGCGTGCGATCAGCGTGACCGCCTGGCCCTCGTCTGCCGTCGCCGGAGCTGTCAGCGCCGTGGTCGTGGCCTGATCCGCTACGGACGCGGTCACCGTGAACGGAGCCGACGTGGAGCCGGTGAATCCGGCGATGCCCGAGTACACCGCCGTGATCTCGTGGGCACCGGCGCCGAGCGACGGCACCGACAGCACCGCCTTGCCGTCGGCTCCGACGGCGGCCGGGGCACCCAGATCGGTTGCGCCGTCCTTGAACTGCACGGTGCCACCACCCGGAGTCGGCGAGACCTGTGCGGTCAGCGTGACCGCCTGCCCGACCTCGACGGTCGCGGGTCCGGTGACCGTGGTGGTGGTCGCGGCATCGGGCACCGCGACGGTGACGTTCTGCGCGGCCGACGTCGAACCACCGGTCGACGCGTTGCCCAGGTACTTCGCGGTCAGCGCGTGCGCGCCACCCGCGGTCGGGGTCCACTGGAAGGTCGCGGTGCCGTTGTTCACGGTTCCCGTGCCGATCTTCGTTGCACCGTCGTAGAACTCGACGGTGTCCCCGTTCGCACCGCCCGTCACCGACGCGGACAACGTCACCGCCTGGCCCACGGTCGCGGACGCGACGCCCGCGAGAGTGGTGGACGACGTACTGGTCCGGACCGTCGCCGTCGGACCCTTGTTCGGGTAGCTGCCGTCACCGAGCGAGCCGTTGTAGTAGCTCATCGACGTCATCAACGGTGTGTTCCGAGCACAGTCCGCGCCCACCCGATAGGTGAACGCGAAGGTGCGCGACTTCGGATTGATGAGTCCCCCGGAGTTGTACACCGGCCACTGGGTGATCGACCCCTTGATCTTCGCCCAGTCCGCTCCGGAACTGTCCAGCCCACGCGCCCCACCGTCGACCGTGGCGGAGACGAACGTCCAACACGCGGGGTGCGCGTCGGTGACCTCGTAGATGTACTCGACCACCCCGGTGCGCTCGAACTTCGTCGTCGACGTCACCAGGTCACCGACCCCGAGGTCGGACTCGCTGAGCGTGCGGGTGAACTTGGTGTCGCCGTCGTTCCAATTCACCGACACCGGCCCCGCTCCCGCGACGCCTGCACCCGCAACGACGGCGAATCCGGCCGCAACCGCGAAGGCACTCACTCCGCCGACCACACGGCGAATGGTGTGTTCTGACATGCGTCTCCTCCACGCCGGACCGGGACCGTCAGGGGCCGCCGGATCCGTCGTACTCCTGTATTCGGTGCGCCAGTTACCTCGGCATGCAGCCTCGCGGGCACAAAGTCGCACAGGAGTAGAACACAGAAGCCGTCTGGTCAATGGCGTTTTCGCCGTATATCTGGACGAACGTCCGACAACGCCGGCAATTGATCAGCAACCATGCGCGACGGGGAGTTTCGAACGCCCGAAAGGCGCCTCCGCTAACCGCAGAGGCGCCTTTCGGGCCTTACTGGTGGAGCTGAGGGGAATCGAACCCCTGACCTCTTCGATGCGAACGAAGCGCGCTACCAACTGCGCCACAGCCCCAGTCCTCACACTCCCCTCAAGGAGTGCTCGGCAACTCTAACAGGCACATCCCGGAACGGGGAAATCGCCTGGTCACAGAGTATTTGTCGACGCTACTGCCCGACGACGCGTCGAACCTCGGCAGGCCCGTCGTCCTCATCGAGGTGCGCGTCGTAGTGGTCCAGGTGGTCGAACACGGGATCCTCGTCGTCGACCTCGAGGACGACCGCGCCGGGCCGCCGCAGTCGCGACGGCACGAGCCGCAGCTCCTCGTCGTCACGGGACTCCACCCCGAGCCGGGACCGGCTCAGCCGCGCCATCCGGCGGCGGCGGATCTCGTGCTCGATCTGCACCTGACGGCGCAGGTACGCGAGGTACCCACCGAGCGCGACCACCGCTGCCGCGCAAGCCCACCACAGGGCGGACGAGACGATCAGTGCGAGAGCTGCCGCCATGATCGCCGCGAGCACGAGGCCGAGGACCGTCCGCTGCCGGAACCCGTACCGGGCCGCCCGCGCGATCGCATCGGCCTCCGGGTCGAAGCCGCCGCGGCCGCGGCGATAGGGCGCCCGCTCACGTGACTGCGTGCCCGCGTCGTCGTGCGCCTCGTCCTCGTACTCGTCGTACTCGTCGTACTGGTCGTCGTACTGGTCGGGTTCCGCGTCCGCTCTCGCTTGCGATTCCATCCAGTCCTCCGCATGCATCGGCCGATTGGGATCTGGGCGCCAGTGCGGGTCGCTCCGGTGCCCGGTCGCCGGGCCGCGGCGATTCTGCCGTGCGTGCTGATCGCGATCGAGGACTCTGGTGGCCAGCGCCGCGTCCGTCGTCTGCCGGATGCGAGGACGACGCTTCGCCTGCATCGGAAGAAGCACGAACAGCCACATCGCGACCAGCGCAACGACCACCAGCGAGTTCGGCATGTCGGCGACCTCCCTCCCTGTCGTCTGCCAGCACAGCGTTCACCTGCGTATTCGACCCGGTAAGGCCTACTCAGGCTAAATGTCTCGACTCGCTGTTCCCCGCAGACGCGCCGACATCAGCTTTCTCACATGCCACAGTAGTCACTACTGCCGCAGGAATGCACCTTGGTAGCGGAAATGTAACCGGGTGATCAGCCCCACGTGGCGCGACCGGCGCGAACCAGCCGATCGGCGGCCGTGGCCTCGAGTTCCTCGACCGTCAGACCCACCAACAGGTGGTCCCGGAACTGCCCGTCCACGTCCAGATAGCGCTCGAGGAGCCCTTCCTCGCGGAAGCCGACGTGCCGCAACACGGCCCGGCTCGCCATGTTCTCCGGACGTACCGTCGCCTCGATCCGATGCAGACCCACCGGCCCGAAACCGTGATCGAGGCCGAGCGCGAGGGCGGCCGTCGCAACGCCCTGGCCACCGTCGGCCTGGGACACCCAGTACCCGATCCACGCGGAGCGCAACGCGCCGCGCACGACGTTCCCGATCGTCAACTGACCGCAGAACCGGCCGTCGAGTTCGATCACCATCGGCAGCATCCGGCCCTTGCGGGCCTCCGCTCGCAACGACGAGCAGAGCCCCGGCCAGTTGCCGATGTGATGGCGGGCGTCCCACGGTCCCTCGCCGGTCGGTTCCCACGGACGGAGGTGGTCCTCGTCGCGGATCCGCAGCCTGCTCCAGGTTGCCGCGTCACGCAGTCGGATCGGTCGCAGCGTCACCCGGCCGGCCGGAACCACGAGCGGCCCCAGACGCGCCGGCCAACCCGGATGCACCGTGTACCGGAGCAAGGACGTGCTCACCCGGTCAGCCGCGCTGAGCCAGGAACGCGACGTCGACCCGGTCGCCGGTTCGGACGTCGGTCACATCCGGATCCACCAGGACCAGGCAGTTCGCCTCGGCGAGCGTGGCGAGCAGGTGCGACGACGAACCCGGCGCCCCACCGAGCGCCTGAACGAGGTACTCCCCCGTCGACTCGTCGCGCATCAGCTGACCCCGCAGGAATCCCTTGCGATCCTCGATGGACGTGATCGGCGCGACGGTCCGCGCCGAGACGATCCGGCGCATCGGCTGCCTTCGGCCGAGCGCGATCCGGATGAGCGGACGCACCATCACCTCGAACACCACGAGGGCGCTGACCGGGTTGGACGGCAACAGGAAGGTGGGCACCTCGTCCCGGCCGAGCTGCCCGAAACCCTGCACCGACCCGGGATGCATCGCGACCCGCTCGACCTCCAGGTCCCCGAGTTCCCGCAGCGCCTCCCGAACCTGATCGGACGCTCCCCCGCCGACGGCGCCGGCGATGACCACGATCTCCGAACGGATCAGCTGTCCCTCGACGACCTCACGCAGTCGACGCAGATCGGTGCCCGCGATACCGACGCGGTTCACGTCGGCGCCGGCGTCCCTGGCCGCAGCGGCGAGTGCATACGAGTTCACGTCGTACACCTGCCCCGGGCCGGGCGTGCGGTCGACGTCGACGAGTTCGCCCCCGACGCTGATCACCGACAGTCGCGGGCGCGGATGCACGAGCACCTTGTCCCGACCGACCGCCGCGAGCAATCCGACCTGGGCCGCTCCGATGATCGTTCCGGCCCGGACCGCGACGTCGCCGGGCTGGACGTCGTCGCCGACGCGCCGCACGTAGTCGCCGGTGCGCACCGCATCGAGGACCCGGACCCGGTTGCGTCCACCGTCGGTGCGGTCGAGCGGAAGGACCGCGTCCGCGAGCGTCGGCATCGGGGCTCCGGTGTCGACCCGAACCGCCTGACGGGGTTGCAGTCGGGTCGGCTGCCGGGAACCGGCGGCGACCTCACCGACGACCGGAAGCACGATGTCGACCGGTGCACCGTCGTCACCGACGGCGCGACCCGCCCCCGCGACGTCGACACTGCGCACCGCGTAGCCGTCGATCGCCGCCTGATCGAAGCCCGGGAGGGGACGCTCGGTGACCACTTCCTCCGCGCAGAGCAGACCCTGCGCCTCGGAGATTGCGACCCGCACCGGCCGAGGTGCGACGGCGGCGGCGGTCACCCTGGCCTGCTGCTCTTCGACCGAGCGCATGTGGATGCTGCCTCCCGACGCCACTTACCGCTCCGTCTGCTGAAGTCTCTCGACGAGCCACTCACGCAGGGACGGACCGTACTCTTCACTGCCAAGCGCAAAGTCAACCGCAGCGCGCAGGTAGCCGCCGGGATTTCCGAGGTCGTGTCTCCCACCCCGGTGCACCACGACGTGCACGGGATGACCCTCGTCGATGAGCATCGCGATCGCGTCGGTCAGCTGCAGCTCGCCGCCCTTGCCCGGCTCGATGCGACGCAGCGCGTCGAACACCGCCCGGTCCAGCAAGTAGCGACCGGCCGCGGCGAAGGTCGACGGGGCGTCCTCGACCTTCGGCTTCTCGACCATTCCGACGACCTTGAGCACGTCCGGGTTCACCGCGTCCGGCACCTCGACGACGTCGAACACGCCGTACGCACTGACCTGGTCCTTCGGCACGTCGATCGCGCACAGCACGCTGCCGCCGCGCTTGGCCCGCACCCGGGCCATGGTCTCCAGGACGCCACGCGGCATCACCAGGTCGTCCGGCAGCAGCACCGCGATGGCGTCCTCGTCGTCGTCGAGGACCTCCTCCGCGCACGCCACCGCGTGTCCGAGACCGCGCGGCTCGTCCTGCACCACCGACTCGACCTTGATCAGTCCCTGCGCCTTGCGGACCTTCTCCAGCAGGTGCGACTTGCCGCTGGCCTCGAGCTTGCTCTCCAGCACGAGGTCCTCGACGAAATGGGCGACCACCCCGTCCTTGCCCTCGGAGGTGACGATCACCAGCCGCGTCGCGCCCGAGTCTGCGGCCTCGCCTGCCACCAGCTCGATGCCCGGCGTGTCCACGACCGGCAGGAGCTCCTTCGGCACGGTCTTCGTCGCGGGAAGGAACCGGGTGCCCAGCCCTGCCGCGGGGACCACCGCCGTGCGGAATGCCCTGTTGTCGCCTGTGCCGGTGTCTGTCATGGGCCACACCTTAGCCGCCTCGCCTGTGGGTTCGGGATTCTAGGGTTGAGGGTATGAGCAGAAACTCAGCGGTCCGATGACCTCGCGGACCAAGTCGCAGTGGCGCTCGGAGATCCTCGCGTCCCGTCGAGCGGTCGATGCCACGACACGGTCGGCCGAGGCGGACGCCCTCGCCGCGGCCGCCGCCGAACTGGGTGCGGCACTGGGTCCCGGCGCAACGGTGTGCGCCTACGTTCCGGTGGGCGGTGAGCCGGGTTCGGTCGCCGTGCTCGACGCGCTCGCCGGTGTGGTGGCGCGGGTGTTGCTGCCGGTCGCGCGCGAACCGGGCCCCTTGCTGTGGGCACCGTACCGCGGCGTGAACTCCCTGGTCCCGGCTCCGTTCGGACTCAGGGAACCGGAACCGCCGTTTCTTCCCCCCGACACCGCAGCGGAAGCGGCACTCTTGCTGATCCCGGCACTGGCAGTGGACCGGCGCGGCGTGCGTCTCGGCCGGGGTGCGGGGTTCTACGACCGAACCCTGGCGCTGGCACCGGAGACCCGGCTGGTGGCGGTGGTCCGCGACAGCGAGTTCGTCGACGAGCTACCCGAGGATCCGCACGACGTTCGCATGCATGCGGTGCTCACTCCCGGCGGGGGGCTGCGCACAGTGGACGACCAGGGAGGGCAGCGCCCGGCGGAATAGCAGGCAGAGTGGCAGCGTTGGCACTCCTGACTGTAAAGTGCCAATGCCTGTCGAATGTCGAATCAGGCACCGAGTACCCGCGCGGAGGAACCTGCAGTGCCCACCTACTCCTATGCCTGCACCGAATGCGACAACCGCTTCGACATCGTGCAGTCGTTTTCCGAAGACTCCCTGACCGTCTGCAACGAGTGCAACGGAAAGCTCCGCAAGCTGTTCAACTCGGTCGGCATCGTCTTCAAGGGCAGCGGCTTCTACCGCACCGACAACCGCGGCGGCGGCAGCACCACCGCCAGCGAGCCCGCCGCAAAGTCCTCCGACTCCTCGTCGAGCACGAAGTCGGAGTCGTCAGCCCCCGCGAGCACTCCCGCGCCCGCTGCCAGCTGATTCACAGTTCATCCACAGGCCCGATCCGTCCACAGGGCGGGTCCGAGCGACCCGTCGAGGGGTGGCGCCGGCCCTAACGTGAGGGCATGCCACGTGATGCCGGGCGGTTCCGCGACGCCCTGTCCCCCACCGCTCTGGACCGCGTCGCCCGGCTGACCCGCCCCGACTGGTCCCGGTCGACCACCGGCCGCCGGGTCGCGGCGGCCGTTCTGGCGGCGGTCGCACTACTACTGGCCGTCCGCGGCGATCCCGACGACGACCGGGTAGAAGTCGTCACCGCCGCCCGCGATCTCGCGCCCGGAACCCTCCTCGGCGACGAGGACCTGCACGTGACGGCACTTCCGGCGGCAGTCGTACCCGCCGGGGTCGTACACAGCCCCGGCGACGTCGTCGGCCGCACCCTCGCCGGTCCCGCCCGCTCGGGTGAGCCGCTGACAGACGTCCGGGTACTCGGATCGCGACTGGCGGATGCCGCCGCCGGTCCCGACGCACGCATAGTTCCGCTGCGCATCGACGACACCGAGGTGGCCGGCCTTCTGCGCGCAGGCGACGTCGTCGACATCCTGACCGTCGACGCAGAGGGGTCCGGGGCGCCGAGGGTGCTCGCCTCGAACGCCACGGTAGTACTCGCAGCCGCACGCGACACCGGGCGAACAGCCGGCGAACCCGCCGTTCTCGTGGCATTACCCCAGGTCAGCGCCACCGAGGTGGCCGCGGCGACGATGACGGGGGCGATCACGGTGACGCTGCACTGAGCGTGTCCCAGAGCGCGACCAGCTCGTTTCTTTGGCATCCTGGGTTGCGAGTACCCGCCAGCCGATCTAGCGAATCGAGGACCGATGCTCAAGGGCTTCAAGGAATTCCTGCTGAAGGGCAACGTGATCGACCTGGCCGTCGCGGTCGTCATCGGCGCCGCGTTCACCGCCATCGTCACCGCATTCAGCGACAACATCATCAATCCTCTGATCGCGGCTCTCGGCGGCTCCGAGGAGATGGGCTTCGGTTTCCAGCTCACCGACAACCCCGAGACGTTCGTCAACATCGGCGCCGTCATCACCGCGTCCATCAACTTCCTGATCATCGCCGCGGTCGTGTACTTCGTGCTCATCGTCCCGTACAACCACGCGAAGGAGCGGTTCGGCGGCCCGAAGAAGGGCGCCGAGGCCACCGAGACGGAACTTCTCGCGGAGATCCGCGACCTCCTCGCCGATCGACCGACGGCGCGGGACTGACACCCTCGGCCTCGCCCGGGTCAGCCGTGGTGTGGGGGAACCTGCCTGCGCAGCCACTCGTCCGAGGACGAGTCGCGGGCGTCCTCCGGTGATCGCTCGTCCCCTGTGGTGTCCGGCAGGACGTCCCCGAAAATGCGCGCCAGCCGGGCCCGTGTCTCCGGGTCCCGGCTGGTGCGTGCGCGTGGCGCGTCGTCGGTGATGCTCACTCCTCGATTCGGGACACCTCACCGATCACCTGACTGGCGAGCGGTGTCAAGGTGGCCATGCCGTCGCGCACCGCAGCGCGGGACGACGCCAGGTTCACCACCAGGGTACTTCCCGAGACACCCGCGACGCCGCGGGAGAGTCCTGCGTCGAGCGAGCCCGCGGCCAGCCCCGAGGACCGCAGCGCCTCGCTGATCCCCGGAATCTCCCGGTCCAGGACGGCGGTGGTGGCGTCCGGCGTGACGTCACGCGGGGACACACCCGTCCCGCCGACGGAGATCACGAGGTCGACGCCACCGATCACCGCGGTGTTGAGTGCGTTCCGGATCTCCACCTCGTCGGCGGCGACGGCAACAACGGCGTCGACGAGAAAGCCTGCCTCGTTGAGCAGTTCGGTGACGAGCGGTCCCGTCGAGTCCACTTCGACGCCGTGCGCGGTGCGATCGTCGACGATGACCACGAGCGCGCGGCCGGCCAGCGGGGCTTCGATGTCCATGGTCCCTACGGTAGTGGTACCGGACGGTCCCGGTCCGGTGTGGAGACGAAACGACACCGGGAGAGACGGCATCAACGACCACCCTGCGTCGGAGCGGTCCCGAGGGTCACCTCGACGGTCTTGGGGTTCTTGCCGTTCGCGTCGGTGTACGTGACCTCGACCTTGTCGCCGGGCGCATGCGAGCGGATCGCGGCGATCAGCGCGTCGCCGCTGTCGACGACACGGTCGTCGACGTGGGTGATGACCGACCCCTTCGGGATGCCTGCCTGCTCGGCGGGGCCGCCCGCGGTGACGTCCATGACGCCTGCGCCGTTCGAGGTGTCCCGCGACGACACGGACACCCCGATGATCGCCTGGGTGGCCTTGCCGGTGGTCGCCAGTTCGTCGGCGATGCGGCGAGCCTGGTCGACGGGGATCGCGAAGCCGAGGCCGATGGATCCGCCCTGCTGTCCGCTGGCCGCGTCACCGCCGAGAGTGGCGATCGCGGTGTTGATGCCGATCAGTCGGCCGTCCATGTCCACGAGGGCGCCACCGGAGTTGCCGGGGTTGATCGCAGCGTCCGTCTGGATGGCGTCGATGACGGTGTTCTGGTTGCCGGACTCGCCGCTGGTGGACACCGGACGGTTGAGCGCGGAGACGATACCGCTGGTGACGGTGCCCGCCAGCCCGAGCGGGGATCCGATCGCCACGACGGGCTGACCGACCTCCAGGTCGGCGGAGGTGCCCAGTTCGATCGGGGTGAGGTCGGTACGGCCATCGGCCTTGATGACGGCGATGTCGGACATCGGGTCCGCGCCGACGAGGGTGGCGGACGCCGTCGTTCCGTCGGAGAAGGCGACGGTGATCTTGCCGTTCGCGCCCGCTCCCGCGGCGACGTGGTTGTTCGTGAGGATCAGTCCGTCGGAGGAGAGGACGACACCGGATCCCTCACCCTCGGCCTGAGAGCCGGCCACCTGGACCTGGACGACGCTGGGCAGCACCTTCTCCGCGACCGCCTGCACGGTGCCTGCGGGGGCGTTCGCGGTCTGGGTCGCGTTCGTGCGCGGGGCGTCGAGTGCGTTGGTCACCGATGCGGTGCCCGAACCGCTCTGGGTCCAGGCTCCGACTGCACCGCCGATGCCGCCGCTGACGAGGGCGAGTGCGACAGCACCTGCCACGATCGCAGTGCGAGCCGACTTCGGCTTGGTCGCGGTGGCTCCCGGGTACTCCCCCGACACCTGACTCGTGTGGTTCGGCGCTGCCTGGTGCTGCGCGTCGTGCGACTGGTACCCGCCGTACGGTGCCTGGCCGTAGGCCGGCTGCTGATAGGTCGGGTACTGCGCGGTCGGCTGGTCGGCGGCGGGATACTGCGCGGTCGGCTGGTCGCCTGCGGCACGCTGCTGCGGCCCGGGGTTCGGGGCCGACGGCTGGTGCTGCTGAGGGTTTGCCGGGTGGTTGGGCGCCCACGGCGAGCCTCCTTGACCGGCTCCGCCTCCGTGGCCTGCGCCTCGCCCGTCGCTGTGATCGTCGGTCATGCGTGTGATCCGTTCTCCCCTTCGCCCCACGTGGGTGCGGTGTAGTCCATCTCGTTGTGTCCAAGCCTGCCTTTCGGGGCTTAGAGAGTCCTGAGACCTCGCTTTCAGTTTGCCGAGATCCTGCTGCCCGCCTCGTCCTGCGCGGACGAAGTCGCCTTGCCCGGCAACACGATGGTGAGCAGTGCGCCGCCCCGCGCGGATTCGCCTGCGGTGACGGTGCCGCCGTGTTTGACAGCGACCTGACGGACGATCGCCAGCCCCAGCCCAGATCCGGGCATCGAGCGCGCCTCGGTGGAGCGGTAGAACCGTTCGAACACGAGTTCCCGTTCCTCCGCGGGGATTCCGGGCCCCGCGTCGTCGACGACGACCGCCAGGTGTCCGGCGTCGAGTCGACTCATCCGCACCCGGACCTGTTCGCCGGGCGGGCTCCACTTGGCGGCGTTGTCGAGCACGTTCAGCACCGCCCGGGCCAGACCCGCCCCGTCACCGTGGACGAACCACGGGACGATCTCGGCGTCGAAGTCCACCTCGTTGCGGCGCCGCCGCACCCGCTCCAGCGACCGCTCGACCGTCTCTCCCAGGTCGATCTCCTCGTGCACAGTCTCCGGAGCGTCCTCGCGGGCGAGGTCGACGAGATCGCCCACGAGCGTGGACATTTCCTCGATCTGGGCGATGACGTCCGAGCGCAGTTCCGCCATGTCCTCGTCGGGGATGTGGGGTGCGCCCGGCCGGCCCGCCGCGATGAGCAACTCCATGTTGGTCCGAAGCGACGTCAGCGGGGTGCGCAGTTCGTGGCCGGCGTCGGCGACGAGGCGGCTCTGCCGGTCGCGGGACTCGGCGAGGGCGCGGAGCATCGTGTTGAACGAGATCGTGAGCCGGGCGAGTTCGTCGTTGCCGGTCACCGGAATCGGGGTGAGTTCGTCGGTGCGCGCGATCCGCTCCGTCGCGGCGGTCAGCCTGCCGATGGGGCGCAATCCGGTGCGCCCCACGGCCATTCCGGCGAGCGCCGCCAGCGCGACACCGCAGCCGCCGACGACGAACAGCACCCAGGCGAGACGCTGGAGCACTTCACCTGTGGGGGCGAGTCGCTGCGCGATGACGAGGGTCGAGCCGAGATTCGTCCGCTGCGCGAACACCCGCTGCCCGGCGAACGTCCGCAGGGTCGACTCGTGTTCGCCTCGCGCAACGGACATCTCGGCCTCGCCGATCGGCGTGTTCGATCCGGGCGGCATGTACACGGTCATGTCGGGGAACACGAGGGCGACGCTGATGTCGTTGGAGTACACCGTCGCCAGCGAGATCGTGCGAATGTCGAGTGCGTCGAAGTTGTTGGAGATCAGCGTCGTCGACCGGTTGCGCAACTGGGAGTCGACGTCGTTGTACAGCGCGCGCGAGACGACGGCGTAGGCGGCGATCGCCATGACCGCGACAGCGATCGCCACCACGGACGCCGCGAGCAGCGTCACCCGCCAGCGCAGCGACACCGACCGGGTCAACGGCATGGGTGGGCGCATCTCGGGGATCTCGGGGGGCGCTGTCGGCTCGGCGGACGACCGTCCGAACGGGGCAACCATCACGGAGGCGTCTCCCGGAGCACGTAGCCGACCCCGCGGACGGTGTGGATCAGACGTGGCTCACCGTCGGCCTCGGTCTTGCGTCGCAGGTAGCCGACGTACACCTCGAGGGCGTTGCCGGAGGTCGGGAAGTCGTAGCCCCAGACCTCCTCGAGGATGCGGCTGCGGGAGAGCACCCGCCTCGGGTTGGACATCAGCATCTCGAGGAGCGAGAACTCGGTGCGGGTGAGGCTGATGGGCCGGCCCTTGCGGTTGACCTCGCGTGTCACCGGATCCAGGGTGAGGTCCTCGAACGCGAGGACCTCCGAGGCGGCGTCGGGGTCGGGAACGGCACGTCGGAGCAGCGCGCGCAGGCGGGCCAGCAGTTCCTCGAGCGCGAACGGCTTCGGGAGGTAGTCGTCCGCGCCCGCGTCGAGCCCGGCGACCCGCTCGGACACCGAGTCGCGCGCGGTCAGCACCAGGATCGGCAGGTCGTCACCCGCGCTGCGCAGCCGACGGCACACCTCGAGACCGTCGAGTCGCGGCATCATCACGTCGAGGACGACGGCGTCGGGTCGGGACTCGGCGACCTTCTCGAGTGCGTTCAATCCGTCGACGGCGAGGTCGACGGTGTACCCGTTGAAGGTGAGGGATCGGCGGAGGGATTCCCGCACGGCTCGGTCGTCGTCGACCACCAGGATGCGCATCCTCCTAGTTTCCCCCGGACATCTGAGATCGTGCTGAGAGGTCGCTGAACGTGTCGCCAGGTTCACGACCGCTCGGTCCGCGTCCGCTCAGTCGACGACTCGAGGGCCGGGGAGGTTCCATTTGCGCCACAGTGCGAGCACGCGCAGCACCGACGCCGAGACCGTCCCGATCACCAGCCCGACGTTCGAGCCCAGCCCGGCAGCCGCGCACGCGACCACGACGCTCGACCCGATGAGTGCGGGGATGGCGTAGAGGTCACGGTGCAGCAGCAGCGGCACCTCGTTGACGAGGATGTCGCGCAGCACGCCGCCGCCGATCGCGGCGGTCGCACCGATCAGCATCGCAGCCTGGTTGCTGGCGCCGACGTCGAGCGCGATCGTCGCGCCGCTGCTCGCGAACAGTCCCATGCCGAGCGCGTCGAGGACGAGGATCTCGCGGCGCAGCTTGCGGATGGCGGCGTGCGCGAAGAACACGACCACCGACGTCACGAGCGCGGTGGTGAAGTACTTCCAGGTGGTCAGCGACGTCGGCGGGGTGATGCCCAGCAGGACGTCGCGCAACACGCCGCCGCCGATGGCGGTGAACACTCCGATCAGGCAGACACCGAAGAGGTCGAGACGCTTGGTCACCCCGACCATGGCCCCGGACGCGGCGAAGGCGACCACGCCGATCAGTTCGAGCACGGTGAGCAGCACCGGGCAGCCTCCTCCCTCAGGTCCCGGATCAATCCTGCCCACGCACCGCCGCAGCGGGGGTCAGCGAGTGTGCGTGTCGCGTGCTTCGTAGGCCGCGGCGCGGGCCATCTGGACCGGACGCTTGCGCAGGACCGCCCACACGACACCGAGCACGGCGAACCAGACGGGGGTAACGAGCAGGGCCTGCAGGGTGTCGGACTTCTGCGTGAACGCCCACACCAGGAAGCCGAAGAACGCCAGCACGACGTAACACATCACGACGCCGCCGGGCATTCTGAAGGTGGACTGCTCGTGCAGGTCCGGACGGCGACGCCGGTAGACGATGTAGCTGATCAGGATCATCGACCACACGAACATGAAGCAGAGGGACGAGATGGTCGTGACGATCGTGAACGCCTCGATGAGCGAGTCGCCGACGACGACCATGACCACGCCGGACAGCAGGAACACCCCGGACAGGTAGAGCGCGTTCGCGGGAACCCTGCGTTTCGTCAGCCGCGCGAAGACGCCCGGAGCGTCCCCGTCCTGGGCGAGTCCGTAGACCATCCGGGACGTGGAGTAGATGCCCGAGTTCGCCGAGGATGCGGCCGAGGTGAGCACCACGAAGTTGACGACCGAGGCCGCGATCCCGAGGCCGGCGAGCGCGAACATCGCCACGAAGGGGCTGCTGTCGCCGCTGATCTGCCGCCACGGGGTGACCGACATGATGACGGCCAGCGCGACGACGTAGAACAGCATTACGCGGATCGGGATCGAGTTGATCGCCTTCGGGAGGTTCTTCTCGGGATCCTTGGTCTCGGCGGCGGCGGTGCCGACCAGTTCGATCCCCACGAACGCGAAGGTGGCGATCTGGAATCCGGCGACGAAGCCCATCGGCCCGGTCGGGAAGAAGCCGCCGTCGTTCCACAGGTTCGCGAAGGCCGACTCGGAGCCGTTGGGTGCGACGAAGTTGGTGAACACCATCGCGAGTCCGACGACGATCAGGGTGACGATGGCGACGATCTTGATCAGGGCGAACCAGAACTCGGTCTCGCCGAACGCCTTCACCGTCGGTAGGTTGAGGGCGACGAGCAGCACGACGGACGCCAGAGCCGGTATCCACAGCGGCAGCGAGCCCCACCAGAAGGAGACGTAGCCGGCGATCGCGATGACGTCGGCGATGCCGGTCACGATCCAGCAGAACCAGTACGTCCAGCCGGTGAAGAAGCCGGCCCACGGTCCGAGGTAGTCGCCGGCGAAGTCGGCGAAGGAGCGGTAGCCGGTGTTCGACAGCAGCAGCTCGCCCATCGCCCGCATGACGAAGAACAGCATCGTGCCGATGATCAAGTAGACGAACAGGACCGACGGTCCGGCGAGCGAGATGGTCTTGCCGGAGCCCATGAAGAGGCCGGTGCCGATGGCACCGCCGATCGCCATCAGCTGGATGTGCCGGTTGGACAGCTGCCGGGACAGTCCCGGCTGCTCGTCTGTCTTCTGGATGATCCGAGTGTCTTCGGACACGTGCGCTCCCTCGCCACGGCCCTGGCCGTGGATGACTGCATGGGTTCCTGGACGTCCGCGCGCACGCGCAGCGCGACATCAGGCGCTCGTTATCCTAACGAATGGCACCGTGCGCACTTCTGGTGGTTCGCGCTACCAGAAGTGCGCACAGGCGCGAAGCGCACTCAGGGGGTGTACACGCCCAGCTTGACAGCCTTGACCAGGCGGCGCGGCACCCGATGTGTGACGCCGCCGACCGTCACGTCGACCAGGTCGGGGGCCTGCGCCTTCCACTGGGAACGGCGACTGCGGGTGTTGGACCGCGACATGCGGCGCTTCGGAACTGCCATTGGTGATACTCCTCAGAGGTTCGTTCGGTGGTTCATCAGCGAGTCGGGCGCTTGCGGACGCCGTAGCGGCGCTCGAACTTCTCGACCCGGCCCTCGGTGTCCATCACATGGGCCTTGCCGGTCCAGAACGGGTGCGAGTCGCTGGTCACGTCGACGACGATCAGCGGGTAGGTGTTGCCGTCCTCCCACTCGACCGTCCGATTACTCGTGCTCGTCGATCGGGTCAGGAACCGGGTTCCGGTGTTGCTGTCCTGGAAGACGACGGGGTGGTAGTCGGGGTGGATGTTCGGCTTCATGCTCGGTCCTCGCGGGTGTTGTCGGTTGCGTCGGTGAAGGCGGCGGTCGGGTCCTGATCGCCGCAGGGGTCTTCGTGCCAGTCGGCGAACGGGTCGTCCCAGTTCGCCCAGCTCGCGGTGTCGGCGAGTTCGTCGTCGGTGACGAGTGCCCACTGCAAGGCGCGGTCGATCTCGGTGGGGTCGGCACCGCAGGCGAGTGCGACCAGCGAGGTGTGCCGGTCGCCCTCTCGTTCGTCCCAGCGGAGTGCGGCGAGCGCGCGGCGGGTCGCCGACTCGCCCTCCTGTTCTTCCGGGGTCATCGCAGCGAGCCAGCGGCCTGCCTTCCCGACGCGCAGGCCACCGCCCGCGGACTCGAGCCACAGCACGTTGTCGGGCTGCGTCGCCAGCCACATCCGGCCACGGGCGGTGACGACCCCCTCGAACAGCACGTCGACCGCGTCGTGCAGACGCTCGGGGTGGAACGGGCGGTCGGCGGCGAACTCGACGAGCGTCACTCCGCAGTCGGTGGCCAGTGACGGTTCGCCGCGCAACAGGGGTGCGTGGGCGTCCAACGGAGCTCCGCGCCGGGCGTCGGCGGGTACCTGGTCCAGGACGCGTTGTCCGTCGGGAGCCAGATCGTCGCCGATCCAGTCGATCGGCGCGGTCGGGGCGAGCCTGGTCAGGACGGCGTGCAGCCGGGCCTGGCTCCATCCGTCGACTCCGCGGCCGGCGACGACGATCACGTCTGCCAGGTCGACCTGGCCGACGACCACCTGCGCGACGGTGCGCTCGTCGTCGGCGGTCACCGCGACTCCGCGATCACCGAGGTCCTCCTCCCCTGTCGCGTCGTCGAGCCACGTCGCGGCGTCGACGCAGGCGATGATCGCCTCGACTCGCACGTCCCGGGACGCCGGTCCGTCGACCTGACCGACGAGGCCGGTGACGTCGACCGTCTCGACCGCCCGACAGACCGATTCCGGTTCGATGATGCGGTCCAGGTGCAGGACGATCCGCTGCACCGAGCTGCGGCCGTGCAGTCGGCGCAAAAGTGGCAGCAGGTCCTCGCGGAGGGTGCAGTTCACGCATCCGTGCGCCAGTTCGAGGACTGCGAGGTCGGCGCGGCCGTCGTGATCCGTCACAGTGCGCCTGACCACACCCTCACGGAGGTGGTCGAGGTCGTGGTGGACGACGACGGTGCCCGGCTCGCGGAAGGTCGCGGCCACCACCTCCGTGTGCATCCAACCGGTGACGAGGACGACCGGGGTTCGGCGGTCGGTCACTGCCCGTTCCTTTCGATAATGATTGTCATTTGCTACGATGAACGGTAGCGTCTGACCCAGCATTTGTCGACAACCGTTTTCAAGAACGGACGAAAGGAGGCGACATGTCGGCGCACTGCCAGGTGACCGGGCGAAAGCCCGGATTCGGCAAGTCGGTATCGCACTCACATGCACGGACGAACCGACGCTGGGATCCGAACATCCAGCGCAAGACCTACTTCGTGCCCAGCGAGGGCCGCCGGATCACGCTGACGGTGTCCGCGAAAGGCATCAAGACCATCGACCGGGACGGGATCGAGGCGGTCGTCGCCCGGATTCGCGCCCGTGGGGAGCGGATCTGATGGCGAAGAGCACCGACATCCGGCCCATCGTGAAGCTGAAGTCGACTGCCGGCACCGGCTACACGTACGTGACCCGTAAGAACAGGCGCAACGACCCCGACCGTCTCGTGCTGCGCAAGTACGACCCGGTGGTCCGGCGACACGTCGATTTCAGAGAAGAGAAGTAAGTGGCGAAGAAGTCGAAGGTCGCACGCAACGAGCAGCGGGCGCTCGTGGTGGCCCGCTACGCCGAGCGACGGGCCGAACTGAAGGAGATCATCCGCAAGCCGTCGAGCACCGACGAGGAGCGAGCCGCCGCTCAGGCTGCGCTGCAGCGGCTGCCCAGGGATGCGAGTCCGGTACGATTGCGTAATCGTGACGCTGCGGACGGTCGTCCGCGGGGCCACCTGCGAAAGTTCGGGCTCTCCCGCGTGCGCGTGCGCGAGCTGGCCCATCGCGGGGAACTGCCAGGCGTCCGCAAGTCCAGCTGGTAAGACTCGAGAGGGAGACAATGGCAGTCAAGAGGGGCCCGTCCAAGAAGTCCCGCGGTGCGGACGCCGGCCGCAAGCCCAAGAAGAACCCGTTGTTCGCGGCGAAGATCGAGCACGTCGACTACAAGGACGTGAACCTGCTCCGCACGTTCATCTCCGACCGCGGCAAGATCCGCAGCCGTCGTGTCACCGGCCTGACCCCGCAGCAGCAGCGGCAGGTTGCCGTCGCGGTGAAGAACGCCCGCGAGATGGCACTGCTGCCGTTCACCAGCCGGTAGGCGAGTTTCCCGAGAGGCCGCGCAGTCCCCGACTGCGCGGCCTCTCGCGTGTCGGGGTCTAACTCGAGACGACGTCGACCATTGCGGGCGCCATGACGTCCTGCACGCGGTCCCACGGGATCGTCACCGTCACCAGTCCGATGGCGTGCGGTCCCACCTGGTAGTCCGAGAACCGGATCTCCATCCCGTCCGGGGTGGCGAGCCAGTTCGCGAAGTTCTGATGCGTCGGCTCGATACCGGAGCGCTCGAACTCGGCGCCCGCAGCGGTCTCCGGCAGCAGGAGCGCAGCCTCCCCGGACAACCGGTCCAGCCCGGCCTGCAGATCGGGGAACAGCGTGTTGAGGGTGATCGGCTGACCGTTGTCCGTGTCGACGACGACCGTCGCGACCAACGGGGTCGGGTGCGCTCCGGGCGGGTCCGCGTTCCACGACGTGACGAGGAGTCCGCTCAGCACTCTCGACCCGATGTGCGCCACCTCGGATTCGTCCCGGCTCTCGAGCGTGAAGCTCTGCCCCGGCGCACCGTCGATCTGGTCTTGCAGGGCCGCCCGCATCGACTCGTTGAACTCCGCGGCGACCGCGGCGTCACCCCCCTCGACCTGCGGCACGGTCACGTCGTACCGGACGGTGCCGGTGTCCCCCGCGACCTGGACCGAGGTCGCCGTGTATTCGGTGCCTTCCGGGTTGGCCGGGGGGACGGACGGAGCGGTGGACGTGGGTGTGAGCGTGGGTGAGCCGGAGTGAACCGGAGACGACTCCAGGGCCGCCGAAGGGGTCCCCTCCGTCTCGGAGGAACATGCGGCCACCACGACGAGGGTCGCGGCCGTCACCGACAGTGCAAGCTTCCGTGCAGTCGACATCAGCCCATCCTCGCGACGGCCCTCGCTCGCGACAAGCGCGACGCGCGGCCTCGACGGCACCCGTTCGACCGGGCGAATTCGACTCCCCCGTGAGCGGAAACGTTGACCGTCATCTCGTACGGCGGGAGTGTCGAACCCTCCCGCCCGAACCCGGGCCGGGACGACAGTGCGAGGTGCCATGCCGACGTCACCGCCCCCACCGCGATCCGGTTCGCGCGCCGTCGAGCGCGCCGTGGACGTTCTCGCCTGCTTCGACGACGGTTCGCCGGAGCTGACGGTGAGCTCGCTCTCCGCACGAACCGGACTGCCTGTCAGCAGCGCCCACCGCATCGCGCAGGCACTGGTCCGGGGAGGGCTGCTCGAACGCATCGAGGACCGGGACGGCTACCGCATCGGTGCACGACTCGTGTCGCTCGCGGTGCCGTCGCTCGTCCGACTCGGTGCCGACAGGTACGCCCCCCAACTGCAGTCCCTCGCCTCCGACATCGGAATCGCCGCGAGCCTGGCGGTCGTGCGTGACGGTTGCGCACTCACCCTGTTTGCAGCACGACCGCCGGAGCGGTTCTGCACGATCCAGATTCCGCGGCCGAGGCAGCCTGCCGAACGAAGCGTGACCGGACGGACGATCGCGGCGTTCGACCGGCGCACGCGTGATTCCGCGGATCTGACGCGTCTGCGCACCCACGGCTTCCTTGCCGACGTGGACCATGTCGATCCGACGGTGTTCGCCGTCGCGGTCCCGGTGTTCGACGAGTTCCGTCGCCCGTGGGGCGCGATCGGTGTGCAGGCGCGCAGGCGTCGGCTGTCCGATCCCGTCGTGCGTGGGATGGTTCCCGCCATGCACCGCACCGCGCGTCTGATCGAGACCCGCGCGACGTCCACCCGCCTCGAAATAAGTTCACGCTGAGTGTTTTTCGCATCGTGGAAACACCGTTTCCCATGGTTTCACACTGGGTCAGGGTGGGTGTGTCGGCCGCTACGGGCCGAGAACACCACAGCCCGAGGGAGATTCGCATGACCATTGCACCGGAAGTGTCCGCCGGTACGGAAGCCACCGTCTCGACCGCCCTGACCGTCCGGCCTGTCGCCGGCCACATCGGCGCCGACGTCACGGGAGTCGATCTTCGGGAGTCGCTCTCCGATCACGACGCCGAGAAGATTCGCCGCAAGCTGCACAAGTACAAGGTGCTGTTCTTCCACGACCAGTTCATCGACCACGCGCAGCAGATCGAGTTCTCCCGAATCTTCGGCACGGTGACTCCGTCGCACCCGTACGACGACGAGGCTCCGGAGGGTTTCCCCGAGATCCTCGCCGTCGACAGCGCCAAGTACGAGCGTCGTTTCGGGCGCAAGAAGTACAGCTATGACAGTCAATGGCACACGGACGTGACCGCCGTGGTGAACCCGCCCGCGGTGACGCTGCTTCGCGCCCACGACGTGCCGGAGCGCGGTGGTGACACGCAGTGGACCAACCTGGTCGCGGCGTACGAGGGCCTGCCGGAACCGCTGCGGCAGTTCGTGGACGGCCTTCGCGCCGAGCACCGCTTCGGTGGACGTCGGCCCCTGTGGGACTCCGCCAGTGAATACGGCCGTCGGGTCCAGGAGAACCCGTTCGTCACGGAGCATCCGGTGGTCCGGGTGCATCCGGTGACCGGCGAGAAGGCGCTGTTCGTCCAACCGGGCTTCACCTCTCGGATCGTCGGGCTCTCGCCGTCGCAGAGCGACCGCGTGCTCGACCTGCTGTTCGAGGAGGTCACCAACCCGGCGTACACGGTTCGGTTCCGCTGGCGTCCGGGAACCCTCGCGGTGTGGGACAACCGCGCGACGGCGCATCTGGCACCTGCCGACCTCGACCATCTCGACGTCACGCGACTGCTCTACCGGACCACGATCGAGGGTGACGTTCCCGTCGGCCCGGACGGCCGGGAGTCGGTGTCGCTGTCCGGCGCCGCGTTCCGTGGGGAGAAGTGACGTGACCGCCGTCGCCGATCCCGCTACCTCGGTGCGCGTCGCTCCGATCGCCGGCCACATCGGCGCCGAGATCGACGGAGTCGACCTGCGTGCCGATCTCGACGCCGCCGTCGTCACCCGCCTGCGGGCCGCGCTGCTCGAGTACAAGGTGTTGTTCTTCCGGAATCAGCCCCTGACACACGAGGACCAGATCCGGTTCACCCGGCACTTCGGGCGAATCACGAACTCTCACCCGTACAACTACGATCCGGAGGCCGCACACAAGGAGATCCTCGAGGTCGACAGCCGAAAGTACGCGGTACGCGCCGGCACCAGGAAGTATTCGTATGCGAACTTCTGGCATTCCGACATCTCGGCTCTCGTGAATCCTCCGGCCATCACCTTCCTCCGGTCGGAGCAGGTACCCGGCGTCGGCGGAGACACGACGTGGACGGATCTGGGGGCGGCATACACGAACCTGCCCGACTCCCTCAAGCAGCTCCTCGACGGGCTGCGAGCCGAACACCGTTTCGGGGGCCGGACTCCGCGCTGGGCGTCGGGCAGCCAGTCGGAACAACACGTGACCGAGGAGCCGTACGTCACCGAACATCCCGTCGTGCGGGTACATCCGGAGACCGGCGAGCGGGGACTGTTCGTCACACCCGGATTCACGAGCCGGATCCTGGGGGTCTCGCCTCGTCAGAGCGACCGCCTGCTCGACCTGCTGTTCGAGGAGATCACCAACCCCGCATACTCGGTCCGGGTGCGCTGGGAAGACGACAGCATCGGCGTGTGGGACAACCGCATCACCGCGCACCAGGCGCCGACCGATCTCGACCACCTCGACGTCGTCCGGGTCCTGCACCGCACCACTGTGGAGGGAGACGTTCCGGTGGGTCCGGACGGTGTGCGGTCGGTGTCGGTGGTCGGCGCTCCGTTCTTCGGCAACGACTGACGGGGCGAGGGGCGAACAGCGATGGTACGCAGCAGGACAACGGTCGGTGTCGCGATGCTGATCGCGCTCGCCCTCACGTCGACGGCGTGCGGCAGCTCGTCCGGGGACGCCGCGCAGGTGTCCTCGGACGGGAAGACGGTGCTCCGCTACGAGGGCAGCGCGAGCACCGTGACCTACCCGGAATTGGCCGAGGATCTGGGCTACTTCGACACGGTGACGCTGAACTGGCTGGGGGACAACACGAGTGGCCCGGCGAGCATCCAGAACACGGCGACCGGGCAGTCCGACGTCGGGTCCGCGTTCTACGGCGCGATTGCGAAACTCGTCGACGCGGGTGCGCCGGTGACGACGGTGCTGGGCAACTACGGCTCCGACGGTGACACAGAGGCGGACAGTTTCAACGGGTACTACGTCGTCGACGGCAGCCCGCTGACGACAGCGAGGGACCTGATCGGCAAGAAGGTCGGGATCAACACCCTCGGCGCGTACCACGAGTACGTGGTCAAGGAGTGGCTGTTCCGGGCGGGGCTGTCCGACGACGAGATCAACCAGGTGGAACTGGTCGTGGTGCCGCCGCTGAACACGGAACAGGCACTGCGCCAGGGTCAGATCGACGTCGGCAACCTGGGCGGGGTGATCAAGGATGCGGCGCTCGCCAGAGGCGGACTCACACCGTTGTTCACCGATGTCGACCTGACCGGACCGCTGGGCATCGGCGGGTTCGCCTTCCGTGACGACTTCATCGCCCAGCAAGAGGAAGCGGTCGCCGACTTCGTGCAGGGGACGGCGCGGGCCCTGCGATGGGCTCAGGTGACACCGCGCCAGGAGGTGATCGACCGGTTCGTGTCGATCATCGAGGCGCGTGGACGGAACGAGAACACCGAGTTCGTGAAGCAGTGGAAGAGCACGGGGGTGCCCACGCCGGGCGGGGTGATCGACGCGGACGAGTTCACCATCTGGATCGACCAGAGTGTGCGCCTGGGGACGTTGAAGCCGGACGCCGTGAAGGCCGAGGACCTGTTCACGAACGACTTCAACCCGTACGCCAACGGGACGTATCCGCCGGACAGCGGGCCGGACGGGGAGCCGGTGTCGTCGTCCCGGTGACTCGTGGTTCGCCGAGCCCCTCCGGTCCGGTCTCGCCGGTACCGGAGGGGCTCGGCCCACGCGCCGAGATGGTTAGACCTGCTACCGACTAGACTCTTCGGGGTTGTTCGCCCTAGGAGGTCCCGGTGTCTGGTGTACTCGCCGGCTTCACCGTCATCTTCGTCGTCATCGCCATCGGCTACGCACTCGGCCGCTCGCGGGTCCTCGGCGAGCACGGTGAGTTCGTGCTCAGTCGTCTCGTGTTCTTCGTGGCGACACCGGCCCTGCTGTTCGACTCCCTCGCGAACGCGGACCTGGCGGTGATCTTCTCCCCCACCCTCGCCGTCGCGGCGGCCACCGCCTTCGCCGTCGGCACCGTGTACTTCGTCCTCACCCGAACCGTCATCCGGCGCCCGGTCCCCGAGGCGACGATCGGTGCACTCGCCGCGTCCTACGTGAACTCCGCCAATCTCGGTATCCCGATCTCGGTGTTCGTGCTCGGCGACGCCTCGTTCGTGGCACCACTTCTGCTGTTCCAGATCGTCGTCTACTCGCCGATTGCCCTGACGATGCTGGACCTGACCACCGGCACCCGCGGCGGATCGTGGGTGGACACCGTGACGACACCGTTCAAGAACCCCATCGTGCTCGCGGGCGTCGCAGGCCTCGCCGTGTCGATCTCCGGGTGGACGCCCCCGACCGCGCTGACCGAGCCGTTCCGCCTCGTCGGCGGTGCCTCGGTGCCGGGCGCGCTCCTCGCGTTCGGCATCTCGCTCTACGGCGTGCGGGTTCTGCAACGCGGCGTGGCTCCGCGCCGCGAGATCGCGCTGGCGTCGGCGCTGAAGATGCTCGTCCAGCCCGTGCTCGCCTACCTGATGGGACGGTTCCTGCTCGGGCTCGAGGGCCACGACCTGTTCGCCGTCGTGGTGGTCTCGACACTGCCGACCGCGCAGAACGTGTTCGTCTACGCGAGCCGCTACGGCCGCGGCGTGGTTCTCGCCCGCGACACCGCTCTCGTCACCACCCTCGTGGCGATCCCCGCGATCGGCCTCGTCGCGGCGCTGCTGGCCTGACGTTCGTCGTTTACTGTGCCCCCATGCGTACTCTCGCCGCGGCAGCATTACTGGCCCTCGCTCTGACCGGCTGTTCCGACGACGAGTCCTCGGACGCGGCGACCACGCCGAGCACGCCCGTCGACACCACGCAGATCCCGACCGTCTCGCCGCCCAGTTCCGTCGCGATGCCCGACCCGCCCTCGGAGGAGATGACCTCCAATCAGGATCTTGTCGACACGCATCCGATCGCCTTCGCGTCGTACAGCGTCACCGGCGACGCCGGCGATCGGGTGGCCGTCCACTTCGATTCCGGCGCCCCGGAGTGCTTCGGCGCCGCCGCGACCGTCACCGAGACGGAAGCCTCCGTCACCATCGCCCTCCGCACCGGCACCCTGCCCGCCGCAGTCGGGAAGGCCTGCACCATGCAGGTGGTACCGGCGACACTCGAGGTCGAGCTCGACGCGCCGCTCGGCGACCGGCAGGTCGTCAGCGGGTAGGCGCCCCGCCGCCCGAACGACGTCGACGGCACCCAGGCGCGCCTCATCGACTGTCGCGCTTGGCCTGACGTTTCGCGCCCGCGGCGATGTCGGACGCCTCCCGCTTCTTGCGTCCAGCGGACTTCTGCTTCGACTTCACCTTCCCGCCGGGCGCTTTCGCGGCTGCCGGATCCTCGGCGCCCGCTCCGGCGAACGACGGAGCGTCCGTCCGTGCGGCGTCCAGCCGCGCCTTCTTCAACGCGGCCGCATTCTCCTTGGCCACGGCGCCGAGCCGCCGGCTGACACGGGAGAGGGCGGTCTCCAGCGCCTCGACTCGAGCGGCGTTCTTGGTGGTCGTCCGGCGAGCGGCCCCGCGAGCGGACTTGTCGGTGACCGCAGCAGCCGCCTCACGTCGATACACGGACATGTGCTTGTTCCGCGCATTTCGGACACGGGCGTGCAGATCGATCAGTTCGTCTTCGTCCAGATCTCGAAGCCGATCCCGCTTCGTCTGCCGGTAGAGCCGGAAGTCCTTCTCGGGCAGAGATTTCAGCAGCTTCTTCATCGACGATTCCCGTCTCTCGGCGCTGACCTCTCCTCAGACTATGACGTGACGTCGGTCACCGCAGGGCGTAGCGCCTGTCGCCGTCGGCGCGACGACCCGCCCTCTACGGTCCAGGCAGAATTCACGCCGCGCATGGCGGCGCTGCGCGAATTCGACCGTCCGATCGGGCCCACTGGCGTCGGCAGCCTACGAGGCGGACCGTTCGGGCTCGTCGCGTCTCCCCGGCGCGGCACCTCGCGAGGACCGGTTGACCTCGGCCCATATCGCGTCGAGGGACAACCCGAGGACGTCGGCGAGCGCAGCGATCGTGGGAAACGCCGGTGTCGCGACGCGGCCGGACTCGATCTTCCGGAGGGTCTCCGGAGATACGCCCGCGTCGAGGGCCGTGTCGAGAATCGTGCGAGTGCCGCGGGCACGCCGCAACACCGCGCCGAGGCACCGACCGCGTTCGACCTCCGCGGGGGTGAGGGGCAGCCTGACCATGCAACCGATTGTAGTACCGGGATAATATGGCCGGGATAGTTATTGGAAAGCCGAGTAAGGACGTCCCATGATCGAGATCCTGAGCACCACCGAACTGACCCGAGCACGCCGGACAGGCACGCTCGTCGGCGACATCCTGCAGACGCTGCGGAGCCGCACCACCGTCGGCACCAATCTGCTCGACATCGACGACTGGACCCGGGAGATGATCACCGAGGCCGGGGCACAGTCCTGCTACGTCGACTACGCGCCGTCCTTCGGACGCGGGCCGTTCGGCCACTACGTGTGCACCGCGGTCAACGATGCCGTCCTCCACGGGATGCCCCACGACCACACACTCGCCGACGGCGACCTGCTGTCCCTGGACCTGGCCGTCTCCCTCGACGGTGTCGCCGCCGACTCCGCGATCAGCTTCGTCGTGGGCGACTCGAGGCCTCCGGAGAGCGTCGCGATGATCGACACGACCGAGCGCGCGCTGCAGGCGGGTATCGACGCCGCCGGGCCGGGGGCCCGCATCGGCGACATCTCCCATGCCATCGGATCCGTCCTGCGCGAAGCGGGATACTCGATCAACACCGATTTCGGAGGTCACGGCATCGGGTCGACGATGCACCAGGACCCGCACGTCCCGAACACCGGTCGGCCCGGCCGCGGAATGGTCCTCCGCCCCGGACTGCTGCTGGCGCTGGAGCCGTGGGTGATGGCCGACACCGACGAGCTCGTCACCGACCCCGACGGGTGGACGCTCCGGAGCGCGACAGGATGCCGAACGGCGCACAGTGAGCACACGATCGCCGTCACCGCGGACGGCGTGGAGGTCCTCACCCGCGCCGGCGGCGCATCCGCATGAAGTCGCTGACCACTGCGGCGCCGAGGCCGTCGAGGTCGGGTGCCACGACGCGGCCCCCTACACGCTGAGCCATCCGGTCGACCACCCGCGCGAGCCCGGGATCGTCGCCGAGCCGGAAGATGGTCACCTGGGCACCGAGCTTCGCAAGATGGTCGAGTTCACGCACCGTCAGCCCCAGCGTCTTCGGGTGCGGCGGGTAGTCGAAGAACGCCCGCCCGTCCGGCTCCAGGTGTGCGGTCGGCTCACCGTCGGTGACGATCAGCACCACCGGCTGCGCGTTGGGGTTGCGACGCAGATGACGGCCGGCGAGCAGCAACGCGTGATGCAGGTTGGTGCCCTGATCCCACGCGCCGTCGAGACCGGCGAGTTCCTCCGGGGTGACGGTACGGGCCTGCCTGCCGAACGCGATCAGCTGCAGGTCGTCGCCGCGGAACCGGGTGCGCACCAGATGGTTCAGCGCGAGCGCGGTGCGTTTCATCGGCACCCAGCGACCGTCCATCACCATCGAGAAGGACGTGTCGACGAGCAGCGCGACCGCGGCGCGGGTCCGTTGCTCCGTCTCGGCGATCTCGACGTCGGTCACCTGCAACCGAACCGGGACGTTCGACCGACCCGACGACGCCTCCCGCAGCACGGCATTCGTCACGGTTCGGGTCACGTCCCACGGCTCCGTGTCCCCGAACTCCCACTGCCTGCTCGCCCCGGTCGGTTCGCCCATCGCGCCCGCCCTTCGGGTGTCGCGGGCACCACCACGTCCCGACAGCCGCTTCGCGACGTCCTGCAACGCCGACTGGCCGAGCTTGCGCATCGCCTTCGGCGACAGCCGCCACTGCCCGTCCGCACCCTTGTCGAGGAAGCCCTGCTGCTGCAGCGCCTTCTCCAGTTCCGCGAGGGTGCGGGCGTCGGCGGCGGCCTCGGGGCCGAGTTGCCGCAGCAGTGCCTCCGGGTCGATGTCGTCGAGCTGCGCGCCCGCGTACTCCTGCGACAGCTGCTCACCGAGCTGTTCGAGCTCCGCGATGTCCGCGAGCGCGGACGTGCCCTCACCGAGACCCATTCCGTCGTCGCCCCGGAACCGCTGACTGCCGTCCCAGTCCTCCCCGGGACGCGCCGACCGCAGGTTGGCGTCGAGCCGGTCCAGCTGCTGCATCAGGCTCGGACTGCCGAATGCCTGCTGCGCCAGTGCGTCCAGCTCGGCGCGCTGCTCCGGGGTCAGCGAGTTCCGGAACCGTTGCGCCGCCGCGGCCCGGCGTGCCAGCGCGTCGATCAGCTCGTCGACGTTGCTCGGTCCCTCCGGGAAGAAGTCGCCGTGCTCGGCCATGAAGCGGTCGAAGTCCTCGGGGGTGTCCTCGCCGCGAGAGTGCTTGTCCAGCAGGTCGTTCAGGTCGCTCAGCATGTCGTCGACACGCCGGCGGTCCTCGTCGGTCGCGCTCTCGAGCGCCTGCTTCATGCCCGCGAACCGCTGGTCGAGCATTTCCCGGCCGAGTAGATCCTTGATCTTCTCGTAGTCGGTGCGGGCCTGCGCGTCCCGCCACTGGTACCCCGACAGATCCTGGACGGCCTGCGCCGTCGACGGCGGCAGCTCCGCCAACTGCATCTCCGCGAACCGGGCGTCGTCGTCGAGCGAGCGCGCAAGCTCCTTGCGCTCGGCGAGCACCGCACCGTCGAGCAGTTCCCTGACCTCGTCGAGGGTGCCACCCAAGTTGTTGCGGTTCAACAGTTCCCGTCGGCGTCGGTTCGCCTGCGCGGCGAGCCTGTCCAGCCCGCGCATCGACGACGTCCCGCGGCGCAGCATTTCCCGCAACGCCCGCCGCGGCGACGACCCTTCGAGTACGTCGTTGCCGATCGCCTCCAGCGCCTCACGCAGATCCACCGGCGGGGCCAGTGGATCGGGTCCCCCGTGGTAGCGGCCGTAGCGCTGGTACATCAGCTGTACACCAACTGCCCGTCGTCGTCGGCGTCCTTGGCGATCCGCCGCGCCAGGTACAGCCCCTCGAGCGCCAGCTCGACCGCCGCGGCCCGCGCGCCGACCGTCTGCGCACCGAGACGTTCCGCGAGTACGTCCACGACATCGAGTTCGGGCAGTTCGCCGAGCAGGTCCTTCGCGGTGACCCGGTCACCCGTGACCACCGGGGTGCCGCCCTCGATCACCTCGACGAGCGGCGCGAGGTCGACGCCGCCGAGCAGGTCTCGCGCGGTGTCCGCGGTGGCCCGGCGCAGCAGGTGTTCGAGGACCTCGATCTCGCGGCCCTCCTCACCGGACTCGAACTCGACCTTGCCGCGCAGCACGTCGATCACGCTCCCGAGGTCCACCACCCGAGCCGCGGGCTCGGACTCGCCGAGGATCGTTCCGCGGTGCAGCGCCGCAGCGCCCACCGTCTCCGCCGCCGCGACGGCGAACCGCGCCGACACACCGGAACGCTGGTCCACCGAAGGGGATTCGCGCAGCATCCTCGTGAACCGGGCAAGGATCTCCAGGAGGTGCGCCGGCACCTCGGCGCGCAACTGCGCCTCCTGCTCGACGACCGCCACCTCGTCCTCGATCGCCAGCGGGTAGTGGGTGCGGATCTCGGCGCCGAACCGGTCCTTGAGCGGGGTGATGATGCGGCCGCGGTTCGTGTAGTCCTCGGGGTTCGCGCTCGCCACCAGCAGCACGTCGAGCGGCAGGCGCAGTGTGTAGCCACGGACCTGGATGTCGCGTTCCTCCATCACGTTCAGCAGCGACACCTGGATCCGCTCGGCCAGATCCGGCAGCTCGTTCACCGCGACGATGCCGCGATGCGCGCGTGGCACCAGACCGAAGTGGATGGTCTCCGGGTCGCCGAGGCTGCGGCCCTCCGCGACCTTCACCGGGTCCACATCGCCGACCAGGTCGGCGACCGAGGTGTCCGGGGTCGCGAGCTTCTCCGAATAGCGCTCGTCTCGGTGCCGCCACGCGACCGGAAGATCGTCGCCGAGTTCTGCGGCGCGGCGGATCGATGCCGGCGTGATCGGCTCGTACGGGTGCTCGCCGAGCTCGGAACCGGCGATCACCGGGGTCCACTCGTCGAGGAGCAGCGGCAGCGTCCGCAGCAGCCTCGTCTTGCCCTGTCCGCGTTCGCCGAGCAGCACGACGTCGTGGCCGGCGATCAGCGCGCGTTCGAGCTGCGGCAGAACGGTCTCCTCGAAGCCGACGATCCCCGGCCAGGGGTCGCGGCCGTCACGCAGTGCGGCGAGGAGGTTGTCGCGGATCTCGTCCTTGACGGGACGCTGGACGTGTCCGGTGGCGCGCAGCTCTCCCACCGTCGCGGCGGTGGGGCGCGGGGACCGGGTGTCGGGTGTGGGCGCAGTCACCACTCCACGCTACGAGCCTTCGGCCGATTCGGCATCCGTGTCGGGCATTCGCGAACGCCGACGTGCACCGGAACGGTTCGTAGACTTCCTTCATGGAGACCTGGGTGCTGGCGCTCTTCCTCGGAATCGGCCTCGCCGCGGCGACGGGGCTGCGCACCTTCCTGCCGCTCCTGATGCTCAGCGCCGCCGCACACTTCGGCCTGTTCGGGATCACCCTCGGTGAGTCGTTCCACTGGGTCGGGTCGACGGCCGCACTCGTGGCGCTGGCCGTGGCGACCGCGGTCGAGCTGCTCGCCGATCTGATCCCGGTCGTCGACAACCTGCTGGGGGTGGCAGGCACCGTCACGCGACCGATCGCCGCGGCGATCGCCGCCGGCGCCGTGTTCACCGGCCTCGACCCGGCCGCCGCGGTCATCGCGGGCATCATCGTCGGCGCCCCGACCGCGCTGGCCTTCAGCACAGCGCAGACCGGGACGCGTGCAGTGAGCACCGCGTCGACGGCCGGCGTCGCGAACCCACTGGTGTCGATCGTCGAGGACGTCGTCTCGTTCGTCCTGGTGCTGATCGCGTTCGTGCTGCCGCTGCTGATCCCGGTGGTGGTGGCGTTCCTGCTGTGGTTCGCGTGGAAGGGCGCGCGGCGGTTTCGACGGCCGCGTCCCGTGGCGTGACCGACCGTCCCGACGGTCTCCGAACCTGACAGACTGGAAGCCATGTCCGATTCCGAGATCACCTTCACCAGCGGCGACGTCACGGTCCACGGCACCCTCCGTTTTCCGGAGGTGGTCACGCAGCCGGTTCCCGCGGCACTGCTGCTCGCAGGCAGCGGCCCGACCGACCGCAACGGCGACAGCGCGGTGCTGCCCGGCCCGATCGGCACCCTTCGGTACCTCGCGGACACGCTCTCGGAGGCGGGCATCGCCAGCCTGCGTTACGACAAACTCGGCAGCGGCGTCACAGGACTCGGCCCGTACGACGTGGACGACGTCGCGGGACTCGGGTTCTCGGTGTTCGTCGACGCAGCGGCGGACGCCCTGCGCAACCTCGCCGCCCAGCCCGACATCGACGCCGACCGCCTGCTGGTGATCGGTCACAGCGAGGGCGCGCTCGTCGCGATGACCCTCGCCGTGCGCGAGGACACCCCGGCGCTGATCGGACTCGGCCTCCTCGAACCGCTCGCTGTACGCCTGCTCGGCCTGCTGACCCGGCAGATCACCGGCCAGGTGGACGCCGCCGTCGCTGCGGGTCAGCTGCCACTGGAACTCGCCGACCAACTGCGCACCGGACTCGCGGACGCGGTGGAATCGCTGCGCACCGACGGCACCGTCCCCGAGGACCTGCCCGAACCGCTGCGACTGGCGGGACTCGTGTCGGTGAACGCGAAGACGCTCGCCGAGGAGGACGCCCTCGACCCGCGCGCGCTCGCCGCCGAACTGCCCGCCGGCCTCGCGGTCCTCACCAGTTGCTCGGCCCGCGACATCCAGGTGGACTGCGACGACGTGGACGCCCTCGATGCCGCCCTGTCTGCGGCCACGGTGACCCCGGTCCGGATGACGACCGCGAACCACGTGCTCAAGGAGATCGGTGAGCGCACCTCGACCGGCGCCGACTACATCGAGGACCTGCCGTTCTCCGAGGAGTTCGGCACCGCCTTCGACGCCTGGCTGGCCACCCTCGCCCGCTGATGGCGCCGAGTGTGCACATCACGTCGCACTCGCTCGCGCTTCGCGACAGAAAGTGCACACTCGTGGGCTGTGTACGAATTCTTGAGTAGTCCACAGACGACCAGGTACGTCTGGTGGACGCTCCAGACGTCCGGCACGGTCGATCCGTGGGGGACTTTCAGCGGCCGTTCTTCGGCACACAGGCCATCGGGGACGGTCTCCTGACGGCGCGCGAGCTCCGACTCGACTTCGCACGGCTACACCGAGACGTCTTCATTGCCAAGGGAGTCGGACTCGACGCACTGGTTCGCGCCGAGGCGGCCGCGATGTGGGCCGGCGAGGACGGAATCCTCGCCGGCCTCTCCGCCGCAGCCGTGTACGGCACCAAGTGGATCGATCCGGGCGCGCGGGCCGAGCTGTTCCGGACCGGCAGTCGGGGCGGCACCAGGGGCGTTCTGGTCCACGGCGACGCGCTCGAACCTGACGAGATCTGCGTCGCCGGTGGATGGCTCGCGTCGACGCCCGCCCGCACGGGATACGACCTCGGCAGGCGGCTTCCGTTCGTCCGCGCCGTCGAGACCCTCGACGCGCTGTGCAACGCCACCGGCGCGACTCCGTCCGCCATCGCAAACGTCGCCGAGAAGCACTGCGGTGCACGAGGAATCGTCCAACTTCGGGAGGTACTGACGCTGGTGGACGGTGGAGCGGAGTCGCCGCCGGAGACGCGGACGCGATTGGCACTCATCGACGGCGGCCTGCCCAGGCCGAGCACGCAGATCGTCGTCCGCGACGACGGTGGACACGTTGTCGCCCGGTGCGACATGGGGTGGCGACGGCCGAAGGTCGTCGTCGAGTACGACGGCGACCACCACTGGACCGAGGAGAGGCAGCGGACCCGTGACATCGAGCGGTACGAGTTGCTCACCGCTCTCGGGTGGCGGGTAGTACGCGTCAGCTCCGAACAGTTGCGGCTGCGTCCGCACACGATCGCGTTGCGCGCATGCGACGCCCTTCGCCAGGCCGGGGCACGCCTATGACGAGTGTGCACTTAACGACGCACACTCTCGGGCGATGCATCCGTAAGTGCACACTCGCGCGCCACAGCAGCGACAGAAAACCGATGTGCGCGATGATCGGACCGTGCTGTAAGGTTCTCGGCTAACCAGCCGCCGAGCGAGAAAGGAACCGCCCGACATGATTGCGCACGCAGCAGTCGTACCCGCCATGTGGCGTTTCCACATCTTCGCGAAGCACATACGCCGAGAGTCGTCCTGACGACGCAGTCCGACCTCTCGGCACCCACGGCCACCGGCCCAGGGTGCCTTTTCTTTTCCCGGACCTTTTCCCGGACCGTCGTCACCACGAAACCTGCAGAACACACTGCGTCGACACAATGCGATACGCAGGCACCGAGCCAAGGAGTTCCGAGATGAAACTTCGCTTCAACCAGTTGTCCCCGTCGCGGCCCCTCGCCGACCTGCCCGCCGACCTGACCGGCCACGCAGTCACGCTCGATCTGTCGCACACCGACGCCGATCAGCGGGCTGCCGCCACGGACCTCGCCCGCGAGCTGCTCGACCGCGGCGCTGCGCGCGTCGTCATCTCCGGCACCGCCGCCTGACCCGGCAGCAACCCGGGGACCTCGAAACGCCGGGAGGCGCGCACCCGGCACCAGCCGAGCACACGCCTCCCGAACGAGACCGAACCGTCAGTGCGCGAAGTGACGCGCCCCGGTCAGGTACATGGTGACGCCGGCTGCGCGAGCGGCCTCGATGACCTCGTTGTCGCGAACCGATCCGCCCGGCTGCACGACCGCCTTGACGCCCGCGTTCGCGAGCACCAGGAAGCCGTCGGGGAACGGGAAGAACGCGTCGGATGCCGCGACCGAACCGGCCACCCGGTCACCGGCACGGTTCACGGCCAGGTGCGCGGAGTCGACGCGGTTGACCTGCCCCATACCGACGCCGACCGAGGCGCCGTCCGAGGCCAGGAGGATGGCGTTCGACTTCACGGAACGGCAAGCACGCCAAGCGAACTCGAGGTCCTTGAGGGTCTTCTCGTCCGCCGGTTCGCCGACCGCGAGGGTCCAGTTCTTCGGGTCGTCGCCCTCGGCGTCGAGAACGTCGCGCTCCTGCAGCAGCGCGCCGCCGGAGATCGGACGCAGCTCGATCCCGGACTCGGTCGGTGCGACCGCCTCGAGGACCCGGACGTTCTTCTTTCGGGCGAGCACCTCGACGGCGCCCGGCGCGTAGGACGGCGCGATGACGACCTCGGTGAAGATCTCCGCGACCTGCTCGGCCATCTCGACGCTGATCTCGCGGTTCGCGGCGATGACGCCACCGAACGCACTGACCGGATCGCACGCGTGGGCCTTGCGGTGCGCCTCGGCGATGTCCGCGCCGACCGCGATTCCGCACGGGTTGGCGTGCTTGATGATCGCGACGGCGGGCTCGGTGAAGTCGTACGCGGCACGCCAGGCGGCGTCACCGTCGGTGTAGTTGTTGTACGACATCTCCTTGCCGTGCAGCTGCTTGGCCTGCGCGAGGCCCGCGGGTGCGGCCGGGTTCACGTAGAGGGCCGCCGCCTGGTGCGGATTCTCGCCGTAGCGGAGCACCGCGGAACGGTCCCAGCTCGCACCGACCCACTCCGGGAACTGCACGTCACTCTCGACAAGGGTCGAGGTCATCCACGACGCCACCGCGACGTCGTAGGACGCGGTGTGCTGGAACGCCTGCGCGGCCAGCGCCGTGCGCTCGGCGAGGGTGAACCCGCCCGCGGCGACCGCGGTCAGCACGTCGGCGTACTTCGCGGGGTCCACGACGACGGCGACCGACGGGTGGTTCTTCGCGGCGGCACGCACCATCGACGGGCCGCCGATGTCGATCTGCTCGACGCACTCGTCGGGTGTGGCACCCGAGGCGACCGTCTGCGTGAACGGGTAGAGGTTCACGACGACGAGCTGGAACGCCTCGATGCCGAGCTCCTCGAGCTGAGCGAGGTGGTCGGGCTTGCGGGTGTCGGCGAGGACGCCGGCGTGGACGCGGGGATGCAGGGTCTTGACGCGGCCCTCGAGGCATTCGGGGAAGCCGGTCAGCGACTCGACCGGCGTCACCGGAATGCCCGCCTCGGCGATCTTCGCAGCGGTCGATCCGGTGGAGACCAGTTCGACACCGGCCTCGTGCAGGCCGGTGGCGAGTTCCACCAGGCCGGTCTTGTCGTACACGCTCACCAGTGCGCGGCGCAGTGCCTTAACTTCGGTCACTTCGGGATCACGGCCTTTCGTCCATCGGATACAACTCCTCGGGTGGCGACGGCGGCGAGTACCTCCACCAGCAGTCGCCGTTCCACGGTCTTGATGCGCTCGTGCAGCGTCGCCTCGTCGTCGTCGTCCTCGATGACGACGGCTTCCTGGGCGAGCACGGGCCCGGTGTCGACTCCCTCGTCGACGAGATGCACCGTCGATCCGGTGACCTTCACGCCGTAGGCGAGGGCGTCGCGAACGGCGTGCGCGCCGGGGAACGACGGCAGCAGCGCGGGATGGGTGTTGACGATGCGGCCACCGAACCGGGCCATGAACTCGGGCCCGAGGATCTTCATGAACCCGGCCGAGACGACCAGGTCGGGCTCGTGCGCGGCGACGGACTCGGTCAGCGCTGCGTCCCACGCGGCGCGATCCGGGTAGGCGCCCAGCGCGACCTTGAACGACGGGACTCCGGCCGCCTCGGCGTGACCGGTCGCGGCGCAGTCACGGTCGACACCGACGGCGACGATCTGCGCCGGGTAGTCGCCGACGGCCGCGGCGAGCAGCGACCGCAGCAGGCTTCCGGTGCCGGAAGCGAGGACCACGACCCTGGCGGGAGCGTCGGGGGCGGGCCGGAACACGTGCGGGGCAGTCAGCGCTCTACTCCTCGTAGGCATCGACCGGACGAGTCCGGTCCGGGGACCTTCGGCACCGCCGACCTGAAACCTTCGGCACCACCGACGGCTGCGTCCGTCGGCACGCGAACAGACTAGTCCTTGCTGGTCCGACGACCGTCGGGGAGGTCCGACCGGGCATCCTCGTCTGTGACCTGGGCCACGCCCTTCTCTCCGTCCTCGTCGTCGTCCACGACCTCGGCATCGACGACGGCATCGGCCGCCGCCTCACTGTCGGGAGCGGGCAGAGCCTGACCGTCGTCGTCGAGCAGTTCGGCGTCGATCACCGTGGACTCGCCGCGTTCGGGCCGGGTCGCGGCCTCGGCGGCTGCGGGAAGCTCGGCGGTCGGCGGCAACTCGGCGGTCGCCGCCGGTGTCATCGGTGTACGCCGCGCCGGTGCCGTCCGGTCCGGCGCGCCACGCAGACGAGTGACCGCCGCGGCGGCGGAACCGAAGACCGCCAACCAGCCGAAGGTGGCGCCGACGAAGGTCAGCAGGTCGACGCCGACCGAACCGAAGGAGCCGACCGCGCCGCCCGCCGCGAATCCCAGCGCCGCGAAGACGGTGGCGACCGCGAGGGCACCGACCAGCGCGGTCTGCACGGCCGACAGCGGCGACGACGCCCGGCGCGCGCACTCGCGGCCGAACATGACACCGACCGCGGCAGGCACGACGAGCCCGACGAGCCAGCCGTCGCCGCCTGCCTGTTCGGGCAGTGCGCCGAGAACGGGCAGCGCAGGCACCGGGCCGCCGACCACGTCGAAAAGGCTCACCGACGCCGACCCGACCTCGACGGCGGATCCGACGAGGACCGCCGTTGCGCCGATCACGACGTTCGGCAGGTACAGGATCGAGAGGAGCGTCAATCCGAGTCCGCCCATGAACCCGTCCCCGGCTTCGATGAGCATGCCGACCGTGGACCACGACGCGACCAGCGACGCGGCCGTGATCGCGGCGCCAGTGGCGAGCAGTGCCATCCCCGATCGGGTCGCGGGACGTGCCGCGGCGAGCACCCAGTCCGGCACGCCGAGCAGGGTGACGATCGGCCGCCACAGTCGGATGCCGATGCCGATGCCCGCGCCGATCAGGTGCACGGCGATCACCCACGCCAGTGCGGCGAGGACGTTCGGCGAGGACAGCGGGATCACCGACGACGCGTCGGCCACGACGGCCAGCGCGATCGCGGTGACGACGACGGGGCCCGCGACCGCGGCTCCCACCACCCACCAGCACTCGTGCCGGGGCGTCGACGCGGTGACGACCCGCGAGCAGCCGCGAGCGACGGCCGCGATCATCACCAGCGTCGGCAGCAACGGAAGCGCCCCCAGGGATGCGCCACCGATGGTGAGCGGAACCTGGTGCAGTGCAAGCCATCCCGCTGCGATGGAACCACTGGTTCCGGTGAGGTCGCTGTTCGCCGCGACGAGTGTCACCACCATGCACGTCGCGATGACGACGAGTGCGAGCAGCGCGGGTCGGAGCGCCACACCGAGCAGTGCCCGCATCTGCTCCGGCGTCGGAGTCGGCCGGCCGGAGAGCCCGGCGGCGGGGGCGCGCAGCGGCCGCCGCCCCCCGTCGGGGCGGCGGCCGCCTCGGCTGACCACGGAGTTCATCGCCGCGGCGTCAGTCGTCTGTTCGTTCCGGCTTGTCGACGCCGAACGCCTGGGTCGGCGTCGTCGAGGACGGTCCGGCGGACGGCTCCGGCGTTGCCGAAGATGCAGAGGACGGGGCGGCGGGAGGCTGCGACGCCGGGTTCTGCCCGTACTGCTGGGACTCGCCGTACTGGGGAGCCTGACCGTACTGCGGCTGTCCGTACTGCGGAGGCTGGCCGTACTGCGGTGCCTGGCCGTACTGCGGCTGACCGTACTGCGGAGCCCCGTACGGCTGCTGCGGCGCGGAGTACGGGTTCGGCGGGGCGTAGCCCGCGGGCGGCTGACCGTATCCGGGCTGGCCGGCGGGCGGCGGCGCCTGGCCGAATCCGGGAGCAGCGGACTGCGGACCGTAGCCGGGAGCTCCGGGCTGCGGCTGGTAGTCGGCAACGCGCCGGGCCGGCGGCTGGAGCACGCCGACGGTGAACAGCAACAGCGTGACGGCAAGCGCCGCCTGCACGAACGCGACGACCAGACCGAGGACGCCGCCCCACGCGAGGCTCGCCCCGTCGGGGAGGTTGAACAGGACGAACAGTCCCACCACGAACCCGACGAGCGAGGTGACCGCGGCGGGCGCCTGCTGTGCCTGCCCCGGAAGCAGGGACACCCCCGCCAGCAGTCCGCCGACGAGCAGCAGCGCCAGACCGATCACCGGGGACACGGCTTCGAAGGAACTGATCGTCGCTGCGGCGCCCGTGAAACCGGTGACCTTCGAATAGGGCGCGAAGCCGAACAGGAAGCCGGCGATGCCGAGAACGAGGACACCCACGGAGAACAGGTACGGGAGCGGCTTGTCCGCCAGACGGCCGCCACCGGTGGTGGACGCGGAAGAGGGTGGCTGGCCCGGACCCGATGGGCCCGGAGAGGGGTAGCCGGGTCCTGTGGGCGGGTAGGTCATCGTCGGCTCCTCGGGATCTTGTCTCTGGATCGTCGTCGGCACCACCGCATGTGGTGTCTCACGAGCGGTCGGCGCCTCCCAACGCTAGCGCACGCCTGCGGTGCCGAGCCGGTGACGCGTGGGGCGCGTGCACCGCAGGCGGCCTGACTCGCAAACGCCGGCGGGGGGGGG
>NZ_JBHUFB010000002.1:160889-183175 GCF_042681175.1 Rhodococcus gannanensis
GCGTCTTGCCGACCTTGACGCCTGCGGCCTCGAGTGCGTCCTTCTTCGCCTGAGCGGTGCCCGAGGAGCCGGAGACGATGGCGCCGGCGTGGCCCATGGTCTTGCCCTCGGGAGCGGTGAAGCCCGCGACGTAGCCGACGACCGGCTTGGTGACGTTGGCCTTGATGTAGTCGGCCGCGCGCTCCTCGGCGTCGCCGCCGATCTCGCCGATCATGACGATGAGCTTGGTCTCGGGATCCTTCTCGAACGCCTCGATGGCGTCGATGTGGGTGGTGCCGATGACCGGGTCGCCGCCGATGCCGATGGCGGTCGAGAAGCCGTACTCACGCAGCTCGAACATCATCTGGTAGGTCAGGGTGCCGGACTTCGACACGAGGCCGACCGGGCCCTTGCCCGCGATGTTCGCCGGGGTGATGCCGACGAGGGCCTCGCCCGGGGTGATGATGCCGGGGCAGTTCGGGCCGATGATCCGGGTCTTGTTGCCCTTCTCGACGTTGTAGGCCCACGCGTACGCGGAGTCCTGCACCGGGATGCCCTCGGTGATGACCACGAGGAGCGGGATCTCGGCGTCGATGGCCTCGACGATGGCGTCCTTGGAGAACGCAGGCGGCACGAACGCGATGGAGACGTCGGCGCCGGTCTTCTCCATCGCCTCGGCGACGGAAGCGAAGACGGGGAGCTCGATGTCGTTGCCGTCCTTGTCCTTGTGGGACACGGTGGTGCCGGCCTTGCGGGCGTTGACGCCACCGACGACCTGGGTGCCGGCCTTCAGCATCAGCGCGGTGTGCTTGGTGCCCTCGCCGCCGGTGATGCCCTGGACGATGACCTTGGAGTCCTTGGTGAGGAAGATAGCCATTGTTCTAGTCCCTTACTTCGCGGCGAACGCGAGTTCGGCGGCCTTGTCGGCGGCCTCGTCCATGGTGGCGACAACCGTGACCAGCGGGTGGTTGGCCTCGGCGAGGATGCGGCGGCCCTCGTCGACGTTGTTTCCGTCGAGGCGGACGACGAGCGGCTTGTTGGCCTCGTCACCCAGGGTCTCCAGTGCGCCGACGATGCCGTTGGCGACCGCGTCACAGGCGGTGATGCCGCCGAAGACGTTCACGAAGACGCTCTTGACCTGTGCGTCGTTCAGGATGACATCGAGGCCGGCGGCCATGACCGCTGCGGAGGCGCCACCACCGATGTCGAGGAAGTTGGCCGGCTTGACGTTGCCGTGCTTCTCACCCGCGTAGGCGACGACGTCCAGGGTCGACATGACCAGGCCGGCGCCGTTGCCGATGATGCCGACCTCGCCGTCGAGCTTGACGTAGTTGAGGTCGTTCTCCTTGGCCTTGAGCTCGAGCGGGTCCGTGGCGTCCTTGTCCTCGAACTCCGCGTGCCCGGCCTGACGGAAGTCGGCGTTGGCATCGAGGGTGACCTTGCCGTCGAGGGCGAGGATCTGGTCGTCCGGGGTGCGGACGAGGGGGTTGACCTCCACGAGGAGAGCGTCTTCCTTGACGAAGACCTCCCACAGCTTCTGGATGGTCACGGCCGCAGCGTCGAGGACCTCGGCGGGCAGGTGGCCCTTCTCCGCGATCTCACGCGCGAACGCGAGGTCGACACCCTTGACGGCGTCGACGGCGATCTTCGCGAGGCGCTCCGGCTTGGTGGCGGCGACCTCTTCGATCTCCATGCCACCCTCGACCGAGCACATCGCCAGGTAGGTGCGGTTGGTGCGGTCCAGCAGGAAGGAGATGTAGTACTCCTCCGCGATCTCGCTCGCCTCGGCGACGAGGAGCTTCTTGACGACGTGACCCTTGATGTCGAGGCCGAGGATGTTCCCGGCGTGGGTCTCGGCATCATCGGCGGTGGCCGCGTACTTGACGCCGCCGGCCTTGCCGCGGCCGCCGACCTTGACCTGCGCCTTGACCATCACGGGCTTGCCGATTTCCTCGGCGATCTCGCGGGCACCGGCGACAGTGTCGGTCACACGGCCGGCCGACGTCGGCACATCGTGCTTGGCGAAGAGTTCCTTCGCCTGGTATTCGAAGAGATCCATCTGCTCACCGTCTCGTCTGCGTTAACGCCCGCTCGAGGGGTAGGAGCGGGTCCGTCCGGGACAATATCTAGTTGATTCCGTGACGCAGCCCTCGCCTTGGTGCTATGTGGCATATGTCACGGACTCCGATGCGGCACCCTGCAGGTCACGGCCGTCTGGGCCGAACCGCCACGACGGCGGTCACCGCGAACAGCGCCACACCCATGATTGCAGCCCACGTTCCCTGTCCGATAGCCGAGTCGGCGATCCGACCGTTGGTCAGCGGCCACCCGATCAGGTATACGCCCATCGACATCGCGGCGCCCACCGCCCCCACCGCCGCGCGTGCCGGACGGGCCCGCGACACGACGACGGCCGTCACCACGAGAGTCACCGCGAGTACTCCCCTGCCCCACGTGTCCCATCCCCACGGCCACTCGGTCAGCGTTTCGGGTGCATAACCCGGTCCGGTGTACAGCGGCAGCGCCAGCGCCACCGCGGAGACCACCGCCGCGGGGACGCCGACGAGCAGGACCTCCCGTCGCGGGCCCGTATCGGCGGGCACCTCCGCGAGATCGCGTTCGACCGAGCCCGCGTGCCAGCACAGTGCTCCCGTGGCGACGGCGCCCAGTGCGGACAGCCCGAGCAGGACCGTCCCGGCGCCGATCCCCACCCCGGGGACGTCGACCGCGACCACCACCGACTGCAGTACCGCCGTGACCGCGGCGAAGTGGGCCGCCCACAGGACACCCACGGCCGGGCGGACCGTGGCCGCGAACGCGGGCAGCAGCAACGCCGCCCCCGCCACGACCAGAAGTGCACCCGAGACGAGCGTGACGCGCGTGAAGAGAATGTCGGGGCGGTCGCCGCCATCCGGCACGGTCAGCACGGGAAACAGCGACCCGGCCACGGCGAGCACCCCCGACGCGACGCACGTGACCCCGGCCGCCGCGTGCGATCGCGCCTGCCCTGCGCGACCTCGTGCGGCGGCGCGGGTGTCACGGGCGGGGCGGCCGGACGCGGCACGCGCCCGGGCCGCCCAGGGCATCGCGGCGCCGGCCACGACGAGCACGAGTGCGGCAACGGCGGACACCGCGGACGCGGCCGTGACGGACAGCCCCTCGGCGAGGAGGCCGGCCGCGACCCGGGAACCGAACAACCCGAGCGCGCCGAACCCCGCACCCACGACCGCGGCGGCCGCGACCGACGTGGACACGGAGGCGAGCGCCGCGGCGACCACGATCAGCACGGCGAGTGCCACGGTGACGACGCCGATCGCCGTCGGTGCGTTCGACCCGAGTAGCGAATGCACGACCAGCAGAGGATCGGTCGTGGCCCACGGCGCCCCGAGCGATCCAGCGCAGAGGAGCAGCGCGGCACCGACCGCGCCGACGGCGAGCACGGTTCCGATCCGCCTGGCGACCGGTGCGCCGTCGAACTCGGGGTCCTCCCCGAGCCCGTAGCCGTCGGCCTGCGCGGCTCGGGCGACGGACATCAACCCGATCACACCCGCGACGACCGCGAGCAGGTGACCGACGAGGACTGCGACGGCACCCGGACCGGCGTCGAGTTGGGCGGCCGTCAACGGCCGGAACAGGTCGAGACGGTTGGCGTCGATGGAGTCGGTCCACAGTGCGAGGTCGAGTACGACCATTCCGAGTGCCGCCGCACCCGCACCCGCGAGGAGGGCACCCGCGACTGCCGCGGCGCGGCCGACGAGCGCAGCGAGCGCGAGCAACGACGGCAACGCGGAGCACGCGAGCGTCACCACGAGGGCTGCTCCGACGGCGGATCCGGCGTTCGGGCCCACGATCTCGAGCACCGGCGCCACGACGAGCAGCAGCGCTCCCGCGAGTGCGACGGCGACGGCGACCGCGGCGGGCCGGGTGGGATTCGGTGCCGGGTCGTCGAGGTCCGGGCGCGGTGGGGTGGGCACGGCGCTCGACGCTAGCCGGGATCCGGCCCGGTTGTGGGCGACGACACCTGACGCCGGATTCGCCCGTTATGCATTTGTGATGCATCTCACATTGATGTGCCACCTGTACCCAGAGGTTGCGGCTGTTGCGGCCGTTTCGTTACCGTCACCGGAGTCAAAGTCACAGACGGGTCACGAACGGAGGGACGGCAGGTTGTCCAGACACCGCGCGCCCTCCACGACCCGCAGTTACGGCACCGTCCCAGTGCCGGACACCTCTCATGCCGGAAACTTCGCAGCTCAGACCGTCACACCCCACCAGAACCCGAGTAGACGCCGGGACCGGATGGCGGAAGACGACGCGAGCACACCGTCACATCCGCAGTACTCGGCTCCGCGTTACACCGGGTCATCACGTTTCGAGACCCACGGCTCCATGAACAAACCGAATACGAACAACCGCGACACTCGCCACGCCTACAGCGAGATCGACGACGGGCCCACCTCGATCGTCCCGGCCCTCCCCGAGTACCCCGCGTACACGATCACCACGGACCGCCTCCCGTCCGACGATGCGAACGTCGCAGCTCCCGCTCGCCGCGGTGGAGCGCACCGCATCCCCACTCCGCCCACCGCCCTCAAGGGCCGCGCCGCGGTCGTCGCGGTCGCCGCAGGCGCAGTCGTCGCCGCGGGCCAGGCAGCAGGCGACGGCCCGGAGTCCGCACCCGAGTTCACCCTCGCCGCCGACGACGCCTCCACGATCGCGCCGACGGCCGAGCCCCAGGCCGCGCAGTTTGCCGCGAACACCACGGACTCGCCGCAGGCACCCCAGGTCCTCAGCGTCGCCGACCCCGCCGACCTGACCCAGTTCTCGAACCTGCTCGCGAAGGGACAGCGACTCAGCGAGGAGCGAGCAGCCCGCGACCTCGCGGCCCGCCGCCCGCTGTTCGCACTGCCCGCTCTCGGCACCTACACCTCCGGCTTCGGCGCCCGCTGGGGCGAGCTGCACGCGGGCGTCGACATCGCCAACGCGATCGGCACGCCGATCTACGCGGTCGCCGACGGTGTCGTCATCGACTCCGGCCCGGCCTCCGGCTTCGGTATGTGGGTCCGCCTGCAGCACGCCGACGGCACCGTCACCGTGTACGGGCACATCGACTCGTCGCTCGTGTCCGTCGGACAGCAGGTCATGGCAGGCGACCAGATCGCCCGCATGGGCAACCGCGGCTTCTCCACCGGCCCGCACCTGCACTTCGAGGTCCACCTCGGCGGCGTCAACAAGATCGATCCGATCCCGTGGCTCGCCACCCGCGGCATCAGCCTCGGCATCGAGCGCGACTGACCCGCACGACCGCTCAGTCCGCGGCGATCGCCGCGACCACCGTCCGCCGGGACGCCTGTACCGCGGGCACGATCGCACCGACCATCGCCAGCGCGGTCGCGGCGGCGGTGAACAGCAGCAGGGCCGACCCGACGTCGTACCGCACGTCCACGCCCAGAACACCGGTCATGGCAAGCGAGTTCACGTACTGGTTCGCCGCACCGAACAGCGCACCGAGCCCGCCACCGACGAGGCCGATCGCAGCGGCCTCCGCCAGCACCGACCGCGACACGAACCGCCGCGACGCCCCCATCGCGCGCACCACACCGATCTCGCGTCGTCGCTCGAGCACCGACAGTGTCAGCGTGTTCAACAGGGCCACGGCTGCGACGGCCACCACGATCCACGCCATCGCCGCGATGAGTACCGTGGCGCCGCGCACCGACGCCTCCACGGCGTCGACGCTCTCGGCGCCGGAGTAGACGTTCATTCCGTCGGGCACCGCCGCGCGCAGTCCGGCGAGCACCGTGGCCGGGTCCGCCCCCGGCTCGAACCGGACACCGAGGATGGTCGACCCCGGACGCTCGTACCACTGCCGTAACTGCGTCATCGAGAGTGCGACGACACCGGAGGTCGCAGAGAAGAACGGAACCACCTGCAGTACCTCGACCGAGTGCACGCCGGTGGGTGTGGGCAGATCGACGTGGTCACCGGCGTGCAGTCCGAGCGAGCGGGCGACGTCGCGGGACACGGCAACTCCCTCGCCCGCGAGCAGTCGGGCGTGGGTGTCGTCGGTGAGTGATCGGACCGGCGGCGCGGTGCTGCCGTCCTCGATGCCGGTGAGCATCACCCGCGAGTCCCCGAGGGAGGCGAATGCCATCTGCCAGGAGCCGACTCCCGCGACGCCGGGTACGGCGAGCACAGCAGACTCCACCTCCGGCGGCAGGATCGGGGCGGTCGGGAACACTCCCGGGTCGGACGGGCCGACGTAGGCGTCGACGTCACCGAGGGAGGCGAAACTTGCTGTGGCCGAGTCGATCACGTTGGCGTTGGTGCCCATCGTCGAGACCGTCATCGAGATGCCGACGAGCACCGTCATCAGTGTCGCCCACACCCGGCGCGGCGCCCGCTCCAGCGTCGCCGCGGCCAGCGCACCCGGCGCACCGAACACCCGCGCGACGGTCGAGGCGGCCCGCACCAGCCACGGCGCCGCCGCCAGGCACACCAGCACCTGCGCGATCGTCGTCAACGCGATCGCGAGAACCGACATCCGGCCGGCGTCCGAGGTCGCGACGACGAACGCCGCCACCGCGGCGACGACACCGCCGACGAGGGCCGCGACCCGCAGCGACGGACGGACTGTGCCCGCCGCGGACGCCTCCAGCGGAACGAGCGCCTCGACCGGTGACACCGCGTGCACCTGCCGGGCCGCGAGGGCGGCGGCCGCCACCGATGCCGCCACGCACGCCGCGATCGCGACGGGAATCGCGTATCCGGGCAGCAGGTACTCGGTCTCGGCCTCGAAGCCCTGCAGCAGCGCCGCCGGCAGCGAACCGATCGCGGCCCGTCCCACCAGCACGCCGAGGGCACTGCCGATCAATCCGGCGACGGCGCCGAGCAGTGCCGACTCGATCAGGAGGTCACGGACGATCATCCGTTGCCTGCCGCCGAGCGCCCGCAGCAACGAGATCGTCGGCCGGCGCGCCGCGACCGCCATCCCCGTCACGGTGTAGATCAGGAAGCCCGCCACCACCAGGGCCCCCGACGCCGCCGACAGTGTCAGGGCGCGCATCACCGCGATCCCGCCGCCGGACTGGGCGGCCCGCACACTCGGCTCGGCGACGATCGCTCGACCGGCCACCGCCTCGGAGATGTCGGCGCGCAGTGCTGCGGCGTCGACACCGGGTGCGGCGACCACGAGAATCGAGTCGATCCGGTCGGGTCGACCGGTCAGTGCCTGCGCCGTCGCCAGCGGAGCGACGACGAACCGTCCCGCGGAGAGCCGCTCGGCGTCCGGACCGAGGACCGCGGCCACCGTCGCCGTCCCCGCGCCGAGGTCCAGCCGGTCACCGACCGACAGACCCGTCGCGGGGCCCACCGCCACACCTCCCGGAGTCGTGGCGAGCGCCGTGGTCGCGGGCGCGACGGCCCCCTGCAACTCGCTGCCCAGACCCGCCATCCGGGCGTCCGCGCCGAGCAGCAGGGTCCGATCGGGACCGGCCGTCGCCCGCAGCATCGGCGCCGCCGTCGCCACGCCCGGCACCCCCGCGACGACCGGCACGAGCGATTCGTCGAAACCGCTGTCGGTGACGCCGGAGACCTCGAGATCAGCATTGCCGCCGATCCCCGACACGAGCCGGTCCGCGGACCCGGTGACGGACCCGGCGATGCCGAACACCGCGACCAGCAGGCACGCTGCCGTCGCGACGACCGACACCGTCATCACCGTGCGGCCCGGATGCACCCGCATCTCACGCAGGTTGAGCACCCGTACTCGCGACAGTGCAGCCCTCACCGCGGACCACCGACGGCCACCGCTGCCCGATCCTCCCCGACCGTCCCGTCGCGCAGCCCGATCACCCGGTCCGTGCTTTCCGCCGCGTCCTGGTCGTGGGTCACCATCACCACCGTCCGGCCGCGGCCCGGCTCGTGGGCGACGTCGGCGAGCAACTCCAGCACCGACGCACCGGTCGCGCTGTCGAGGTTGCCGGTCGGCTCGTCCGCGAGCACCAGCACCGGATCCATGATCAGTGCCCGCGCCACCGCGACGCGCTGCATCTGCCCGCCCGACAGTTCCGACGGCCGGTGTTCCGCCCTCGCGGCGAGCCCGACCCTGTCCAGCAGGGTCAGCGCGTCCGCTTTCGCCTGCCCGAGACGCTGCCCCGCCAGCAGTCGCGGCACCGCCACGTTCCCCCACGCCGACATCGTCGGGATCAGGTTGAAGAACTGGAACACGAAACCGACCTGCCGCAAACGGAACTCGGCCTGGGCGCCGTCGTCGAGGCCGGAGATCTCGGTGCCACGGAACCGGATCGACCCGCTGTCCGGACGGTCGAGGGCGCCCAGCAGGTGCAGCAGGGTGCTCTTGCCCGCACCCGACGGCCCGACGATCGACACGAACTCCCCCGCGGCGAGCGTCAGCCCCACCCCGTCGAGCGCACGCACGGACTGGCCGCCGATCCGGTACTCGCGGACCACGTCGACGAGTTCGACGGTCACGTCCCCCGCATTCATGCGCGCACCGCTGCCGTCGCGCGGCCCGTCAGGTGGGCGTCGGCCATCGCCTGTTCGCCGGCCTGCTGACGGCGCAGCGCGGCGGACACCTCGGCGCCGGCGTCCAGCGCGGCACGCAGGGCAGGCTGCTCCGCCGCCAGGTGCAGCCAGGCGTCGCGGGGGGCGGTGCCGTCCTCCACGGCCTGGTCGAGCAGTGCCGCGAGATGTTCGCTCCACCGGTGTTGCAGGGCGAGGAGTATCTCGTCGGGCGAGGAGAAGTGGCGGCGCGCGCCCGGCACGTCGGCGAGCCTGCGCACCACCATCGGGTCGGTCTCGGCTCGGGACAGCACGTCCTCGAGCACCTGTCGTCGCGCTCGGAACTCGGACCAGGACATCTCGTCACCCCCAGGGCATCTCGTCGGCGAATCACCTGAGATAAACGCTACGAACGCGGAGACGCGCAGTCGCCGTGCCACGGGAGGGACTTCGTCTCCTACCCCGGTAGGAGACCGTGTCCGCTGTCGGGTGGATGCGCGGGTACCGGGGCACGCCTACCCTGAGCCTGTGCCGATCACGCGGTTCTTCAGGCAACGACTCGCCGCCAGCGGGTACGACTACCCGTTGTCGGTCCCTGTGTTCGCACACATCGCCACGGGGGTGATCGCGGTGATCGCCGTGGCGCAACGCGATGCGTTGATTCCACCCGGATGGCCACTGCTCGTCGGTGCCGTCGTCGCGATCGCCCCGATGGTCGCCGACGTCGTCCGTCCCGGCGCGCTCGTCCCCCGGCCGCTGCTGTGCGCCGTGGTGATCCTCGCGACCGTCCTACTGATGCTGGATCCACCCCCGACGGAGTTCGACCTCGCGCCGCTGCTGCTGGCGATGATGGCCGGCGAGGTCGCCGCGACGTCCGGTCTCGCGGTCAGCCTGACGTTGACGGGCGTCGCGATGGCGGTCCCTCTCGTGTTCGCCGCCGCCGGTCGTCTCGACGGCTCCGCAGCCTGGTATGTCCTCGCCATCGGCCTGGGTTGGGTCATCGGCCGCCTCATGCAGATCCAGCTGCGGCTGCTGCAGCAGGAGCGGCAGGCCCGCGTCGTCCAGTCGGAACAGTCCGCGATCGCCGAACGGCAGCGCATCGCGCGGGAGGTGCACGACGTGATCGCGCACTCGCTCAGCGTCACCCTGCTGCACCTGACGGCCGCGCGGCGCGAACTGGAGCAGGACCGGGACGTGGACGAGGCGATCGACGCGCTCACCGACGCGGAACGGCTCGGCAGGCAGGCGATGGCCGACATCCGTCGTACCGTCGGCCTGCTCGGCGCCGGATCCCCCGGCGCCCGGCCGGAACCGGGCATCGGCGACGTCCCCGACCTCGTCGAGGACTACTGCCGAGCCGGGCTGCCGGTCCGCTACGAACTGCGCGGCGACCCGTCGTCGATCACCGCCGCCACCGGACTCGGCATCTACCGGATCTCGCAGGAATCGCTCGCCAACGTCGTCAAACACGCTCCAGGGCTCGGTGCCGACGTCCTGGTGTCGATCGACTACGACACCGTCACCGTCGACGTCCGCAACCCCGTCCGCGGTCGCGCGGCGTCACCCGAACGGGCCACCGGAAGCGGCTTGCGGGGGATGCGGGAACGGGTCGCGCTGCTGGGCGGCGATCTGCAGGCCGGACCGTCACCCGGTGGGTGGCGGGTACACGCCCGAATACCGTTGCCCGGCAGCAGTTGTGCACTCGGCCTGATCCGCAAGGTGCCGAGGACGACATGACGACGGATGTTCGGGTACTGCTCGTCGACGACCAGGAACTGGTGCGGTCGGGACTGCGACGGATCCTGCGCCGTAAGGACGGTTTCGTCATCGCCGGCGAATGTGCGGACGGCTCGGAAGTGCGGGCTGCGGTACGTGAGCACACACCGGACGTGGTCCTGATGGACCTACGGATGAAACGGATGGACGGCATCACCGCCACCCGCGAACTGCGCGGCGACGACGCGCACCCTCCGGTGCTGGTACTCACCACCTTCGACGACGACGAACTGCTGTCGGGGGCGTTGCGGGCGGGGGCGGCCGGATTCATCCTGAAGGACTCCCCCGCCGAGGAACTCATCCGCGGGGTGCGGACGGTCGCGGCGGGCGGGTCGTGGCTGGACCCGGCGGTGACCGGGCGCGTGCTCAGCACCTACCGTGCGGCGGCCCCGGTCCACAACGGCGCCGGGCGGACGTCGGAGTTGACGGCGAGGGAGGCGGAGGTGCTGGCCCTCATCGGTCGCGGCCGGTCCAACACGGAGATCGCGGGGGACCTCGGCATCTCCGAGGTGACCGTGAAATCGCATGTGGGACACATCTTCGTCAAGCTCGATCTCCGCGACCGCGCCGCCGCCATCGTCTACGCCTTCGACCACGGCATCGTCACCCCCGGCGGCTGACCCTCGTCCGCCGCGCCCCCGGCGGCTGCCCCCGGACCCCCGGACTCCCCCTGTTTGGCTGAACGTGGCTTTCATCTCGTTCACGCGCACGAACGCCACATTCAGCCCATACGCCTCGGTCTTCGACTGAAGGCCACATTCATCTCGGTGATGCGCACGAACGGCACTTTCAGCCGTTCATCCACAAACGGAAAGTTGTCCACAGGCACGGGCAGAACTGCCCTCCGAACAGGCGGGTGGGTGGGCCACGTCCGGCACGATCCGGGCATGCGACGAGGTGACTGGGCAACGCGGCTCGACGAGATCAGGCGAGCGAGCCCGCACGGGGTGGTCCGAGTGGCGGACCTCGGTGCCGAGGGGATCTCGGGGTCGGCGATCTCGCAACGCTGCACCCCCGACGGACCGTGGCAACGCCTGCTACCCGGCATCGTTCTCATGCACAACGGCCGGCCAACGCCTCATCAGCGCGCGGCAGCCGCGTTGCTCTACTGCGGCCCCGACTCCCTGCTCACCGGCCGGGCGGCCCTGTACGAGCACGGGCTCGGTGCCGGACCGCCGGGCGACGTCCACGTGCTCGTCCCCGAACGACGGCAACGACTGTCGACGAGGTTCGTCCTGGTGGAACGGACCTCACGACATCCGGAACCTGTGCACCGCAATGACTTCCGATGCGCACCTCTGGCGCGGGCGACTCTCGATGCCGCACGGCGTCTGCGCTCGTTGGACGCGGTGCGCGCCCTGGTGTCGGAGGTGGTGCAACGCGAGCGGGTCGAGCCGATCGCACTGTCCCGTGAGCTCGAGGCCGGTAGCCGACGGGGATCCGCGTTGCCACGAATCGTGCTCGAAGAGGTGGCCGCGAACGTGCATTCGGCTGCGGAGGCGCAGGCGCGCGAGGTCGCCGCGGAGTCGGGGCTGCCCGACATGCAGTTCAACCCGTCGGTCCACGACGCCGACGGTCGGTTCATCGCCCGCCCCGACGGCTGGTTCGACGACGTCGCGTTGGCCTGGGAGATCGATTCGCTGAACTGGCATCTGCGGGCAGACGACTACGCCGCGACGGTCAAGCGGCGCGCGCGCCTGCAGAGCCACGGAATAGTCGTCTACTCGGTGATCCCGCGGCAACTGGCCGAGGAGCCGGGGCACGTGCTGTCGGAACTGCGGGCGCACTACGCCCTCGCGGCGTCGCGACCTCGCCCCGACGTCCATGTCCGCGCCTGACCCCCGCGACAGCAACCCCCACTGGCTGAACGCCACATTCACCTCGATGAAGCGAACGAACGCCACGTTCAGCCAGGCAACAGCGGCGGCACCCCCACCGGCTGAACGCCACATTCACCTCGATCAGGCGAACGAACGCCACGTTCAGCCAGCGACGGGGCTGGGGTCAGAGCTTGACCATGGGGACGCCGCCGATGAGCATCAGGCGCACCTTGCCCGCCGATCCGAAGTCGACGGTGACCGTCGCCGTGGTGCCGGCGCCCTTCGTCTCCAGCACCGTGCCGAGACCGTACTTGTCGTGACTGACGCGGTCTCCGACGGCGAGGACGAGGTGGTTGTTGCGCGGACGGGCGGCGCCGAAGCTCGGGGCGGATTCCGCCTTGTCCCGATCCCGGAACCCGCCGCTGCCGTAGCCACCGCCGTAGCCCTGGCCGCCGCGGAACCGTCCTCCGCCGATCGCGCCGCCCATGCCCGGTCCGGGATCCTCGCGACGCCAGTCGACGAGGTGCTGCGGAATTTCCTGCAGGAAACGGGATTCCGGGTTGGTGATCGGCTGCCCCCACGCGGACCGCAGCACGGCGCGCGTCACGTAAAGCCGCTGCCGGGCACGGGTGATGCCGACGTACGCCAGCCGACGCTCCTCCGACAGTTCCGCCGGATCGCCGAGCGCCCGCATGTGCGGGAACTGCCCGTCCTCCCAGCCGGTGACGAACACGACGGGGAACTCCAGGCCCTTCGCCGTGTGGAGCGTCATGAGTGTGACGACGCCGTCGCCGTTGTCCGGCAACTGGTCCGAGTCGGCGACGAGGGACACTCGTTCGAGGAACGCGGCGAGCGAGCCGGGGTCGGGTTCGCCGTCGCCGAGCGCCGGATCGTCCTCCCCCGCCGCGGCGAGGGCACCCTCGAGCGCCTCGTCCACCTCGTCCTCGATGCCCGCCGCGTTGCGAGCGTCGGAGCTGAATTCGCGTGCGACGCTGACGAGCTCGTTGAGGTTGTCGAGACGGGCGCCGTCCTGCGGGTCGCTGCTCGCCTCCAGCTCGGCGCGGTATCGGGTCCGGTCGAGGACGGCTTCGACGACGTCGCCGATGTCGATCAGACCCGTGTCGTCGGGCTGCATGCCGCCACGCAGCTCGTCCATCATCTCGGTGAACGCGGCGATCGCGTTCTGCGACCGCGTGTTCAGGAGCGCCACCTTGCCGTCGGCGGCGTCGCGGAGGGCGGAGGCGAACCCGATGCCGCGCTGCTCGGCGTGCACCGCCACGCACGCCTCGGCGCGATCGCCGATACCCCGGCGGGGCGTGTTGAGGATTCGACGCAGGCTCACTGTGTCGTCGGGGTTCGCCAGCACCCGCAGGTACGCGACGATGTCGCGCACCTCCTTGCGCTCGTAGAAGCGAACACCACCGACCACCTTGTACGGCAGGCCGAGACGGATGAACACCTCTTCGAGGGCACGGGACGAGTTGTTCGTCCGATAGAAGACGGCGACGTCACCGAACTTGGCGTCGCCCGCGTCGACGAGCCGGTCGATCTCCGACGCGACGAACGACGCCTCGTCGTGCTCGTTGTCGGCGACGTACCCGACGATGAGGTCGCCCTCGCCCGACGCGGTCCACAGCTTCTTGTCCCGCCGGCCGGTGTTCCGGGAGATCACCGAGTTCGCCGCGGACAGGATGTTCTGCGTCGAGCGGTAGTTCTGTTCGAGCAGGATGGTGCGGGCCTGCGGGTAGTCGCGCTCGAACTCCTCGATGTTGCGGATCGTCGCCCCGCGGAACGCGTAGATGGACTGGTCGGCGTCACCGACGACGCACAGTTCCGACGGCGGGACCGCGTCACCCTCCTGACCGACGAGGGTGTTGACCAGCACGTACTGGGCGTGGTTGGTGTCCTGGTACTCGTCGACGAGGACGTGCCGGAACCGGCGCCGGTAGTACTCGGCGACCTGCGGGTGCTGCTGCAGCAGGGCAACGGTCTCGCCGATGAGGTCGTCGAAGTCGAGGGCGTTCGCCGCCCGCAGCCGTGCCTGGTAGTGCCCGTACACCTGCGCGACGAGCCGGACCACCTCGTTGGTTTCGCGGTCGGCGTTCGCGGCCGCCTCCTCCGGCCCGATCAGCTCGTTCTTGAGGTTGGAGATGTTGGTGGCGAGCAGCCGCGCCGAGTACTTCTTCTGGTCGATCTCGAGGTCCTTCGAGATCATCGTCAGCAGTCGGCGCGAGTCGTCGGCGTCGTAGATGGTGAAGTTCGAGTTGAGGCCGGGCAACAGTGCCGCCTGCATGCGCAGGATCCGGACGCAGGTCGAATGGAAGGTCGACACCCACATGCTGTTGGCACGGGGCCCGACGAGCTGCGCGACGCGTTCCCGCATCTCGGCCGCAGCCTTGTTCGTGAAGGTGATGGCGAGCACCTGGCCGGGGTTCACGTCCCGTTCCGCGAGCAGGTAGGCGATCCTCCTGGTGAGGACGGCGGTCTTGCCGGAGCCGGCGCCTGCGACGATCAGCAGCGGCGACCCCGTGTGCACGACGGCCTCGTGTTGCTGCGGATTCAATCCGTCGAGGAGGTCTGCCGTGGCGGCGCGGATGCCGACGTGCTGTGCTGCGGAAAAGGTGTTCATCGCCTGTCTACGCTACCGCCGTCCACCGACAACAGGTGGCACGGCCGCGGCCTGTCCACCCGCTCGGCGGGCGCCGGCGCCTCGCGTGGCAAAATGAGCTGGTGTTCAGCGCCGACCACCGCCTCGCCTGGCGATTTTTCTACGGGTACCGGACTCCGGTGCCCGTGGCCTGACACATCCACGAGCCCCGCGGTCCGAACTCGGATCCGGGGCGTCTTCGTGAGAGGGCCTGGATCGGACACAAGACCGGCGGGACCGACGACGATCCGGACACCGAGACCAGGAGAACCGATGGGTGACGCACTCCCCCCGCAGCACGATGCCGACCTGCCGACCAGCGAGGCGGAGATCGACGAGCTCCGCAAGGAGATCGACCGGCTCGATGCCGAGATCCTCGCTGCGGTGAAGCGGCGCAGCGAGGTCTCCCAGATCATCGGCCGCACCCGCATGGCGTCCGGCGGCCCGCGCCTCGTGCACAACCGTGAGATGAAGGTGCTCGAGCGGTTCAGCGAGCTCGGCCAGGAGGGCCACACCCTCGCGATGCTGCTGCTGCGCCTCGGCCGCGGCCCCCTCGGACGGTAGGCGGCTCCGCCGCCTGTGCGTACTTCTGGTAGTTCCAGCTACCAGAAGTACGCACAGGGGTGGACCTGGACATAACGGGCGCTCCTATGGCGGGGTACGGTGTGCGACGGCCGCTCTGCGGCACCGATCGGCGAGGGAATCCGGTGCGAATCCGGAACTGACGCGCAACGGTGAGTGTCCCGTCCTCGGGGCACGAGTCCGACTGCTCGTCCGATCGGGTCAGGTACACCGCCGGCCCCGCGAACGGGCCCTGGACCAGGAAGACCCCGTCATGCGTACGTCAGCGATCCGCTGTATCGCCGCCCTCTCCGCCGCGGCACTCACACTCGTCGGATGCTCCGCCTCCGACACCTCCGAGTCCGCCGACACCCCTTCCGCCGACACCGGCAGCTATCCGGTGACCATCGAGAACTGTGGCCGTTCCGTCACCGTCGACGCCGCACCCGAGCGTGTCGTCTCGCTCAACCAGGCGTCGACCGAGATCCTGCTCTCCCTCGGCCTCGCCGACCGAATGGTCGGCACTGCCACCTGGACCGACCCGGTCCGCGAGAACCTCGCCGCCGCCAACGAGTCGGTGCCGCGGCTGGCCGACAAGAAGCCCTCGATGGAGGTCGTGCTGGCCGCCGAACCGGACTTCGTGACCGCGTCCTTCGGTTCGTCGATCGGCGACGGCGGCACGGGTGGCCGCGACCAGTACGAGCAGGTCGGCCTGCAGACCTACCTCTCCCCCACCGACAACGGCTGCAGCGGCGACGTGTCCTCCGCCTCGAACGCCGACGGTGCCCGCACCACCCCGTACACCCTCGACAGCGTCTATCAGGAGATCCGAGAGCTCGCGGCGATCTTCGACGTCCGTGAGCGCGGCGAGGAGTTCGTCACGGAATTGCAGGACAGGTACACGGCGGCCTCGGAGTCGGTGGACGCGACCGGCGTCTCGCTGGCGTTCTGGTTCGCCGACACCAGCACCCCGTACGTCGCCGGCTGCTGCGGCTCTTCCGGCGTGATCGCCAACTCGGTCGGTGCGGAGAACGTCTTCGCCGACACCACGGACGAGTGGCCGCAGGTGAGCTGGGAGACGGTCGCGGACCGCAATCCCACCGCGCTGGTCCTCGGCGACCTGAGCCGCCGCAGCATCGACGGTGACGCACTCGAGAGCAAGATCGCGTTCCTCGAGTCGAACCCGGTCACATCGCAGATGCCCGCGGTGCGAGACAAGCGGTACATCGTCGTCAACGGCGCGGACATGAACCCCACCATCCGCACCGTCGACGGTGTGGAGAAGGTGGCGGCCGCGCTGCAGCAGTGGAATCTCGCCGCGCCGAAGTCGTGACCGCACCCGTCACCTCGACGGTCGCGGAGACCGGTTCGTCCGGCGCCGCGCCCGCCAGGGCACCACGGACCGAGTCGACGTCCCTGTTCGCCGGCGTCCTCGTCAGCGGGCTTGCCCTGTTGCTGCTGTCGATCGCGGTCACGGTCACGATCGGACCGGCGAACCTCTCGGTGCGTGACGTGTACGCCGTGATCCTCGAACACTGGGGCATCGGAACCTCCGGTCTGACCCCGCTGCAGGATGGCATCGTCTGGCAGCTGAGGCTCCCCCGCACACTCCTCGCCGCAGTCTGCGGCGCCGGCCTCGCGCTGTGTGGCGCGATCATGCAGTCGCTGCTGCGGAACCCTCTCGCCGACCCGTTCGTGCTCGGCATCTCCTCGGGCGCCTCGACCGGTGCCGTGATGGTGGCGGTGCTCGGCATCGGCGGTGGTCTGGTGTCGCTGTCCATGGGCGCCTTCGTCGGCGCGGTGGTGGCGTTCGTCGCGGTCGTCGCGCTCGCCGCAGGCGCGGGTGGCGGGACGGCGAAAGTGATCCTCGCGGGAGTCGCGGGCACCCAACTGTTCTCCGCGCTCACCTCGTTCATCGTGATGTCCTCAGCCGATGCCGAGCAGACCCGCGGCGTCCTGTTCTGGCTGCTCGGCTCGCTCAGCGGCGCCGACTGGACCGACGTCGTGCTGTGCGGCGCCGTCACCGTGTTCGGCATCGTCGCGTGCCTGCTGGTGGCGTCGTCACTCGATGCGTTCACGTTCGGCAACTCCGCCGCAGCATCGCTCGGCGTCTCGGTGCGGAAGGTCCGGATCATGTTGCTGACGGTGACCGCGCTGATCACCGCCGCACTGGTGAGCGCGGCCGGGGCGATCGGTTTCGTCGGCCTGGTGCTGCCGCACGCGGCACGCTTCCTCGTCGGTCCGCGGCACAGCCGACTCCTTCCGGCGACCGCCCTCGTCGGGGCGATCTTCATGGTCTGGGTGGATGCGGTCGCCCGAACCCTGTTCGCCCCGCAGGAGATTCCGGTGGGTGTCGTCACCGCGCTGATCGGCGTTCCCGCGTTCGCTCTGATTCTGTTCCGGATGCGGAGGACCGGCTGATGCCCCTGCACGCCAAGCACATCGGCTGGAGCCGAGGCGGACATCTCGCCCTCGATGGAGTCACGGTCGAGCCGACGCAGGGCGAGACCATCGGACTTCTCGGCCCGAACGGATCCGGGAAGTCGTCCCTGCTCGGAGTCCTCGCCGGAGTCCACACGCCCGACACGGGCCAGGTGCTGCTCGACGGGACCGACATCCGGTCCATGCGCCGCCGTCAGATCGCGCGACGCGTCGCGACCGTCGAGCAACACGCCGACACCGAGGTGGACATCTCCGTCCTGGACGTCGTCCGCCTCGGGCGGATCCCGCACCGGGGAGCGTTCGGCGGCGACGACGCGGTGGACGACGCCGCCATCGAGATGGCTCTCCATCACACCGGAATGCTGGACCACCGGCACCGGCGGTGGCACACGTTGTCGGGTGGTGAACGGCAACGCGTCCAGATCGCGCGGGCCCTGGCGCAAGAGCCGGACGAGCTGCTGCTCGACGAGCCGACCAACCACCTCGACATCTCGCACCAACTCGACCTGCTCGCGCTGGTGTCAGAGCTGCCGATGACGAGTTACATTGCGCTGCACGACCTGAACCTGGCTGCCATGTTCTGCGATCGGGTCGTGGTGCTCGCGCGCGGGTCCATCGTTGCGATGGGCACACCGGCGGAAGTGGTCACCGAGGAGCTGGTCGAGCATGTCTACCAGGTGCGGGCGCAGGTCACGATCGAGGACGGGATCCCACAGGTCAGCTACCGCCGGGCCATCCGAGCCGGGGCGCGGTAGACACCACACGCCGGTCCGAGTTCACCATGCGAAGGACTCAAGCCCTCGCACACTGGTCATCCGCAGCGGCGGCGGGGTGTACAGGTGCGATAGGTTCGTGCCATGGCACGGGACTTCGCCGGATCGGTGCGGGGAATCACCCTTCAGCAGTTGCGGTACTTCGTGGAGGTGGCCGCCGAAGGATCCATCAGCGCCGCGGCGGACTTGCTGTATGTCGCGCAACCGACCATGTCGTCCGCGCTGAAAGACCTCGAAAGTCGCGTGGGACATACACTCTTCGTCCGCTCGACCCGCGGGGTGACCCTCACCGAGGACGGGGCGGAGTTTCTCGGCTACGCGCGCCAGGTTGTCGAACAAGCGGAACTTCTGGAACAGCGGTATCTCGGCCGCGGGCCCTCACGTCGGCTCCTGGCCGTGTCCACTCAGCACTATTCGTTCGTCGTCGACGCCTTCGCCCGCATGGTGAAAGCGTCCGAAGCCGCGGAGTATTCGTTCAGTCTTCGAGAGACCCGCACCTGGGACATCATCGAGGACGTTCGCACGCTGCGAAGCGAACTCGGTGTGCTCTATCGCAACGAGTTCAACGCGAACGTGATCAACAAGCTGATTCGCGAAGCAGGGTTGGTCTTCACGCCGCTGTTTCTGGCGTCGCCACATATCTTCATCGCCCGCACGAACCCTCTCGCAGGGCGAAAGAGTGTGACGCTGACCGATCTCGAAGACCTGCCCCGGCTCACGTTCGACCAGGGCGTGAACAACTCCTTCTACCTTGCCGAAGAGATCCTCTCCACCCGGTCGTCGAAGCAGGACATCCGGGTGAGCGATCGAGCGACCATCTTCAACCTCATGATCGGTCTGGGCGGATACACAATCTCCACCGGCATCGTCTCGGACGATCTCGATCCGTCCATCGTCGCTGTGCCGCTCGACGTCGACGAGCGCATCGAGATCGGTTGGATCGGCCATGCCGCGGTGTCCTTGACCGCCCAGGCTCAGCGATTCGTAGCGGAGATGCGCGACGTCGTTTCGGGGTTCGGAGTCGATCTACTGACATAGGCGGCGGCTATGCCCAGCCATCAAATTTGGCAATTAGCCTATGGCTTCGGGTCTACTTACACTGACTTCCACGCCACTTCGGATAATCGCCTACCGGGTGTTCTCGGCCTGAAAAACTCGGCCCTGGACCATCGGTATTCGGCCCTGAGTGCTGCGAAATCTCAGGCAGTGAATCGTGCAGTGACGCGCTCGTCTCTGCACTCACGCACGTGAATGGGGCACCTGATCAGCATGACGAACGACTGTGTTTTCAGAATCGACACGACGCGCTTCGACGAGGACTACACCCCGTCGACCAACTCGCGCAGCACGACGAACTTCGCGAATCTCGCACGCGGTGAGAATCGTCGCCAGAACCTGCGCAACGCGGTAACGATGATGAACACCCGCGTCAACGAGTTGGTGCACTGGGACAACCCGCGTGGCGACCGGTACGCACTCGAACTCGACATCGTCTCGGTGGACCTGCATCTCGCGTCAGTCGGGGATGACGCGGCGTTCCCGGTGATCGAGGTGCTCGACGTCGACATCGTCGACAGCACCACAGGCGCCCGCACGGAGGGCATCGTCGGAAACAACTTCTCCTCGTACATTCGCGACTACGATTTCAGCGTTCGACTCCCGGGGCACCAGGCGACGGGAATCCCCAGTGACTTCGGCGATCTGCACGGGCAGGTCTTTCAGCGTTTTCTCGAGTCGGACGAGTATCGGGAACGGTTCTCGCAGCCACCGGTGATCTGCATCAGCGTGTCGACGTCCAGGACGTACACCCGGCTCACGAACTTCCACCCGATTCTCGGGGTGGAGTATGTGGCAGACGAGAAATCGCTCACCGATGAGTACTTCGGGAAGATGGGGCTCAGCGTTCGCTATTTCATGCCTCAGGGGTCCGTCGCTCCGTTGGCCTTCTACCACCGCGGTGACCTGCTCAACGACTATTCGTTCCTCGCACTCGCGGGAACGATCGCGACGATGGAGACATTTCAGAAGATCTATCGTCCCGAGATCTACAACGCGAACACTGCGGCGTCCGACGTGTACCAGCCGAGTCTGGACAACGGCAACTATTCGCTTCCGCAGGTGAGCTACGACCGTGTCGAGCGCACTCAGCTCGCGACCACACAGGGGAAGTTCACCGAGGCGAATCTGATGAAACCGTATGGCGCCGTTATCGAACGGTGGGCCACAAAGCAATCCGCCTGACCGTGCGAGACCGAAAGGTACCCCGAGATGAACACACTCCTGCCCACCTCGATCGTCGGTAGTCTGCCGAAGCCCTCGTGGCTTGCGGAGCCAGAGAAGCTCTGGTCGCCGTGGAGGTTGCGCGACGACGAACTGCGCGAAGGGAAGCTCGACGCCCAGACGCTCGCGGCACACGATCAGCTTCGTGCCGGACTCGACATCGTCAGTGACGGTGAACAGACGCGTCAGCACTTCGTGACCACCTTCATCGAGCACCTCACCGGCGTCGACTTCGACCGGCGCGAGACCGTTCGAATTCGAAACCGCTACGACGCGAGCGTCCCGACGGTTGTCGGCGCGGTGAGCCGCGAAAAGCCGGTGTTCGCAGCGGATGCGGCGCGTCTTCGAACAGCGACCGACCAGCCGATCAAATGGGCCCTGCCCGGTCCCATGACAATGATCGACACGCTCTGCGACGCCCACTACAAGAGCCGCGAAAAGCTCGCATGGGAGTTCGCCACCATCCTGAACCAAGAAGCAAAGGACCTGGAAGCGGCCGGCGTCGACATCATCCAGATCGACGAGCCCGCGTTCAACGTGTTCTTCGACGAACTGAAGGACTGGGGCGTCGCGGCGCTCGAGCGTGCGACCGAAGGACTGAGCTGCGAGACCGTCGTTCACATCTGCTACGGCTACGGCATCAAGGCCAACACCGACTGGAAGGCGACGCTCGGAGCAGAGTGGCGCCAGTACGAGGAGTCGTTCCCGCTGTTGCAGCAGTCTTCTATCGACATGGTCTCGCTGGAGAGCCACAACTCGCGGGTGCCCGTCGACCTGATCGAACTGCTTCGGGGCAAGAAGGTGATGTTGGGAGCGATCGACGTTGCAAGCAACACCATCGAGACTCCCGTGGAGGTAGCGGCAACCCTTCGCCGCGTGCTCCCGTTCGTCGCCGCAGACAAGCTCTACCCCAGTACCAATTGCGGTATGGCGCCACTGGGCCGACGCGTCGCACGAGACAAGATGGTCGCGCTCGCCGCTGGGGCCGATCTTCTGCGGCGTGAGTTGTCCTAGCGACTCCGACGACCAGGTGACACCCGCGTACGTGGGACATCGGCACTGAACAGACTGTGGCCCCGCACCTTTCGGTGCGGGGCCACATCTCGTTCTACTGTCCGGTCAGCCAACGACCACCAGGAGGTCGCCGCCCTCGACCTGCTGCGGACGCTGCAGCGTCACCCGCGCGACCGTGCCCGCGACGGGGGCGGTGATCGACGCCTCCATCTTCATCGCCTCGATGGTGGCGATCGTGTCGCCGGCGGCCACCTCGTCACCTTCGGCAACGGTGACGGTGACGGTGCCTGCGAACGGTGCGGCCACGTGTCCCGGGTTGGAGCGATCCGCCTTCTCCGCCGCCTGGACCTCGCTGGCGATGGAGCGATCGCGCACCGACACCGGCCGGAGCTGGCCGTTGAGGATGCACATCACGGTCCGCATGCCGCGCTCGTCGGCCTCGGAGATCGCCTCGAGACCGATCAGGAGCTC
>NZ_JBHUFB010000003.1:0-55654 GCF_042681175.1 Rhodococcus gannanensis
GTGCGGTCGCCGACGACGAGGACACCGCGCCGCGGCAGACCGTGGTCGTCGAGGTCGGGGGTCGTCGGGTGGAGGTGTCGCTGCCGGGTCAGTTCTCCGTCGGGACCGCCGCACCCGGGGTGGGGGCGATCACCCGCAAGCCGAAGGCCCGCAAGCGGGGTGGCGGCGGCGCGGGTGCGGCGTCGGGTGACGCGGTGACCGCGCCGATGCAGGGCACCGTCGTCAAGGTCGCGGTCGAGGAGGGGCAGGAGGTCGCCGAGGGCGATCTGATCGTGGTCCTCGAGGCGATGAAGATGGAGAATCCGGTCACCGCGCACAAGGCCGGTGTCGTGACCGGGCTGGCTGTCGAGCCGGGTGCTGCGATCACGCAGGGCACCGTCCTCGCCGAGCTGAAGTAGCAGGCAGCAAGCTGCTCGTGCGCGGTTTGCGGGTCCTCGAACCCGTGAACCGCGCACGAGCCCGCAGGGCCTACCCTGGTCACATGGCCGAACTCCCGGACACCCGCATCGGGACGTTCGAGCGCGAACAGGCGATCGAGCTCCTGACCAGGCATCTCGGTGAAGGGCGCTTGTCGTTCACCGAGTTCGAGGATCGCTGCGCACGGGTGGAGACGGCCCGCACCAACCACGATCTCGCCATCCTCTTCGTTGACTTGCCCGCACTCGGCGGGCCTGCCGCGGCGGGCCGCCGGTTCGGCTGGATTCTGCTGCCGGTGGTGCTGATCGCCGGATATTTCGCCTTCGCCGCCGCGGATCTCGCGCTGTGGTTCATTCCCATCGCCCTCGTCCTGGTGGCCGGCTCGGCACTTCTGTATGCCGGCACCCGACGTCGGAGGCCCCGTGTGCCCGACTTCCTGCGCGCTGCCGCACCCGACCTGCCCGCACCGGTCGCGACGCGGGCGCCCACGCGGTTCGGTCTGGTTCCGTACGCCCTCATTCTCCTTGCACCGGCGCTGATGCTCCGGCAGCCCGTCGTGGTGCTCGCTGCGGCAGCGTTCCTGATCTTCGCGGTGGTCCGCGGCATCGAGTAGAACGAAGTTCTGCACTTCGGAGAACTCGGTAGTGACAGGGGCCACATGCGGCCGTAATGTCGGTGGCCAACCGTGACAACAGTTTTCGCGGCACGACATCAGGGAGTGAACATGGCGGTAATCGCAATTCTGCAGCTGACCTTCAAGCCGGAGGCGGCCGACGCGGCACACGAGGTGATGACCCGCGTCCTCAAGGAGACCCGGGCGTTCCCCGGTTGCGTGGGTGTCGACTCGGTGATCGACGCGCAGGATCCGAACACCTGGCGTTTCATCGAGACCTGGGAGTCCGCGGAGCACGACGCCGCGTACCGCAAGTTCCGCGCAGGCGAGGGTGCGATCACCGATCTCGGCCCGCTGCTGGCCGGTGCGCCGTCCCTCTCGCTGGGCACCCTCGACGCCGACGTCTGACGGGCGTCGCAGGTCGACCGTCGCGGCGACAGCGCACCGGGTCCGGGCCCGGGCGCCGTCGCCGCGGGCGGTCGTCCTCCATGCTGACGTCGCACGGGCCAACGGGCTCGATCACTCGACCGCGAGCGCCCGGTCGCTCGAAAGGACCCGACACATGCCTCGTCTTCTGCACATCGATTCCTCTGCCGCCGCCGCGTCGTCGGTGTCTCGCGGCCTCACCCGACTCTTCGCGGACACCTGGCGCTCCCGAGGCCCCGAGTTCACCGTGACGGAACGCGACCTGCATCGCGACCAGGTGCCCCACCTGCTCGATGCGGAGTTGCACTACGCCCCGCGTCTGCGCATCCGAGACGTTCCCGGCGGCGCCACTGCGCAGTTCGCCGCCGCGGAATCGCTGCAGGGCGAGTTGATCGAGGAGATCGCCGCCGCGGACGTCGTCGTGATCGGCGCACCGATGTACAACTGGTCGCTGCCGTCGGCACTGAAGGCGTGGATCGACCACGTGCACGTGCTCGGCACGACGGTCCCGTTCGACACCCCCGACCGGCCATTCGCGGGTAAGCCGGTGGTGGTCCTCTCGAGTCGGGGCAACACCTACGCGCCGGGGACGGCGGGGGCGGGTACGGACTTCGCGACACCCGCACTGCAGCAGGTTCTCGGCGTGTCGATGGGCATGGCCGTGACGGTCGTGCCGGTCGAGTTGACCCTGGCACCGAGGATCCCGGCGTTGGCGGCGTTCGTCGACCAGGCCGAGGCGAGCAGGACCGCGGCGCGGGCTGCGGTGACGGACCTGGCGCGTTCTCTCGGATCCTGACGACCGGTAGCCCTCGGGGCGGCGAGCCGAGCGCAGTCGACGGCGGCGTCACCGTCACGTGGGGCGTGGCCGGTATCTCGAACTGAGCGAGCGCTATATAGGCTGTGTGGGAATCGTCCGCGACGTTGGGAGCGCCTCATGTCCGACCAGATCCTCCGCATCGCACAGCACGACCGCGTCCGCGTCCTCACCCTGAACCGTCCGGAGGCGCGAAACGCACTCTCGGCGGCGTTGATCCGCGACCTGCGCGCCGCCCTCGCCGCCGCGGACGCCGACGACACCGTCGACGTCGTGATCCTGACCGGCGCCGACCCGGCGTTCTGCGCCGGCCTGGACCTGCGGGAGCTCGGCGGGGACGGCGGCAACCTCGACGCCGTCGACGACGACGTCCCGGCCGGGCATCCGTGGCGACCGCTCTCCAAGCCGCTGATCGGTGCAGTCGGTGGCGCCGCGATCACCGGCGGTCTCGAACTGGCCCTCGCCTGCGACTTCCTGATCGCGTCGGAACGCGCACGGTTCGCCGACACCCACGCGCGCGTCGGCGTCCTGCCCGGCTGGGGCCTCACGGCCCGGTTGCCCGCCGCGGTCGGTCCCGGTTTCGCGCGCCGCATGAGCCTGTCGGGGAACTTCGTCGACGCCGAGCAGGCGTTGCGCGTCGGCCTGGTCACCGAGGTCGTGCCGCACGAGCGACTGCTGCCTGTCGCCCTCGACGTCGCCGCGGCCGTCGCGGGCAACGATCAGCCGGGCGTCCGGACGCTGCTGCGCTCGTACCGCGACGCCGAGTCGCATCTGCTGGATCCGGCGCTGTCGGTCGAGCAGGCGACGTCGCGGGCGTGGATGGCGGACTTCCGGCCGTCCACGGTTGCCGAGCGGCGGGCCGCGGTGATCGACCGGGGCCGGACGCAGAACGCCTGATCCCTCGGCGATAGTGTTCGTGGAAAAGCGAATTCGAGGAGCAGAAGCATGACCACTGGATTCAACGACCATCTCGGATTCACGATCACCGAGAGCGGCCCCGAGCGGGTGGCCGCGACGGTGGTGCTCGGGCCGGAACACCACCAGCCGTTCGGCATCGTGCACGGCGGCGTGTACTGCGCGATCGTCGAGACGCTCGCGAGCATCGGCGGATCCGAGTACTGGACCGGCCCCGGACGGACCGTCGTCGGTGTCAACAACAACACCGACTTCCTGCGCGCGGTCAGCGAGGGCACGCTGTCCGCGGAGGCGCTGCCGATCCATCGCGGGCGCACCCAGCAGCTCTGGGCCGTGACCCTGACCGGTGAGGACGGCAAGCTCGTCGCGCGCGGCCAGGTGCGGCTGGCCAACCTGGAGCGTCCCGCCGAGTGACGTGAGTTCGGCTCACGGTGACGCCGGATGTCGCACTCGGGTGCGCACCTGTGTGAGGGTGACCGGATGAATCCGGCTCACCAGCAGTCCGACGAGTCCATCCGTTTCGACTGGGGTCCGGTCGGGGCCGACGCCGTCGGTCGCGACGCGGGGACCGCGGTCGTGATCGACGTGCTGTCGTTCACCACCACCCTGTCGGTTGCCGTGGACCGGGGGGCCGAGGTCTTTCCCTATCGGTGGCACGATGATTCGGCGGCCCGACACGCGTCGGAGCAGGACGCTGTTCTCGCGGTCGGGCGTCGAGCCGCGACGGGTGGCGACGTGAGCCTGTCGCCGCTGACGGTTCGGTCGGCGCCTGCGCTGTCGCGGCTGGTCCTGCCCTCGCCGAACGGCTCCGCGATCGCGTATGCGCTGGCCGCCGCGTCGTCCGTGTGCGTCGGGGCGGCGCTGCGCAACGCGTCGGCGGTCGCGGCGTGGATCGCCGAGAAGCATCGTCCGGAAACCGCCGTCGCGGTGATCGCGGCGGGGGAGCGGTGGCCGGACGGCACCCTGCGTCCCGCGGTCGAGGACCTGTGGGGAGCGGGTGCGGTGATCTCTGCGCTGCGGGTGCTGCGGCCGGACCTCAGCGCCTCGCCGGAGGCCGAGACCGCCTCGGCTGCTTGGCAATCCGTTGCGCATCGGGTGAGCGGTGAACTGGAACGGTGTGCGTCGGGGCGGGAACTGGTCGCCGGGGGATTCGGTGCCGACGTCGCCGTGGCCGCCGAGGTCGACGAGAGCCGGTCCGTGCCGGTGCTCGACGGCGACCGGTTCGTCGATCGAGCGATCCGCGGGTGACCGTCAGATTCCGCCGCGGGCGACCAGCTGACCGGCGATGACATTCCGCTGGATCTCGTTGGTGCCCTCACCGACGATCATCAACGGCGCATCCCGGAAATACCGTTCCACGTCGTACTCGGTGGAATAGCCGTACCCGCCGTGGATCCGGACCGCGTTGAGCGCGATCTCCATCGCCACCTCCGACGCGTACAGCTTCGCCATACCCGCCTCCATGTCGCAGCGTTCGCCTGCGTCGTACTTCTCCGCGGCGAATCGGGTCAGCTGCCGGGCGGCGGTCAGCTTGGTCGCCATGTCGGCGAGGTAGTTGCCGATCGACTGGTGCTTCCAGATCGGCTGCCCGAAACTCTCCCGCTGCTGCGCATACGCCAGGGAATCCTCCAACGCCGCCGCCGCGACACCCAACGCCCGGGACGCGACCTGGATCCGGCCCGTCTCGAGGCCCTTCATCATCTGCCCGAAACCCCTACCCTGCTCACCACCGAGGATCGCCGACGCCGGGGTCCGGTAGTTGTCGAACGAGAGTTCGCAGCTCTCTACGCCCTTGTAGCCGAGCTTCGGCAGGTCCCGCGAGACCGTCAGGCCCGGACCGTGCTCGACGAGCACGATCGAGATGCCACGGTGCCGCGGGGTCGCCGCCGGATCGGTCTTGCACAGCAGCGCAATGACACCCGAGCGACGGGCGTTGGTGATCCAGGTCTTCGCGCCGGAGATGACGAGGTCGTCGCCGTCGCGCTTGGCGGTGGTCGTCATTGCCTGCAGGTCGGAGCCGCCACCGGGTTCGGTGAGCGCCATGGTCGCGCGGATCTCGCCGGTCGCCATCCGCGGCAGGTACGTCTGCTTCTGCTCCTCGGTGCCGAACAGTCCGATCAGCTTCGCGACGACGGTGTGCCCGCCCATCGCGCCGGACAGCGTCATCCAGCCGCGGGCCAGCTCCTCGGTGACCTGGACGTAGCAGGGCATCGACACCGGGGCGCCGCCGTACTCCTCCGGGATGGCGAGACCGTAGATGCCGATCTTCTTCATCTGCTCGATCCAGCGTTCGGGGTACTCGTTTGCGTGCTCGACCTCCTGCACCGTCGGCTTGACCTCGCGGTCGACGAAGTCGCGCACCGTCTTGACCAGGAATGCCTCTTCGTCGTTCAGGTTGTGGCTCACGGTGTCCTCGCGTTCGGCAGGTGTCCGGCAATTTGTACGGCCATATTGGTGTGATGGTGGTACAAATGTCAATGGCTGTACCTCCCCGCCCGCCACATCCGCGACCTGCGAAGGACCGACCGTGACCACACCCGATCACTTCCACACCGTCGCCGTCGGCGGACCGTACTTCGACGAGCTGACGGTCGGGCAGGTCTTCGACACGGCGCCGGCGGTCACCCTCACCGACGGCCTCGCCGCCGCGCACCACGCCATCCTCGGTGACCGGCTGCGGCTGCCGCTCGACGCGCACCTCTCGACGGCCGTCGCGGGCGGACCCATTGCACATCCGGGGCTGGTCATCGACGTCGCGATCGGCCAGTCCACCCTCGTCACCCATCACGTGAAGGCGAACCTCTTCTACCGCGGGTTGCGGCTGCACCGGCTGCCTCTGATCGGTGACACGCTGCGGACGACGGCCGAGGTCGTCGGCCTCAAGAGCAACTCTGTGAAGCCGGGGCGTGCCGCGACCGGTCTTGCGGCGCTGCGGATCACGACCGTCGACGAGTACGAGCGCACCGTCCTCGACTTCCACCGCTGTGCGATGCTGCCGGTGCGGCCCGGCGTCGATCCGGCGTCCGCGATCCGCTCCGACGACCTGTCCGGCTCCGGTTCCGAGGCTGCCCCGGCCCGGTCGACGCCTGCCGGGATGGACCTCGACGTCTACCGAAACCGTGTTCCCGGAACGCATTTCGACCCGGACCTCGTCGGCATCCGGTTCACCTCCAGCGGCGACGTCGTGACCAGCGCACCCGAACTGGCACGACTGACCCTCAACGTCGCCGCCACGCACCACGACGAGCGGGTGGGTGCCGCGGGGCGGCTCGTCTACGGCGGGCACACCATCGGGATCGCGCTCGGTCAGGCGGCTCGGGCGCTGCCGAACATGGTCACGGTCCTCGGCTGGCAGTCCTGCGACCACACCGGCCCGGTCGCCGAGGGCGACACCCTCACCAGCGACCTGTACGTGGAGTCCGCGACGCCGCTCCCCGCCGGGGGCGGCACGCTCGACCTGCGCTCTGTCGTCCACGCCCACCGCGGCGGAGCGGACCCGGCGCCCGTGCTGGACTGGCGGTTCACTGCGCTGTTCGCCTGACCGTCCCGCCCGTCAGCCGGTCGCGTCCTTCACCTTCTCCTGGTCGCGGCCGTCGATGAGAAACGGGCGGGCGTTGACGACATGCTTGCGCCAGTGCGAGAAGGCGCCGTCGGCGTCGCGTGCCCGCAGCAACCGGAGCAGGCGACGGCAGGAGCGCACCGCGAGCTTGAGGTTCGCCGCGTACAGCTCACGGTCCTCGGCGGTTTCGAGAACCGCGGGCCCGGTGTCGTGGCGGGTGAGTTCGAACAGCATGCCCGCCGTGATTGCGAGCGGCGCGTTGCCGGACAGTTGCACCACCCGCAGGTGGAACGCGGACAACCCCGCGACCAGTGTCTTCGAAGCATACGACGCGGGCAGGTCCTCCTCGACCATCCGGGACAGCTCGTCGAAGTCGTCGTCCGTGCCCTCGGCGGCGAGGACCCGCGCCGCGTCCGGTTCGACGGCCTCCCGGGCCACGAACAGGTCCGCGATCGTCGTGCCGGACAGCGCCATCAGCAGCGACGCCGGTTTGGCCACCACCTCGGGACCGGGTACACAGACCCGGGCGCCGGACCTCGATCCGCGCCGGACCGCGACCAGTCCGTCGGACTCGAGAACGCGAATGGCCTCCCGCAGCGTGGCCCTGCTGATCGCGAAGCGATCCATCAGGTCGGCCTCGTAGGGGAGGTGGTCGCCGTCCTTCAGGGCGCCCTCGATGACCATCCTGCGGAGGGTGTTCGCCACGACCTCGGATGCCTTCTGGGTGCGGATGGGGCGGGTGGCGGCGCTGGGTGCGTGGAAGACCGGTGCAAAGGTCTTGTCCGCCATCGTCGACTCCCATCCGTACGGACCTGGATACCCGGGTCCGGTCACCCTCAGTAAACCATTCGACGTCCGGCCGCCGAATTCGTCGTCAACCCGCAGGCGTCCAGGTGCGGCGGACCGCGTCCGCGGAGGGTGCGGCCAGCGCGACGGCGAGCGGACAGTGCAGCAGGACCAGATCCGCCTCCGCGCCGACCTCGACCCGCCGGGGCGCGCCGCCGGGATCCGTTGCGGGCGTGAGGTAACCGTCGAGCGCGGTCGCGGCCGTGATCCGTTCGTCCGGCCCGACGGTCGCACCCGAGCGCGCCCGGCGGTCCACGGCTGCCGCGATCACCCGCCACGGGTCGAGAGGTCCGTACGGTGCGTCGCTCGACAGCGCGACGGGAATGCCCGCATCGAGCAGCGAGCGGCACCGGTACAGGTCCGGGAGGTCGACGTCGTCGACGTCGCGGAGGTAGTCGTCGCCCCGGTCGCAGAGGAAGCCGGGTTGGGTCACCACGGTCAGCCCGAGATCGGCTACGCGCGTGAGTGTTTCACGGGGAACCAGTGCGCCGTGCTCGATCCGGTCGCCGGGAATCGTCCCGACGTCGTCGAAGACGACGAGCAGGATCAGCAGCGCCTCGCGGCTGACGCAGTGCACCGCCACCGGCCTGCCGACGGCGTGTGCGGCGGCGACGGTGTCCGCGAGTGTCGAGAGATCAGGCAGTCCGGAGTCGGCGATCACGATCTTGTACGGGCCGACCGTCAGCCGACGGGTGTCGGGGGCGGGCCCGCGCAGGGGAGCGCCCAGGAGGTGCACCCGCTGCGGCAGGTCGCCGATTGCCGTTGCGTGGGCGATCGCAGTCTGCGACTCCGGTGCCAGGTCCGGGGTCGCGTCGGTCACCGACGTGACCCCGAGATCCGTCAACGTCGAGCCGAGCGATGCCAGCGACGGTGGCCGGGTAGCCGGCAGGCGGGCCCGCAGCCAGTCGTCCGCCCTCCACACCCGGCCGGTCGGTGCACCTGTGTCGTCCCGCTCGACACCCGGATGGTCGCCGGATTCGAGCCGGGCCGCTCGGGCCGCCGCCGAGTTGAGCATCCACATCGCGCCACTGCGGTGCTGGATCCGGACCGGCCGGTCCGGGCAGAGCCGGTCCAGGGCCGCGGCATCGAGATCACCGGCGACCGACTCCACGTACCCGACGCCGCGCAGCCATCCCGCGGGGTCCGAGGGCGCCGCCGCGAGGGCGTCGCGCAGTGCATCCGGGGTGCTGACGGCGGGGGGCCCGCAGCGCACTGACATCGCATCCGCGGCGGTCGCGTGCAGGTGCAGGTGATGATCGGTGAGGCCGGGGATCAACGCCCCGCCCGCCGCGTCGATCGACTCGATCCCGCGGCGGGGGAGCCCGCGCCCCATCTCGACGACACGACCACTCTCGACGCGGACATCGACGCCGGCGACACCGCCCACCTCGGCGTCCACGATCAGCAGCGGACCCGTCACAGCGTCGACACCCCCGTGGTCGGGATGCCGAGGGACGTCAGGACCGACGTGGTGTCTCTCCCGAGGTCCGGCGCCTCCGCCGTCGACGGGCGGGTACGCGGCTCGGCGATCTCGATCACTCCGTCCTCGGTGTCGACGACCCAGCGGTGCCCGTCCCGTCGAGCCACCGGGGAGGTTTCCCGGGGGCCGGTGAGGGTGGCGGCCACGACGTCGGTCATGGACACCTCGAGCAGCCTGCCCGGTGCATCGGCGGAGCAGGCGAGTGCGGCCGCGGCGAGGCCGGTCAGAGGATCGGCAATCGCGTCGCCCACGAACGTCGGTCCGTCGGCGTCCCGGGCCACCAGGCCTGCGGCTGCGGCGACGTCGTCGCCGAAACCGACACGGCCGCTTGCTCGTCCGGCCGCGGTGATCGACACCCAGGTGGTGCCCCGAGTCACGGACTCCTCGGCGTCGAGCCCGAATCCGGCCAGCGCGCGTGGGCGCGACGCCTCGATCACGATGTCGGCGGTGGCCACCAGTTCGGAGAGAGCGGCACGGTCCGCGGGCCGGCCTGGATCGAGGCACACGGATTCGTGGCCGCCGTGCAGCAGGGTGTAGAAGTCGGCGTTCCCGCGGCGGGCACCGTCGGGGCGAGTCGGCGTCTCGACCTTCACCACCCGCGCCCCGGCGAGCCCGAGGAGGTGTGAACAGAGCGGCGCTGCCCACAACGACCCGAAATCCACGACCAGCAGCCCGGCCACCGACCTGGGGCCGCCGACCGGCGGCGGCACCGGCGCGTGCGGCGGCTGGACTGGTGACGCCGCGATCCCGAGCATCTCGGCGCGCTCGGCGAGCTCGACGCCCGAGTGGGAGGCGAGCCACCCGGTGACGGCGGGCCACGGATCGGCGGGGTCGACGTCCGCGGAGATCAGGGCTCCGAGCAGGTACGGGTCGTCGGGGCGCGCGCAGGACACCGCGGCCCACCCGTCGGACGTCTGGAGCAACCGGCCGCTGCCTCCGACGGTGACGTCGCCGCGCCGCGAACTGCCGGTGAACGCGGCCCGCTCCGACAGCAGTCGTGCCCCGTCGACCGCCACGGTGTGACCCGTGAGAGCGGCAGCGTCGGTGATGTGGGCGGCCAGGAGGCGCGCGACGGTCGCGGCGTTCCCGGGTGGGATCAGTGGCGGCCCGTCCGGGCGTCCGGTGAGTACGGCGACCCCGGAGTCCGCCCAGTCCCGTACGCGACGGGAAGGGGGAGTCGCTGTGGGAGGCACCGTTCGATCGTACGGGCCGACCTGCTCCGGCCGTTCGTTCCGCTTCGGTCGAGCGGTGTCGGTGTCGTGGAACGGCGCGGGCTCGGGTGGTGGACCCCACCTGAACCTGGCAAATAGCTGGCTAATATGATGGCCGTGTCTCGCCGGGTCCCCCACGGCCGGGTGGGGCAACGGTCCTGCCGACGCCGCCACGTCACGTCGGCGGGACCACCTCATCCGGGAAAGTCGTTGTCCTGCTGGCGGGTAGCGTCTGGCAAGCTGTGGTGATGGGAAAACGCCGCGACACCGTCACTCCAGCCGCGCTCGCCGCTGGGGCCGCTGACCTACCGCTGCTGGGCGGCAACGCTGCACTCGACCAGCCGATGGTGGTCGTGGATCTCGACGCCGACGTCGACGCGGACACTGCTGCGCGCGCCGCCCAGCGGGCCGGCTCGCCGGTGCGGGTGCTCGTCGGTCTCCGCACCCGCCCAGATCCGCTCACCGCCGAACAACTCGCCGTGGCCGCCGCCCTGGACACCACCCTCGCGCCCGCCGGTGTGGCATCGGCGCGAACGCTGGTCGGTGCCGACGATCCGGTTGCGGCACTGGACGAGCTGACGGACGCGGTCGCGGACCAGGAGTACGCGGCGACGGTGCTCTCGCACGTGCTGCGGGCCTCGGAGACGCTGCCGGTCCCGGAGGCACTCGACGTCGAATCCCTCGGCTACTCCACCCTTCTCGGCACGCCTGGGTTCAGACGGTGGTTGGAGCATCGGGGCCCGCGACCCCTGCCGCCGTCGTCCCCGCAGACGCCCGTCCTGATCGGCCGCGACGGCGACCGCCTGCACATCACCCTGAATCGGCCGGAGCGGCGTAACGCCTACGGTGCCGAGGTCCGAGACGGCCTCGTCGAGGCGTTGCGACTGGCCCTGGCCGACGACACGATCGACTCCGTCCTCCTCGACGGCAACGGACCGGTGTTCTCGGCAGGTGGTGACCTCGACGAGTTCGGCACCACACCGGATCTCGGCACCGCACACCTGATCCGCACCCGGGCCGGAGCGGCACGACTGGTCGCCGCGCTCGCCGACCGAACCGAAGTCCGGGTGCACGGTGCCTGCGTCGGCGCAGGCATCGAGGTGCCCGGCTTCGCCTCCCGGATCGTCGCCGCACCCGGGACGGTGTTCCGCCTGCCCGAGGTGTCGATGGGGCTGATCCCCGGGGCGGGCGGTTGCGTCAGTGTGCCGCGCCGGATCGGACGGTGGCGGGCCTACTGGATGTGCGTCACCAACGTCGCGCTCGACACCGACACCGCACTCGAGTGGGGCCTGATCGACGAGATCGCCTGACGGTGGACAGTGAGATGCCCCGGTCCGAGGAAGGGGATCGGACCGGGGCCGGTCGTGGGGGTCAGCCGGCGGTGGCGTTGTCCAGCGTCCCGACACCGAGACGATCCGCCGCCGCCATGAGGTTGCGGCGGCGTTCGTCGGGAGTGTCGCCGACCCACAGGGTGTCCGCCCACAGCACGAGGTCGTCGATTCCGTTCGCGCGGTAGCGGGCCAGGACGTCGGGGTCGGTCGTCGCGACCCGGACGTAGCACGGGAAGTCGCCGGACCGGCCGAGTTCTCCTCGTAGCCTGCGCAGTTCCGTCACGAGTTCGACGGCCTCGTCCGGTGTCGGTGTTCCGGACGCGAACCAGGCGTCGCCGAGACGCGCGGCGCGGGCCAGCGCCGGCGGCGTGTTGCCGCCGAGCACGACCGGGATGGGTGCCGGCCGCGGATGCACCTGGAGGGGATCGAACGTGAAGTGCTTTCCGGTGTGCCCGAACTCTGCTCCCGACCACGACTTCCGGAGGATGTCGATGCACTCCTCGGTACGGGAGAACCGGCTCCGGAACGGCACTCCGAGCGCGGTGAACTCCTCCTCCAGCCAGCCCGAACCGACCCCGAACAGCACTCGCCCTCCGCTGAACTCCTGAACGGAGATGGTGGCGCGGGCCGTGAGAAGCGGGTGCCGGAGGGCCGTGACGTACACCGCCGTGCCGAGTTTGATCCGGGACGTGACCGCGGCGATCGCGGCATGCGCGATCCAGGGGTCCGTCAGCTCGGTGTCGGTGTCGACGATGGTCGTATGGTGCTGAACCGTTCCCGTCGTCGGGTGCTCACTCCCGTACCCGGTGGGACGGAAGACGTGTTCACCAAGCCACAGCGCGTCGAAGCCCAGTTCGTCCGCGCAGGAGGCGAGTTCGACGAGTTCGGACACCGTCATTCCGTACGCGCTCAATCCGATCGACCCCACGGTCGTTGTCCTTTCGATTCGTTCTGCCCGGGACACCCGGGATCACATCTTGCTGAGTGAGTCCGCACCGCCCACCAGCATCGCCGCGGCGACGCCGACGGCGGTGACACCCGTCATGATCAGCGCGACGGCAGCGACGAGGGGGTAGCTGCCGTTGGACCATGCGTCGAACAGCACGGTGCCCATCACCTGGGTCTTCGAGGCCCGCACCAGGAGAGACGCGGTGAATTCGTGCGTCAGCAGCACGAAGATCAGGGCGGCCGTACCGCCGAGGCTGCCCCGCATCAGCGGCAACAGAATCCGTGTGTTCGTGCGCAGGAAGCCGGCGCCCGACACTCTCGACGCCTCGAGGTAGCTGTCTCCGAGGGCGAGCATCGTCGAGAGCTGCATGCGAGTGGCGAACGGCAGCATCAGCGTCACGTACACGAGGATGACGACCCACGGGGTGCCGTAGAGCACGATCGGTCCCTCGGTGTAGGTGAGCAGGAAGGCGGCACCGAAGATGACGGCGGGTACGCCGAGAGGCATCGAGACGAGCACGTCGACGAGGACACGCAGGGCCGGGTAGCGGACACCTCGGACGATCAGGCTGGCCGCGACGAAGCCGAGCGGCAGGGCGATCGCCATCGACCCGAGCGAGAAGACCAGGCTGTTGGTGATCGCGGACGGGACTGCCGTCGTGCTGAACACGGTGCGGAAGTTGTCGACGGTGAGTGTGGAGAGGTCGATGCTGCCGCGCCAGTACCGGGAGAGGGAGACGAAGGCCAGAGCCAGGATCGGCAGGACCGTCGACAGCAGCGAGAAGATCACGATGAGGGCTGCGCCGACCCGGGACGGGCGACCCTGTGAACGGAACGCCTTGCCGCCGTGGGTGACGAACCGTTTCTGGTTGCCGAGCATCGCCTTCTGCGCGAACACGACCGCGATGCCCGCGAACAACAGCGGCGAGCCGAGAGCGGCCGCGGTGGCGAACTGGGCCGGGCTGTCGCTGATCTGGAAGTACATCTCCGTCGTCAGCACGCCGACTCCGCTGTTGGTCCCGAGGAGCAGTGGGCCGGTGAACTGGCCGAGGCCGAGGAGCAGCGCGACGCCACCGCCGTAGATGAGGGTCGGGCGCAGCAGCGGGAGCGTGACCCTGAAGAACACCTTCCACTCGGGCATTCCGGAAACCTGTGCGGCCTCGAGCATCTCGGAGTTGATGTTCGAGAACCCGGAGCTGACGAACATGTAGACGAAGGAGCTCAGGGAGAACCCGGTGATGATGACGATCCACTGGATCGAGTAGACGTCGACCGGGCCTTCCTCGAGATGCGACCACCACGGCAGGTTGCGCAGGGCGGCGTTGAGGTATCCGGGCCGTGGGGAGAGCAGGAACGCCCACCCGGCGATGGCGGCGACGGCGGGGATGACGATGGGGAGGATCGGCAGGATCCGCAGGAACTCGAGGCGTCGCGGGAGTCGGCTCGCGGCCCATGCCAGCGCGGTGCCGAGGACCATCGCGATGACGACGGAACCGATCGCGAGACCGACCGTGTACTTCAGGATCTGGCCGATACGGTCGAGCCCGAACGCCCGGCTGAAGCCGGCGCCGCCGTCCTCGAACGCGGTCGCCTGCAGACGCACGATCGGCAGGATCACGAGGTAGGCGAGGAACGCGGCGAAGGCGACGACACCGAGACGTCGGGCTGCGGAGCGAACCTTCTCGTTCTCCATCAGGGACGGCGACCGGGTGCTCGGGGCCGACGGTGCTGGTGCGGGCGAGTCGGGGAGGGTCAACGTGGCCATCGTCTTCACCCGACCAGTGCCGTGAGGACCGCGGACTGCTCGGTGGAGAGCATCCGGCCGTCGATGTCGAACATCCGTCCGTCGGTGGCGTCGAAAGCGAGGATCATCCGGTCTCCGCGCTCGACGGTCCGTGGTGCGCGGGAGCGGTCGTACGTCGACACCCGGGCGTGCAGCTCGCGTCTCCGTGAGTCCGGAGCCGTGGAGGACAGCATCACGTCGAGATGCAGTCCCCCGAACTCCACGTCGTCGACGTTCACGGCGATGCCCGCCTCGCCGGCACGCAGACCGCTCGCATCGCCGATGAGGCGAACCTTCTCGGGGCGCAGCCGCAGGACGAACTCGGAGGTGCCCGCGGCGGCCCTCGGTTCGGCGCCGATGAGTTCGGTGCCGAGCGCGTACCAGCGACCGTCGACGTACTCGCACGACAGCCGGTTCGACATTCCGGTGAATCCGGCGACGTACTCGTCGACGGGCTCCTCGAACACCTCACGGGGGGTGCCGATCTGGACGATCCGGCCGGCGTTCATGATCGCCATGCGCGTGCCGAGGGCGAGTGCCTCGCTCTGGTCGTGTGTGACGAAGACCGCGGTGAACGGGTTGCGCTGGTGCAGGTCGTGCAGTTCCGCTCGGACCTGGTCGCGGAGCCGCGCGTCGAGGTTGCTCAGCGGCTCGTCGAACAGGACGAGGTCGGGACGGGCGACGAGCCCGCGCGCGAGCGCGACACGCTGCTGCTGCCCACCCGACAGTTCGGCGGGCAGACGGTCGAGGAGCCGTTCGCAGTCGACGAGCGCGGCGGTCTCCTCGACGCGCCCGCCGCGCAGTTCCTGGGTCATCTTGCGGGACTTGAGGGGGTACGCGATGTTCTTCCGGACGCTCATGTGCGGCCACAGCGCGTACGACTGGAACACCATGCCGATGAACCGCTTGTCCGGCGTCAGGTTCAGACCCCGGTCGGCGTCGAACACCACCTGGTCACCGAGGGAGATGGTGCCGCCGACGGGTTGTTCCAGGCCGGCCAGGCACCGAAGGGTCGTCGTCTTGCCGCAGCCGCTGGGGCCGAGCAGCACGAGGAACTCTCCGTCCTCGATCTCGAGGTCGAGGTGGTCCACGGCGACGGTCGGGGGTTTCCCGTCGAAGTTCTTGAGGAGCTGACGAACGGATACGTGGGACACGGGGACTCGCTTTCTGACCGGGCTGGGTCGGGGTCTTACGAGGAGATGGTGGACGCAGGGACGGGGACGGCATCCGCGTGCGTGCGGCTGTGCGCGCCGACGGCCAGCGCGTAGAGGCGCTGCGCATGGTCGTCGCCGCTGCCCCACAGCACCGCATTCGTCAGTGCTCGGCGGTAGTACAGGTGAGCGCTGTGCTCCCAGGTGAAGCCGATGCCACCGTGAACCTGCACGTTGTCGGCGGTGGTTCGGGAGGCCGCATCCCCACACGCGATCGCGGCGATGGCGGCGGCCTCCGCGAGCTCGTGATCGGTGCCGTCCTGGACTGCCCAGACGGCATGGGCCACAGCGGAGGAGGCGAGCTCGACCGCGACGGCGCACTCTGCCAGGCGGTGCTTGATCGCCTGGAACCCGCCGATCGACCGACCGAACTGGACGCGGCTTCCCGCGTAGGCGACGGCGTCGTCGAGGGCGCGGCGGGCGACGCCGAGACTGTCGCTCGCCAACGCCACGAGCGCCTGATCCTGGAGTCGGCGGACCGACGGGCACGGATCCAGCAGCGTGGCAGGCGCGCCGTCGGCGGTGACCGTCGACAGCACACGGGTGCCGTCGGTTGCCCTCATCCGCGCCCGACCCAGTGATTCGGCGGCCACGGCGTACAACCCGGTCGCGCCGTCCTCGGACCGGGCGAACACGAGCACGACCTCGGCGATGTCCGCGTCCAGGACGAAGGACGCCGACCCTGTGACGGTGGCGCCGGAACCGGTGACCGTCGCCCGAAATCCGTTTCCGTCGAGAGTGTCCGGGACCGCGATCGCTGCGATCAACTCGCCGGCCGCGATTCGTCCCAGGCAGTCGTCGACGGCCGGGGAGGCAGGCGCATCGGCCAGCGCGGTCGCGCAGACGACAGCAGAGAGGTACGGCACCCGGGACAACTCGGCGCCGAGCACCGTGAGCACGGCCGACACGTCCCGGAAGGACGCGCCGAGCCCGCCGCGGTCCTCGGGCACCGGGAGTGCACCGATGCCGACCTCGCCGCCGAGCAACGTCCACAGGTCGCGGTCGAACGGTCCGTCCCGGTCGACTCGCGCGGATCGCCCGTCGGCGGGGTCGAGACGGCGGACGGCCGATTCGACGGTGGACACGAGCATCTCGGTGTCCGCGCGTTCGGCGGGTGTGGTGCCGACAATCATGGTGCAGGCCCTTCTGTTGTCGTCGTGACGCCGAGCGTTAGTCCGAGGCGGGGAGCGGACGGGGTGCGGCCAACTCGAGTTCGACGCTGCCGACGGAGAGCGGGCCGGGGCCCGGGGTCACACACAGCACCTCGACACCTGCGCCCGAGTACCGCTTGCCGATGACGAGGGGAGCGCCGATGCCTGCCGTCTGTGCAGCTACGCCGCCGGCGGCGGCGGTGGGGTCCATCGGGACGCCCGCGCAGAGCAGGGGACCCTCCACCGAGTCGCCCACCTTGACGACGATCACCTCGACGCCCGTCGTCGGGCTCTTCAAACGTTCGCCGACCTTCATGGGTGTTTCCTTTCCGGATCCGGTCCGTCCTGGACCGGGTTGCCTGTCACCTGCTACTGGCTCGCGCCGAACATGCGCTCGAACTCGCTGCGGAAGGCGACGGTGTCGTCCGCGGTGACGGTTCGGCTGCTCGTCCAGATGTCGTCGGCCGACGTGGTGGCGGTCTCGATGTCGGGCAGGACCGAACCCGCGCGATTGGCGATGGCGGTCTGGCCGGCCTCGGTCACGAGGAAGTTCGCGAACAACTGGGCCGCGTTGGGGTGCGGCGCCTTCGCCACGACACCGGTGAGGAACGGGGCGCCGAACACGGGCGATGCCAGTCCGAAGTCGACGGGCGCCCCCTTCTCCTTCTCGGCCGTCAGCGGAAGCGTGTATGCGGCTGCGGCGATCTCGCCGGACGTCAGCGCCTGGGCGATGGCCTGTGCGCCCGTGTAGGTGCGGGGCTGCTGGGCGGCGAGCTTCTGGACGAAGTCCGGGGAGACGGTCTCGTTCAGGTAGTCGTAGAAGTCGACGATCGCGGCGGAGATCGGAAGGATCACGCCGATCTTGCCTCCGGCGAGCTCGGGGTCGAGCAGGTCCGCGTAGCCGGTGAGGCCGTCCGGGACGCGGTCCGTGTTCCAGCCGTAGGTGAGTACCGCTGCAGACGACGTGAAGATGGTGTCGTCCTGGAGGAACTTGCCGGCGTCGAACTCGGGTGCCGAGAATGCCGGGCCGGTCACCGGAACGTAGTAGTTCTGGGCGAGACGTTCGTTCACCCACGGTTTCGCCGCGGAGGCCACGACGTCGGCGACCTGGTTGCCGGTGGCCTCCTCGGCGGCGAGCTTGGTCTGGAGGTTCGCGTCGTTGTCGCGCACGATGTCGACCTTGATGCCGTACGCCGACTGGAAGGCGGATGCCGCGGCCTGGAGGTTGTCGGTCGCCTGTCCGGAGTAGTAGGTGACCGAGCCTTCCTGCTTGGCCTTGTCGATCACCTCCTGCCACGCGGAGTCGCCGCTGGGGCCCAGGGCGTCGGCCGCGACCTCGACGGTCTCGGCCGAGCCACAGGCGGCGGTGAGGGCGACGGCGGCGACACCGAGGCCGGCGAGAATGCGCCGAAAGGTTGTGACTCTCATGGTGAGTGCCTCTCTGGAAGTCTGGTGGGGGATGCGTGTCATCGAGGGGAGGCGGTCCGGGCGGCACGGGCCTCGCGCCAGGTGAGGCCGCGGTCCGAACGGTGCTCGGGGGGCAGGCCGAGCACCCGCTCGGCGATGATGTTGCGCTGGATCTGGTCGGTACCGCCGGCGATGCTGTAGCCGGGTGCGCCGAGGACGTGGGCGTTCCAGGAGAACGTGCCGGGCGTTCCGGTGTCCGCGATCAGGTCGCGGCCCAGGATCGCTCGCGCTGCCTCGGACACGGCGGTGAGCTTGTCCACCCACTGGACCTTGCGGATCGATCCCACGGCGCTCGGTGCCGCACCCCCGTCGCGGGACTGCCGATCGAGGAGGGTGTCGACGCGTGCGAGCTTCTGACGTAGGTACACCCGCGCCATCAGCTCCCGGATCCGTGGATCGTGTTCTCTGTCGAGATCCTGTGCAGTGGAAACCAACTGGGAGAACTGACCGCCGATGCTGCTGCTGTCGGAGCCTCCCTCGCGTTCGAAGGCCAGGGTGGTCAGGGCGACGTTCCACCCCTTGCCGATCTCGCCGAGCCGGAGCCGGTCGGGGATGCGCACCTGATCGAGGAACACTTCGTTGAAGCTGGTGCCGCCGGACATCTGGCGGATCGGCCGCACCGTGACTCCGGGCGCGTCGAACGGCACCAGGAAGGCCGTGAGGCCGGCGTGCTTCGGCTGGTCGGGGTCGGTGCGCGCGATGAGTTCGCCCCACCCGGCGAACTGGGCGCCGGAGGTCCACACCTTCTGCCCCGTGACGACCCAGTCGTCGCCGTCGCGGACGGCTCGGGTCGCGACGTTGGCGAGGTCGGAGCCCGCGTCCGGTTCCGAGAACAACTGGCAGGCGAGGAGCTCGCCGCGCAGCATGTGCGGGAGGAACTCGACCTTCTGTTCGGCGGTGCCCAACAGGTTGATCGTCGGAGCGACGAGATGCATGGTGACCGAGAACAACTCGTGCGGCCGCAGCGGGCACAGTTCGTTCTCGAGGCGGACGAACGTCTCGGCGAATGCCGAGTCGAGTCCGCGCCCGCCGACCTCCGCCGGCCAGTCCAACGCCGCGTATCCGGCCTCGAACTTGGCGCGCTGCCATGTCCGATGCTGGTCGAGGAGTCGTTGCTCCTCGTCGAAGTCCATGTCGTGGAAGACCGCGACATCGTGTGGGTCGTCGACCCGGTCGAAACCGAGCCGTGCCGCGGTGGTGAGGATCCACTCGCGTGCCTCGGATTCGAAGGCGGGAAGGGACATCGTTCCTCCGTGGGGCTGGGTGGTGGCGTAGGTGCGGCGTACGCGGAGTCGGCTCAGTCGTCCAGGTTGTAGAGCTTGGCGGCGTTGTCGTGCAGGATCTTTCGTGCGTCCGACTCGCTGAGATGGCCGAAGTTCTTGCGCAGGTAGTCGTCCGGGCGCTGGGCATCCGAGGCGGGGCCAGGCGACATCGACGTCGGGTGGGGATAGTCGGTCTCGTAGAGGACGTTGTCTGCGCCGATCTGGTCGATGGCACTGAGAGCCGAAGCCTGCTCGAACCAGAAGCAGCCGAAGATCTGTCGCTTGAAGTACTCGCTGGGCAGCAGTTCGTAGTTCGGGTGCTCGCGATGCACGCCGCTGTTCCGCCACTGCCAGTCCATGCCTTCGAGTGCGAACGGCATCCATCCGATGCCGGACTCGACGGACACGAACTTCAGCTCGGGGAAGCGGTCGCAGATGCCACCGAAGATGAGCTGGGACAGGGTGCGCGCGTTGTCCATGAAGAACGAGATGCCCATCATGCCGTAGTTCGCCGCGACGCCGTTGCTCTCGTGTCCGAACCCGCTGAGGTCGACCTCGCCGGACGCGATGTGGAAGTTGATCGGCAGCTTCTTCTCCTGTGCGGAGGCCCACAGCCGGTCCCAGTGCGGGTCGGTGAGCATCGGGAGACCGAAGGCGGCGGGGTTCTGCGTGAACACGAGACCCTTGTGCCCGGCGGCAGCGACGCGGTCGACCTCGGCGAGTGTGGCCTCCATGTCCCAGAACGGCAGGATGCCGACCGGGATGTAGCGGCCGGGCGCGAACTCGGCCCACTCCGTCAGGTAGTCGTTGTACGCCTTGATGCACTCGATCTGGAGTTCGTTGTCGCCGTTGGACTGCAGGGTCTTCGAGCTGAAGACGGCCACGTTGGGGTACAGGATCTGGGCGTGGATGCCGTAGTCGTCCATGAGGCCGAGCCGTTTGGCCGGATCCCACGACCGCGGATCGGCGTCCGCGAAACGGGGCGGGCAGTTCGGCGGGTACTCGTGCCAACCCGCCATGGCCGGCGAGCCGACGGCGCTCATCCGCGTGCCGGAGACGAACCAGGCCTCGTCGCCACGCTCGTCGTCCCAGCGGACGTGCGGCACGAGGTCGCCCCACTTCTTGGTCGAGACCCGGGAGGTCCACAGGTCGGGTGGTTCGACGACGTGGGTGTCGGTGTCGATGATCTTGATGTCTCGAAGGTCGTACACGTTGCCTCCTGAGGGCGAGGGTCTGTGGTTGGACGGATACGCCCGGGCCGAACGGCCTCGCGGGCGAAAGCTCTAATATTCGAATATTAGAGGGATTTAGCTCACATTGGAAGTGGTGATGAGATGTCCGTCACTACCGAATGTGGACGTGCGGGAGGGCGATGGAGCGTAGTCGGCCGCGGTGGGCGGCGGACGCCTGCGAGCCTGCTACTTGACCGCTCCGGAGACCTTCAGCGCGATGATCTCCTCCCAGCTCAGGCCCTGTTCGAGCAGAACTTCCTCGGTGTGCTCCCCGTGGCCGGGTGCCGGAGTGAGGGTCGGGGTTTCGGTGTCGAACTGGACCGGTGCCGTCACCAGGTTCAATGAGCGACCGTTCGGGTACTCGACGGGGTACACGTACCCGTTCTCGACTGCCTGCGGATCCGTGATCACGTCGCCCGGCCGCCGGAAGACGTCCCACTGCCCCTCCTGCTTGCCGAGGACGTCCACCCACTCGGCGAGGGGCCGCGTCTCGAACGTCGCGGTCAGCTCTGCCGCGCACTCGCGGGAGTTCGCGGCGCGCGCCTCGAAGCTCGCGAATCGTGGATCGTCGACGAGGTCGGCGCGCCCGATCGCCTCGCAGAGCCCCGGCCAGTACTTGTCGCTCTGCAGCAGGGCCAGGTGGACGTACCGGTCGTCGCTGGTGCGGTAGATGTTCGACACCGGATTCACCGGTACGTCGCGGTTCGGGTACGGCAGTTCGGCCTCGCCGATCAGCTGGGCGCCGACGATCGTCGGTTGCATCGCCCACGCGCCCACCGAGAAGAGGGAGGCGTCCACGACCGTCGCCTCACCGGTGCGCTCCCGGTGCAGCAGGCCCGCGGCGATGCCGCCCGCGAGTGCCATTCCGCTCTGCACGTCGCCGAATCCGGGGCCGGGCATGTTCGCCGGCCAGTCGAGGTCGTCGGGAGCGATGGACCCGGCGGCCCCCGACCGGGCCCAGTAGGTGATGCCGTCGAACCCGCCCTTCTCCCGCTCGGGTCCTGCGGGTCCCTGTGCGGTGCCGCGTGCGTAGACGATGCGGGGGTTGCGGGCGGTGACGTGCTCGACGTCGATGCCGAGCTTCTGCCGGGCGTCCGGCAGGAAGTTGGTCATGAAGACGTCGGCCTCGTCGATCATCTTCATGAGCAGCTCACGACCGTCGGGGTGCGCGAGATCGATTGCAACTCCGCGCTTGCCGCGGTTCGACACCTCCCACAGGCCGGACATGCCGTCCACCTGGCCGGGGACTCCCCACGCAGCGGTGGTGCGCATCGGGTCGCCGAACGACGCGTGCTCGACCTTGACGACGTCGGCGCCCCAGTCGGACAGGATTGCCGCGGCGGAGGGGACGAACGCGTACAGCGCGACCTCCACCACCTTGATTCCGTTCATTACCTTGGTCATTGGATTCTCCGTGGAGTGATGTGGGGCTGGGCTCAGTGGAGCGATTCGCCGCCGTCGACGACCATGTTGGTTCCGGTCACGAAGGCGGATCCGGGGGAGACGAGGAAGAGTGCGGCCTCGGCCATGTCGGCCGGGGTTCCCGCACGGCCCATGGGGACGGTGGCGGCGCGCTCGTCGAAGAGTGAGTTGCGTTCCTGTGACAGGGGAGTCGCGGTGATGCCCGGGGACAGCGCGTTCACGCGGACTCCCGTCGCCGCGAGCTCGTAGGCGGCGATGCGGACGAGTTGGTTGACGCCCGCCTTCGACGCCGCATACGGCGCGACGCCGGTGCGCGCACCGAGGGCGCGGATGGACGAGGTGACGACGATCGACCGGTTGACGTCCTGTGTGGCGACCATTCGGCGTGCGGCGGCCTGGACGCACAGGAAGGTGCCGGTGAGGTTGAGGTCGATGGTGCGCTGCCAGTCGTCCCGGGTCACGTCGAGGAACGGCGCCACGGATCCGCTGCCCGCATTGGCGACGAGTCCGTTGAGGACGGGGAACTCCTCGCCGATCCGCTCGAACAGTTCGTCGACGGAACTCGGGCTGCTCACATCCGCTGTGACGGACAGGATTCGCTGTCCTGCAGTCGCTCTGGTGCGCAGTCGGGTGGTGGACTCGGTCAGGACCTCGGCGCGTCGGGCGGCCAGCGCAACGTTGGCGCCCGCTTCGACGAGGCGGGCAGCGATGCCGTGGCCGATGCCCTCGCTGGCCCCGGTGACGAGAACGTTCTGTCCGATGAGGGGGTGTGTGGTGGAACTGACGGTCATACTCGGCTCCAAAAAGATATTAATATTCGTATATTTGTTTGGGTATGAGCCGGCGCCGGATCTTTCCGTATGCCGGTGACGCCCTGACGTGGTGCCCGCTGGCACCGAGTCAGGTGCTCACTTCCAGTCGACGCGGTCCTGGGTGATCGTCGGGTTCTCGCCCAGGACCATGGTCACCGACTCGCGCATGTGTGCGACCGCCAGGTTCCGGGCGCTTGTCACGTCGCCGGCGAGCACGGCGCGTGCAATCTCGGCGTGCTGCTCGTCGAAGGCTCCACGTTCCATCTCGCTCCACTCGGACGCGTGGAAGCCGAGAGCCCGATCCGAGTACAGGTGGGCAAGCGCCGAGGCCATCAGCGCGATGGGGTAGTTGCCGGCCATCTGGCGGAGGCTGTCGTGGAAACCGAGGCTCTGCTCGATGAACTCACGGTTCGAGGCATCGTCGTGGTCCTCGGGCCCGAGGGCGCGGAGAAGGTCGGGATCGACGTCCCCGGCGGCTACCTTGCCTGCTGCCAGTGCGGCCGTCAGACCTTCCATCTCGATGACCGCCTCGACCACCTCGGCGAAGCGGATGTCGTTCGCCTGCAGGTACATCGACATGGTGTCGCCGAACGCGGCGCCGGTCGGCTCGGCGACACTGGGGCCGCCGCCGAGGCCTTGTCGTACGGTGACGAGTCCCTGGGCCTCGAGGAGTCGCAGTCCTTCGCGGACCGACGCCCGCCCGACGCCGAAGTTCTTGGCCATCTCCTGTTCGGAGGGCAGCGTGGCGCCCGGGTCGAGGCCGTCGTCGGCGATCGAGCGGGCGACGAGGCGCGCAACCGTGCGCGACACCTTCTCCCCACGGGTCGCAGCGATGGCCCGGCGGGTGGCGAGATTCCTGATCGGATCGTCCGCCGCCGACTTCGCCATCTCGTCCCTCGTCCTCACTCGTTGCACAGTTCCACCCCGCATCCTGTCAGGGGACGCGCGATGCGAATCCCCAACCTTAACGGGTGCGCGGAGCGAGCCCCGGGAATTCCCCCGGTTGCGTCGGCCCCGACTCCCGTCCCCATGTTCTGCTCAGCGCCCCATGGCGGTGCGTCCGCCGTCGACCGGCAGCAGCACGCCGGTGGTGTACGACGCGGACGGACCGGCAAGGTACAGCGCTGCTCCTACGATCTCGTCGGGGCGGCCGACCCGTCCTGCGGGCAGGTGTGCCATCTCCTCCGCCACCACCTCCGGATCCCAGCCCGCGGCGATGTCGGTGTCGAAGGCGCCGGGCAGGATCGCGTTCACCCGCACGGTCGGCCCGTACGCCTGGGCGAAGCCCTGCGTCATGATTTCGAGCGCGGACTTCGCGGCGGCGTAGGGCAGCTCTCTCGGCATGGGCCGCTTGGTTGCGATGGAACTGATGTTGACGATCGACCCGCCGCCCGCGGCGGCCATGCGCGGCGCGACGACCGACATCAGCCGGAAGGCGCCCTTGACGTTGACGTCGAAGACCTTGTCGTACAGGGCCTCGGTCACGTCGGGGAGGCTGTCGTAGACGGGCGCGATGCCGGCGTTGTTGACGAGGATGTCGAGTCGTCCGAACTCGGACAGGACGGCATCGGCCAGCTGCTGCTGGGCATCCCACTCGCCCATGTGGCAAGCGAAACCCACTGCGCGGCGACCGGTGTCGGCCTCGATCTCCTTGGCTGTTGCCTCACAGGCGTCGAGCTTGCGGCTGACGATCGCGACATCGGCGCCGGCGCGGGCGAACGCCCAGGCCATCTGACGGCCGAGGCCACGGCTGCCGCCGGTCACGAGCGCGACCTGGCCGGCCAGCGGCGTCGTGTCGGGGTTCTGATCTGGCATCGTGTCTCCGATTTCTCGTCCTGGCGCCGGCCCCGAGGGCGGCTGCGCACGGTGGTCTCGTGTGGCCGATTCGGTGGCGCCACTCTCATTTCGCCGCGCTCGTGACGTGCACCACATCGCCGTGTACCGTAGAACTTACCAACTACGCGAAATATTGCAATGTTTTCTTGCCGTCGATCTGGCGACCGCCCCGGAGGGACCCTCATGACCGCCTCGCTGCCCTGTACCGCCATCGTGACCGGAGGGACCGGTGGGCTCGGCTCCGCCGTCACGGAACACCTTCTGGAGCTCGGGTGGCGCCTGGTCGTTCCGTGGTACGTCGAGGGCGAACTCGACCGTGTCCCAGTACATCCCGGGCTCGAACTGGTCCGAGCGGACCTCTCCGTCGACGCCGACGTCGAGTCCGTCGTCGAGCTCGCCACCAAGGACGAGGAGCGGCCGCTGTTCGGCATCGTCAACCTCGTCGGTGGATTCGTCTCGGGGCAGCGTGTTCACGAGACCCCGATCGAGGTCCTCGACGCCCAGCTGTCGATCAATCTCCGCATCGCGTACGGCATCGTGCAGACCGCGCTGCCGTACCTGATCCGACGCGGCGGCGGGTCCGTCGTGTGTATCGGCTCCGCCGCCGCGGTCCGGCCGTTCCCCGGCGCCGCCACCTACATCGCATCCAAGGCGGCGGTCGCCGCGCTGGTGGAGGCCCTCGCCGTCGAGTACGGCGGTGACAACATCCGGGTCAACGGACTGCTGCCGACGATGATCGACACCCCGGCCAATCGCGAGGCGATGCCGGAGGCCGACCGCAGCAGCTGGGCGCGGCCGTCCGACATCGCCGAAGTGATCGGATTCCTGCTCTCCGACGCCTCCCGTGCGGTGACGGGTGCGTCGATTCCGGTCGCCAACACAGCCGGCGCCCACTGACGCCGCACACGAAAGCGGGGTGTGGATCGACAGGCGCCGACCCGCACCCCGCTTACGTGTCCACTCAGCCGGGAAGGAGACCCAGCGCCCGCCGCGCGAGCGGCTCCACGAGGTCTCCACGCTGTCCCATCCGCTCGTCGGAGGTCTCCCCGCGCACGAATCGGGCGTACAACTGTTGCAGGATCACCACGGTCTTCCAGCAACCGAACGCCTCGTACCAGGCGATCGACGACAGGTCGAGTGAGCTTCCGGCGGCGTATCTTTCGACGACCTCGGCGCGCGAGGGCAGATCGAGTCCGTGCATGCCGGGGACGGCGATGAACGCCGCGTCGGAGCCGGGGTCGACGGTTCGGTCCGGCCAGTAGTTCAACAGGGTGCCCAGGTCGACGAGGACGTCGCCGGTGGTGGCCATGTCCCAATCGAATACCGATGTCACCCGGTCCGGGTTTCCCGGCGTGAACTGGCAGTTGTCCACCTTGTAGTCGTTGTGGACGATGCCCGCACGCTGAGAAGTCGGGACCGAGGCCCGAATCCGCGCGCCGACCTCCTGGACGATCTTCGCTGTCTCCGCGGACGGAGCGTGCCCGGCCACCGCATCCCACCGCGACGACCAGCCGCGGACCTGCCGTTCGAGGTAGCCGTCCGGGCGGCCGAGGTCCGACAGCCCGCACGATGCCGGGTCGACGGCGTGCAGGTCGGCGAGGCCGTCGATCACAGCCAGCCCGATTCGTTCTCCCGCGTTCGGAAGGTGTGCCATGGATCCGGGAAGCGAGTCCCACACCACGATCCCGTCGCGGTACTCGGAGACCAGGAACTCCGCGCCGATCACCGAGTCGTCGGCGCAGTGCAGCAGCGCACGCGGCGCGCGGTCGTAGCGTTCGTGCAGGCGTGAGAGCACCTTGTACTCGCGGCCCATGTCGTGGGCGCCCGGCGCGATCTTCCCGAACGGCGGCCGGCGCACGACGAGCCGGCGATCTCCGAAGCTGACGCGGTACGTCAGATTCGCCGAGCCCTTGGGAAACTGGAGGACCGAGAACTCTCCGTCCAGGTCGTCGACGTTCGCACGAAGATGCGCAGCCAGCGTAGTCCAGTCGAGCTCTTCGCCGGCTCGGACCGGCGCGACCTCGTCCTGCGGCTCCGTCGCCCCGGCGGCGGCCGTCACCAGGTTCCCTTGGGCGCCAGTCCGAACTTTCGTTCGGCGGCATCGTCGAGGACGGGAAGGTGCACCGTCGGGAACAGGCCCTCGGCCGGCGTGGCACCCTTGAGCAGCTGCTTCGCGATCTGCTGCTTGTGCAGTTCGGTCGCGCCGTCGGCCAGGCCCATGTGGTAGCTCTCCAGCAGCCACTTGCCGAACGGCATCTCGGTGGAGATACCGAGGGAGCCGTGCAGCTGAATCGCCCGCGACACCACGTTGTTCAGGACCTTCGGCATCACCATCTTCACGGCGGAGATGTCGGCGATGACCTTCTTGTAGTCCTGCAGGGTGTCGATCTTCCACGCGGTGCGCAGCACGAGCAGCCGGAACTGCTCGAGTTCCACCCACGACTCGGCGATCATCTCCTGCACCATCTGCATCTCGGACAGACTCTTTCCGCGGGTGCGGCGGGACACCGCTCGCTCGAGCATCATGTCGAGCGAGGCGCGGACCAGGCCGACGGTCCGCATCGCGTGGTGGATGCGTCCGCCGCCGAGCCTGGTCTGCGCCACCTCGAAGCCGTTGCCCTCCTCGCCGAGCAGGTGGTCGGCCGGGACGCGGACGTCCGTGTAGCGGATGTACGCGTGGGTCCCCTCGGACTCCGAGTGCCCCCAGACGCCGACGTTGCGGACGATCTCGATGCCCGGCGTGTCCATCGGCACGACGAACATCGACGCGCGCCGGGTGCGCGGGGCGTCGGGATCCGTGACGGCCATGACGATGAGGAACGACGAGAACCGGGCGTGCGAGGAGAACCACTTCTCGCCGTTGATGACGTAGTGGTCGCCGTCCCGGACGGCGCGGGTGACGAAGCTGGTCGGGTCGGATCCGCCCTGGGGCTCGGTCATCGAGTAGCACGACATGATGTCGCCGTCGATCAGAGGACCGAGGTAACGGGCCTTCAGCTCGGGTGTGCCGTAGTGTGCGAGGATCTCGGCGTTGCCGGAATCCGGTGCCTGGCAACCGAACACGACCGGTCCGCTGTGAGTGCGACCGAGGATCTCGTTGAGCAGCGCGAGCTTGAGCTGACCGTAGCCCGGCCCGCCGAGGTTCGGGCCGAGGTGGCATGCCCACAACTCCTGCTCACGGACCTTCTCCTGCAGCGGCTTGATCAGCTTGTTGCGCGTGGGATCGGAGACGTCCCACGCGTGCTCGACGATGCGGTCGACGGGTTCGACCTCCTCGGTGACGAACCTGTCGACCCAGTCCAGCTTCTCCTGGAACCGGGGGTCGGTTTCGAAATCCCATGCCATTGCGGTCTCCTGGTGTTCGGGCGTACGTGGTGTGGGGGTCAGCGGGTGAGGACGGTGCAGGCGCTGATGCCGGGCGCGCCGTACACGTGGGTGAAGCCCACCCTCGGGTTGCCGGGAACCTGCCGGTCGCCGGCCCGGCCTCGCAGTTGCACGACGTTCTCGTACACCTGCCGCAGGCCGGTGGCGCCGATCGGTTCCCCGTTGGCGATGCAGCCGCCGTCGGTGTTCACCGGGATGGATCCACCGATCTCCGTTGCGCCGGAGCGGATCAGAGACTCCTGCTCACCGTGCTTGCACAGGCCGGTCTCGGCGAGGTGCATGATCTCGGCACCGGCCTCGGTGTCCTGGATCTGCGCGACGTCGACGTCCCCGGGCCCGATCCCGGCCGTCTCGAAAGCGGCGCGGGACGCGGTGACGGTCGGGCCGTCTGCGCGGTCGGGTGACACCCACGGGCTGAACACCTCGAACGACCCGAAGAGGCGCGAGCGCAGTTCGGCGGCCTCGACGAACACCGGGGTGTCCGTGTACCTGTGGGCGTGGTCGGCGCGGGCGAGGACGAGGGCGACACCACCTTCGGCCGGCGAGCAGAACATGTACTGGGTCAGCGGATCGCTGACCATCGTCGCTCCGGTGATCTCCTCCTCGGACAGCGGTGTCCGCCGCCAGGCGTGCGGCGCCAGGGCGCCGTTGCGGAACGCCTTCGCGGCGACGGCGGCGAGCAGGCTCTTCGGCAGATCGTGCTCGACGAGGTACCGCTGGATCTTCATCGCGAAGAACTGCGTCGTGACCATCATGCCGGTCTCGCCGTACCAGCGGCCGAGTCCGTTGTCCTCCGGCCGGGCGTTGAACGCGCCGCGCGGGTGCTTGTCGAACCCGACGACCATGCCGAGATCGCTCTCGCCCGAACGGATCCGGCTGAGAGCCGAGGTGAGGGCACTCCCTCCCGTGGCGCAGCCGTTGGAGACGTTGACGAACGGCAGTCCGGTGAGCCCGAGGTCCGAGACGAGGGTGTCCGCGTTGCCCGCGGAGTCGCTGCCGCCGTAGGCGAACTGGATGTCCTTGAACTCGACTCCGGCGTCGGCCAGCGCCTGCCGGGCCGCATAGGCGCCCTGGTCGCGCCCGCTGACACCGACGGTGCGCCCGAACCTGTGTATTCCGATGCCGACGATCGCGACCTTCACGACGGCTCTCCTTCCGTGGGTTCGAACGCGAACGTGCGCACCTCGGTGCCGTCCTCGTCGATGTGGTTGACGATCGTGGTCAGCCGCAGCGGCATGCCGATGGTGAGGGCGTCGGCATCGGCGACGGTCAGCCGGGACTCGACGATCACCTCGCCGAGGTCGACGTAGCCGACACCGAACGGCACGAACGGCTCGGTGGTGCGGAACGGAGTCTTCGGTGCGAAGGACTGCACCGTGTACGACCACAGTGTGCCCACCTGCGGGAGCGTGGTGGTGTTCATCGCGGAGCCGCTGCAGCGCGGGCACGAGGCCTGCACGGGAAACGTGACCGTGCCGCATCCGGTGCACTTCGCACCCACCAGTGCGGAGTTCGGGTCATCGGACTCGAACAGTGCTGCGTCGACGTGGCGCCAGGTGGGTGTCGTCGTCATGCCGCACCTCCCTCGGTGCCGACGCGCCGCAGTCCTGCCTCGGTGGCGACGTGCCACACCGGGATCACGACCGAGTTGCCCTCGGAGTCCTCACCGAGATCTTCGAAGGAACACACCACCGGGGTCCCGGCGGAGATCGCGGCGCGACCGGGCAGGTTGCCGATCATCCGGACGCCTGCCTCCTCGCCGTCGACGTCGACGACGATCACCGTGTACGGCACCGGGAACAGGGGATGCACCTGATGTTCGACGACTGTGTGCGCGTAGACCGTTCCGGTCCGTGCCACCTGCTGCCAGGCGGGATCGGTGGCACCGCAGTACACACAGCGTGGCCGGGGCAGGTGAATCCGTTTGCCACACGAGGTGCAGGTCAGCACGGACAGCCTGCCCTGTGCGGCCTCGGCGAAATGTCCGCTGCTGCCACGGTCGACGACGGTCGGACGAAGCCTCACGACCGCGGTGCGGTCCGGTGTCGCGGCGGAGGCCGGGGCGCTCATGCCGCCACCAGGATCAGTGCGCTGGCGGCCGGCGGGGGAGCCGAGGTCACGAGTGAGACCTGCGCTCCAGGAACCTGACTGGTGGAGGTGCCGCGGATCTGCCGCACTCCCTCCACGACGTGGTTCATCCCGTGGATGTACCCCTCGGACATGTGTCCTCCGCTGGTGTTGATCGGGATCGACCCGCCGAGGTCGATGTGGCCGTCGGCGAGGAAGTCGCCGGTGTCACCGCGCTTGCAGAACCCGTAGTCCTCGATCTGAATGAGCGCGGTGATGGAGTAGCAGTCGTAGATCTGCGCGACGTCGACGTCGGCGGGACCGAGACCGGCGCGCGAGTAGAGGGTGTCCTGGCAGACGCGGGACGGCAGCACGGTGACGTCCTCGCGCATCAGGGTCGGGTACATGATCCCCGGCTGCGGGCGAGGGCACGTGGACATCGCCGCGGACCGGATCAGCGCAGGTGCCTGCGCGAGATCGCGCGCACGTTCGGCAGTCGTGACGACGACGGCTGCGGCGCCGTCTGTCTCGAGGCAGTAGTCGAACAGTCGCAGTGGCGACGAGAGCATCCGCGAGTTCAGGTAGTCGTCGAGGGTCATGGTGCGGTCGTGCATCTGCGCTGCCGGGTTGGCGTTGGCGCGGCGGCGTGCCACCAGTGCGATCTCGGCGAGCTGCTCGGGCTCGAGACCGGTCTGTGTCATGTACCGATCGGCCATCAGCGCGAAGTACTGGCCGGAGGAGAGCAGCCCGTAGGGGCCGAAGAACTCCTCCATCGACTCCTGGCCACCGACCTCGGGCGTGGTGACGGGGGAGAGTCCGAATCGGCGACCGGATCGTCCGTTGAGGGAACGGAACACGACGACGGTGGTTGCCTGGCCGCTCATGATCGCGGCGACGGCCTGCGCGACCATCGCGCACGGACCGGACCCACCCGGACCCGCTTCGCCCCAGTACGTGAGGTTGGGAACGCCGAGTCCGTCGGCGAGGGCGGCACACGACACGAGGTCCATGTCGTTTCGGACGATTCCGTCGACGTCGGCGGCGGTGAGTCCGGCGTCGGCGAGGGCGTTCGCAGCCGCCTCGACCGCGAGAGCGGTGACCGACACACCGGAGTCCTTGGAGAATGCGGTGGTGCCGATTCCCGCGATGGCACACGCGTCGCGTTGCCAGGCGATGGTGTCTGAGGGCATGGGGTTCCTTCGATGGTTGTCGACTGGTGGTCAGTGCGCGGTGAGGCCGCCGTCGGCAGCGATCGCCGCACCGGTGATGAAGGAGGCCTCGTCGGAGAGCAGGAATGCGGTCACGGTTGCCATCTCGTCGGGTGCGGCCTTGCGTCCCAGGGGCGTTGCTTCGATCGCGTCGCTGCGGGTGCGGACCTGGATCGTTCCGTGTAGCGCGGCGGTGTTCGCCGCGAGCCCGGTGCTCACGACGCCGGGGCACAGGCAGTTGGCGCGGATGCCCTGTTCGGCATAACCGAGGGCGATCGACCGCGTCAACTGGAGTACGCCGCCCTTGGACGCCTCGTACGCCGGTGTGTTGAAGTTCGGTGCCACGAGGGATGCCACCGATCCCACCGTGACGATCGAGCCGCCGCCGGCCCGGAGAAGGTGCGGGATGGTGGCGCGCAGCGGCAGGAACGTACCCGTCAGGTTGACCCGGATCGCGAGGTCCCAGTCATCGAGGCTCAGCTCGTGGGCGAGTCCGGCGCGCGTGATCCCCGCGCAGGTCACGACGCCGTCGAGCCCGGCCAGTTCCAGTGCCGCGGTGTCCACGGCGGCCGCGACGGACTGCTCGTCCGCGACGTCGCAGTGGACGGCGACGGCGGTTCCACCTGCGGCACGGATGGATTCGGCGATGCTCTCCGCGGCCTCCTTGCGTGCGTCGGTCACCGCGACGGCAGCGCCCTCCCCGGCGATGCGGTGTGCGACGGCCGCACCGATGCCGCTGCCGCCGCCGGTGACGAAGATGCGGCGTCCCGTGAGTCGTGTGGTCATGTCGTTTCCTTTCGTCACTGCAGCAGGAGACCGGCGTCGACCGGGAGCGAGGCGCCGGTGATGTAGCGGGATTCGTCGGAGGCGAGGAAGAGGACCGCGTTGCTCATGTCGATCGGCTCCACCCAGCCGACGTCCATCACGTTGCGGGCCTTCGAGCGCTCCCAGAGGTCGTCGGGCCCGGGATTCTCGAGGTCGGGGCCGAACACCGCGAAGGTGGCGTCGTTGTGCAGCATCGGAGTCGCCACGGCGCTGGGGTTGACGGTGTTGACACGAATCCTGTTGCGTCCCAGTTCACCTGCCAGGGTCCGCATCAACCCCATGACGCCGGCCTTGGAGGCGTTGTAGTGCGCGATGTTCGCGGAACCTCGGAACGCCTGAATCGAGCTCGTGATGACGATCGACCCCCCGCGCTGCGCCTCGATCATGGCGGGGACCACTGCTTTGGCGGTGTGGAACACTCCGGTGAGGTTGACGTCGATGACGTCCTGCCACTCGTCTTCGGTGAGTTCCCAGGTGGGTGCGAACCCGACGATGCCCGCGTTGGCGCACACGATGTCGATGTGGCCGAACTCGGACACGGCCGCGGCGACCGCGTCGTTCATCTGCGGCTGGCTGCGCACGTCCGCGACCTGGGCCGTCACGCGCCGCCCGGTGGCGGCCACCAGTTCGACGGTTTCCTTCAGATCGGCTTCCGTCGGCAGCGGGTACCGCACCGACGCGATGTCCGTGCACGCGTCGATCAGGAAGACGTCGGCTCCCTCTTCGGCCAGCCGGACCGCGTGCGACCGGCCCTGTCCGCGTGCAGCACCGGTGACCAGTGCGACCTTTCCCGACACCCGTCCCATTGATGTGTCCTTTCGCGAAGTCGGTGAAGTGTGGAGTCAGTTGAAGAGCTGGTTGAAGCGGGTCTTGAGCGCCTCGAGTGCCTCGGGGGTCATCGCCGACGTGTCCTGTGGCGCGACCTTGTCGATCGTGATGACGGCGCTGGCGATGCCGGGCAGGACCGACGCGGCGCGGAACGAGATGGCTTCCTGACCGGCCGGGGTGACCAGGTAGTTGGCGAGCAGTTGCGCGGCGGCGGGATGCGGGGCGTCGGTGAGGACACCCGCGTACATCGGACCGCCCCAGACGGTGTCGTCGAAGCCGGACGCGACGGGTGCACCCGCCTCCGCTTCCTTGGTCTGGTCCTGGACGAAGGTGGCTGCGGCGATCTCCCCGGATGCGAGCGCCTGTGCGAGCGGCTGAGCGCCCGGGTAGATGCGCGGCTTCTGCGCGGCGAGCCGTTCCATGTAGTCGGCACCCCCGACGGCGTCGAGGTAGTTCTCGTAGAGGTCGATGTGCGCCGCCGAGGTGGGTAGGACGGTGCCGATCTTGCCGCCGGCGAGCGCCGGGTCGAGCAGGTCCTCGTATCCGGTCAGGCCGTCGGGAAGGCGGTCGGTGTTCCAGGCGAACGTCCCCACGGATGCGTTCGTCACGAAGTCGTGGCTGGGTCGCAGCAGCGCGGCGGCGTCGTACTCGGATTCCGTCACTGCGGGACCGGTAGGGGCAGTGAGCTTCCCGGCGGACCCGAGTTGCTCGCTCCACACAGGGGTGGCCTGCAGTACGACGTCCGCCACCATGTTGCCCGTGGTCAGCTCTGCCCCGATCTTCTGGTGCAGGTTCGCGTCGACGTCGCGGACGACGTCGACGCGAATTCCGTACTCGTTCTGGAATCGGGATGCGAGCTCGGTGAGTTGCTCGGTGGTGTTCGACGAGTAGATCGTGACCGCGCCCTCCGCCTTGGCGTCCTCGATCACCTGCTGCCACGCGGCGTCACCCGTGGGACCGGTGGATCCGATGGAATCGCTCGCGATCCGTCCGTCCGCTCCTGCCCCACCACAGGCCGTCAGCAGCAACACGGACGCAGCGAACCCCACCGCAGCACAGGTGGTTCGACGTCTCGAGTGGGAGAGGCGAGAGGATCGGATCCGGCCGACGACACCGGGAATTCTGTTCACGATTGCTCCTGTCGGGGTTTGAGGGCACAGCTGTGCCGCGGGAGGTGCCGGGGGTGGGCCAGGCCCGAGATCAGGTCAGGGGGACGACGGCCTTGCCGACGGACGTGCCGTCGAGCATCCCGTGGAACGCAGGCCAGGCGCCTGCGATGCCGCCCGGGTAGTCGGTGTGGACCGATCTGACCGCGCCGTCGCGAATCCAGGTCGCCATCCGGCGGCTGAAATCGTCGCGGCCGTCCAGGTGGTCTTCGAGGAGGAAGCCCTCCATGCGGGCCCGCCGCCAGATCAGCTTCAGCAGGTTGGCCGGTCCGGGTTGCGGAGCGGATGCGTTGTAGATGCTGCTCATACCGCACAGCGCGATCCTCGCGTGGTCGTTCAGGACGCGGATCGCGGCTTCGAGGTGCTCGCCGCCGACGTTGTCGTAGTACACGTCCAGGCCGGTGGCGCCGACATCGGCGAGGGCCTTGCGGAGCTGGTCCTTCACCGGCCCGTCGTGATAGTCGAACGCAGCATCGGCTCCGAGATCTCGCACCAGATCGACCTTGTCCGGTGATCCGGCACTGCCGATCACGGTCGCGCCCATCCGCTTCGCGATCTGGACGACGGTCGAGCCGACAGCGCCCGCCGCGGAGGATACGAAGAGGACGTCACCGGATTCCAGTGGAGCGATCCGGGTCAGCCCGACCCAGGCCGTCATGCCCGGGATTCCGAGCAGACCCAGATGAGTGGCCGGGTCGAGATCGTCGTAATCCAGGATCCGGCATTCAGAGGCTGCGACCACCGAGTGCTCGCGCCAGCCGAGATCGTGCAGGACGAGTGCACCGACGGGGATGGACTCGTCGGCCGATTCGGTGACCCGGCCCACCGTCGGCGCGAGCATCGGCTCGTCCAGGGGGTACGGGTCCGCGTATGTCGCCTCGCCGCCCATGCGACCCCGCATGTACGGCTCGACGGACATCACCTCGTTGGCGACACGGACGAAGCCCGGAAGGGGCGGTGGGCACGACGTGTCGACGAGCTCGACATCCGAATCGCGCGGACGCCCGACGGGACGGGAACGAAGCCGCCACTCGCGGCTGTGAACTGGACGCATGGCTCCTCCGGTGAAGGGTGGTGAGGGGCGGTGTCAGACCGAGGCGGCCGATTCGACCTGGGAGACGAGGTCGCGACGGACCAGCTTGCCGGTCGGGGTACGAGGAAGGTCGTCGACGAAGATGACGTCGTCGGGCGTTCGCGAACCGCGAAGTCGTGCGCGGCACCATGTGCGAATCTGCTCGGGTTCCAGGGCCACCCCGGGCTCGGGCACGATCGCGGCGCAGATGCGTTCCCCCCACTCGTCGTCGGGCAGGCCGACGACGGCGACCTCTCGAACGCCGTCGTGACGGACCAGGACGTCCTCGATCTCGGCGGGGGCGATGTTCTCGCCACCACGGATGATGGTGTCGTCCGCGCGACCACCGATGTACAGGTATCCGTCCTCGAGCCGGGCTCGGTCGCGGGTGGGGAACCATCCGTTCTCGTCGAGAACCGTTCCCTTGCCCATGTATTCGCCACTGACCTGCGCGCCCCGGACCCACAGGAGCCCGGTCGCTCCGTCGGGTAGAACAGTGGTGTCGTCGTCCGCGCGAATCTGTACCTCCATACCGGGGACGACCCGACCGACCGATGACAGGCGCGCCCTCAGCTCCGGGTCCGCGATCGCGTCGCGATGGTCCTTCGGGCCGAGAACCGCGATGGTGGAACTGGTTTCGGTGAGCCCGTACGCGTTGACGAACCCGGTGTCGGGAAAGGCGGCCAGTGCGCGTTCCAGGACCGGTTGCGGCATCCGAGCCCCGCCGTATGCGAGTGAGGCGAGGGCCGGCGTGCGGGCCGGGGCACCCTTGAGATGCTCCACGACGCGAGCGAGCATCGTCGGCACGACCATCGCGCTGGTGACGCCCTCCTCGCGAACGAGATCGAGCCACCCCTGAGGGGAGAAGTCCGGCAGGTACACCATGCGCCGGCCCGAGTACAGGTTGCTCAGGACCGCCCCCATCCCGGCGATGTGATAGGGCGGAGTGCTGACCAGGGCCGCCTGATCCTCACCCGCAGAGGCGAATTCGACGGTGTTGAACAGGTAGGACAGCAGGTTGCGGTGCCGCAGGAGTACACCCTTCGGTGCGGAGGTCGTACCCGAGGTGAACAGGACGACGGCGGTCGCGTCGTCGCCGGCCGCGGTGAACTCGGATCGTTCGGCGGAGGTCGCGGCGCCGAGGAATTCGTCGGTCGTCAGCACGGTGTCGGCGACGCCGGTCAGCTTCTCCGCGTAGACCGGGTCGGCGATGACGACCGGACGGTCCAACTGCGCGACGAGCGAGGCCAGTTGATCGGTCGGAAGGCGGTAGTTCAGGGGTGCGATCGGGATGCCGGCCCGTGCGGTCGCGAAGGTCAGCACCGGTAGGGCGGGTCCGTTGACGCCGACGAAGACCGCGTGGCGCGCATCGTGCTCGCGGAGGACGGTGGCGCCGCGCGACGCCAGGTCGTCGAGCCGAACGCAGGTCAGTCCCGAGCTGCGTCGTCCGACGACGACGCGGTCCGGATGGACCGACAACGCCATGTCGAGGACAGTTTCGATTCCCATGTGCACCACCTGGCTGAGTGAGCGCGGTACACGTTCTCGTGCACCGGCGACTGGACTCGCACTGTCGGCTGCGGCCAGCTCCGAGGGTGTGTGCTGGACCACATTCGGCGAGTGGTGTGAACTGTAGCAAATATGCGGATGTTTTGGGAGAGGGGGAGGAATCTTCCTTCGAATGGCGTCTGGCCTGCGGCAATGAAAGAACTATGTAAATATTCGAATAGATGTGATAGTAGTGATCTGCGTTACATCTCGAACGATGTGCCGGTAGGTGCTCGTCTCGCGCAGTTCGGCGCCCTGCCTCCTCTACAGGCTCTCCGAAAGGCTTCATTCAATGCACATTCCACCCGTACGGCGACTGCTCGCTGTCTCGTTGACCGTGATCGCTCTCGGTGCAGGCGGCGTCGCCTGCACGGTTGGCGAGGGCGGCGCGTCCGCAACCGGAGCCGCGGCGGACCTCGGCCCGACGGGTGACGCGGCGTGGCAAGACATCGTCGACAAGGCCAAGCAGGAAGGCTCGGTCACCTTCTACTCCGCGCAGAACACGGCCCAGAACGACGAGGTGGCACGCAGGTTCGAGGAGGCGTACGGCATCACGGTGAACGTCGTCCGTGACGTCGAGGCGAACCTGCAGACGAAGCTGGCGGCTGAGTGGGCGACCGGCAACGTCGTCGCGGACGTGGTCTCGCAAACGGGAGTCGGCTGGGTCGGGAACGAGGGCGCCGCAGGACGATTCGCCGTTCCCGTCGGTCCGGCACTCGACCTCCCGGAGTACCGGCGCGAGGAGAACTTCGTCGACGACAAGTCGTTCGCCACGGCTGCGGCGATCGTCGCATTCGGGTGGAACACCGACAGGGTTCCCGACGGTCTGACGAGTGTCTCGGACTTCCTGGATCCGGACCTCGCCGGCGGGAAACTGGGGATTCAGGAGCCGGTGTCCGCCTCCCAGGTCGACTTCTACCAGTATCTCGAGTCGAACTACGGTCCCGACTTCCTCGAGCGGCTCGCGGCGCAGAAGCCGCGCATCTACCCGGGCATCCTTCCGATCGGCCAGGCGCTGACGTCGGGTGAGGTCGCCGCCGGGTTCTCGGGTGCGTTGACCGACGAGGTCGACGGCGGTGCCCCGGTCGGATTCGATGTCCCGGAAACGCTGTGGGGCGCACGCTTCTACGCGTCGGTCCTTGCCGACGCGCCCCACCCGAACGCGGCACAACTACTTGCGAACTTTCTCGTGACGCCGGCTGGACAGACCGCCTACACCAGGAAGACCGCCTCGGTTCTTCCCGGAATCGACGGAGCGGTCGCGACGGTCGACCGGGTGGCGCAGCAGGATCTGAGCAAGTTGACGCCCGAAGCGGTCGACGCGTACCGCGCGCGATGGAAGTCGCTGTTCGTCGGCTGACGGTTGTCGGACGGTGATCGCCCACCGAGGAGAGGAGTGTCGATGAGCAAGGACGTCGCGCGGGACATGATGCAGTGCTGGGAGAGTGGTGACTTCGATCGTGCCCGCTCACTCGTCGCCGACGGCGCAACCGCCTGGCTCGCGCACGCGGACGGGGCCACCGGGGCGCAGCCGAACAGGGGAACTTCCATGAGCCTGAACCGGTGGTTCGAACTGCTCGAGGGGGTGGTGCAGGAGATGCCACGAGGCCTGGTGGTCACGATGCATCGCATGATCGCCGAGGGTGACTGGGTGGCCGTGGACGTCGAGTCGGTGGGTGAGACAGGTGACGGGCGGGTCTACAACATGCGGTACACGTTCTGGTTCGAAGTCAGGTCGGGTCGGATTCATCGGTTGAAGCAGTTCTTCGACACGAAGTACGGTGAGCAGTTCTTCCTCGATCGGAACAAGGAGATTCCCGCCTGACAGGTGTGCCCCGACCGCACACGGGCGGGGCCCACTTCGTGGTGTCTTCAGCCGCTGTGGTGGCCGCCGCTGATCAGCGGCCACAGCCCCTCACCGCCCGCGACCGCGGCGGAGGCGGTGAGGGCGTCGTCCCAGGAGCGCAGCGAACCGAACTCGCCGCGCCAGGACAGCAGCCGGTTGGTGAACCGGTGCAGGTCGTGTTCGGCAGTGAAGCCGATGGCGCCCATCGCCTGATGGGCGTTGCGGACGATCGTCGCAGCGGCGTGCCCGGTGCAGGAGCGTGCCGCGGCGATCGCGAACTCTGTTGCCGTGGAATCGAATCCGTGGGCGAGGACGGCGGCGACGGCGGCCTCGGTGGCGGCGCGGCCGAGTGCGTCGTGGGTGGCGATGTCCGCGACGAGATGCTGCACCGCCTGGAACGCGGCCACCGGCCGGCCGAACTGGGTGCGCGTGGTGGTGTGCGCGACGACGATGTCGAGTACCCGCCCCGACGCCCCCGTCGTCGTGAGCGCTCGGGCGAGTGCACCGCGCAGGTGCAGTTCCCGCGCGACGGTGCCGGCGGTCGCGACACCGTTCTGCGACGCCAGGTCGACGGTCACCCGGTCCCGGGGCTCACCGGCGAGGTTCGCGCCCTCGGCGATCTCGACGTCCGTACGGGTGACCTGTCCGACCCGCCAGCCGTCACCGCTCGGCCACAGCAGCACCAGCAGGTCCGCGGCCCGGGCCCACGGCACGTGGAGTGCGACACCGTCGGGTCCGAGCACCGCGACGGTGCGCACCGCGCCGGCGGGCGCCGGGTCGAGTCCCGCGGAATCGGCGAGCCAACCGGCGAGCAGGTCGTTCTCGGCCAGCGGTGCGGGCGCCGCGCTCGCACCTGCCGCGGCCAGCAGGACGGCGGCCTCGGTCCAGTCGCCGGCGCTGCCGCCAGCGTCTTCGGCGCCGGTCAGCCGGGTCAGGCCGAGGTCACTCAGTGTCTTCCACAGTGTCGGATCGAAATCCGGTGCGCCTCCGGCGGTCTCGAAGACCTCGTCCAGCATGCGGGTCAGGTCGTCCAGTTCGGTGCTCATCGCATTCCCAGTCCCCGCGCGATGACGCCGCGCAGAATCTCGCTCGTTCCACCGCGGAGGGTGAATCCCGGTCGCTGCATCGCCCCCGCTGCGACGAGGTCGCGGAACCCGTCGGGTGCGGTCTCGTCGCTCAGTTCGGCGGCGAGGTCGGCGATGTCGCCCTCGGTGGCGGTGCCGAGCACTTTCACCACCGACGCCGCGACATCTGCCCGCTCGCGACGCTCCAGCGCCTCGGACACCGCGGTCGACATGTGGTGCAGGCCGACGAGCCTGCCGACCAGGGCACCGACCCTCGGATCGGCGGCCATCCGCCCGGCCGCGATCTCGTCGACGGTGGCGCCGAGCAGGGTGAACGTCGACAGGAACCGCTCGGGGCCGCTGCGCTCGTAGCCGAGTTCGGACGTGACCTGCGCCCATCCGTCGCCGACGGTGCCGAGGACGAGATCGTCGGGCACGAACACATCGTCGAGAAGAACCTCGTTGAAGTGGTGATCGCCCGACATCGACAGGATCGGCCGGATCGTCACGCCGGGGGAGTCGAGGAGCACGATGAACTGGCTCAGCCCGTCGTGCCGGTGTGCCGGATCGATCGGTGCGGACCGGACGAGCGCGAAGAACGCGTCCGCGTGGTGGGCTCCCGACGTCCACAGCTTCGTGCCGCTGATCGACCAGCCGCCGTCCACCCGCACCGCCTTCGTGCGGACACTCGCCAGGTCGGAGCCGGACTCGGGTTCGGACATCCCTATCGCCCAGCAGATCTCGCCGCGTGCGATGCCCGGCAGGAACCGCCGCTTCTGCTCCTCGGTGCCGTACTTGAGAAGCGACGGCGCCGCCTGCCGGTCCGCTACCCACTGCGCCGCCACCGGCGCACCGACCGCCAGCAGTTCCTCGGTGACGACGAACCGTTCCATGAACGTCCGGCCGTGACCACCGTACTCGGTGGGGATGGTCATGCCGACCCAGCCGCGTTCGGCGAGCGCCCGGGTGAACGCCGGGTCCCAGCGCGTCAGCCAGGTGTCGACACCGGGAGTGAACGCACCGGCCTCGATCTGTTCGCGCAGGAAGGCGCGGACCTCGCCGCGCAGCGTCTCGGTGGCAGGCTCGGGCGCGGTCGCGCGCGGAACCAGCGGTGTGTGCATGTCTCCTCCGGGGGTGCGCAAGCGCGGTCAGTTCTTGTAGCTGCGCAGTACACCCTTGCTGATGATCGTCTTCTGGATCTCGCTGGTGCCCTCGCCGATCAGCAGGAACGGTGCCTCCCGCATCAGCCGTTCGATCTCGTACTCCTTCGAGTAACCGTAGCCGCCGTGAATGCGGAAGCTCTCCTGGGTGACCTCGGCGCAGTACTCGCTTGCCAGGTACTTCGCCATGCCCGCGGCGACGTCGTTGCGCTCACCGGAGTCCTTGAGGCGGGCGGCATTGACCATCATCAGGTGCGCGGCCTCGACCTTCGTCGCCATCTCCGCGAGCTTGAAGGAGATGGCCTGGTGTTCGACGATCGGTTTACCGAAGGTCGACCGCTGCTGGGCGTAGCGGGCGGCGAGCTCGAAGGCGCGGATGGCTATCCCGCAGGCGCGGGCGGAGACGTTGACGCGGCCCACCTCCACGCCGTCCATCATGTGCCCGAAGCCGAGACCCGGTGTGCCACCGAGAACGTCGTCGGCGGAGGCTCGGTAGCCGTCGAAGATCAGCTCTGTGGTGTCGATGCCCTTGTACCCCATCTTGTCGATCTTCCCGGGGATCGTGATGCCGGGGACCACCTCGCCGAACCCGGCGGGCTTCTCGATCAGGAAGGTCGTCAGGTTCTGATGCGCCTTCGCGGCGCCCTCGTCGGTTTTCACCAGTGCCGCAACGAGAGTGGAGCTGCCGCCGTTGGTGAGCCACATCTTCTGGCCGTTGATCACGTAGCCGTCGTCGTCGCGGGTGGCTCGGGTTCGGATCGCCGCGACGTCGGATCCGAGTTCCGGTTCGGACATCGAGAACGCGCCCCGGACCTCGCCGGTGGCCATCCGAGGCAGGTAGTGCGCCTTCTGTGCGTCGGTGCCGTGCTGCCGGATCATGTACGCGACGATGAAGTGGGTGTTGATCACGCCGGAGATGCTCATCCACCCGCGTGCCAGTTCCTCCACGCACAGGGCATAGGTGAGCAGAGACTCACCGAGTCCGCCGTACTCCTCGGGGATCATCAGCCCGAACAGGCCCATCTCCCGCATCCTGTCCACAATCGCCTGGGGATAGGTGTCGGAGTGTTCCAGTTCCTGCGCGTTCGGGATGATCTCCTTGTCCACGAAGGTGCGTACCGCGGCGAGGATGTCGGTCTGGAACTCGGTCAGTCCGGGGGTCTGGGCCAGCTTTGTCATCGCGCGTCCTTCTGTGCGGTCGGGGCGGACACCTTCACGATTCCGCGGGCGGTGAGATCGGTGAGCCGGTCGGCACTCAGGCCGAGGCGCTCGGCGAGCACGGCGGCGGTGTCGTCGCCGTTCGCCGGTGCAGGACGGGGCGCCTCCCGCCTGCCGTCGATCGCCATCGGCAGTCCGGGCGCGAGGTGCGGACCGATGCGAGGCTGGTCCAGCACGGAGAACATCGGGTTGTCGGTGACCATCGGGTCCGCCGCCAGTTCACGGAACGTCCGGTACCGCTCGTGCAGGACCGAGCTCGCCGCCAGCGCCTCGGCCGCCTCCACCGCCGTGTGCTCGAGGAACCATGATCGAATCAGACCGGAGAGGGTGTCGCGGTGCCGGAACCGGGTTCCCTCGTCCCGGAAGTCCACGCCGAGAGCCGTTTCCAGCGACTTGACCGCGTCGGTGGTGCCGGTCAGTGCGGTCAGGTCCGCGAAGTGCCGCGGCGTCAGGGCCACGAGCATGAACCGCGCCCCGTCGGAGGTGACGACGTCGGTGCCGAACGTGCCGTAGACGGCGGTACCGAGTCGTTCCCGATCCGGTCCACCGAACTGGGCCTCCGCGAGATAACCGAGATTGCCGACGGTCGCCAGTGCCACGTCCTCCAGGGGCAGCACGATCCGGGCGCCCAAGCCGGTGGCGTCCCGGCGACGGACCGCCGCCGCCACCGCCAGCGCCATGTACAGGCCGGCTGCGACGTCCCACGCGGGCAGCAAGTGGTTCACCGGTGCCGACACCCCCACCGGGCCCGTGGCGAGGGGGAATCCCATCGCCGCGTTGACCGTGTAGTCCACCGCGGCGCCGCCGTCCGCGCGACCGAGCAACTGCACGTGCACCAGGTCGGGTCGTCGTGCGGCGAGAGTGTCGTGGTCCAGCCAGTCACGGCCCGCGGCGTTGGTGACCAGGATGCCTGCGTCCACGATCAGGTCGGCGATCAACGCCTGCGCCTCTGGGTCGCGGAAGTTCGCGGCCAGCGACCGCTTTCCCTTGTTCAGGCTGGCCCAGTACAGCGACTCGCCGTCGTCGGTGAGTGGCCACCGGTGGTAGTCGGCCGCGCCGCCGATCGGGTCGACGCGCGTCACGTCGGCGCCGAGCTGTCCGAGCGTCATCCCGGCGAGCGGCACCGCGACGAAGCTCGACACCTCGACGATGCGTGTGCCCGCCAGGAGGAGTCCGGCGTCCGGACCGGGGGTTGGCGTCACCAGTGCACTCCTTCACGTCGAAGCCGGATCGTCGTCGGATTCGCCGGCACATCGTGTCCATCGTGCCCCGAGATCGTGTCGGTGCTCCCCGCAAGTTGCCTATCGGCGGGATAGGGGGTGCCAATGGCGGGTGCTCGCGGTGGAACCGGACGGTCCCGGTGTGCGTCGAACTTCGTGGGGCGTTCACAGGGTGTGGACGGACAGGGGGGATCCAGGTGGGACAACCGTTCGAAGTCGACACCGACGCGCTGCGCGCACTCGCCGCCTCGCTGAACGGCGAGGCGGACCGGATCGCCGGGGTCGACCCGTCCGCCGCGATCGGGGCCGTCGCGGCCGGGATGCCGGGTTCGGCTGTCGGTGCGGCGGCCGGCCGTGCCTGCACCCCACTCCTCGACGCGTACCGCGTCAGGACCGACGCGCTGCGGGAGATGGCCGCAGCCGCGCGGTCGAGCGCGGACGGCTACGCCGACACCGACAACGCGTTCCGTGCGTCCCTCGGCGTCACCGGCGGTGGTCTGTAAATGGTCACCCTCTCGCAGCTCCGCACCTGGCAGCCGGATCTCCTCGCGACTGCGGGCGATGCCGCCGCCGCCGCGAACCGCGTCTTCGGTGATGCCACGACGGCTGCGGCCACACACGTCGACTCCGCCCGCGCGACGTGGCGCGGTGACGCCGCCGAAGCCGCCGGCGACCGTTCGACGTCGGAACGTGCCGCAGCTGGCCGCGTCGCGACCGCCGTCACGGCGCAGGCCGATGCCCTCCACCGGGCCGCCTCGGGTCTCGGACCGGCCCGCACCGCGGCCCTCGCGATCGCCGACGACGCCGTCGCATCGGGGTTCGCCGTCACCGACGACGGCCGCGTCACCGCGCCGCCGTTCGTCTCCGGAAACCCCGTCGCCGACCTGATGCTCGAGGCCCACCTCGCCGAACTGGCGCAGGTCCTCGAAGCTCGGCTGGTACCCGCGCTGGACACCGTCGCCGAACTCGACGCCCGCGCAGCCGCAGCACTCGACGCCGCCACCGCCGAACTCGGGGGCGCCGGCACCGTGGCGAAGAGCATCGCCGGCGGGGACCTGCCCGCACCTCCCGCCGCCGACGCGTCCGCGGACGAGAACGAGAAGTACTGGGACTCGCTCGACGAGGAGCAGCGTCGGCGGATCGTCGACGAGCACCCCGACTGGGTCGGAAACCGTGACGGCATCCCCGCCGCGGTCCGCCACGAGGCGAACGTCAGCCGATTCGACGAGGAATGCGCCCGCCTCGAAGCCGAACGCGACCGCCTCCAAGGCGCTCTCGACGACAACCTCTTCGGTGGCACCTTCACGAACGACGACGCCGCGCTCTGGTACACCGAGCAGAAGCTCCGTGACCTCGAGGAGATCGAGAACATCGTCGCCGCGAACCCGGGCGGCCGACTGATGCTCCTCGACCTGCAGTCCGGAGAACGGGGCATGGCCGCGTTCGCGGTGGGCGACCCCGACACCGCCGACCACATCTCCGTCACCACTCCAGGGCTGAACACCAACATCGACGAGTCCTTCAACAGCATGGTCGACGAGGCGGACGCACTGAAGAAGGAAGCCGAGAAGCAACTGGACCGCGCCGGTCGCGGTGACGAGACCGTGGCCTCGGTCGCCTGGCTGGGATACGAGCCGCCCCAAGCGGGCACCGGTCCCTCCAACCCGATCTCGGACGGGTTGCGTGGTTACGGCGATGTGGTGCAGACGGATCGCGCGAACGCCGGCGCCCCCGAGTTGGCCTCGTTCTTCGACGGACTCGATGTCGCCTCGACCCGCCCGGACCCCCACATCAGCGCCCTCGGACATTCCTACGGTTCACTCACCACCGGCCTCGCGCTCCAGGACCCCGGGCCGGGCCAACCCGTCGACGACGCCGTCTTCTACGGGTCACCCGGCATCAACGCAGGTGACGAATCCGATCTCGGTCTCGCCGAGGGCCACGCGTACGTGATGGAGGCCGACGGCGACGTCTTCATCCCGGAGGCAGGCAAGGTTGGACTGTTCGGCCCCGACCCGAGTACGTCCGACTTCGAGCAGCTCTCCACTGACCCGGGCCGAAGCCCCGACGGCATCACCCGCGACGGCGTCGGATCACACAGCGAGTACCCGCAATTCGGCGAGAACCAGGAGCTGCGCATGTCCGGATACAACATGGCCTCGATCGTGGCGGGCCTTCCCGACCAGGTGGTGTACCGATGAGCCTCCGAACCCGGCCGTGGTTCGCCGCATTCGCCACCACACTCACCCTGCTGACCACGGCCTGCGGAGGCATCATGGAGAACCCGTACAACCACACCGACGAGGAGATCGCCGACGCAGCCGCGATCCTTCCCACCCGTCCGACGCTCGAAGTGACGGAAGCGGAGATCACTGCCGCGGTCCTGCAGATCGCCGATGCGGCAGGAGCGATCGCGCCGGAGCTTCGCTGGGAATGGAAGAGGGAGCGCAGCCAATCGAGCTGTGGTGGAGCGTTCGGCAAGACCGACGGCCGGGAGGTGGACCTGCCGAACTACGTATCGGCGGTTCCGATCCCCGACACCGCCTGGCCCGCCGTTCTCCAGGCCGCCCGCGACATCCTCACTCCACTCGGAATCACCAACCTGACCGTGTACGTCGACAAACCCGGAGACCACGACGTGATCTTCACCAGCGACGACGGACGACACGTCGACCTCGGAACCAAGGTCGCCGCCCTCGTCAGCGCCGGGACGGGATGCCGACTACCCGCCGCCCACACCGGCCCGACGCCGTGACCGCGCTCCGCGTGATCCGCACCCCGGACCCGGAGGCGTGGCCATGACCCCCGGCCCCCGGTTCGAGGAACTGGCAGCGAAGGCGCGTCGGGTCCACGACGCGGTGACGCTCGTGCGCGGGCACGCGCGGTCCGCCGCCGGACACGTGGCCGTGGAAGCGGACGCCGCAGGCTCCATGGTCGCCCTGGTGATCGACGACGGCGGCCTCGCCCTCGGTGCGACCGCGCTGGCCGCGGCCATCGCCGACACCCATCGTGCGGCGTGCGCCGACGCCACACGTCAGGCGCAGGCACTGCGGGACGAACTCGTGGCGGACCCGCTGGTCGCCAGGGTCGTCGCAGGAGTCGGTTCCACCGTCTCCGCCGCACCACGGTCGCCGGTCGAACCCGCCGACGAGGACGAGGACGGCGCCCACTTCCGGAGCGGAGTTCTCCGGCCGGCGTGGAACGACTGACGTGGGTCAGCCGGTCGGGTGGGAACCGGCTCGCACGACGGCGGCGAACGCCTGGCCGACCGGTGACAGTGCGTCCGGATCGAACGCGACGCCGAAGGTCCGGGTGATCGGTGGTTCCACGGGCCGCACCACGGCGCGGTCGGCGACGGCCTCCGCGAGCGAACGCTCGATGATGGTGCCACCGAGCCCCGCGAGAACCATCGGGATGCGCGCCTCACGGTGTTCGACGAGCACGGCCAGTTCCACCGTGGCCCCGGCATCGCGGATCGCCTCCTGGATCTCGTCGGCGACGGACGGGCCCTGCGGTACGAACACCATCGGGACGTCGGGCAGCTCCGACAGTGGGACCGGGCCGTCGGGGAGCGCCGTCCCCGGCGGGTACGCCAGCCAGTACTCCTGGGACCCGAGCTCGATCACCTCGAGGCGCGGGTCGTCGATGGGCAGGTGCACGACGACGAACTCGCTGTGGCCGTCCCGGATCAGTGCCGACGCGGCGGATTCCTCGACCAATTCGCCGAATCCGACGACGACGTCCGGGTACGCGTGACGGAACGCCGCCACCAGCGGCACCACCTCCGGTGCCAGGGCGGAGAACGCGGCGATATCGAGGTGGCCGGTGAGTCCGTCCTCGGGCGCGCCGAGCATGTCGTGCACGGCGGTGATGTCGCGGAGGATCTTCCGTGCAGGGCCGACCAGGCTCCGCCCGGCCGCGCTGAGCACCATCCCGCGTCCCACACGCACGAACAGTGCGACCCCGAGTTCGCGTTCGAGTCCGCGCAGTGCCTGCGAGATCGTCGGCTGCGCTACCCCGAGCGCCGCCGCCGCCCCGCCGATGCCCTCGTGCTCGGCGACGGAGAGGAAGTAGGCCAGTTCGCGGCGTTCCATCAGACCGCCTCGATCCCGTGACCGGCGGTGCCGGTGGCGTCCACCGCCGCGGCCACGAACGCCTCCGCTGCGGGAGAGACGGGACCGGATCGGAGCACCAGCCCGACTCTCCTGGTCAGGGGAGGGTGCACGGACCGGAGCGCCGCGCCGGGAATGTGCTGTTCCGCGACGGATCGCGGCACCAGCGCGCAACCGGCGCCTCGGGCGACGAGCTCCCAGGTCGCCGCGGGGTGCGCGCAGTCGACGACGACGGTGGGGCCGTCGGTGTCCTCCGGGTCGTCCGCGACGGCGCCCTCACCCAGCGCGTCGACCACGGGGTCCGTGCCGCCGCGCCCCGACACGTCGAGGATGAGCGGCAGGGCCCGCACCTGCTCCCGCGTCACCGGGTCCGGCACGCCGGCGGCCAGTTCCGGGGGCAGTGCGAGGACCAGGTCCTGGGTCAGGAGCGGCACCGTCCGCATCGACCCGGTGTCGGTGGTCGCGAGGTCGACGATCCCGATCTCCGCGGACCCGCGACGCAGCGCGTCGAGGACACCCCGCGCGCCGGGGGTGTCGTGGATGCGGACCATGACCCGTGGGAACCGGTCCCGGAACACGCGGACCATGCTCACCATCGGATCGATGGAGAAGGGGGAGGAGGTGACGAGGTCGACGCGTCCGGCGTCGAGTTCGCGGACCGCCGCGACCCGCTCCTTGGCGCGTTCGACGTCGGCGAGGATCTGACGGGCCGCGACGTCGAGTCTGCGGCCGTCCTCGGTGAGTTCGAGTTGCCGTCCGCTGCGGTCGAAGAGGGTGGTTCCGAGGCGACGTTCGAGGGTGCGGATCGCCTGCGAGAGCGACGGCTGCGAGATGTAGAGGGCGTTCGCCGCCTTCGTGATGCCGCCATGGTCGACCACCGCGACGAAGTAGGCGGCGAGGTGCAGATCCACCGGCCCATCGTAGAACCGGCGGATCCCGACCCGTGTCACGGCCTGTCGGCCCGGTGACCGTGCGCCGGACCGGCGGCGGTCACGGGACGATCAGCGTCACGACCTCCGCGACGCAGGCCGGCTTGTCGGAGCCTTCGATCTCGACGACGAACTTCGTGGTCAGGAACGCGCCCGCTTCCTTGCGTTCGAGTGCCACCGGCGTCGCCGTCGCACGGATGCGGGATCCGACCCGTACCGGTGACGGAAAGCGAACCTTGTTGCTGCCGTAGTTGACCCGAGCCGATCCGGTGCCGATGGAGTACAGGCCGCCGCCGAGGATCGGCAGCAGCGACAGCGTGAGGTAGCCGTGCGCGATCGTCGCGCCGTACGGCCCCGTCGCCGCGCGTTCGGGGTCGACGTGGATCCACTGGTGGTCACCGGTGGTCTCCGCGAACGCGTCGATGCGGTCCTGCTCGACCGTCATCCACTCGCCGGGGCCGATCGGGGTGCCGAGGGCCGCTTCCAGGGCGTCCAGCGACTCGAAGGTGGTGGCAGCGCCTGTCGTCATGGTCAGCTCACTTTCTCGAAGATCGCGGCCAGGCCCTGCCCGCCGCCGATGCACATGGTTTCCAGTCCGTACCGGCCGTCGCGGCGGTGCAGTTCGCGGGCGAGGGTGCCGAGCATGCGGCCGCCCGTGGCGCCGACCGGGTGTCCGAGGGAGATGCCGGAGCCGAGCACGTTGGTGCGCTCGAGGTCGGCCTCGGCGAACTTCCATTCGCGCATCACCGCCAGCGCCTGCGCGGCGAACGCCTCGTTGAGTTCGATCAGGTCGATGTTGCCGAGCGTCAGGTTCGCCTTGCGCAGCGCCACCTCCGTGGCCGGAACCGGCCCGATCCCCATGATCTTCGGCGCCACCCCGGCGAGGCCCCAGGACACCAGCTTCACCAGTGGACGCAGGCCCAGTTCGGCGGCCTTCTCCGCGGTGGTGACGATGCACATCGCGGCGGCGTCGTTCTGGCCGCTGGCGTTGCCCGCGGTGACGGTCGCGTCCGGATCGGTCTTGGCGAGGACCGGCCTGAGCGCCGCGAGCGACTCCATCGTGGTGTCGGCGCGCGGGTGCTCGTCGGTGTCGATCACGGTGTCGCCCCGCCGGCCCGGCACGGTGACGGGCACGATCTCCTCCGCCAGCAGGCCGGACTGCTGCGCCGCCACCGCGCGCCGGTGGGAGTTCATCGCGAGCCGGTCCTGCTCCTCGCGGGGGATGGCGTACTCGCGGCGCAGGTTCTCCGCGGTTTCGAGCATGCCGCCGGGGACCGGGTGGAAGCGTCCACCCGCGGTTTCGCGGGCCCGGGCGAGTCCGTCGTGGATGGTGACGCCGCCCCGCGCGCCGCCCCAGCGCATGTCGGTGGAGTAGAACGCCGCGTTGCTCATGGACTCGGTGCCGCCGGCCACGACGAGATCGTTGTCACCTGCCGCGACCTGCATCGCCGCCTGGATCACGGCCTGCAGGCCGGAGCCGCAGCGGCGGTCGACGTGCATGCCGGGGACGGTGACGGGCAGTCCGGCGTCGAGGGCGACGACCCGACCGATGGCCGGCGCCTCGCTGTTGCCGTTGCAGTGCCCGAGGATCACGTCCTCGATGTCGTCGGGGGAGATGCCGGTGCGTTCGATGAGTCCTTTCAGCGCGGTGACGCCGAGATCGACCGCGGTGAGGGACGTGAACATGCCGCCGTAGCGGCCGATCGGGGTGCGGACGGGCTCGCAGATCAGTGCTTCACGCACGAGTGACTCCTCGGGATGCCGAATCGGACTGTGGTGCAGGACGTGTCACATGAAGCGCCCACCGGTGACGTCCATGCGGGTTCCGGTCATGTACGAGGACAGGTCGGAGGCCAGGAACAGTGCGACACCCGCGACCTCCTCGACCTCGCCCGCCCGGCCCATCGGGATCTCCGCCATCTTCTGGTCCCACGCCTTCTGCGGCATCGCCTCGGTCATCGCGGTGCGAATCAGCCCCGGTGCGATGGCGTTGACGCGAACACCATGGTGTGCAAGTTCTTTCGCGGCGGCCTTGGTCATCCCGAGGATGCCGGCCTTGGCGGCGGAGTAGTTGGTCTGCCCGACCATGCCCACCTTCCCGGACAGCGACGACAGGTTCACGATCGCGCCGGACTTCTGCTCGCGCATGATCGGGGAGGCCAGTCGGATGCCGTTCCAGGTGCCCTTGAGGTGGACGGAGATGACCTGGTCGAACTGTTCCTCGGTCATCGTCCGCATGGTCGCGTCGCGGGTGATGCCTGCGTTGTTGACGAGGACGTCGAGGCTGCCGAACGCCTCCACTGCAGTGTCGAGCATCGCCTGCACGTCGTCGCCGGAGGTGACGTCGCAGCGCACACCGCGCGCGATCCCGTCGCCGCCGAGCCTGTTCGCGGCCTCCTTCACGGCCGTCTCGTCGACGTCGCCGAGGACCACCCGGGCTCCCTCGGCGACGAAGCGCTCGGCGATGGCGAAGCCGATTCCCTGTGCGCCGCCGGTGATCACGGCGGTGCGCTCGGACAGCAAGGGCATGGACACTCCTCGAATCGGGGCCGGCGGTTCGGTGCCGAACGTGGCAGGACGCCAACGGATTCCACCCTAGCCACGGCCCGGTGGACGGTGGAAGGGCTCGCGGCCGGATCGGTGATCCGAATTGGCTAACGCGGGGGTAGGCGGATTCGTATTGGACACGGTCGGACCCGGTGAGGAGGGTGGATGCCATGACGACTGCCATTCCTGCCGGTGGCGTGGTACCCGGCGGCGCCGAGGTGAGCGCCGAGGACTTCGCGGAGATCCTCACCCAGACGAGGCGGTTCATCCGGTCCGTGGTGCTCCCGCGTGAGCAGGAGATCGCCGACTCCGATGCGATCCCCGACGACATCCGCACCGCTGCGAAGGAGATGGGGCTGTTCGGCTACGCGATCCCGCAGCAGTGGGGTGGTCTCGGCCTGAACCTCGTGCAGGACGCCGAGCTGGCGATGGAGTTCGGCTACACCACCCTCGCGCTGCGCTCGATGTTCGGCACCAACAACGGCATCGCCGGGCAGGTTCTCGTCGGATTCGGTACCGACGAGCAGAAGCGGCGCTGGCTGGACCCGATCGCCTCCGGGGAGGTCGTCGCCTCGTTCGCGCTGACCGAGCCCGGCGCCGGCTCCAACCCGGCAGGCCTGCGCGCAAGGGCGGTGCGCGACGGCGACGACTGGGTGATCTCGGGGGAGAAGCGCTTCATCACCAACGCGCCGCTCGCGGACCTGTTCGTGGTGTTCGCCCGCACCCGCCCCCGTGACGAGCAGGGGGAGGGCATCGCCGTCTTCCTCGTCCCCGCGGACGCGCCCGGCGTCACGGTGGGTGCGAAGGACCGCAAGATGGGGCAGGAGGGCGCCTGGACGTCGGACGTGCACTTCAGCGAGGTGCGGGTGCCTGCCGACGCGCTCGTCGGCGGCGACGAGGACGCCGGCTACCGGGCCGCGATGACGTCACTCGCCCGAGGCCGCGTGCACATCGCCGCGCTCGCGGTCGGGCAGGCGCAGCGCGCCCTCGACGAGTCCGTCGCCTACGCCGCGACCGCCACCCAGGGCGGCAACCCGATCGGGGAGTTCCAGCTGGTGCAGGCGATGCTCGCGGACCAGCAGACCGGCGTGATGGCGGGCCGGGCCCTGGTGCGCGATGCGGCGCGCGCGTGGGTCGACGAGACGGACCGCCGCATCGCGCCGTCGGTCGCGAAGCTGTACTGCACGGAGATGGTCGGCAAGGTCGCGGACCTCGCCGTGCAGATCCACGGCGGCACCGGTTACATGCGCGACGTTCCCGTCGAGCGCATCTACCGGGACGTGCGTCTGCTGCGCCTGTACGAGGGAACGAGCGAGATTCAGCGCCTGATCATCGGGCGGGGCCTCGTCAAGGCCGCGAAGTCGGCCGGCTGACGTGACCGGTCCCGGTCCGCTTCCGCTCGACGGTTACCTGGTGGTGGCGCTCGAGCAGGCTGTCGCGGCGCCGCTCGCCACCCGGCACCTCGCCGACCTCGGTGCGCGGGTCGTCAAGGTCGAGCGGGTCGGCGAGGGTGACTTCGCCCGCTCGTACGACGACACCGTGCACGGGCAGGCGTCGCACTTCGTGTGGCTGAACCGCGGCAAGGAATCACTCGCGGTGGACCTCAAGTCGCCCGACGGCGTCGAGATCGTGCGCGAGCTGGTGTCGCGGGCCGACGTGTTCGTGCAGAACCTCGCGCCCGGTGCCGCCGACCGGTTGGGACTGGGCGCCGACGAGTTGCGCGCCCGCGATCCGCGGCTGATCGCGGTGAACCTGTCCGGTTACGGGGCCGACGGGCCGATGCGCGACCGCCGCGCGTACGACCTCCTGATCCAGGCGGAGGCCGGATTGGTGTCGGTGACGGGCACCCCGGAGACCGCGACCAAGACCGGGATCCCGACGGCGGACATCGCCGCCGGGACGTACGTCTGCAACGCGGTCGTGTCGGCGCTGCTGCGCCGCGAACGGTTCGGGGACGGCGCCACCGTGGACGTGTCCATGTTCGACGCGACGGTGGAGTGGCTGGGCCACCCGCTGTACGTGCAGATGTACGCAGGGCGGCAGGTGCCTCGGATGGGACTGAGTCACGCCGTCATCGCGCCCTACGACGCCTACCCGACCCGGGACGGGGAGATCCTCATCGGTGTCCAGAACGACCGCGGCTGGCGAGCGCTCGTCGTCGACGTGTTCGGCCGCCCCGACCTCGCCGACGACCCGGATCTGCGGACCAACATCGACCGCGTCCGGAATCGCGCCAAGTGCGACGCCGCGGTCGGGGCCGAGACCGCCGGCTGGACCACCGCCGACCTCGACGCCCGCCTCGCCGAGGCCGGAGTGCCCGCCGCGCAGGTCCGCGACCTCGCCGGCGTCGTCGATCATCCGCAGCTCCGCGACCGCGACCGGTGGCGGACGGTGACCACCCCGGCCGGTCCCGTCGAGGCGGTGCTGCCGCCGATGACGTTCCGCGACGTGGAGCTCTCGATGGGTGAGGTGCCCGCCCTCGGCGCCCACACCGACGCCGTGCTCACCGAGTTGGGGCTCGCCGACCGAATCGGCGACCTCCGCGGCTCCGGCGTGGTCGGCTGAGACCGGCTCCGCCGGATGGGCGCAATGTCACATCGTGCGTACTGGACGCACACGATGTGACATCGCGCCCGCCGCGGGCTCGTGTGGTCGTGTGTGAAATGGGTCTGCGACGGGACGTCGCGACTGCGGGCGCCGCTCCGGCTCCTAGAATCGCAGCGTGGGGAACAAGTCGGTCACCAGCTACGAGGTCGCGCGCCGCGCCGGCGTCTCGCAGTCCACGGTGTCGCGAGCCCTCCGGGGCGATCCCCGCGTCGTCGAGTCGACGCGCGAGCGGATCCGGGAGCTGGCCCTCGAGATGGGGTACGTCCCCCACGTCATGGCCCGGAGCCTGATCACGCAGCGGTCGGCCTCGATCGCGGTCGTCAGCGGCGACCTTCGCAACCCCTCGTACCCGACGCTGGTCAACACCCTGCAGGACCGGTTCGCCCAACACGACTACCGCGTGTTGCTGATGAGCGACCGCACCGAGGGCACCCTGGAGAAGGACATCCTCGCGCTGCGCGGCGGGCTGGTCGACGGCGTCGTGTTCATCTCGTCTCGCCTGGACTCGCCGATGGTCTCGGAGATGATCGACTGGAAGATTCCGCTCGTGATCCTCAACCGGGACGTCGACGGCAGTCAGGCGGGTCGCGTGGATCGCGTGACGTCCGACAACGTGCGCGGTGGGCGACTCGTCGCCGAGCACCTGGTCGAGATGGGCCATCGCAGGATCGGATTGATCTCGGGTCCTTTGGAGAATCCGAGTGTGAAGCTGCGCGAGTCCGGGCTCCGGGACGGCCTGGCCGAGCACGGCATCGTGATCGACGAGTCGCTCGTGTACCGGGGTGCGGTGGATGCGAGCACCGGTTTCGACGGCGGGATGGCGTTGCTGAGCCGCGACGAACCGCCGACCGCGTTGTTCTGCGCGACGGACTTCATGGCATACGGCACCCTCGACGCGGCCAAACGCCTCGGTGTGCGGGTGCCCGACGAGCTGTCGGTCGTCGGGTACAACGACCTCGACGCGTCCGGATGGTCGATGTTCGACTTGACGACGGTCCGGCAGCCGCTGGAGGACATGGCGACGGCGGCGTCCGAACTGCTGCTTGCGCGCATCGACGGCGCCGCGGGTGCGCCGGTGCACCGGAACTTCGACGTGGAGTGGGTCCAACGGGGTAGTGCGGGCCCCGTCAAAGACCGTTAACCGGCGCAACGAATCCGTTACCTCGGCGGACCGGTCCGGCAATAATGCCTGAATACATTCGAAGTCATAGCGAAGGCAACGACGCCACGCTTCCTCATTCACCCGCAGTGTCAGGAGCGCGACATGGAATTCGGTGTATTCATCCCGATCGGCAACAACGGCTGGCTCATCTCGAAGAGCGCTCCGCAGTACATGCCGTCGTTCGAGTTGAACAAGGCGGTCGTGCAGAAGGCGGAGGAGCACGGACTCGACTTCGCCCTGTCGATGATCAAGCTCAAGGGCTTCGGCGGTGAGACCGAGTTCTGGGACCACAACCTCGAGTCCTTCACCCTGATGGCCGGCCTCGCAGCCGCCACCGAGAAGATCAAGCTGTTCGCCTCCACTCCGATCCTCACCCTGCCGCCTGCGATGGTGGCCCGAATGGCATCGACCATCGACTCCATCGCCCCCGGCCGCTTCGGCGTCAACATCGTGACGGGCTGGGCGCCCAACGAGTACACCCAGATGGGACTGTGGCCCGGCGAGGAGTACTTCGGCTACCGCTACGAGCAGGCCACCGAGTACGTCACGGTCATGCGCCAGCTGTGGGCCGATGGCGTCAGCAACTTCAAGGGCAAGCACTACACGATGGACGAGTGCGTGCTCTCCCCGCGCCCGACCGGCGGGGCCGTGCCGATCGTCGCCGCCGGGCAGTCCAAGAGCGGCATGAAGTTCGCCTCGGAGATGGCAGACTTCAACTTCATCATGGGCACCGGGATCAACACGCCGACCGCGATCTCCGACGCCACTGCGACCCTTGTCGACGCCGCTGAGAAGACGGGTCGCGACGTCGGGGCCCTGACCCTGTTCATGATCATCGCCGAGGAGACCGACGAAGCGGCACAGGCGAAGTGGCAGGACTACCACGACAACGCGGACCTCGCCGCGCTCGGCTACATGGCGGACCAGTCGTCGGCCGATGCCTCGGCCGACGACG
>NZ_JBHUFB010000003.1:55798-124899 GCF_042681175.1 Rhodococcus gannanensis
CGGTCGCGAAGATGCTCGACGAGGTCGCCGAGATCCAGGGCATCAAGGGAATCATGATGACCTTCGACGACTTCGTCGAGGGAATCGAGAAGTTCGGCACCCGTATCCAGCCGCTGCTGAAGTGCCGTGCCGACCTGGCTGCCGAAGCAGCCTGACCCGATCGGGCGGGTGGGGACGCGTGGTCCTGGCCGTCCCCACCCGCCTTCCCCTCGCTGACGGAGGTACCCAGTGCAGCCCCGCACCCTTGATGTCTCGATCGTCCAGGCCGGTGAACTCACCGAGGACATCCTCGGCAACCTCGCCCGCCTCGCCGGCCTCGTTCGCGACGCCGCCGTTCCGGATTCGTCCGGTACCGGCCCCGATCTGGTGGTACTGCCGGAACTGATCACCACCCCCTACTTCTGCACCAGTCACGCGGTCGACCGGACCGGGTGGGCCCAGACGATCCCCGGCCCGGCGACCGACCTGTTCGGCGATATCGCGCGAGAGTTGGGGTGCGCCATCGCCTTCGGGATGTTCGAGCGCACCGCCCACGACGTCACCCACAACTCGGTGGTGCTGATCGACGCCTCCGGGGACGTGGTCACGTGGCGCACCCCCGAAGGCGCCGGCGTGCCGGCCTACCGCAAGATGTCGCTGCCCGCCGGCATGGTCGGTGACGTCGACATCGACGAGAAATACCACTTCGCGCCCGGACAGGCGCCGGTGACCGCGGACCTGCTCGGCACGCGGTTCGGCTGCGTCGTCTGTTACGACCGCACCTTCCCCGAGAACTGGGCCGTCGCCCGCGCACTGGGCGCCGAGGTGATGCTCGCGATCGTCTCCTCTCTCGGCACGCGGGAGGCGCTGTTCCTCGCCGAGTTGCAGACCCGTGCACTCGAGTCGCAGACCTGGATCGTCGCGGCGAACCGGGGCGGCCCCGAGACCCTGAACGGCACGACGGTCGACTACTTCGGACTGTCCTGCGTGATCGCACCGAACGGCGAGATCGTCGCGCAGGCGAAGGCGCACCTGGCCGGCGAGATCCTTCGTTTCACCCTCGACCTCGATGCGGTCGCGGCAACTCGCGCGTCGTTTCCACTGGCACGGGACCGCCGCCCCGACGTGCTCCGACTGCTCGCCGACCTCACTGCGGGCACCGTGCGGCCCGCACCGCTGACACGGTCCGCCGCCGTACCGGTCGAGGTGACCGGATGACGGCGACCGACACGGACTATCCGGACCTCACCGCGACCGCGGCGGCGACGGTCGATGAGTTGCTCGGGCAGGCACATGCCGACATGACGCCGATTCTCACGGCCTCGCGCGTCGAGCCACTTCCGGCCTCGCCGGATTCGGGGAGCACCGAACCCGCTCACGCGGTGGCGTTCCTCGTGGCCGGACAGGTTTCCCCCGCACCCGTTGCCGCACCGCAGTATTCGGTGCGAGCCGATGATGCCCCGCACGAACTCGGTGTGCTCGATCTGCTCTCGGCGTACGCCGCGGGGGCCACGACGCCGTCCGCGGTGCTGGCGGCCCTGCGGTCCCGGTGGGCCGATCCGGAGTTGGTGGGCGGCGCGATACTCGCGGTCGTCGACGGCGCCGACGTGGCGGCCGCGGAGGCCGACTGCCGCTGGCGTGCGGGTGCCGCACGCCCGCTCGAGGGAGTCTTCTTCGCGGTCAAGGACATCATCGACGTGGCAGGCGCTCCCGTCACCGCGGGCTCGCACCTGACCGGTGGTCGCGTCGCGTCCGCGGACGCCACCGTCGTGGCCCGCCTACGGGAGGCCGGGGCCATTCCCGTCCTCATGACCGCGACCACCGAGTTCGCCTGCGGCGCACCACACAATGCCCGCTACGGCACCGTCACCAACCCCTGGGACCGCAGCCGGTGGACCGGCGGATCGTCCACCGGCTCCGCAGGCGCGCTCGCCGCCCGTCTCGTCCCACTCGCATTGGGCACCGACACCGGTGGGTCGATCCGGGTGCCCAGCGCCCTGTGCAACCTCACCGGCATCAAACCCACCTACGGTCTCGTGCCGCGCACGGGCGTCGCGTCCCTGTCGTGGACCCTCGACCACATCGGGCCGATGGCCCGCTCCGCGGCCGACCTGCGCGCGGTCCTCGGCGTGCTCGCCGGCCCGGACGGCCTCGACCCGGCCGCCGTGCCCGCCTCGGCGGCGGAGGAACTCCGCGTCGGTCTCACGGAACCCGGGGTGGGCAGCGAGGCGACGCTGTCGGGTCTACGGCTGGGGATCCCGACCACCTGGTTCACCGAACTGTGCGACGTCGGTGTCATCGCCGCGTGGGAGGCGGCCATCGAGACGCTCCGTGGCATCGGCGCCGAGGTGGTGCCCGTCGACCTGCCCGGCCTGCACCGGATCCACGACGACGTCACGGTAGTACTGACCTGCGAGCTCGCCTCCAACCAGGAGGATGCACTGGACCGATTCGAGCAGTACGACATCGGTACCCAGGTGCGCATCGCGCGCGGACTGGTACCGTCGGCCGTCGACTACCTGCGTGCACTGCGGCGCCGCGTTGTCGCTCAGCGGGACGCCGTGGCCGCGCTCGACTTGGCGGGTGTCGACGTCCTCGTCACGCCCGGTATCGGTGCGACCGCCGCGCGACTGTCGGACGTCACCGTCGAGATCGACGGCGTCCGGCACCCGATGCAGTCCGTCATCGGGCGGAACACCGGCCTGTTCGACTATCTCGGGTTTCCCGCTGTGATGGCACCCGCGGGATTCGTGAGTGGGATGCCCGTCGGTGTGCAGCTGGTGGGCCGGCCGTGGGCGGACGACACCTGCCTGCGGATCGCCCAGGTTCTGCAGTGCGTCACGGACTTCCACGATCGACGCTGTGATGACTAGCGTTGCTGCGTTGCCGCATTCGCACCCGCACCCGTGGCGCGTGTTCGCCGCCACGAGCGTGGGTGTGGTCGCGGTGTTTCTCGGCATCAGCGGCCTCACCGTGGCGTTGCCGACGGTGACCCGTGAACTGGGAGCCAGTGCTGCCCAGTCGACCTGGATACTGCTGGGCTACATGCTCGTCACCACCGCACTGATCCTCGTGTTCGGCCGACTCGCCGACATCATCGGCCGCCGCCCGCTGTATCTCGCGGGTCTGGTGTTGTTCGCGGTGGCGACCGGGCTGTGCATGCTGGCGCCGTCGGCGAACTGGCTGATCGCCGCGCGACTTCTCCAGGGGGTCGGCGCGGCGGCCGTCGTCACCAACAACACCGCTCTGCTCACCGACACGTTTCCACCCCATCTGCTTGGACGCGCCCTCGGCTGGAATGCGACGGTGGCGGCGGTGGCCCAGGTCGTCGGGCCGGTCATCGGCGGCGCCGCGACCGCCGCGTTCGGGTGGCGGGGTCTGTTCGTGGTGTGTCTCCCGGTCGGCGTGATCGCAATCGTCGCGTCGCTGCTGGCCATTCCGCGGGGTCCGCGAATGGCCTCGCGCCGTGAGCCGTTCGACCTCGCGGGCTCGATCCTCGCCACGGCGATGCTGACCGCGGTCGTGCTGGCCCTGACGCCCGGTGTGACCGCGTCATGGTGGGTGCCGGGTGCGTGTGCGCTCGCCGCGGTCGTGCTGGCCGTGGCATTCACGGTGGTGCAGATGCGGCGTGCTCACCCGCTCGTCGACGTGACGCTGTTCCGGAACCGCGGCATCACCCTCGTTCTCGTCGCGGTCCTGGTGAACGCCGTCGCAACATACGCCGTCGCGCTGGTCGTCTCCCTGTACGCGCAGGCGGTCGAGGGGGTGTCCGCGGTCTCGGCGGGCGTGCTCGTGGTGCCGGTCGCCGTCGGTACCGTCGTCGCTGCGGCGGCTGCCGGCTCGCTCGTCCTCCGGTTCGCGCCCCGCACCCTCACCGCGGTCGGCATGGCTCTCGATGCCGTCGGGCTGCTGGGGGTGACCGTGACGATGTCGGCGGGCGGCCCGATCGCGCTGACGGCTCCGTTCCTGTTCGTACTCGGTTGTGGCACCGGACTGTTCATGACGCCGAGTACCAGCGCGCTGATGCTCACCGCACCCGCCGAACGACGTGGCATCGCCAACGGCCTGAGGTCGACACTGCAGAACGTGGGCAATCTCCTCAGCACCGCGCTCGCGCTCGCGGTCGCGACCGTGGGACTCAGCGGCGCCGCCCGCGAGGCTGCGTACGGAGGCACCCTCGGCGTGCTGGGCAGCGACGAGCTCACCACGTTCGTCGACAACATCCGCACCGTCGGCCTCGCGTTGACCGCCGTCGCCTGCGTGGGTGTGGTGGTCTGCCTGGCGTTCCCGCGCCGCCACGTCTCGCTGCCGGTGTCGGAACCCGACCTCGAATCCGTCTCGACACTCAAGGAACCCGCATGACCGATCGCACAGCTCAGGCCGCCGACTACGCCGCCGCCGGATTCGGGCAGGAACTCGAGCCGGGGTCTCGGCCCGCACTGGTTCTCGTCGATCCGGCCCGCGCCTACATCGACCCGGGGTGCCCGCTCTACGCCGGAGTCGAGGAGAACGTGGAGGCGATGCGCACCGTGCTCGCTTCTGCTCGGGCGGCGGGCATCCCGGTGATCGTCACCGAGGTGCGACTTCGGGCCGACGGCGCCGATGCCGGCATCTTCTTCAAGAAGTCGGGCACCCTGGTCGCGTTCTGCGAGGGTAGTCCCTTCGGCGGATTCATCGAGGGGCTCGAACCGAACGCCGACGAGCTGCTGGTGACGAAGAAGTACCCGAGCGCGTTCTTCGGCACCACGCTGAGCACCCACCTCACTGCACTCGGCGTCGACACGGTCCTCATCGCCGGCCTGTCGACCAGTGGATGTGTGCGGGCCACGACGCTGGACGCCATGCAGCACGGCTTTGTTCCGATCGTCGTGGAAGAGGCTGTGGGCGACCGGGATTCGTCCATTCACGAGTCGAACCTGTTCGACATGCAGCAGAAGATGGCGGAGGTGTGGCCGCTGGCCCGTGCCCAGAGCTACCTGGCTCGAGAGTAGTTGTAACGCAGTCGAAACCGCCTGCGCCGTGAACGTAACCGGAACGCGAACAGCTGCAACAACCGTCAGATACATTCGAAGTCATCGGGTGGACGTACAGCATCGCCGCCTCGCCTCGGCGCCCCCGTTCTCGGACACTCCCCGTCTCTCAGGTTCACAGGAGAATTCATGCGTACCTCCCTTCCTGGTCGCGCCGCGATCGCCGCGCTCACCCTCACCGCGACACTCGGGCTCGCCGCGTGCAGCAGCTCCGGATCCGCGGGCAGCGACGCTTCCGACGCCGATGTTGCCGCAGGTGTCGAGTACGCACGCGGACAACTCGCCAAGTACGAGTCGGACCCGGGGTTCACCCTCGAAGCGGCCGCCTTCCCGATGCAGGACATTGCGGGCAAGATCATCTTCGCGATCCCGACCAACAGCGAGAACCCCTACAACGTCGCCGTCGACGAGGAGTCGAAGAAGGTCGCCGAACGCTACGGTGCGACCTGGATCGAGTACACCAACCAGGGCAAACCCGCCCAGTGGGCGACCGGAGTCGAGCAGGCCGTCAACCAGAACGTCGATCTGATCATCCTGTCCCAGGGCATCGACGCCTCGCTGATCAAGCCGGCGCTCGAAAAGGCCGACGCAGCAGGAATTCCCGTTCTGCTCACCCACACGATCCTGCGCGGGGAGTCGTTGCCTGCGGATCTCGCCGGACTCGTCGACGCGACCACTGATGCACCGCTGTCCGAGGCCAACCGTCTCACCGTCGACTGGATGATCGATCGCACCGAGGGTGCGGGTAACGCCCTGATCATCACGTCCAACGAGGTCCCGCCTGCCAAGGCCGAGGTCGCGGCGATGGAGGACGAGATATCGACCTACTGCCCCAGGTGCACCGTCAAGGTGGTCAACGTCCCGGTCGCCGAGTGGGCCACCAAGATCCAGTCCGAGGTGCAGTCCGCGCTCTCCGCCGACCCGAACATCAACTTCATACTCCCGATCTACGACTCGATGTCGCTGTACGCGCAGGCAGGTATCAAGGCGGCGGGCAAGGCCGGTCAGGTCGAGATCTCCTCCGTCAACGGCACTCCCGCGGTGCTGAAGATCCAGCAGGACGACGGCATCGTGACGATGAACGTCGGTGAGTCCATCCCGTGGCTCGCGTGGGCGACGATGGATCAGGCCGGCCGTCTGCTCCTCGGGCTCGACCCGGTCCCGAACGGCGCCGAGGAGACCCCGCTCAAGCTGATCACCGCCGAGAACATCGACGAGACCGGTACGCCGCCGCAGCCCGACAAGGGGTACGGCACCGCTTACGTCACCGGCTACGAGGCACTCTGGGGTGGTCCCGGTGCCCAGTCCTGACCCGATCGTCAACATCGTCGGTCTGTCGAAGACCTTCGGAGCGAACACCGTCCTGAAGGACGTCGGTCTCACCGTCCACGCCGGTGAGGTGCACGGACTGCTCGGGGAGAACGGCTCGGGCAAGTCGACGCTCATCAAGGTTCTCGCCGGGTTCCACGAACCCGACCCGGGTGCGTCGCTGGAGATCCGGGGTGGCGACGTGCCGCTTCCCGTTCCCGCGGGTGGATTCCGGGATCTCGGTATCAGTTTCGTGCATCAGGATCTGGCGCTGGTTCCGGACCTGTCCGTGGTGGAGAACCTCCGCGTCGGACAGGTCGTGGCCGGCTCACGTCCGCTGATCTCCTGGCGGAAGGAGAAGCGCACGGCACGGGCGCTGTTCGACAGGTTCGGGGTGACGATCGACCCGGAGGCGCCGGTGTCCGCGCTCAGCGAGACCGAACGGGCACTGGTCGCGATCCTGCGCGCCGTCGACGAACTCGGCGAGAGCCGGACGCTGCTCGTCCTGGACGAGCCGACGGTGTTCCTCCCCAGGGAGGGAACGGATCTGCTGTTCGCCGTGGTGCGGGAGATCGTCGCCGACGGGCGGGCCGGGGTGCTGTTCGTCTCCCACGACCTCGACGAGGTCCTGGAACACACCGACCGTGTCACCGTGCTCCGCGACGGTGCGTCGCAGGGCACGCACCGCACCCGCGACCTCACCGCGTCGTCGCTGATCGACCTCATCGTCGGACGCAGTCTCGCCTCCGCGGACCCGCGTGCCGCAGGCCCGGTTCGGAACTTCGAGGACGTAGCCCCGCTCGCGCGGGTGTCGGCGCTCGAGACGGCGACGGTCGACGGCGTGGGATTCGACGTGCGGCCCGGCGAGGTGGTCGGGCTGACCGGCATCGCCGGATCCGGCTACGACGACGTTCTCCCTGCCCTCTACGGAGCTCGCGCCGCGCTCGGCGGGCACCTGACCATCGGCGAGGACATCGTGTCTCTCGCAGCGATCACCCCGATCGACGCACTGGCACGCAAGGCGGTGTACGTGCCACCGGACCGCAAGGTCGAGGGCAGCGCCCCGGAACTGACCGTGGCGGAGAACGTCACCCTGCCGCTGCTCGGCGGGCGACTCGTCGACCCGAGGGCACTCGCAGGCAAAGCCGCCGCATTGGCCGACCGCTGCGATGTCCGGCCCCGGGATCCGCGCGCCGTCTACGGCGCGCTGTCCGGCGGCAACCAGCAGAAGGCGCTGCTCGGAAAGTGGCTCCAGACAGATCCGACGCTGGTGCTCCTCGCCGAGCCGACTCAAGGGGTCGACGTCGGCGCCCGCGCGCGCATCTTCGAGATGCTCCGCGAAACGGCAAGTGGGGGAGCGGGAATCGTGGTCGCCAGCTCCGACTACGAACAGCTCTCGGTGCTGTGCGACCGCGTCCTCGTGTTCTCGCACGGTCAGGTGGTCGCCGAACTGACCGGCGACCACCTCTCCAAGCACCACATCTCGGACAGTGTTCTCGGCATGACCAGACAGGAAGTGAAAGCCTGATGTCCGTAACCCTCGACAAGACCGGTACCGGGACGCCCACTTCGCCGGATGCGCCCTCCGTCGTTCGGCGGGTCTCACTGGGGCCCGCCTTCGAGAAGTACGCCCTGGTCTTCGCGCTGCTCGCCGTCGTCGTCGTGTTCAGCCTGCTGCGCCCGGAGACGTATCCGACCGCGAGCAACCTGCAGAACATCCTCGGTTCGCAGGCGGTGCTGCTGATCCTTGCGCTCGGACTCATCGTTCCGCTCACCGCAGGCGAGTTCGACCTGTCGGCGGTGTCCACGATGTCGTTGTCCGCAATGACCATCGCCGTCCTCAACGTCCAGCACGAGTGGTCACTGCTGCCGTCAATCGGTGTCGCAGTGCTCGCCGCCCTGCTCGTCGGTGTGGTCAACGCGATCCTCGTGGTGCGACTGCAGATCGACTCCTTCATCGCGACGCTCGGCAGCGGAACCGTGGTACTCGGTGTCGTGCAGTGGATCTCCGATTCCACCTCGGTGACCGGCATCGACTCCGCACTCGTCGACGCGACCGTCGGAACCCGGGTGTTCGGGGTCTCGCTGCAGTTCTACTACGCCCTCGCCCTCGTGTTGGTCACGGCACTGGTGTTCCAGTACACGCCGATCGGGCGCCGCCTCCTGTTCGTCGGGCGCGGTCCGCAGGTCGCCCGGTTGAGCGGTCTGCACGTCGATCGCATCCGGGGCGGCGCGATGGTGACCTCCGCGATGGTCTCCGCCCTCGCCGGCGTCGTCTACGCGGGCATGCTCAGCGGCGCCGACCCGTCTTCCGGCCAGTCGTTCATGCTGCCCGCCTTCGCCGCGGCGTTCCTCGGGGCCACCGCGATCGTCCCCGGCCGGTTCAACGCGTTCGGCACGCTCGTCGCGGTGTACTTCCTCGTCGCGGGCGTCGTCGGCCTCCAGATGCTCGGCGTGGCCAGCTTCGTCCAGCAACTGTTCTACGGTGGCGCCCTCGTGATCGCCGTGGCACTGTCCGGTGCGGTACGCCGTCGCACCGCATCACGATCCGTGCGCTGATCGCGCGCACACCGACGAAAGGACTCCCCGTGAAGACCACGATCGTCGCCGGTAACCCGAAGCCGGCCTCCCGCACCCTCGACGCCGCAGGCCTGCTGGCCCGAGCGCTGACGGGATCGGAGCCCGATCACGTCGTGGACGTCGTCTCCCTCGGCCCCGGACTGCTCGGATGGGGTGACGACGCGGTGGCGTCCGCGGTCGAGCTGGTGGCCTCCTCGGACCTCGTGGTGTTCGCCAGCCCGACCTTCAAGGCCACGTACACCGGCATCCTCAAACTGTTCCTCGATCAGTTCGCGACCGGAGACGGACTGAAGGACGTCGTCGCCGTGCCGCTGATGCTCGGAGCGGGGCCCGCTCACGCGATGGCGCCGGATCTGCTGCTCAAGCCGGTGCTGGTGGAGCTGGGGGCGACGACACCCGCCGCGGGCCTGTACCTGCTCGACTCGACCTACACCACGGACACCCGCATCGCCGATTACACAGAGCGGTGGGGTGGCGTCATCACGTCCGCCGCGACCGCAGGAACGGAGTCGACCTCATGACACTCACCCACACCACCCTCGACGCACCGACGCTCCGGCAGGCGTTCGGACGGTTCCCCAGCGGAGTGGTCGCGATCTGCGCCGAGGTCGACGGCGAACCGACGGCGATGGCGGCGAGCAGCTTCGTCGGCGTGTCCTTCGATCCGCCTCTCGTCGCGTTCTGCGTGCAGAACTCCTCGACCACCTGGCCGAGGCTGCGCGGAGCGGACCGCCTCGGCATCAGCGTCCTCGGTGAGGCGCACGACGTCGCGGCGCGGACGCTGGCGGCGAAGACCGGCAACAGGTTCGAGGGTTTGTCCACGACCACGTCGGTTGACGGTGCGGTGTTCGTGGACGGCGCCTGCGCGTGGCTGGACGCGACCGTCACCGAGGAGGTCCCGGCGGGCGATCACGCGATCGTGCTGATGCGGGTGAACGAACTGGATCTGCGGGACGAGTTGCCGATCGTGTTCCACCGCAGTGCCTTCCGCCGGCTGGCGGCGTCGTGAACCGGGTTGAGGCGGCACTCGCCGCGTTGCGTGCGGGCCGGCCGGTCCTGGTGTCCGACGACGCGAACCGGGAGAACGAGGGCGACGTGATCCTGGCCGCGCACGCGGTGACGCCGGAGTGGGTCGCGTGGACGGTGCGGCACACGTCGGGACTGTTGTGCGCCCCGATGTCGGTGGCGCGAGCAGACGCGTTGGCGCTGCCTGCGATGGTCGCCGACAACCAGGATCCGAAGCAGACCGCGTACACGGTGACCGTCGATGCCGCGACCGGCGTGACGACGGGAATCTCTGCCGCCGATCGGGCTCGGACGTTGCGAGTGCTGGCGGATCCGGCGTCGTCGGCGGGCGACCTCATCAGGCCCGGCCACGTGCTGCCGCTGCGGGCACGTCCCGGCGGGGTGCTGGAGCGTCGCGGTCACACGGAGGCCGCGGTGGACCTGTGTGCACTCGCCGGCCTGCCCGCCGTCGGGGTCATCGCGGAACTGGTGGCCGACGACGGATCCATGCTGACGTGGCCGGGCATCGAAGATCTCGGCGCCCGCCACGACCTGCCGGTGCTGACGATCGAGGAACTCGCGAACCACCGGCGGACACATCGGCTTCCGGACCCGGTCGAGCCGGAGGGGCGGATCGAGCGAGGGGACGAGGCGTCGATGCCGACGAGGTTCGGGACCTTCCGCGCGGTCGGATATCTGGATCGGCTGACGGGCGCGGAACACGTCGCGCTGGTCGCGGGTGAACTCGGCGCCGGGCCTCTCGTCCGGGTGCACTCGGAATGCCTGACGGGGGAGTCGTTCTCGTCGCAACGCTGCGAGTGCGGACCGCAACTCGACGCGGGCCTGGAGCGGATCGCAGCCGAGGGCGGCGTGCTGGTGTACCTGCGTGGGCACGAGGGCCGGGGCATCGGGCTGCTCAAGAAGATCGCGGCGTACAGGCTCCAGGACCAGGGCCTGGACACGGTGCAGGCCAATCTCGAACTCGACGAGCCCGCCGACGGCCGCGAGTACGGCGGCGCCGCGGCGATCCTGCAGGACCTCGGAGTCGGCTCCGTGCGCCTGCTGACCAACAATCCGGCGAAGATCGCCGGTCTGGAGGAACACGGGGTCACGGTCGCGGAGCGGGTTCCGCTGCACGTCGGAGTGGTGCCGGCGAACGTGCGCTATCTCGAGACGAAGCGGCGCAGCATGGGGCACCTGCTCCCGACGTCGGCGCACACCGGGATCCGCTGACCACCCGAGGCGCGTGAAAAGGCGTGTGCACACAGGTTGTGACGCGTACGCACGGCATTCGGCGCGCAGAACAGGTGCGGGTGCTCCACAAGGGGTGAATGGACGCGGCGGTGCGCTCACAGGGAACGGACGCCACGACGCCGACCTCAGTCGAGGGTTGTGGCGCCCCTGTCGAGCGCCGTGACCTCGTCGTGCAGCCGGGCCATCGTCCGGTCCAGTTCGGTGGCGGCGTCGGCGGCCTGCTTGAGCTCGTCCAGCAGGCGGGGCGGGACGGCGCGGTCGAACTTGTAGTAGATCTTGTGCTCGAGGCTGGCCCAGAAGTCCATCGCGATGGTGCGGATCTGGATCTCGACATAGGTCGACTCGGTGCGGTCCGACAGGTACACCGGCACCTGCACGATCAGGTGCAGGCTCTGGTACCCGTTCGGTTTCGGATTCGCGATGTAGTCCTTGACCTGCACCAGCGTCACGTCGGGTTGGCTGGTGAGCATCTCGGCGACCCAGTACGCGTCCGACACGAACGCGCATGTGACACGGAGCCCGGCGATGTCGCGGATCTGTTCACGGATCGAGTCGATGTCGGGCGGACAGCCGATCCGCAGGGCCTTCTGCACCAGCGACTCCATCGACTTGAGTCGCGTGTTCACGTGCTCGATCGGGCTGTAGTCGTGTGACTGCTCGAACTCCTCACGGAGGATGTTGATCTTCGTCAGCGCCATGTCGATCGCGAACTTGTAGTTCAGGCGGAAGGCGACGAGCCGTTGCTGCAACTCTCGCAGCGCGTCCAGCGTCGGCGCTTCCGACGGCGTCGCCGGGTCCGTTCCGGTCAGGTCCCGGAACAGGTCACCGAGGATGACGAGTTCGGGTTCGGTGGCGCTGGCGGGCGGGTGCGTGGTCACGTCGGATCGTCCTCACTTCGGTCGCTCCTACCCATTGTGCCGTCGGCACGGGTATGAGGGACGAGAGGAACCTGTGGTTGTCGGATTCGCGGTCAGCAGTAGGTTGCCGGTCGGTGACCTTCATCACCGACCGATCGGTTTCGATTTCCTGTCCAACGCGCGGCGTCGGTGAAAATGGGGAGGAAAACATACATAAAGGTAGTAACTGGACGCAAGTCCAAACGGCCATCGATATTGATTTCAATTAACGGGGCCGTAACCATGCCGTGTTCCCGTCTTTTGCATGGCGAAGGACGAGAAGATCGCAATGGCTGAGGTGCAGGATTCGATCCTGCGAGACCACCCTGAACTGACCGGCGGCGACGTGGCCGCGATGATTGCGCGCGCACTCGAGGACTTCGACAAGGGGACCATCCGAGAATTCGTCCCGTTGTTCGTGGAGCGGCGCATCCGAGCCCAACTCGCGGCGGAGAACTAGCGGGTCCGCACAGGAAATCCCGCGTCCGCAGCCCTTTTGCACGGGCAGAAGGGCTGCGAACGCGGGAAAGGTGTGCGTATGCGATGAGTTACGCCGAAGCCGACTTCGACTGCAGATCGAGTGCGATATCGATCAGCATGTCCTCCTGGCCGCCGACCAGGCGGCGCTTGCCCGCCTCCAGCAGCAGCGTGCGGACGTCGACGCCGTAGCGCTGCGACTGGATCTCCGCGTGCCGCAGGAAGCTGGAGTAGACGCCTGCGTAGCCGAGGGTCAGGGTCTCGCGGTCGACGCGGACCGGGCGGTCCTGCAGCGGCCGGACGATGTCGTCGGCGGCGTCCTGCAGTGCGAAGACGTCGCAGCCGTGCTTCCACTCGTACAGGTCGGCGACCGCGACGAACGCCTCGATCGGGCAGTTGCCTGCGCCTGCGCCGTGCCCGGCGAGGGACGCGTCCACACGGTAGACACCCTCCTCGACGGCGATGACCGAGTTGGCCACCGACAGCGAGAGGTTCTCGTGGGCGTGGATACCGATCTCGGTGCCCTCGTTCAGGATGTCGCGGTACGCGCGGACCCGGTCGCGGACGCCGGTCAGTGTCAGGCGTCCGCCCGAGTCGGTGACGTACACGCAGTGCGCGCCGTACGACTCCATCAGTTTCGCCTGCTTCGCGAGCTCCTCGGCCGGGGCCATGTGGCTCATCATCAGGAAGCCGGAGACATCCATGCCGATCTCGCGGGCCGTCTCGATGTGCTGAGCGGACACGTCCGCCTCGGTGCAGTGCGTCGCGATACGCACGGAGCGCACACCCAGCTCGTACGCGTGCTTGAGCTCCTCGATGGTGCCGACACCGGGCAGCAGCAGCGTGGTCAGGCGAGCGTTCTGGATGGCGTCCGCCGCGGCCTCGATCCACTCCCAGTCGGTGTTCGAGCCGGGGCCGTAGTTCACCGATCCGCCCGCGAGGCCGTCGCCGTGCGCGACCTCGATGGCGTCGACGCCCGCGGCGTCGAGGGCGGTGACGATCCGCTTGACGTCCTCCGGCGAGATGCGATGACGCACCGCGTGCATGCCGTCGCGGAGGGTGACGTCCTGGACGAAGACGGTGGGGTTGGCGCTCATCGGGTGGCTTCCTTCTTCTGGGCGATGCGCTCTGCGATCTGCAGGCCCGCGGAGGTCATGATGTCGAGGTTGCCCGCGTAGGTGGGCAGGTAGTGGCCGGCGCCCTCGACCTCGAGGAAGATCGAGACCTGGTGGGTCGGGCGGTTGTTGTCGACGAGCAGCGTCTCTACCGGCTGATCCGACGGGATCTCGGTGATCTGGACCTGCTGCTTGAGCCGGTAGCCGGGGACGTAGGCGGCGACGTCGCCGACCATCTTCTCGACCGACTGGCGGATCTCGTCGTGGGTGGCCGGGTCCGGCGCGTCGACGAGGCAGAAGACGGTGTCGCGCATCATCAGCGGCGGCTCGGCCGGGTTGAGGATGATGATCGCCTTGCCGCGCTTGGCGCCGCCGACGGAGACGATCGCGCTCGACGTGGTCTCGGTGAACTCGTCGATGTTCGCGCGGGTACCGGGGCCTGCGGACTTCGACGCGATCGACGCGACGATCTCCGCGTACGCGACCGGGACGACGCGGGAAACGGCTGCGACCATCGGGATGGTGGCCTGGCCACCGCAGGTCACCATGTTCACGTTCGGGGCGTCGAGATGCTCGTCGGCGTTGACGGCGGGCACCACGAACGGGCCGATCGCGGCGGGGGTGAGGTCGATCAGTCGCTTGCCGAGCGCGCCGAGGCGCTCGTTGTTCACGACGTGGGCCTTCGCGGACGTCGCGTCGAAGACGATCTCGATCTCGTCGAAGTTCGGGAGCCCGACGAGGCCCTCGACGCCGTCGGACGTGGTCGGCACACCGAGCGCGGCGGCGCGGGCGAGACCGTCCGAGGCGGGGTCGATGCCCACCATAGCGCCCATCTCGAGGTTCTCGGAATGGTTCATCACCTTGATCATCAGGTCGGTTCCGATGTTTCCGGAGCCGATGATGGCGACCTTGGTTCGCTTGTCTGTCATGGGGAGTCAGTCCTTCGAGAAGGTGGCGTGGACGGTGCCGAGGGTGGACAGCTCGGCGCGGACGACCGAGCCGGGCGGGCTGGGGACCATGGGGCCGAGGGCGCCGGTGAGGACGACCTGGCCGGCGAGGAGCGGCTGCCCGTACTCGCGTGCGGTGCGGGCGAGCCAGCCGAGTGCGATGAGCGGGTCGCCGAGGCAGGCGGCGCCGTTGCCCTCGGAGACCAGTTCGTCGTCGACGTACATGCGCATCGTGACGTCGATGGGTTCGACCTCGTCGAGGGTCAGCCAGTTGTCGGCGATCACGTACAGGCCGGACGAGGCGTTGTCGGCGACGGTGTCGGTGATCTGGATGTCCCAGTTCTGGACGCGGGAGTCGACGATCTCGAGTGCGGCGGCGACACCGGAGACGGCGGCGCGGATCTGCGCGTCGTCGAGGTCGCCGTCGATGAGGTCGGCGCCGAGGCGGACCGCGATCTCGGCTTCGGCCTTCGGCTGCAGCAGTCGGCTGCTGGGAACCTCGGGCAGCGCCGAGACGTCCATGTCGTCGAGCAGGACGCCGAAGTCGGGGCGGTTGACGCCGAGCTGGGCCTGCACGGCGGGCGAGGTGAGGCCGATCTTGCGGCCGACGATGGTCGCGCCCGCGGCGACACGAGCCGCGATCAGTTGCTGCTGCACCGCGTAGGCGGTGGCGATGTCGGTGGTGCCGAGTACGTCCCGGACCGGAGTGCACGGCACGCCGGTGTCGGCGGCAGTGGTCAACCGCGCCAGCGCGTCCGCGACCGATCCGGTGCCGTCAAGTGGCGTCATCACGAATTCCTCGTCGTCGTGTCGAACAGAGTCGATGGCGGCTCGGCCCTAGGGTGGGCGAGTGCCGTGACCGACTGTGCCCGCCGCATCACGGGCAGCGCGAGGATCGAGTTCCGTTCACCGGAACTCTCCTGGTCAGAGCTGGGTGGAATCGATCTGGGAACGGCGGGCGAGGGTGGCCGATATCCCCGCGGCGGCCGCTCGGACCTGTGTGGCGTGCGTCTGCGGGCGGAACCGGGTGATCGGACCTGTTGCGCTGATCGCGGCGATCGGGCGGTCGGCGGCGTCGAGCACCGGCGCCGCCACGCACACGATACCGACGGCGGCCTCCTCGAACTCGAACGACACCCCGTCCTCGACGATGGAGTCGAGCTGGTTGGCCAGCAGGCCGGGCGCGGTGATGGTCCGGGGTGTGCGGCGGGGCAGTGGGCCGGCGAGCACCTCCGTGCGCAGCTCGTCCGGCGCGTGTGCAAGCAGGGCTTTGCCGATTGCCGTGCAGTGCAACGGCATGCGGCCGCCGACCCGCGACGGTGAACTGGCCTGCCGGTGCCCGCCGATCTTGGTGACGTACACGACCTCCGTGCCCTCGCGGACCCCGAGATGCACGGTCTCGTGGGTGCGCTCGTAGAGGTCCTCCATGAACGGGATCGCCACCTCGATCAGTCCTCGCTCGACAGAGGCGCGCATGCCGAGTTCGAACAGCTGTCTGCCGAGGCGGTATCGGGAGTCGTCGCGGTCGAGAAGCCGGACCTCGACCAGTTCGGTGAGCAGGCGGTGCAGGGTGGCCTTCGGCAGGCCGGTCCGGCGCTGCAGCTCCGCGAACCCGACGCCGTGGTCGTCGGCGGTGAAGGCGGACAGCACCGTCATCGCCTTCCCGAGCACGGTGTTCATGGATGCAGACTACGCAGTGCAGTCACCCGTCCGCGGACGCGCAGCCCGACCTGCGCATCGACGTGTGCGCGGTGTTGACCGTGCCATCCTGGCGAGATGGCACCTTCACATCGAATCGCGTCGTTCTCGTCCGCCGGGCTTCTGGGCGCTGCACTGTGTGTGGCGGCGCCGGGCACGGCGGCCGCGGCGGAACCCTGTCAGCTCGGGTGGTCGAACGTGGGACCGCGCTCGTGCGCGATGGCCGAAGTCGGGATGGCCCCGGTGCTGACGCTGGGCGACGGCATCTGCGTCGGCATGCTGGTCGCGTCCGGGACGGCGTTCGACGGACCGCTGTGGGAGTACTCGAGCGCCCCGGGCGCACAGCACGCAGTCGAACTGCGAATCTCGCAGGGCTTCTCGCCTGTCGGTGAGTGGGGGTCGACCGCCCTCGCATGCGACGCGACCGCCGTGGTCGACTGGCAGAACTTCGACACCGGGCGAAGCGGCTCCGTCACTCGGCACATCCCGGCGCACAAGACGAGTGTCAGCCCGGAGATCGTGCCGGTGGAGACGGGACCCGGGCGGGTACGGCTCACCGTGCGGACCGACCGGCCGAGCATCCCGGCGTCCGCCGAGGTCGTCGTCCCCTGACGCGGAGCTCTGCACACACCTTTTCCTCCTCGCATACACGATTTCCCCGCGGGAAAAGGTGTGTGCGAGGGGGGATTTCTGTGTGCGTGGGGGATCAGAGTGCACCGAGGTATCGCTCGGTGACGCGACGCTGCACGGCCCGTCCGATCGGTCCGGCGGCGCGAACCCACCAGGCCGCAGGCCGGGAGAAGGCGGTGACCGTGAAGGTCACGGTGTCGTCGTCCTGCAATTCGACGCAGAACCGCTCCTCGCCGCATTCGGGGTGGCCGGTCAGCGTTCCGTAGGCGAAGCCGCGGCGGCACACCTCGTCGACGACGTACACGACCTCGCAGGGGGCGTGGACGCGGAACGGGCCGAACCCGATCCCGACGGTGACGCGGACACCGACGGCGGCGCCTTCGGTGTCCGCGGCGACGCGCAGCCCCGCCCGCCGGTGCATCTCCCAGTCTTCGAGAAGCATTGCCGCGCGGTCGAAGTCGTCGCGTCCGTGGCCGACGGCGCGGGTTCGACGCAGGTGCGTGTACCCGGTGGGCAGTGTCGCGGCCGTCTGCCCGATCTCGGGGTAGGTGAGGGTGCCGTGGGGGGTCACCTACCCCAGTGTGCACACACTCCTTCCCGTTCGCACACCCCCGTTCCCGTGGGAACGGGGGCGTGCGCGGAAAAGGTGTGTGCTCGGCCCGTCAGTGCAGGACCGACTCGAGTTCCTTGCTGTACGGCCGGATCGCGTCGAGGTCGCCCGCGGCGACCTTCGTGACCCAGTGCGGGTCGGCGAGGACGGCACGGCCCAGCCCGACGAGGTCGAACTCGCCGCGCTCGTACAGGTCGAGCAGCGGTGCGAGGGAGAGGGACGCCTGGCCCTCGGCTGCATCCCCGAGGAACGGCGCGGACACACCGACCGAGCCGAGCGCGATGACCGGCAGTCCCGTCAGGTGCTTCGTCCAGCCCGCGAGGGTGCGGTCGGAGTCGTCGAACTCGGGCAGCCAGTAGCGCCGCGTCGAGACGTGCAGCACCGAGACACCGGCGTCGACGAGCGGGGAGAGGATCTGCTCCAGCTCGTTCGGGTTCTCCGCGATCCGGGCGTCGTAGTGGCCGCCCTTCCACTGGGAGAACCGGTACAGGATCGGGAAGTCGGCGCCGACGCGCCGCCGGATCTCGGTGACGATCTCCGCGCCGAGCCGCATCCGGTTCGCGATCGACCCGCCGTAGGCGTCGGTGCGCTGGTTGGTGCGGGCCCAGGTGAACTGGTCGAGGAGGTAGCCGTGGGCCCCGTGCAGCTCGATCCCGTCGAATCCGATCTCCTTCGCGTCCACCGCCGCGCGGGCGAACGCGTCGACGATGCCCTCGATGGTGGTGTCGGTCGCGGCCTCGCCGGCGGGCTCGCCGCCGAGCCCGATCCCGGACGGGCTGATCACCGGTGCGTCGCGGTTCGGGCCGGCGCCCGCGATCCGGGTGACGCCGAGGTGCCACAGCTGCGGCACGATGCGGCCGCCCTCCGCGTGCACCGCCTCCACGACCCGGCGCCAGCCGCCCAGTGCGTCGTCGCCGTAGAAGACGGGGACCTTGCCGCTGGCACCCGCGGAGAACTCGTCGACGTAGGTGCCCTCGGTGACGATCAGGCCGAGGGACGACGCGCGTCGCGCGTAGTACTCGGCGACGGCGTCGTCGGGGGTGTTACCCGGCGAGAACTTCCGCGTCATCGGGGCCATGACGAAACGGTTGGACAGGTCGAGGCCCGCCACAGTGGTCGGGGCGAGCAGGGGTGCGACGTCGGTGCCGTCGAGCAGGGTGCTCGCCGGGCTTGCGCCGGTGGACTCGTTGCGCAGGTCGGTCATGTTCTCTCCGGTACGTCGTGGTCGGTCGGTGGAGCGTCAGAGCTGGTGAGGCGTGGCGAGGACGGCGTCGAGCAGTCCGGGGAAGCGGGCGTCGAGGTCGGCGCGACGCAGCGTGAGCCTGCGGTTGCGGCCGCGGAGCTCGCTGTCGACCACGCCGGCTTCCCGGAGCACCTTCACCTGGTGCGATTTCGTCGACTTGGGCACATCGGCGCCGAGGGCTGAGCAGTCGATCATGTCGAGCGGCCCGGCCGCGAGCTGTCGCACCAGTGCCAGCCGCGCCTCGTCGCTCAGCGCGAACAGGACCGCGGTGAGTTCGATGTCCTCGCGGTCCGGGTGAGGCAGCTTGGAAATCTCAGTCATCGGGTTTGGCGCGGATGCTCCCCTGCTCACAGGCGAGCGGAAGCGCCATCCTCCTTTCTGTCGGTGGGGTCGGTTACGTTGCCGTACATGGGGGAAGTGGTGCGGTATGCGTTCCGGTTACGGCCCGGCACGCTCGCGGAGCGTGCCCTGTCGGCGGAGTGGGATCGGTGCCGGTTCCTGTGGAACGAGGCAGTCCATCAGCAGAAGTCGGGTGGCCGGCCGACGTTCGGGTCGCTGTCGAAGATGTTGACGGAGGCCCGAGCGCGGTGCGGGTGGCTGCGGGAAGGCTCGCATATGGCGCAGCAGCAGATGTTGCGGACCTATGGGAAGGCTCTCCATCAGTCGTTCACGGTGAAGGGTCGTGGCCGGCCGAAGTTCAAGGCCCGCAAGTCGGCGTTGCTTTCCTTGGAGTTCACCGCTCGCGGGTTCCGGATCCACAATGGTCGGTTGGTGCTGCCCAAGGGTGTGAGTGTTCCGGTGGTCTGGTCGCGGGAGTTGCCGTCGGAGCCGTCGAGCGTCCGGGTTATCCGTGATTCGTTGGGGCACTGGTATGCCTCGTTCGTGGTCCGCCGCGACTCCGAACCAGTTCGTGAGGCTGTAGGTGGGATCGGTGTGGACTGGGGTGTGGCGACCACGGCCACCACCACAGACAGTCGGTTCGACCTGCCGTCTCTGGGGCATCGGAAGCGGTGTGCGGCGGAGTTGGCGAAGGCGCAACGGTCGATGGCCCGCCGACACAGCGGCAAACGGGGCCCGCAGTCGAAGGGCTACGAGCGTGCGAAGCGGAAAGCCTCTCGCCTGCAGAAGAAGGCGGCACGTCAGACGCGACACGATTCGCGAGTGTGGGCGAAACGCGTCGTCGATGGCCACAACTTGATTGCGGTGGAGGATTTCACGCCGATCTTCCTCGCCAAGTCCACGATGGCACGTAAAGCAGCAGATGCCGCGATCGGTGCAGCGAAGCGGGAACTTGTCGAGCGAGGCGTTCGGGCCGGCCGGAGGGTGGTGTTGGTGCGGCCCGCGTACACGAGCATGACGTGTTCGAGGTGTTTCGCGAGAGCCAAGCAGCGCCTCGGACTCGACGAGCGAGTTTTCCGATGCGGGTCCTGTGGCCATACGGAAGGACGGGATCGGAACGCTGCCGGGGTCGTCCTGGCTGTGGCAGAGCGCGGCCACACACGTGTTGACGACGTCAGACAATCTGATCACCTCCCTCGAGGAGTTGGTGTGGCTTGCGGTCTGAGCGTGAAATCTCCTGCCTTCAGGCTGGGGAAGCGTTAACGTTCGAGAATAGTTGAACCTTCACGATCGATACCGTAACTTGAGCTAATGGTTCCAAACAAGTCGAACAGTTTGGTCGACCCGATTCCCGCGACCCTGACGCCCCCCGACCTCGGCCGCCCCGGTCGGCGCGGATTCCGTCTCGTGCTCGTCGCCGCCACCGCGATGATGGCCGGCGCCAGCGCGCCGTCGCCGTTCTATCCGGTCATCCAGGCCGAGCTCGGGTTCACCCCGGTCACGACGACCGTGGTCTTCGCGGTGTACGCCATCGCGCTGCTCGCGACACTGCTCGTGATCGGTTCGGTGTCGGACCACCTCGGGCGCCGCCCCGCGATCTCCGCCGGATTCGTGATCCTCGCGCTCAGTGTCGTGCTGTTCTGGCACGCAGGCGCCGTCGCCGGGTTCGTCGCCGCCCGCGTGCTGCAGGGTGTCGCGAGCGGACTGCTGCTCTCCGCGCTCTCGGCGGCCGTCGTCGACCTCGAACCCCGCGACAGGCCCGGATCCGCGGCGGTCTGGAACGCCGTGACACCGATGGTGGGACTGGCGACCGGTGCCCTCGTGTCCGGGATCGTGCTCGACCTGTCCGGGCACTCCGCGGCAGGCGCGGTGTTCGGGACGCTGACGGTCGCGTACCTGGTGCTGGCCGCGGCGGTGTGGACGGTGCCCGAGACGTCACCCCGTCACGAGGGGCTGCTCGCCTCGCTGCGGCCGCGGGTCGCCCTGCCCCGGGACGTGCGCACCGTGTTCGTCCGCAGCGCGCCCGCCGTCTTCGCAGGCTGGGCGACGGGTGGCCTGTACCTGTCCCTCGGGCCCGCGATCGTCGCGACGGAGCTGCACGGGAGCTCGCACCTGTCGCAGGGGCTCGTCGTGACGCTGCTCGCCGGCACCGGTGCGCCCGCCGCCTACCTGATCCGCAACCGCAGCCCGCGCGTGATCACCCTGTTCGGGACGACCGCGCTCGCCGTCGGGACCACGGCCACGCTCGCGGCGCTCGCGCTCGGATCGCTGCCCCTGTACTACCTCGCGGTGATGGTGGCCGGTTCGGGATTCGGCACGGCGTTCTTCGGGGTGCTGAGATCGATCACACCGCTGACCCGGCCCGAGGACCGTGCCGAGGTGTTCGCCGCCGTGTTCGTGGTCAGCTACGTCGCGTTCGGCGTGCCCGCCGTCGTCGCCGGGCTGCTCGTGCCGCACCTCGGTCTGGCCGCCACCGCATACGGCTACGGCGCCGTCATCATCGCCCTGGCCACGTCGGCCGCGCTCATGCGGCGGTTCGGATCCCGGGACTGAGGGGCGCCGCCCTCATCCGACGGAGCCGGTCTGCAGGAAGGCCAGGAGATCGGCGTTGATCGTGTCGGCGTGTGTGGTGGGCATGCCGTGCGGGAAGTCCTTGTACGTCTTGAGGGTTCCGTTCTGCAGCAGTTCCGCGGACTTCGGGCCGGAGGCGACGTAGGGGACGATCTGATCGTCCTCGCTGTGCATCACCAGCACAGGCACGGTGATCTTCTGGAGGTCTTCGGTGAAATCGGTCTGGGAGAAGGCGACGATCCCGTCGAAGTGAGCCTTCGCTCCGCCCATCATGCCCTGACGCCACCAGTTGGCGATGACGGCCTCCGAGGGCTCCGCGCCCGGCCGGTTGTAGCCGTAGAAGGGGCCCGACGGCAGGGCGCGATAGAAGTCGGAACGGCTCGCCGCCAGCTGCGCTTGGAGGTCGTCGAACACCTCCTTGGGCAGACCTTCCGGATTCGTGTCCGTCTTCACCATCAGGGGCGGGACTGCGGCTATGAGCACCGCCGCGGCGGCGCGGTCCTCACCGTGGCGCGCGAGGTAGTGCACCACTTCGCCGCCTCCGGTGGAGTGGCCGACGTGGATCGCATCCGACAGGTCGAGGTGGTTCACCAGCGCGGCGAGGTCGTCGGCGTAGTGGTCCATGTCGTGGCCGTCGTCGACCTGCGTGGACCGGCCGTGGCCGCGCCGATCGTGGGCGACCACCCGGTAGCCGTGCTGCAGGAAGAACAGCATCTGGGTGTCCCAGTCGTCCGCTGACAGTGGCCAGCCGTGACTGAAGACGATCGGCTGCCCGCTGCCCCAGTCCTTGTAGAAGAGTTCGATACCGTCAGTGGTGGTGATGGTGGGCACGAGCGGTCTCCTGTCGGCGGGTGTCAATCCTGCTGTGGCGGAGCGTAGCCATCGCCGGGCGACCTGCCTTGACTGTGCGTGCACGGCAGTTTCCCGACTGTGCGGCCCCCTCGAGTGTATGGACCCGGTCACAGCACGGAAGATGTTTGAAGCTTCAACTGTTATGTGGGGTGAAGCCACCGCGACCCGCGAGGAACGGGCCCGGCGTCGTACGACAACGGAGGAAACACCATGACTGACTTCACCGGCAAGGTCGCACTCGTGACGGGCGCCGGATCGGGCATCGGGCGGGCGGTCGCGCTGCGGCTCGCGAAGGACGGCGCGAAGGTGGTCCTCGGCGACATCAATCTCGAAGCGGCGCAGTCCGTTGCCGACGAGATCACCGCAGCGGGCGGTACCGCCACCGCTGTCGCGCAGGACACGTCCAAGCCCGCCGACCACGAGGCCGCCGTGGCGAAGGCCGTCGACACCTACGGTGGCCTGCACCTCGCGGTCAACAACGCCGGTATCGGTTTGAGCCCCGGCCCGATCGGGGAACTCGACGTCGACAAGTGGCGCACTCTCATGTCGATCAACAGCGACGGCGTGGTCTTCGGCATGAAGTACCAGATTCCCGCGATGCTGGCGGCTGGCGGCGAGGGAACCTCCATTGTCAACATGTCCTCCGTGCACGGCAACGTCGCCACCGACTCGCCCGGCTCCGCGTACACCGCGTCCAAGCATGCCGTGATCGGCATGACCAAGGCGGCCGCAGTCGAGTACGGCGAGGCCGGGATCCGGGTCAACGCGGTGCAGCCGGGCGTCATCGCCACGCCGCTCACCGAGATGCCCGACGACGCTCGTGCGTTCCTCGAGGGCAAGCACGCGATGAAGCGATTCGGTCGTCCCGAGGAGGTCGCCGGGGTCGTGGCGTTCCTGCTCTCCGAGGACGCGTCCTTCGTCACCGGCGCCGGCTATCTCGTCGACGGCGGATACACCGCGCTCTGAATCTCCGGAAATCCACGACGGCGCCGCTCCCCAGGAGCGGCGCCGTCGTGTTCGGCCGATTCCGCCAAACCGCAGATCCGGGTTCCCGTACGGGCAGATAATGCCGGGAGCCGATCGTGATCAGCGGGAACGGAGCGGTGGGATGGTTTACGACGTCGTCGTCAAGAATGGCCGGTGGTTCGACGGCGCCGGTTCGCCCTCCGCAACCAGGCACCTCGGCATCCGCGAGGGCGTCGTGGCCGCCGTGTCGGCGGTACCACTCGACGAGGACGGGTGCCCCCGCGTGATCGACGCGGCCGGACAGTGGGTGCTGCCCGGCCTGATCGACATCCACACCCATTACGACGTCGAGATCCTGGAGTCCCCGTCGCTGTCGGAGTCCGTGCGTCACGGCGTCACGTCGGTGTTCCTCGGGTCGTGCTCGCTGTCGACGGTGCATGCCGGCCCGTCCGACGCCGGCGACCTGTTCGCGCGGGTCGAGGCGATCCCGCGACGGCACGTCGTCGGGGCCCTGGCGAAGGCGAAGGCCTGGACGTCCGCGCAGGACTATGTCGACGCGCTCGAGGCGCTGCCTCTCGGCCCGAACGTCGCGGCCTTCATCGGGCACTCCGACATGCGGGCCGCGCAGATGGGGCTCGACCGGGCCACTCGAAAGGACGTGCACCCCAGCGAGTTCGAGATCGCGAGCATGGCAGCCATGCTCACCGAGGCCCTCGATGCCGGATTCGTGGGGATGTCGACGCAGCAGTTGCTGTTCGACAAGCTCGACGGCGACACGTGCCGGTCACGGACCCTGCCGTCCACCTATGCGACGTCGCGGGAACGGAAGAGACTCAACGACATTCTCCGTCGACGGGGCCGAGCGCTGCAGGCCGGACCTGATCTGACGAGTCCCGTGAGTCTGGCGAGCCTCATCCTGGGCAGTGTGGGGCTGGGGCGGCCGACGCTCAGGACGAGCCTGCTGTCGGCCGCCGACATCAAGTCGAATCCGTACACCATCCGCATCCTCGGGCCGATCGCGGCACTGGTGGGCCGGCTCCGCGGAAACCTGCGGTGGCAGCACCTGCCGGTGCCGTTCGAGGTGTACGCGGACGGCATCGATCTCGTGGTGTTCGAGGAGTTCGGCTCCGGGGCCGCGGCGCTGCACCTGTCCGACGAGGTGGAGCGGAACACCCTGCTGCAGGACGAGGCGTACCGGCGTCGGTTCCGCAAGGACTACGACCAGAGGTTCGGGATCAAGGTGTGGCACCGCGACTTCTTCGACGCCGAGATCGTCTCGTGCCCTGACGAATCGGTGATCGGCAAGACGTTCGGACAGGTGGGTGTCGAGCGCGGCGGCGTGCATCCCGTCGACGCTTTCCTGGACCTGGTCGTGCAACACGGGGCGAAGGTCCGCTGGCGTACGACGATCTCGGGTCACCGCCCCGAGGTCCTCGACATGCTCGCCCGGACTCCCGGTGTGCAACTTGGCTTCTCGGATGCGGGTGCGCACCTGCGGAACATGGCGTTCTACAACTTCGGCCTCCGGTTCCTGCGGCGCGTGCGCGACTCCGAGAGGGTGGGCCGGCCGTCGGTGACGCTGGAGCAGGCTGTGCACCGGCTGACGGGGGAACTCGCCGACTGGTACGGCATCGACGCCGGGCATCTGCGTGAGGGCGACCGGGCCGACCTGGTGGTGATCGACCCGGCGCACCTCGACGACAGCCTCGACGCGTACGCCGAGTGCCCGATGCCCGAGTTCGACAACCTCTCGCGGATGGTGAACCGCAACGACGAGGCGGTGCGGGCCGTCCTGATCGGTGGCGAGTACGTGTTCGGCGACGGCAGCGCCGCTCCGGTGCTGGGCACTCGCCGGACCGGACGATTCCTGCGGGCGGGGGATCGCGCCGCGGCCGGGCGAGTCGCCGTCCCGGACCTCAGTCCGTCGGCCGGACCACGCGGAGGCCGTACTCGTAGGTCGTGAGGTAGGCGTCGACGGCGGGACTGCGGACGACTTTGTCGGCCGGAATCGTGATGAGGAGGGCGTAGAGCCCGACGAGGAACGACACACTGTTGTGCATCACGTCCACGTCGGCCGGAATCTCCCCGCGCTCCTGCGCACGCCGGAACTCCTCGACGACGGCGACGATGACCGGATACTTTCCCCACTCCTCCGAGGGCGGCCGTGTTGTGGAGAAGTGCAGGGCGAGAAAGTCCTTGAAGAGGTTTCTGCCGAGTCGCCGCTCCATTTTCTCGAGGAGTCGCACGACCTCGCCGAGCGTGTCGCGGACGGTGTGGGGGCGACGGAAGAAGCGGTTCAGTTCGGCCGTGATGCGTTCCTGTTCGCGTGTCTCCAACTCGATCAGGACATGTTCCTTGGTGGGGAAGTGGAAGAAGAAGGTGCCGTGCGCGACGCCTGCGGCCGAGACGATCGCTGCCGTGTCCGCAGCGGCCAGGCCGCCGCGTTTGAACTCCGCGATGGCGGCGCCGAGCAGGCGCTCCCGGGTCTGGAGTCCCTTCGGGCTGCGCACAGCCGGTTCCGATTTCCGCACGCTCACGTCCTTGCCGTCGATTGTGGTGACGCCGATTCTACGGGGTGCACACAACTGACTCGACTCAGAAAAATCCTTCCCATGTGAGCGATGGCGCGTTATCGTTCGGATGCCGGCGGGCTTGAATCTCTGGCAAATTTGCGGATCAGGGCCGGATTCGTCTTCCGGTATGACGCAAGCGTGCATTTCCAGGAATTGACTCGGGTCAGACGTGGAAGGTGGGGCATGCAGGTTCTGGAGGAAGCTCGCGATCTGCCGAGCGCAGGAAACGTCAAGGCGCAATGGGTGAGCATGTGGATCGGCCCGGTGGTCGGCGCGGTGCTACTCGTCGCCGCCGTTGCGTTCCCCGGTTTCCGGCCGCCGATGTCGCCGACCATGTCGGCCGACGAGGTCGCGTCCTTCTACCTCGACAACACTGCCTGGATTCGGTTCAGTCAGGTGACGTTCAACCTCTGCGGCATCATGATCCTGCCGTTCTTCATGGTGATCGTCGTTCAGATGAAGCGGATGAGGAACCAGACCCACGTCTTCGCGTACTGCTATCTCACCGCGGCCGTCAGCGGTGCCACCATCTTCGCGCTGTCCAACATCTTCTTCCTGGTGGCGGCCTTTCGTCCGGATCGCGATCCGGAACTGGTGATGCTGCTCAACGACCTCGCCTGGATCGTCCTCGTCGCGCCGGTCGGGATGGTGGTGAGTCAGTTCGTGTTGCTGGCGTTGGCGATTCACTTCGACGACGCCACCGATCCGGTCTTCCCCCGGTGGGTGGGTCACTTCTCCCTGGTGACCGCAGTCCTCATGGTGCCCGCCGCAGGGGCGTCGGTGTTCCAGAACGGTCCCCTGGCGTGGGACGGCTTCCTCTCGTTCTGGGTTCGCAACTGCGCGTTCGCGGTGTTCCTGGTGGTGATGTTCTTCGTCCTGCGGCGCGCCCTCCTCCGGCAGGCCGCCGACGAGGGCGTGATCTCAGCGGGGCGAGCGCAGCCGCGGGGGACGTCGCGGTGAGTGTCCTGATCCGCGACGGTGCTACGGGCGACGTGGATCCGCCCCGCGGTGGCGGGCGCGACATCCGGCTGGTGACGTGGTTCTTTCCGGCCTGGTACGCCGTGTTCGGCGTGATCATCTGCGTTCTCACCAGGGTGACACCTCCGCCGCGGCCGGACGTGACGACCGCCGGCAAGGTGGCGTTCTTCGACGCGCACGGACTGACGATCCAAATCGGGTTCAGCCTGCTGTTGATCCTGCTCGGTGGCGCGGCGATCACCAACGGGCTGGTGATGTACCACATGAAGCGCATGTCGGTCGGTTCCGTGTTCGCCTACGGGTACATCGGAGGCATGGCCGTCGGCGCACTGCCCGGTTTCCTCCTCGTCGGGGTGTGCTTCCTGACGGCCACCTTTCGGACCGACCGCGACCCGGAACTCGTGGGCCTGCTCTACGACCTCGGCATGCTTTCCTACAACGGGTCGCTGGGCTGTTTCACGGCCGCCTATCTCGTTCTCGCGCTGGCGATTCTGTACGACAGGAACGAGATCTTCCCGAAATGGTTCGCCTACGTGACGATCTGGCAGATCGTCACCGAGATCATTGCCACCCAGATGTTCGTATTCGATTCGGGACCGTTCGCGTGGAACGGCTCGATCGCGCTCTGGTGGGCAGTCGTCGTGTTCTCGGTGTGGCTGTGTGCCCTGATCGCGCTCCTGCGGCGGGCGGCGCAGGACGGGGTCGCCGACGACGAAGCGTTGGGCCGACGACGGGAGAGGAATCCATGACCCGATCCGACGTCCGACCGGCCCAGATGGCGACGGACCGGAGAAGCCACCTGCCCGGCGACATCCACATGTGGGTGATGGTCCTCGGTGATCTGGTGATCTTCACCGGCTACTTCGTCGTCTACATGATCTACCGGGCGATGAACCCGGAGGAGTTCCTGGCGGCGCAGCAGCATCTCGACATCGATCTCGGCGTGCTCAACACCGTGACCCTCCTGACCAGTTCGTGGTTCGTCGCGCGCGCAGTTCTGGAGACCCGGCGCGGCAGGCACGATCACGCGCGGCGCTTCGTCCTCGCCTGCGCCGCGCTCGGTCTGCTGTTCATGGCGGTCAAGGGGTACGAGTGGTATGTGAAGATCTACGCCGGATACACCGGTTCCGACATGTTCTTCTCGTTCTACTACGTGCTGACCGGCGTCCACCTGGTGCACGTGTTCATCGGTCTGATCGTGCTCGGAGTCCTGGAACGGGAGCTTCGCGGCACCGGTCGTCGACGTGAGTCGATGGTCGAGACAGGCGCGGTCTACTGGCACATGGTCGACCTGCTCTGGGTGGTCATCTTCGCTCTTCTCTACGTGATGAGGTGATCGTGACCACAGCGAACAAGACCCTTCGCGCCGCGTCGGCACGGACCGTGACCGTGGCCTGGCTGGTGCTCGTGGCGCTCACGCTCGGGGCGTGGTGGCTGGCGCCTGCCCACGTCGCGGGCGACGTGCAGGCCAGCACTCCGATCACCGTCATGGTCCTGGCGCTGGCATTCGTGAAGTCCCGCATGATCATTCGGTACTTCATGGAGGTGCGTACCGCACCCGGATGGCTGCGGGTCGCCACCGACGTCTGGCTGGTGGTGCTCGTCGTGGTCGTTCTGACGATCTACCTCTGGTGAGAACGGCACGGCGACGACGACGTGCGCTACGGCGAATCGCGCCGCCGGATGACGGCGACCGCGTCTCGAAGCCGAGGATCGGGATCGCATTCGGCGTTCCGGAGGGCCGTGCGGTGCCGGCCCCGCTGGTCGTCGGTGAGATTCGCGTCCGCGAGCACGAACAGCGCGTGCCGTCTCACGGCAGCCCACCGGGAATCGAGTCCGTCGAGAACGGAGGCGATCTCGTCTGGGCGGATCTCGCAGAAGCCGCTGCCCGGTGACAACCGCTCGCAGACCGGTTCGTGCAGATCCGGCGCCGCGGTCAGTGCCGCGTCGAGCGGCCGGTAGTCCAGTGGCGTGGGCACTCCGAGGTCCCGGAACGACGTGTACGGCGCGGAGAGCCCGCGGACCGCGACCTCGCGCGGCAGTCGGTCGAGCAGAGGGACCAGCAGATCCATTCGGTCCAGGCGGGCGAGTGCGGCGGCGGCCCAGGCGCGATCGGCCTCGCCGAGTCGCCGATTGCCGACCACCGCCGCCAGAGCGGTGATCACATCGGGCGAGCTGTCGCCGAGTTCGCCGAGCAGCTTCGCCCACCGCCACTTCTCGCGGGCCGTCGTCAGGTGGGCCCGCACTGCGGGTGCAGCGGCAGCGCCCACCTCGCGCAGCCACTCGGTGGCGCGTTCGGAACCAGGAGGCGGCGACACAGGTGCCTCGATGATGCCGATCAGTTCGGCGACCTGTTCGTCGCGGTCCAGGGCGGAGATCCGGTCGATCGCCTGCTGTTCCTCGTCGAGTTCGGGAAAATGCTTGCGCACCTGAGCCTTCGACAGGCACAGCGGAACGAGCTCCCACGCTTCGTCCATCGCGACGGCGACGAACTCGCGTCCGACCACGTCGTCGGCGATCAGGGTGCGGCGAGCCCGTGTGCACGCCCGCACCACGTCCCGCTCGAACCGGCGATGCGCGCGCTCCCAAGCAGCGTCGTCGCCGGCGGTCGCCGCTGCCGTGATCGCCTCGGCGAGTGCGTCGTCGGCGTCGTTCGGGTCCAGCTGCCACGGCCAGTCCGCTGGGCTCCACCGCAATGCCTCGGCATCGAATCGTTCGGTGGTGACGGACGCGAGGGACTCCTCGCTCGCCACCCCGATCATCGGCCAGTAGATGACACCACCGTGTTCCGCGTAGAACTCGTGCACCGCGGCGCCGTAGATCCGGTCGGAGGGATGCTCGGCGCGCACCTGTCGGACGAACTCCACGATCCTGTCGTGCACCACCGCTGCGACGTCCACACGGGTGACTTTAGGCTCCTGCTGTGACACCCGACCTCGAGCAGTTGCGGGCCCTCCTGGGTGCGCCGCCCCGAACGGCAACCCCGCCGCACTGGATCGAGCACGCGGAGGCGGTGCTCGGCCCGCTGCCACCGTCGTACCGGTGGTGGCTCGCCGAGTACGGCAGCGGCGCGGTCGCAGGCGCCCCGATCGCCACGGTCGCGCCGACGGACCACGCCGCCGACTCCGACGCGGTCACCGCCGTTTGGCGCCGCGACGGGAACCGGCTGTGCATCCACCTCGACGACGGCGGCGAGCACCGATTCGCACTGGACCGGCCGAGTGCCGAGGGGGAATGGCCGATCCTGCGCCGCGACCCGTTCGACGGTGAGGAAGACCTGATCGCCGACACCTTCGCCGGTTTCCTCGCCGTGCACGACGCGCTCGCCCGCGGACTGCGGGACGGCCCGAACCCCACGATCGCGCGGCTGTGGCGCACGACACCGGGGTTGCTGCGCCCGGACGGACTGCTGCTGTACGGCCCGCACGAGATCGCGGAGCGGAACGAGACGTTCGAGGTGGCGCAGTACGCGCCCGGATGGACGCTCGTCGGTGACGACAGCGGCGGCCGTGGACTGCTCATGAGGCACCACGGACGGGATCGGCACAGTGTGTACGTCCTCGACCTCGGTGCGCTCGGCGAGGACGTCGCCGAGGACGGTGACCTGCTCACCGACGACCTGATCGGCTGGTTGGCCGCGGTGTGAGCTGCTGCACGTACACCTCGAACGACACCGACAATTCGGGCCCGTGGCGGTACGCTCTCCCGATGCCAACTGTCAGTCCCACCCTCGCCGGGCGGGTCTTCCGCCCGACGAACTACCTCGTTGGCCGCGAGAAGATCCGCGACTTCGCCAAGGCGGTCCGGTCCAGCAACCCGCTGCACGTCGACGTCGACGCCGCGCGTGCCGCCGGCTTCGCCGATGTCGTGGCCCCCACCACCTTCACCTCCGTGATGCAGGGCAAGGCGATCCTGACGATGCTCGAGACGCCGGGCATCGGACTCACCCCGAGCCGCGTCGTGCACGGCTCGGAGAAGATCGAGCACCACCGCCCCATCGTTGCGGGTGACGACCTCTCCACCACACTGACGATCACCGACGTCATCGAGCGCGCGGGCAGCGAGTTCCTCACCGCGGTCTTCGAGATCCGGGACGAGGCGGGTTCGCCGGTCGCCACCATCACCTCCATGCTGCTGCACCGAGGAGAGGACGCATGAGCGCCGCCCCCGCCTTCGTCGGCCTCGAGCTCGGCGCGATCGTCGCCAAGTCCGACCTGACGATCACCCGGGAGGACCTGATCCGGTACGCCGGCGCCTCCGGTGACACGAACCCGATCCACTACAACGACGCGATCGCTGCGGCCGTCGGGCTGCCCGGTGTCCTCGCGCACGGCATGCTCACCGCGGGTCTCGCGTTGCAGGTCGTCGTGGACTGGCTGGTCGATCCGACCGCGGTGGTGTCCTACGAGACCAAGTTCACCCGCCCCGTCGTCGTCGATCCGATCGACGGCGCCGACCTGTCGGTCACGGCGAAGGTCGCGCGGCTCGACGAGGAGGAACGCACCGCCCGCCTCGACGTCACCGTCACCCACGCCGGCAAGACGGTTCTGGGCAAGACGCAGGTGCTCGCGCGCTTTCGCGACTGAGACCGTCAACGGACAGGTTGCGCACCGGGTTTCGACGGGCGCTGTGACGCCGGGGCGTTCGCGTCAGTCGTTGAACGCCTGGTGATCGTGGGATTCGGTGTCGGCCGGATCGCTGTCGGGCCCGTCGTAGCGGCCGGCCTCACGGCGGTCGCGGAGTCGGATCATCGCCCCGAAGACCAGTGCGGCGACAACGGACAGCGCCAGCCAGGTCGACACGATGATCACAGCGAGCACGGTGTCCAGTTTCCACATCTCCCGGTGAGAAAGCCACAACGCCACACGCCGGTGACGGCGCGTGGCGTTGTGGGCGCGGACACGGCCCCGCCACGGTCGCTCGGGACGACCGTGGCGGGACGGGCGCCGGTCAGCGCAGATTCGGGTTGTTGAACTCGGGGATCTCGATCTTGATCGGCCGCAGCTCGCTCACGTAGAGCAGCACGAACTGGCGCAGGAACTCGTCGAACATCCAGGCCGCCTCCGGTGCCAGCGGGACGTTGAGCACCAGTCCCTCGCGGACGGCGACGAACGGTCGCCACGCCGTCTCCAGGAGGGTGCCCCAGACGGGCTCGCGGGGAATGTGCAGCCATTCCGCGACATTGTCGCCGAGCATGTAGCGGGTCAGCGCGCCGAGGATCGGCCGGGTCAGGAGGGTGAAGTCGAGCCCGGCACCGAGGTCGAGCAGCATGTCGGCGAGCTTGATGCCCTCCGCGGTCGGCGCGAGGATCGGATCGAGGGCCTGCTTGGCCTGCGAGTCCGCCTCGGCCCAGGTCGAGGGAATGTACTGGTCCTCGATGCCGAGCATGTGCGCGCTGAGCTGCCACGAGTGCAGGTAGCCCTCGGACTCGACCGGGTCCATCTTCACGCCCCAGCTGCTCAGCATCCGCCAGATCGAGGTCGGCAGGCTGTGCCAGGTGACCATCATGTCGGCCTGGCTGATCGGGATGTCCTCCGGCGCCGCACCGGTCCAGTGCGGCGACTGCGGCAGCAGGTGTCGGACGCCGGCGTGCGCGAGGCGTGTCTTGAGCGAGGTCACGATCATCTCGCCGTCCGCGCGGTATGCGTTGCGGGATCCGATGTCGTAGCCGAGCTTCGCGGTCCTCGCGATGCGGCGCTTCATGTTCGCGCCGCCCTTCGAGTAGTAGACGGCGAGCGCTTCCTTCGGGATGACGGTGCTCATCATGCCGCTGACGAATCCGTACAAGACGCCGAGGTAGAGGCCGCGCTTCTCGTTGAACTGGACTGCCGCCTCGAGCTTGTCGGTGTCGGCCCAGGCAGGCAGCTGGCGGTGCCGCTCGAGGAAGTCGTGAATGTCGGCGGGCAGGCCGTCGGGCAACGGCTGGCCGTTCTTGTTCCAGTTGCGTAGCAGCGCATTGACCTTCGGAGCGTCGCCGCGGTCGAGGATCGAGGCGACCAGCGGATCGGCCTCGGTGTCCCAGACGGTCCGCGGGTCGGCGCCGTTGCCGGTACCGATGACCGAACCCTTCGGCGACCACGTCCACAGGGGCTTCGCCCCCGCAGGCGCCGCCATGGTGAAAGCGCCGAGTGCACCGAGAGTGCCGCCTGCCTTCAAGACGGTGCGCCGATTGAGTTGATCCATGCCGATTTTCCCCTTACGTCGAATGACGATGTCCTCGCGAACCTGATGGCGCAAAGATACAAAGTGCGTATCTTTGTATCTTTGTATCAGCATGTGATCTGCACCACAAGGGGTGGGGATTGGTTGGCTGTGACATCGGGCGGATACCATCAGGCAGCGCTCAGGAGGTGCATGTGGAACCCGCTCCGACCGGCGACGACCCGTCTGCCGCTCGCTCGCTGCTCGAACGTGCGTACGTCGACGCCGTGGAACAGGCCGACGACGCCGACGCGGTACGAACCCGACTGCTCGACGCCGCGTACGAGCAGTTCAGCCGCACCGGCGTCCAGCGGACCTCGATGGAAGAGGTCGCCAAGCGCGCGAACCTGTCCAGGGTCACCCTGTACCGCAGGTTCACGACGAAGGACGATCTCGTCGAGCAGGTCATCCACCGCGAGTTCCGTCGCTACTTCGAGCAGTACATCGTCGACATCACCAGCGCCAAGACGGTCGCCGATCGCATCGTCTTCGGATTCGTCAGCTCGCTGCGCGCGATCGCGGGCAATCCGTTCATCGGCCGGCTCCTGGAATCCGAGCCGAATCTCCTCGGTTCCATCGTCGGCGACGACGGACGCACCTTCGTCGCGGTGCGGGAGTTCGTTGCCGGTCAGCTCCACCTCGAGCAGGAGGCGGGCAACATCACCGCCGACCTCGACGTCGACCTCACCGCCGAACTGATGGTGCGGATCTCCGCCTCGTTCCTCATGGTGCCGAGCCAGATCGTCGACCTTGACGACGACGAGCAGCTGACGCTGATCGCACGCCGGTACCTGGTGCCGATGGTCAGGAACGTCGACCTCGACTGATCGAGCGCGTCCGCGCCGAAAGATGCTGGAACGCAGGGACTTCCCGGATCTCGGGTGACTCAGGCGGGCGTGGCGTCCACGCGGCGCAGCGCCGGGCCGTAGCCGTCGGCGTCATCCTGTGCCAGCCCGGTGTCGGTGACGATGATGTCCACTTCCTGGACCGTCGCGACCCGGGCGAGGGCCCGCTGCCCGAACTTGGAGCTGTCGGCGAGGACCACGGTGCGTGCCGCCGCCGCGATCATCGCCCGCTTCACCGGGATCTCGAGGGTGTTGGTGTTGGTGATGCCCGCGACCGGGTCGAGCGCATCCGCGCCGAGGAAGGTCCAGTCGACGGAATAGTCGGAGAGGAACTCGACGGTCCGTTCGCCGACGAGGGTGAAGACGGAGCCGAGGAGTTCGCCGCCTGCGACGAGCAGTCGCACGTCGGGGAAGGTGGCCGCGAACTTCCCGATCCGCAGGTCGTTGGTGATGACAGTGAGTCCGGCGCGCAGCCGCAGTGCCGCTGCGACCTGATAGGTCGTCGAGCCGCTGTCGAGAATGACGCTGTCGCCGTCGCGGACGAGCCGTGCTGCCTCCTGCGCGATCACCGCCTTCTGCTCCTGATTCTCGTGTTCTTTTACTGCATACGGGATTTCGGAGTGTGCACCGTCGACCGGGCGCGCGCCGCCGTGGGTTCGTTCGGCCTTGCCGAGGCGCGCGAGGGCGTCGAGATCACGCCGGATGGTCGACGCGTCGACCTCGAGTTCCTTGGACAGCGCCTTCGCCTCGACGTAGCCGTCGGCAAGGAGCAGCTCGAGTATTCGGTGTCGTCGGGTGCTCGCGGACAAGCGGTTCCTCCTCGGGCGATGACCGGCTGCTTCGTGGGCGCTGTCCGCCGATCGTAGCCGTTCGTTGCCCACATATTGACAGTCAGACACCCCGTTTGCATGATTACGGGCAATTGGTGCGCGAAAGCGTGCAGGCCTGAGTTCGATGCAGGCACCACCATCCGACCGGAGGATCACAGTGGCACTGAAGCTTGGTTACAAGGCGTCGGCGGAGCAGTTCGGGCCGCGTGAGTTGGTGGAGTTGGCGGTGTTGGCGGAGTCGCGGGGGATGGATTCGGCGACGGTGTCGGATCATTTTCAGCCGTGGCGGCACAAGGGTGGGCATGCGCCGTTTTCTCTTGCGTGGATGACGGCGGTGGGGGAGCGGACGGAGCGGATCGAGTTGGGGACGTCGGTGTTGACGCCGACGTTTCGGTACAACCCGGCGGTGATTGCGCAGGCGTTCGCGACGATGGGGTGTTTGTATCCGGGGCGGGTGATGCTCGGTGTGGGGACGGGTGAGGCGCTCAACGAGATCGCGACGGGGTATTCGGGTGAGTGGCCGGAGTTCAAGGAGCGGTTCGCGCGGTTGCGGGAGTCGGTGCGGTTGATGCGGGAGTTGTGGTCGGGGGATCGGGTTGATTTCGAGGGGGAGTACTACCGGACGGTGGGGGCGTCGATTTATGACGTGCCGGAGGGTGGGATTCCGGTGTATGTCGCGGCGGGTGGTCCGGTGGTGGCCAGGTATGCGGGTCGGGCGGGGGATGGGTTCATCTGTACGTCGGGTAAGGGGATGGATCTGTACACGGAGAAGTTGATGCCGGCGGTGGCGGAGGGTGCGGAGAAGGCGGGCCGTGAGGTGTCGGGGATCGACAGGATGATCGAGATCAAGATCTCGTATGACACCGATCCCGGGTTGGCGTTGGAGAACACCAGGTTTTGGGCGCCGTTGTCGTTGTCGGCGGAGCAGAAGCATTCGATCGAGGATCCGATCGAGATGGAGGCGGCGGCGGATGCGTTGCCGATCGAGCAGGTGGCGAAGCGGTGGATTGTGGCGTCGGATCCGGATGAGGCGGTGGAGCAGGTGAAGGCGTATGTCGATGCGGGGCTCAATCATCTCGTGTTTCATGCGCCGGGTCATGATCAGCGGCGTTTTCTGGAGTTGTTCGAGCGGGATCTGGCGCCGCGGTTGCGTGCGTTGGCTTGACGGCCCTGTGCGCGTTTGTGGTGGTGGGAGCTACCGCAAACGCGCACAGGCGACGAAGTCGCACCAGAGAGGAGGTTCGGAAATGGCAATGGCTCGGATCGGCGCGGCAGTGACGCTGCCCGGCGCGACGGCGGACGCCTGGGAATGGCAACTTCGGGCACGCTGCCGGGGCATGGACAGCGCGATGTTCTTTCACCCCGAAGGCGAGCGCGGACCGACAAGGGCCTGGCGAATTCGCACGGCGAAGGCGCTGTGTGCGCAGTGCCCGGTCATCGAACAGTGCCGACAGCACGCCGTGAGCATCGGTGAGCAGTACGGCATCTGGGGTGGGATGTCGGAATCGGAACGGTACCGGGACGGCCGGCCGGTCGGTCGGATGGCGCGCTGACCGGCTCGTCCGCGGTCACGCTGGCTGAACCTGCTCGCGCAGTACGTTCTTGAGCACCTTGCCGGATGCGTTGCGGGGCAGGGCGTCGATCAGTTCGAGCGCGGTCGGCAGCTTGTAGCGGGCCAGGGACGCCGACGCCCACGCACGCAGCGATTCGATGTCGAGTGCGGCGGAATCACGCAGTGCGACATACGCGACCGGAGTCTCTCCCCACACCGGGTGAGGGCGGCCGACGATACTGACCTCGACGATGTCGGGGTGGCCGGCCAGCACGTTCTCCACCTCGGAGCAGTAGATGTTCTCGCCACCCGAGATGATCATGTCCTTGGCGCGGTCGACGACGTACACGAAGCCGTCCTCGTCGACACGGACGAGGTCGCCGGAGTGGAACCAGCCGCCATGGAACGCATCGGCGGTGGCGTCCGGCTTGTTCCAGTACCCGAGCATCATTCCCGGTCCGCGGTAGACGATCTCGCCGACCTCGCCGGGCGCCACGTCCTCCATGTCCGGTGTGACCACCCGCGCCGTGACCGACGCGATGGGACGGCCGACGGAGCCGAGCTTGCGAAGGGCGTCCTTGCCGTGCAGCACACACGTCACTGGCGACATCTCCGTCTGTCCGAACAGTGCGATGCTCATGGCGTCGGGGAAGGTGTCCGACATCGCCTTCAACAGTGTGTCGGACGCCGGTGCCGCACCCCAGCCCAGGATGCGCAGGCGGGTGAGGTCACGCTGCGGCACAGTCGGTTCCGCGCACACCGCCTGCCACTGCGTGGGCACCAGAAAGACGCTGGTGACCCCCTCGGTCTCGATGACGTCGAGGATCTCGGTCGCGACGAAGGCACGGGTCGGGTGGATGACCAGCGTGCCGCCGACGTAGATCGTCGGGATGACCGAGCCGACGGCGCCGATGTGGAACAGCGGCGACGCGATCAGATTGACCTCGTCCTCGTCGACGTACTGGAAGGCCCGCATGACGGTGGTTCCCTGCGACTGCAGGTTCAGGTGGGTGAGGACCGCGCCCTTGGGTCGCCCGGTCGTCCCGGAGGTGTACATGATCAGCGCAGGTGATTCCTCCGGAACGTCCGGATGCTCGCCCGCGGACGGTGTCCCCTCGATCAGATCGGGGTAGGACTCGAAGCCCGCCGCCTGCGATGCGACGGCGACGACCCGCGGCGGTGTGGCGAGTTGGGGGAGCGCCGAAACGGCGATCGGTAGTCCGATGTCGTCGACGACGACGATCTTGGCGCCGCAGTCGTCGAGGATGTAGCCGGCCTCTGGTCCGGTCAGCCGGAAATTGATCGGAACGGCGATGGCTCCGAGCAGGTTGGCGGCGAGAACGGTCTCGACGAACTCGGGTCGGTTGCCGGTGATCAGCGCGATGCGGTCACCGAACTCGACGCCGCGCGCGGCGAACGCGGACGCCAATGCGTGGACGCGGTCACGCAATTCGGACCAGGTGGTGGTCGCGCCGGTGAAGCGGATGGCAGGGCGGTCGCCGATCGTCGCGGCGTGGCGCTGCAGCTGGTTCATCCAGTGGTTGCGCCGGGCGAGATGAGGTTGGCCGGAGACGGGTGAGGGCACGTCTGGTTGCCTTTCGGAGGTGGGCCGGGTGGGCGGAGGGGGACGCCCACCCGGATCGGGAGGTCAGTTCGCGGGATCGCCCGCCGGAGTCGGTTCGCCGGCAGCGGCGAGCTCGGTGCCGGTGTGGCGGACGGGGCAGCCGGGCGTGAAGGTGCCCATCTTCGCGATCTCGAATCCGTTGGGATAACTCTTGATTCGCGGCATGTCATGGACATGGAGCGGCGTGCGTCGGGGTGGGAGGACCGCGACGATGCGTGCGCGGACCTTGAGCGCGCCCTCGGACAGTCGTCGCGCCAGCGGTCCGGGATCGCGGTAGCGGAACGCGTCGAGAAGCGGCTGGTCCATCAGCGAACGACTGAAGAGTTCGATGACGGGTTTGGCGAAGCTCGGGTAGAACGATGCAAGCAGGGCGAGGGTGGAGTCCGCCACGCGGCGGGCACCGGGGTCGAACGCGAAGTGCTCCACCTCGTAGTCGTCCATCAGCGCCTCGAAACCCTCGAAGGTCTCGGGGATGTTCTTGATGCCCATGTGCTTGCCGAGCGTCTGGTAGTAGCGGACCGAGGCGCGCAGTTCGGCGGCCGTCAGTTGGCGCCATCCGAACTTCTCGATCCACCGCGCCGGGACGACGACGAAGGTGGACAGGACGTACAGGAAGTCCTCGTTCGAGATGTCGTACATGCGGTGCATCTGGTTGATGCGCCGCAGCGCGTCCTTGCCGTTCCTGCTGTCGAAGCCGTCGAGGAGCGGCAGTTCGAGAAGGATCGAGGTGTCGTCGTACCGCTTCTGGGTGTCCTGCGTGAAGGCGCCGGTCTCGTCGAGCAGTCTGCCGATGCTGGGGACGGCGTAGGTGCGGAAGAGGGCGAAGCTCAGGGACTGGTTGATGTCCCAGGGGAACTCGTAGGTCGAGAGGTTTCGGTAGATCTCCACATACCGCGTCTCGGGATCGAGGCCGATATTCGGGTTGCGCTTGCTCACGTCGACTCTCCTTTAGCGATCGTTCAGTGAGCGTAAGTCGGGTTATTGTTTTGTGCAAGGGGTCACAATCGACGGGTATCCGGCAGACTGCTCGGAGGACCGTCCCAGAGAGGGGAGCGTGATCGTGGCGGACGAGGGCAGGAAGTCGACGCCCACCCGAGGCGCGCAACTGCGCTACCTCGAGGCGGGACTGCATGTGCTGGCACACCGCGGGCACGCCGGACTCAAACTGGCAACGGTGTGCGAGGAGGTCGGCGCCACGACCGGCTCCTTCTATCACGCGTTTCCGAATTGGGGCGACTACACGTCGACGCTCATCCGCTACTGGCGTGAGGAGAAGAGCGACCGGTTCATCCGCAGTGCCCGCGAGGTCGCGGACCCTGTCGACCGGCTGCGATTCCTCATCGACGTCGCACTCCAACTCCCGCACGAGTCGGAGGCCGCGATCCGGGTGTGGGCGTCCCACGACTCTGCCGTTCGCGACATCCAGGTCGAGGCCGACGAGGAACGCCGCCAGTTCATCGCGGACGCCTACTTCGACGCCATCGGTGACCGGGACCGCGCCGACCGCTATGCAACGGTCGCGATGTACCTGCTCGTCGGCTACGAGAACGCCACCCACCGCTCCCGCAGTGCGTTGCGATGGGCGCTGGAGACCTACTTCCAGCAGGCGCTGGCCGAGGAGGATCTGGTCCAGCCGACCCACGGCGACGCCAGGGTCTTTCAGTAGCGGGGATTCGCGACAGCCAACCTGGCCGCGGCGGCCTGTCGGACGGCGTGCGCGACGGCCGGGTCGTCGGCCGACGCGGTACCCGCGCGCAGGGCATCGGCGAGGGCGGATTCGGACTCGAACCCGGCGCCCCGGAGGGCCTCCCGATGCCGGGTGCGCAGCTCGGCGCCGAGCGCGGCCTCGCGTCCCGCCACACCGAGGACGTTCGCTGCGACCCGCGCGAGGTACACCGACTGCGGGTCCGCGCCCGCGCTGCCGTGCCGGACGAACTCCCGCACGACGTCGAGCAGTTCGGTCGCCGACGGCCTGCCGAACAGGTCGTCCGTCGCGGCGGTGTCGGGGACGGGAACGGGCGCGTCGTCATGGCCGAGGCCGAGCAGATCAAGCAGGTCCTTCTCGCACTCCGCGACGCGGCGGCCGATCGCCAACAGTTCCAGCGTGTTGTCCTCGCCGTCGACGAGACCCCGGTTGGCCTGGTGCCGGCACATCACCGCCCAGCGGAGCGTTCCGTACAGCTCCCACCATCGCACGCTCTCCGGATCGGGTGCGATGCCGCATTCGTCCTCGTACCCACGGAACAGGTCCGTGCGGTCACCGAACCCGCCGACCGGTAGGGGCGACCCGAACCGCCAGGTCTTCACGCACAGCCAGCCCAGGTCCTCCATCGGGTCACCGCGGTGCACCAGCTCCCAGTCGAGGACGGCGCGGACACCGCTCTCGTCGAGGAGGAGGTTGCCGTTGCGGAAGTCGCCGTGCACCACGGTGTCTCGCGCGCTCAGCGGGCGGTGCTCGCGCAGCCACCGGAACGCGATCTCCAGGACGGGGAGCCGAGTGCCCGTCTCGCGGTACATGTCGGAGAGGTGTTCGACCTGGTCGCCGCCGGTCAGTCCGGGGACGGCGTCGGTGTCCATGTGGTGGATGCGGGCGAGGGTGCGTCCGAGCTCGTACGGCAGGGTCGCGCGGACCGCCGCGTAGCGATCGTCGCGCAGAAGTCGTTGCGGGAGTGCCTCGCCGGGGAGCTTGTCCATCAGCAGGTAGGCGGATCCCAACGCATCGGCCGTGTGGTCGTGTCCGGAGCTGTGGTCGACCAGTGCCGGAACGGGAACGCCTGCCCGCAGTGCTTCTGTGAAGGACTCCGCTTCGAGGGTCATGCGCTGCGGGTCCTCGAATCCCGGTGGATCTCGGCGGAGAATGAGATCGCGGCTGCCGCTGGACGGGTCGCTGACGGTGAACGTCCACGTCTCACGGCTCGCGCCGCCCGTCAGCCGGGTCGGCTCCGACACGGTGCATGCGTCGCCGAGCACCTCGCGGATGCGCCGCTCGAGTGCGGCGCGCAGGGTGTCGGTGCTCATCCGTGGGCTCCTCGGTAGCCGACCGCGTCCAGTGCGACGTCCTGGTATCGGGAGACGATCTCCTCCGCAGTGAGGACGCCGTCCGGGCGGTACCAGGTGGCGACGGCGGTGCACGCCGTCACCACGAACCGTGCGGCGTCCACGGGGGTCGGGGTGGTGAACACGCCGCGATCGACCCCGTCGACCACGACCCGATCGAAAATCCTCTGCTGTACATCCCGTTTCGTGACCACCACGGCGCGTGCGGCGGGGTCGAGGCTGCGCAGTTCGGAGTTGCCGAGCAGGCTCTCGCGCGGCGAGCGGGTGTGCCTGCCGACGTGCACCCCGACGATCGCCCGCAAGCGGTCGGCTGGGTCGCTGCCCGCGTTCAGCAGCGCCGCTTCGGTTCCGGTGACGAGGGTGTCCATGCCGCGATCGAGGATGAGGGCGAGGAGATCGTGTTTCGATCCGAAGTGGTTGTACAGCGACCCGACCGCGAGTCCCGCTGCCGCCGCGATGTCGCGCACCGAGGTGCCGTGGTAGCCCTTCGTCGCCATCGTCGCGACCGCGGCGGTGATCAGCTCGGCCGCCGCCGGGTCGTCGCTCTCGCGCACGGCGGAACTCATGGCGTCTGTGCTCACTGTGTCCGCCACGGTCCTCCCAGGGGTTTGGCTTTCACTGAACAATCGCTCATTCCTCGATTCGGTGTCAAGGAGAGGTTCGAGAAATGTGCAGTTCAGTGGCTTCAGAGACCCTTGAACTGTCCGTTCTCGGAGGATACTGTCCCGATGAACAATCGTTCATCGACTATTTCCTCGTGGAGGATCAGGCATGGATTTCGACATCCCGCAGGACGTGACCCGGTTGCTCGCAGACCTCGACCGGTTCATCGAGGCGGAGATCGCCCCACTGCAGGCCGCGGACGACAACGAACGGTTCTTCGACCACCGCCGCGAGTGGGCGCGCACCGATTTCGAGGCAGGCGGGCTGCCGCGGGAGGACTGGCACGAACTGCTCGCCGAGATGCGTCGGCGCGCCGACAAGGCCGGTTTCCTGCGCCGTGACCTCCCCGAGGAACTCGGTGGCGCGGGCACGACGAACCTCGAAATGGCTTTGGTACGTGAGCATCTCGCCCACCGCGGACTCGGGCTCCACAACGATCTGCAGGACGAGTCGTCGATCGTCGGAAACTTCCCCAGCGTGCACCTCGTCTGGAAGTACGGAACCCAGGAACAGAAGGACGAGTTCGCGGAAGCCCTCGTCACGGGCGACTGCGTGATGGGCTTCGGGCTGACCGAACCGGACCACGGCTCGGACGCCACCTGGATGGAGACGACCGGTGTCCGGTCCGGAGACGACTGGATTCTCACCGGCGCGAAGCGCTGGAACACCGGAATGCACGTGGCCACACACGATCTCGTCTTCGCCCGGACGTCCGGAAAGCCCGGCGACGCGCTCGGCATCACTGCGTTCGTCGTGCCCGTCGACAGCCCCGGGTTCTCGGTCGACCTCTTCCGCTGGACCCTCAACATGCCGACCGATCACGCCGACGTGTCCCTCCGTGAGGTCCGTGTCCCGGACTCGGCGATCCTCGGTGGGGAGGGGCAGGGCTTGGTGATTGCTCAGGCGTTCGTGCACGAGAACCGGATCCGGCAGGCGGCCAGCAGCCTCGGTGCCGCCCAGTACTGCATCGACCGGGCGGTGGACTACGCCAAGGAGCGGGTCACGTTCGGGCAACCGCTTGCGGCACGTCAGGCGATCCAGTGGCCGCTCGTCGAACTGCACACCGATGCCGCCATGGTGCGGGCGCTGGTGCGGCACACCGCGCACGACCTCGACCGGCGGTCGCACATGGAGGTGTCGGACCGGGTGTCGATGTGCAACTACCGCGCCAATCGGCTGGTCTGCGACGCCGCCGATCGTGCCATGCAGGTGCACGGCGGCATGGGCTACAGCAGGCACACTCCGTTCGAGCACATCTACCGGCACCACCGGCGTTACCGCATCACCGAGGGAGCGGAGGAGATTCAGATCCGCAAGGTGGCCGGTCACCTCTTCGGATTCACGAAGCGGTAGCGGTCCGGTGTCCCCCGGCCGGTCGAGTGCCTGTATCGGGGGTGCTCGAACGGTTCCGGCGACACCGGCGGTGATTCTGATGAGGGCTATCCGATTTGCGATGTGCGTGGCTGTGTCGGCGGCCCTTGTCGTGGCGTGTTCGACGGCCACCGAACCGGCGCCCGAGACGGTGTCGTCGACGCCCACCGCGTCGGCTGCTCTCAAGTCCGTCGATCCAGCGGCGCTGCAGGCCGCCGTGTCCCAGGCCGCCGTGCAGATGCGGGTCCCCGGGGTCGTGGTGCGGGTCCGCACTCCCGAGGGCACGGTGGACGCGGCCGTGGGCACCACCGAACTCGGGACCGGCTTCGAACCAGACGTCGGTACCCACGTCCGGATCGCGTCGAACACCAAGACGTTCACGTCGGCGCTGATCGTGCTGTTGGTCCAGGACGGTCTGCTCGCGTTCGACGACGCGGTCTCCGAGTACGTTCCCGACGTACCGAACGGTGAGAACATCACCATCGCACAGCTTCTGGACATGCGTAGCGGCCTGTACAACTACACCGAGGCGCCGGAACTGGCGGCCACGATGGACGCCGACCCGGCGAAGGTGTGGACGCCGCAGGAGGTGCTGGGGATCGCGTTCGCGCACCCGCCGAACTTTCCGCCGGGAGCCGAGTACGAGTACGACAACACCAACTACGCGCTGCTCGGCCTCGTCGCCGAGAAGGTCGGTGGGCGCCCGCTCGCGGATCAGTTCGACGAACGCCTGTTCGGCCCTCTCGGACTGGACGAGACATCGTTGCCCGCAGCCGACGACGCCTCGATCCCGCACCCGCGTTCACACGGCTACATGTACGGAGAATCGAAGTATGCGCTGGTCGACGAGCCGTACCCGCCCGACCTGACGGCGGCTGCGCTGGCGGGGACGCTCGCTCCTCACGACTACACACACCAGAACCCGTCCTACGCGACCGCGGCGGGCGGTGCGATCTCCACGACAGACGACCTGGCGACCTGGATCGAGGCGCTGGTCGAGGGGAGGGTGTTCGGCGCCGACATGCAGCGACAGTGGGACGACAGCAGGAAGGTCGAGGATCCCGCCGCCCCGGACGGACAGCAGTACGGGTACGGCATCAGCTACCAGCGTTTCGGTCCGGGCGCCGCGATGTACTACCACGGCGGCGAACTGCCCGGGTTCAACTCGTTCATCGGTCACGATGCGGACAACGACGTGACGGTGGTGATCTGGACGAACCTCACCCTGTCGCCCGACGGCGCCACCACGGCGAATGCGTTGCTGCCCACCGTTCTCGGCCAGGTGTACGAGGACTCGGCCCTCGGCTCACCGGCGCCGACGGTGACGCCGACGCGGTGAGCCGAGGACGGGTCAGGCCGGGAGAATCGAGACGGTGCCCCGGCAGACCGCGTTCTGCGCGTTGACGAACCACCAGCCGCCGCCGGTCTGGATGGTGACGGTGAAGTCGACGACGCCGACGCCGGTCCAGGTCCGGTTGACCGGGATGCTCGGCTTCTGGAGCAGTGCGGACTCGTCGCTGACGCTGCGTCCCGACTGCCCGGTGTCCCGGTTGGTCCAGTCGACGAGGACGCGGTTGCCGTACCAGTTGACGCCGAGGGCCGGGAACAGGCCGCCGGGCGGGGCAGGCAGTTCGTTGTTGCCGCTGAGCAGGAGTGACGGTTCGAGCCTGTCGCCGCCGGGCGGGAGCGACGCGCCCGTCGACGCGTTCACCGACCAGGTGAACGCCGGTGCCCAGAACAGCGGGTTGAGGCTCGAGCAGGTCATGGTGGTCGACGTCGGTTCGGCGTTGGCGACTGCACCACCTCCGGTGGCGGCCGCCGCACTCAGTCCGATCGTCGCGAGCATCGCAGCGCCGATCCGGCGAATCGTTCTGTTACCCATGATGTCCTCCCCTTGGTTGAACCACGTGGTCACGGTTGACGAGCTGGTTGACACAGCGAGACATGTGAATCTCCCCACCAATCCGTAGTTCGGCTCAGAATCGTAATTCGTTACAAATCGGATGACATGGAATCTGCCGGCCCTGCCCCGGGAACCTTTCCCGTATCCGGCTGCATCTACCTACCGAGACGACGAACAGGGACGTCGGTCCCCTCGGAAAGGAACGGGCATGACGGAGAACAATGCACTCGCGGACCTCGGAATCGACCTCGCCGCGGTCCTCGGCGACCCCGACGCCGCCGTGAACGTGTCGTCGGAGTCGGTGACGGTCGGGCTCGACGCCTCGACCGGTACCTCCTTCGGTGCGGTGGTCGAGGTGGAACTGAGCGCGCCGGGCGGCGTACCGCAGGTGAGTGTCGAGGGCAGCGGGCACGCGGCGATCGTGGGTGAGGCAGATGCAGGCGCGAGCTACGACGCGGTCGACGTCACCGCGGGCGACGGGACCGTCGAGGCAACGGTCGAGTCCGTTGATGCGGCGGTGGCAGCCGAGGGGGGTGCCGCGGTCGCCGGTGGGTTCGACATCGACCTCTACGCGAGCCCCGACGGCGGGCTGCCCGTGATCGACGCAGGCGCCGACGTCGAATTCCTCGGCGAGAGCGAGCTTCACGTGGACGGCGGCTATACCCACACCGAGATCGACGCGGGTGGGTACGGGGACGACCTCGGGATGTGAGAGCCGGCGGCCCGGCTCCGGTCAGTGCGCGGAGCTGCGCTCCTGGGCGCGGGCGACGGCATCGGCGACGGGCATTGTCAGTGCAGGTCCGTGACCGGGCAGGATGATGTCCGCGTCGAGCACGGCGAGGTGGTCGAGCGCCGCGGCCGTGTCCCCGTGACCGTGGTCGAACACGGGTGGAAGCAGTTGTGGGCCGCTGATTTTCGACAGCGGGTGCGCGGTCACCAGTGCATCGCCGGTGACGACGACGCCGTGCTGCGGCAGGTGGAACGCGGTGTGGCCGGACGTGTGCCCGTGGGTGGCCACCGGGACCGGCGCGCCGGGGAGGTCGAGTCCGGTTGCGGGGAAGGCGAGTCCGTCCCTGACGGAGATCTTCTTCGTCGCCCCGGCCCGGGCGATCCGCAGCAGCCACGGCAGCACCCCGTGCCTGTGCAGCATCGGCACGAAGTCCTTGCCGGTCGCCTGCTCCAGGTAGTCGCGGCGTAGGTGGGCGACCTCGATCGGATCGGTGTACACGGGAATGCCGTAGCGCTCGTGGAAGTCCGCGACGGCGCCCATGTGGTCGATGTGCGCGTGGGTGAGCAGCAGGCCCTGCACATCCTCCGGGCGCCGGCCCAGTGCGCGGATCGCGGACTCGGCGGCGCCGACGTCGCCGGGGTAGCCGCCGTCGATCAGCGTCAGTGCGTCGCCGTCCCGGAGGATCACCATGTTCACGTGGGTTCCCTGAACGCGGAAGATGTTCGGGGCCACTTCGTCGAGGTTCGTCACAGCCACATTCTGACCGGTCAGTCCGGCGCCTGATCGTCGGGCACGGTCGGCTCGGACTCTTCCCTCTCCGCGACATTGCCGGGGACTCGCCGCTCCCGGCGCTCGGCCTCGACCCTCTTCTCCATGTCGTCGATCAGGTCCTCCAACTCCCCGCGCTCGGCCTTGGTTGGATCGAAGTCCGGTCGCCCGGTGTTCGGGTTGTCGCGGTCCATGGTGACTCCCTTCGTGTGTGCTCGTTGCAGCCCGGATACCCCGCCGCTGCCTTCCCCAATCGCCGACAGGCCTTGACATACAACCAATCGGTTGTATGTTGGGTGATGTGAGTGGAGACGACGAGGACCGGGCGGACGCCCTGTTCCACGCGCTCGCCGATCGGACCCGACGCGACATTCTGCGTCGCGTTCTGGCCGGGGAGCATTCGGTGTCCTCGCTCGCACAGCGGTACGACATGAGTTTCGCGGCGGTGCAGAAACACGTCGCGGTGCTGGAGAAGGCCGGGCTGCTCACCAAACGGCGCAGCGGTCGTGAGCAGCTGGCCAGCGGTGATGTCGCAGCCGTGCGGTCGGTGGGGTCCATGCTCGCCGAGTTCGAGCAGGTGTGGCGGGGTCGCATCGCCCGCATCGACGAGCTCATCGGGGCCGTTCCGGCAGTGTCATCCGATCCGAGCGTTCCGATCGATCCAAACCAGGAGGACTGAACGATGCCTGTTACCGACGTCAAGCCTGATCTCGACAACCTGACGCTGACCATCACCGCGGAGTTCGCGGCACCGGTGGAACGGGTCTGGCAGGTGTACGCCGACCCGCGACAGCTGGAGAAGGTCTGGGGTCCGCCGACCTACCCGGCGACCTTCGTGGACCACGACCTCACGCCGGGTGGTCGCGTCACCTACTTCATGACCGGGCCGGAAGGCGAGAAGTTCGCCGGGTACTGGCAGGTCACGGCGGTCGACGAACCGCGGAGCTTCGAGTTCGACGACGGATTCGCCGACGAGGACTTCAACCCGAACCCTGACCTGCCGGTGTCGCGGAACGTGTACTCCTTCACCACGATCGAGTCCGGTACGCGGGCCACGTACACGAGCACCTTCGCCTCCGCCGAGGGGCTGCAGACCGTGCTGGACATGGGCGTCGTCGAGGGGTCGACGCTGGCAATCAACCAGATCGACGAGTTCCTGGCCGGGGCGCGCTGAACGAACCCTCACCACCTGCGGCTCGTGGACGGGGTGATCCCCGACCGCGAGCCGCAGTGCGTTGCGGGGTGCGGGGAGAGTCGCCTGAGCTTTGCGATGATGGTCACGGTCGTGTCACGTCGCTGTTGGTCGAGTGTTCGACTACGGTTCGTTAGAACCGCGTAGCAGGTTTGCTCCTGCGCGGTACAGGCTCGGACGATCACACACCGGTTCGCGCTCCGATGGCAGGACGACATGGATCACGAGGGCACGCGTCACGACGACACGGGTCACGACCCGCCCCGGCAGGTGGGCACCGGTCGGAAGGTGCGCAGGCGCAGTCGCGGAACGCGCCTGTTCGGAGGGCTTCTCCTCGGTGTCGCGCTGGTTGCCGTCGTGTTGCTCGGCTACGTCGGGTACGTGGCGATCCGCGTCGCGCACACTTACAACAGTGACGTCGCGTCTCTGCAGAACGCCTTCCCCGAAGAGGAGGGCCGTCCGGAACAGACCGAGGCGACGAACATCCTGCTGGTCGGCGTCGACGGTGCGGGTGCGCCGAACGGCACCGGGCCGCGTCCCACGACGCGGGGCGGCAACACGGACACGACGATGCTGGTGCACATGCCTGCCGATCGGTCGGCCGTGCACATCCTGTCGATCATGCGGGACCTGTGGGTGCCCATCCCCGATCACGGGTTCGGCAACATCGACACGGCGATCGTGCTGGGCGGACCGCCCCTGGCCGTGCAGACCGTCGAGGACCTGCTGCACGCCAGGATCGATCACCTGGTGGTGGTCGACCTCGCGGGCATCGCGCCGGTGGTCGAGGCGCTGGGCGGGATCGGCGTCCGCAGCGACCGGTCGTTCACGAGTGACGGATTCGAGTTCGTGCGGGGTCCCAACGAACTCGACGGCGCGGAGGCGATGCGTTTCGTGCGGGAGCAGGCCGCGTTCCCGGATTCCGACTTCGCCCGCGTGAAGAACCAGCATGCGGTGGCCCGGGGGCTGACCGACAGCGTGTTCTCCGTCGACACCCTGACCGATCCCGCGCGCCTCGAATCTGTCGTCGACGAGATCGCCCCCTACGTGACGGTGGACAGCGGCCTCGACTGGCGGAAGGCGATGTCCCTCGGATACAGCCTGTACGGGACTCGCGGACCGAATCATCACTACTTCACGATTCCGACGTCCGGTGTCGACACGACGTTCGGCGGGCAGTCGCTCGTCCGCCCCGACGACATCGCGCTCGGGCAACTGCGCGATGCCCTCGCCCGCGACGACGTCGCCACCCTGAACAGGGTCGGAGGGGGGTGAGCGGGTTTCACCGGTGCGCGTGTCACAGCCCGGGCGCGGCCGGTGTCTCCATGCCGAGGGCACACAGCCGGAGGAGGAGTCATGACCAGCAACACCAGAATCCCGAAAGCCGAACTGACCGGCGTCCGCGGCGCGATCGTCAGGTGGATGTCGCGCAGGATGGTCGGTGAGGTTCCCGAGCCCGTCGAGGTCACGTGGCACAACCGCAAGGTGCTGGATTTCAGCTTCGCCGTCGGCCGCCGCGCGCAGAAGTGGGACCGGTGCGACGCGAACCTGAAGTCGTTCGCCCAGATGGCGGTCGCGAGCATGGTCGGGTGCGGCTTCTGCCTCGACTACGGCTACTTCGAGGCCCGCAACAACGGCCTGGACCTGACGAAGGCCCGTGATGTGCCGCGCTGGCGCGAGTCGGACGCGTTCACGCCCCTGGAACGCGAGGTGATGGAGTACGCGGAGGCAATGACGGTGACGCCGCCGACCGTGACGGACGAACTGGCCGCGAGCCTGCTCGACCGGCTCGGCCCGGAGGCCATGGTGGAACTGACGGCGATCGTCGCACTCGCCAACTTCGCGACCCGCACCAACACCGCACTCGGGATCGAGTCCCAGGGCTTCGCGTCCTCGTGCGCACTGCCGCCACTCGCAGCGCGCTCCGCGACATGAACGACATGAACGACACGAACGACATGGCCGGCACGACCGACGATCCGTTCCTCGCACACCGTGGCCTGCTGTTCACGGTCGCCTACGAGATGCTCGGTTCGGCCGCGGACGCCGAGGACGTCGTGCAGGAGACCTGGCTGCGGTGGGCCGATGTGGACCGGTCCACCGTGCACAGTCCCCGTGCGTACCTGGTTCGGATCGTCACCCGGCAGGCGCTGAACCGGCTCCGGTCCGTGGCCCGCCGTCGGGAGGAGTACATCGGTGAGTGGCTGCCCGAGCCCGTGCTCACCAGTCCCGACGTCGCCGAGGACGTGGAACTGGCCGAGAGCGTCTCGATGGCGATGCTGACTGTCCTCGAAACCCTGGGACCCGTCGAACGGGCGGTGTTCGTGCTTCGCGAGGTGTTCGAGACGCCGTACCCGGAGATCGCGGAGGCGATCGGGAAGTCGCCTGCCGCAGTACGACAGATCGCGCACCGCGCACGTGAACACGTCGACGCGCGCCGGCCGCGAATGCGGGTCGACCGCGACGAGCAGCGGTCGGTGGTCGAGACCTTCCTGGCTGCCGTCGCTACCGGCGACGTGCAGGCACTGGTCGAGGTCCTCGCCCCGGACGTCGTGGTGATCGCGGACGGCGGCGGCGTCGTGACGGCGTCGCGCAGGCCGATCACCGGTGGGCAACTCGTGGCGGGACTGCTGTCGCGGGCGGCGACCCTCCCCGACTACGCCGCGTCGACGATCTGGCTCAACGGGATGCCCGGCGCCCGGATCGACGTCGGTGGGATGCCCGCCGCGGTGAGCGTGGTCGTCGAGGACGGCCGCATCACGCGGATCTACGCGGTGCGCAATCCGCACAAGCTGGGCTGGCTGGAGCGGGCGGCGGACCTGAGCCGCTGACTGCGTGCGGACCCGGACCTCGATCGGTAAGTGGCATAGTCGGTTCCGTCACCAGCCCCGAACCGAGGACGTGCCGCCTGTGATCCTTCCGAAGGTGCGAGACCCCCGGCTCATCACCATCCGGCGGGGCGGAACGCTCACCGATCCGGATCACCACCTGCTCGCTCTCTGGGCGGCCACCTGCGCCGAGCACGTCCTCGGTCTGTTCGAGGCGGAACGGCCCGACGACCCGCGCCCGCGGGAGGCAATCGAGCACGCTCGGGCGTGGGTACGCGGCGAGGTGCCGATGATGCAGGCGCGAGCCGCGGGCGGGCACGCGATGGGCGCGGCGCGGGACCTGAAGGGTGCGGCGCGACATGCCGCCTGTGCCGCCGGACAGGCGGGCGCCGTCGCGCACGTCGCCGCGCACGAACTCGGGGCTGCGGCCTACGCGATCAAGGCGGTGCGGGCGGCCGCGCCGAAGGGCGAGGACGAGGCCGCCGGACGTCTCGAATGCCGATGGCAACGAGACCGGCTCCCCGACGCGATCCGTGACCTCGTGCTGGACGACCAGAGGTTGCGCAACGACATCTGCTGGTCGGTGTTCGACTGCTGAGCAGGCTCGGGGTAACCGTTCCCGAATCGAAATCCGCCGCGCCAGGGCCGCATCGCCGGGGTACGTGGCCACGCTCCTAGCGTGCACAGTGGTGGGCCACCCGCACGAGAGGAGTCTCGAGCTGTGTACGGAATGAACGTCGATCACGAACCGGGCAAGCGGATCACCACGGTGGACAGAGAGCCCACCCCGCAGACCGACGAGCCGATCCGCTGGCCCGATCCCAGCCCGCTCCACGACTGGTGGGTCACCGTGATGGCGGGCGGAAAGCCCGACGCCGCGCCCTGACCGTGACCGTCGTGTCCTCACCGGTTCCGGCCGAACGACTGCGGGCCGCGTGACCGTGCGGGTATGAATGTTGCGTCGCGCTGGCGTGTAGCACCTTTCGTAGCACGCTTCCGCGGCGTCACCATCCCAACCAGTGAGGAGTACATCGATGGGTTCTTCGGAGGAACAGCTCGGCCAGATCGGCAACATCGCGGGAATGGGCGCGGTCGCCCTCATCGCGGTCTGGGCGGGTGTCAACCTCGTCTCGCTCTCGTAGTACCTGATGTGCGGTGGCGCTCGTGACGCATGTGCGCCCGAGCACTGCCGAACCTGAGTGCGGCCCGTGCGTCGATTCGGCGGGTTGGACCTGTCAGCAGCGTGGCCTGCGGGGCGGCTGCGCTGCGTCGGCCGGCGGCGGATACTGCATCGGGGCGCGCGTGTGTGGATCCGAGGCGCCCGGCCGAGAACGAACCCCTGGGGAACGGGAGTCGCGGGATGAAACTGACGACGATGACGCAGGTGACCGTCGACGGCGTGGTCCAGGGGAACGGCGGCGCCTCCGACGAGGACCGCAGGAACGGATTCGTTCGCGGCGGGTGGGCCCTCGGAGCGGGCGATGCCGACACGATGGCGCTGATCACCGCGACCTACCAGCGGGCCGACGCGTTCCTGTTCGGCAGACGGACCTACGAACTCTTCGCCGGCTACTGGGGAACCATCGACGAGATGCGCGCCCACCCCATCGGTGTCGCGCTGAACGAGACACCGAAGTACCTCGCCTCCACCACCCTCACCGCACCGCACTGGGAGCACACGACCCACCTCGACGGTGACTTGGCGGCGGCCGTAGCGGAACTCAAGGCCGAGCCCGGTGGCGACGTGCAGGTCCACGGCAGCGGCACCCTGGTCCGCTGGCTTCTCGCACACGACCTCGTCGACGAGATGACACTGATCGTGGTCCCGGTGATCCTCGGCCAGGGCACACGGCTGTTCCCGGACGAGGGCCCCGACATCGCGCTCGAACCGGTCGACTCGCACACCGACTCGAAAGGCGTCGGCATCCACACGTATCGGCCGTCCGGACATCCGCGGTATCCGAACTGACCGCCGTCCCGCGGAGCCCGATTCGTTGACAGGGCGCCCAGCGCGGCGTTTCACTACAAGGCACGGCCAGTACGAGATCACCGGAGACGATCCGGGAGGTGGGCGCATGCGCGGCACCCGAACCACGAGGTACCGGCGCGCGAGGCTTCCCGTCCTCTCCGTGGTGGCCGCGTGCCTGCTCGCCCTGGTGGTCGCCGAACCCGCCGCAGGCCAGGCCGCACCCGACACCGGATTCGCGGTGCCGTACTCGGGGGCGCCCGGCTACGAGTACCTCGCGCCGACGCAGGCGACGGCACCGGACCAGGTGAACCAGCCGCTCGGCCGGCAGGCGGCGGACGACATCGCCGTGCGGATCGGGCTGACCGCGGACGACGCCCTGTCCGAACAGCAGTACCGCGACCTCGTCACCGGTCGGGGAGTCGGAGGTGACCGCGACGCCGCCCGGATCATCGACGAGTGCGCATGGATCCTGACCAACACCGCCGGGCGTCCGCTGCTGTCCGATGTGGACGGCGAGGTCACGCCGACCGTGCTGGGGAGCTACGGGTTGTACGTGAATGCCGAGGGACTGTTGCAGAGCCCGGCCAACGCGGACGCACCAACCCGGCAGGTGAACACCCTGATCGCGCCCGGCGGCTACGTGGGCAACTGGTTGCGGGACAACGGGGCGACGAGGTCGCTGATCGCGCTGTACCGGTCGGCGTACACGGTGCAGGCGGTGTACGGGTTTGCCGCGCAGCAGATTTCGGGTACCGCGCAGCTCGTCACCAACACCCGCGAGGGCGTAATCTCCACGGTCGGCATGTCGATGGCGCCGCCGCTGTGGATCGTCAACTTCGCCCTTCTCTACGTGCTGAACCCTTCCCTCGCGGCAGCGATGCCCGCGTACTGGACGCCCATTCCCGAGGCCGTGGCCGACGCGGTCCGGTCGAGCCCCACGGGCCAGGTTCCCTACAGCGACCATCGAGCCTGGTTCGAGTGAGTCGGTCCGCTGCCGAGGCATGCACGCCGCGGGGGAGGATGAGGCATGCCGTTCACACTGCCCGCGGGCTCCGACATCGAGGTCGAGACCGAGATCAAGCACTCCCGGTTCATCGCGGTGCTGCGGCGGGTGGCGGGGCCCGCCGAGGCCCAGGAGTTCCTCGACGAGCAGCGACGCCGATATCCCGACGCTCGCCACCACTGCTGGGCGTACATCACGGGTGACGAGCCGTCGGAGCGGGCCGAGCGCGCCGGCGACGACGGCGAACCCGGCGGCACGGCGGGTGTGCCGATGCTGCAGGTGCTGCGCACCCGGGACCTGGTGGACGTTGCCGTCGTGGTGACGCGATACTTCGGTGGGATCAAGCTCGGCGCAGGCGGACTCGTCCGGGCCTACTCGGGAGCGGTCGCGGCGGCCGTGGATGCGGCGCCGTTGCTCGGGCGTGAACGGCTCGAACTGTTCGCCGTCGAGGTCGGTCACGACACCGCGGGCAGGGTGGAGGCGGAACTCCGCGGTCGCGGTGTGGCCGTCGTGGGCACCGCCTACGGCGCGGCCGTCACCTTCACCCTCGCCACCCGTGATCCGGGCACGCTGGCAGCGGTTGTCGCGGAGACCACTTCCGGTGGGGGAGAACTGGTTCCCGCTGGTTCGCGGTGGGTGGACACGTCTTCCTAGACGGGGTCGAACGAGGAGATCAGCCAGGTGCCGTGCTCCTTCGTGAGGGACACCAGCACGCTGCTCGCCGTGGTCGTGGGATCCGGCTTCTCCGAGCTGGTCGTGGTCTGATTGGTGAAGATCAGGACCTTCGCGGAATCCGGCGCGAGGTCGGAGACCGCGGACCGCACGACCTCGGCGGTCGTCTTCACCGACTTCTCGCGCGCCGCGGGAGCGACGACCTCGTCGGCGAACTGGGTGTAATAGGTGAGGAAGTCGCCCGTCAGATGCGACTTGGCCGTGGTGAGATCCGCGTCGAGGGTGTCGGGGGCGTACGACAGCAGCGCTGTCGACCCGGCCACGGCCGCCTCGCGGGCGGCGTCGGCGGCCGCGGCCCCGGACTGCGCGTCGGGACGGTACTGGAGGACGTACAGGCCCACTGCCAGCGAGGTCGAGGCGAGGACGGCGAGCCCCATCAGCACCGCCCCGAGCCGAACTCGTACACCGCCGATCCCGCGGGCTGCGGGTATCGGCGAGGTATCGACGGCGTGATCGCCGGCGGTTGCGGGCGTGTCGGTCAGCATGAGGTCACTGGTCACGGTACGAACTCGACTTTCGACATCTTGAGTTGCCCTCGGTCTCTGGTCACGGTGACACTGAGTCGCCAGGCGCGCGGCTCCTGCTCCGCGCCCGCGGAGTTCGTGACCGTGGACGTCGCCGCGACGAGCACGACGGCGGAGTCGTCGGACATGGACTCGACGGCTGCGGCGTTCACCTGCCCCTCTGTTGCGACGCTCGACTTCTGGATGACGTCGGTGAAATCGCTTGCTCTGTTCTCGAAGTCGTCACGGAACGCTCCCGTGGAACTGTCGAGGACGCGCTGGACGTCCGCCTCGGCCTGGCTGGAGTCGAGGGTCGTGAGCGTGACGACGCCCTGGCGTGCGGCGGCCACGAACTCCGCCGCTCGCTGCTGCTCGCCGGCGACATCCTGGTGGTGCCACAGGAGGTAGCCGCTCACGGTGAGTGCCGCGACCGTCACCAGCGCCGCGATCACTGCACCACGTCGCGGTCGCTGTCCGATGCGACGACCCCATGACCGCGACAAGGGTGGCTCGGACGCGAGCGTCCCATCACTGTCGGCGGGGGCTCCGTCCTCCGGTGCCGCGTCCTCGTCCGGTGGCGCGGCGACGTCGGGGGTCTGCGTTTCGACGGCCGACGCCTGGCGCCGCAGTCGCGCGGCGCGTGCCCGGGCCTGCGCCGCGGCGATTCGCGCTTCCGCGGCTTCGGCCTCGGCTTCCGCCTCGGCGACCTCCAGTGCCAGCGCCTCGGCGGTCGGGTCGGGGTCGGCTCCGTTCACGCCGGCCGGTGGCCGGCGGTCGATCAGCTTCCCCATGTCCACCTCCTGGTTCGAATGGGGAGGGCGTCGTCACCTGGCCGGCGCCCCGCGCGACGTCCTTGCCTGGAGTCCTCCCCTTCCAGGCAAGGACGTCTCGCCGCCGGTGTGCTACTTGAGCGTGCTACCCGCGTCGACGGTGAGCTGAAGCCCGGTGACGTAACGGGATTCGTCGGACGCCAGGAAGAGCACAGCGTTGCTGATGTCCTCGGGTTCGACCCAGCCGACCGGAAGCACGTGCATCAGCTTGGCAACGATCTCCATGTCGGCAGGACCGGGCGATTCCAGGTCCGGCCGGAACATCTTCATCGTTCCCTCGTTCATGAACATCGGTGTGTTGACGTTCGTCGGATGCACCGAGTTGACCCGGATCGAATGCTGGCCGAGCTCGACGGCGAACGCGCGCATGAGTCCGACGACACCGTGCTTGGCTGCGACGTACGAGCCCGCGTTCGGGTAGGCCTTGAGGCCACCGACCGAGCTGGTGAGGATGATCGACCCGCCGTTCCCACCGGAGATCATGTGCGGGACACCGGCCTTCACCGACTTCCACACACCGGAGAGGTTGACGTCGATCATCTCCTGCCAGTCGATCTCCAGGGTCTGGTCGAGGGTGTCGCCGCCGTTGCCGATGCCGGCGTTCGCGACGACGACGTCGAGTCGTCCGAGCTGGGACACGCCTGCGGCGACCGCCTCCGTCACCGCGTCCTGGTCTCGAACGTCGACCTCGGCTGTGACGATCCGGCGTCCGAGGGCCTTGACCTGGTTCTCGGTCTCGGCGAGGTCGTCCGGCGTGGAGGGCGGGATCACCGCACCCTCCCGGATCGGGGCGCAGAGGTCGACCGCGATGATGTCCGCGCCCTCCTGCGCCAGCCGCAGTGCGTGACTGCGGCCCTGCCCGCGCGCCGCACCGGTGATGAATGCAACTTTTCCTTCGAGCCGCCCTGCCATGCCGTCCTTCTCTCCGCTGATGAGGTGATGGAACCGTGCCGCAGTCGGCGCTACCGGGTGAACGTGGGAAGGGTTTCCCAGCCCCGGACCGTCGAGGTGGGGGAGAGCTTGGCGTTCGCAGAGTCCACCTCCCACTCCGGGAACCGCTTGAGGATCTCCTCGAGCGCGATCCGGCCCTCGAGGCGGGCCAGCGCCGAGCCGAGGCAGAAGTGGGTACCGACGCTGAACGTCAGGTGCTGGCGCGCGTCCCGGTGGATGTCGAACGAGTCGGCGTCTGCGCCGAACTGCCGATGGTCGCGGTTGGCCGCGCCGATCAGGAACATCATCACGTTGCCCTCGGGCACGGTCCGGCCGTGCAGTTCCACGTCCCGGGTGACGTACCGGGCCACGTGCGGTGCGGGAGCCTCGTAACGGAGCAGTTCCTCGACGGCCTTCGGGATCAGTGTCGGATCCTCGACCAGCTGACTGCGCTGGTCGGGATGTTCGGCGAGAACCTTTCCGGCCCAGCCGATCAGCCGCGTGGTGGTCTCATTTCCTGCTCCGGAGACCACGTTCACGTAGGTGAGTAGCTCTTCGCGGGTCAGACGCCGCACGGTGCCGGTCTCGTCCTCGAACTCGACGTTGAGGAGTTCGGTCATGATGTCGTCCGATGGGTGGTCGGCCCGCCAGTCGATGTACGCGCCGAAGATGTCGCCGGTGACCATGCCCTCGGAGGCGGCCTTCATCGGCGCGCCCTCCTCGGTGCGCATCTGGTCGTTGGCGTAGTCCCGGATCGCCTCCTGGTCCTCTTCGGGAATTCCGAGCAGGAGTCCGATCGTCCGCATCGGCATCTGCGCACCGATGTCCGCGACGAAGTCGAGCCGGCCGCTCCCGACGTGCGGGTCCAGGCTGCGTTCGCAGAACTCGCGGATCTGGGGTTCGAGCGCCATGATCTTGCGCGGCGTGAACATCCGGGCGAGCAGCTTGCGGTGAATGTCGTGGATCGGGGGATCCTCGAAAATCAGTACACCCGGCGGGATTTCGATGTTCGCCTTGATCAGTTCGAGGATTGCGCCTCGGGCGGAGCTGTAGGTCTTGTGGTCGATCAGCCCCCGGTTGACGTCCTCGTGGCGGCTCACGGCGTAGAAGTCGTGTGCCTCGTTGTAGTACAGGGGTGACTGCTCGCGCAGCTGTCTGAACATCGGGTAGGGGTCGGCATTGAGCTCTACGTCGTACGGGTCGTAATAGACGTCGTTGGCCGCGCTGATCGTCACAGGTACTCGCCTCTCCGGAGCTGTCTCGCTTGCTCGCTGTGCTTGATCGGTCGGAACATCCGTCGCCGGCGATCCGTGTCCCCGTCGACTACTGAAGTATCACCAAGTGCAGATAGCTAATCAAGTGGACTTGTATCTTTTGCCCGCCGAATCGTGCCGCAAGCGTCTGCCTCACGGAAGGTGGGCGTGGATCGAACGTGCTGGTTGGTGACACGCCAGCGCGAGTATGATATAGCGCAGAACTGAGAATGTCATTCTCTTTGCTTGGAGAGTTCGGCCGTTCGTCGGTGAACTCGCCGGGGCGGGCCGGCGTCGGTCGGTTCGCTGTTCGGCGGGATGCCGGCATGGTTCACACGATTGCATGGTCGGCGGCTCGGCCCGGTGTTCGCATTCCGCTGTTCGGGATGGATCGCGGCGGTACTCGGCGCCGACGTCATACTGATGTCGCCGCGCCTTCCCGTGTGGCCGACGGGGCTCTGTGTATCGGCCTCGGGTGTGCTGTTGGAACTCTTTAATTCATTGTGGGACTGGAGTTCTCGATCTTCCGGTGTATTGTTCTCCGCCGAGAGGCCGGTGTCCGGTGGTTGTGTGTGCGGCGCGAACCAGGGGGTGCCTTCTCGTTCCGGCGTATCCACCGACTGATGAATGGCGTGGTGCACCAACAGCATCGGAGCGTCATCGGGTGGTCGTTACGTCCGGCGGTCAACGAAATCGGCGTTGTGCGAACCGTCGTCGCGAGACAGTATCTGAGCAGCCTGGAGGTCGTATGCACCGGAGGTCGATCGAACTCGCTTCTGTCGGTCGGGTGAACGCGTCGACGCGCGCTCGCGCCCTGCGCGATCGACCGCGCCGGCTGAAGGCCCCGTCATGAAGCCGGGCGGCTGGACACCGCCGAGCGTGGGAGACGTGGCGAGCGGCCCGCTCCAGGCGGTCGGTGGACTGTTCGCCATGTCGGCGGACGCCGTCAGGTTCGCATTCCGCAGGCCCTTCCAGACGCGGGAGTTCGTCGAGCAGTCCTGGTTCGTGGCGCGCGTGTCGTTGGTGCCCACCCTGCTGGTGGCCATCCCGTTCACCGTGCTGGTGAGCTTCACCCTCAACGTCCTGCTCAGGGAACTCGGCGCGGCGGACCTGAGCGGTGCGGGCGCCGCATTCGGCGCGGTCACCCAGGTGGGGCCGATGGTGACGGTGCTCATCGTCGCCGGTTCCGGGGCCACGGCGATGTGCGCCGACCTCGGATCCCGCACCATCCGCGAGGAGATCGACGCGATGGAGGTGCTCGGAATCAATCCGGTGCAGCGCCTGGTGACACCCCGCATGCTGGCTTCGGCGCTGGTGGCGATGCTGCTGAACAGCCTCGTCTGCATCATCGGCATCATGGGCGGCTACGTCTTCTCGGTGTTCGTGCAGGACGTCAACCCCGGCGCCTTCGCCGCAGGCATCACCCTGCTGACCGGGATCAACGAGGTCGTCATCTCGTCCGTCAAGGCACTGCTGTTCGGGCTGATCGCGGGACTGGTCGCCTGCTATCGGGGACTGACGGTGTCCGGGGGCGCCAAGTCGGTGGGCAACGCGGTCAACGAGACCGTGGTCTACGCGTTCATGTCCCTGTTCGTCGTCAACGTGGTGGTGACCGCCATCGGCATCCAGATGACCGCCCGATGAAGGGCCAGCCGAGCGTGCGGTTCATGCGACCGATCCGCCGCCTGTCGCGGCCCGTCGACGGTCTAGGCCGCATCGGCGACCACACGATCTTCTACGCCAAGGCACTCGCCGGTGCCCCCCGCGCCGCCCTGCACTACCGCCGCGAGACGATCCGACTGATCGCCGAGACGGGCATGGGCTCCGGGACACTGGCCGTCATCGGCGGAACCGTCGTGATCGTCGGGTTCCTCACCCTGGCAACCGGCGGAACCCTTGCGGTGCAGGGCTACAGCTCGTTGGGCAACATCGGGATCGAGGCGCTCACCGGATTCCTCTCCGCGTTCATCAACGTCCGCATCTCCGCACCTGTCGTCGCGGGGATCGGGCTCGCGGCGACCTTCGGTGCGGGCGCGACGGCGCAGTTGGGTGCGATGCGGATCAACGAGGAGATCGACGCGCTCGAGTCGCTCGGGATCAACCCGGTCTCGTACCTGGTGGGCACGAGGATCGTCGCCGGAATGATCGCGATCACCCCGCTGTACGCGCTGGCCGTCATCGCCTCCTTCGTGGCGAGCCGGCTGACGACCGTGATGCTGCTCGGGCAGTCGGCGGGACTGTACGACCACTACTTCGCGACCTTCCTCAACCCGATCGACCTGCTGTGGTCGTTCGTGCAGGCGATCCTGATGGGATTGACGATCCTGTTGATCCACACCTACTTCGGGTTCTTCGCCACCGGCGGACCGTCCGGGGTCGGCATCGCGGTCGGCAACGCAGTCCGGACCTCGCTCATCGCGATCGTGTCCGTCACGCTGCTCGTCTCGCTCGTCGTGTACGGGTCCAACGGCAACTTCAACCTGTCCGGCTAGGGGGATCGGATGACTCGGAGTGTGCTGCGCCCGCTGGTCGGGCTCGCGTCGATCGCCGTCGCCGTGGTGGTCGTCCTCGCTGCCTGGACCGCGTTCAACGGTGGGTTCGTCGACAGCGTCCGCGTCACGGTGGTGTCGCCGCGTGCCGGCCTGGTCATGTACCCGGACGCGAAGGTGAAGATGCGGGGTGTCACCGTGGGACGGGTCGCGTCCGTCGACACCCGACCGGACGGCCGGGCCGAGCTGCAGCTGGCGATGGATCCCGTTCAGATCGCTCGGATTCCGTCCGACGTCACGGTGAACGTGGCGTCGACGACGGTGTTCGGCGCCAAGTTCGTCGACCTCGTTCCGCCCGCGGCGCCGTCCGGGCAACCGTTGGAAGCCGGGCAGGTCCTGGACGCAGACCGGGTCACCGTCGAGATCAACACGGTGTTCCAACAGCTCACGCAGGTTCTGGAGCAGGTGGAACCGGAGAAGTTGAGCGCCACGCTCGGGGCCATCGCGGCTGCGACCAGTGGGCGGGGCGAGCAATTGGGCAAGACCGTCAGCGATCTGAACGCATTCCTCGGAACGGTGGAACCGGCTCTGCCTGCGCTGCGCAACGACCTGGAACTCGCCCCGACCGTCGCGGGTACCTACGCGGACTCGGCCCAACCCCTGCTCGACACCGCGGGCAACGCCACCCGGACGAGCCAGTCGATCGTGGAGGAGCAGCAGAATCTCGACGCGTTCCTGGTGAGCGTCATCGGTCTGGCCGACGTCGGGAACCAGGTGCTCACCGACAACCGTGACGCGCTGTCCACGACACTCGATCTCCTCGTGCCGACCACGTCGCTGACGAACAGCTACAACGAGGCGCTCACCTGTTCGTTGACGGGTCTGGCGTACCTCGCGGACTCGAAGCCTGTCGACGTGCCCGGCCTCGGCCTGTCGGCGAACTTCCTGTGGGGCACCGAGTCCTACACGTACCCGAAGAACCTGCCCCGGGTCGCGGCGTCCGGCGGGCCGCAGTGCTCGGTCCTGCCGGTGTCCTACGAGGACCCGCCCCCGTTCGTCGTCGCCGACACCGGCGCCAACCCCTTCGCGAGCGGGCGGCAGGGCCTGGAGCTCAACAGCACGAGTCTGCCGCTGGCCCTGTTCGGAACGATCAAGGGGACGCGATGAAGCCGTCACGCAACGGACCGGTGTGGAAGTTCGCCGCGTTCGCCGCCGTCATGGTCGTCCTGACAGGTTTCCTCCTGGTGGTATTCGGACAGTACCGAACCGGTTCCACCACAAGCTATTCGGCGGTCTTCGCGGACTCGTCCGGGCTGAGGTCCGGTGACATCGTCCGGGTCGCGGGCATCAGGGTCGGCACGGTGGAGGGGGTGTCACTGCGCGACGACCACACGGTGGAGGTGGACTTCAACGCAGACCGGGAGATCGTGCTCACCACCGGGACGACCGCCGCGGTGCGGTACCTCAACCTGGTCGGTGACCGATATCTGGAGCTCGCGGAGGGTCCGGGTTCCACCGTCGTCCTCGCAGGCGGTGCGGAGATTCCGGTCGAGCGCACGTCGCCCGCGCTGGACCTCGATCTGCTGCTCGGCGGTTTCAAGCCGGTCATCGAGGGACTGAACCCGCAGTACGTCAACGCGCTGACGTCGTCCCTGCTGCAGATCCTGCAGGGGCAGGAGGGGACCGTCGGATCGCTGCTGTCGCAGACCTCGTCCTTCACGTCGACCCTGGCCGACAACGGTGCCGTGATCGAGCAGCTCATCGACAACCTCCGATCGGTCATGGCCACCCTGTCGGACAGCGGAAGCGAGTTCGAGGCGACGATAGAGAGGCTCGATCAGCTGGTCACCCAGCTGAGCCAGGAGCGTGATCCGATCGGCGCCGCCGTCGACGCACTCGACCGGGGAACGGCGTCCGTTGCCGACCTGCTCACGCAGGCGCGGCCGCCGCTCGCAGGCACGGTCGACCAACTGAACCGGCTCGCACCGTCGATCGACGACGACAAGGCTCGCCTGGATGCCGCGCTCGAGAGGGCGCCCGAGAACTTCCGGAAGCTCGTCCGGCTCGGCGCGTACGGCAACTTCATCCAGTACTACATCTGCGCGATCTCCGTGCGAGTGAATGACGCCTCGGGAGAGGTGGTCGAGTTGCCCTGGATCCAGCAGGAAACCGGGAGGTGCTCCGACTGATGCTCAGGTACCGAGGAACCCATCTCGCCCGCTACGGACTGATCGGCATCGTCCTGGTGACGTGCATCATGCTCGTGGGACTTCAGTTCCAGCGATTCGCGACGATGGCGACGACCGTCCGTTACGACGCGATCTTCGCAGAAGCCGGCGGTCTCTCCGCCGGCGACGAGGTCGTCGTGTCCGGCGTGACCGTCGGATCGGTCGCGAAGGTGTCGCTCGACAACGGCGACGCGCTGGTCGGACTCGACGTCTCCCTGGACGTGAGTCTCGGTTCGGATACCACGGCACACATCAAGACCGGGTCCCTGCTGGGACAGCGGGTGGTGACACTGGTGTCCGACGGCGCGGGTCGGCTGCGGCCGTCGGATGTCATCCCGATCGAGCGAACCTCGTCGCCGTACTCACTGACCGACGCGGTCGGCGACCTCACCACCAACGTCTCGTCGATCGACACCGACGCCGTCAACCAGTCCCTCGACACGTTGTCCGCGACCCTCGACCAGGTGGCGCCGCAGTTGGGCCCCACCTTCGACGGCCTGACGCGGTTGTCGCGATCGATCGACAGTCGCAACGTCGCGCTACGTGAACTGCTGTCGACGACGAGCGACGTGACGGGCATCCTGGCACAGCGGAGCGATCAGGTGAATTCGCTCATCCTGAACGCGAATTCACTGCTGGGCACACTGGTCGACCGCAGGCAGGCCATCGTCGACCTCCTCGCCAACACGACGGCGGTGTCCCAGCAGTTGTCGGGCCTCGTCGCGGACAACGAAGCCGAACTCGGGCCGACGCTGGACCGCATGAACTCGGTGGCGGCGATGCTGGAGGAGAACCGGGACAACATCGCTCGGGCACTTCCCGGGCTCGCGAAGGTCGCGTTGACACAGGGGGAGGCGGTCTCCGGCGGCCCGTTCTACAACGCGTTCGTCGCCAATCTGCTTCCGGGAAGTGTGGTTCAACCCTTCCTGGACCAGGCGTTCGGCGTGACACCCGCACCCGCGGCCGCGGCGCCGCCGTCGGGGGCTCCCCGATGACGGCGCGGAGGATCTTCCGCATCGTCGCCCCGGTCGTCGTGGCCGCGGTGGCCGCCGCGGGACTGATCGTCGGCTACCGGGCACTGTTCCGGCCCACGACCGTCTCGGCTGTCTTCACCTCCACGACGGCGATCTACGCGGGTGACGAGGTGCGGGTCTCCGGCGTGAAGGTGGGCCGGGTCGCGGCCATCGAACCGCAGGGGACGACCGCCACGCTGACGATGGAGATCGATCACGACGTGCGTATCCCGGCCGACGCGCAGGCGATCATCGTCGCGCCGGGACTGGTCTCCGACCGCTACGTCCAGCTGACGCCACCCTACCGGTCGAGTGGTCCGACACTGGACGACGGTGCCGTCATCCCGATCGAACGAACGGCGGTGCCGGTCGAGTGGGACGAGGTGAAAACCCAGCTGACGCGACTGGCGACCGACCTCGGCCCGGACGGCGACCTCTCGAGTAGCTCTGCGGGCCGCTTCGTCGACAGCGCCGCGAACGCGATGGCGGCGAACGGTGAGAAGCTCAGGGAGACACTGTCCGAACTGTCCGGAGTGGGGCGCATCCTCGCGGACGGCAGCGGTGACATCGCAGGCACCATCGCGAACCTGCAGAAATTCGTCACCGTGCTCAAGGACAGCAACGTCGAGATCGTCCAGTTCGAGGACCGCCTCGCCACCCTGTCGAGCGTGCTCGACGACAGCAGATCGGATCTGGACTCCGCCCTGACGAGCCTGTCGGTCGCCGTCGGCGACGTGCAGCGCTTCGTGTCGGCGAACACGGGCAAGACGAGCGAGCAGGTACAGCGGCTCGCGAACGTGACACAGAACCTGGTCGACAACCGGAAGGATCTGGAGCAGTTGCTGCACATCTTCCCGACCAGCCTCGCGAACTTCTACAACATCTACAACCCGGAAACCGGCACCGAGGCGGGTGTTTTCGTGGTGAACAACTTCTCCAATCCGGTGCAGTTCATCTGCGCGAGCATCGCCAGTCTCGAGAACACGACGTCCGCCGAGTCGGCGAGGAAGTGCGCCGACTACCTCGGTCCCGTCCTCAATCTGCTGAACTTCAATTACCTGCCCGTCCCGATCAACCCGGTGAAGGGCCCGTCCGTCGGTCCGGAACATCTGATCTACACGGAGTCCGACCTGATCCCGGCCGTGGTGAGCACGCAGGCGCCGGCGAGGCCGGTGCAGGGCATCCAGGATCTGTTGTTCCCCGCGGGAAGGCCACCGTCATGAGAGCGTCGGATTCGCGGCGAGTGCGACTGGTTCGTCTGCTCGCCGCCGCAGTGTGTGCCCCGTTCGTCGCCACCGGATGCGGGTGGGAGGGGGTGAACTCCCTACCACTGCCGGGTGCCCCGGGCCGTGGTCCCGGCGCCGTCGTGTTCCACGTGGAGATGGCGAACGTCGGGACGATCGAGTCGAATTCGCCGGTGCTGATGGACGACGTCGTCATCGGAAGCGTCGGTGCGATGGAGGTCGACGGCTGGCATGCCAGGGTGGACGTGTCGGTGGAGCCGGGAATCGTGGTGCCCGCCAACGTGGAGGCGACCATCGGCCAGACGAGCCTGCTCGGGTCGAGTCACCTGGCGCTGAACCTGCCCGTCGACGCCGTGCCCGCCGGCGAGCTGGAGTCGGGATCCACCATCCCCCTGTCGAAGACGTCGACCTATCCCTCGACGGAGAAGACCCTCTCGGCGTTGTCGGTCGTCGTCAACGGCGGCGGGCTCGGTCAGATCGGCGACATCATCGAGAGCGTCAACACGGCATTCGAGGGGCGGCAGGACGACTATCGCGAACTGATCACGCGACTCGACGCGTTCGTGGGGACACTCGACCGGCAACGCGACGGGATCGTGGTGGTCATGCGGGATCTCGATCGGCTCGCGGGTACGTTCGCGCAGCAGAACACCGTCGTCACCGACGCGCTCGAGAAGTTCCCGCCCGCACTGGAAGTGCTGTCCCGGGAGCAGCCCAACCTGACGGCAGCCCTGGACCGGTTGCGGGTCTTCAGCGACACCGCGACCGGTGTCGTGACGGATGTGCAGGACGACCTCGTGACGAACCTCCGAAACCTCGAACCCACCCTGCGAGCACTGGCGGACGTCGGGCCCGACATCAACAAGGCGCTCGCGTACGCGACCGTGTATCCGTACGGCCAGAGCGTGATCGACCGGGCCGTCAAGGGCGACTACGTGAACCTGTTCGCCACCGTCGATCTCACGGTGCCGAGGCTGCAGCGGGAGATCCTGCTGGGTACTCCGTGGGGTGACCCGAACGCGGCGATCCAGGCGGCGGTGGGAGATCCGGGCTACGCCACCCAGACGAAGGATCCGCTCGGCGTCGGCGTCACTCCCCAGGGGAACGGTGGACGCTGATGATCCTCACCCGGTTCGTACGCATCCAGCTGGTGATCTTCACGGTGCTGTCGATCGTCGGCGGACTCGTCATGGCGTTCGGCTACATCCAGGTGCAGAACCTCCTCGGTGTCGGCAAGATGACCGTCGCCCTCGAGTTGCCCGCGGCAGGCGGGTTGTACCGATTCGGGAACGTCACCTATCGCGGTGTCGAGGTGGGCAAGGTCCTGGACGTCGAGCTGACGCCGGACGGCGTTCGGGCGATCCTGTCCATCGACGACGGGCAGAAAATTCCCGCCGACCTGGACGCGGAAGTGCGCAGTGTCTCCGCGGTCGGCGAGCAGTACGTGGACCTGCGGCCGCGAACCGACTCCCCGCCCTATCTGCAGGACGGGTCGGTGATCGAGTCCCGCGACGCCACCATTCCGCAACCGGTGGGACCGATGCTGGACAGCCTCAGCGCCCTCGTCGGGACCATCCCCAAGGACGAGCTGAACCAGCTGCTCGACGAGGTGTCCACGGGTCTCGACGGTGCCGATTACGACCTGCAGTCGCTCCTGGACTCGACCTCCACCGTCGCCGCCGCGGCGAACGGGGTCGCGGATTCGACACGCAGCCTCATCGAGGACGCCGAACCCCTCCTCGACTCCCAGGTCCGCAGCGCCGACGCAATCGCGATCTGGACCCGCAGCCTCGCCGGAGTGACGGGCCAGTTGAACACGAACGACCCGCAGATCCGGTCGATCCTCCAGTCCGGGCCCGGTTTCGCGGAGACCACCACCGCACTGCTCGACTCGGTGAAGCTGACCCTGCCGGTGCTGCTGGCGAACCTCACCTCCGTCGGCCAACTCGGTGTCACCTACAACGCGGGTCTCGAACAGATGCTGGTGCTGCTTCCGCCCGCGGTCTCGATGATCCAGACGGTGCAGCCGAAGAACAACGCCGCGGGCCTCGGCCTGGGCACCTTCCGCTTCGGTGGAATCTCCGATCCGCCGGCATGCACCGTCGGATTCCTCCCGCCGTCGGAATGGCGGTCGCCGCAGGACACCGAAACGCTCGACACCCCCGAGGACCTCTACTGCAAGCTGCCGCAGGATTCCCAGGTCGCGGTCCGTGGTGCCCGGAACATCCCGTGCATGAACAACCCCGCCAAGCGCGCCGCGACGGCCGAATTGTGCAACAGCGACCAGGAATTCGTGCCGGTCGCCACCGAGCAGCCGGTCATCGGTCCGTATCCACGAGACCCGAACCTGGAGTCGCAGGGGATCGCACCGGACTCCCGCTACGAGGGCGTCCCGCCGCCGAGTGGGATCCTCGACGAGGCGTCCGGCCAACAGGCGACGAACGGCGGTGTCCAGGTGACACCGAGTTCCTACGGGACCACGCAGATCGCGCCCGCGGTCACCGCCGCCCCCTACGACCCGCAGACCGGTCGCTACGTCGGGCCCGACGGCCAGATGTATCAGAAGACCGACCTGGTGGCGCCGGCGGCGGAAATCGGTTGGCAGGAGATGATTCCGCACTGAGCCAGGGCGAGAAGATCTATTCGCCCACCCTGACGGACAACTGTGCGTCGGCCTGATCGACCGTGACGGTCGGGTCGGCGTCGCGCAATCCGACGAAGGACTGGATCACTCCGTCGTGCGGTGCGAAGGTCACCACCTCGGTGATCCCGCCGGTAGCTGCAGTCGCCGTCCGTTCGGGTGCTGCCTGTGCCGACGCGGTGGCGTCCGCGAGAGTGAAATCGAGTTGCAGGACACAGAGTCCCGTGACGAGCACCTCGTGCCCGTCGCCGTAGGTGAGAGGCTGGGCGACGTACCGCACCGACCACCCGAGTGTCCCGTCGCCGGTGAAGGCGTAGGCGACCCGCTCGCGGCCTCCCTCGATGTCGACCTCGACCTCCTCGAGGCTCTGGCGAGGAGGCGCCTCAGCTGCGCCGGCCTCTGGCAGGAGCGGTGTGGGAGGGGCGGGGAGTTCGCGACCGACCGTGATCGATCCGGACCATGACTCGGTGGCCCGGCATCGAACCGGGGACGAATCCTGCTCCCGATGCGTGGACACCGACCCGTCCGGAGAGCAGGCGAGCAGCGCCCCGGCGAGCATGAGCAGTTGTAGTGTCCGGTTGCTGCGCCGACGCACGCCTGTCGACACTGTCATGCGAACTCGACCGACAACGCATACGACACGACACCGAACCCGAGTGGCACGCCACCACCCCTGTTCAGCAGCGCCGCACCCTCGTCGCTGACCTCGTGCCAGCCCGATTCGGCCGATGGAGGCCGAATCATTCGCCGTAACAAAGACGCTCGTTCGATCACCCGCAGACGGCCAGACGGCAGGGTGTGGACCTCCATCCACAGATATCGGTCCCACACCAGACACTTGTGGGCCTACGCGCCGGTGCGCCTGCTGCGCCTCGCGCGCAGGATGAGAGCCGCCACTGTGGACACGGCGACGACGGCCAGTGCGGTGAGGGCGAGTCGTTGCCACACGGGCATTCCGTTTTCGTCGATTCCTACGGAGTGGCCGGCCGTGTCCGGTGGCCGAGGTTGTCCGTACACGGTGGTCGCTGCGTCGCGCGTACGGGTGTTGGTCGACTCGGTCGTCGCGGAGCAGGACTCGACCGACCAGGGTGCACCCTTGGTGTCATAGCGGGACACGAAGACGAGATACTCGGCGCCGAGGGTGAAGCTACGCCCGCAGGATGCGTCATGAATGCTCGACGACACCACCGTGGTGGGGCCGATGTCGCCGGCGAAGACCTCACGAACCGCGAACTCGTAGTACGCGGTGCCGCCGTCGGTGCGCGTGGTCGTCGGTGTACCGGTGAACGATGCGGCGGCGCGTCCGACCTGCTCGACGATCTGCGGGCCGTTCTGCACGTAGGCGCAGGAACAGGCCTGCGCGGCAGGTGCCTTGGCCAGCGGCAGCGTTCCGGCGACTCCCACGATCAGGAGAAACGACAGGAACCATCGCACGACCGATCCTCCCTTCGTCGTCCCCTTCGCCGGTCGGGTCTCATCTGTGAGGGTGTCATCGACCCGGGTTCGTCGGCGGCGATGACGTCACACTCTCAGCGTTCCCTCACAGTGACTAGTAGGACTTTGTTAGGTCTGCCACAGCTGGTGTGGGAGCTCGAGTTTCGGAGTGGTTCTCGAGACGATGACCGGGTGGATGCTGCAGCCCTGTCCGAGG
>NZ_JBHUFB010000004.1:0-49217 GCF_042681175.1 Rhodococcus gannanensis
TCTTCGGTGCGGAGCCAGGATCCTTTGGCGGAGGTGAAGACGGTGGGCCAGGATCGGCTGTAGCTGCGGACCTCGGATTCGCGTTCGGTGAAGATGTCGGTGTCCGGAGCGGTGGATGTCAGGGTGGTCATCGGGTTCCGTTCTGGTGGATCGGGCCTACGGTGTACAGGTCCTCGGCGGCGTGGCCGTCCGGAAAGTGGCTCTCGGAGAACAGGGGTCGCGCGTAGATGTCGGTGCCGCGACTGTTCGCGAGCGCCGTGAACATCGCGAGCGATGCCGGGTTGTCGGCGGTGATCGTGGTCTCCAGGAATCGGACCGCGAAAGGCGTTGCCCGGCAGAGCATGTGGTCCAGCATGCTGACCCCGACGCCACGTCCGCGGGCCGCGGAATCGACGGCGACCTGCCAGACGAAGAGTGTGTCGGGGGACTCGGGCCTGATGAACCCGGTGGCGAAACCGGCGACTGTGGTGCCGATCTCGGCGACCACCGAGGTGGCGGCGAAGTCCCGGCACCACAACAGGTAGGCGTAGCTGGAATTCACGTCGAGGACGCCGGTGTCCTTCGCGATCCGCCACATGTGGCCCGCGTCGGACAGTCTCGGCCGGCGCAGGAAGACGGGATCGTCGCGCAGCTGTGCTGTGTTCCGGACTCCGGTGGTGGATCGGGAGGTGACGCGGTCGCGGACAGGGTCGTCGACGAGCTCGGGCACGAAGGCTCCTTCGGCTGTCCCGGGTACGGCGCATCCGTCCCCGGCGGCTGGGAACACCACCCTGCCCGAGCGATGTTGAGGTGATCCTGCCGACTGCTTTGCGATCCTGTTACGACAGTCGTCGGCTTCGTAACCGTGGCAGACGCAGCGTGAATCGGGCGCCACCACCAGGTCGATCACCACAGGTCACGGTGCCGCCGTGCGCGGAAACGGTCTCCGCGACCAGCGCCAGCCCGAGCCCGGTACCGGACCCGCCCGCGGTGCGGCGGGCGGGTCGACCGGTGGTGAACCGCTCGAATATCCGCTCCCGATCCTCCGGGGCGACACCCGGCCCGGCGTCGTCGACGTCGATCGCCACGAACTCACCGTCGCGGCGGACCGTCACGGCGACGAGCCCGCCGCCGTGACGGTCGGCGTTGTCCATCAGATTCACCAGCGCCCGTTCCAGGGACAGCTTGCGCGCGGCGACGCGGTCCTCGGTGGCCACCGTCAACAGGTCCGCCGAGCGTTTCGATCGGGTGAGGGTGTGGCTCAGCAGCGTCTCGACCGACACCGGTTCGAGGTCTCCGGGGTGCAGGCCCGCCTCCGACCTCGCGAGGGCGAGCAGGTCGTCGAGCAGTCTGCGGGTGTGGTCGAGTTCGGCGCTGATCAGGTCGAGTGCCCGCACCGACCGCTCCGGAAGGTCCCGGCGCTGACGCTCCAGAACGGACACGCTGGTCACCAGGGTGGTCAGTGGCGTCCGCAGTTCGTGACTGACGTCGCCGAAGAATCGCCGCTCGTGGTCGATCCGACGTTGCAGCGAGTCGACCATCGCGTTGAACGACGTGGTGATGGTGTCGAGGTCCCGGTCCTGGGAGCGGGCCAGCCGGGTGTCGAGGTCGCCGCCGGAGATCCGCGCGGCGGTGCCCGCCAGCTCGTGCAGGGGCCGTAGCACCCGGCGGCTGGCCCAGAACCCCATCGCGGCTCCGGCGGCCGTGGTGACCAGCGCCCACGAGAAGAGGGTGATGCGCAGGATGCGCAGTGTCGACTGCAGCTCGAGCACCGGTGACAACTCGTACAGGATGTCGCCGGCGTCGTTGAGGACCATCCGGGAGCCGATGTACGGATTACCCGCGACCGTGATGTACATGGTCGCGCTGCCGCCGTCGGTTCCGGATTCCTGCAACTCCGCCGGAATCGCTGACGGGATGAAGGCCACCGCCGGATCGGACGCCGACCACTTGCCGTTCTGATCGAGGAACAAGGTCGTGCCCACGGGGATGTCGAGAGCCTGCAGGACGAGGGCGGGTTTGGTGTCGGACGAATAGAGCACGCTCCGGACGAAGTCGGCGTGGCTCGCGGTCTGTCGCTCCGCGGACCGCTCCCGTTGCCCGACCAGGTACTCGCGGCTGGTGGCGAAGACCGCCGTGGACAGGGCCAGGGAGAGCAGCGCCGCGCCGAGCGCGAACGTCAGGATCACCCGGCCGCGCAGCCCGAGACGGCCCCGTAGGGACCGGAAAGTCGGGACCCTAACGCGGCGCATCGAACCGGTAGCCGAGGCCCCGCACCGTGACCACGATGCGTGGATCGGAGGAGTCCCGCTCGATCTTCGTGCGCAGTCGCCGGACGTGGACGTCGACGATCCGCTCGTCGCCGAAGAACCCGCGGTCCCACACCCGTTCGAGCAGGACGGCGCGGCTGAGGACCATCCCTGGTGACTGTGCGAGTTCGCACAGCAGTCGGAACTCGGTGAGCGTCAGGTGCACCTGCTTGTCGCCGCGGCGGACCACACCGCCCGCCGGGGAGAGCACCAGCGGTGCCTTCGGGTCGTCGTCGAGCACGATGTCGACCGGTGCGCTCGGTTCCCCTGCGACCCCGGCGCGTCGCCGCAACGCTCGCATCCGCGCGGTGATCTCCTTGATCTCGAACGGCTTGGTCACGTAGTCGTCCGCGCCTGCCTCGAGTGCGGCCACCACGTCGTGCGTGTCGTCGCGCGCGCTCACCACGATGATCGGGACGTCGTGGTCGCGGCGGACCTGGCGGATGCAGGTGAACCCGTCCATGTCCCCGAGCACCAGATCGACGATCATCACGTCGGGCGGACCGCACCGCTTGAGGTGGTCGAGGGCGGTTTCCGCGTCCGGGGCCTCGTCGACCTCGTAGCCCTCGTCCTCCAGTGCCATGCGGAGCGCTGCGCGCACCCGGTCGTCGTCCTCGACGATCAGCAGAGTTGCACCCATGCGCCCCATACTGGCAAATCGTGGCGGGGCGCCCCTCAGCCCCAGTCGAAAGCGCTGGTGACGGCCGAGACGGCGGCGGGGACGGCGTCGCTCTTGTCGGGTGCCAGGTCGTGGCCCCGGCCCTCGACGAGGACGAGCGTGTGCGGTGCGGTGACCAGTTCCATCGCCGCGCGCATCTCGTCGGGGTTGCCGAACGGGTCGCGGGTGCCGTGGACGAACACGGACGGGCATCGGAGGTCCGGCAGGTGTTCGGTGCGGGCGCGGTCCGGCTTGCCCGGTGGGTGCAGCGGGTAGGAGAAGAGCAGCAGTCCGTCGCAGATCTCGGGACGCTCGGCCGCGAGCATCGACGACTGCCTGCCGCCGTACGAGTGGCCGGCGAGAAGCAGTGGCGCGGAGGACAGTCCGCGCACCGCAGCGGCTGCGGCGGCGATGCCGTCACGGTCCTGCCCGGCGGTCGACGGACTCGGTGGGCCCTTCGGGCGGCGCTGCCGGAACGGGAGGTCGTATCGCAGGACCAGTAGGCCCGCGGCTGTGAACTCGGCGGCGGCGCGGCGCAGAATCGCGGCGTCGCGGTTGCCGCCCGCTCCGTGTGTCAACACCAGGGAGCCGACCGGCTCGCCGTCCGGCCGGTGCAGGTCGCCGATCACGCCGTCGCGCTCGAACAGCTCGCCCATGCCCCGAACCTACGCGATGGATCGGCTCGCCTCCCGATTGCTACATCGCGACGGTCAGCAGGAAGGCGACGTCCTCGACGGCCTCGACGCTGTGACGCATCGCGGGAATGACGAGGTGGTCACCGGTCGAGCCCTTCCACGAGTCCTCCCCGGCGATCAGCGTCAACGTGCCGGTCAACACCAGCAGTGTCGCCTCGCCGGGTGACGCATGTTCGGCGAGCTGCGACCCGGCGGTGAGCGCGACCACCGTCTGCCGCAGGCTGCGCTGGTGGCCACCGTAGACCGTCTGGGAACTGCGTCCGCTGGTGGCGGTTTTCGCCAGCTTGAGCTGTTGTCGCGCAAGTGCGGTCAGCGACTTCTTCTCCATGGGCGTGCCTCTCGCTGGGCCAGACCGGATCGTCGAACGTCGTGCCCCTGAAGTATGGCCCACTCCGAGCCTTCCGGCGCCGCACTTGCCTAACCGGGTCGCGTCCGGTTACGGCTTCGGCGCCGCGAACGAGGTCAGCTGCGGGGCGGTGTACGCCGCACGAAGCCGCTCGTACCGGTACCTGTTGTAGGCCAACGGTTCGAGCAGTGCCCACTTCGGCAGGTACTTCCGCCCCGCGCGAATCATCGCGGTGTAGACGCGGAACTCCAACGCGCGGCGCGAATTCCACTCGACACCCAGCAGTTCGCGCATGCGAGGGTGCGCGGCGGCCTCGGCGCAGATCCGTGCCGGTCGGGAGAGCAGTGGGGTGGCGACCCGCCACATCGGGGTGATGAGTACGTGCAGCCAGTGCGGGCCGAACAACGTCGGGACGGGCATCGCGTCGAAGCTCGCATTCGCCCACTGGAGGAAATCGTTGTCGGCGAGGTCGGTGGTGGCCACCGATTCGTAGTACTCCTCCATCTCGGCGACGGTCGCGGGAACGGCGGCCTGGTCGCTGTTGAGGTCGTAGTCGCTCATCGCCAGGATCGTCCGGTAGACGACCTCGCGCTGCTCGGCGTCGAGGCGCGCGCCGTAAGTGGAGACGTAGCCGGTGTAGAAGACGAGCAGGCTGCTGGTCCCGACCCACTTCCACAGTGCGGGCTTGAGCGCGCTGTACCTCTCGCCCTCGAAGTGCCCCCGGCCCCGGCCTCGCACCTGACCGTGCATGTCCTTGAGGCGGGTCGCCGTGGCCCGGCGGTCGCTGTCGTCGCCGAACAGCATGAGGGGTCCCCACATGTAGCTGCGGATGCCGCGATTGGTGAAGTTCTCGGCGAATCGTCCGCTGGCGTCGACGGCCGCCGCGACCTCACGGTAGGCGACCTGGTCGAGCGCGAGCCTGCCGTACAGGCCGAAGGCGAGCGGCATGCCCATCCACCACCGGACGTCGGCGGCGAGCTCGTGATGAGGCTGACCCGGATGCCACGGGGGGACCGTCGTCGTGCTGTCGGTGCCGGTCTCGGGTGGCTGAACGACGGAGCTGCTCACGGTTTCCCCCTCGATACGAATTGTGCAAACGCCTGTTGTCAGATTAACAGCGAGCCAATCTGATCACACGCGTATTCAGATCATTGTCGAGGGGTGCTCAACCGGATGCCGAGGCTGTTTCAGCGACGCGTGAAGGTGACGAAGCGGAACCGCACGTCGTCCCGGATCGACGTCTGCCAGTCGCCGGTGTCCGCGGCGACCCACTCGGGTCCGAGAGCGGGGGCGTATGCGTCACCGTCCACGTCGAGGTCCACCTCGGTCACCACCAGGCGGTCGGCGCGGTCGAGGGTGGCGGCGTAGATCTCGCCTCCGCCCATCACCCACGTCTCCCCGGTGCCGGCGAGGGCGAGGGCGTCGTCGACGGAGTGCACGACCTCGGCGCCGTCCGCCGACCACTCGCGGTCGCGGGTGACGACGATGTTGCGGCGGTCGGAGAGCGGCCGGAACCGGGGCGGCAGCGAATCCCAGGTGCGGCGGCCCATGATCACCGGGTGCCCACTGGTCACGGCCTTGAAGGCCGCCATGTCCTCCGGGATCCGCCACGGGATCGCGTTGTCGCGGCCGATGACGCCGTTGTTCGCCTGGGCCCAGATCAGACCGAGCATGAGGGTATGCCTCCTGAATTCTCGTGGATGCCACTGGTGAAGCGATCGCTGTCCCGCAAGGCGGAGGAGGAGTCGATACCGGGGTTGTATCGGCGACGACGACAACGCAGCGAGGCGGTGATCGAGCGCCGGGGGCGCTGCGCCCAGGATTCGGGAGGCATGCCCTAAATTGCGACCGGTGCCTTGATGCCGGGGTGGTGGAGGTAGCCGGTGATCTCGACGTCCTCGAAGGTGTAGTCGAAGATCGAGTCCCGCTTGTGCAGCGTCAACGTCGGGTACGGGTACGGCTCGCGGGACAGCTGCTCGGTGACCTGGTCGACGTGGTTGTCGTAGACGTGGCAGTCGCCGCCCGTCCAGATGAACTCGCCCACCTCGAGGCCCGTCTGCTGCGCGACCATGTGGGTGAGCAGCGCGTAGCTGGCGATGTTGAACGGCACGCCGAGGAACAGGTCCGCGCTGCGCTGGTACAGCTGGCAGCTGAGCCGGCCGTCGGCGACGTAGAACTGGAAGAAGGCGTGGCACGGCTGTAGCGCCATCGCGTCGAGCTCGGCGACGTTCCACGCCGAGACGATCATCCGGCGCGAGTCCGGGTTGGTCCTGAGTGTCTCGATCACGTTGGTGATCTGGTCGATGTGCTCGCCGTCCGGGGTCGGCCACGACCGCCACTGCACGCCGTAGACGGGACCGAGCTCGCCGTCCGCGTCGGCCCACTCGTCCCAGATCGTGACGCCGTGCTCGCGCAGCCAGCCGACGTTGGAGTCGCCGCGCAGGAACCACAGCAACTCGTAGACGATCGACTTGAGGTGCACCTTCTTGGTGGTGACCAGCGGGAAGCCCTCGCGCAGGTCGAAGCGCATCTGGTGGCCGAACACACTGCGGGTGCCGGTGCCGGTGCGGTCCGCCTTGGGGGTCCCGGTCTCCATGACCAGCCGCAGCAGGTCCTCGTACGGGGTGTGCACGGGGGCAGGCGTCGGGGAAGTCACGCCCCGATTCTAGGCCCGTGACCGCGGTCACCCACCTCACCGGGGCGGGAGCCGTGTCGGCGGACGGACTAGCCTGCGCTCATGCGTGAACTCCTCGTGATCGGCGTCGGTGCCGGCGACCCCGACCAGGTGACGGTGCAGGCGATCAAGGCGATGAACCGGGCCGAGGTGTTCTTCGTCATCGGCAAGGGGGAGCAGAAGCAGGACCTCGTCGACCTGCGCACCGGAATCCTCGATGAGCACGTCCGCGGCGACCACCGCGTCGTCGACATCGTCGACCCGCCGCGGGACCGCACGCCGTCGGATTACGAGGGTGTCGTCGACGACTGGCACGACCGCCGCGCCCAGGTGTTCGAGGAGGCGTTCGCGGCCGTCGACGGCGTCGGCGCGATCCTCGTCTGGGGTGACCCGTCGCTGTACGACAGCACCCTGCGGATCGTGGAGCGGGTGCTCGGCCGTGGTGTCGTCGACTTCGAGTACACGGTGATCCCGGGCGTGACGAGTGTGTCGTCGCTGGCCGCGCAGCACCGCATCGTGCTCAACCGGATCGGTGAGCCCGTGCTCACGACGACCGGGCGCCGGCTGCGTGAGGAGGGTCTCCCGGACGGCGTCCGGGACGCGGTCGTGATGCTCGACGCGGAGAACAGCTTCACCACCCTGACCGGGGACTGGGACATCTGGTGGGGCGCGTACCTCGGCACCCCCGACGAGACCCTGATCGCCGGCGACCTGCACAGCGTCGAGGACGAGATCGTCCGGACCCGCGCCGACCTGCGCGAACGCAAAGGTTGGATCATGGACACCTACCTGATCCGCAGGCGCTGACGCACTCCACCGGATCCGGTGCCCGGGGGCGTGCCCACTCCGAAGTCTGCTTGGGATCAAGGGACCAGCGGTCAAGAGACGGGCAACGCATTTCGCCGCAACGCTGAGTGCGCAGTGACTATCGCAATTAACGTCATAATATTTGTTATCGGTGGTTGACAATTATGCAATCGTGTTATTCCACGTAGGAGGGGAGGAGGAGGTCCTGACATTCCCTTGAAGATGCGCGGGCGCCCGACCTTTACGATTGTTCCTCCGTACTGGTCTAGTCTCATGGCCCATGACAAGCAGCGACGTCGGGACGGCTTCGACGCCCGCGAGTACGCCACGGTTGGGGCGTGCCCTGTTCTTCATTCATCAGCAAGTCCCAGTCATCTCCGATGCCGTGATCAAGGCCAAGCTCGAACAGCTCATCAGCGCAGGCGATGCGATGATTTATGCCGTTGCTCTCAAAGGCCACGGGAATGTGAGCCGCGAGATGGCGGTCGAGTTCGCAGCTCATGCCGGCATCGGACAGGGAAGGCTCTACAGGGAGATCTTGCCCAAACTGCAAGAAGCTGATCTCATTTCCTGGACTTTAGACCCCAGTGGCGACCTCGCGTGGATCGACGAGTTCGTCGGATTGTCGGGCCGAGTCATCGACCAGGCGATGAGGGTGGTTGAGAAGTACGGACCTACCCCTGTTGAGAGTGCGGTGCTGCATTGCACCGAAATTGCCAGTTGGGCGCCGCTCACGTGGGATCAGCACGCTGAGCAGTTGCATTCCCGTGGTTTTCCCGACGCGGTCATCGACGAAGCAATGAAACTCACTCTCGCAGCCGGGGTGAACCAGCGTGTGAAGTCGAGGGACCTCGGGGAGTACGTGATCTATAACCCGAATGTGTGGTCGGCGCAACACATCTCAATCGCGGCGTTCATCAAGGGCCTTCCGCCCGCCGAACGGGACTCATATCTTGGGTTGTGCGAACAGGCCGCGGCCAGCCCCGGATTGGTTCTGAACTCCTACGGGGGCCTTCAGTCCGGGATCTTGGCTTCGGCACGAAAAGTGGGACTGGTCCAGGCCGCAACTGTGAAGAGCAGCGTCACCGGTGGACAGCAGACCTACGTTTTCTCGCCAATGATGGAGTCCGAAGACGACAAGCTTCAGACGACCGAGGTCCTGCATCAGCGGAAGTTGTTCGTCGCCCATATCCTGTACGGGCACGAGATGGCCGTTGCTGGACGTGGCCGCATCATGGATCCGGGAGTCCTCGTTCGTGCCCTCCTGCGCAAAGGCAGCGTCGGGCCCGCCTCGAACATCGCCTCGGATTACCATCTGCTCGAAGCCAGTGGAATTGTGGCAGTGCGTCCATCCGACAGTGAACCCGGCCGGGCTTACCTTGAGCTCGTGAAGAAGGAGATCGTCGAAGGTGGCCTTGGTTGGATCGAAGCCTCACTCGGTGGCAGCGGAAACGGTGACGGCGCCGACCTGAGTTCGCTCAAGCCCCCACAGCTGTGGACCTCCCCGGAAGTTGACCGAGCGCACCTACCAGATACGGGAGCTGCGATGGAGATCGCAGACTCCGCGATCCTGCGGCTCCGCGAAGCGCGAAAGGAGGCGGCAAGTGCAGCGCGATACGACGCCCCCTGAGTCGAGTAGCGACGAGGCACTCTTCGAGCACCCGGCGCCCGCACCGGCGAGAGACTCGGCCCGAAGCCAGCCAGTTCGGCCTCCGCGGAATTCCTCCGAATCTCGTTCGTCAGTGGCCGGGAAAACTGGTTCGGACCGTCTAGACCCTGGTGACGAGCTAGAGATCCGGTTGGCGAGGATGCAGTTCTTCAAGGGTGCCTTCACCCGGCGAGGAATCAATCTTCAGCGACACTTTCACCCCGAGCCGCTTCTGGTCACAGATCTCGACTTGCTGTCCTTCGACATCACCGCGCGCCTTACTCTGTCCAAGACGATCGGTGAGGCGAAGAGCGGGACTGGAAAGAACGCTCCGAAGCCCCTCGATCGAGCCATCTGGGTTGCCGGCCTTATGCAACTCGTCGACGCAGATGGCGGCATCATCATCACGGCTCTACGCCCGTCCTCCACCGTCCGGGACACCGTGCGCAGCCTCGGCGTCACTGCGATGAGTGTTGACGAGCTCGACCGGTGGGAGGCGACCCACCTCCACAAGGACCTAGAAGACGTGGGCGCTCACGGCCCGGGCGCCTTCGCGGAGGATGCCCACACGCGCAAGTCTGTGAAGGGTGAACCGAGTTTGGAGCGCATCTATTGGTTTCTTCGTGCCGAGGTCTGGTTCCTCGACACGTGGCAGGCCACCAAACGTCTCATCGGGGCGCTCGGTGAACTACGCCGGTACTGGACCCCCGAAATCGACGATGACCAAGCTGCAGCTCTGCGCTGGATGTACGCCGAAGCGCTGTCCACCCTGACCCTCCAACTCGTAGTCCTCGTTGGCCGCTACCAAGCCACCGACCTTCGTGACTGGCGCACACTCGTGAATGATCGACTTGCGGAAGGTCCAGTCCCGGCCAACAATCAGCGTGCGCTCGCTGATGCATTCGACAAGTACCTGGCCCACATCCTCCGAGAGCTGAGAGCGCCGTCAGCTATGACTGTGGAATCGATGGGCGCGTTCCATCCGATCCCGCCGGAATGGACTGATGGGCTCATTGAACTCATCAGCAGACTCGAAGCATTGACCGGCCTTGCTGATCTACCGAGGCAATCTGACCTTGTCATGACTGAGCGGCTTGTTCGTCGCCGCCACGAGAATGAGGCGGCACTCGCTGCGGTCAGTAGTCGTGCGCCTGAAGAGTTCGCTCGAATGCGCCGCCAGATCGCAGCCTTTCTCCGTGGCGCCGTAGAGCTTCCGGAAGCGGTTGACAGGGCTCTCACGACTTGACCTGGCACCCCGCGGGGTGGGGGTGCCAGGTCATTGGTGCATCGGTATCAGCAGGTCGGGCTAGTTGTTGCGATAGATTCGACCGAAATCCTTCGCGGTCGTATGGGTAATCGCTTCAGTGGCCGCCCGAGCCGCATCGTCCGAGCCCCAGACGTCCGCCATGAATGCGGCGTCGAAGCTCCGACGTCGGCGTCGACTTCGCAGCGCCAGTATGTACAGACACACCGCCAGTGTCGCGGCGAGCCCGGATAGTTCTATGTGGGTGGAACCTCGCCTCGCTGCGCGTCGCCTCCACCGATTCGCTGACCGTGAGGTGCCGTTGACAGCGATCTGCGGCCGGCGGATCAGTCGACTCGGCGGACGCGGCCCAACCTGACACTTCCGTGGTCCGTAACTCGTCCGTGACCTACCCCGTCCGAACCTCCCCAGATGCTTGATCGGTGATGTCGACGCGGTTCAACGTCCCGTAAACCGCGCACGAGCGGCGAAGCCGCCTACCCTGGACCCATGCCCGAACTGCCCGAGGTGGAGGCCCTGGCCCAGTTCCTGCGCGACCACGCCGTGGGTGCGGTGATAGGCCGCGTGGACGTCGCTGCGCTCAGCGTCCTCAAGACGTTCGATCCGCCGATCGACGTGCTCGCCGGTCGCGACATCACCGGCGCCGCCCGGTTCGGCAAACATCTCGGACTGCGCTGCGGCCAGGAGGACGGACTGTGGCTGATCACTCACCTGTCCCGGGCCGGGTGGCTGCGCTGGCAGGACAACCCGAGCCAGACCCCGCCGAAGCCGGGCAAGGGACCGCTGGCGCTGCGCCTGCACCTGTTCGCGCCCGACGGCACCACACCTGCCATCGACCTGACCGAGGCGGGCACCCAGAAGCGGCTCGCGGTGTGGTTGGTGCGGATGCCGGCGGAGGTCCCGGGCATCGCGAAACTGGGACCCGACGCGCTGACGGTGCCCGAACCGGTGTTCGCGGAACTGCTCGCGAAGTCGTCGGCGCGGATCAAGACCGTGCTCACCGATCAGGCCGTGCTCGCAGGAATCGGCAACGCGTACTCCGACGAGATCCTGCACACGGCGCGGCTGTCGCCGTTCGCGACGTCGAACAAGCTGACACCGGAACAGGTTTCGGAGCTGCACGAGGTGATGCGGTCGGTACTCACCGATGCCGTCGAGAGGTCGTTGGGACAGGACGCGGCACGGCTGAAGGGGGAGAAGCGGTCCGGTATGCGGGTGCACGCCCGCACCGGGATGCCGTGCCCCGTCTGCGGAGACACCGTGCGAGAGGTGTCCTTCGCCGACCGCTCCTTCCAGTACTGCGCGACCTGCCAGACCGGTGGGAAGGTGCTCGCCGACCGTCGGATGTCGAGGCTGCTGAAGTAGTCCCGTCAGCGCCGGTGCCGGTACCCGATCCAGGCGCGGCGCGTGTCGCCGTCGGGATCGTTCTCGACCCGCGTCGGCGTGTCGATGATCAGGGTCTCGCGCTGTTCGGTGTCGTACGTCGGCCATCCGTCCCGGGGACGCCCGTGGCGCGCGAAGTGCAGCCAGTGCGACTGGACGACGTTCGTCGTGCCGCGCAACCCGTCGCGCCCGCCGAGTGCGGTTGCGGCTCTGCCGAGCGGGTGGTCGGACGATCCGAACACCGCGAACAGTTCGGTGGCGTGCGTCGCGCCGAAACCCGTCCAGCGCAGTAGGTTCGGCGCGAAGTCGTAGCGGTACGCATAGGTGGGCGCAATGCCCGAGTGACCCTGCGCGACGAGCACCGACGGCTCCCAGAACGAGATGTCGCCACCGAGTTGGACGGCTGCGCGACGGTCGGGGTAGCGCGGGTACGCCGCGAGCACCCGCGACTTCACCACGGGATCGGTCTCGGCGAACATCTTCTCGATCCGGACCCGATCGGTCGGGATGATGTCGAGGAATCGCGGAAAGATCGTCCCTTCGCGCGCGTTGGTGCCGACGATCAACGGGACGGGGTGCGACCGTCCCGTGGCGAAGGCGTCGAGGGGGTGGACCGGGAGCAGGTCGCCGTCGACGGTCGGTGCGAACGCCCTGGTGCCGGGCTCCTCGTCGGCGCCGCGGGCCGCGAGTGCGTCGCCGACCCGAACCAACTCGTCGGCGGACACCGTTCCGAGCGCCCGGACCGGGTCGGCCTCGTTCAGCATCTCGAGGAACTCGGCCGACCACGCGCGGGCGCGGTCGCGGCCGTAGACCGATGCGGCAGGCGGACTCTGGGCTATCGCCTGCCGGAACAGTCCGGCAGCGGCAGGAACGCACATCAGGGTGGTGACCGCATTCGCGCCCGACGACTCGCCGAACAGCGTCACGTTGTCGGGGTCGCCGCCGAAGGCCGCGATGTTGCGCTGTACCCACTGCAGCGCGGAGATCTGATCACGCAGACCGAGATTGGAGTCGAACTGGCGATCTGCGCTGGAGTACGCGGAGAAGTCGAGGTATCCGAGCGCGCCGAGTCGGTAGTTGAACGACACGTACACGATGTCGCCGCGCCGGACCAGGGCGTCGCCGCGGTACAGCGGAGTCGCCGGTGACCCGCCGCTGTAGGCGCCGCCGTGAACGAACACCATCACCGGCCGCGGTTCCGGCGACGGGCGTGCGGGCGCGAGGACGTTGACGGTCAGACAGTCCTCGGAGGTGCCGGTACGCGCGAGGCGGCCCGACTGTGGTGCCGCCGCACCGAACTCGGTGGCGACTCGAACACCGGACCAGGAATCCACCGGATCCGGCGCGCGGAGACGACGCTCACCGACGGGCGGAGCAGCGTAGGGGAGTCCGCGCCAGGTCCGCAGTCCGCCCAGTTCGCGCCCCAGTACCGCGCCGTCGGCGGTGTCGACGACGAGCGGATCAACCACGCCGGGCTTCCAGCAGTCGCAGCCAGAACTCGGACACCGTGGGGTAGGCGGGGACCGCGTGCCACAGTGCGCTCAGCGGCACCGAACCCGCCACCGCGACGGTGGCGGCGTGCAGCTGATCCGCGACCTCGGTGCCCACGAAGGTGGCGCCGAGCACGGTGTCGCGGGCGCGGTCGATCACGAGTTTCGCGTGCCCGGTGAAGTCGTCGCGTGACAGCGACGAGCCGGCGACGGCGATGTCGACCTCCACGGTGTCCACGTCGAACCCCTGTGCGCGAGCGACGGATTCGGTCAGGCCCACCGCCGCGACCTCCGGCGACGTGAAGACCACCTGGGGTACGGCCGTCCGGTCGGCGTCCGCCGAGAACCGGGCGCCGTCGAGGGCCCGGGACTCGGCGCGAGCCGCGATGACGTCGCCGCAGACCCGGCCGTGGTACTTGCCCATGTGGGTCAGCGGGGTCCGCCCGCTGACGTCGCCGACGGCGTACAGCCAATTGCCGTCCACCCCGGTGACGGTGAGCTGGTCGTCGGTGTGGACGGCGTCCAGGCCGACGTTGCCGAGGCCGAGTGCCGCGGTCGCGGGCCGTCGTCCGGCGGCGACGATCACCTCGTCGACCGTCAGCTCCGCACCGCTGTCGAGGGAGAGCGTGACCGTACCGCCGTGGATCGTGCCGATCCCGGAATCCTCGGGGGAGTCCCGCCGGACCGTGGTCGCCGTGGTGCCGGTGAGCACGGTCGCGCCGCGGTCGCGCAGTCCCGCTGCGACGGCGTCACTCGCGAACGGCTCGGCGGACGCGAGCAGTCGGGGACCGCGCACGAGCAGCGTCACCTCGGCGCCGAAGTCGAGCAGCCAGTTCGCGGCCTCGCAGGCGACCACTCCGCCGCCGACGATCGCGACCCGGCCGGGCACCTCCTGCAGGTTGGTCGCGTCCCGCGACGTCCAGGGCAGGGCCTCCCGCAGTCCTGGCGTCGGGGGGACTGTCGCGGTCGACCCGGTCGCGAGGACGACGGCGTGCCGGGCCCGCAGCGTCCGGGTCCCGCCGGCGTCGGTCACCTCGACGACGCGCTCACCGGCCAGCCTTCCCGATCCACGGATCACGTCGATTCCGACGCCTTCTGCCCACTCCACCTGTCCTACATCGGAGTGGTGCGCGGTGAACGAGTCGCGGCGCTGCAGGATCGCGGGGACGTCGAGCGCGCGGTCACCGACAGCCTCCCGCACCCCGGGCATCGCCCGGGCCGCCCCGAGGACGGTTCCGGGCCGCAGCAGCGCCTTGCTGGGCATGCAGGCCCAGTAGGAGCATTCGCCGCCGAGCAGCTCGTGCTCCACGATCGCGGCGGTGCGGTCCGAGCCGGCGATCGCGTACCGCGCCGCGTTCTCGCCTGCGGGTCCGCCGCCGATCACGACGACGTCGTACTCACTGTCCGCTGCCGCAGGGGCGTTGGTGGGAGCCATGGGACCACCGTAGAGCGGAAGGCGCTCGCGCGCCGCTATTGGAGATACCCCTCCACCTGTGTGGCCGGACTGACCGGTACCTCGTCGGCGGGCAGACCGGAGTCGATGCGGGCGCGGCGTTGCCGGAGCAGATCCCAGCACTGGTCGAGTGTCTGCTCGAGTGCGGCGAGCTGCGCCTGTTCCGTGGCGGGATCGAGGTCGCCGGATTCGGTTCTCGCACGCAGGGCGTGCTCCGCGTCGACGAGTTCGCGGATGCGGGCCAGAATGTCCTGTTCGCTCATCGGTGGACTCCACTCGTGTCGGATCGGACGGCGGGTCTGACCGCTCCACCCTATGCCGGGTCGTCCCAGCCGTGCGCGGTGATGCCGTGCGCGGCGAGCACCGCCGTCGTGCGTTCACGCAGTCCGAGATCCTTGGAGACCAGGGACAGGGTGTAGCGGTCGCCCAGGCGGCAGAGGTAGACGGACAGCCGGTTCGCGGACTCCGCGAGTTGTCGCGAATCGATGCCGGGATGCACGGCCCGGGCCGCGATCGCATCCGCGCTCGCCCCACCGAGAGTGGCGAGCCCGGCGGGGATCGCCCCGATGTTCGAGCACAGGACGTCGCGCTCGCCGGGATCGGGCGCGAGGCGGTACGCGACCCGGTCGGGGACCAGTTGGAGCAGCTCCGGAGGGAATCCGGCGGGACTCGACATCGGTGGCCGCAGGTAGGCCTCGCGAAGAAGGACCCGCGTGACGTCGGGGGTGTCGCCCAGACGGACCGTCAACTCCGTCATGTCGATGGCGTTCGACTCACCGTGCGCGCCGGTTCGCCGGCTGACGGGCACGCTGACCTGCACCGCGGCGCCGTCCCGGCGGGCGATCGCCGCTGCGACGACCACCAGCAGCGAATTGGGGGTGCCTCCGGCGCGGGCGGCCTCCGCATCCCACTGCGCGCCGTCGACGTCGACGATCAGCGCCTCAGGCACCTGTGCGCACTTTTGGTAGCCAGAGCTACCAAAAGTGCGCACAGGTGCGGAGCGCAGTTCGGTGCGGCGGGAGGGGTGCCTGATCAGGCCGGCGACGGCGCGGAGCGTGCGGCCACCGACGCCGGTGACCATCCGGGTCGCGTCGCGGAGGTCGTCGACGACGGGGTGCGTCGCATCCGGTGGGGGAGGCAGTGCACTGTCCGACATCGCGGCCGCGAGGATCGCGGCGAGCCCCTGGGCGTCGGCGATCACGTGCGAGCACACGAGCGAGACCACCGTCCCACCGTCGTGCAGCCGGGCCGCCGCGATCCGCCAGCCCGCACCCGCAGTCGGGTCGACGCTGCGCGCCGCGACGTCGTCCGCCCAGTCGACGATCGCCTCCCGGGCGATCGGCTGCGCCGCCCACTCCACCGACCAGGGTGCGGCTCCGGGCCTACGCCGGGGTCGTGCGCCGGGCACCCGGGGCCGAACGACGGTGTGCGAGAGGGGGCCTCGTGCCAGGATGTCGCACACGCGGGCGAGGTCGGCGGGGTCGACGACACCACCGCGCCACAGCCCCTGCATCACGACCGGGGTGCCGAACCCGCGGTGGGTGCGCAGGAACATCTCGTCGACCACGCTCAGACGTTCGGCGCGGGGTCGAGACACCCGCTCAGTCCGGGTCGGCGAAGTTGGCGGGGCGCTTCGTCATTCCCGCGCTGACGGCCTCCAGCTGGTTCGGCGAGCCCATGAGGGAAACCTGGAGTTCGCTCTCCAACAGCAGTGCGGCCGCCGGATCGTTGCCGGCCCACGTCTCGTCGTAGAGGCGCTTGGCCGCCTGGACCGCGTGCGGCGACTTCCCGGCGATCTCGCGGGCCAGGTCGAGCGCCGCCGCGAGCGGATCCTCGACGGTGCGGGTGACGATCCCGAGCGACTGGGCCTCGGTGCCGGACAGGATGCGTCCCGTGAACGTCAGTTCCTTCGCGACGTCGATTCCGACCAGGCGCGGCAGGCTCTGCGTGATCCCCATGTCGGGGACGAGACCCCACTTGACCTCCATGACCGACAGCTTCGCGTCCGGGGTCGCGTAGCGGATGTCGGCACCGAGCGCGATCTGCAGGCCACCGCCGAAGCAGTTGCCGGTGATCGCGGCGATCACGGGTGCGGCGACACGGCTCCAGTCGACGGACACCCGCTGCGCGAGGTTGGCGAGGTGGCCGTCCTCCCGGGCGAGCAGCTCGCTCGGGCCACCGTTCTCGCCGAGGCTGGAGATGTCGAGGCCGGAGCAGAAGCTCTTTCCGTCGCCGTGCAGCACGACGGCGCGTACCCGGCGGTCCCGTGCGAGCCGGTCCGCGGCGTCGACGATCGCGTCGAACATCGCGCGGTCCAGCGCGTTGTGCTTCTCGGCCCGGTCCAGGGTGACGGTGGCGACTCCGGCGTCGTCGACGTCGACGCGAATCCTGTGCTCGCTCATGGGTTCCGGTTCTCCTCGGGTGTCTCGGCCGTCGTCGGCGCGTGCCCACGCGGGTCGGGTGCGACTGTACAAGACGCCCGCGCCCCCGACGGCGGGGCGCGTCTCCACCCGAAGGTGGACAAAACTCACAGACCGTCCACAGGAAACGGGCGCATACTGGAGATTCACAAGCCGTTGACCAGCGGAGTCGGCGTTCGAGTTCGTTGTGGAGTGTCGTCATGACCCCGAGCACACAGTGGAACACCTGGGGAAGCGAGATAGAGGTGCGGGTCACCGAGTGGGCCGCCCTCGGTGAGGCCGCCGAGATCGTGCGATCGGCGCTGGAGCGGGCGCGCGACGTCTGTGACCTGGGGCGGGGCGATGCCGAGATCCACGAGGTCAACCAGGCGCAGGGAACTCCGGTCCGCGTGAGCCCCGAACTGGGCGGTCTGATCCGGGCCTCGCTGTGGGCGGCGCGGATGACCGGTGGCGCGGTGTCCCCACTCGCCGCACTGGACCCCGACGGCGTGCTCGGGTTCGAGGCGGGGACTCAGCCCGAACCGTCCTACACCGATGTGCGCGTCCACGGGGACACCGTGTTTGCCCCGTTCGGGGCCTTCCTCGACCTCACCGACCCCGCGAAGTCCGTCGCGGCGCACCGGGCCGCCCGGCGCGCCGCGGACACCCTCGAATGCGGCGTGTGCGTGCGCGTCGGAACGTCGGCGCCCGTGCCCGGCGGTGTCGACCTCGTCGCGACGTGGGGGCACTGCCCGATCGGGGGCTGGCAGGTGGACCTCGCGGGCCCGCCGGCAGCGGCCGAGGATCGGGTCGAGGTCCGGGCGGGCGGCGCGATCGCCACGGTGCGGACCGAGGCCGGCAGCGCCGAATCGGGTCTGGACAGCGTCACCGTCGCCGCCGACGACGGTCTGCTGGCGTACGCGGCCGCGGCGGCCGCTCTGGGGCAGGGGGTTGCGGCGTTGCGCTGGCTCACCGAACGTGACCTCGCTGCGCGCGTCGTCTATCGCCGCGGCAGCGTCCGGACCACTGACGCCTGGCTGCACCTGCCGCCGCACGACCACGCGGCGTGAGACCGCGGCCGGAATCGGAAACCGTTGTTCCTCACAGGATTTCCGATGCTCCAGCCAGCGGTGACCATCCGGCGGCGGTTCCGTTGCCCTGCGTCGTCGACGTGAAACGGGCCGGCCCCCGCCGACATGGGTCGACAGGGGCCGGTGCTTCAGTGGTGGCGTCTAGCTGGACCCGAAGAGTCCTGCAGCGGAGCTGTTCCCGTCGCCCGGGTCACCCGGATCGACGGGCGGTGCGCCCACTCCGACGACCTTGGTGAGGGTGATCGGGTTGCCGCCCGAGGTCACCTCGGCGGTCAGCGTGTGCGTGCCCTCGGTCGGCGTCCAGGTGCACGTGGCCGTGCCGCTGGCGTCGGCGTTCGCGGTGCAGAGGGTGTCGGCGCCGTTCTTGAGGACGACGTGCGAGTTCGCGTCCGCTCCGACGACTGCGACGGTCGTCGGGGAGCCTGCCGTCGGGCTGGCGGGATCGATGACGATGCTCGCGTTGCCGACCGGCGGTGCGGTGACCGTCACGGTCACCGGCGCCGAGGCGGGAGACGACCCGACGGCGTTGGTCGCTACGGCGGTCACGGTCAGCGTGCCGGTCGTGGTGGTGATGACGTTGCAGTGAAAGTCTCCGGTCGGGCCGGCGGTCGCCGTGCAGGTCTTGTCGCCCGCGGTGACCTTGACGCTCGAGCCCGGTTCCGCGTTACCTGCGACGGACACCCAGTTGCCCGCGATGACGGAGGTCGGGGTGACCGTGACGCCCGTCGGCGCGGCGGGCGGAGCCGGTGCGGCGGCGATGATTCCGGTCTGGGCGGCCGAGACCGAGGCTGCGCGAACGGAATCCCCGAGGTACTTGGCCGTGATCGCGAACGTCGCTCCGCCCTCGCCGGCCGCGGGCGTCCACGAGTAGACGGCGGTGCCGTTCGACACGTTGCCGGTGCCGAGGACGGTGCCGTTGTTCGCGAACTCGACCACACCGGTCGCGGCGACGGGGACCGTCGCCGTCAGCGTGCTGGCGCGGTTCGCCTGGGGTGCGGGGTTGACGCCGAGGGTGGTCTGGGTGGCGTCCTTGGTCACCGACACGTTGGGGCCGGTGTTGGTATTGGTGGAGCCGAGACCCTGGTTGGCGTTCACTCCGGCGCCGGTGGTCAGGGCGGTGTCACGGGCGCAGTCCGCGCCGACGATGTACTGGACCGAGTAGCTGATGTTGCGGTCGACGGCGCTGCGGATCCAGGAGCCGTTCATGCTCACCGTGGTCGCGTCGGGGTTGGTGGTTCCGACACCGTTCCCGTTGACCCGCGACGAGTCGGGGACGTAGGCCAGGCAGGCGGGGTGGATGTCCTTGAGCGCGCTGATGGTCGGGGCGAGGCCGCCGTTCCATCGGATGTTGTTGGTGACGGTGATCGTCTCGCCCGGGGCAGGGGTGCCGTTGCTGATCGTCCGGTTGAACGTCCACTGGCCGGAGTTCGCGGACTGGGACACCGGCGCGGCGGTCGCTTCGGTGACGCCGAATGCTGCGGCGAATCCCACGGCCATGATCGCCGTGCCCGTGCCGGCCGCGAGCCGTCGTAAGTTGCTGTTCCTCGACACTGTCGAACTCCTCCTCGGGTACCCGGGTCGTTAGCTGGACAAATGTCCAGATCAGTGCTACCTCGGGTACGGTACGGCATCGACCGCCCTGGTCGCGGGCGATTTGCCAGACCCGTTCGATAAAGGGTCGAGCCCGAGCTCAGACTGCGCGGCCCCGATGGCCGCGGTACCACCTGACGAGAGCGTCGGTGGACGAATCGCCGAGCTGCGCAGGCGGTTCCGGATCGGTGAGCGCGGGCTCGAGCTCGAGTGCCTGCACCTTCCCGAGTTCGACACCCCACTGGTCGAACGAGTCGATCCCGAACACGACTCCCTCCACGAACACCTGGTGCTCGTAGAGCGCGATCAGCTGGCCGAGTACCGACGGGGTGATCTTCGGTGCCAGGATCGTCGTGGTCGGCCTGTTGCCCGGCATCACCTTGTGCGACACCAGTTCCGGAGCCGTGCCCTCGGCGGCGATCTCCTCGGCGGTCTTGCCGAACGCGAGGACCTTGGTCTGCGCGAACAGGTTGCTCATCAGGATGTCGTGCATCGAGCCGGCGCCGTCGATCGTCGCGAGGTCGTCGGTGGGTTCGGCGAACCCGATGAAGTCGGCGGGCACGAGCCGGGTGCCCTGGTGGAGCAGTTGGTAGAAGGCGTGCTGGCCGTTGGTGCCCGGCTCGCCCCAGAAGATCTCGCCCGTCGGAGTGGTGACGGGGCTGCCGTCCGCGCGGACCGATTTGCCGTTGGACTCCATCGTCAACTGCTGCAGGTAGGCGGCGAACCGGCCGAGGTCGTTCGAATATGGCAGCACCGCACGGGAATCCGAGTCGAAGAAGCTCGAGTACCACAGACCGATCATGCCGAGCAGGACCGGAGCGTTCGATTCGAGCGGCTGCTCCGCGAAGTGCCGGTCCACGGTGTGGAACCCGGAGAGGAACTCGCCGAACGCCTCCCGGCCGATCACGCACATCAGCGACAGTCCGATCGCGGAGTCGACGGAGTAGCGGCCGCCGACCCAGTCCCAGAACCCGAACATGTGCGCGGTGTCGATACCGAACGCGGCGACCCGCTCCTCATTGGTGGACACGGCGACGAAGTGCTTCGCGACGGCGTCCTCGCCGAGCGCGTCGACGAGCCAGCGCCGCGCGGCGGTGGCGTTGGTGAGGGTCTCCAGCGTGGAGAACGTCTTCGACGCGACGATGAACAGCGTCGTCGCCGGGTCGAGACCGGCGAGCTTGCCGACCAGGTCGGCCGGGTCGACGTTCGAGACGAACCGGGCGGTGATCCCGCTGTCGACGTAGTGCCGCAGGGCCCGGAAGGCCATGACCGGGCCGAGATCGGAGCCGCCGATACCGATGTTGAGGACGGTGGTGATCCGTTCGCCGGTGGCACCTCGCCACTCGCCGGACCGGAGTCGGTCCGTGAAGGCGCCCATCTGGTCGAGCACCGCGTGCACGTCGGCGACGACGTCCTGGCCGTCCACGATCAGGCTCGCGTCCCGGGGGAGCCGCAGTGCGGTGTGCAGGACCGCGCGGTCCTCGGACGTGTTGACGTGTTCGCCGCGCAGCATCGCGTCCCGACGCTCCTCGACACCCGCCACCCGCGCCACCTCGACCAGGAGCCGCATCGTCTCCTGGTCCACGCGGTGCTTGCTGTAGTCGACGTACAGGTCACCGGCGGTGACGGTGAGCTCGTGTCCACGCGCCGGGTCCTCGGCGAACAGCTCTCGCAGGTGCCGCGCGCCCACCACGTCGTGGTGGGCGCGCAGCTTCTGCCAGGCGGAGGTCGTGGTGATGTCGAAGCTCATGCCTCGACCCTAATCGCAGCGGACCACGACCGCTGGAGTGCCGGGTACGGATTCGATCGAGCGTTCAGTTGAGTGCGACCAGCTCGTGGAGGGTCCGGCCGCGGCGCACGTCGGTGGTCCCGTCGCGGACGACCGACAGCTCGAACGACGACAGGAATCGGAAGTAGCCGGGATGACCGACGAACCGGTGCGCGAGTGGCCGGACCAGCCGGGTCCGGGCCACCGGGACGTCGTCGAGCAAGTCGTGCGCGTGCACCACGTCCTCGACGTCCAGCCGCAGGGACAGCCGGTCGGGAACCTCGATCGTCAGCCATTCCGGCCGGGTGCGTCCGGCTCGCTCGTCGAAGACGGGCGGCCCCTCGGTGAGCACGACCTTGCCGGTGCTCATGACGACCTCGCCCTGATACGCGAGCATCAGTGGCTGGCTGCGGTGCCGTCCCTGCTCCTCCTGGGTGAGAACGGAGGCGAACAGTAGCGAGTAGTCGTCGTCGTACAGGCGACCCCAGTGCCAGTGGTCGATCACCTTCGTCATGTCGCCGAAGCCCCAGTTGTGATCGGCGTAGCCGCGGCCGGTGACGTCGGTGCGGACGCCGTCGACGGTGACGCTGCCCGTCACCGTGGCGCGGGGCGCGCCCACGCACCAGCCGAACACCTCGGTGTTGCCGAAGCGGGTCTCGCCGCCACCCGGCATCCAACTGGGCAGCTCGTTGACGAACGTCAGGTCGAGGGTGATGCCGTCCTCGGAGACGTACACGCGGTGCACCGGTAGGCCGCCGTCGGGGAACTCGGCGTGTGCATGGTTGCCGCCGATCCGTACGTCGCACTTGCGGATCGACGCGCTCGCCTGCGACCGCGGGTACCGCCTGCGCACCTGCCTTCGGGTGCCGTCCGGCTGGTAGACGAGGATCTCGACGTTCGGCCGGGCCACGAGCGCCGGTTCCTCGGGGCGCCGCATGTTGAGGAAAGCGATGACGGTGCGCCCGTCGGCCAGGGTGGCGTCGAAGTACCAGTGCTCGAACGCCAGGTTTCGCGGCACCGGATGTGCCGCGTTGTGCCGGGGCAGCACGGTGGTGAGGACGTCGTCCTCGCCATCGATGCCGTTCCAGGCCTCGGTGATCTCCAGATCCGTTCCCGCGCTGGGGGACATGGGGGTGTTCCTCTCGGTGACGGTCATCTGCTCACAACCCCGTGTAGCCGATGTGGACGGTCTTCTCCTCGGTGTCGGCCTCGATGCCGGACTTACCGAGCTCGCGGCCGATGCCGCTGCCACCGCGACCACCCCAGGGGAGCGCCGGGTCGGGCACACCCCAGCCGTTCACCCACACCATGCCGACGCGCAGCTTCTCGACGACGGAGTGGATGCGGGAGATGTCGGAGGAGTAGATCATCGCGTTGAGGCCGAACTCGGTGGCGTTCGCGAGGGTCACCGCTTCCTCGGCGGTCTTGAAGGTCATCACCGTCGCGACGGGGCCGAAGATCTCCTCGCGGGCGATGGTGAGGCCGTTGTGGCCGCGGAAGACGGTGGGCTGCACGAAGAGTCCGGGTCCGTCGAGACGGTTGCCGCCGGTGACGAGGTCGGCGCCCTCGGCGCGGCCCTTCTCGATGTACCCCATCACCCGGTCCAACTGCTTCTGGTTGACGATCGTGCCCATCGTGCTGGCCTCGTCGAAGGGATCGCCGATGACAGCCTGCTCGGCGAAGGCGACGAGGCCGTCGACGACCTCGTTCGCGATGGACTCGTGCACGATGACCCGCGTGCCCGCGGCGCACACCTGGCCCTGGTGGTAGAAGTTGCCCATCGCGATCCACGGCATCGCCTCCTCCAGGTTGGCGTCCGGGAAGATCAGCTGCGGCGACTTGCCACCGAGTTCGAGCGTCACCTTGCGGAAGGTGCTGCCCGCGTAGCTCTGGATGCCGCGGCCGACGGCCGGGCTGCCGGTGAACGAGACCTTGTCGACGCCGCCGTGTCCGGCCAACGCCGCACCCGCGACGGAGCCGAGGCCGGTGACGACGTTGACCACACCGTCCGGGAGTCCGGCCTCACCGAGCAGGTCCACGAGATGCAGCGTGGACAGGGAGGCGTCCTCGGCCGGCTTGACGACCGCGGTATTGCCCGCGGCGAGCGCGGGCGCGAGCTTCCAGGCGGCGATGACGGCGGGGTTGTTCCACGGCGTGATCGCCGCGACGACACCGAGCGGCTGACGCATGGTGAAACCGAACCGCTTCTGCGGGCCGATGTCGCACAGGGACGCGGACTGCCCCGTCAGCTTGTCCGACCAGCCGGCGAAGTGCCGGAACACCGCGGCGGTGGCGGGGATGTCGCCGGCGACGGAATCCTTGTAGAGCTTGCCCATCTCGACGGCCTCGAGTGCGGCGAGTGTTTCGGCGTCCCGCTCGATGAGGTCGGCGGCGCGGTTCAGGATCTTGCCGCGCTCGGCCGCGGGCAGACGCGACCACTCGCCGTCCTCGAACTGTGCGCGGGCGGCGGCGACCGCGTCGTCGACGTCATGCGCGGAGCCCGCGGCCAGCTCGGCGACGACCTCGCCGGTGGTCGGGTCGGTGGAGGTGAACGTCTCGGCGCCTGCGCCCGCGGTGACGAGGCCGCCGATCCGGTGCGCCGGAGCGGGCAGGGTGAACTCAGGGGTGTTGCGCACGGTGGTGGTCATCGGCAGTCCTCTCGGTCGGGTCGAGCGGTGGTGTCGGGAGTGCGAGACGAGCTGTGGTGCAGGGTGTTCGGTCTGTCAGGGGACACGGAAGTGCCGGCGCAGGTCACGCCAGGAGGAGTCGTAGTCGGACTGCCGGTGATCGGACGCGTGCGCGAAGTCGGTGACGTGCAACGGTCGGCGCGTCTCGAACATGAACGGCAGCGACCCGTCCAGCTTCTGGGGCTTCAGATCCGCCGCGACCGCGAGCTCGTACGTCTCGGCGTCGGGTCCGTGCGGCGCCCACATGTTGTGCAGGCTCGCTCCGCCGGGGACGAATCCTTCCGCCTTCGCGTCGTGCACGCCGGTGACCAGGCCCATGAACTCGGTCATCGTGTTGCGGTGGAAATACGGTGGGCGGAAGGAGTGTTCGATGACGTTCCAGCGCGGCGGGAACACCACGACGTCGACGTTCGCGACGCCGGGCCGCTCCGACGGCGAGCTCAGCAGCGTGAAGATCGACGGGTCGGGGTGGTCCCAGGTCACCGAACTCATCACGTGGAACCGTGCGGTGTCGTACTTGTACACACCGTGGGTTCCGTGCCAGGCGACGACGTCGAGCGGCGAGTGGTCCAGTTCCGTCGCCCACAGGTGGCCGCCGAACTTGCGGACCACCTCGACGGTCTCGTCCCGGTCCTCGTACGCGGCAACGGGATACACGAAGTCGCGCGGGTGTGCGAGACCGTTGGCCCCGATCGGCCCGAGTTCCGGCAGGGCGAGGTAGGCGCCGTAGTTCTCCAGGACGTAGCCGCGGGCGGTGCCGTCCGGCACCGCGACGCGGAAGCCGATGGCCCGGCCGACGACCGCGATCTCGCCGGGTGCGACGTCGAGGATCCCGACCTCGCTGTGGATTCGGAGCGTCCCCGACTGCGGGACGATCAGCAGTTCACCGTCGAGGTCGAAGAAGTAGCGCGAGTCCATCGACAGGTTGCAGTGGTAGGTGTGAATCGCGATGCCCGACTGTTCGACGACGTCGCCGTTGGCGGCGAGAGTGTAGAGGCCGTCGAGGAAGTCGGTGCCGGGCGCGGGGTCCGGCATCGGGTTCCACCGCAACCGGTTGACGTCGAGGACACCGTCGGTGAGCGGAGCGGACCGCAGGTGCCCGTCGTCGATGCGCCGGAACGCGCCGTGCCGTGCCGACGGCAGGATCCGGTACACCCAGGTGCGCCGGTTGTGCACGCGGGACTCGGTGAACGCCGTCGCGGAGAGTTGCTCGGCGTACAGGCCGTGCGGCGCGCGCTGCGGTCCGTTCTGGCCCCACGGCAGGGTGCCCGGGACCGCTTCGCTATGGTGCTCGTTGCCGAAGCCGTGCAGGTACTCGAGCCCGGTCGTGGCGGTCATCGGCGCAGCCCTCCGTGCGCGTCGAATTCGGCCTGCCTGCCTGCCATCTGGGCGCGGTACCAGCTCTCCCGATGCCGGGTGGTGATCCGCTCCCACAGCCGGTTGACCCTCGGTGAGAGACGGCGCGCGTACTCCGCGACCGTCAGTAGCGGCCACCGCGCGATCACCAGCAGGATGCCGGGGAACGGCGACGGCATGTCGTGCTTGGCGCGGGTCGCCGGGCTCATGAACAGCGTGGTGTAGGCGGCGTACATGGCGTGCGTGTACCGGGCGCGCAGCCGTTCGAGGCCACGTTGGTCGGGTCGGGGTGCGAAGGCGGCGGGGAACGACTCGATCAGCTCACGGCCGGGGTCGCCCGCGTCGTAACTGCGGGAACACACCACCATGGCGTTCAGCCGCATCGAGTCGGCGATGGTCTCCGGGAACAGGGAGATGTCCACGCCCAGGAGGTAGCCCATGTACTTCTGGAAGTGCAGCAGCGCGTTCATGTCCGAGCGACTGGTGTGGATGCCGACGAGCCGCAGTGCCAGTGCAGGGACGGTGCTGCCGCCGAGCAGGGTGAGCATCTGGTAGCCCTGGCTGATCGGGTACCCCCACCGCGGGGTGTCCCACTCGGGGTGCCCGTCGACCTTGCGGCGCACCGCCACGTGCATCACCCGCACCCGCATGGCGGTCGCGCGGCCGGCGGACCCGGGAGTGAGCAGCGCACCCGGCTCGGAGACGTCGATCCAGAATCGGGAGGTCTCGAGGTACCGGCGCAGAGCGTTGTCGCCGGCGTAGCCGCCCGCCAGCGACAGCGGCGTCGCGACCGCGGCCTCCGTGTACATCTCCAGGGTGATGCCGCCCGCGACCGCGAACAGCATCGTGCCCCACCGTCGCCACACCGAGGCTCCGCGTTCGACGAGTTCCGGGTTCACCCAGTCCGGGACGGTCTCGAACTCGTCGAACAGGGCCTGCATGCTCGGCGCCGGATCCTCGATCGAGCCGAGACCCTGGGTCAGTGCCCGGTCGAGGAGTGCGCGGCCGGTCTTCGGGTCGCTCTTGTACACCTCGTCGACGAAGTCCTCTGCGAGCGGATCGCCGTGGAAGAGGCTCTCGCAGAAGCGTTCCGCGACGTCGTCCGGTGGGAACAGTTCCGTGCGCAGGGTGCGGCGCAGCAGCCGTTCGGCGCGCCGGACACGGGGCTGCTCCCGGGTCTCCCAGTACCGGAACCCCGTCGGGCAGTGCCGGTCGCCGGTCGGGTCGACGGGCACCGCACCGTCCGGGTCGGTGGTGGGCTGGATGGCCATGATGTGTTCTCCCCCAGGATGGTCGATGAGGATCGGTCGGGTCACGCGGCGAGCGCGTGGCCCGCCAGCCAGGTGCGGACCTCTCCGGTGACGTGCGAGACGCCGTGCGGCTGGTCGACGAGATAGTGGTTCAGCTCGGGCACCTCGACGAGGGTCGCGGGCGCGTTGGTGAGGGCGGCGTGCATGGCGCGGGACTCGGATGCGAACGCCGCCTGGTCCCCGAGCAACGGCATCACCAGCGTCGGGCAGGTGACGCCGGGGAGGTTGCGCAGGGCGTCGGCGTTGGTGTGGTCGATGCTCCAGGTGCTCAGCCAACTACGGACGGTGACGAACCGGGCGAGCCCGCCTGCGGCGGTGTTGGCGCGGGCCGGGTCGCCGTACATGCTGCCCGGCTTGCGATCGCTCGGGTCCAGGGTGACGTCGACGAACCGCGGGTCCGCGACGGTGCGGTGGACGACGAAGCCGTGGTCCGAGTCGCCGGTGCGGTTCAGTTCGTCGAGTCGCTCCAGTGCGAACGCGTCGATGCGCCGCATCCTGTCCAGCTGCGCCTGCCGGTACTCGAGCACCCAGTCGCGGTCCAGCGGTGTCGTGCGGCCCGGCGCGTACAGGTCGAGGCGGGCGTCGAGACGGTCCGGCTCGGATTCGTCGAGCGGGGAGGGGTCGATCCAGTGCCGCAGGACGTTCGCCCGGCCGGGATGGGCACCGATCAGCATCAGCGCGTCGGCCGGGGGCAGGTCCGCGTCGGCGAACCCGGTGGGGTCCCCGGCGGGGGTGTGGGTGACGCCGCGGTTCTCGGCCATGTCCTGGTAGAACGCGGCCAGGGATCCGCCGCCGCTGAACCCGAGCAGAATGACGCGCTCGAAACCGAGCCGGTCCTTCATCCAGCGCACGGCCGCGGCGACGTCGAGGGCGGCGCGTTCCATGATCAGTGCCGGCTCGTTGGACGTGTAGCGCGTGTTGACGCCCATCGCGGGAATCCCGGCCTCGGCGAACCCGCGAAGCAGGAAGTGGGACAGGAAGTCCGACGCCGGGTGCATCATCACGACCCCGACCGAGCGGTCGCCGTCGCGGGGACCGACGAGGTTCGCGTGCAGCGTGGGGTAGTGGCGGGACAGGCCGGAATGCATCTCGACACGGCCGTCGCGAGCGGGCTCGTACGGGATGCGCTGGAACTGGTCGACGATCACGGTCACACCTTCCGGAAGGACGGTAGAACACGGTGGGCGGCGCGCTGACAAGCAAACCGTACCGTACTCGATGGTATGGAGATAGGTTTTCACGATTCCCGCGGCTCCGCCGATGTGCGCGATTCTCACCCTCACCGGGGTGAAGATCACTCACAGGCGCGTCAGCGAGGTTCGGCGCCTGCCGCCTCCCGGCACATCTGCACCGTCGCCGCGCGCAGGCCCGGGTATTCGAGGCACGGAAGGTTGCGCGAGCCCCGAACGGACCTCGGATCCTCCGGCGCGACACTGCAGTACAGCCCTGGTGGTGTAGGGACCGTGTCCATCTCGGTCGGCGGGCGCCGCTCCGCCGCGGGCAGGAAGCCCGTCGTGCACGGCGGGGGATCGTTGAGCTGCGCGAGAAAGAAGGTGTTCTGGCCCGGGTCGTCGGCGTTCACCAGGCCCGCGCTCTGGGTGGACGCGAGTATCGGCGGATACAGCACCAGCAGCTGCTCGATCGCCGGGTTGTACACCTGCGCGACCTGCGCGACGCTCGTCAGGTTCGCGAGCAGCACCGGCAGGGTCGGGCGCAGTCGCTCGATCAGCGCGCGGGTCTCGTCCGCCGCGGGCGCGCCGCCTGCCAGCAGCGACCGCAGCGCCGGGTCCACGGACGCGACCTCGCCGGTCACGGTCGCCAGCGACGACGCCCACGACCGGATCGTGTCGCTGCTCGCCGCGAGCGGGTCGAGGACGGGCACGGCATCGGTCACCAGCGCCGCGAGCGGATCGCGGTCTGCCGCGGCGGCCTCGGCCAGATCGCCGGTCGAGGTCACGAGGTCGGCGAGGGTGGGCCCGGAACCGTCCACCGCGGTGAAGGATTCGTCGAGCACCCGCCGGAGTGCTTCCGGGTCCACCGACGACAGCGCCGCGTACAACCGGTCGAGGGTGGGCCCGACGCGCTGCGGCACCGACGTCCGGTCGCGCGGGATCACCGATCCCTCCACCAGGTACGGTTCGCCCGCCGAGGAGGGGATCAGGTCGACGAACTGCTCGCCGATCGCCGACATGCTGTGCGCCTCCGCGTCCACGTCGGCGGGCACCGGGACGTCGGAGTCGAGCGAGAGGACGGCGCGGGCGCCACCGGGGACGGCGTCGAGATCGGTGACCCGGCCGATCTCGGTGCCGCGGTAGGTGACGTTGGCCTGCGGGTACAGGCCCGCACCGTCCGGCAGTTCCAGCGTCACCGCGTACCGGCCGACGCCCGCCTGCTGGGGCAGCTGCGCGTACCGCACCGCGACCCAGACGACCGCGATCAGCCCCACGAGCCCGAACACCGTCAGGCGCAGGCGAAGTGAACGGGTCACGGTGTTCCTCCCGGAGTCACGGCGGGGAAGAGCATCCGGCCGAGGTCGGGCAGAGCGATCTCGGTGGTCGTCGCGGTGGCGGGAGCGAGCGCGCCGACCACGCCCTCCGGCCCGGCGAGCCTGCCCTGCAAGGGGGTCCCGAGGAGCAGTGCCCGGTCCAGGGTGGCGTTTCGTAGGTCGAGGGTGACCTCACCGTTGGCGTAGTCGCCGCGGACCGCGTTCTGGTACGTGTCGATCGGGAACGGGTACGTGAGCAGGTACCTCAGCGACTCGGTCAGCGACGGGCCCGAGTCGGCCAGGGCCTCCAGGACCGGTTGCAGGGAACGCAGGTTCGCTGTCAGGTCGTCGCCGGTGCTCGTCACCACCGCGGACGCCGACTCGCCGAGACGTCCGAGCGAGTCGAGAGCGCGAACCAGATCGGCGCGTCGCGTCGCGATGGTGTCGAGCGCGGGCGTGATCCCGTTGATCGCGCGGACCACGTCGTCGCGCCCTTCGGCGACCTCTCCGGCGAGCACGTCCAGTCCGTCGATGGTCCGGGTGATGTCGGACTTCTGGTCGTCGAGGGTGGCCAGCATGGTGTCGAGGCGGGCGAGCAGGCGGCGCACCGTGTCCTCGCGGCCACCGAGTGCCGCGTTCAGTTCACCCATGATCTCCTCCACCTGTGCCAAACCGCTGCCGCCGAGCACCAGCGACAGCGACGACAGGGTCTCCTCGGTGGTGGGGTAGGCGCCGGCCCGGTCGAGAGTGATGCGGGACCCGTCGGTGAGCCGGCCGGTGGGTGGTTCGTCGGCGGGCGCGGACAGCTCGACATGGGTCGATCCGAGGAGGCTGGTCTGACCGATCCGCGCGGTCGCGTTGGCGGGCAGATCGACGTCACCGTTCAGTCCGACGGTGAGGACGGCGTGGCCCGGGCCGAGCCCGATGTCGGTGACCGATCCGACGGTCACGTCGTCGACCATCACCCGCGAGTTCGGGGTGATCGTGGAGACGTCGGGCAGTTCGACTGTCACGGTGAACGCGTCGTCGCCGCGTCCCTCCGTGGCGGGCAGCGGCAGTGACTCCACACCGCGCCAGCCGCAGCCGGAGACGGCGACGGCGACGGCGAGCAGTGCCGCGGCCGCGCCGCCCCTCACCGGGGTTCTCCGCTCTGCACGACCTGCCCGGGCAGTGCGGTCACCCCGCGCGTCGGATTCGCCTGCAGCGGTAGGTAGTCCACCGCGAGGTTCGCGAGGACCGGGCCGAGGTACTGCACGCACAGTTCGGCGCCGCGCTGCGCGTCCACCTGCTCGGCCGCGGCGAGCGCCGAACAGATGAAATCGACGGGATTGGCGAAGTTGTTGGGAGCCAACGCGGAGACGACGGCGTTCTGCGCGGGCTGGTAGATGTTGCTCATGTTCGCGAGCGCGGTCGGCGCGACGTGCAGGATCTGCGCGATGCCGTCGCGCTGGGCGGCGAGGTTCGCGAGCACGTCCGACAACTGCTCGCCGGTCGTGCCGACCGCGTCCCGGTTGTCCCGGACGAAGCGCGTCACGTCGCCGACCGCGGCGTCCAGGGTGGTGATCGCCGATCCGATGGTGTCGGTGTTGGAGCCGAGCACGTCCGAGACCGTGGCCATCCGGTTGTTGAACTCCACGATCTGCTGATCGCTGCGCGAGAGCGCCGAGACGAACACCTGCAGGTTGCGCACCGTGGCGAACAGGTCGGTGCGACCGTCGGACAGGATGCGCATCGCGTCGGACAGTTGGATCAGGGTGGAGTGCAGGTCGGCGCCCTGCCCGTCGAGGGTGGCGTCCATAGCGTCCACGAGTTCGCCTGCGGGACCGTCTGTCGCGCCGTCCTGGGGAACGGTGTTTTCCCCTCCCTCCGGCCCCAGGGCGGCGGCGAGCCGGTCCAACTGTTCCGTCATCTGGTCCCACTCGACGGGGACCGCGGTGTGCGACAGCGGGATCAGTGCCCCGTCGTCCAGGCGGTCCCCGCCCGTGTATGCCGGCGCCAACTGCACGAACCGGGCTGCGACCAGGCTCTGCGAGACGATGATCGCGTCCGCGTCGGCGGGAATCGGCTGTGAGCGCTCCACCCGCATCCGCACCACGTTCGCCTCCGGGCCCGGCTCGATGGACTCCACCCGCCCGACGGTCACGCCCATGACGCGGACGTCGTCACCGGGATACAGGCCGGTGGTGCTGGTGAACTCGGCCGACACGACGATTGACGTGACCCGCGGCACGAGGACGTAGGAGATCGCGACCAGCACCGCGAGGGCGACGCCGATGACGAGCCAGGTGCGTCCGATGCGGCGGCCGGGGCTCGCGGTGGTGGTGCCGCTCATCGGTTCTCCGCTCATGGGGGCGTCCCGTTCAGGGCGGACAGGGGATTGACGGTGCTGTTGTCGCCCGGTGCGGGACCCATGCCGAGCGCGGCCCGGACGAACGGGGCGATGATCTGACCGGGGATCAGGTTCTGGATGTACGAGTTGAAGAACGGGCCGCTCGAGACCGCCTCCCCGAGTTCGGTGATGTACGGACCCAACCGCTCGATCGCCGAGGCGATCGAGTCCCGATTCGACTGCAGCACGACCAGAACCGACTGCAGCGATGCGAGGGTCGGCGCGATCTGCTGCTCGTTGTCGGCGACCAGACCCTCCAGGTGCCGCGACAGCGCTGTGACGTTGTCGAACAGGGCGTCGAGCACGGCTCGGCGGTCCTGCAGTTCACCGAGTACCGACGTGGCGTCGGTGAGCAGGCCGTCGATCTGGCCGCTGCGCTCTGCGAGCAGACCCGTCACCGTCTCGGCCGAGCCGAGGAGGTCACGCAGCGAGTCGTCCCGCTCGGCGACCGCCGCCGACAGGCGCCCCACCCCGTCCACGGCCGCCTGTACGTCGTCGGGGACGCGCCGCAACGTGGACGTCAGCACCCGCATCGACTCGGCGAGCTGATCGGAGTCGATCTGCTCGGACCGGTCGGTGAGCTCGCCGAGCGCCTCCGTCAACTGGTAGGGCGACGTGGTCGAGTCGGTGCCGATCGTGGCCCCGGGCCGAAGCTGTCCGTCACCGCCCGGTGTGACGCGAAGGTTCCGGGCGCCCAGGACCGTTGCGGTCGCGATGTCGACTCGGGTGCGCTCGCCCAGTCGTATCGGCGCATCGACGGTGAACGACACCGCGACCGCGGCGCCGTCGATGTCGATGCGGGTGACCCGGCCGGCGTCGACGCCGGCGATGCGGACCGCCGCACCGACCTGCAGGCCACCGGTCTCGAGGAACAGCGCCCGGTACCCGGCGGCCGTGGACACGATCGGCAGCGATCGCACCTGCAACGCCGCGAGGACGACCGCGAGCACGACCACCGTGCCGATGACGCCGAGCCGGAACACGTCGCGGCGCGCGTACCGTTCCATCATCGCGGCGCGCACCTCCCCGTGGGCTGCCCGAACAGCGGTGTGGTGACGTCGGCGCCGTCGGGCCCGGTGTACTTGACCTTCATCGCGCACAGGTAGTAGTTGAAGAAGTTGCCGTAGACGCCGAGCCGGCTCAGTGCCGCATAGGTTTCGGGGAGCCGGGACAACACGCTGTCGAGCGTGCCGCGACCGCTGTCGAGTTGCGCGGCGGTGCGGCCGAGTTCGGTGACCGTGCCCTGCAGCGGGGCCCGCGCCTCCTCCATCAACGCTGCGACGTCCGCGGCGGCGGTGTCGATGTGGTCGAGCGCCGAACCCCAGGTCTGCCGTTCCTCCGCCAGACCGCGGGACAGGTCCGCGGCCCGGTCGAGTGCGACGGCGAGGGTGTCGCGACGGCCTGCGAGGGCGGCGACGGTGGTGTCGAGGTTGTCGATCACGCGGCCGATCACCACGTCGCGGTCCGCGAGGGTGGTGGTGATCGAGGCGGTGTGCGCGAGAACGGATTCGACGGTGCCGTCCTGACCCTGGAGCAGCGCGATCACCTCGGCCGACAGGGCGTTCACCTGCTCGGGGGCGAGCACCCCGAACAAGGGCTTGAAACCACCGAGCAGTTCGTCGAGATCGAGGGCAGGGGAGGTCCGTTCGACGGGGAGGGTGTCGCCCTCATCGAGCGGACGCACACCCGATCCGGGATCGACTGCAAGATACCGGTCGCCGACCAGATTCTGGTAGCGGACGGCAGCGGTTGCCTGGTCGGTGATCAGCGCGGAGGTGTCCACCGTGAACTCGACGAGCGCGGCGCCCTCCGGGGTGAGCGAGACGTCGCCGACGCGGCCGGACTCGAGCCCGAAGACGCGGACGGGGTCACCGGAGTGCAGGCCGGACGCGTCCGTGAACAGTGCCCGGTAGCCGGTCGTCGGCTGGAAGCGGAACTCTCCGAACACGACTACCAGACCTGCGGTCACCGCCAGCATCACCGTCGCGAACAGTGCGACCCCGACCACACGGCCCCTCACCGTGCACCGGCCGGCGGCTGTGACGTCGGTGCCGCCGCCGGTGGCGTCGGCATCAGGATCGAGAACATCGTTCCCGGATCGATCGTCGGTCCGGTGCGATTGTGCGCGAAGACGTCCGCGCCGGTGTCCGCCGCCACGTACGGCGTCGGCACGTCGTCGAGGGTGACCTGGGGGAGGGCCCCGCAGCGCGGGCCGCCGGTGGCGCGGACCTCGGGCAGATCGTCCGGGTACGTGTAGGCGTCGACGCCCCACACGATGGTGCTGTTGAGCAGCATGGTCCGGCCGTTGCCGCCGGAGACCTTCTCGGCGCCCACCCGCGCGACGTCGGCGCCCTGGATGAAGCAGGTCAGTCCCGGCGAGTACTCCTCGAGCAGCGCCGTCGTGGGCCGCAGCAACTCGAGGGACGCGGTGAGCCCCGCGGTGTTGTCGGACAGTACGGGCGCGCCGACGTCGGCGAGGCCGGTCACGGCGACGAGGAGGGCATCCAGCGAGTCCTGTTGCGTGACCACGGTGTCGGCGGTGGTCGTGAGGGATCGAGCCGAGGCGAGAAGGTCCGGTGTCGCGTCGCCGAGGGCGTCGGCGACCTGCGCACCGGACCGCAGGTCGGCTTCGAGTGCGCCGAGCGTCGGTTCGAGCGCGGCGAGCACCGAATCCAGGTCGTCGAGCGCGGACCCGAGGGAGGCACCTTGACCGCGCAGCGCGGTGGCCGTCGCGGTGAGGGTGGCCTGGAGCCGGTCCGGCTGCACGACGGTCAGGATCCGGTGCAGGCGGTCGAGAATCGAATTCGTCTCGGCGGTGACCGAAGTCGCCGGGATCACGGTGCCGTCCGCGATGGGTGCGGACCCGGTGGTGGGTGTGGCGGAGTCTGTGAGCGTGACCTGCTTGGACCCGAACACCGTGGTGGCGGCGATGTCCGCGCCCACTCCGGCGGGGACGCCACCGGCGGTGTCCTCGGACAGTTCCACGTGAATCACCGCGAGATCGTTCTCCTGAACGACGTCCGCGACCCGGCCGACCTCGACGCCGTGGTACTTCACCAGTGAGCCGGTCTGCAGCAGCAGTCCCGCCCGGTCGGCCTGCACCTCGATCCGCACCGGTGTCCCGCTCAGCCGCCCCGCGTACGCCAGGTAGGTCGCCGCGGCGAGCCCCGCCAGCAACGCTGCGAGCGCGAACGCCGCGAGCCTGGTGGCGATCACGCGGCGAGGTGCACGGCGCGGGCGCTGCCGTACAGGGCCAGGGCGACCGCGAGGGTCACCGTCACCACCGCGATCAGGGACAGTCGCACGGCGCGGCCGGTGGCGGTGCCGACGCCCGCCGGGCCGCCCGTCGCGTGATAGCCGTAGTACGTGTGGATGAGCATCACCACGAACGCCATCACGATCACCTGCACGAACGACCACAGCACGTCCGCGGGCACGAGGAACGTCGAGAAGTAGTGGTCGTACACCCCGCCGGACTGACCGAGGACCAGGACCGTGGTCAGCCGGCTGGCCACGAACGACGTCACCAGCGCGACCGCGTACAGCGGGACGACGGTGGCCATCCCGGCGAGCAGTCGGGTGCCGACGAGGTAGGGGACGGACCGGATCGCCATCACCTCGAGCGCGTCGATCTCCTCGCTGATCCGCATCGCTCCGAGTTGGGCCGTCGTGCCCGCGCCGATCGTCGCGGCGAGCCCGATACCCGCCGTCACCGGGCACACCACCCGGACGTTCAAGTAGGCGGACAGGAATCCGGTCAGGGCCTCGATTCCGATGTCGCCGAGCGAGTTGTAGCCCTGCACCGCGACCGTCGCGCCCGCGAAGAGCGTGATGAACCCGATGATGACGACGCTGCCACCGACCGCGGCGAGCAGGCCGGTGCCGAGGCCGACCTCTGCAATCGCGCGCAGTGTCTCGGGACGGTACCGGCGGAGCGCCTTCCCGGTGGAGGCGATCGCGGTGCCGAAGAAGAGTGCGCGATGCCCGAACCGGTCGACGCCGCTCAGGGCCGAACGGTATCCCCGTCTGACGCGGTGCGTTGCCCGTCCGGTCAGGATGCTCGCCATGGAACCACCTCCTCGAAGAGCCCTCGGGTGTCGTCAGGGAGCGCTCAGTGCCAGCCCGATCGACGTCAGCAGCATGTTCACCAGGAACAGGGCGACGAACGCGAACACGACTGTCTCGTTGACGGCCTGTCCGACGCTCTTCGGGCCACCGGTCACCGACAGTCCCCGGTAGCAGGCGATCAGTCCGGCGACCGCACCGAAGACCGCTGCCTTCACCTGGGAGAGAAGGAGTTCCGGCAACCCGACGAGCAGGGTGAGTCCCTGGACGTAGGCGCCCGGGTTCACGTCCTGCAGGTACACGGAGAAGAAGAACCCGCCGACGAGGCCGATCGCGCAGACCGCGCCGTTGAGCAGCATCGCGATCACCGTCGCGGCGAGGACGCGCGGCACGATCAGCCGGTGCACGGGGTCGATGCCGAGCACCTCCATCGCGTCGATCTCCTCACGGATGGTCCGCGACCCCAGATCCGCGGTGATCGCGGTGGCGGCGGCGCCCGCGACGACGAGAACCGTCACGAGCGGGCCGATCTGCGTGATGGTCCCGAGCCCGGCGCCCGCACCCGACAGGTCGCTCGCGCCGATCTCGCCGAGCAGCGAGTTCAGCGTGAAGACAACGAGGACGGTGAAAGGAATCGACATCACGATCGTCGGGAGCAGCGCCACCCGAATCGTCGCCCAGCACTGGTCGAGGAACTCGACCCACTGGAACGGCCTGCGCCGCAACGCGACCGCGGTGTCGACCACCAGTGCGTAGAACTCGCCGACGGTCGAGACGGCGCCGCGGACGGCGCCGGGCGCCACGGGCGCGCTCACGAGACCACCCGGTAGCGCAGCATCATCTCGTGATCCTCGTGGTCGAGGATGTGACAGTGCCACATGTAGCCCTGCAGGTCCGGAGTGGTCGCGGCGGCATGCCCGTGCGCGGTCCGGGCGGCCACCTCGGGGGGAGTCGCGGGGCGGGGGAACAGGGCGTCGGGGTCGAAGCCCAACTCGTCGGCGGTGGGGAAGCGGACGAGGATCCGGGTGACGGTGCCGCGGTCCGCGCGCACCGTGTCCTTCCAGCCGGCCTCCCACGGTGCGGGCGGCAGCAGTGGTCCTGCGAGGAACGGCTCGGGGTCGGGTGTCCACCTCACGCCGAGCGGCGGCTGGATGTGGGTGGCCTGCAGTTCGACGGTCCGCAGCGGTTGCCTCCCGAGGATGCGGAACATCACCAGATGCAGATGGATCGGGTGCGGATCGTCTGTGACGTTGACGATGTTCCACTGTTCGACGGTTCCGGCCTTCGGCATCTCGATGTCCGGGTCGGTGTAGCGGAGGTTGTTGAGCGCCATGTAGGCGGGAGGTACGCGCAGGGCGTACGGCTGGCTGACCGAGACCGTCCGGACCGCCGTCGGAGAGGGCAGTGGGGGAAGGGGTTTCGGAGTGCGCCCGCCGCCGCGCAGCGTGCTCGGCACCGGGCCGGTGAAGCCGCGCGCCGAGCCGACGGTGAACCGGCAGAACAGCGGCATCGCCACAGCGCCGAGCATCGCCGCCTGGAACGGCGGCGCCTCGTCGTTGCACAGCATGACGTCGCCGTCGACCCCGGAGAAGTCGACGAGCAGGTCGTAGCGCTCACCTGGAGCCATCCGGATCGCGTTCGTCGGAACGGGGGCGTCGAGCAGGCCGCCGTCGTTGCCGATCACCCAGAACTGCATGTGGTTGCCGAAGTGCAGATTCCACACGCTGTACGAGGTGGCGTTGAGTGCCCGGAACCGGTACAGCCCACGCGCGACCGGGATGTCGGGCCACACGACCCCGTTGACGAGGCCGACGTCACCGACCGCGCCGCCCTCCCACGACCCCTCCGGCACGACCGGGGTGGAGCGCAGGTTCATCTGGCCGTCCTCGCGGAAGATCTTCTCCTGCAGGATCAACGGCATCTCGAACTCATTTGCGGGCAGGCCGAGCGGATTGTCGGGTCGTCCGGTGTCGAAGCGGTCCCGCAGCAGATACGTGCCGGCGAGCCCGGCGTAGGCGTTCGCACGGGTGATGCCCATGGCGTGGTCGTGGTACCAGAACTGCCCTGCTTCCTGCCGATTCGGGAAGCGGTACGTCAGCGACTGCCCCTGGTGGACGAGTTGCTCGGCGTGGCCGTCGCTGTCGGGGGGCGTCTTGCCGCCGTGCAGGTGGACCACGATCGGCGGAGTGGTTCGGTACGCCTCGTCGGCGCCGTGCAGGGTGGTGTCGATGTCCCGGGAGAACGGATGCGAGGTGAGGCGGTTCGTCACCGTCAGCTCGACGGTCTCGTCGGCCTGGGCCTCGATGGTGGGGCCCGAGTAGGTCGGTGTCTCCGAGCCGAGGTGGTACGCGAAGGTGTCCGCCGGGGCGTGGTCCGGGTGGAAGCGATGCCGGGCGTTGACCGCCGAGAGAGACAGTCGGGTACCGGAGACGACGGCGGGCTTCTCTCCGGCGGTGGCGAACGGCGTCATCGGCGGCGAGTGGAACAGGAGGGGGCTGTCGATGGGGGTGGCGCGCGCGGACTCGCGTGCGAAACCCTGTCCGGCCCCGAATCCCACGGTGGCCGACCAGCTCATCCCCGCGGTCGCGGCGCCGCCGATTCCGAGGGCGCGCAACAGCGTGCGCCGGTCCATGAACTGCTTGCTCACCGTGCACCCCCCGTCTCGGTCTGGGCAGTGACCGTACCACACCGTATGGTACGGTCAAGCGTCTGAAATGATGCTGGGAAAGGTCACTTTCGCGAAGGCGAGGAGAAGATCATGACGGCGAGACGGACCGCGTCCCGGGGTGCCCGTTCGGCGGGTGGATCCGGTTCCGGATCGCGATCCTCGCGGCTTTCGGTGGACGACTGGATCGAGGCCGCCTTCGACCTGCTGGTCCGCGAGGGCGTCACCGGCGTGAAGATCACCCGACTCTGCGAGGACCTCGGCGTCACCAAGGGCAGCTTCTACTGGCACTTCACCGACATCGACCACCTCATGAAGGCCGTCGCCGACCGCTGGTGCGCGATCCAGAACGAGACCCTCCTCGCGCTCAAGGAGACCACGTCGATTCCGGGTGACCAGCGGCTCGAGGCCATGGCCGTGCAACTGATGTCGCAGCGCGGCTGGGCGGTCGAGGTGGCGGTCCGCGACTGGGCGCGGACTGATGCGCAGGTTGCCGATTCCGTTGCCCGACTGGACAACCAGGTGTTCGACGTCGTCCAGAGCACCCTCCTCGACCTCGGCTTCGACGCCGAGGAGGCACGCCTGCGCAGCGGCGTCCTGGTCTACGCAGGCGTCGGCTTCCTGCATGCGCGAGGCCACCTGCCCGACCCGACGATCGACGAGGTGCGGCAGGTGTTCGCCCTGCTCACCAGCCGCGACTGAACTCCGCGAACTTTCTTTCGGCGAATCGGGAACCTTTCGGCCGTCGTGCGCATCTCACTGTCGAGAAGAGCGCAACCCCGGCAAGCACCCGACACGAAGGACGACACCGTGAGCAGCAACCAGTACACCGACGCAGACCGTGCCGAGTACGAAGCCGACATCGACGCCATCGCCACCGACCCCACGCTGTCGCCGGAGGAGAAGTCCGAGGCGCTGACCGATCGCTACGAGGAGGAGTTGGACGCGATCGATGCGAGCTTCGCCGACGGTACGGACGCCGCGACCGCGACCACGGGGAACGCGCCCGCGTCCGAGTCCGTCGAGGAGGGCGCGGCGACCGACTCGGCGCCCACCGATGCTGCCGAGACGGATCCCGCCACCGGAGGTGAGGCCGCGGTCGCGGACGGCGCAGAGCCCGCCGACGCCGCGTCGGCACCCACCTACTACTCGCCGCGCGACGTCGACGCGGACGGGAACGTCGACGTCGTCTACTCGACCGTCGACGGCGTCGACACCGTCACCCACCTCGACGACGACGGCAACGTCACCCTCACTGAACGGGACGTCGACGGCAACGGCACCTACGAGGAGGCGTCGACCGGAGTGCGCGAGGACGGCACGGTCCGCATCGCGGAGGACCGGGACGACGACGGCGCGGTCGACCTGGCGACGTTCGTCGATCCCGAGACCGGAAATCCGGTGCGCCAGGACGTCATCGAAGGATCGCAGATCACCGAGACGCTCCTCGACACCGTCGGGGACGGCCGGCCGGACACCCACCTGATCGACACCGACGGCGACGGCCGCTTCGACACCGTCCACCTCGACACCGACGCTGACGGCATGGTCAACGAGATCCTCGAGGACACCGACGGCGACGGCGCCTTCGACGTCTACACCGCCGACGCCGACAACACCGGCGACCTGGAGACCTACGTGACCGCCGACGAGGCTCCCGAGGGTCTCGGCAACATCAGCACCTACGAGAGCCACTTCCCCGAGGGTGATCACTACCAGGACCAGATGTAGGCAACTCCCGGCTCGTGCGCGGTTCGCGGGTTCCCCGACCTGCGGACCGCGCACTTAGGGTCTGCTAACGTGCGGCGACCGTTCTGACCTTGGGGAGTCGTGACATGCCCGGACACATCAGCCGACGCCGGCTGCTCGGTGCCGCCGCGCTGGGCGCCGCTGCGCCGCTGCTGCTGCGCAGCGGGATCTCGGCGCAGCCGACCGGGGGACCGCCGCCGTTCGTTCCGCCGCGCGGCCACGACCAACCGTCCATCCCTGGTATCCAGGTGTTCTCGTACCGGTCGCCGTATCTCGAACGCTACGTCGACCCGCTCCCGATCCTGCCCACGCAGGCCGCGACCGGGACGCTCACCGCCGGGTATGCGCTGCACCGGTTCCATCGCGACCTGCCGCCCGCGCCGAGCTGGGGGTTCGGCGGTGTCACCCACCTCGGTCCGGTGCTCGAGGCCCGCGCGGGCGAGCCGTCCGAGATGACGTTCGTCAACGACCTGCGCACCCACGTCCTCGCCGCCGACATCGACACCACCCTGCACGGCGCGCTGCCGATCGACCGGACCAGCCCGCCGCTGGTGGTGCACCTGCACGGCGCCCCCAACCGGCCGGAGCACGACGGGTACCCGACCGTCGCGATCCGACCCGGTCAGAGCGTCGACATGAGCTTCGGCACCGGCATGGAGGCGACGACGCTCTGGTACCACGACCATTCGATGGGCACCACGCGACTGTCGATGTTCGCGGGTCTCGCCGCGCCGTACCTGATCCGCGACGAGTGGGACACCGGACGCCCCGACAACCCGATCGGACTGCCGACGGGCGACCACGAGATCCCACTGATCGTCTGCGACAAGCTGTTCTACCCGGACGGGCGCCTCCGCTACGACAACACCCCGACCGTTCAGCAGGGGCACTGGGCGGGAGGCCTCTGCGGCGACGTGATGGTCGTCAACGGTGTCGCGTGGCCGTACCTGGACGTGGACCGCGGGGTTTACCGGTTCCGGATCGTCAACGCCAGTCAGCTCAACGACTACCGGCTGTCGCTGTCGAATCGCATGCCGTTCACCGTGATCGGCAGCGACGGCGGACTCCTGGACCGGCCGGTGTCGGTGGTCGAGTTCGACATCGCCCCCGCCGAGCGCTACGACATCCTCGTCGACTTCTCGCTCGTGCCCAGCGGCACCACCGTCGACCTCGTCAACGCCATGCAGATCTCGATCGCGGGACAGGCCAACGGCGCGCACATGATTCCGGACGTGATGCGCTTCCGCGTCGGTGGTCAGGGCACGTCCGTCCTGCCGGCGACACTGCGTGGTCCCGAACTGCGCCCGGAACTACCTGCCGTGGAGAAGCCCGAGATCACGCGCACCATCACGATGGGGGTGACGGCGAACCCGAACAACCTCACCTTCCTCGGTGTGTTGCACATGAATCTGAACAACCTGAACTTCCATGACGAGGACTTCGACAAACCCGTCCAGGGCACCGTCGAACAGTGGGACCTGATCAACGCCGACGCCACCTTCCAGGTGCACTCGATTCACCTGCATCTCATCCAGTTCCGCGTGATCGGACGCCAGGACTACGACAAGGTGCGGTACCTCGCGGAGAACCCGCCGCCGCTGCTCGGCACCCGGTGGACACCGTCCGCGGAGAAGTACGTCACCGGACCGCTGCAACCGCCCGCCCCGTACGAGACGGGATGGAAGGACACCGTCCGCTGCCCCCCGAACCAGATCACCCGCATCGCGGTCCGCTGGCCCACTGCGGAGGAACTCGGGTTCGACCCCGACGCCCCGTTCGTCGCGCCGGACGGCAGCACCCAACAGGGGTACGTCTGGCACTGCCACCTCACCGACCACGAGGACAACGAGATGATGCAGCGGTTGCGCATCGTGGCGCCGGATGGGTCGGGCACGGACGTACCGAGCGCTCCGGACGCGGCTGGGCACACCGGTCAGCACGGCGCAGATTCGCACGAGGCTGTTCCGCCCGCGGCGGTCCAGAGTCCGCCGCCCGCTGCGGGCGGTCACGCGGGGCATCACTGACGGGCCATGCGCCGCCGGCACCTGTGCGCACTTGTGGTAGCGGGAGCTACCAGAAGTGCGCACAGGTGCAACGTTCCTACGACGGATAGGGCTGGCGGGCACTGAGATTCAGGTCGACGCGCACCGGCCGGCCGATCTGTGGGAACGCCCGTTGCGCGCAGTCGGTGCGTTCGCAGATCTTGCATCCGGCGCCGATCGGATCCGGCGACATCTGCTCGTCGAGTCGCAGGCCTCGGGAGTACACGAGTCGGTCGGCGTGGGTGATGTCGCAGCCCAATCCGATCGCGAAGCTCCGCCTTGCGGTGCCGTACGGTCGGGGGTCGTCGTCGGTGGTGCGGGCGATCCACAGGTATGTCCGGCCGTCGGGCATCTGTGCGACCTGGGTGAGTATCCGTCCGGGCATTCCGAACGCATCGTGCACCACCCACAGCGGGCAGCTGCCACCGATGCGGGAGAAGTGGAACGCGGTGGCGGACTGTCGTTTCGAAATGTTGCCGGCTCGGTCGGTGCGGACGAAGAAGAACGGGATGCCGCGCCGGGTCGGGCGTTGCATCGTCGAGAGCCGGTGGCAGACCGTCTCGAATCCGACCTCGAACTGGAGCGCCAGCATCTCGATGTCGTAGTGCAACCGCTCCGCGGCGTCGAGGAACAGGGTGTACGGCAACAGCAGTGCCCCGGCGAAGTAGTTCGCGAGTCCGATCTTCGCCACCTCGCGGGAGCCCTCTCCGAGACCGGTGGCGGACTCGACGAGCGCGTCGATCGTGGCCGACTGGGTGAGGAAGGCGAGTTGGGTTGCGATCTGGAACGCCCGCTGTCCGGGTGTCAGGTGCCGGGACAGGGTCAGGATGCGGTTCGCGTCGTCGTACGAGCGTTTCGGTCCCGGCCGGTCGGGCGGATCGGTGCGCAACCTGACGACGATGTCGTGCTCCGATTCGAGGAGGGCCGTCAGCTGGTTGTCCAGAGAACCGGGCCGTAGGCCGCTTTCCGTGAACAATCGTTCGGCGGCGTCGTCGAGTTCGGCGATGTGATTGTGCCTGTCGTAGAAGAAGTCTCGGACCTCCTCGAACGGCATGGGCACAGACGGCTCCGACGTCGCCTCCGACGGCGCGGACAGCGAGACGCTGTACTGCTCCAGCCGTTCGGTTGCCGCCAGCAGCCGCCGGTGGACCCCGACCAGGGCGGTGCCGATCTCCGGCATTCTTGCGACCAGTTCGTCCACCGCGGCCGCACTGGGGGTACCGGACCCGACCGCTCGGAGCACGTCGTGGAGATCGGCCGCCAGCCTCGCGTCCTGATCGGCCGCGAAGAACTGCGGATCGAGGTCGAACGTGGCGTTCAGTTTGAGCAGGACCGGAACCGTCAGTGGGCGCTGATCGTTCTCCAACTGATTGACGTAGCTCGCCGAGAGATCGAGCGTCCGGGCCAGCTCCAACTGCGTCAGGCCCCGTTCCTCCCGCAGTCGGCGCAGTCGCGGTCCGCCGTAGATCTTCTGCATGGTGCGGTCCTTCGGGTCGAGGCCAGAGGCCGCCCACGAATGCGCACGCCCGAACAGGCCCCCGTCGCCACGTCTCGAGTCCGGGCACGGCGACAACTCGATCGGGTACGCACACCCAGTCCACGAGGCGGCACACCGCCGGGTACGGCGTACCCGGCGCAGCGGGCAGGTCTTCGGACTCGCAGGCGCTCGCCGGTGAGGCGAACCTACTGGCCGTCGCTTCCCGGACTCGTGTCCAGTGCTGGTGACGGCGGTCGTTCCTGCATACCGCTGCGGGACAGTTCCGGATTCACACCGGATTCCCTCTCGTGCCCTCGGGCACTTCGACGCCACCGAGGCCTTCGGGGCTCCTCACTGCCTCGGCGGCGAACCAACTGCACCGTCGATTCTAGAGACCTGCGATCGTGGGGTCATACCCCGGACCTGCGAACTCGGGTGTCGGGTTGCTCGGTCGGCGTTCTGACCTGGCCTGGCCGGGTGGCCCGTGTCAGATGAGCGCGAAGTCCCAGCACCGCTTGAGACGGCTGCGGAGTTCGAGCAGTTCCTGCGCATGCGCGGACGTGAGCGCATCGGCGTCCCGCGCAGCGACGATCGCCTCCCGCCGATACGTGGTCACGAGGTCGGCGTGGGCCTCGATCAACCGTTCCAGCTTGTCGTCGGAATCGAGGTCGGCCACTGCGATCGCCTCGACGCGGGCCAGAGCGTTCGTCGTGTACTCGCGGATGATGTCCCAGAGCAGCTGCTCCTTCGACGTGACGTGCGCGTAGAGCTCCACCGGTCGCAGCTCCATCCGGTTTCCGATCTCGGACATGCGGGCGGCCCGAAATCCGCATTCGACGAACAGGTCGAGCGCGATCTCACGGATGGCCGTCAGAGTCTCGTCGGTGGCGACCCGGGTGCATCGACCGGTAGCTCCGGGCCGGCTGGATCCGGTGATCGAAACCTTGTCGGTGTCGGTCATGTCGGCAGCGTACGGCCCGCGAACTGGCAGTGAAACGGTTCGATCCTGCGGACTTCAGTGGCGTGAATTCGCCTGTTCTGCAAAGTGTGTGGGGTCGGTCCGGTCAGGTTCGCAGCATTCGCAGAATTCGCCGACACACACCACCGAATTACGCAGGTTCAGTCTCTTCCCGTCACGTCGCGTCCTCCATACGCTGCGAACATCGCCGGGTCGATCGGTCGCTTCCCGGCCGAGTTCCAGTACCAGGCGCCGACACAATCGGAGGACATCATCTTGAAGACGCATCCCGTTCGCACCTACCGCTCCGCCGAGGACTTCCCGCGCAGCGAGCACCTCGCGTGGAAGATCGCCGAGGTCGCGACCGACGCCGTCGAGGTGCCCGCGGACACCGCCGAGATGATCGTCAACCGGATCATCGACAACGCTGCCGTCGCCGCAGCGTCCGTGACCCGCCGCCCGGTCGCCAACGCGCGGGCGCAGGCGCAGTCGCATCCGTACAGCCCCGGATCGACTGTGTTCGGCGTCGGCGGAAGGTTCTCCCCCGAGTGGGCGGCGTGGGCCAACGGCGTCGCGGTGCGTGAGCTCGACTTCCACGACACCTTCCTGGCTGCCGAGTACTCGCACCCCGGTGACAACATCCCGTCGATCCTCGCGGTCGCGCAGCACACGGGCCGCACCGGCAACGACCTGATCCGCGGTCTCGCCACCGGCTACGAGATCCAGGTCGACCTGGTCCGCGCCATCTGCCTGCACGAGCACAAGATCGACCACGTCGCGCACCTCGGCCCCTCCGCGGCCGCCGGTATCGGCACCCTGCTCGGCCTCGACACCGAGACCGTCTACCAGGCGATCGGTCAGGCACTGCACACCACCACCGCCACCCGTCAGTCGCGCAAGGGGGAGATCTCCAGCTGGAAGGCCTACGCCCCGGCCTTCGCCGGCAAGATGGCCGTCGAGGCCGTGGACCGTGCGATGCGCGGCGAGGGCGCCCCGTCCCCGATCTGGGAGGGCGAGGACGGCGTCATCGCCTGGCTGCTCGGTGGCCCGAAGGCAGAGTACAACGTCCCGCTGCCCGGCCCGGGCGAGGCCAAGCGCGGCATCCTCGACACCTACACCAAGGAGCACTCGGCCGAGTACCAGAGCCAGGCCCCGATCGACCTGGCGTTCCGCCTGCGCGAGCGGGTCGGCGACCTGAGCCAGATCGCGTCGGTCGTCCTGCACACCAGCCACCACACCCACTACGTGATCGGCACAGGCTCGAACGATCCGCAGAAGTTCGACCCCCAGGCGTCGCGCGAGACCCTCGACCACTCGATCATGTACATCTTCGCGGTCGCGCTGCAGGACGGCACCTGGCACCACGAGCGGTCCTACGCTCCGGAGCGGGCGCAGCGTCCCGACACCATCGAGCTGTGGCAGAAGATCTCCACCGCCGAGGACCCGGAGTGGACCCGCCGCTACCATTCCACCGACCCGAACGAAAAGGCCTTCGGTGCCCGCGCCGAGGTCACCCTCAAGAGCGGTGAGGTCATCGTCGACGAGCTCGCCGTCGCCGACGCGCACCCGCTCGGCGCTCGCCCGTTCGCCCGCGACCAGTACATCGCGAAGTTCCGCACCCTCGCCGAGGGCGTCATCGCACCGGCCGAGCAGGACCGCTTCCTCGACGCCGCGCAGCGCGCTCCCGAGCTGAAGGCCGGCGAGCTGAACGAGCTCACCTTCACCGTCTCCGACGAGGTGCTCGGTCGCTCGCCGAAGTCGCCGAAGGGCCTCTTCTGATGGCGGGGCTCATCGCCGCCGCGACGTCCGCGGGCGACAAGCGCGCCGCCTTCCGGGCGAGCCTGACGTCGGAGGGCATCACCCGGCTGCCGGGCGCGATCAACCCGCTGACGGCGAAGCTCGTCCAGGAGATCGGCTTCGAGGGCGTCTACGTCTCCGGTGGCGCGTTCTCGGCCGGACTCGGTCTGCCCGACATCGGGCTGACCACCCTCACCGAGGTCACGGCTCACAGCGCCCAGATCGCCGGTGTCACCGACCTTCCCGTCCTCGTCGACGCGGACACCGGATTCGGTGAGCCGATGTCCGCGGCCCGCACCGTCCTCGCCTTCGAGGACGCGGGCATCGCGGGTCTGCATCTCGAGGACCAGGTCAACCCGAAGCGGTGCGGCCACCTCGACGGCAAGGCGATCGTGCCGACCGACGAGATGGTGCGCCGCCTGCGGGCCGCGGTGACGGCCCGGCGTGACCCGAACTTCGTGATCTGCGCCCGCACCGACGCCGCCGGTATCGACGGCATCGACGCGGCCATCGAGCGGGCGAAGGCGTACGCCGACGCCGGGGCCGACATGATCTTCACCGAGGCACTGCACACCGAGGCGGACTTCGAGAAGTTCCGCGGCGCAGTGGACGTCCCGCTGCTCGCGAACATGACGGAATTCGGCAAGTCGCAGCTCATTCCGGCACAGACGCTGCAGAACATCGGCTACAACGCCGTGATCTACCCGGTCACCACCCTCCGTCTTGCGATGGGGGCGATCGAAGCCGGGCTCCGCGAGATCCACGCGAAGGGCACGCAGGAAGGTCTCGTCGAGCAGATGCAGACCCGATCGCGGCTGTACGAACTACTCGAGTACGAGCGCTACAACGAATTCGATTCCGGAGTCTTCAACTTCACCCTGGGCAGGAGCCAGTGATGACCGACACCGCAATTCCGACGATCTACAAGGGTCTGGCCGGCGTCGTCGTCGACACCACTGCCATCTCGAAGGTGGTGCCCGAGACCAACTCCCTGACCTATCGCGGTTACGCGGTGCAGGACCTCGCCGAGCACTGCAGCTTCGAGCAGGTCGCATTCCTGCTGTGGAACGGTGAGCTTCCGACCGAGACCGAACTCGAACAGTTCGTCCAGCAGGAGCGGGCCAACCGCCGCGCCGACCGGTCGCTGCTGCAGCTCGTGGCGAAGATGCCGGACAGCTGCCACCCGATGGACGTGGTGCGCACGGCCATCAGCTACCTCGGCGCCGAGGACCCACAAGAGTGGGACAACGACGCGAAGGCCAACCGGGAGAAGTCGCTTCGGATGATGGCGGTGCTGCCGACCATCGTCGCCGCCGACCATCGCCGCCGGCACGGCCAGGACCCGATCGCACCGGACAGCAACCTCGGCTTCGCCGAGAACTTCCTGAACATGTGCTTCGGGAAGGTGCCGGACAAGGAGATCGTCAAGGCCTTCGAGGTCTCGCTGATCCTGTACGCGGAGCACAGCTTCAACGCCTCCACGTTCGCGGCGCGCGTCGTCACCTCCACCCTCTCGGACATCTACAGCGCGGTCACCGCAGCCATCGGCACCCTCAAGGGTCCGCTGCACGGTGGTGCCAACGAGGCGGTCATGCACGACATGATCGAGATCGGCGAGCCCGAGAACGCCGAGGAGTGGATGCGCGGCAAGCTTGCCCGCAAGGAAAAGGTGATGGGCTTCGGTCACCGCGTCTACAAGAACGGTGACTCCCGCGTTCCGACGATGCGCAAGGCGTTCCTCGACGTCGCCGAGCACACCGGCGGCGACAAGTGGGTCACGATGTACGAGATCCTCGAGCGCACCATGAACGACGCCACCGGGATCAAGCCGAACCTCGACTTCCCCACGGGCCCAGCGTATTACCTGATGGGCTTCGACATCGAGGTGTTCACCCCGATCTTCGTGATGAGCCGCATCACCGGGTGGACGGCACACATCATCGAGCAGGGTGAGTCGAACGCTCTCATCCGGCCGCTCAGCGAGTACACCGGCGTGCCGCAGCGCGCAGTGGGAGCCTGAGCCTCACGAACTGCGTCCCGGGGACTGGTCATTGCAGATTCACCGTCTCTCGGAAACCGGGGCGCACCCTTTGAACACAGTGGCCCGCACCACAAGTGCGGGCCACTGTGCTGCCGGGACAACGACGTCGCAGCAGCTCCACTCGACAGCGAGGTACACACCATGTTCAACAAAGTTCTCGTTGCCAATCGCGGCGAAATCGCGATCCGGGCATTCCGCGCCTCCTACGAGCTGGGCGCGGGAACCGTCGCCGTTTTCCCGTACGAGGACCGCAACTCGGTCCACCGGCTGAAGGCGGACGAGTCCTACCAGATCGGTGAGGAAGGCCATCCGGTCCGGGCGTACCTGTCCGTGAACGAGATCGTCGCCGCCGCGAAGAAGGCCGGCGCCGACGCGATCTACCCCGGATACGGCTTCCTGTCCGAGAACCCCGACCTCGCTGCCGCGTGCCGGGCGGAGGGCATCGCCTTCGTCGGCCCGTCCGCCGAGGTCCTGGAGTTGACCGGCAACAAGGCGCGCGCGATCGCGGCGGCGAAGGCGGCCGGTCTGCCGGTGCTGACGTCGTCGGAGCCGTCCTCCGACGTGGACACCCTGCTTGCCGCGTCGGAGAGCATGGAGTTCCCGATCTTCGTGAAGGCCGTTGCCGGTGGTGGTGGTCGCGGT
>NZ_JBHUFB010000005.1:0-70070 GCF_042681175.1 Rhodococcus gannanensis
GACCTCGGACAGGGCTGCAGCATCCACCCGGTCATCGTCTCGAGAACCACTCCGAAACTCGAGCTCCCACACCAGCTGTGGCAGACCTAACAAAGTCCTACTAGATCAACCAGGCCGCTGCGTTCGCCGGGAGTGCGCCGTCGACGAGCGGGGCGCTCGACAGCAGGACCTCACCCGGTGGGAGTGGGATCGCGACGTCGGTCGCATTGAGCGCGCAGATCAGCCCGCCCGGGCGCCGGAACGCCAGGCAACCGGGCGGGCTGCCGTACCAGTCGACCCCGCCGCCCGCGAACTCCGGTCGTTGTGAGCGCAGTTCGATCGCCGTCCGGTACAGGGACAGCATCGACCCGACGTCCTCGAGCTGCGCCTCCACCGTCAGCGGGGCCCAGCTCTCGGGCATCGGCAACCAGGTCGACTCGCCGGTGGTGAATCCGAACGGCGGCTCGGACCCCTGCCACGGCAGCGGCACCCGGCATCCGTCGCGGCCGCGTTCGGTGTGCCCGGAGCGCTCCCAGACAGGGTCCTGCAGGGCCTCCTCGGGCAGGTCGTCGACGTTCGGGAGGCCCAGTTCGGCGCCGTTGTAGATGAACACGGCGCCCGGCAGGGCGAACTCGACGAGGGTCATGGCCCGCGCCCGCGCCCAGCCGACCGCGCCGCCGCCGTACCTCGTCACCTCGCGCTCCACATCGTGGTTCGACAGTGTCCACGTCGGGGTTCCGCCCACCGAGGCGACGGCGGCGAGCGAGTTGTCGATGGCCGCCCGCACCTGCTCTGCGCTGAACTTCGCCTCGGCCAGCCGGAAGTTGAACCCCAGGTGCAGCTCGTCGGGGCGGATGTACTCGCCGAAACGCTCGTTGTCTCGGACCCAGATCTCGCCGACCGCCATGGTGTCGGGGAACTCGTTCATCACCTTGCGGATGCCGCGGTGGATCTCGTGCACGCCCTGATTGTTGAACCGGGGGTCGTCGTCGTCGTTGCGCATCAGCTCGTTGAGCGCCCAGTCGTGATCCGGCAGGCCCTCGGGCTTCGCCATGCCGTGCGCGACGTCGATCCGGAACCCGTCCACGCCGCGGCCGAGCCAGAACCGGAGCGTCGTGTGCAGGTCCTCGGCAACCTCCGGGTTGTCCCAGTTCAGGTCGGGCTGCTCGCGCGCGAAGATGTGCAGGTACCACTCGCCGGGGCTGCCGTCCGCCTCGGTGACACGCGTCCACGCCGGTCCGCCGAAGATCGACGGCCAGTTGTTCGGCGGCTCGTCGCCGTTCGGACCGCGGCCCTCGCGGAAGATGTAGCGGTCGCGCTCGCGGCTGCCCGGTTCGGCGCGCAGCGCGGCCTGGAACCACGGATGCTGCTCACTGGTGTGATTCGGCACCAGGTCCATCGTCACCTTGATGCGCCGGGCGTGCGCCTCGGCGATCAGGGCATCCATCGCGGCGAGATCGCCGAACAGGGGGTCGATGTCCCGCGGGTCCGACACGTCGTACCCGTGGTCGGCCATCGGGGAGCGCATCACCGGGCTGAGCCAGATCGCGTCGATCCCGAGCAGCTCCAGATAGCCGAGCCGGTCGCGGACTCCGCCCAGGTCACCGACACCGTCGTCGCCGCCGTCCGAGAACGAGCGCGGGTAGATCTGGTAGAACACCCCGGTCGTCCACCACTGGTCGGATTCCGCCTGTCCCGCAACCCCCTGCGGGCTCACCACGCTGCTCACGACGGTCACAGTGCCACACGTCCGCGACAGTCACGACTCGTGGCACCGCACAGCGGACGCGATGTCGGTCGGACGGTCGACCTCAGACGGGGGAGTTCACGAGAGAGTTCGCGGCCATGTCCATGTAGTCGACCAGCGCGCGGCGGTGTTCCGCGTCCAGGGTCTGCTCGTCGATCGAGTCGATCGCGATGTGCATGCACCGCAGCCACGCGTCCCGTTCCAGCGGGCCGATCCTGAACGGGTTGTGTCGCATCCGGAGGCGAGGATGGCCGCGTTCCTCCGAGTACGTCCGCGGACCGCCCCAGTACTGCTCCAGGAACATCCGCATCCGGCGCTCCGCGGGACCCAGATCCTCCTCGGGATAGAGGGGGCGCACGATCTCGTCCTTCGCGACCTCCTCGTAGAAACGGGAGGTCAGCTTGCGGAACGTCTCGGCTCCGCCGATCGCGTCGTAGAAACTCATCTCGGCATCACTCATGGCGCCACCATTGTGCCCTCCGGTCGCCGTGGCGTCGATCCGCGCCCGCGAGCAGGTGGGTCGCGGGTGTCGACGAGACGCGCCCGACGTCGGGTGTCGTCTCCTGTTCACCGGCCTGCCTGCAAACTGTCGCGGAAATGCACGTGCATGGGCGGGTCATCCGTGGTCAACTGGGACAGGTCCTGCACCGGAGGTCGCATGAAGCACCGACACAATGCCCGAGCGCACCGACAACTCGAGCCCGCCGACGCCCGTCACAAACCGGGGTCGGGGGCTTCCCCGCTCTATGCGATCAACGAGGGTGTCAGACCCTCCGACCCGGGCGACGATGCGGTACCCGCCTGGGTCAAACGCCGGGTGCTGCTGCTCAACGCCACCTATGAACCTCTCACCGCCCTCCCTGTCCGCCGTGCGGTCGTGCTCCTGGTCTGCGACAAGGCCGATTCCGTCCACGAGGATCCGCTCGGGCAGGTCATCCATTCCGCCGGCTGTTCGATCCAGGTTCCGTCGGTGATCCGGCTCCGGAACTACGTGCGCGTGCCCTACCGCGCCCGGATCCCCATGACCAGGGCCGCACTCATGCATCGTGACCGTTTCCGATGCGCCTACTGCGGCGACAAGGCGGAGACGATCGACCACGTGATCCCCCGCAGTCGCGGCGGCGAGCACTCCTGGGAGAATTGCGTCGCCTGCTGTGCGCCCTGCAACCACCGCAAAGCGGACAAACTGCTCAGTGAGCTCGGCTGGACGCTCCGCGCCGCCCTCGTTCCCCCGAAGGGCCAGCACTGGAGGCTCCTCGCGTCCACCAAGGAACTGGATCCGCAGTGGCTGCGCTACCTCGGCGAGGGCGCGGCCTGACCGCCGGTCGGGCGCTCACTCCGTCATCGGATCCGTGAGGATTTCCAGGCGCGTCTCCTCGAGGTCGAGCCGGCGCTGAGCTGCCGCGAGCGTGTCCGAGCTGTATCTGCCGTCCGACCGCGCCCGCAGCAGTGCGCCGCGCTCGGCGCGAAGGGCCACCAGTCTGAGCGCGAGGTACTCGTCGCGACGCCGGTCGTGGTCGGGATCCGGACGGTCACCCACCGCGTCCCGCTTGCCGATGAGACTGTCCGCGCGCACCCGTTCGAGCACCCCGGGGTCCACGTCCGACGCCAGGGTCAGCCTCGATTCGGCGGCATCGGCCAGCTCGGTGAGCAGTTGCGTGTACTCGGCCTGCAGTCGTTCGGTGTCGTCGCCGGGAACCTTCAACCAGCGAATGACCAGGGGAAGGGTCAGCCCCTGGAGCAGCAGGGTCGTCACGGCGACCACGAACGCGATGAAGATCAGCTCCGCCCGGAACGGGGTGCCGTAGGGCAGTGTCTGGGCAGCGGCGAGGGTGATGGCGCCCCGCATGCCCGACCACGCCAGCACAACCCCACCCCGCCAGCCGAGGGCCTCGTTCAGCTCGAACTCGATGTCCGCTGCCGCTCGCCGGAAACGGCGACGCAGGTACGCCTGCTTCCGCGGGTTCACGTCGTCGCGTTCGGCCATCCGGTCCAACCGCAACTGCATGCTGTCGAGATGCGGGACGATCTGCCGGGCGCGCCGTTCGTCCCGGCGCAGCACGCCGACCAGTGGGACGATGAACGCGGCCCGGACCGCGATGACGAACGCGGTGGCGATCAATCCGTAGAGCAGTCCCTGACCGGGGGAGAGTTGGGCGTCGCGCACCTCGTCCACCAGGTGTTCGAGGCTCAGGCCCATCGTCAGGAACACCGCGGACTCGAGAAGGAAGGCGATGGTGCGCCAGTTCATCTCCTCGGTGACCCGGTTCCGGGCCGAGAGGTGGCGTGGCGCCATGTGGCCGGTCACGACACCTGTGACGACGACGGCGAGCACTCCGGATGCGCCGAGTTCCTCCGCCGGAAGGTAGGCGACGAACGGGACGACGAACGAGATCGCGGTGTTGAGGACGGTGTCGTCGGTGAACCTGCCGCGAATCCGGACGTTCACGATGCCGATGACGATGCCGACCACGGTCGCGATCACCACCGCGTACACGAAGTCGCCGGCGACGTGCCACAGGGAGACCGCACCGGCGGTCGCGGCGATCGCGGACCGCAGCAGCACGAGCGAGGTGGCGTCGTTGGCCAGACTCTCGCCTTCGACCACGGTCAGCAGGCGCGACGGCAGGCCCAGCCTGCGGCCGACGGAGGTCGCTGCGACGGCGTCGGTCGGACTGATCACCGCGCCGAGGGCGAACGCCGTCGCCCAGCCGATGTCGGGGATCAGGAAGTGAAACAGCACGGCCGCACCGGCTGTGGTGACGAGGACGAGGAGCACCGCGAGTCCGGTGATCGCCTTGATGTTCCGCCGGAAGTCCTGGGCGGGAATGTTCACCGCGCCGGCGTAGAGCAGGGGCGGAAGGACCCCGGCGAGCATGACTTCGGGGCCCAGGACGACGTCGGGCACGCCCGGGATGTACCCGATGACGATTCCGACCACGACCAGGCTCAGGGGAGCGGCGAGGCCCAGTCGCTTCGAGAACGCAGCCACCGCAACGATGCTCGCGACACCGATGACCGCAATCAGCGTGTACTGCATGACGATCATTGTGTGCGCGCACCACGGAGCCTGCTGGTCGACACGGCGCGAGACCGGGGGGTGATTCGGACTCCGCTCGCGACGTCCCCAACGGATCGCGGCAGTTGAGTAGGTTCACCGAGAAGAGGGTTGTCGACTCGAACATCTGCACAGGGGGAGGACGGCCGAATGCGCAGGATTGCCGTGGTCGTGGCGCTGGCAGCGCTGGCAGCGCTGCTCGGACGAAGGCGGGTCGGGCGGGATCGTCCGTACCGGCGCGGTTTCGCGGTCGGGACCGACGACTTCGGTTACGACCCCGGGCTCGACCCGGACAGCGATCTCGACTGACACCGGCGTTGTCCGCTCCGACCGGGTTGTCGGGACCGGCAGCCGTTCGGTGGGCTACCGTTGGCGCGTGAGCATTCTCGAGACAACGCTGATTTTCGTCGGGATTCCCGTCGTCATCACGGCGATCATCGCGGGGCTGAGTTACCTGGCTCCGCGCGAAGCCGGTGAGACCCCCGCCCATTACTCGCTCGACGAGGAGTGGACCCACAAGCCGGTGCTGTGGTCCGCCGTCGACGAGGTGACGACCCGCCCGGGCCACCACGGTGGTCACGCGGAGATCGAGGGCTCGGCAGATCTGATCGGAGGTTCCGCAAGTGGCCGGTGGTAGCAAGTTCCCCGCAGTCGTCGAGGCCGATCTCCCGGTCGGTTCGGCGGTCACGCCCAGCGGTCGCGTCTCGGGCGTGCACCGTATCGGTGAGCCCTTCGTCGACGACCTTCCGTTCACCGTCGACGAGCTCGTCGCCCTCGACGACGCCCTGACCGACGCGACCCGCCTGACCAAGGTGCGGTTCAACGTCTACGTCGGCGCACTCGGAGAGGACCCGGCCGCCGGTGTGGCGGCGCTGTTCCCGACCACGCCCGAGGCCGAGCGGTCCGTGCTGATCGCCGTGTCGCCGAACCAGCGTGTCATCGAGGTGCGCTCCGGCAAGGGCGTCGAGGATCGCGTCACCGACCGCGTCGCGCAGCTCGGTGTCACGGCCGCGGTGTCGTCGTTCGCCGAGGCGGATCTGATCGACGGCATCATCAGCGCCGTCAACGTGATGAGCGCGGCCATCGGCCGGCCGTAACCCGCACCACCCGGTGGGCTGAATGTCACATCGTGCCGACTCGATGCGCACGATGTGGCATTCGGCCCATTCGCTTCTCTAACCGGCGTCGAATGCGCGGGCCTGCAACGAGCGGACGATGCCGGCCCGGCCCTCGACCACCAGGCGCCGGAGCGCGGGCGGATGATCGCCCGCCAGGAACTCGTCGGCCGCCGCGACCGAGTCGTCGCTGATCGACCACGACGGGTACAGCCCGATGACGACGGTCTGCGCCACCTCACTGGAGCGACGCTCCCAGACCCCGGCGATGTCGGCGAAGTACTTCGCGACGAACGGTTCCAGCAGTGCCGCCTGACCGGCGCCGGCGAAGCCGCCGATGATCGAGCGGGCCGTGATGTTCGGGATCGCGTCGTCGTGGACGACCGACTGCCACGTCTGCTCCTTCACCGCGGCCTGCGGACGCGCCGCCCGTGCCGCGGCCGCGGCCCGCGCACCGGCCGCCGTCGGGTCGCGCTTCGCCTCCGCGTCGACGAACGGCGACTCCGGACCGTCGGCGTCCACCTCACCGGCCGCGGCGAGTGCCGTCACGATCCGCCAGCGCAGGTCGGTGTCGACGACGAGGCCGGGCAGGCCCACCGTCGCCGGATCCGCGTCCAACAGCTCCGCGAGCACCTCGGTGTGCCACGCCGACAGCTGCGCGCCGGTCAGCGCGTTCACGAACGCCAACTGGTGGTCCGAGCCCGCCTCCGCCTCGCGGGCCAGCTCCAGCAGCCGGTTCGCGAACGCCGGCCACCCGATTTCGGCCGCCCAACCGGGCTCCGCGTAGCTGGCGATCGCGGTGTGCGCCTGCATGAGCAGCCGCTGCACCACACCCACCTCGGTCTCGGCGCCGATGCCGCGCTGGACCAGCGCGACGAAGTCGCGGGCCTTCATCTCCGCCTGCCGTGTCATCTCCCACGCCGCCGACCACACCAGCGTGCGAGGGAGCGGTTCGACGATGTCGCCGACCCGGGCGATCGCGGTGTCCAGTGACTCGGGATCGAGGCGCACCGAGCAGTAGGTGAGGTCGTCGTCGTTGACCAGCACCAGCTTGCCCCGCGGCACGCCGACCAGCTCCGGCACCTCGGTGCGCGCTCCCTCGACGTCCAGCTCGATCCGCTGCGTCCGCACGAGCCTGCCGCTCGCGTCGTCGTCGTAGACGCCGACGGCGAGCCGGTGCACGCGGGTCTCGCCGGCGCCGGGCGCGGCACCGTCCTGGAGGACCGCGAACGACGTGAACTTCCTGTCGGCGTCCACCTCGAAATCGGGACGCAGGGTGTTCAGACCGGTGGTCTTGAGCCACTGCGCACCCCAGTCGGACAGGTCCCGCCCCGACGACTTCTCCAGCGCGGCGAGCAGGTCGTCGAAGGTGGCGTTGTCGTAGGCGTGGTCCTGGAAGTAGGCGCGCAGGCCGGCGAGGAACGGTTCGAGGCCTACGTACGCGACGAGCTGCTTGAGCACCGACGCGCCCTTGGCGTACGTGATGCCGTCGAAGTTCACCTCGACGGCGGCGAGGTCCGGGATGTCCGCGGCGATCGGGTGCGTCGACGGCAACTGGTCCTGCCGGTACGCCCAGGACTTCTCGACGTTGGCGAACGTCGTCCACGCGTTCGTGTACTCGGTCGCCTCGGACTGGCAGAGCACCGAGGCGAACGTCGCGAACGACTCGTTCAGCCACAGGTCGTCCCACCAGCGCATGGTGACCAGGTCGCCGAACCACATGTGCGCCATCTCGTGGAGCACGGTCTCTGCGCGCCGCTCGTACGAGTAGCGGGTCACCTTGGACCGGAAGACGTAGTCCTCCAGGAACGTGACCGCGCCTGCGTTCTCCATCGCGCCTGCGTTGAACTCGGGGACGAACAGCTGGTCGTACTTGCCGAACGCGTAGGGCACCCCGAAGTTGCGGTGGTAGAACGCGAATCCCTGTTTCGTCTCCGTGAACAGCCGGTCGGCGTCCATGTGCTCGGCGAGGGAGGACCGGCAGAAGATGCCGAGTGGGATGTCGCCGTGCTCGTCGGAGTAGACGTCGTTCCACTCGGCGTACGGGCCCGCGATGAGCGCAACCAGGTAGGTGCTCATCCGCGGCGTTGTGCGGAACCGGTGCTCACCCGGTGTCGCGACCAGCGTCTCGACGACGGCGGAGTTCGAGATCACCTTCCAGTCCACCGGGGCGGTGACCGAGAGGGTGAACGTCGCCTTGAGGTCGGGCTGGTCGAAGCAGGCGAACATCCGCTTCGCGTCGGCGGTCTCGAACTGCGTGTACAGGTACACCGAGCCGTCCGTCGGGTCGACGAAGCGGTGCAAGCCCTCGCCGGTGTTCGTGTACAGGCACTCGGCGTCCACGACGAGGTCGTTCTCCGCTGCGAGACCGGTCAGCGCGAGGCCCGTCTCCTCGGTGTACCCGGACACGTCGACGGGCGAGCCGTTCAGCGTCGCCGAGTTGACGTTCTTCGCGATCAGGTCGACGAAGGTGGAGCTGCCTTCCGTCGCGGCGAACCGGACGGTGGTCACGGAGCGGAACGTCGTCTCGCCCGGGGCCCCGGCACCGTCCGTGAGATCGAGGTCGATGCCGTAGTGGTCGACGGTCAGCAACGCCGCGCGCTCGGCTGCCTGCTCGCGGGTCAGGTTCGGTGGGGCCACGTTTCGACGCTCCTCGGGGTCTGTTCGTTCACGGACGACCCCTATCCCACCACGTACGGGCGACGGCTTCGACCCCTCAGGTGGCCGCGTCGCCCAGCGCGACCGTCGGATCGGCCAGCAGGGCCGGATTCACGGGCGTGCGCGCGCTCACCAGCGCCTTGATGTCGTCGGTGACATCCCAGACGTTGACGTTCATTCCGGCGAGGACGCGGTCGGAGTCGTCGAGCCAGAACGCGACGAACTCCCGCCGGGTGACCTCCCCGCGGACGACGAGCCGCGTGTAGCCGTCGGGGGTGTGGCCCACGTACTCCATGCCGAGGTCGTACTGGTCGGTGAAGAAGTACGGGAGATTGGTGTACTCGGCGCTCTCGCCCAGCATCGTCGCCGCGGCGACCGCGGGCTGGTTCAGTGCGTTCGCCCAGTGCTCGACCCGTACCCGGGTGCCGAGGACGGGGTGTTGTTGCGCGGCGATGTCGCCGAGCGCCACGACGTCCGGATCGCTCGTCTGCAGGGAGGCGTCGACGAGGACACCCCCGTCGACGGCGAGTCCGGCGTCCTCCGCCAGCTCGATGTTGGGCCGGGCCCCGACCGCGACGAGCACCGCGTCCGCATTGAGGGTCTCTCCGGTGCCGAGATGCACCCCGACCGCTCGGCCGTCGCGGGTCACGACCTCCTCCACCGAGGCGTCGAGACGCAGGTCCACGCCGTGTTCGCGGTGGAGTTCGGCGAACACCGTGCCCATCTCGGGGCCGAGCGGCCCCATCAGCGGTAGCGGCGCGGACTCGACGACGGTCACCCCGGTGCCGCGGCCGCGCGCCGCGGCGGCGACCTCCAGGCCGATCCATCCTCCGCCGACGATCACCAGGTGAGACTGCGGCGTCAGGGCGGCGAGCAACGCATCCGATTCGTCCACCGTCCGGAGGTAGTGGACGCCGTGCGCGTCCGCACCGGGAATCGGGGGCCGCCGGGATCGTGAGCCGGTCGCCAGCGCGGCCTTGTCGTAGGAGACGGTGGAGCCGTCCGGCAGCGTCACGGTGTGTGCGGCCGGGTCGAGCGCGGTGACGGTGGTGCCGAGTCGGACGTCGACGTGGTGGTCACGCATCCAGTCGCCGGTGTGCACGGTGAACTCGGTGAGCGGTTTCCCCGCGACGAGGTGGTCCTTCGACAGCGGTGGCCGCTCGTACGGGAGGTGGTCCTCCGCGCAGAACAGCACGACGTCACCGTCGAAGTCCTTGGCGCGCAACGCTTCGGCGACCTTGGCTCCGGCGAGCCCGCCGCCGACGATCACGAATGTCCGGTTCTGCGACATGTGGCATCCTCCGGTTTCGGGTGCAACGGTCCCGGATTCGACGGTACTCGCGGGAGGAGCTTTCGCAGCCGGGGAAGCATTCGATTGCGGGGTGTGTTGTGCCGTCGGGGGCCTCCGTGCCCGCAACCGACTATCGATGGGAGCTTCGAGTGAGTGCGACACCGGCCAAGGACACTGCCGACTTCTGGTTCGACCCGCTGTGCCCGTGGTGCTGGATCACCTCGCGGTGGATCCTGGAGGTCGAGAAGGTTCGCGACATCGAGGCCAACTTCCACGTGATGAGCCTGGCGGTCCTCAACGAGGGTCGTGAACTCCCCGAGGAGTACGCCGAGCTCATGAAGAAGGCGTGGGGACCGGTCCGCGTCGCGATCGCCGCCGCACAGGCCCACGGCGACGAGGTCCTGGCTCCGCTCTACACGGCGATGGGTACCCGCATCCACGACCAGGGCAACAAGGATCTCGAGGTGGTGATCAAGGAGGCGCTGGCCGAGGTGGGCCTGCCCGCCGAGTTGGCTGGCGCCGCGGACGCCGACGACCACGACGAGGCGCTGCGCGCCAGCCACAAGGCCGGCATGGATGCGGTCGGTGACGACGTCGGCACTCCGACGATCCACGTCAACGGTGTCGCGTTCTTCGGTCCGGTGCTGTCGCGGATTCCGCGGGGCGAGGACGCGGGCAAGGTGTGGGACGGCGTGGTCGCGCTGGCCGGCTACCCCCACTTCTACGAGCTCAAGCGCAGCCGCACCGAGGGCCCGGTCTTCGACTGAGGCACTCCGTGCTCGTGCGCGCTTTACAGGTCCAGGGACCCGCAAAGCGCGCACGAGTGGCGTAGCCGCTTGCTACTTCGGGGGCATCCGGATGCCGCCGTCGACGCGGACGACCTCGGCGTTCATGTAGGAGTTGGTGAGCAGTTCGAGGACCATGCTCGCGAGCTCGTCCGGCACACCGAGACGGTTCGGGTACAGCACGCTCTCGCCGAGCTTCGCCTTGAACGCCTCGGCCTGCGGGCCCGAGCCGTAGATCGGGGTGTCGATCAGGCCGGGGGCGACGGTGTTGAGGCGGATGCCTGCGGCCGCGAGGTCGCGGGCGACGGGCAGGGTCATGCCGACGACACCACCCTTGGAGGAGGAGTACGCGGCCTGGCCGATCTGGCCGTCGAACGCGGCCACGGAGGCCATGTTGACGATCGCGCCGCGCTCGCCGGACTCGGTGAGCTCGAGGCGGCTCATCGCGGTCGCGGCGATGCGGGTGACGTCGAAGGTGCCGATCAGGTTGATCTCGATGACCTTCTTGTAGACGTCGAGATTGAAGGCCGACTCGTACGAGCCGTCGCGGCCGATGGTGCGGGCCGCGGAGCCGATGCCGGCGGAGTTGACGGCCGCGCGCAGCGGGCCGAGCTCGGAGGCGGTGTCGACGGCCTCGACGATCTGCTCGGTGTTGGTGACGTCGACCTGGACGAATGCGCCGCCGATCTCCTTCGCGAGGGCGGTGCCGACCTCGACGTTGAGGTCGGCGATGACGACCTTGGAGCCGCGGGCGGCGAGCTGACGGGCGGTGGCGGCACCGATGCCGGACGCGCCACCGGTGACGACTGAACTGGTTCCGTTGAGTTCCATGCCGGTCACACTAGCGCTCGTTCAACACCGCCTGCGGCGGTGTCCGTTTCGGGAGGACGATCCTCGGTCCCTATCATCGAGGGCATGCGCGTTTACCTGGGTGCCGACCACGCCGGCTTCGAGCTCAAGAACAAGATCAAGGACCATCTGATCGCGAACGGCCACGAGGCCGTCGACTGCGGAGCGCACGAGTACGACGCGCTCGACGACTACCCCGCCTTCTGCATCGACGCGGCCCGCCGGGTCGTCGCCGACGAGGGCAGCCTCGGCATCGTCCTCGGCGGCAGCGGCAACGGTGAGCAGATCGCCGCGAACAAGGTTCCCGGCGCCCGTTGCGCTCTGGCCTGGAGCGTCGAGACCGCACAGCTCGCCCGTCAGCACAACAAGGCGCAGCTGATCGGTATCGGCGGCCGCATGCACTCGGAGGAGGAGGCGCTCGCGATCGTCGACGCGTTCCTCGCCACCCCGTGGTCGGGGGAGGAACGCCACCAGCGCCGCATCGACATCCTCGCCGAGTACGAGCGGACCGGCGAAGCGCCGGCCGTTCCGGGCGCATAGCGCAGGGCGCCTGAGTGCCCGAGGGCCACACCCTCCATCGACTCGCACGGGAGCATCGGCGACACTTCGCCGGTGCTCCCGTGCGCGTGTCCAGCCCGCAGGGCCGGTTCACGGACGGCGCCGCGACGGTCGACGGACGGATCCTGGAGCGGGCCGAGGCGAACGGCAAACACCTGCTGCACCACTACGAGGGCGGCGCGGTCGTGCACGTCCATCTCGGCCTGTACGGCAAGTTCACCGATGCCGCTCTCCCGATGGGCGAACCGGTCGGGCAGGTGCGGATGCGGATGGTCGGGGCGGAGATCGGATCCGACCTGCGTGGCCCCACCGCCTGCGAGATCTGGGACCCGACGCAGGTGGTCGCACTCGAGCAGCGACTCGGACCCGATCCGCTGCGACCCGACGCCGACCCCGACCGGGCGTGGCGCCGGATCTCCAAGTCGCAGAAGGCGATCGGGGCGCTACTCATGGATCAGGCGGTGCTCGCCGGCGTCGGGAACGTGTACCGCGCCGAAGTGCTGTTCCGGCACGGCATCCATCCCGAGCGGCGCGGCCGCGACCTCACCCGCACCGAGTGGGACGAGATCTGGGCCGACCTCGTCGTGCTGATGGCGGTCGGTGTCGAGGCCGGCGTGATGCACGTCGTCCGGCCCGAACACGATCACGGTGCACCCGCGTACGCAGTGGACCGGCCGCGTACCTACGTCTATCGTCGCGCGGGTGAACCGTGCCGCGTGTGCGGCACCCCGGTCCTGCACACCGTGATGGAGACCCGAAACCTGTTCTGGTGCCCCGTCTGTCAGGAATCCTGACCGAGGCCGGATCAGGTCAGCGCTGCCTCGAGTTGGTCGAGGACGAGTCCGGCGCCCACCACCCCGATGCCGACCATCCACGTCTCGTCCTCCATCTCGTGGACGTTTCCGGCCGCGACCGCGGGTAGCGCGCCCCACACGCGGGTGACCGCAGGCATCGTTCCCGCGTTCGGGTCTCCGGCGGGATTCGTGTAGAACACCACGTCACCGTCGATCTGCGTGAACATCTCCGGGCTCAGTTCGAGCATCGAGTACTCGTTCCAGTCGCGCTGACCGAGGTCGAAGCCCGCCTCGGTCAGGATCGAACCCGAGAAGGTGCTCGGCCCGTACAGCCTGAAGTTGTCGGTGCGGAAGCGGACGATCGACGCGGAGCGGCCCTGCGCGCCGACCTTGTCGCCGACCTCGACCGCTCGATCCGAGATCCCGGTCAGCAACCGGTCCATGTCGTCGCTCTCGTTCACCGCCGCTGCGGTGATGCGCGCCTGCTCCCGCCAGTCGGTTCCCGAGTTCTCGGAGAAGACGGTCGGTGCAATCGCCGAAAGCTGGTCGTAGAGCGCCTCGTGGCGGACCTTCGCTCCGATGATGAGGTCGGGAGCCAGGTTCGCGATCGCTTCGAGATTCGGTTCGGAGGTCTGGCCGACGCTCGTCGTCCCGTCGAGGTTGTCCGCGAGATAGCCCGGAAATCCGTTGCTCGCACCCGATTCGGTGGCGCCGACCGGTGTGATGCCCAGTGCGACAAGGGCATCAAGATGGGGGGAGTCGATGACGACGATGCGTTCGGGTGTGCCGTCGAGAACGGTCGTGCCCATCGCGTGTTCCACCGTGTAGGCGTCGTCGCTCGTGCTCTCTGCGGTCGAACTGCCACACGCGGTGAGGAACAGGGCGGTGGCTGCCAGGGCCGCGCCGGCGAAACGGCGGACCGAGCGCTGTTGTGAATCGGACATGGGGGCACGCTAGCAGAATTAGGTTAGGCAACCTTCAGATGCAGTGGTCGGGAAAGACCGCGACGGGCGGATCGAGGTCGAGGTGACCCTGGTCCGCCCGCCGCTGCCTGCTCAGAAGTCGAAGCCGCCGAAGTCCCCGCCCCCGAAGTCGCCGCCGCCGAAATCTCCACCGAAGTCGCCGCCGCCGAAGTCCTCGCCGCCGCCCATGTCGCCGCCCATGTCCTCGCCGCCCGCGTCGCCACCGGCGTCGCCGCCCGCGTCGCCGCCCGCGTCGCCACCGGCGTCGGTGCCGTCACCGGCGCCGCTCTCGAAGTCCTGGGCACCGTAGGCCACGCCTGCCATTCCGCTGAACATGGCGGAGAACAGGAGCATCGAGCCGACGCCCCAGGCGCCGGCCACGAGCGCGGGCTTCCACCACGGCTCGGAGTACCAGCCGGCCGGGACCGGGCGGCCCGCGACGCGACCGCCGGGGTAGTAGTTCGGGGTCCGCTGCGACGGATTCGGCGACGCCGCCACCTGGCGTCCCTCGAACTCGATCTCACGGTCCTCGCTGACGTGGCCCGCGGCCTTCTGTCCGTCCAGGCTCGGGACCTCGGGTCCCGGGTCCATGTCCATGGCGATGCGCGCGGCGCGGATGTAGTAGAGGCCCTCGAGTGCAGTCTGCTTCGCCAGGCGCGCCTGGGCCGGGCTGTTGGCCTGCTCGATCTGGGAGCCGGCCGCGGTGTACCGCTCGGATGCGTCGGCGAGCGCCTGCTTCGAGGCGTTGTCGGTTCCGGTCAGGTTGTAGACCTGACCGCCGAGGCGTTCGATCGCCTGCCGGGCATCGGCCTTGGCGTCCTCGAGTTGGGTTGCGGAGTGTCCGGCGCTCTTGTTCTTCTGGCTCTTCGAGACCAGGAAGACGACAGCGCCGATGACGGCGACGATCAGGAGAAGTTCCACGCGAGACCTTCCAGCGAGCCCGACCGCGGTGGCATGGAACTCCAGGCGACCGGGCGGCGACTCGACACAGGGACAAATCGGACACCTTCAGGATACCGGGGGTCCAGGCGGGCGGCCCGTTCGCCGTTCGTGAAACCTGTCGGTGGGCGATGCGAACATATGTTCGTGCCCGATGGTGTTCCGCTCCCGCGACCTGCCGGGATCGTCCGCTCCGATGCGACGATCCTGCACGCCGACCTGGACTCCTTCTACGCCTCGGTCGAGCAGCGCGACGATCCGTCCCTGCGGGGGCGGCCGGTCATCGTCGGCGGCGGTGTGGTTCTCGCGGCGAGCTACGAGGCGAAGGCGTTCGGGGTTCGGACGCCCAGTAGCGCCGGGCAGGCACTGCGCCTGTGCCCGCAGGCCGTGGTCGTGCGTCCGCGGATGTCGGCGTACGCCGAGGCGAGCAAGGCGGTGTTCGAGGTGTTCCGGAACACCACACCGCTGGTCGAGGGCATCTCGATCGACGAGGCCTTCCTAGACGTGGGTGGGCTGGCCCGGGTGTCGGGCACACCGCTCGAGATCGCGACCCGGCTGCGGGCGGAGGTTCGGGAGAAGGTCGGCCTGCCGATCACCGTCGGCATCGCCCGCACCAAGTTCCTCGCGAAGGTGGCCAGCGCGGTCGGCAAGCCCGACGGTCTGCTGCTGGTGCCGCCCGGTCGTGAGCTGGAGTTCCTGCATCCCCTCCCGGTGGAGCGCCTGTGGGGTGTCGGCGCCGTCACCGCGGGCAAGCTCCACGCGTACGGGATCGAGACGGTCGGGCAGATGGCCGTGCTGCCCGAGCGGGAACTCATGGCCGTCGTCGGGCAGGGCGCCGGGCGTCACCTGCACGCGTTGTCCTGGGCGCGGGATCCGCGCCGGGTGCAGACGGGTACCCGGCGGCGCTCGATCGGCGCCCAGCACGCCCTCGGTCGCCGGCAGCGGTCCTTCGACGAGATCGAGGCGGTCGCGGCGTCGCTGGTCGACCGGGTGACGCGGCGGCTGCGCCGTGCCGGTCGGGTGTCCCGGACGGTGGTGCTGCGACTGCGGTTCGGTGACTTCACCCGCGCCACCCGGTCCATGACCGTCGGGCAGGCGACGGCGCGCACCGAGACGATCCTGTCCGCGGTACGCGCCCTCCTTCACGAGGTCAGGCCACTGATTCTCGATCGGGGCCTGACGCTCGTCGGTGTCGCGCTGACCAACCTCGACAGGGAAGGAGCCGAGCAACTCGCGCTGCCGCTCGACCTGGGCGGGGAGGATCGGGTCACCGGCGGCGGACCGCCCGATGCGAACACCGTGCGTTCGGTTCCGGCAGCCGCCCGCGACGCCGTCGCCCTCGACGCCGCGCTGGACTCCGTTCGCGACCGCTTCGGTTCCGTGGCGGTCACGCGGGCCGCGATGCTGGGCCGCGACCGCGGCGTGAGCGTCCCGATCCTCCCCGACTGACGCGAGGGTCAGACGCTCGCGGCCTCGTTCAGCTGCTCCAGCGTGCCGGTCGCCTCCAGGTACTCCTGCACCCAGCGTTCGATGACCGCCGAGGTCTTCTCGACCTTCTCGAACTGCCCGACGACCTGGCCGACCGGGTTGAACGCGACGTCGACGGTCTCGTCGGGGTACTTGTGGGTGGCTGCGACGGCCATGCCGGACACCATGTACTGCAGCGGCATGCCGAGGGGCTCCGGGTTGCCCTCCTTCTCCCACGCCTCGGTCCAGTCGTTGCGCAGCATGCGGCACGGCTTGCCGGTGAAGGAGCGGCTGCGGACCGTGTCGCGGCTGGAGGCGTCGATGTATGCCTGCTGCTGGACCGCGGTGTTCTCCGCCTCTTCGACCATCAGCCACTGCGAGCCGGACCACGCACCCTGTGCGCCGAGCGCGAGTGCTGCCGCGATCTGCTGGCCGCTGCCGATGCCGCCTGCGGCGAGCACCGGAACCGGTGCGACCTCCTTGACGACCTGCGGCCACAGCACGATCGAGCCGACCTCACCGCAGTGTCCGCCGCCCTCGCCGCCCTGGGCGATGATGATGTCGACACCGGCGTCGGCGTGCTTGCGGGCCTGGTAGGGCGAGCCGCACAGGGCGGCGACCTTGCGTCCGGCCTTGTGGATGTGCTCGATCATGTCCGCCGGAGGGGTACCGAGCGCGTTCGCGATCAGGGTGACCTTCGGGTGCTGCAGCGCGACCTCGACCTGCGGGGTCGCGGTGGCCTCGGTCCAGCCGAGAAGCTGCAACGCGTTCTCGCTGCCGTCGTCGGCGAGCGGAACGCCGTGGTCGGTGAGGATCTTGCGGCCGAACTCGAGGGTCTCCTTGGGGACCATGTTCTGCAGCATGGTGGTCAGTTCTTCGCCGGACAGGTTCGAGTCCATGCCCTCGTACTTGTTGGGGATGACGATGTCGACGCCGTACGGGTGGTCGCCGATGTGCTCGTCGATCCACTTCAGCTCGATCTCGAGTTCCTCGGGGGTGAAGCCGACCGCGCCGAGGACGCCGAATCCGCCCGCCTTGCTGACCGCGACGACGACGTCCCGGCAGTGGGTGAACGCGAAGATCGGGAACTCGATGCCGAGGTCGTCACAGATGGGGGTGTGCATGGGCGCTCCTTCGGTGAGGCAGGTGGCAGACTGAAACAGGTTCTACCTTATGGGGAGCGGCCTGCGATAGGGGTGACTATGCGCGGGATCGACTACGGTCGCCCGACGTCGGCGCGGAGCGGGCGGACTGCCAGGCCGCGAACGCCTCCCGGGTGGTGTAGCGCGGGGTGTATCCGAACACGCATTTGAGTCTGTTGTTGTCGAGGACCGGTCGGTACTGCAGGAACTTGACCTGCTCAGGTCCGTGCACCGTGAGCTTCAGGGCGTGACCCACGCGCAGCCCAAGACGGACCAGTCCCGGCGGCACGGTCCGTGTCCGCTTTCCGAGTGCGTCGGCGATCTCGTCCACCGTCATCGCACCGTCGCCCGCGACGTTGAAGATCCCCGTCCGGGAGCCGAGGCACGCCTGGACCATCGCGGACGCCACGTCCTGGTCCCAGACGAACACGAACGGACTGTCACTGCCCGCGATCTTGAGGAGGCGGTCCTTCTCGAACAGGGCGGTGATCTGGTTGTCGACGTCCGCGCCCAGGATGGTGCCGATCCGGAAGATCGTCTGCTCCAGCGCGGGATGGTCCCGGCGGTACTCCGCCAGCATCTCCTCGACCAGACGCTTGTGCCGGGAGTACGGGAAGGTGTCGTTTCCGCGCAGGGGAGTGTCCTCGGTGATCCACGACGGGTTGTCGTCGTGGTAGCCGTAGGCCGCGCCACTCGACGAGACGACGATGCGGCGGACGCCGTGGGCAACGCAGGCGCCCAGCACCGTTCGTGATCCCTCCACGTCGACCCGATACTCCTGCTCCGGCGTCGTCGACCGGCCGGGGTTCACGATCGACGCGAGGTGCACCACCGTCTCGACGTCGTGGTCGGCGAGGACCGCCGACATCGAAGCGGGATCGCAGACGTCGCCGACGGCGTAGGTGACGCCGTCGAGCGGATCGGAGGGGGCGCGCAGGTCGACGCTCACCACTCGCTGATTCGCGCCCCGCAGTCCTCGGACCACCGACCGGCCGAGGAAGCCGCTGCCTCCGGTCACCATCACCGTCATGCCGATGCCCCTTCCGTTCGTTGCGGCGCCGAGGTGCGTCTCCTCGACCAGATTCCCGCCAGCACCAGGCCGGCGACGATGTCCCAGATGCCCCACCAGCCGGCGACGATCGCCATGCCGCCCAGTCCGTCGAAGAACGTGAACACCAGACCGAGACCGAGTCCCGCGTTGCGTATCCCGACCTCGAACGTGACCGCGCGCCGGCTGCGCTCGTCGAGGCCCGTCGCGACTCCGCACCCGTAACCGAGCGCCAGAGCGACCGCGTCGTGAAGGAACACCGCGAGCAACACGATCCCGATGTACTCGGTGAACACCGAGAAGTTGCCCGCCAGTGCCGCGACGATGAACGCCAGCAGCGCCAGCAGGGACAGGTTCTTGACCCACGGCTCCGCAGCGGCCGCCCACCGCGGCCGGACCCGGGCCACGAGCAGTCCCGCGGCGAACGGCAATCCGATGACGAGCGCGATGTCCGCGAGCATGTCCGCGGGGCTGAGGGACACCGATCGCAACAGCGCGTCGGTTTCCGGCTGCAGGCTTCCCCAGAACGCGATGTTGATCGGCATCAGGAAGATCGCGAGGACGTTCGACACCGCAGTCATCGAGACCGACAGCGCGACATTGCCTTTCGCGCGGTGCGTCAGCACGTTGGAGATGTTGCCCGGCGGACAGCACGCCACCAGGATCATGCCGAGCGCGATCGACGGTGCCGGGTTCAGCAGCAGTGTGAGCACGAACGTCACGGCGGGCAGCAGCAGGAACTGCGCCGCGATCCCGACCGCCATCGCGCGCGGCATCCGCAGCGCCGCCCGGAAGTCGTCGACCGAGGTGTCCAGGGCGATCCCGAACATGATCCCGGCGAGGACGATGCTCAGCAGCGTCAGCGAGTTCTCGTTGAAATCGAGCACCACGTCATCGATGGGCATGGGCATCCTTCGGGGAGGGCACGGCGGTACCGCGTCGTGCGTTACGCCCGGCGTCCAGCCGGGCGATGTGCTCGGTGACGGTCCGGCGGTACGCGTCCTTGTTCACGTAGTACGACATCCGGTCGAGATCGAGATAGCGGTAGCCGCCGGTCAGATCGGGCTCGGGCCCGGCGACCCTGGCCGCGAACTCGGCGGCCAGGTCGGGGGAGTCGCGCTGGGCCCGGATCACCTTCGCCACCAGTTCGGCCTGCTCGTGACGCCCCTGCCAGCCGATTCCCGACGCCTCGATCATCCCGAGGATGAACAGGTTCGGATGCCTGCGGGACGCGATGTTGAGGTAGAGCGACGGGGCGCGTCCACTCCAGTCGAGGTGCTCCGGCGCGATGAACGGATAGTGCAGCCGGTATCCGGTCGCACACACGACGAGGTCGTAGTCGCCCACGTATCCGTTCGTGAAGTGCACGAGATTGCCGTCGAAGCGGTCGACGTCGGCGCGGACCACCACGTCGCCGTGGCCCGCGTGGTGCAGGATCAGCGAGTTCACGATGGGATGGGCCTCGTACAGCCGGTGGTCGGGTTGCGGGAAACCGAACCGGACGGGATCTCCGGTGAACATCCCGAGCAGGCGCGAGTCGATGCGCTGTTTGAGCCGCGGCGGCAGGGACAGCCGCCCGCCGAGGGTGTCGGCGGGGCGACCGAACACGTACTTCGGGACGAAGTGGTAGCCGCGCCGAACGCTGATGTCGACGGATCTGGCGTGGTGGACGGCGTCCACCGCGATGTCGCAGCCGCTGTTGCCCGCGCCGATGATCAGCACCCGCTTGCTGTCGAAGATCCGCGGATCGCGATACCCGCTCGTGTGCAGGAGTTCGCCGGTGAACGTGCCGGGGAAGGCAGGCAGGTTCGGTTCGGACAGTGTGCCGTTGGCGACGATCACCCCGCGATAGCGGGCGGTCGTCGGGGTGCCGTCGGTCTCGGTCGCGACGATCCACCCGTCGCCGTCGGGTTCGACCCGCGTGACGGTCGTCCCGAAGCGGAAGTGGCGATGCAGGTCGAACCGCTGTGCGTAGGCCTCGAAGTACTCCCGCAGCGCACGGTGCCCGGGATAGTCCGGGGTTTCGGGCGGCATCGGGAACTCGGTGAACTGTGTCGTCGTCTTCGACGAGATCAGATGGGCGGAGTAGTAGACGGTGCTGCGCGGATTGTCGATGTTCCACAGCCCACCGACATCGGTGTGCGACTCGAACCCGTCGAACGGGATGCCGAGCCGGGACAGGTTGCGGGCCCCGGCGAGGCCGGACGGGCCCGCCCCGATCAGGGCGTACCGATCGGCGGTGGACGTGGACGAGGGTGCGGACACGGTGACCCGACCTTTCCTGCGAGGCCGGGTCCCCCACGGCCCCGGCTGGTCAGCCCGAATCGTCCCGGCGGATGCCATGGATTCCAACATTTGCAGGAATCGGTGAGAATAATCCGTCATGACGCAGGAAACGGACAGGATCATCGACGAGATCGATCTTCGGCTCATCAATGCGCTCCAGCTCGCACCCCGCGCGTCGTGGGTCCAGCTGGGTGACGCGCTCGAGCTCGACCCCGTCACCCTGGCCAGGCGGTGGGGCCGCCTGTGCGAATCGGGAAACGCCTGGATCACGGTCTCGCCCTCGACGAGCGTGTTCCGGCAGGTCTGCACGGCATTCCTCGAGATCAGGTGCCGTCCGGACCGCTGCGAATCCGTGGCGAGTGCCCTGGTCGAGCACACCTACGCGGTGACGGTGGAATGCGCCGGCGGCGACGTCGACCTGCTCGTGACCGCGGGTACCCCGGACCTGGAGGCGATGTCACGGTTCGCCCTCGAGGTCGTCGCGGCGATCGACGGGGTCGAGTCCGTACGCACGAGGCTGATCACCCAGTGGTTCACCGAGGGCAGTCGTTGGCGACTGAACGCGCTCGCGCCGGGGGAGCGCTCCACCCTTCCCGCGGCGCGGGCGGCGGGCGGTGGTTCCGGCCCGTCCGCGCTCTCCGCTCCGGACCGGGCCCTCCTGCGGGAGCTGTCGCGGGACGGGCGCAGGTCGTGGGCCGAACTCGGTGCCGATCTCGGTGTCAGTGCGCCGAGTGTCCGGCGGCGTCTGGACCGGCTGCTGCAGCTCGAACTGGTGACCATGCGCTGCGAGTTCGCCAGGCCGCTCGCCGGTTACGCGGTCCTCACGACCTTCTGGGGGCGGGTGGCACCCGCCCGGCTCGAGGACACCGGACGTCGCCTCAGCCGGGAACCGGAGACGCGGAACTGCTTCGCCGTACACGGACCGAACAACCTGGTGGTGCAGACCTGGCTGCGGTCGGTCGGCGACCTCGGAGCGTTCGAGCAGCGCCTCGCCGACTCCTATCCCGATCTCGACATCCGGGATCGATCGGTGGTCCTGCGGCTGCACAAGCTGCTCGGGCACGTCCTGGACGGGCGTGGGCGCCGCGTCCGATCGGTCGTGCCGGACGTGTGGGAGGTGACGGGCGGCCGGTGACCGCGTGGGTGCAGGCCCGGAAACGTCGAAAGCCCGCCACCTGGAAAGGTGGCGGGCTTTCGCTCCTGCTCATCGGGCATTTCTGCCCTTTGGAGGGGATGACGGGAATCGAACCCGCGTAGCTAGTTTGGAAGACTAGGGCTCTACCATTGAGCTACATCCCCAGGTGCACACGACTCATGGGATCGCCATGACTGCCGTCTGCGTTGGAGACTGTACATAACCTCGCTTTGGATTCGCCAATCGGGTGGTCGTAGGATTCTCACCCGGTGCCGATACTGTGGGGATCTCACGGTGCTTCGGTGCAACGCGAACGGACGGGGTGTGGCGCAGCTTGGTAGCGCATCCGCTTTGGGAGCGGAGGGTCGCAGGTTCAAATCCTGTCACCCCGACCAGGGACAACACGAAGAACGGCGGGCATCTGGGAGTCAGATGCCCGCGACTCAGATAGACCACACGAAGGAGCATGTCCGTGAAGAGCACCGTCGAGCAGCTGAGCCCGACGCGGGTCCGTATCAACGTCGAGGTGCCCTTCGAGGAGCTCAAGCCCGACTTCGACAAGGCGTACAAGGCCCTCGCACAGCAGATCCGTCTCCCCGGCTTCCGCCCGGGCAAGGCGCCGGCCAAGCTGCTCGAGGCACGGGTCGGCCGCGGCGCGGTCCTGGAGCAGGTCGTCAACGACGCCCTCCCGGGTCGCTACCAGGAGGCCGTCGTCTCCGGTGAGATCAAGGTCATCGGCCAGCCCGAGATCGAGATCACCAAGATCGAGGACGGCGAGGAGCTCGCCTTCACCGCCGAGGTCGACATCCGCCCCGAGATCACCCTTCCCGATTTCGCGACGCTCTCCGTCGAGGTGGATCCGATCGAGATCTCCGACGAGGACGTCGACGCACAGCTGCTGTCGCTGCGTCAGCGCTTCGGCACCCTCGTCGGTGTCGACCGCGCCGTCGAGGAGGGCGACTTCGTCTCCATCGACCTGTCGGCGACCGTCGACGGTGAGGACGTCCCCGAGGCGTCGACCACGGGCCTGTCCCACGAGGTCGGCTCCGGTCAGCTGATCGAGGGCCTCGACGAGGCGATCGTCGGCCTCAAGGCGGGCGAGTCGAAGGAGTTCACCACCAAGCTGGTCGCCGGCGAGCACGCGGACAAGGAGTCGGTCGTCACCGTCAAGGTCGACACCGTCAAGAAGCGTGAGCTGCCCGAGGCCGACGACGAGTTCGCCCAGATGGCCAGCGAGTTCGACACCCTCGAGGAGCTGAACGCCGACCTGCGTGAGCGCGTCGAGCGCGTGAAGAAGGTCGAGCAGGCCGGTCAGATCCGCGACAAGGTCCTCGAGACGCTGCTCGAGACCGTCGAGGTACCGCTGCCCGAGGCCGTCGTCAAGGCCGAGGTCGACGCGGCTGTGCACGACGCCATCCACGGCCTCGACCACGACGAGGCCAAGCTCGCCGAGCTCCTCGAGGCGCAGGGCTCCTCCCGCGAGGAGTTCGACAAGGACGCCAAGGAAGCCGCCGAGAAGTCGGTCAAGACCCAGCTGCTGCTCGACGCGATCGCCGAGGATGCGGGCACCAGCGTCGGCCAGCAGGAGCTGACCGAGCGGATCCTGTTCCAGGCGCAGCAGTACGGCATGTCGCCGGATCAGTTCATCCAGCAGATCCAGCAGGCCGGTCAGCTCGGCGCGGTGTTCGCGGACGTCCGTCGCGGCAAGGCGCTCGCCGGTGTCGTCGAGCAGTTCACGGTCACCGACACCTCCGGCGCGACCGTCGACACCAAGGAGCTGTTCGGCAGCCCCGACGAGGCCGACGAGGCCGAGGGCTCCGACGAGAGCTGAGTTTTCACGCCATAAGCGAACAGGGGCGGCACCGGGACTCCGGGGCCGCCCCTGTTCGTTACTGTCTGTGTCGAGAACCAACGATTCGTGATCGAGAAACTTCAGCGATCGAGAAGGCAGGTACCGTGATTTCACACAACCCGGCGGCTTCGCAGGGCCCCGCCATGACTTCGGCCACGTCCGGTCTGAACCTGAGCGACTCGGTGTACGAGCGGCTGCTCCGTGAGCGCATCATCTTCCTCGGTACCCAGGTTGACGACGACATCGCCAACAAGCTCTGCGCCCAGATCCTGCTGCTGTCCGCCGAGGATCCGACGCGCGACATCTCGCTGTACATCAACTCGCCCGGCGGCTCGGTGACGGCAGGCATGGCCATCTTCGACACCATGCAGTTCGCCGAGTGCGACGTCGCCACCTTCGGTATGGGCCTCGCGGCGTCGATGGGGCAGTTCCTGCTCTCCGCGGGCACCCCGGGCAAGCGGTACGCCCTGCCGCACGCGCGGATCATGATGCACCAGCCGTCCGCGGGTATCGGTGGCACCGCCTCCGACATCGCGATCATGGCCGAGCAGTTCGCGCACACCAAGCGTGAGATGGCCGAGCTGATCGCCGAGCACACCGGCCAGACGGTCGAGCAGATCACCGCGGACTCCGACCGCGACCGCTGGTTCACGGCGACCGAGGCCAAGGAGTACGGCTTCGTCGACCACGTCATCTCCCGCGCGCGGCAGGCAGGCGGCACCGGCAACTGAGCCCGGTCGCGCCCCACCGCCCACTACTCACCTTGGAGACACAGATGGCAAACCTCTTCGATCCCCGCGGCCTGGCAGGCGCCGCTCCGGCGGCTCCGAACGCGCGCTACATCCTGCCGCAGTTCACCGAGCAGACCAGCTACGGCGTCAAGACCTCCGACCCGTACAACAAGCTGTTCGAGGAGCGAATCATCTTCCTGGGCAACCAGGTCGACGACGTCTCCGCGAACGACCTGATGGCGCAGCTGCTCGTGCTGGAGTCGCAGGACCCGGATCGTGACATCACGATGTACATCAACTCGCCCGGTGGTTCGTTCACCGCGCTGATGGCGATCTACGACACCATGCAGTACGTGCGCGCCGACATCACCACCGTCTGCCTCGGTCAGGCGGCCTCGGCGGCGGCCGTGCTGCTCGCCGCGGGCACCCCGGGCAAGCGCCTGGCGCTGCCGAACGCCCGGGTGCTGATCCATCAGCCGGCGACCGGTGGCATCCAGGGCCAGGTCTCCGATCTGGAGATCCAGGCCAAGGAAATCGAGCGCATGCGCAGGCTGATGGAGGAGACCCTCGGCCGGCACACCGGAAAGGATCCGCAGGTGATCCGCAAGGACACCGATCGAGACAAGATCCTGACGGCCGACGAGGCCAAGGACTACGGAATCATCGACAACGTCCTGGAGTACCGGAAGCTCTCCGCCCAGAAGTAGTCGCGTCGGCGGTCGCCCCGCCCGGACGGTCGTCGTTCGGGCGGGGCACCGCGAAACACGGTCAACAAGTCGACCTCGTTCCGGAAACACGGGTACGGTCACTGTCAGGGGTTTCGCCCGAACAGGGCGGCGTCCACGACCGGGACCGCACGGCGTCCGCGACGCCGGCGCTCCGCGGAACGGTCAGCGCAACTAGCGAGTGCAGTCGAGAAGGAAGTAGGACCTGACGAGATGGCACGCATCGGTGACGGCGGCGACCTGCTGAAGTGCTCTTTCTGCGGCAAGAGCCAGAAGCAGGTGAAGAAGCTCATCGCGGGTCCGGGTGTCTACATCTGTGACGAGTGCATCGACCTCTGCAACGAGATCATCGAGGAGGAGCTCGCGGAGTCCAGCGAGGTCAAGCTCGACGAGTTGCCGAAGCCGGCGGAGATCCGGGACTTCCTCGAGAACTACGTCATCGGCCAGGACGACGCCAAGCGGACGCTCGCGGTCGCGGTCTACAACCACTACAAGCGCATCCAGGCCGGCGACAAGGGTCGTGACGTGCGCGGTGAGACCGTCGAGCTCGCCAAGTCGAACATCCTCATGCTGGGCCCGACGGGCTGCGGCAAGACGTACCTGGCGCAGACGCTGGCGAAGATGCTGAACGTTCCGTTCGCCATCGCCGACGCGACCGCGCTGACGGAGGCCGGCTATGTCGGCGAGGACGTCGAGAACATCCTGCTCAAGCTGATCCAGGCCGCCGATTACGACGTCAAGCGCGCCGAGACCGGCATCATCTACATCGACGAGGTCGACAAGATCGCCCGCAAGTCGGAGAACCCGTCGATCACCCGTGACGTCTCCGGTGAGGGCGTTCAGCAGGCGCTGCTGAAGATCCTGGAGGGAACGCAGGCGAGCGTGCCCCCGCAGGGTGGACGCAAGCACCCGCACCAGGAGTTCATCCAGATCGACACCACCAACGTGCTGTTCATCGTGGCCGGTGCGTTCGCGGGACTCGAGAAGATCGTGTCCGACCGCATCGGCAAGCGGGGTATCGGCTTCGGCGCCGAGGTCCGGTCGAAGGCGGAGATCGACACCCAGGACCACTTCGCCGAGGTCATGCCGGAGGATCTGATCAAGTTCGGTCTGATCCCCGAGTTCATCGGCCGCCTGCCCGTCGTCGCATCGGTGACGAACCTGGACAAGGACTCGCTGGTGCAGATCCTGTCCGAGCCGAAGAACGCGTTGGTCAAGCAGTACACGCGCCTCTTCGAGATGGACGGTGTCGAACTGGAATTCAGCTCGGACGCCCTGGAGGCGATCGCCGACCAGGCGATCCTGCGGGGGACCGGTGCCCGTGGTCTGCGCGCCATCATGGAAGAGGTTCTGCTTCCGGTGATGTACGACATCCCCAGCCGCGACGACGTCGCAAAGGTTGTCGTGACGGCGGAGACGGTCAACGACAACGTCCTGCCGACCATCGTTCCGCGCAAGCCGGAGCGGGAGCGGCGCGACAAGTCGGCGTAACGACGACGAACAACCACGCGACAAGGCGTCCCCACCGCTCGGTGGGGACGCCTTGTCGTTCGTGATGTCGGTGTCCGGGTCGCGACGGCCGGTACCCGCGCTATCCTGGTACGAACTAATTCACTGTTTCGTACATAGCGATGGAGGCCTGTCGTGGCGACACCCGGACCGATCTACGTCCTGAACGGACCGAACCTGAATCTGCTGGGTCAGCGCCAGCCAGAGGTCTACGGCCACGAGACGCTCGACGACGTGGTGTCGCTGTGCGACGACGTCGCAGGACGGTTCGGGCGCACGGTCTTGGCGCGTCAGTCGAATCACGAGGGCGTGCTGATCGACTGGGTTCACGAGGCGCGGACCGAGGCCTCCGGTGTCGTCATCAACCCCGGCGGGTACACCCACACGTCGGTCGCCCTGCGCGACGCGCTGGTGACGCTAGACGTTCCTCTCGTCGAGGTGCACATCAGCAACGTGCACGGGCGGGAGGAGTTCCGTCGGCATTCGTTCGTCTCGCCGGTCGCGACCGGTGTGATCGCGGGCCTCGGCATCGCCGGCTACGGATTGGCCGTCGAGTACCTCTGCCGCAGGGGCTGATCGTGGACCGCGTGCGCACGTCCATCGCCACCGTCTCGCTGAGCGGCACGCTCGACGAGAAGCTGGCCGCGATCGCCGCGGCGGGTTTCGACGGGTTCGAGGTGTTCGAACCGGACTTCGTCGGCTCGCCGCTCTCGGCGCCGGACCTCGCGGCGCGGGCGCGGGATCTCGGACTCACCGTCGACCTGTACCAGCCGTTCCGCGACCTCGACTCCGTGGACCCGGACACCTTCGCGCGCAACCTGGTTCGCGCGGAACGCAAGTTCGACGTGATGGAGCAGCTGGGCTGCGACACACTCCTGGTGTGCTCGTCGCCGCTGCCGCAGGCGGTGCGCGACGACGAGCTGCTCACCGAGCAGTTGTCCGTCCTCGCCGACGCGGCGCACCGGCGTGGTCTGCGGATCGCGTACGAGGCGCTCGCGTGGGGCGCGCACGTCAACACGTACCGGCACTCGTGGAAGGTCGTGCGTGCCGCCGACCACCCCGCGCTCGGTGTGTGCCTCGACAGCTTCCACATCCTCTCGCGCGGTGACGACCCGTCGGGCATCAGGGACATCCCTGGCGACAAGATCTTCTTCCTGCAACTCGCGGACGCCCCGGCGATGGCGATGGACGTGCTGCAGTGGAGCAGGCACTACCGGAACTTCCCGGGCCAGGGCAACTTCGACCTCACCGCGTTCGGCACGCACGTCCAGGCGGCAGGCTATCGCGGACCCTGGTCGCTGGAGATCTTCAACGACACGTTCCGCGGGTCGGACACCGGCAGGACCGCCGCCGACGCCCACCGGTCCCTGCTGTACCTGGAGGGGGAGGTGGCGCGTCAGGTCACGGCGGACTCCTCGCCCGCACTGTTCGAACCGCCGGCCGCCTCGCCGTTGGAAGGTGTTGTCTCCCTGCGGATCGCCGCGGGTCCCGGCAAGGACGACGCGCTGCGCACCGTGCTCGGTCAGCTCGGGTTCCGGCTGGCCGGGGTGCACGGTGCCCACGACCTCCAGTTGTGGCGTCACGCGGGAGTGACAGTCGTCGTCGACGCGAGTGCCGGCACCGTCTGGACCGCGCCGGGCCTCCCCGCGCACCTGCCCGTTCTCACCCAGATCGGCGTTCGCTCGGCCGACCCGGAGTCGTGGGCCGCGCGGGCCCGCGCGCTCGAGGTGCGCGCCCGCGACGTCGCGATGCCTGGTGCCGACGGTGGAACCGACACGGACGTCGTGCGGCTCGACGTCACCGACGCGACGTCGCTCGACGTCCGCGGTCCGGCCAGCGCGGCGGCGTGGGAGGCGGCATTCGAGCTGTACCCCAGCGGGCGTGGCTGGGAGGACGACGTGCCGTTGTTCACCGGCGTCGACCACGTCGGCCTGGCGATTCCGTCCGACAACTGGGACGGCGTGATGCTGTTGCTGCGTTCGGTTTTCGCGATGGAACCGCACGAGGGCCTCGACGTCACCGATGCCGTGGGGATGTTGCGCAACCGCGCGCTTGAGGAGCCGGCGGGCGGCGCGGACCCGCTGCGACTGACGCTGGGCATGGTGCCCGGCTCGGTCACGTCCCACCTCGGAGCCGCACGTCGCGGTGGGATCGGGCACGTCGCCTTCGGGTGCAGCGACATCTTCACCACGGCCGCGTCGATGCGGGCGAGGGGGTTCGAGCCGCTACCGATTCCGTCGAACTACTACGACGATCTCGACGCGCGGTTCGGTCTGCCACGCGCGCTGCTCGACCGGATGGCCGAGTCGGGAATCCTCTACGACACGGACGGCGACGGGGAGTTCTTCCACCTGTTCACGCCGACGGTCGGCGCCGACTTCTTCTTCGAGGTCGTGCAGCGGGTCCGTGGCTACCGCGGCTACGGCGACGCGAACGCCGCGGTCCGCCTCGCCGCCCAGCTGCGAGCTGTGTAGGGCGCGTCCCCCATCCCCATTCGGCGCCTCCGACGTCCCCGATCGCCCGCCTGCTGTGTTGTCGTCGGCCGCCGAACCGCGGTGTCGGCTTCTCCTCCGCGCTGGAGCGGAGCCCGCGGAGCGACTCCTCTGCGCTGGAGCGACTCCTTCGGTCTTGCAGGCCGGCTATGGTCGCGCGGGTGCATTCGAGAGGGAATGGGTGACACGCCCTGGCCCTCGAACGCGGATGGGCCCCAACCGGAATCCGGTTGGGGCCCATCCGCGTGTGTCCGGCGATCAGACGCCGGCGAGCGTCCGCTCCGGAGCGTGTTTGTCCAGATCCGCGAGCGGAGTGCGGGAGTTCTCCGGCGAGGTGGAGGCGGACGTGGCGGCGATCAGCGCGCAGACTGCGGTGAACGCGGCTACGGGAATCCAGTTGTGGGGATCGGCACCGCGTAGTGCCTGCGCGATCGTCGGGGCGAAACCGGCCAGGGCGAAGCCGAGCTGGGTGCCGATCGCCATGCCGGAGTACCGGACCCGCGACGAGAACATCTCCGCGTAGAACGCGGGCCAGATGGCGTTGGTGGCGGCGTAGACGCCGCCCATGAGGGCGATGCCGGCGGCGAAGATCGCGATCACGTTGCCGGACCCGATCGCGGCGAAGTAGAGGAAGATGCCCGCCGCGGACCCGACGGCGCCGCCGATGAAGACGGGTTTGCGGCCGATCCGGTCCGACAGGATGCCGAACAGGGGCTGCGACACCAGGGCGACGGCGTTGGCGGCGATCGCGACCCACAGCATCGTCGTCCGGCTCATCCCGATCTCCGGGGTGGTGGCGTAGGCCAGGCCGAAGACGGAGAACACGGTGCTGACGACGGCGATGAAGGCGCAGAAGACGACGCGCAGGACATCACGCCAGTGGGTCCGGAACAGGTCGACGACCGGCAAGGGTGCGGACGTCTTCGACTCGGCGAGCGCCTCCTTGGTGGCGACGAAGATCTCGGGCTCCTCGAGCTTGCGCCGCACGACGTAGGCGACGACGAGCACGATCAGGCTGCACCAGAACGGAACTCGCCAGCCCCACGAGTAGAGGGTCTCGTCGGGCAGGGCCGCGACCGGGATGAACGCGAGGCTCGCGAGAATGAACCCGGCTTGGGTCCCCGTGAGCGTCCAGCTGCAGAAGAAGCCACGGCGGTTGGCGGGTGAGTGCTCGAGGGTGAGCGAGCCCGCACCCGACTGCTCGCCCGCAGCGGAGATGCCCTGGAACACGCGGAGCACGACCAGCAGGATCGGTCCGACGGCGCCCGCGGTGGCGGATGACGGGAGACATCCGATCAGGAAGGTGACCACGCCCATCAGCACCAGGCAGAACATCATCACCTTCTTGCGGCCGGCACGGTCGCCGAAGTGGCCGAGCACGACGGCGCCGACCGGGCGCGCGATGTACGAGATGCCGAAGGTCGCCAGGGAGAGCAGCACCGGGTTCTTCGAGCCTTCGAAGAAGACGTGGGGAAACACCAGCGCCGCCGCCGACGCGAATATGTAGAAGTCGTAGTACTCCAGCATGCTGCCGAAGAAGGCGGCCTTCGCCGACATCTTCGCCTTCGCGGGATCGGCGTTGGGGTCGCTCGAACCGACGTCGGGGGAGGGTCGGTCGGTGCTGTGGTCGAGGGTCATCGGAACTCCTGATTGGCCTGGTGTTCGCGATACGAACGTGTGGTGCGTACCGCGCACAAGCCAAGGTAATCCAGGTCACAGGGCTACGTCAATAATGGTCGAACTGGTTAGTTAACTCGCCGCGGTCGGGACCGCAGGTAGGACAGCACCACGTCACCGAGCATCGTCCGCAGGTGGGAGCGGTGTTCGGGGGCCGCCGGATCCCAATCGAACAGGGTCCCGAAGGTGTACCGGTTGGCGATCCGGAAGACGCAGTACGAGCTGATCAGGATGTGGACGTCGAGCGACGAGACGTCGGCCCGGAACAGTCCCTGCTCGCGGCCCCGCACGAGGATGCGCTCGAGCGTCTCGATGGCGGGCTGCTGGGTTTCCGCCATGCCCTCGATCGCCGCCAGGTTCTCGCCGCGATGGGTGTTCTCGATGGACACCAGCCGGATGAAGTCCGGGTGGGCCTCGTGGTGGTCGAAGGTGATCTCCGCGACCGCGCGGATTGCGTCCTCGGGGTCGAGGTGGTCGATGTCGACCTGGGCCTCCTCGTACCGGATCTCCTGGTAGGCGTTCGCGAGAACGGCCCGGTACAGGCCCTCTTTGTCGCCGAAGTAGTAGTACAGCATTCGCTTGGTGGTCGCGGTCTTGGCGGCGATCTCGTCGATGCGGGCCCCGGAGAGGCCCTTGTCCGCGAATTCGGCCGTGGCAACGCGGAGGATGTCCTCGCGGGTGCGCTCGGGGTTCCGGGTGCGTCCGGTCCTGTTTCGTCCCGCCGCCTTCTTTGCGGGGTCCTTCTGGTCGGTCTCGGCCGGCGCCATCGTCGCTCCTGGGATTCGGTGTCGTCTGCGAACTCCTGCGTCGTTCGGCGCTGTTCGCGTCCCGAATCGTATGCTACGGTGAGCTAACTCACTGGATAGTTAATTACACGCCCGGAAGTGATCGCATGACGCTCGTCGCCCACCCTGCCCCGTCCGCTCGCATCGAGGCGCCGACGGCGCCGTCGTTCCTCTGCGGGTTGATCGGGTCCGGCATCGCCCGGTCCCTCACCCCCACGCTGCACGAGGCCGAGGGTCGCGCGCAGGGAGTCGGGTACGTGTACCGGATCCTCGACATCGACTCGCGTGGCGGGGTGGAGTCCCTTCCCCGGATCATCAACGCCGCAGTCGAATTCGGGTTCGACGGACTCAACGTGACGCACCCCTGCAAGCAGGCGGTGATCCCCCTGCTCGACGACCTCTCGCCGGACGCCCGGATGCTCGGCGCCGTGAACACCGTCAAGATCGACGGGGACCGGCTGACCGGCCACAACACCGACTGGACCGGCTTCTCCCGCAATCTCGAGATCGGCCTCGGTGACACGCCGCTCGGCGGGGTGGTCCAGCTGGGAGCGGGCGGCGCCGGGGTCGCGGTCGCCTACGCGACGATGAAACGCGGTGCCGAGACGTTCACCGTCATCGACGCCGACCCCACGCGCTCGGCGGCGCTCGCAGACCGTCTCCGGAGCCAGTTCCCGGGCCGCACGGTCGCGTCCGGCGGGCTCACGGACGTCCCGGACGCGGTCCGATCCGCGAACGGACTGGTGCACGCGACGCCGATCGGCATGGCCGCGCATCCCGGCATCGCGCTCGATCCGGAATTGCTGCGGCCGGACCTGTGGGTGGCGGACGTGGTGTACCGCCCGACGGAGACCGAACTGCTGCGCCGCGCGCGGGCTCTGGGGGCCCGGACCGTCAGCGGAATCGGGATGACGGTCGGTCAGGCCGTCGACTCGTTCCGCATCTTCACCGGCCGCGAGGCCGACGAGGCCCGGATGTCCGCACACATGAAGCAGATTCTCGCCGCCGAGTAACAACCGGCAGGGGCCGAATGCCGCACCGTGTCGATCCGACGCCCACGGTGCGACATTCGGCCCCCCGGTTCAGCGCAGGTTTTCGAAGACGGCCGCGAGACCCTGCCCACCGCCGATGCACATCGTCTCGAGGCCGTAGCGTCCCTCGCGGCGGTCGAGCTCACGCAGCATCGTCGCGAGGATCCGCGCGCCGGTGGCGCCGACGGGGTGGCCGAGCGAGATGCCGGACCCGTTCGGGTTGAGCCGGGTGTCGGTGGGGTCGAGATCCCAGGTCCGCAGGACCGCGAGGGCCTGCGCCGCGAACGCCTCGTTCAATTCGATGATGTCGAGGTCGGCGAGCGTGAGTCCGAGTCTGCCCAGCACCCGCTCGGTCGCCGGGACCGGCCCGATGCCCATCGTGCGCGGTGGCACCCCGGCCACCGCCCAGCCCGCGAGCCGGGCCAGCGGGCGCAGTCCCAACGACGAGGCCTTCTCCGCGGTCGTGACGATGCACGCGGCGGCGCCGTCGTTCTGGCCGCTCGCGTTGCCCGCGGTCACGGTGGACTCGGGGTCCACCTTCGCCCGGATCGCGCGCAGCTTCGCGAGCGACTCGACCGAGGTGTCCGCGCGGGGGTGTTCGTCGGTGTCGACGACGATCGGGTCGCCCTTGCGCTGCGGCACGGTCACTCCGACGATCTCGTCGGCGAAGCGGCCCGCCTGCTGCGCTGCCACGGCCCGTTGGTGCGACTGCACCGCGAGGGCGTCCTGGTCGGCGCGACTGATGGAGAACTCGGCGCGCAGGTTCTCCGCCGTCTCGATCATGCCGCCGGGGACGGGAAAGTTCTTGCCGCCCGCCGTGACCCGGGCCCGGGCCAGGCGGTCGCTGAGTGCGACGGCCTCGCCCTTGACGCCCCAGCGCATTCCGGTGGCGTAGAACTCGGCCTGGCTCATCGACTCGACGCCGCCGGCCAGGATCAGGTCGGACGCCCCGGTCGCGACCTGCATGCACGCCTGGAGCACGGCCTGCAGCCCGGATCCGCAGCGCCGGTCCACCTGGACGCCGGGCACGTCGATGCCGAGGCCTGCGTCGAGCGCGGCGACCCGCCCGATCGCCGGGGCGTCGCCACCGGGGGAGGCCTGCCCGAGGATGACGTCGTCGACCTGCGCGCCGTCGATGCCGGTGCGGGCGACGAGTTCGGCGATCACCGTCGCCGCGAGGGTTTCGGGAGCGATGTCCGTGAACACGCCGCCGAATCGGCCGACCGGGGTGCGCAGGGGTTCACAGATGACGGCGTCGAGCATTGGGGTACCTCATGTTTCGTTCACGGAGTCGATTGCAGGCGCACCAGGTCGAGGCCGATCGCCCTGGCGGTGTTCAACAGTTCGGGCAACAGGTCGGCGCGCACGGCGTCGGCCGAGTATCGGGCGGCCTGGGTGGAGATGTTGGCGGCGGCGACGACCGCACCGCTGCCGTCGCGGATCGGGGCGGCGAGCGATCGCAGCCCCTCCTCGAGTTCCTGGTCGACGATGCAGAAGCCGTCGGAGCGGACGCGGGCGACCTCGTCGCGGAGGGCTTCGGGAGTCGCGATCGTGCGACCGGTGAGCGGAGTGAGGGTGACCGTGCGCAGGTACTCGTCGAACGCGGATTCCGAGAGTCCCGCGAGCAGCACCCGGCCCATCGACGTGGCGTATGCAGGGAACCGGGTCCCGATGGTGATCGCGACGGTCATGATCCGGCTGACGGGGACGCGGGCCACGTACACGACCTCGCCACCGTCGAGGATCGACACCGACGCCGACTCACGCACTTTCTTCGTCAAGGACTCCAGGTGCGGGACCGCGACCTCGGGCAGCGTCAGGCTCGACAGGTAGCTGTAGCCCAGTTCGAGGACCCGCGGCGTCAGCCAGAACACCGATCCGTCGGTTCGGACGTACCCCAGTTCGGCGAGGGTGAGCAGGAACCGGCGTGCCGTGGCACGAGTCAGGTCGGTGGCCTTCGCGACCTCACTGAGGGTCTGCCGCGGGTGGGCGGCGTCGAATGCACGAATGACGGACAGTCCCCGGGCCAGGGACTGCACGTAGTCGGGTGACGGTTCGGTCATGGTCCGGACTGCTCCTCGATCTCGGCGGGGGCACCGAGGGGGTCGGCGCCCGGAGCCGTACCGGCCGATCCGGCGTGCTCCGCCAGAGCATTCTTGCCGAGTGCGAAGGCCCGGTTGCTGTTCGGCACACCCGCGTAGATCGCCGTGTGCAGGAACACCTCGGCGAGTTCGTCCGGCGTGACGTCGTCGCGGAGCGCCGCGCGGATGTGCATGTCCAGCTCGTGCTCGTTTCCGACCGCCGTGAGGATCGCGAGAGTGAGCAGGCGTCGGGTGTGGTGGTCCAGTCCGGTCCGGGACCAGATGTCACCCCACGCGGTGCGGGTGATGAAATCCTGGAAGGGGGCGGTGAACTCGGTGGTGCCCGCGATCGAGCGATCGACGTGCGCGTCGCCGAGCACCGCGCGTCGCACCTGCATCCCGGTCTCGTAGGCCTCACTGCGCCGGGCGGGTCCGTCCACGTGCGCGGCGATCAGGGCGGTGACCCGGCCGGCCTGCTCGACACTCGCCAGGTGCGCGCCGGGGTCGAGCACGTGCAGGGTCGCATTCGCGATTCCTTCCGCGATGCTCCGCAGGTCGTCGGGTGTGGTCGCCGGGTCCTGGCGACCGGCGATCACCAGGGTCGGTGCCGCGATGCGGGCCAGGTCGGCGCGACCGTCCCACGCCGACAGGGCCTCGCAGCAGGCGGCGTAGCCCTCGTCCGGGGTGGCCGCGACCATCGCGCGTGACGACGCGACGAGATCGGGGTCACGAGCGGCGAGTTCGCCGGTGTACCAGCGATCGACGACGGCCTCGGCGATCGACTCGGTGCCCTCCGAACGGACCGCGGCGGCACGGTCGAGCCACCCCGTGGGTTCGCCGAACTTCGCGGACGTGCACAAGAGCGTCAGGGTCTGGATCCGCGTGGGCGAGTGGGTGGCGAGCCACTGGGCCACCGCGCCGCCCAGCGAGAGTCCGACCACGTGTGCCGCAGGAAGGGCCAGATCGTCGAGCAGGGCGAGCACGTCACCGCCGAGTTCGGCCACGGTGTACGGGCCGGGAGGAACGGGAGACGCGCCGTGTCCGCGCAGGTCGACGGCGAGAACGTTGAACCGGTCGGACAGTGTCCGCACCTGCGGTCCCCACATGGACCGGTCCGACCCGAGAGACCCGAGCAGGACGACGGTGGGGGCGCCCGGGCCGGGGCCGGTGAGTTCGTGGGCGAGGCTGACGGTCACCGCGACGCCTCCTCGGCCGTGGCTCGGGAGGCCAGCACGCGGTCGACGAGATCGCCTGCGTGGCCGAGATAATGTGCGGGATCGAGCAGTTCGCGAACGGTCTCGGCGTCGAGGTGGGCGAGGACGGACGGATCGCTGTCGAGCGCGCGTCCCGCGGCGCAGGCGGCGGTGACGAGGTCACGCGCGGCGTCCGTGTGCGCGGCCAGGGCGCCGGCGACGCGTTCGGCGAGCAGCATCCCACCGGTCGCGTCGAGGTTGTCGCGCATCGCGGTCGCGTCCACCTGCAGGCCGCCGAGCGAATTCGCGATGCGGTGCGCGGCGCCCCCGGTGAGCCGGAGCAGGTCGGTGACGGTCTCCCATTCCGCGTGCCATGCGCCCGCGGCGCGCTGGAACTCGTGGGCCATCGCGCCGAGCACCGTGGACACCAGCCCGGGGACCCGGAGCGCGGCACCTCGCGCGGTCACGGCGGCGACGGGATTTCGCTTGTGCGGCATCGCGGACGATCCGCCGGGCGAGTTCTCGGTGACCTCGCCGACCTCGGTCGCCGCCATCAGAACGATGTCGGTCGCCACCTTGGCGATCGCCCCGGCGGCGACGCCGAGTGCGGCGGCGAGTTCGCCGATCCGCACCCGGTCGGTGTGCCATGGCACGGTCTGCCTGGCCAGCCCGAGTTCGTCGGCGAGTCGATCCGCGACGTCGAGGCCGTGCGGATGCAGCGCGGCGAGAGTGCCTGCGGCCCCGCCGAACTGGACCGGAAGCGCTGTGAGTACCAGGCGCAGTGCCCGGTGTGCGCGGTCGAGGCCCGCGCACCATCCGGCGGCGAGCGCACCGAACGTGGTGGGCAGTGCCTGCTGACCGAGGGTGCGTCCTGCCATGGGGGTGTCCCGATGGCGGGCGGCCAGGTCCGCGGCGGCCTCCGCCGCCGCGGCCAGATCGTCGGCGACGACCGTTCCGGCGCGGTGCGCGAGCAGCATCAGAGCGGTGTCGATCACGTCCTGACTCGTCGCTCCGGTGTGCACCGCGGAGCCGGGCACACCGGCGGGTGCACACGCCGTTCGGAGGTGCCGGACCAGGGGGATCACCGGATTGCCCCCGGCCGCGCCCTCGACACCGAGCAACGCCGGGTCGAGGGTGCCCGAGAGGTCTCGGGCGGCAGAGGCGATGATCACGGCGTGGTCGGCGGTGATCACGCCGGAGTCGGCGGCCGCGTGGGCGAGCGCGCCCTCGACCTCGAGCATCGCCGACAGCCAAGCGCGGTCCGAGAGCAGCGGACCCAGCCGCTCCCCGCCGAACACCGGATCGAACAGTTCACCCCGAGTCACACGAGCCCCCTAGAAGCGGAAGAACGGCGTTTCGGCGCCGTTCGGATCGGTGTCCTGGACCACGATGTCGAAGTGGTACCCGGTCGATGTCGCGCGGGCAACGAGTTTGGCGCGCTGGGCTTCCGGCAGGGACGACAGTACCGGGTCGGCGGCGTTCGCCTCTTCCTCGTCGGGGAAGTAGATGCGAGTGATCGCGCGGTCGAGCATCCCGCGTGCGAACACCGACACGTCGATGTGCGGGGCCTCCCACAGTCCGTTCTCGGCGGGCAGGGCGCCGGGCTTGACGGTGGTGATCGCCACGGTGCCCGACGCGTCGGCGGGCACTCGGCCGAAGCCGCGGAAGGTGCAGTCCTGCGAGCCGCGCGGATCGTCGGGGTGGTCGAAGCGGCCCTCGGCGTCGGCCTGCCAGGTCTCGACCAGGGCGTCGGCGATCGGTTCTCGGTTGCCGTCCACCACCGTCACCGTGACCCGGACGGCGCCCGGGGTGCCGGGGGCGACCACGTTCGCACCGTCGGCCCACGGCAGTCCGATGTGCAGGTAGGGGCCGACGGTCTGGCTCGGGGTTGCGCCGAACTTCACCGTGGTGAAGTCGCCCGGGACCACCGGGTAGCGCGGTGCGAAATCAGTCATCGTGGTCGTCCTCCTCGAAGGGGGTGGCGTCGTGGCCGCGCAGAACGATGTCGAAACGGAATCCGAGCGCCCAGTTGTCGGTGGTGGCCTCGTAGTCGAACACGCTGATCATCCGCTGACGTGCGCCGTCCGGCACCGAGTTGTAGATGGGGTCCTGGAAGAACAGCGGGTCGTCCGGGAAGTACATCTGCGTGACCAGGCGCTGCGTGAACGCACGGCCGAACAGTGAGAAATGGATGTGCGCGGGTCGCCATGCGTTGTGGTGGTTGCCCCACGGGTATGCGCCCGGCTTGATCGTGGTGAACGAGTAGCGGCCCTGCGCGTCCGTCATCGTGCGGCCGACGCCGTTGAAGAAGGGGTCGAGCGGGGCCGGCCACTGGTCTCCCTGATGCCGGTAGCGTCCCGCCGAGTTGGCCTGCCACACCTCGAGGAGGGTGTTCGGCACAGGACGGCGGTCGCTGTCGAGTACCTGCCCGTGAACGACGATCCGTTGTCCGCTCGCCTCGCCGCCGTTGGCCAGGGTGAGGTCGGCGTCGGTCGCGGTGACCCGCTCCTCGCCGAGAACGGGCCCGGTCAGTTCGGTCAGCCGCTGGGGCAGCAGGGTCAGGGGCTGCCTCGGCGTCCGCAGGGACGTCGTGCGGTAGTCGGCGAAGTCGAGGGGTGCCTCCTCGGCGTCGTCCTTGCCGCGGTAGCGCGGGGGCAGGTGGATCATGCTCTGGCCATTTCGTCGAAGGGAGCCGTTTGGCGGGTCTGGGCGGGCATTGTGTTCGCATGGTGCACATAGCGCCGCTATACGAACGAGCATAGGCCTCCGGGGTGGCGTGGGCAACGAGTGCCCTCGAAATTGTTCGCGATGCGGATGGGTGTTCACATTGCGGACCGAACGGGTTATCGTGGTCGGCGTGATGGACAAAGTCATTCCCACAGCAGCCGAGGCGGTGGCCGACATCCCGAACGGCGCCTCCCTCGCGGTCGGCGGATTCGGGTTGGTCGGAGTGCCGGAGGCGCTCATCGCGGCACTGCACCTGCAGGGTGCGACGGGTCTCGAGACCGTCACCAACAATCTCGGCACCGATGGATTCGGGCTGGGCGTCCTCCTGGCGTCGCACCGCATCCGACGCACCATCAGCTCCTATGTCGGACAGAACAAGGAGTTCGCGCGGCAGTACCTGGCCGGTGAGCTCGAGGTGGAGTTGACGCCGCAGGGTTCCCTCGCCGAGCGCATGCGCGCCGGCGGCGCGGGCATCCCGGCCTTCTTCACTCCGGCCGGTGTCGGCACCCAGGTCGCGTCCGGCGGCCTGCCGCGCCGATACGACGGCAACGGCGAGGTCGCGATCGCGAGCCCGCCGAAGGAGAGCCGGGAATTCGACGGCGTCACCTACGTGATGGAACGCGCGATCGTCACCGACTACGCGCTCGTGCACGCCTGGAAGGGCGACCGGCACGGAAACCTGGTGTACCGCAAGAGCGGTCGCAACTTCAATCCGCCCGCCGCCGCCGCCGGGCGAATCACCATCGCCGAAGTCGAGCACCTCGTCGAACCCGGCGAGATCGATCCGGATGACGTGCACACCCCTGGGATCCACGTGCAGCGCGTGGTGCACATTCCGGTGGCGGGAGACAAGCCGATCGAGAAGAGGACGGTGCGGAAGTGAGCTGGAGCAGGGACGAGATGGCGGCCCGCGCGGCCAGGGAACTCGAGGACGGGCAGTACGTCAACCTCGGTATCGGGATGCCGACGCTGATCCCGAACCACATCCCCGACGACGTCGAAGTGGTGCTGCACTCCGAGAACGGCGTCCTCGGAGTCGGGCCGTACCCGGACGAGGACGAGGTGGACGCGGACCTCATCAACGCGGGCAAGGAGACCATCACGGTCCTGCCCGGTGCGTCCTTCTTCGACTCCGCGCACTCCTTCGGGATGATCCGCGGCGGGCAGGTCGACGTCGCGGTCCTCGGCGCGATGCAGGTCAGCGAAACCGGTGACCTCGCGAACTGGATGATTCCCGGCGCCATGGTCAAGGGAATGGGAGGCGCGATGGACCTGGTCCACGGTGCGCGCCGCGTCATCGTCCTGACCGACCACTGCAGCAAGTCGGGTGAACCGAAGATCGTCGCCGAGTGCACGCTGCCACTGACCGGCGAACGGTGCGTCAACCGCATCATCACCGACCTCTGTGTTCTCGACGTCTCCGATGACGGCCTGCGTCTGGTCGAGACCGCACCCGGGGTCACCGTCGACGAGGTTCGCGCCGCGACCGGAGCGGAACTGCTCGTCGACGCCGTCGCGGTCGGCTGACCGGGGCCGGCGGTGCCTCACTAGGGTGGCGGCATGACAGGCCGCGCTGAGGAAGATCGTCTCGACGCGCTCCGCGGGGTGCTGGTCGGCCCGCTGCCGGACATCGGTCGCCGGTTCTCCGCCCTGGTGGCGCAGCTCGTGCCGCACTCGGCGTTGGTGATATTCACTCGCGAGTGCACCGGGCGACCGCGCAAGGTGGCGGGCGATCCACGGATAGTCGATCGCGTCACCGTTGCCGAGCTCGACAGGGTGCGCTCGGAGCTCGGTCCGGCCCAGCGCGATTCGTCTGTCGTCCGCCGAACCGCCGCGACGCTGGGCGGACGTGAGCATTCGGTGTACGCGATCCTAGACAGCACAGACACCCTGCTCGTCGTCGTCCCCCGTGGCACAGTCGACGTGGACACTCGACTGCTCGCGGCACTGTTCGCGGTCGTCGCGCTCGGCATCCAGCAGCAGGTACGGCACGCGAGTCCCGCCTACCTCGCCGAGTCCCGCGCCGCATCGGCGGAACGGGCGCGCACGGTGGCCGAACTCACCGAGGCGCATGCCGCGACTCTCGAGACGATCCTGGCGACCCTCCGGTCACCCGACCTCGACGACACCAGGGCCCGCACGACGGCGCGGGAGTTCGCGACCTCCGCCCTGATCGGGCTGCGCACCGCCGTCGACCAGCACCGCGAGATGGCGGAGGAGGCGGTCACCACCGCGTTCGCCCGGCTGCGCGGTGAACTGCGGGGCCTGGTGCCGTCCGGGGTCGTCGTCGAGTTCGTCGATCCTCCGGTGGGTGGACGCGGCCTGCCCGGTGAGGTCGCGCACGCCGCCCGCGCCGTGGTCCGCGGCGCGGTGCTCGGGCTCGTGGTGCAGCCCGACCTCAGTCGGGTGCGAGTCGCCTGGGACTGCGACGGCGCCAACCTGCTCATCGACGTCCGGGACGACGGCCGCGGAGCCGTCGACCTGGCGGAGCTCGCCCGGCAGTTGCGCCCGCGCATCGAAACACTCGGTGGTACATACGAATCCGAGTCGACTCCCGGTTGGGGGTCGCGGCTGGCGGCGACGCTGCCCCTGGACCACGCCGAGCCTGCCGAGGGGCGGCACACCCTGTCGGTGTTGGGCCCCCGCGAGATCGAGGTCCTCGAGCATCTTGTCGCGGGCCGGCGGAACCGGGTGATCGCCGAACGGCTCAGGGTCAGTGAGAGCACCGTGAAGTTCCACGTCGCCGCGGTCCTGCGCAAGCTCGACGTGGGGACCCGAGGTGAGGCGGCCGCCTTGGCCTCCGAGGCGGGAGTCCGCGCCGCCCCCTAGCCTTCTCGGACGAGCCGATCGTGCAGTGCCGTCACCATCTCCGACGCCATCACGGCGTGTCCGCTCATCGCGAAGTGGATGGCGTCGGCGCTGAGCACGTCTTCGCGCAGCCGGATCGGGTGCTCCCACATCTCCACGCAGACCAGGTCGTATCGGCCGGCGATCGCGCGCACCACGTCGTTGAGGCGCATCATCCGTTCGCGCATCGCCCGCATCCGTGGATCCCGGAAGTTGTCGGCGAGGGTGAGGGTCGTGACGGTGGCTCCGGTCGCCACCAGTTTCTCGGTGAGCGTGGTGAGGTTCGCGGTGGTGGTGGCGAGGTCGGCGTCCGGGGACCACAGGTCGTTGGCGCCGCAGGTGACGTGTACGAGGTCCGGGGCGTAGTCGAGGACGGCGTCGAGTTGGGTGTCGAGCACCCGGCTGCTGGTGGCGCCCATGCGTCCGGTGTTGAGGTAGGCGAGATCGGGCTGGACCGTGCGCAGGGTGTTCGCTACCCGGTCCGCCCAGGGGGAGGTGGTGTAGCCGGGGCTGGGGTCGCCGATGCCCTCGGAGATGGAGTCGCCGAGGACGGCGTAGCGCTGCCACGGCGCTCCTTCGAGCAAGGACGTGAGCTGTTCGGCAGGGAGGCAGAAGGGGTCGGTGTCCTCCGTGAGGATGGACGGCCGGTCGGTGTCGGTGGTGGTCATCGGGCTCTCCTCTGGTCGGTCCAACAAAACGTACGATCGGTCGTACAGATAACCGTACGACCGTTCGTGCACTTGTGCAACGGGCGTGTCAGGATGGATTCATGACCGATGCCACGACCGACCAGCGGCTGATCAAGGGCGCCCGGGCGCGCGCCACGATCGCGCGACACGCAGCCGACGTGGCGTCGACCGAGGGGCTGACGGGTCTGAGCCTCGGGCGACTCGCCGCCGATCTCGGGCTCAGCAAGAGTGGGGTCGCGACGCTGTTCGGCAGCAAGGAGAACCTGCAGCTGGCCGCGGTGCAGTCCGCGCGCGAGGTGTTCGTCGAGCGGGTGGTCCGTCCGGCGCTGGCCGCTGGCCCGGGTGTGGACAGGGTGCGTGCGCTCGTCGACGAGTGGCTGGAGTACGTGCGCGAGCCGGTGTTCCCCGGGGGCTGTTTCCGGTCCGCGACCATCGCCGAGTTCGACAGCCGGCCCGGGGCGATCCGGGACGCGTTGATCGCCGACCGGGCGGATTGGCTCGGTCTCCTGTCGCGGGAAATCGCTCGGGCGCAGGCTGATTCGGATTCCTCGGCGCGCGACCCCGACGGCGTGGCATTCGAGATCGACGCCGTGCTCGTCGCCACCAACACGGCACTGCAACTCGGCGACTCGGACGCGATCGAGCGGTCGCGCGGCGTCGTCGAGTGGATCCTCGCCGACCTGTAGGCGCTGGCCAGGCGCGGAGGTACCTGTCCTATCGGACAGGCCGAACCGATCTTTCGGCCAGGTCGCGTCGTCCGGTCGGCGGGTTACGGTCGGTATGCGGGTATCGCCATGCGTGCATCCCGCGAGGCACCGCACCACCACACGTGAGGAGAGCAGGCCATGCCGCAGCAGGTACGAGGAGTGATCGCGCGCGCCAAGGGCGCACCGGTCGAAATCGTCCCGATCAACATCCCCGACCCGGGTCCGGGCGAGGTCGTCGTCGCGATCGCCGCCTGCGGCGTCTGCCACACGGACCTCACCTACCGTGAGGGTGGCATCAACGACGAGTTCCCGTTCCTGCTCGGCCACGAGGCCGCCGGTGTCGTCGAGAGCGTCGGCGAGGGCGTCGAGTCCGTCGCCGTCGGCGACTTCGTCGTCCTGAACTGGCGCGCCGTGTGCGGCCAGTGTCGCGCCTGCAAGCGCGGTCGCCCGCAGTACTGTTTCGACACCTTCAACGCGACGCAGAAGATGACCCTCGAGGACGGCACCGAGCTGACCCCGGCACTGGGTATCGGAGCCTTCGCGGACAAGACACTCGTCCACGCCGGTCAGTGCACCAAGGTCGACCCGTCCGCCGACCCGGCCGTCGTCGGACTGCTCGGCTGCGGTGTCATGGCCGGCCTGGGTGCTGCCGTGAACACCGGCAATGTCGGCCGTGGTGACTCGGTCGCCGTGATCGGCTGCGGCGGCGTCGGCGACGCGGCCATCGTGGGCGCGCGCCTCGCGGGGGCGAACAAGATCATCGCCGTCGACCGCGACAACACGAAGCTCGACTGGGCGCGCGACCTCGGCGCCACCCACACCATCAACGCCACCGAGTTCGACGTCGTCGAGGCCGTGCAGGACCTGACCGGCGGCTTCGGCGCGGACGTGGTCATCGACGCCGTCGGTCGTCCGGAGACGTGGAAGCAGGCGTTCTACGCCCGCGACCTCGCAGGCACCGTCGTCCTCGTCGGTGTGCCGACCCCCGACATGACCCTCGACATGCCGCTCATCGACTTCTTCTCCCGCGGTGGGGCGCTCAAGTCGTCCTGGTACGGCGACTGCCTGCCCGAGCGCGACTTCCCGATGCTGGTCGACCTGTACCAGCAGGGCCGGCTGCCGCTGGAGAAGTTCGTCACCGAGCGCATCGCCCTCGATGCGGTCGAGGAGGCGTTCGAGTCGATGCACCGCGGCGAGGTACTGCGCTCGGTGGTGGTCCTGTGAGTCTGCGGGTCGACCGGGTCGTCACCAGCGGCACCTTCGCGCTCGACGGAGGCGAGTGGGAGGTCGACAACAACATCTGGCTGATCGGTGACGACTCCGAGGTCGTCATCGTCGACGCGGCGCACACCGCGCAGCCGATCGTCGACGCCGTCGGCGGGCGGAAGGTCGTCGCGATCGTGTGCACGCACGCGCACAACGACCACATCACCGTGGCGCCGGAACTCTCCGAGCGTCTCGACGCGCCGATCCTGCTCAACCCCGCCGACAACATGCTGTGGGAGATGACCCACCCCGGTGTCGCGCACGGCTTGCTGGAGGACGGGCAGCGGATCACGGTGGCTGGCACAGACATCCAGGCCATCGCCACGCCCGGCCACTCGCCGGGTTCGACGTGCCTGTACCTGCCCGAGGCGGGGGAGCTGTTCACCGGCGACACCCTGTTCTCCGGCGGCCCCGGCGCGACCGGTCGCTCGTTCTCGGACTTCCCGACGATCATCGGGTCGATCCGCGACAAGCTGTTCGCCCTCCCCGCCGACACCAAGGTGCACACCGGTCACGGCGACGGCACCACCATCGGCACCGAGTCCCCACACCTCGAGGAGTGGATCAAACGCGGTAGCTGAGCGGTCGAGAAGGGGTGTGCACACAGGTTTTCCGTCGTGCACACCCCTGTTCGGCGTGTATCGGGCCTGCGCGTGCGGGACCACCCCTGTGCACAGGGTGTCGACGGCGCTCGGCGGGCGGCTGGTAGTGCCGATCGCCCATGGTTTGACGCTCCGCCGCCTACACTCCGACGATGCGCCTTCGCCTACGTGTGTTGAGTGTTCTGCTGACGGTGTGTGGAGCCCTGGTGTCGGTCCCGGCCGCTGCATCCGCCGAGCTCCCGGGTATCGACGACTTCTACCGCGCACCAGCTGGTTTCGAGTCGGCGAAGCCGGGGACGATCCTGGGGGAGCGCCCCGTTCGGTTGGCCTCCTACTCGGAACTGCCGTTCAACGCGCAGGCGTGGCAGCTGCTGTATCGGACCACGGATTTCACGGGCGCGCCGACCACGACGGTGACAACGGTGATCCTGCCTGCGGGCGCGCCGCCGACGGGAGGGCGCCCCCTGCTGTCGTATCAGGTGGCCCACGACAGCAGCGATCCGGCCTGCGGACCGTCGGTGGCGATGCGGGCGGGGTCGGGTCCCGAAGGGGTGTTCACACAGAGTGAGATGACCTTCGTCGATCACGCGCTGCAGCAGGGATGGGCGGTGTCGGTGCCCGATCACGAGGGCCCGTCGGCGCGAATCGCAGCACCCCGCGAACCCGGATACGCGGTCCTCGACGGAATCCGGGCTGCGCAGGCGTTCGCGCCGCTCGGCCTGGCCGGGACACGGACCCCGGTCGGGCTGTGGGGCTACTCGGGTGGCGGGCTCGCGACCGGGTGGGCCGCGCAGGTGCAGCCGACGTACGCGCCGGAGCTGGATCTGCGCGGCGTCGCGATGGGCTCGCCGGCGCCGGATCCGGCGGCCGTCACCCAGCTCGGCGGGACGGCGTGGTCGGGGCTGGCCGTCGCCGTGCTCGCGTCGCTGCGGCAGGTGTACCCGGACGTGGGCCGGGTGATGGACGCCCACCTCACGCCCGGCGGTCGGGCTGCCGTCGACGCCATGTCCGGCCAGTGCGTGGCCCGGGCGGTCGCGTCGAATGCCTTCCGTCCCACTTCCGACTTCCTCACCGTGTCGTACGCACAGCTGGTGGCCGACCCCGCGGTGGCCGCCGCACTCGCGGATGCGGGGTTGGGTGGCTCGGCTCCCACCGCACCGGTGTACGTGTACAGCGGCGTCCACGACGAGATCATCCCCATCTCGACCGTCGACACGATGGTGGACCGGTACTGCCGCGGCGGAACCCCGGTCACCTACCGCCGCGACGAGACGAGCCTGCACGCCACGCTGATCGTCACCGGTGCCTCCGACGCACTGAACTGGCTGCGAGCCCGGTTCGACGGTGCTCCGGTCCCGTCCGGCTGCGACACCCGTACCGTGACGTCCACGGTGATGGAGCCGGGTGCGGCGAACACTTACGTGTCCACCAACTCCGGAGTCCTCGGAACGATGCTGGGGGTTCCGATCGGACCACGCTGATCGGTGTGAGCGTCGGAATCGTCCCGCGTTGCAGCCGGAGGAGGGTGCACCGACTGGGCGGTTGCCGGATGCGCCTCTCGTGCGATGGTCCGGCAACCGCCCGTTCGGCGCAGGTCACCCCAGCTTGATCCGCTGTTCGCCGGTGTAGATGTTCATAGTCTCGCCGCGCAGGAATCCGACGAGGGTCAGGTCGGATTCCGCGGCGAGGTCGACGGCCAGGGACGAGGGGGCCGAGACCGCGGCCAGCATCGGGACGCCCGCGACCACCGCCTTCTGCACCAGCTCGAACGAGGCGCGACCACTGACGGCGAGGATCGCCTCCGTCAGCGGAACCCGGCCCTCGGTGACCGCCCAGCCGAGCACCTTGTCGACGGCGTTGTGCCGTCCGACGTCCTCCCGCAGGGCGAGAAGGACACCGTCGGAGGTGAAGAGCCCCGCTGCGTGCAGGCCGCCTGTGGAGTCGAAAACGCGTTGCCGGGACCGCATCGCGTCGGGCAGGGACGCGAGAACCTCGGCGGACACCGTGAGTGTCGACGTGGACAGGTCGTAGGGGGCCTTGACCCGCACCGCGTCGAGCGACGACTTCCCGCACACGCCGCACGCCGAGGTGGACAGGAAATTGCGCTGCGCCACAACCGGTTCCGGGACGCCCGCCGCGAGTGCGACGTCGAGCACGTTGTAGGTGTTCGCGCCGTCCTCGTCGACGCCGTCGCAGTACCGGATCACCGCGACGTCCGCCGCCGACCGGATGATGCCCTCGCCGAGAAGGAAGCCGTGCACGAGGTCGATGTCGTGGCCGGGGGTCCTCATGGTGACGGTCAGCGACCGCCCACCCATACGGATTTCCAGGGGTTCCTCGACCGCGAGACTGTCGGGCCGGCGCACGGGACCGTTCGGGCCGATGCGCAGGACCGGTCTTCTCGCCGTGACTCGTCCCATCTCAGTTGCTCCCGGCCGGCTCCAGCCGCACGACGACGGCCTTCGAGACCGGCGTGTTGGACTTGGCGGCTACGTGGTCGAGCGGGATCAGCGGGTTGGTCTCGGGGTAGTAGGCGGCGGCGTTGCCCTTCGGCGTCGAGTACTCGACGATGCGGAAGCCCCGCACCCGGCGCTCCTCGACGGTGCCGTCCGCGGCGGTCCACTCCGACACCACGTCCACCAGGGCACCGTCGACGAGTCCCTGCTCGGCGAGGTCGGCGGCCGACACGAAGACAACCCGGCGGCCGCCCTTGACGCCGCGGTAGCGGTCGTCGAGGCCGTAGATGGTGGTGTTGTACTGGTCGTGGCTGCGCATGGTCTGCAGGATCAGCCGTCCCGGAGGGGTTCGGACCCACTGCAGTTCGCCGGTGACGAAGTTCGCCTTGCCCGTGTGCGTGGGGAACTCGCGACGGTCCCGGGGTGGGTGCGGCAGCTGGAAGCCGTCCGGCTGCCGGACGCGCTCGTTGTAGTTCTCGCAGCCGGGGACGACGCGGGAGATGACGTCGCGGATCAGGTCGTAGTTTCCGGACAGGGTCGCCCACGGCACCGAGTGGTCGGCCCCGAACAGCGCCTCGGCGAGCCGGCAGACGATCGCGACCTCGCTGCGCAGGTGCTCGCTCGCCGGGGTGAGGCTGCCTCGGGACAGGTGCACCATGGACATCGAATCCTCCACGGACACGAGCTGTTTCCCGCTCGCCTGGACGTCCTTGTCGGTGCGTCCGAGCGTGGGCAGGATCAATGCCGTCCGGCCGGTCACCACGTGGGAGCGGTTGAGTTTGGTGGAGACCTGCACCGTCAGGCTGCACCGTCGCAGGGCATCCTCCGTGGCGTCCGTGTCGGGTGTCGCGCGGAGGAAGTTGCCGCCCATCGCCATGAACACCGACGCGTGGCCGTCGCGCATCGCCCGGATCGCGTCGACGGTGTCGTATCCGTGTTTGCGGGGGCTGGTGATCCCGAACTCGCTGTCCAACGCGGCGAGGAACCTCTCCGGCATCTTCTCCCAGATACCCATCGTCCGGTCGCCCTGCACGTTCGAATGCCCGCGCACCGGGCATACACCGGCTCCGGGCTTGCCCATCATGCCGCGCATCAGCAGCAGGTTCGTCAGCTCCTGGATCGTCGCGACACCGTGTGTCTGCTGCGTCAGGCCCATCGCCCAGCACGCGATGGTGCGGTCGGAGGCGATCAGCGCGTCGGCCGTGCCGCGCACCTGCTCGATCGTCAGCCCGGTCGCCTCGAGCACCGTGTCGAAATCGACGGCACGGGCGGACTTCTCGAACTCGTCGAAGCCCGCGCAGTGCTCGGCGACGAAGGCGCGGTCGACGACCGTGCCCGGTGCCGCGTCGTCCGCCTCGAACAGCAGTCGCGCCAAGCCCCGGAACAGCGCCATGTCGCCGCCGAGCCGGATCTGCAGGAAGTCGTCCGCGATCTCCACGCCGTCGCCGACGACCCCGTCGACGGTCTGCGGGTCCTTGAACCGCAGCAGGCCGGCCTCGGGGAGAGGATTGACGGCGATGATCCTCGCGCCGTTGCGCTTGGCGGCACGCAGTGTCGACAGCATGCGCGGATGGTTCGTTCCGGGATTCTGGCCCGCGATGAGGATCAGGTCCGCGAACTCCAGGTCCGGCACGGTCACCGACCCCTTGCCGATGCCGATCGACTCGGACAGTGCGCTGCCCGACGACTCGTGGCACATGTTGGAGCAGTCCGGCATGTTGTTGGTGCCGAAGCTGCGAATCATCAACTGGTACAGGAACGCGGCCTCGTTGCTGGTGCGGCCCGAGGTGTAGAACACGGACTCGTCGGGTGACGACAGTGCCCGCAGTTCGTCCGCGATCAGCCGGTACGCCTCGTCCCACTCGATCGGCGTGTAGTGCGTCGCGCCGTCCCGCAGCACCATCGGGTGCGTGAGCCGCCCCTGCTGGCCGAGCCAGTAGTCCGTCTTGCCGGCCAGCTCGGCGACGGAGTGGGCCGCGAAGAACTCGGGCGTCACGGTGCGGCGGGTGGCCTCCTCGGCGACCGCCTTCGCGCCGTTCTCGCAGAACTCCGCGGGCTTGCGGTGCCCGGGGTTCTCCGGCCACGCGCAGCCGGGGCAGTCGAACCCGTGCCGCTGGTTGAGGCGGGTCAGGGTCTGTGCGGTCCGCACCGCTCCCATCTGCTCGACCGCCCGCTGCATGGTGATCGCGACGGCTTTGACGCCCGCCGCATGGTCCTTCGGGCCGGTGACCACCAGATCGGTCTCGTCGATGTCGTGGGAGGGGGCTTTCCGCGTCATGTGTGCATTGTCGCGTGTGCCCGCCGACGTGGGTAGGGGGAACCCCGTCGGTGCGGGATCGGGTCGGCTAGCCTTGCCTCACTTGACGGTCGACGAGGGGAGCATCGGGTGGCGTACAGCGTGTCTCGGCGGGGGTTTCTGATCGGCTCGTCCGGGGTGCTGCTGGCCCTCGCGACGGCGTGCAGCAGCGACGACGGGGCCGGCGGATCGACCGGCGCCACGGTCGCCGACAAGTACGGCGAGACCGTCGTCCCCGCCGACCCGCAGCGCGTGGTCAGCGTCGGATACAACGACCAGGACGCCATCCTCGCCCTCGGTGTGGTGCCGGTCGGCGTCTTCGACTGGTACGGCGACCAGCCCGACGCGACCTGGCCGTGGGCGCACGACCTGCTCGGCGGCGCGCAGCCGGCGATCGTCGGAACCGCGAGCTCCGGAATCCAGATGGAGAAGGTCGCCGCGGCCGCGCCCGACCTGATCCTCGGAACCTACTCGGGTGTCACCCAGTCCCAGCACGACAAGCTCTCGGCCCTCGCGCCGACCGTGACACAGCCCGCGGACTTCGAGGACTACGGGGTGCCGTGGCAGGAACAGACCCGGATCATCGGTACCGCCCTCGGGAAGAGCGACAAGGCCGAGGAACTGGTCACGTCGGTACAGCAGCAGTTCACCGACGTGGCCGCGGCGCACCCCGAGTTCGCCGGGAAGACCGTGATCGTCGGTGCGCTCAAGGCGCCCGGCGAGTTCGGCGTCTACGGACCCGAGGACCCGAAGGTGCGTTTCTTCACCGAACTCGGTTTCGTCAATCCGCCTGTCACCCAGCAGATCACCGGCACCAACTTCGCGCCGATCAGCACCGAGCAGCTCACCCTCGCCGAGGCGGACCTGCTCGTCTGGTACGCGGGCGGCGGCTTCGGCGACAAGCTGCGCGCCGAACTGGCGAACACGCCCGTCTACGCCGAACTCCCGGCCGTCAAGGAGGGTCGCGTGATCATCCTCGAGGACGAGGCGGCCGAGGCGATGACGTGGAGCACGGTGCTGTCGCTGCCCTACGCTCTGGAGAACATCCCGCCCCGCATCGCGCCGCTGCTCGGCGCCTGACGGGCACCGACGGAAGGACACCCGTGCGCAGCGACCTGTTCACCAATGCCGAACGAAGCGGAACACCGGGCAAGTTCCTGCTGCAGAACCCACGGATGCTCAAGGTCGACCTCCGTGGCACCGGCGGGCACTTCCTGGCCCGCCAGGGATCGATGGTCGCCTACCAGGGCGACGTCGACTTCGCCTACAAGGGCAGCGGCGGCATCGGGAAGTTCTTCAAGAAGGCGCTGACCGGCGAGGGCATGCCGCTGATGCAGGTGTCCGGCAGCGGCGACGTGTTCCTCGCCGCGGATGCCGACGAGATCTTCCTGTTCGAACTCGAAGGTGAGTCGGTCACCGTCAACGGCTCGAACGTGCTGGCGTTCGAGAGCTCCCTGGAATGGGACATCAAGCGGGTCGAGGGCGCGTCGATGCTCAGCGGCGGCCTGTTCAACACGACGTTCAGCGGACACGGTGTCCTCGCGATCACGACCTACGGCACCCCCGTGGTGCTGAACGTGGACGTGCCCACCTTCGTCGACATGCAGAGCGCGGTGATGTGGTCGAGCGGACTGCAGTCGACGATCCGCAAGACCGCGAAGCTCGGCGCCGTCGTCGGACGCGGGTCGGGGGAGGCCTACCAGTTGGGGCTGACCGGAACGGGATTCGTCGTCGTCCAGGCGTCGGAGGGGCATCCGCCGATCCCGAGCAGCTGACCGCGCGGCGCTACCGTCGCACAGGCTCTCGCGGATGCAGCGCCGCCTGCAACTGGACGAGCGAATCGTCGTCGATCCCGAGGTCGTAGAGCATCACCGCCCAGTCGAAGTCCGTTGTCGACCACATGCGCACCTGGCCACTCCAGTTCAGATCCCAGGCTGTGTCGTTACGTGGTCTGCGGGCGAGCATGCCGGAGATGCTTCCGTTACCGAGGTTTGCGGTGAACGAGCCGTCATCGGAGTGGGTGTGGACCCAGCTCACGTCGATCGGGACGGCGACGGTGATCCCGAGCGGTGACGCTGTGACGTGGTCGGCGAACCATCGAAGCCGTGACTCGCGATCGGCGTCCTGCCGTGCGCGCATGGCCCGCTGCGCTTCCGCATTGGTTCTGACCGGTCCGTTCCAGGTGAACAGTTCCGGGCCGGAGGGCGTACCGAGAGCTAGATCGACGTAGGAGACGGACCACCCCGCAGCGTCGTTGCGCTGCTGCAACACGGCGCCGGACGCTTTGTCGACGACGATCTGGATGGGGGCGGGTTTGCGTGGCGGCGGGGCGAGTTCGACTTCCCAGCAGGGGCGGCCGAGGAACTCGGAGTCGACGACCGGGCCGGTGGGGTGGGTGAAGTCGTCACCGATCCAGTCCGACGCCGGCCGCGTGATCGCGAGCTCACGGCCGGCGCCGAGATAGTGGACCCGACGGGCATCCGCTCGAAGCGGAAGTTCCTCGTCCGGTTCGAACCGCCAGGCCGTGGTGCCGTCGGTGATGAACAACGGCTCGCCGGCAGTGGTCTCGATACGCGTGCGGGAACCGTCCCGCCACACACGGACGTCATCGGCGCCCAGACCGACGAACATCGGAGGTTCGCCCGCGTACGCGAAGTTGACGCGCTCCGGCTTGCTGTCGGCATCCACTGTCCGAACGGTGCCGTGCACAGGCTCGCTCGGGCCTTCGGCCATCGCAACGAGCACCTCGATCCACCGGGTCATGAGTCCACAGTCGCACGCCCGCGCTCGGGGGCGCGCCCGAACGGACCGTGTCGTGCATTAGGTTCGGCGGCACCGGTGCCGACTCCGGCACGAGACGAAGGGCGGAAGCAGATGGTCGCTACACGGACGGCTCTCGTGACGGGGGCGTCGTCGGGCATCGGTGAGGCGGTGGCGCGGGCGCTCGTCGCTCGAGGCTGGAAGGTGTACGGCACCAGCCGCAACCCCGATGCCGTGGCCCGGCCGATCCCCGGCGTCGAGTACCTGGCCCTCGATCTCACCGACGACGCGAGCATCGTCGCGTGCGCGAAGGCCGCCGGAGACGTCGACGTCCTGGTGAACAACGCGGGGGAGAGCCAGAGCGGTCCGCTCGAGGAACTGCCGATGGACGCGATCGACCGCCTGTTCCGCACCAACGTGTTCGGCGCGGTCCGGCTCACCCAACTGCTGCTGCCGGGCATGCGTGCCCGCCGCTACGGCCGGGTGGTGATGATCGGGTCGATGCTCGCGAGTTTCCCTCTCGCACACCGGTCCTCGTACGTCGCCGCCAAGGCCGCGATCCGCGGTTTCGCGACCGCCGCACGGCGCGAGGTGTCGCCCTTCGGAATCGGCGTCACCACCGTCGAACCCGGATCGATCGCCACGGGCATCGGCGAGCGGCGCACCCACTACCTGCAGGACGGCTCGCCCTACACAGCCGACTACAACACGATGATCGAGCACCTCGACGCCAACGAGCGCGGCGGCATCACCGCTGACACCGTCGCACAGACTGTGCTCAAGGCGATCGACGCCGACAAGCCGAAGGTGCTGTACGCAGTCGGCAGCAACGCGCCGCTCGTGTTCGCGCTACGTCGGATCGCGCCGCGCGGACTCGTCGAGAAGATCGTCTCCCGCAAGCACGGGCTCAGCTGACTGCTCCTCGGCGGCGCCGTGCGCGCCGCCGAGGTTGAGGACCACCACACCGGCGACGATCAGCGCGATGCCGCCGACCTTCGCCACCGACAGTTCCTCACCGAGTGCGAGGACACCGATCAGCGCGACCGTCGCGGTCCCGATGCCCGACCACATCGCGTAGGCGAGGCTGATCGGCAGCGTCCGCAGCGCCTGCGCGAGGAAGGCGAACGACAGGATGTAGCCGACGCACGACCACGGACGGCAGCAGCCGGGTGAACTGCTCTGTGCTGCCGAGCAACACGGTCGCCGTGATCTCGGACGCGATCGCCGCGATCAGAAACGTCCACGCCCGGACGGTCGCGCTCATGCCGCGCCGCCCATGTTGAGCACGACCACACCCGCGACCACCAGGGCGATCCCGGCGATCCGGGACGCGGTGCGCGGCTCCTTCAGCACCAGCATCCCGATCGCGGCGATCAACGCGGTTCCGACGCCCGCCCAGACGGCGTACGCGACGCCGACGTCCAGGTGGCGCAGCGCCTGCGAGAGCAGGTACAGCGCCGTCCCGTACAACGCCAACACCGCGATCGTCGGCACCGGCCTGCGGAACCCGTCGGTGCGCGGTAGGAGGCTCGTGCCGAGCACCTCCGCGCAGATCGCCACCGCCAGGAACAGCCACGCCGTCGTCATGGCGCAAACCTAGGTGATCCCCGCCGCCGGGCGGACCCGATCCCGCCGCAGTACCGTCGCCGCATGGCCATCGTGCGCTCCGCCACCCGGTCCGACGTCCCCGCGGTCGCGGAGGTGCTCGCCCGGGCCTTCCAGGACGACCCGGTCTCGATCTGGATGTGGCCCGATCCGGAGGAGCGCAGGCGGGGCCTGCCCCGCGCGTTCGGTGCGTTCACCCGATATCACCATCTCGCCCTCGGCGGCGTCGAGCTCGCCGCCGACGGCGGGGCGGGTGCCGTCGGCGCGGCGCTGTGGGATCCGCCGGACCGGTGGAAGCAGTCGCGCTGGACCCAGTTGCGGATGGTGCCTGCGCTCCTGCGCTCCTTCGGGCGCCGGATCGACGTGGCCCGCACCGTGGGGGAGACGATGGAGGCGTCGCACCCGGAGGAGCCGCACTGGTACCTGAACACGATCGGGACCGACCCGACCGCCCGTGGTGCAGGCCACGGGCAGGCGCTGATGCGGTCGCGGCTCGACCGCGTGGACGCCGAACACGCGCCCGCCTATCTGGAGTCGAGCAAGGAGTCGAACATCCCCTACTACCAGCGGTTCGGCTTCGAGGTCACCGGGGAGATCACCGTTCCGGGTGGAGGCCCGACGCTGTGGGCCATGTGGCGCGAAGCACAGTGAGGTTCGTTCTCTAGAATTGACCGGGTGACCAGTGCCGCGCCGCAAGAATCCAGTAACCCCGCCGATGCCCTCCCGAAGAGCTGGGACCCCAGCGCCGTCGAGGAGCAGCTGTACGAGGGCTGGGTAGCGGCCGGGTACTTCGAGGCCGACGCGACCAGCGACAAGCCCGGCTACTCCATCGTGCTGCCGCCGCCGAACGTCACCGGCAGCCTGCACATGGGCCATGCCCTCGACCACACCCTCATGGACGCGCTGACCCGCCGCAAGCGGATGCAGGGCTTCGAGGTGCTGTGGCTGCCCGGCATGGACCACGCGGGCATCGCCACCCAGACCATCGTCGAGAAGCAGCTCGCCGCCGACGGCGTCACCAAGGCGGACCTCGGCCGCGAAGCCTTCATCGAGAAGGTCTGGGACTGGAAGCGCGAGTCCGGCGGCATGATCCAGGGCCAGATGCGACGCATCGGCGACGGCGTCGACTGGTCCCGCGACCGCTTCACCATGGACGAGGGCCTCTCCCGGGCCGTCCAGACCATCTTCAAGCGGATGTACGACGACGGCCTGATCTACCGCGCCGAGCGTCTCGTGAACTGGTCGCCCGTGCTGCAGACCGCGATCTCGGACATCGAGGTGAAGTTCGAGGAGGTCGAGGGCGAGCTGGTCTCGCTGCGCTACGGCTCCCTGAGCGACGACGAGCCGCACGTCATCGTCGCGACCACCCGCGTCGAGACGATGCTCGGTGACACCGCCGTCGCCGTCCACCCCGAGGACGAGCGCTACAAGCACCTCGTCGGCACCACCCTCGAGCACCCGTTCACGGGCCGCGCGATCCCGATCATCGCCGACGACTACGTCGACCCCGAGTTCGGCACCGGCGCCGTGAAGATCACGCCTGCACACGACCCCAACGACTTCGAGATGGGTCTGCGGCACAACCTGCCGATGCCCACGATCATGGACAAGACCGGCAAGATCGCCGACACCGGAACGCAGTTCGACGGCATGGACCGCTTCGAGGCCCGCGTCAAGGTGCGTGAGGCCCTCGCCGAGCAGGGCCGCGTCGTCGCCGAGAAGCGCCCGTACCTGCACAGCGTCGGCCACTCCGAGCGGTCCGGCGAGACCATCGAGCCGCGGCTGTCGATGCAGTGGTGGGTGAAGGTCGACGGGCTGGCGAAGGCCGCCGGTGACGCGGTCCGCGGCGGCGAGACCACCATCCACCCGGCCAGCCAGGAACCCCGCTGGTTCGCGTGGGTCGACCACATGCACGACTGGTGCATCTCCCGTCAGCTGTGGTGGGGCCACCGGATCCCGATCTGGTACGGCCCGAACGGCGAGGTCCAGTGCTTCGGCCCCGACGAGACCGCACCCGAGGGCTGGGAGCAGGACCCCGACGTCCTCGACACCTGGTTCTCGTCGGGTCTGTGGCCCTTCTCCACGATGGGCTGGCCCGAGAAGACTCCCGAGCTCGAGAAGTTCTATCCCACAAGCGTTCTCGTCACCGGCTACGACATCCTGTTCTTCTGGGTCGCCCGGATGATGATGTTCGGCACCTACGTGGCCGGCGACGACGCGGTGAGCGACGCCAAGGTTCCCTTCAAGGACCTGTTCCTGCACGGACTGGTGCGCGACCAGTTCGGCAAGAAGATGTCGAAGTCGCGCGGCAACGGCATCGACCCACTCGACTGGGTGGACCGCTTCGGCGCCGACGCGCTGCGCTTCACCCTCGCGCGTGGTGCCAACCCGGGCAGCGACCTCGCCGTCGGCGAGGACCATGCGCAGTCGTCCCGCAACTTCGCGAACAAGCTGTTCAACGCGACCAAGTTCGCGCTGATGAACGGCGCCGTCGTCGCGGACCTGCCCGACCGGGCGTCCTTGACCGACGCCGACCGGTGGATCCTCGACCGTCTGGAGCAGGTCCGCGCCGAGGTCGACGAGGCGTTCGAGCGGTTCGAGTTCTCCAAGGCCTGCGAGGCGCTGTACCACTTCGCGTGGGACGAGGTCTGCGACTGGTACCTCGAACTCGCGAAGCCGCAGCTCGCCGAGGGCAGCGTCCACGCCGAGGGCACCAAGGCCGTGCTCGGCACCGTCCTCGACGCACTGCTTCGCCTGCTGCACCCGGTGATCCCGTTCGTCACCGAGACCCTGTGGAAGGTGCTCACCGGCGGTGAGTCCGTGGTCGTCGCGTCCTGGCCGCAGGCGACGGACGTCCCGACGGACGCCGACTCCGCGCGCCGCGTCGCCGACCTGCAGAAGCTGGTCACCGAGATCCGCCGCTTCCGCAGCGACCAGGGCCTGAAGCCGTCGCAGAAGGTCGCGGCCCGTCTCTCCGAGATCGAGACCGCCGACCTCACCGCGCAGGTCGAGGCCGTGTCCTCGCTGGCCCGCCTGACGGCGCCGGGCGACGACTTCCGGGCCACCGCGTCCATCGAGGTGCGCCTGACGCTTGCCACGGTGACCGTCGAGCTCGACACCTCGGGAACCGTCGACGTGGCCGCCGAGCGCAAGCGCCTGGAGAAGGACCTCGCCGTCGCGGAGAAGGAGCTGGCCGGCACCACTGGCAAGCTGGGCAACGAGGCGTTCCTCGCGAAGGCACCTGACGCCGTCGTCGACAAGATCCGCGGTCGTCAGCAGGTCGCGCAGGAGGAGATCGCGCGTATCACGGCACGGCTGGCGGAGCTGGGGCAGGCGTGAGCGAGGAGGACTCCGCCCGGCCAGGGGTTCCGTCCCCGGTCGATCTCGCGGAACTGGCGCTCGTCGAGGCCGAACTCGACAAGCGCTGGCCCGAGACGAAGATCGAGCCGTCGCTCACCCGGATCGCGGCGCTGATGGACCTGCTGGGCTCGCCCCAGCGGGCGTACCCGGCGATCCACGTCGCGGGCACCAACGGCAAGACCTCGGTGACCCGGATGATCGACGCGCTGCTCGGTGCGCTGCACCGTCGCGTGGGCCGGACGACCAGCCCGCACCTGCAGCTCGCGACGGAGCGGATCAGCATCGACGGCACTCCGATCTCGCCGCGTACCTACGTCGACACGTACAACGAGCTCGCGCCGTACATCGAGATGGTCGACGACCGGTCGCAGGCCGCGGGTGGTCCCGCGATGAGCAAGTTCGAGGTGCTCACCGCGATGTCGTTCGCTGCGTTCGCCGAGGCGCCCGTCGACGTCGGAGTGATCGAGGTGGGACTCGGGGGACGTTGGGACGCAACGAATGTCGTTGACGGCCAGGTCGCGGTCATCACCCCGATCAGCCTCGACCACGCCGAGTACCTGGGCACCGACCTCGCGGCGATCGCCGCGGAGAAGGCCGGGATCATCAAGAAGGCGCCCGAGGCGATCGTCCCGCGGGACACCGTCGCGATCATCGCGCAGCAGGAACCCGAGGTGATGGACGTGCTGCTGCGTCGGGCCGTCGACGCGGACGCCGCCGTCGCACGGGAGGGCTCCGAGTTCAGCGTCCTGGCGCGGCAGATCGCCATCGGCGGCCAACAGCTCGAACTGCAGGGCCTCGGTGGCGTCTACACCGACATCTTCCTGCCGCTGCACGGTGAGCACCAGGCGCGCAACGCCTCGCTCGCGCTCGCCGCGGTCGAGGCGTTCTTCGGAGCCGGACCCGAGAAGCAGCTCGACGTCGACGCGATCCGCGCCGCCTTCGCGTCGCTGACCAACCCGGGCCGGCTCGAACGGGTCCGCAGCGCCCCGACCGTGTTCCTGGACGCGGCGCACAACCCCGACGGAGCCCGGGCCCTCGCGACCGCACTGGCCGACGAGTTCGACTTCCGCAAGCTCGTCGGCGTCGTCGCCGTGCTCGGGGACAAGGACGCCGACGGCATCCTCGCCGCACTCGAGACCGTCTTCGACGAGATCGTCGTGACCACCAACGGATCACCGCGCGCGATGGACGTCGAGCAGCTCGCCGACATCGCCGTCGCCCGGTTCGGCGACGAACGGGTCGTGGTCGCCCAGACCCTGCCCGACGCGATCGAGACCGCGATCGCGCTGGCGGAGGAGGTCGGCGAGCCCGGCGAAGCGATCTCCGGCGCCGGTGTCGTGGTCACGGGATCCGTCGTCACCGCGGGCGAGGCCCGCACCCTGTTCGGAAAGGACCCCGCGTGAGCACCCCCGACCGGCCCGCCCAGTTCAAGCCGCCTGCCGTCGACCCCTGGAAGGGGTTCCGCGGCGTCTGCTCGGGCACCCTCATCCTCGAGGCGATCGTCGTGTTCCTCGGGATCCCGGCCGTCGCGAAGCTGGGGACGGGGATCGACACGTGGGAGATCGTGTACCTGACCGCGCTCGGGGTGCTGATGATCCTCGCGTGCGGCGTCCAGTCCAGGTCCTGGGCGATGGGGCTGAACCTCGGACTCCAGGTGGCGATGATCGCGGGATGGGTCATCCATCCGGCGATCGGAGTGATGGGTCTGGTGTTCGCAGCCGTGTGGGCCTACCTGCTGTACCTGCGAAAGGACATCGAGGCGCGGATCGAGCGGGGACTGCTGCGCGGCCAGCGTGACTGACCCGTCTGCAGGGGCGGTGCGGCGCACCCGATAGGCTGTCCGCCCGTGACTGAGCGCACCCTGGTACTGATCAAGCCCGACGGCGTTGCCCGCAACCTCATCGGAGACATTCTCGCGCGAGTCGAGCGCAAGGGTCTGACCGTCGCCGCACTGGAGATGCGGATCGCCGGTGCGGACGTTGCGGGTGAGCACTACGCAGAGCACGCCGAGCGCCCCTTCTATCCAGCTCTGCTGGAATTCATCACTTCGGGCCCGCTCGTGGCCGCTGTGGTCGAGGGACCGCGAGCGATCGCCGCGTTCCGGCAGATCGCGGGCGGCACCGACCCGGTCGAGAAGGCCGTCCCAGGTACGATCCGCGGCGACCTCGCCCTCGACGGCCAGCAGAACCTGGTGCACGGATCCGACTCCGCGGAGTCGGCCGCGCGCGAGATCGCGCTCTGGTTCCCGAACCTCGCACAGTCCTGAATCGTCACCCGTCCGTCCCATCGCACCGCACCCTTCGCCGCCCGAATCGGGCCCGGCGGGGGTGCGGTGCGCCGTTGGCGCGGTGTGCCCGGCGCGTGTGGGATACTGACACTGGTTGACCCGTGCACGACTCGTCCCTGCCCGCCGGAACAGTTCGGGCGGCACCGACGATCGCGTACGGCAGACCGGATGACACCACGGCTCGATGCTCGCATCGCTGCTACCAGGCGGAGGAAATCCCTCCCCGGCGGCACGCTGGATGATCAGGCGCACGGGACGCGGGGTTCAGCCTGCCAGGCCCCATACGAGATGGACGTGACCCCCGCGATCACCGACATCGGTACGGGGCGAGACCAGACGGACTCACACCCCGGTGTGAGCACACAGACAGTGCCCTCGAGTGGCCGCGCACTCCGACAGGTGGACGCGCCCGGGGGCCCGAGGAGACTTACGTGGCCGATAAAGCGCCGCACGAAACTTCACAGCCCGCGACTCCGGTGTTCCCGGAGAAGATGCGAGTCCATGCGCTCGCCAAGATCCTGGGGCTGACCAGCAAGCAGGTTCTCGCGCAGGTCGCCGACTTCGGTGTCGAGCTGCGCAGCGCACAGTCCAGCATCGACCGCGCACTCGCCGAGCGGGTGCACACCGCCCTGCACGCGCCGACCGAGAACGCGCCGACAGGCGAGACGTCGGCCACCGAGCCGGCTCCGGCGCCCGCCGACGAGACGACCGCAGTGCAGGCGTCGCCCGATCTGATCGCCGAGGCACAGATCCCCGCGCAGAGCGGGCTCTTCACCGACACCTCGACGCAGGAGGCTCCGGCCGCACCCACCGAGGTGCCCGTCTTCCAGGCGCCGCTGTTCCTGCAGCCCGAGGCCGCCGAGGCGCCGCCGCGGCGCAGGCGTGCCCGGCGTGAGGCCGCCGCACCCGACGAGGACACCCCGATCGAGGTCACCACCGCCGCCACGCCCGCCGCGGAGGAGGAGCGTCCCGACCAGGAACAGACCACCGCGACCGTCGCCGAGGAGGCCGCGCCGAAGGGTGAGCAGGCCGAGCACGACGACGAGTCGGAGGGCCAGGGCCGCCGTCGTCGCCGTGGCCGTCGTGGCCGCGGTCGTGGACGCGGCGAGTCCGAGGCCGCGGGTGATACCGGCGACGGCTCCGAGCAGACGGCCGAGAGGTCGACCGAGCCGGAGTCGGACACCGAGTCCAAGGACGCCGAAACCAAGGACGACGCCGCCGCCGCCGACACGACGGCCGCGGAAGCCGAGGCCGAGGGTGCTGAGGCGAAGGATTCCGAGGACACCGACGACTCGGAGGGCGGCACCAGCCGTCGCCGTCGTCGTCGCCGCCGCCGCAAGGGCAGCGACGCCACCGACAGCGCCGAGGACGACGGCGTCACCACCGTCGTGCACGAGCGCGAACCCCGGACCAAGGCGCGCGCCGCCAAGGACGAGGTGCAGGGCATCAGCGGTTCCACGCGACTCGAGGCCAAGCGGCAGCGACGCCGCGACGGCCGTGACGCGGGACGTCGTCGTCCGCCGATCCTCACGGAGTCTGAGTTCCTCGCCCGCCGCGAATCGGTCGACCGGGTCATGGTCGTCCGTGAGAAGAGCGGTCAGGCGCACCCCGACGGACTCACCCAGGTCGCCGTCCTCGAGGACGACATCCTCGTCGAGCACTTCGTCACCACCTCGGCGTCCGCGTCGATGGTCGGCAATGTCTACCTCGGCCGGGTGCAGAACGTGCTCCCGTCGATGGAGGCCGCGTTCATCGACATCGGCCGCGGGCGCAACGGCGTCCTCTACGCAGGTGAGGTCAACTGGGAGGCCGCCGGGCTCGGCGGCAACAGTCGCAAGATCGAGCAGGCCCTCAAGCCGGGCGACCAGGTCCTCGTGCAGGTGTCCAAGGACCCGGTCGGGCACAAGGGTGCCCGCCTGACCACGCAGATCTCCCTGGCCGGCCGGTTCCTGGTCTACGTGCCGGGGGGTACGTCCACGGGTATCAGCCGCAAGCTGCCCGACACCGAGCGCAAGCGCCTCAAGGAGATCCTGCGGGAGGTCGTGCCTCCGGAGGCCGGTGTCATCATCCGCACGGCGGCCGAGGGTGTCAGCGAAGAGGAACTGTCGCGTGACGTGCAGCGGTTGCAGTCGCAGTGGGCGGAGATCGAAGAGCACGCGGCGGCGGCGGACAAGGGCAAGTCCGGCAACCCGAAGGCTCTGTACGAAGAGCCGGACATGCTCGTCAAGGTCGTCCGTGACCTGTTCAACGAGGACTTCTCCAAGATCGTGATCGAGGGTGAGAAGTCCTGGTCGACGGTCGAGAACTACATCCGGACGGTGGCCCCCGATCTGCTGCCGCGCGTCGAGCGCTACGAGCCGCAGGCCGGTGGACCCGACGTGTTCACCGTCCGCCGGATCGACGAGCAGCTGTCCAAGGCCCTCGACCGCAAGGTCTGGCTGCCGTCCGGCGGCACCCTCGTCATCGACCGGACCGAGGCCATGACGGTCGTCGACGTCAACACCGGCAAGTTCACCGGTGCGGGCGGCAACCTCGAGGAGACGGTCACCCGCAACAACCTCGAGGCCGCGGAGGAGATCGTCCGCCAGATGAGGCTCCGGGACATCGGCGGCATGATCGTCGTCGACTTCATCGACATGGTGCTCGAGTCGAACCGGGACCTGGTCCTGCGTCGTCTCACCGAGGCGCTCGGGCGGGACCGCACGCGGCACCAGGTCTCCGAGGTCACCTCGCTGGGCCTGGTCCAGATGACCCGCAAGAAGCTGGGCACCGGCCTGGTCGAGGCGTTCTCGACCACGTGCGAGCACTGCCACGGCCGCGGCATCGTCGTGCACGCGGACCCGGTCGAGGTCCGCGGCGGCGACGACGGTGGCTCGCGGGCGCAGGGCAAGAGCGAGTCGGGCGGCAGCAGGCGCAAGCGCGGCGGTCGCGACAAGTCGGGTTCGGGCGAGCAGCAGCAGTCGGCGCCGGAGAAGAACGGTCACGGCGAGGCCGATGCGAGTGCGAAGCGCGCGCATCCCGTCGCGCTGGCGATGGCCGCGCACCTGCACGAGGAGTCGGCCGAGGGGTCGGCGACGCAGGGCGCCGATGGACCCGCCGAGAGCACCGACGTGTCGGTCTCGGAGAGCACGGACGCGACCGTCGAGGTCGCGTCTGCGGAGACCGAGGCACCCTCGACGGCGGCTGCCGACAAGACGGATCGGGTCGAGTCCCCGGCGGCGAGTGAGGTCGCGGAGCCGGCCGAGACCGCACCGGTGTCCGAGCCGGAGGTCATCACCGAGAGCGTCGGTCGGGACGAGACCGAAGCAGGCGACGCCGAGACCCCTGCGGTCGAGGTTGCGGCTGCCGAGGCCGAGCCGGAGGCCGCAGCGCCGGCCCGAGGACGTCGTCGTTCCCGTCGGGCGTCGCGGGCGACCTCGGCACCCGAGCATCCGGAGGGTCCGGAGGAGGGGACGGTCGTGGTGATCGCGAAGCAGGACGTCGCCGCTGCCGAACCCGAGGTCGTGCCTGTGCCGGAACCGCTCGTGGCAGCCGGTGACGGCGCCGCAGCACCCGTCGCGGCGGAGCCCGTGGCACCGAAACGCCGACCGCGCAGGCGTGCGGCAGGGCGGCCCGCAGGGCCTCCGATCGAGGCATGACCGGGTGACCGGTCGAGGCGACGGAGTGTGAGATGGCCGGGGCGGTTTGACCCTGCCAATTGCAATCCCGTAATCTTGACCGGTCGCTACTCGGCGACAAAGCTCTGCTGCGCCCGCGAGGGCGCCGGAGGGGCCGAGGAAGCAAAGTACACAAGACCAGTCGCGCGACATCCGCGCGAGCACGTTCGAAGTAGCAAGGGGTAGCCGTCCGATGGCAACGTACGCGATCGTCAAGACCGGCGGAAAGCAGTACAAGGTCGCTGTTGGTGACCTTGTCAAGGTCGAGAAGATCGAGGGTGAGCCCGGCGCTGCTGTCTCGCTGACCCCGGTCCTCGTCGTCGACGGATCCGAGCTGACCACCGACGCCGACAAGCTGGCGAAGGTCCAGGTCACCGGTGAGGTCGTCGAGCACACCAAGGGCCCGAAGATCCGCATCCACAAGTTCAAGAACAAGACCGGCTACCACAAGCGGCAGGGCCACCGTCAGAAGCTGACGGTCCTCAAGGTCACCGGCATCAAGTAACTCGATCTCTTCGAGAACACTTCGTAGAACCGAGCTTCACAAACCCTGAGGAGGGTCCGTCATGGCACATAAGAAGGGTGCATCCAGCTCGCGCAACGGTCGCGATTCGAATGCCCAGCGACTCGGCGTCAAGCGCTTCGGCGGTCAGGCCGTCAGCGCAGGCGAGATCCTGGTCCGTCAGCGCGGCACGCACTTCCACCCCGGCGTCAACGTCGGCCGTGGCGGCGACGACACGCTGTTCGCCCTCGCTGCCGGTGCTGTCGAATTCGGCACCAAGCGTGGACGCAAGACCGTGAACATCGTTCCGGCTGCGGCAGAGGCCTGAGTCTACTGCTGCGCAACGCGCTTCCAGGAGGGGCGGGCCAGGGTCACACACCCGGCTCGCCCCTCTTGCTTTTCCCCGGCTGACAGGAAGGAATCCGGCAGTCATGTCCCGGTTCATCGATCGTGTGGTGCTGCACGTCAGCGCAGGCAAGGGCGGCAACGGCTGCGCCTCCGTGCATCGCGAGAAGTTCAAGCCACTCGGTGGACCGGACGGCGGCAACGGCGGTCGCGGCGGTGACGTCGTCCTCGTCGTCGACTCCAACGTGCACACGCTGCTCGACTTCCACTTCCATCCCCGTGCCAAGGCCACCAACGGCCGGCAGGGTGAGGGCGGCAACCGCGAGGGCGCCAACGGCTCCGATCTGGTCCTGAAGGTTCCGGACGGGACCGTCGTCCTCGACAAGAACGGCCAGATCCTCGCCGACATGATCGGCACCGGAACGAAGTTCGTCGCCGCGCAGGGCGGCCGAGGCGGTCTCGGCAACGCCGCGCTGTCGTCGAAGGCACGCAAGGCCCCCGGATTCGCGCTCCTCGGTGAGGAAGGCGTCGAACGGGACCTCGTCCTCGAACTGAAGTCCGTCGCCGACGTCGGGCTCGTCGGGTTCCCGTCGGCGGGCAAGTCGTCGCTGGTGTCCGTGCTGTCCGCGGCCAAGCCGAAGATCGCCGACTACCCGTTCACCACCCTGCAGCCGAACCTCGGTGTCGTCTCCAGCGGTGACACCACGTTCACGGTCGCCGACGTGCCCGGCCTGATCCCCGGCGCCAGCGACGGCCGCGGACTCGGTCTCGACTTCCTGCGCCACCTCGAGCGCTGCGCGGTGCTGGCCCACGTCGTCGACTGCGCGACACTCGAAACCGACCGTGACCCCGTCTCCGACGTCGACGCGCTCGAAGCCGAACTCGCGGCGTACAAGCCGGCGCTGTCCGGCGACGCGAGCCTCGGCGACCTCGCCGACCGGCCGCGCATCGTGATCCTCAACAAGGCCGACGTGCCGGACGCCGCGGACCTCGCCGAGATGGTGACGCCCGAGTTCGAGTCGCGTGGCTGGCCCGTGTTCACGATCTCCGCGGTGAGCCGGGAAGGCCTGCGGCCCTTGACCTTCGCGCTCGCGAAGATGGTCGAGGAGTACCGGATCGCCCATCCTCCCGCCGCACCCAAGCGTCAGGTCATCCGGCCCATCGCCGTCGACGAGACCGGCTTCAGCATCATCGCCGATCCCGAGACTCCGGGTGGGTTCATCGTGCGCGGCACCCGGCCGGAACGCTGGATCCGTCAGACCGCGTTCGACAACGACGAAGCCGTCGGCTACCTGGCCGACCGGCTCGCACGCCTGGGCGTCGAGGACCAGTTGGTCAAGATGGGCGCCGAACCGGGCTGCTCCGTGACCATCGGCGACGTCAGCTTCGAGTGGGAACCGCAGACCCCCGCCGGCGTCGATCTGACCCGTACCGGTCGCGGCACCGACGCCCGACTCGACCAGGTCGAGCGCATCGGCGCCGCCGAGCGCAAGCATGCACACCGCGTGCGGCGTGGTCTCGAATCCGAAGACCCCGAGAACCAGTGACGGCCTCTGCCACCCGCACCGAAATCGCGACCGCCCGCAGCATCGTCGTCAAGATCGGGTCCTCGGCCCTGACCAGCCTCCACTCCGGTCTGGACCGCGGGAAGCTCGATGCGCTCGCGGACGCGATCGAGGCGCGGATGCGGGCGGGAACCGACGTCGTGGTGGTGTCGTCCGGCGCCGTCGGTGCGGGGATCGCGCCCCTCGGGCTGTCGAAGCGGCCCCGGGACCTCGCGACCAAGCAGGCGGCGGCCAGCGTCGGGCAGCTCGCACTCGCTCACGCGTGGGGTACGTCGTTCCACCGGTACGGCCGCACAGTCGGACAGGTGCTGCTCACCGCCGACGACATCGCCCGCCGCACCCAGTACCGCAACGCGCAGCGCACCCTCGACCGGCTGCGCGCCCTGCACGCCGTCGCCGTCGTCAACGAGAACGACACCGTCGCCACGGCGGAACTGCGGTTCGGTGACAACGACCGGCTCGCGGCGATGGTCGCGCACCTGGTCAGTGCGGATGCCCTGATCCTGCTGTCCGACGTCGACGGCCTGTACGACGGCGATCCCCGCAAGGGCGCCGCGACCCTGATCCCGGAGGTGACGAGCCCCGAGGATCTCGACGGTGTGGTTGCCGGGTCCGGGGGAGCGCTCGGCACCGGCGGCATGGCGTCGAAGCTGTCCGCGGCGCGCCTGGCTGCCGACTCAGGGGTTCCGGTGCTGCTGGCGGCGGCGAGCGACGCCGCCCGGGCGTTGTCGCGCGCCGATGTCGGAACGGCGTTCGCGGCGCGTCCGACGCGACTGTCGGCGCGCAAGTTCTGGGTCCGGCACGCCGCCGACACCCAGGGCGAACTGCACCTCGACAGCGGCGCGGTCCGTGCCGTCGTCGACAAGCGGCGTTCGCTGCTGCCCGCGGGCATCACGGCGGCCAGCGGCCGGTTCCACGGCGGCGACGTCGTGTCCCTGACCGGACCTGACGGAGTCCCGGTCGCGCGCGGCGTCGTCGCGTACGATGCGGCGGAACTCGACGAGATGCTCGGCCGGTCCACGACGGAGCTGCCGTCGGACATGCAGCGCCCGGTCGTCCACGCCGACGACCTCACCCCCCTCTGACCCGACCCTCACCCACCTCTCGACCTCCGCAGCCTTCGGGCTGAAGGTGGCGTTCATCTCGTTGGATGAGCTGAACGGGCCGTTCAGCCGGCGGTGGGTGAGCTGCCGCGCGTGGCTGAAAGTGGCGTTCATCTCGTTGGATGAGCTGAACGGGCCGTTCAGCCGGCGGTGGGTGGGGTGGGGCGCGGGGGTCGGGAGTCAGGCCGACGTGGTGAGTGCGGCGAGGGTTTCGCTGCAGCCGGCCTCCAGCTTCAGCGTCGCGTGCTCGTCGCCGCGGGTGGCGCCGCGGTTGACGATCGCGACGGGCATGCCGCGTTTGACGGCGTGACGGACGAAGCGCAGGCCCGACTGCACCGTCAGGGACGAGCCGAGCACCAGCAGGACGTCGGCGGACTCGACCATCGCGTACGCCGCGTCGACGCGCTCGCGCGGGACGGACTCGCCGAAATAGACGATGTCCGGTTTGAGGATGCCGCCGCATCGCTCGCAGTCGACCACGCGGAAGTGTGCGGTGTCCTCGATGACCGCGTCGGCGTCGGGCGCGACCTCGACTGCCGTTGCCCCCGTGACGGATTCGGCGAATCCGGGGTTGGCGGCGTCGAGCCGCTCGCCGAGTGCGATGCGGGAGGTGCGATGCTCGCAGCCCATACAGCGAACCTGCATGTAGTTGCCGTGCAGGTCGATCACCGACCGGCTGCCCGCCTTCGTGTGCAAGAGGTCGACGTTCTGGGTGAGCACCCCGCGCACCGTCCCGGCACGTTCGAGCGCAGCCAGGGCGCGGTGGCCGGCGTTCGGCTCGGTGGCGTCCATGTGCCGCCAGCCCAGGTGATTCCGAGCCCAGTAGTGCCGCCGGAAAGCTGCATCGCCCATGAACTGCTGGTACGTCATCGGGTTGCGTGGCGGTGAGTCGGGACCGCGGTAGTCGGGGATGCCGGAATCGGTGGACATGCCCGCGCCGGTGAGGGCGACGACCCTACGACCGCGGACGAGCGCGACCAGATCCGTCGTGGTCGGAAGTGTGGTCGCCGCGGTCATGCAGTCCAGGCTAGCGCGCACTTCCGCGCATCGGCCCCGACGACCGGACGGACCCGACCGGGCACGGGTACCGTCGACGACATGGGCGTGATCGGAGAGATGTTCCCGGGCAAGAAGCTGGAGAACGACGACAGCCAGGACGGCGGCGGACAGATGCATCGCCCGCGCGTAGAACTCGACCTCGACGCCGGAGTGATCCGGGTGACGCCGCCGACGCGCACCAGTGACCAGCTGGACACCGACGGGGCGTCGTCGGATCAGTAGCCGGCGGCCGGGTCGATCCGCGCGATCAGCGGTTCACCGGCCGCGAACCGCGCGACGTTCGTCGCGACGTGGTCGGCGAACGCGGGCGGCCGGACGGCAGGTGGGTTCGAGCAGTGTGGGGTGACGATCGCATTCGGCAGTGACCACAGCGGGTGGCCGTCCGGCAGTGGCTCGGGATCCGTGACGTCCAGGCCCGCGCCGCCGATCGCTCCGTCGCGCAGGGCGGCGACGAGTGCATCGGTGTCCACCAGCGATCCGCGGGCCACGTTGACAACCCAGGACGCCGGACCGAGCCGACCCAATTCGGGGGCGCCGACGAGGTGGCGGGTGTCGGCGGTGGCGGGGGCCGCGATCACCACGTGGTCGATCCGGTCCCACATCTCGTCGGCGCGGGAGGCCGGCAACGTGACCTCGGCGCCGGGAACCGGTGTGCCGGAACGATTCACCGCGACCACGGTCGCTCCGACGGCGGTGAGCATGGGAACCAGTGCCCGGCCGATCCCGCCTGCGCCGAGGATGCCGACGCAGGCCCCGCGCAGCGTCCCGACCCTCCCGAAGAACTCCTGCTGACGCCAGGTGGTCGCAGTGATCTGGTCGGGCAGCGAACGCACTCCGGCGAGGAGCAGCGTCAGCGCGTGCTCGGTGACGGTGGCCGAGAATGCTCCCGCCGCGGACGTCCAGACGACATCGGGGTGCCGCGCGATGACGCCGGCGGCGAACCACTCCTCGACACCGGCGGAGAACAACTGGACCCAGTGCACCGAGGCAGGCAGGGACGCCGGGAACCCCTCGGTCCCGGCATCCCACACCAGTGCGTGCGCCTGATCCAGGGACGTGACGTGCCCGCCGCCTCGGGTGACGGCCTCCGCGAGCAGCGGAGAGTCGACAGGGCCGATGGCGACGGGCACGGGCGTCATGAGGATCTCCTGGTCAGGCAGGCAACTCGATCAACGGGTAGACCCCATTCTCGTCGTGCACCTCGCGTCCGGTGACCGGGGGGTTGAACACGCAGAGCATGCGCATCTGGGTGACGGGTTCGACGCGGTGCCGCTCGTGCCCGTCGAGCAGATACATGGTGCCCGGCCGCAGCTCGTGCACCTCGCCCGTCTCCAGGTCGGTGAGGATTCCGTCGCCCTCGATCAGCCACACCGCCTCGACGTGGTTCGCGTAGTGGAATTCGTTGACCGAACCGGGGGCGATGGTGGTCTCGTGGAAGGAGAACCCGACGCGGTCGTCGGCCAGGACGATGCGCTTGGACCGCCAGTTGCCGTCGGCGCTGGTGACGTCGCGGTCGGTGTCGGTGATGTCCTCAGTGGTACGAACGATCATGTCAATTCTCCTCTCACGCACACACTTTGGCGGTCGCCTCGGCCAGGATGCTCAGGCCGTGGTTCAGCTCGTCGTGGGTGATCGTCAGTGGGGGAAGCAGTTTCACGACCTCGTCGGAGGGGCCGGACGTCTCGGCGAGCAGGCCCTCGTCGAAGGCGAGTCCGCACACCTTCACCGCCTTGCCCGGATCGTCGAAGACGAGGCCCTGGACCATGCCGCGGCCACGGGTGCTCACACCGTCGAACGAGTCGGCGAGGTTCGCGAAGATCTCACCGATCCGGCGGCCCTTCGCGGCCGTCGACAGCTGGAGCTGATCGTCGGCCCAGTACTGCTCGAGTGCGGCGGTGGCGGTGACGAAGGCGGGGTTGTTGCCGCGGAAGGTGCCGTTGTGTTCGCCGGGTGTCCAGACGTCGAGTTCGGGTTTGAAGAGGGTGAGGGCCATGGGGAGGCCGTAGCCGCCGATGGATTTGGAGAGGGTGACGATGTCGGGGGTGATGCCGGCGATTTCGAAGGAGAAGAAGGGGCCGGTGCGGCCGCAGCCCATTTGGACGTCGTCGACGATGAGGAGGATGTCGCGGGAGGAGCAGAGGTCGGCGAGGGCGCGGAGCCATTCGGGGCGGGCGACGTTGACGCCGCCTTCGCCCTGGACGGTTTCGACGATGACGGCGGCGGGGCGGTTGAGGCCGCTGCCGGAGTCGTCGAGGACGCGTTCGAACCAGTGGAAGTCGGGCATTTCGCCGTCGAAGTAGTTGTCGAACGGCATGGGTGTGGAGTGGACGAGGGGGATGCCTGCTCCGG
>NZ_JBHUFB010000006.1:0-76631 GCF_042681175.1 Rhodococcus gannanensis
TCTTCGGTGCGGAGCCAGGATCCTTTGGCGGAGGTGAAGACGGTGGGCCAGGATCGGCTGTAGCTGCGGACCTCGGATTCGCGTTCGGTGAAGATGTCGGTGTCGGTACCGATCGTGAGGGTCATCGTTGCGCTCCTTGAGTGCTCTCGTCCCCGATGACGTACAGCTCTTCGGCTTCGTGCGAATCGGGGAAATGGCTGGGAGTGAACAGTTCTCGTTTCGTGATCGTGGTGTAGCGGTTGCGGGCCAGTGCGGTGAACAGCGCGATCGACGCGGCGTTGTCCGGGCTGATCGTCGTCTCGAGTCGTGAGATGCCCTGGTGGGCAAGGTGGTCCATGAGGTTTCCCAGCATGGACGCGGCCACTCCGTGCCCCCGTGCGGACTCGTCGACCGCGACCTGCCACACGAACAACGTGTCGGGTTCCGTGGGTCGGACGAATCCGGTGACGAATCCGACCACCTGGCCGTAGAGTTCCGCGACGACGCAGGTGTCGTGAAAATCTCTGCACCACAACAGGTAGGCGTAGCTGGAATTCAGATCGAGCACGCGTGAGTCGCGGGCGATCTCCCAGATCCTGATCGCATCGTCGATCGTCGGTCGGCGACAGGAGATCACGGCCTTGCGTGCACTGGCATCGGACGGTGGAGCTGTCCGGGGCGGGGTGTTTCTCTCCGTAACTGGGCTCATATGCAACTCGAACGTAACAACCGGATGTCGAGCGAATCACCTCCTTCGTCGGATTCCGTTGAGATATGCCGGGTCTCCCGCAGGTGAGGCAGGGGTTGTGAGGTGCGACACATTTGTGTAGCGCACGGGGTCTTTCGGGCGATTTATGCGCATTTCTCGAACGAAATTCGCGGCCGCGACGTATCCAAGGACGGGACAGGGGCCAAACCTGAAGGTTAGGCTAACCAATGTCAATGGTTGAAAGCTCTACGAATGAGGAGATTCGATGGGAACTGTCGAGCAGGTCGACGTCGTGGTGGTCGGCGGCGGCCCGGGCGGCTCCACGACCGCAACACTGCTCGCGAAGAGCGGACATCGTGTGGTTCAGCTCGAACGGGAGAGCTTCCCGCGATACCAGATCGGCGAGTCCCTCCTGCCGTCCACGATCCACGGTGTGTGCCGGCTCCTCGGCGTCGAGGACGAGATCGAGAACGCCGGATTCATGAAGAAGGCGGGCGGCAGCTTCCGGTGGGGCACCAGCCCGACTCCGTGGAACTTCAACTTCGCCATCTCGCCGGAGTTCGCCGGACCCACCTCGCACGCCTACCAGGTAGAGCGCATGCGGTTCGACGAGATCCTGCTCCGCCACGCCGCGAAGACCGGTGTCGACGTCCGCGAGCAGTCCGCCGTCACCGGAGTGCTCACCGACGAGACCGGCCGCGTCACCGGTGTCGACTACACCGACGAGAACGGTGTCGCGCACCGCGTACTCGGCCGCTACGTCGTCGACGCCTCCGGCAACAAGACCCGGCTGACCAAGCACGCGGGCGCCGAACGCGTCTACTCGGACTTCTTCCAGAACGTCGCCCTCTTCGGCTACTTCACCGGAGGCAAGCGCCTGCCCGCGCCGAGCTCTGGCAACATCCTGTGTGCCGCCTTCGACGAGGGCTGGATCTGGTACATCCCGCTGACCGACGACCTGACCAGTGTCGGTGTCGTCGTCGCGAAGGAACACGCCGCCAAGATCCAGGGCGACCAGGAGGCCGCGCTCCTGCGGCTCATCGACCGCTGCAGCATCGTCGAGGACATGCTCACCGACGCCACCCGCGTCACCGATGGCGTCTACGGCGAGATCCGCACCCGCAAGGACTACTCGTACGCCAACACGAAGTTCTGGGGCAACGGCATGGTCCTCGTCGGTGACGCCGCCTGCTTCATCGACCCCGTCTTCTCCACCGGCGTGCACCTGGCCACCTACTCCGGCGTCCTCGCCGCGCGGTCGATCAACAGCGTGCTGTCCGGCGCCATGACCGAGGAGCGTGCCTTCGGCGAGTTCGAAGGGCGGTACCGCCGCGAGTACGCGGTGTTCTACGAGTTTCTCTCCTCCTTCTACGACATGGAGCAGAGCGAGGACTCGTACTTCTGGCGAGCACGGAAGGTGACCGGCGCACCCACTGCGGACCTCGAGGCGTTCGTCTCGCTCGTCGCGGGCGGATTCTCGAAGGAGGCCGCCCTCACCGACGCCGCGGCGGTCGTCGAGCGTTTCACCGCGTCCTCCCAGGCGCTGACCGAGGCCGCAGCCAAGACCGGCGGGATGGACACCGACGCCGGCCACCGGATGAACCACCTGTTCAAGACGCCCGTCGTGCGGGAGGTCATGGAGGAGATGAACGCCATGCAGGCCCGTGGCGTGATGGGGTCCGCGCAGGTCGAGCCGCCGCTTCTCGACGGCGGACTCGTTCCCTCCACAAACGGCCTGGCATGGGCGGAACCCGACGTCGTCCCGGTCGCGGGCTGACCGCCGGTGGCACAGGTTCCGTTGCTCGGCGGCGACTCTCTGATGACCCTGCTGCTGCAGGTCGCGGTGGTCGTCACTGCTGCGCTCGTCCTCGGCCGTATCGCGCAGAGATTCGGACTGCCCGCGATCGTCGGTGAACTGACCGCAGGAGTGCTCCTCGGCCCCAGCCTGCTCGGCAAGGTGGCCCCGGCAGTTCAGCAGTACGTGTTTCCACCCGATGCATCGCAACAGCACATGCTGGACGCGATCGGGCAGATCGGCATCCTGCTGCTCGTGGGACTGTCCGCCGCCCAACTCGACACCGGCTTCCTTCGACGCCGGGCGAAGGTTGTCGGTGGCGTCGCGACCGGTGCCTTCGTGCTGCCCCTCGTGCTCGGTGTGGGCATCGGGCTGGTTGTTCCCGAATCGTTCCACGGACCCCAGGCGTCGCCAGGTGTGTTCGCCGCGTTTCTCGGGGTGGCGCTGTCGGTGAGTGCGATCCCGGTGATCGCGAAGACGCTCGCCGAGCTCAAGCTGTTGCACCGAAACGTCGGGCAACTGACGCTGGCATCCGGTGCACTCGACGATGCCCTCGGGTGGCTGGTGTTGTCCGGCCTGTCGGCCGTGGCAACCGTCGGCCTGCGTGCGGACCGGCTCGCGCTCACCATCGTCGCCGCCGCTGCTCTCGTGCCCGTGGCATGGTTCGTCGTCAGGCCGATCGCCGGGAGGATCCTCGATCGCCTCGCGACCAGCGAGCACCCGGCGGGAGTGATTCCCGCCGCGGTGATCCTGATCATCGGCGGGGCGGCCGCGACGCAGGCGATGCACCTCGAGGCGGTTCTCGGCGCGTTCGCGGCAGGGCTTGCGCTCGGGGGGAGCCACGCCAGGCTTCTTGCCCCGCTACGGACCGTCGTGTTCAGCGTCCTCGCGCCGCTGTTCCTCGCCACAGCCGGATTGCGTGTCGACCTCACCGTGCTCGCGCGGGCGGACGTGTTCTGGGCGGCGATGGCGATCCTCGCGCTCGCGATCGTCGGAAAGTTCGTCGGTGCGTACGTCGGCGCCCGGTTGGTCCGCCTCGAACGCTGGGAGGCTCTCGCACTGGGCGCCGGGCTCAACGCGAGAGGAGCCGTCGAGATCGTCATCGCGATGATCGGGCTGAGCCTCGGCGTCCTCACGACCGAGTCCTACACCGTCATCGTGCTCGTCGCGGTCGTGACGTCCGTCATCGCGCCACCGCTGCTGCGGGCGACGATGGCGCGGGTCGACGCGACAGCGGAGGAGGAGAGTCGCCGCGAGCTGGACGAGGAGTGGGACCCGAACGCCGCGGCGCCGCGGTCGGTGGTGGACGCGCCGTCGAAGACGGATCGGTCCGAGAACCAGTGAGTGCTCGGGTCGGTCAGTTCGGTGTGGCGATGGCGAACGGCAGCACGGCTGGAGCGCCCGCCGACCGCAATTCTCGTGCGGCCGTTGTCAGCGTCCAGCCGGTGTCCCAGAGGTCGTCGACGAGCAGGATCGGTCCGTCGGCCGGGAGTGGATCCGGAGTGACGAACGCGCCGGCCAGACCAGCCACCCGGTAGGCGGAATTCGCCGCAGACACGGGGGGACGGCCGGGAGTGCGAGCAACGGTGCCCAGGTCGGTCAGTCGGCCGACCTGGGCGAGCCGTGTTGCCAGTGAGGACACCAGTTGCGGCCGGAGATCCGACTCGATTGCCATCACGGCGGTCGGGCGGACCTCCCAGTCCCACGCTGCGAGCACCCGGATCGCGGCGTCGACGATCGCGTCGGGGACCGGGCCGTCCGGCGCGTCGAACAGCGCGCGCAGTCGCGCACCCCAGCCGAGGTCCGAGAGCCTGCCGATCGCGCGGCCGGTCAGCGGGCCGTCGGTGATCTTTCCGGACAGCGACACCCCCAGCTTCGCCAGTCCCGTCGGCCACTGCTTGCGGGGAGCGAGGTCCACGCCGGGCCGGTCCAGTCGCTGCCGGACCCGCGCGATTTCCGCCTCGTCGACCGCCGAGTCCGGAGCGGCGCCCGTGCAGTTGTCGCACCGCCCACACGGGGCCGGGCCGTCGGCGAGCAGCGGGTCGTCGAGCTGGCGACGCAGGAACTCCATCCGGCACGACGAGGTCGTCTCGTACTCGAGCATCGCCTGCTGCTCCGCGGCCCGAGCCTGCTCCAGTCGTTCGTACCGGGCGGCGTCGTACTCCCACGGCTGACCGGTGCCGATCCAGCCGCCACGCACGCGGCGCACCGCGCCGTCGACGTCGAGGACCTTGAGCACCATCTCGAGCCGGGAGCGGTTCAGTTCCACCTGCGGCTCGAGCGCTTGCGTCGACTGAGGTCGTTCGAGGTCGAGAACCTCCAGCACCCGGCGCACGATGTGCTCGCGGGGGAACGCGACCGAGGCGAACCAACTCCAGATCTGCCGGTCCTCCGGTCCGGGCAGCAGCACCACCTCTGCGCGATCAGTGGAGCGTCCGGCGCGGCCCACCTGCTGGTAGTACGCGATCGGTGAGGACGGCGCTCCGAGGTGCACGACGAACCCGAGATCCGGCTTGTCGAAACCCATTCCGAGGGCGGAGGTGGCGATGAGCGCCTTGACCCGGTTGGCGAGCAGGTCGGCCTCGAGCTGTTCGCGTTCGGCCGGGTCGGTCTGCCCGGTGTACGCCGCGACCACGTGCCCCTGGTCGGCGAGCAGGGACGCCAGATCCCGGGCGGCGGACACGGTGAGCGCGTAGACGATGCCCGAGCCGGGCAGTGACGCGAGCCGCTGGCCGAGCCAGGCCGCCCGCTCGGTGGCACCGTCGATCCGCACCACCGACAGTCGCAGCGACTCCCGCTCGAGGCCGCCGCGCAGCACCAGGGTGTCGCTGCCGCCCACGCCGAGCTGGGACGAAACATCCTCCACGACACGGTCGTTCGCGGTCGCCGTCGTCGCGAGGACCGGGATCCCGTCGCCGAGCTCTGCGACGAGAGTGCGGATGCGGCGGTAGTCGGGGCGGAAGTCGTGGCCCCAGTCGGACACGCAGTGCGCCTCGTCGACCACGACGAGTCCGGCGTCGGCGGCGAGCGACGGCAGCACCTGGTCCCGGAAGTCCGGGTTGTTGAGGCGCTCCGGGCTCACCAGCAGCACGTCCACCTCGCCGCGCGCGACCTGCTGGTGGATCTCCTCCCACTCCGTGACGTTCCCGGAGTTGATCGTCGCGGCGCGGACCCCGGCGCGGGCCGCGGACTCGACCTGGTTGCGCATCAGCGCCAGCAGCGGCGAGACGATCACCGTGGGTCCGCGGCCCTGGGCGCGCAGCAGCTTCGCGGAGATGAAGTAGACAGCGGACTTGCCCCACCCGGTGCGCTGCACCACCAGTGCCCGGCGCCGATGCACCACCAGGGCCTCGATTGCGGTCCACTGGTCGTCGCGGAGCGTGGCGTTCGGCCCGGCGAGATCGCGCAGCAGCGCCTCGGCGTCGGGGCGGAGGTCCGTGGTCGCTGAGGTCATGGGTCCATCGTGCCGGACCGCCCCGACAAGTCCACCGCCGAATGCCGCCCAGCGTCCGAGACGGTCCCGGTGGACAGGCCGCGGCCGTGGTAGGTGTGGATCATGACCGTGACCGAGCACCCCGCACTGACGGGATTCGACGAGATCGCCCCGGACCTCGCGGACCTCTACCGCGACCTGCACGCGAACCCCGAACTGTCGTACGCCGAGCACCGGACGGCGGGCATCGTCGCAGAGCGCCTCACCGCGTCCGGGTACGCCGTGACCAGCGGCATCGGTGGCACCGGCGTGGTCGGTGTCCTCGTCAACGGGGACGGACCGGTGGTGCTGCTGCGCGCCGACATGGACGCGCTGCCCGTGCGGGAGGACACCGGACTGGACTACGCGTCCACCGAGACTGCGGTGAACGCCGACGGCGACACCGTGCCGGTGATGCACGCCTGCGGGCACGACATGCACGTCACGTGCCTCCTCGGCGCCGCGGACCTGCTCGCGAAGGCGCGTGCGCGGTGGTCGGGGACGCTGATCGCGCTGTTCCAGCCCGCCGAGGAACTCGGCGACGGCGCCCGCAGCATGATCGACGACGGCCTCTACGACGTGATCCCGCGCCCGTCCGTGGTGCTCGGCCAGCACGTCATGCCCGGTCCCGTCGGGTCTGCCTTCGCCAGCCCCGGGACCGCGATGGCGGCCGCGCGGAGCGTGCAGATCCGGATGTTCGGCCGCGGGGGCCACGGCTCGATGCCCGACCAGTGCGTCGACCCGGTGGTGATGGGCGCCTCGACGGTGATGCGGTTGCAGACGCTCGTCTCCCGGGAGGTGTCGCCGACGAATCCCGCCGTCGTCACCGTCGGCTCGTTCCAGGCGGGTACGAAGGAGAACGTCATCCCCGACGAGGCGGTGCTCAAGGTCAACACTCGTTCCTTCGACCAGCACGTCTCCGACCAGCTCGCCGAGGGCATCACCCGCATCGCCAACGCGGAGTCCGAGGCGTCGCGGGCGCCGAAGCCGCCGGAGATCACCGACCTGAACAGCTTCCCGCTGACCGTGAACGACCCCGACGCGACGAGGCGGACCCTGGACGCGCTGCGCGGCCTGCTCGGTGCGGACAAGGTGCTGGAGATCGGACCTGTGTCGGGCAGCGAGGACGTGGGCGACCTGGCCACCGAACTCGGGGTTCCGCTGGCCTACTGGTTCATCGGCGGCTTCGATGTAACGGACGGAAAGCCGTTGCCGTCCAACCATTCCCCGCAGTTCGCGCCGGTCGTCCGGCCGACGCTCGACACCGGTGTCGCCACGTTGGTCGTCGCTGCTCTGGAGTGGCTGGGGGACGGGTCGTGACGGACGCGGCGCAACCGGACACCGAGTTCCCGAGGGGCATCGGCAAGGTGGCCACCCGCGAACTCACGGCGCACGGATACACCCGGTACGAGCAGTTGACCGCGGTGAGCGAGAAGACCCTGCTGGCGATTCACGGTGTGGGGCCCAAGGCGATCCGGATCCTCGGCGAGGAACTCGCCGAGCGGGGGCTCGCGTTCGCCGAGGCGTGACCCCGGCGAACGCGGCCCGCGGGCTCAGTCCGCGTACAGGGAGTCGAAGACGTCGGCGAAGTTCTCGCCGACGATCTTTCGCTTGATCTTCAGGGTCGGTGTCAGCTCGCCCGTCTCCTGGGCGAGGTCGCGGTCGGCGATGGCGACCTTCTTGACCTGTTCGGGCTGGGCGAGTTTCGCGTTCGCCGCGTCCACGGCCTGCTGGACCAGTTCGATCACCATCGGATGCCGGGAGAGTTCCGCAACGGACTGCGGCAGGCCCTGCGCCTGCGCCCACGGCAGCACGGTCTCCGGATCGAGGGTCACCAGTACAACGGGGTACGGGCGTCGGTCGCCGTACATGACGGCCTGGCTGATCCACGGTGACCGCTTGAGGTCGTTCTCCAGGTTGGCCGGCGTCAGGTTCTTGCCGCCGGAGGTGACGATGATGTCCTTCTTGCGGCCGACGATCGAGACGTAGCCGTCCTCGTCGATCGACGCCAGGTCCCCGGTGTGCAGCCAGCCGTCGGTGACGGCGCCGAACGAGGCGTCGTCCATCCTGTAGTAGCCCTGGAAGACGTTGCCGCCCTTGATCAGCAACTCGCCGTCCTCCGCGATGCGGGCCTCGATGCCGGGCAGCGGCCTGCCGACCGTTCCGAAACGGTGGTTCCTGACGGTGTTGACTGTTGCGCCGGTGGAGGTTTCGGTCATGCCGAAGCCTTCCATCAGGGGAACGCCGCAGCCGTAGAAGAACTCGAGGATCTCCTTCGCGATCGGGGCGGCACCGGTGATCGCGAGGTCGAGATTCCCGCCGAACAGCGCGCGAACGCCCTGGAACAGTGCGGCCTCGGCGGCGTCGAACGCCTCCCGCAGCTGCGCCGGCACCGGCTCGCCCGCCTGCTCCATGTCGCGGACTCGCACGCCGAGCGCAGCAGCCGCCAGGATTCGTTCCTGCTCCTCGACAGGCTTCGACCCGACCGCCAGGGTGTAGACCTTCTCGAAGACACGCGGCACCGACGGCAGGTGCGTCGGCTTGACCGCCATCACCTCGCCGACGATGCGGGTGGTGTCACCGCCCCAGTACGCGATGACACCGCCGCGGTCGAACGCCATCAGCTGGAACAACAGTGCGAACGCGTGCGCGAGCGGCAGGAACAGGTACAGCACCATGTCCTTGTCCGAGGTGATGCCGTCCAGCACGTCGAGGCTGTCGTTCGCGGTCATGATCGCGCGGTAGTTGCCGTGCGACAGCACGCATCCCTTCGGCGGGCCCGTCGTCCCCGAGGTGTACATGAAGACGTACGGGTCGGTCGGGTCGACGGCGGCGGATCGGCGACGGAGTTCCTCGCCGTCGCGCTCGCGGCCGCGGCGGCGGATCTCGGCCGCCGGAATCGCCTCCGTGGAGTCACCGTCCAGGACGACGATCCACTCCAGTGCGGGCAATCGGTCGCGGACGGCGACGATCTTCGCGACCTGGTCGGCGTTCTCGCACACGATGCCGCGGGCCTCGGAGTTGCCCACCACCCACGCGCACTCCTCGGGGGAGTTGGTCGGATAGACGGAGACGTGGACGCCACCCGCGGCGACGACGGCGAGGTGCGCGACGGACCAGTCGGGTCGGGTGCTCGCGAGGACGGCGACGCGGTCGCCGACGTCCAGTCCGAGCTCGATCAGCCCGGAGCCGAACTCGTCCACCCGCTCGGCCAGCTCCCGGTACGTGAACTGCTCCCACGTGTCCGGTTCGCTCTGCCAGCGGGCGGCCGGCCGGTCCCCGTACGCCTCCGCGGCGCGGAAGACGAGGTCGGCGATGGTCTTGCCCGCAACTGTCCGATTCATTCGCACTCCAGTCCCGACGGGCGGCCTGTGATCTTGCTCACGATGGCCGCGGTGGGGCGATGCTATGCCGAGCGAAGGAGTTCGCGGTGCCTTTTCACGACGCGTCGTGTCGGGCGAGGATCGCGTCGACCTCCGCGGCCGACGGTGCGGCCGCGGCCCCGGGGCGGGTCGCCGCTAGTGCCCCGGCGGCAACGGCGCGACGCAGGGCGACCTCAGGGCCCCGGTACCAGCAGGCGGCGAACGTGCCGGCGAAGGCGTCGCCTGCGCCGGTCGTGTCCACGACGTCGACGGGTGGAGCGGGCGCCGTCATGTCCAGGTCAGGCCCGAGCAGGTGTGCCCCCGCGGCGCCGAGCGTGGTCACGACGTACGGAACACGCGCCGTCGCGATCAGCTGCCGGGCCTCGGTCTCGTTGACGATCAGCACGTCGACGGCGTCGAGGAGGGAATCGGGAAGTGGTTGCACCGGTGACGGATTCAGTATCACGAGGGTGTCCGACCGGCGGGCGTGCGCTGCGGCGTCGGTCACCGTCGACAGTGGGAGTTCGAGCTGCATCAGCAGCACATCCGTCTCGGCGATGCGGTCCAGTTCCGGTTCGGTCAGTGTGTAGACGGTGGCGTTGGCCCCCGACACGACGACGATCGAGTTCTCTCCGCCCGCATCCACCGTGATCGCCGCGATTCCGCTCGGACCTGCGGTTTCGCGCACGAGGTCGGTGTCGACGCCTGCCGCGTCGAGAGCCGCCCGGAGCTCGGGGGCGAATGCATCGTCACCGACGGCACCGAGGAACGTCACGTTCGCTCCGGCGCGCGCCGCTGCCGTCGCCTGATTGGCGCCCTTGCCGCCCGGTCCGGTGTGAAAACCCGTTCCCAGCACCGTTTCCCCGGGTTCCGGAAGTCGGTGTGCGGTGGTCACCAGATCCATGTTGACGCTGCCGAGGACCGTCACGTGCGCGGGCATGCCTCCGAGGTTAGGGGTCGTGGCCCGCGGCGGGCAGCGGAAAATCGGATGACGCTGTCGGACGGTGCCTCTACCGTGCTCCCGACACATCGGTTTCGGGGGAGGACATGCCCATGGCTGCGACCATCGAGCGGGGCGACGGCACCCGTATCCACGGACCGGGCAAGTTGTCGCCGGAGCGGCTGCAGCACGAGCTGGCGCTGCGGAGGCGTGCGCACCGCATCCCGGGACGCCGGAAGCACGACGGGAAAGGTGGGCGCGGGCAACAGCGTCGCGACGCCGCGTGCGCGGGATGAGCGCCCGTCCGCCGGGGACGGCGCCGACCTCCACCCCAGCGGTCGTTAGGCTTGTGTCATGACAGCGGTGAACGAGCAAGAGCAGGGAACGGACACCATCCGGGACGCCGTGCACGAGGCGGCCCGCCGGGCACGCGTCGCGTCCCGCACCCTGGCCCTGCTGACCACGGCTCGGAAGGACGCCGCGCTGCACGCAGCGGCGGACGCGATTCTCGCCGCCGCCGACACGGTGCTCGCGGCCAACGCCGTCGACATCGAGACCGCACGCGCCGCCGGGACCGAGGATTCGCTGCTGGACCGGCTCCGGCTCACCCACGACCGCATCGACGGCATCGCCTCGGGTCTGCGTCAGGTCGCCGGTCTCGCCGATCCGGTCGGCGAGGTCGTACGTGGCTCCACACTTCCCAACGGACTCGAGATCCGTCAGCTCCGCGTCCCGCTGGGCGTCGTCGGCATGGTCTACGAGGCCCGTCCGAACGTGACCGTCGACGCCTTCGGGCTCGCGCTCAAGTCCGGCAACGCCGCACTGCTGCGCGGCTCGTCGTCCGCGAAGAGCTCGAACGCCGCCCTCGTCGAGGTGCTGCGGTCCGCGCTCACCGCGCAGGGCCTGCCCGCCGACGCCGTGCAGCTGCTGCCGTCCGAGGACCGCTCCTCGGTCACCCACCTCATCCAGGCGCGTGGCCTCGTCGACGTCGTGATCCCGCGCGGCGGTGCCGGTCTGATCGACACCGTCGTCCGGAACGCCACCGTGCCGACCATCGAGACGGGCGTCGGCAACTGCCACGTCTACGTCCACTCGGCGGCCGACCTGGACAAGGCCGTCACGATCGTGCTCAACGCCAAGACCCGGCGCCCCAGCGTCTGCAACACCGCCGAGACGGTGCTGATCGACGCACGCATCGCCGACACCGCGGTCCCGGCGCTGACGCAGGCGCTGCAGACCGCGGGTGTCGTCATCCACGGCGATCTCGAGGGCCAGGTCCCCGCGACCGAGGACGACTGGACGCAGGAGTACCTCACCCTCGACATCGCGATGAAGGTGGTCGCGGACCTCGACGCCGCCGTCGCGCACATCGACACCTACGGCACCGGGCACACCGAGGCCATTGTCACCGACGACCTCTCCGCGGCCCGTGAGTTCTCCGCGCGAGTCGACGCGGCGGCGGTCATGGTCAACGCGTCGACCGCGTTCACCGACGGCGAGCAGTTCGGGTTCGGCGCCGAGATCGGCATCTCCACACAGAAGCTGCACGCCCGGGGCCCGATGGGCCTGCCCGAGCTCACCTCCACCAAGTGGGTGGTGTGGGGCGATGGCCACATCCGTCCCGCCTGACCCGGCCCCGACAGCCCGGCCCGTACGAAAGGTTCCCCCCGTGGATCGAGCACTTCCGACCACCCCGCCCGTCTTCGCGAGCGTCGACGACGTCATCACACGTCTCGCCGAGACCGGGTACCTCGCGGACAAGGGGACCGCGACCGCCGTGTTCCTCGCGGACCGGCTGGGCAAGCCGCTGCTGATCGAGGGCCCCGCAGGCGTCGGCAAGACCGAGCTGTCCCGTGCGGTGGCACAGACGGCGGGCGCCGAGCTCGTCCGGCTGCAGTGCTACGAGGGCGTCGACGAGTCCCGCGCGCTGTACGAGTGGAACCACGCCAAGCAGATCCTGCGCATCCAGGCCGGGGCGAGCGGGGAGAACGGCTGGGACGAGACCCGGCAGGACGTCTTCGCGGAGGAGTTCCTGCTGTCGCGGCCGCTGCTGACCGCGATCCGCCGCGAGGACCCGACCGTCCTGCTGATCGACGAGGTCGACAAGGCCGACGTCGAGATCGAGGGCCTGCTGCTCGAGGTGCTCAGCGACTTCGCCGTCACCGTTCCCGAACTCGGCACGATCACCGCGACCCGCAAGCCGTTCACGGTGCTGACGTCCAACGGCACGCGCGAGCTGTCCGAGGCGCTCAAGCGGCGCTGCCTCTTCCTGCACCTCGACTTCCCGGACGCGGACCTCGAGCGCCGGATCCTGGCCAGCCGGGTGCCGGAGCTGCCCGAGGCGATCGCCGAGCAGCTCGTCCGCACGGTCCGCGTCCTGCGTGGCATGCAGCTCAAGAAGCTGCCGTCCGTCGCGGAGACCATCGACTGGGGCCGCACCCTGCTCGCGCTCGGCATGGACACCCTCGACGACGACGCGATCCGCGCGACACTCGGTGTGATCCTCAAGCATCAGGCGGACCAGCAGCGGGCCGAGTCGGAACTCCGGCTCAACTGACACGCGTTCGAGGCAGAGCAGACCAGGGAGGCGCGGCATGGCCGTCACCGCAGGCAGGTCGGGTATTCCGGCGGCACCGCACGGGCTGCCCGGGCACCTCGTCGACTTCGTCGAGGCCCTGCGCACCCGCGGCATCGCGGTCGGACCGTCCGAAACCGTCGACGCCGGTCAGGTGATGTCGGTCCTCGACCTGCTCGACAGGGAGGCGGTTCGGGAGGGACTCGCCTGCGCGTTGCTGCGCAGGCCCACACACCGCGCCACCTACGACGCCCTGTTCGACCTGTGGTTCCCGGCCGCCGTCGGTCAGCGCACCGACGGCAGCGGCGACGCGGAGATCGAGATCCCGCGCGGGGAGAACGGCGACGTCGACTTCGAGGCGTTGCGGGAGCTGATCGCGGGCCTGCTCGTCGACGGCTCGGCGGAGTCCATGCAGCTGATCGAGCAGCTCACGGCCCGCCTCGTCGAGGAACTGGGGCAGTACCAGTCCGCGAAGGGGCCGTCGTTCTCCGCGTACCAGGCGCTGCGGGAGGTCGGTCCCGAGACCCTCGTCACGCGCATCCTCGACGGATTGCTCGGCAACGCCCACTCGGAGGAGCGGCAGGCCGACGACTACGCGACCGAGATCGCGCGCCGCACGGCGGCGCAGCGGATCGCGGACTTCCGCAAGATGGTCGAGATCGAGACGCGCCGCCGGTCCGCCGAACAACTCGGCAAGGAACGCGTCGCGAGCTACGGCGTTCCGAAGCTCGCCGAGGAGGTCGACTTCCTGCGCGCCTCGGACACCGAGATGCAGACGCTGAAGCGGACCGTGACCCCCCTCGCCCGCAAGCTCGCGAGCCGGCTCGCGGCCCGCCGCAAGCGCGCCCGCGCCGGGGCCATCGACCTCCGTAAGACGCTCCGCAAGTCGATGTCCACCGGCGGCGTCCCGATCGACCTCGTCCTGCGCAAGCCCCGGCCCGCGCGCCCGGAGCTCGTCGTCCTGTGCGACGTGTCCGGCTCCGTCGCCGGCTTCTCGAACTTCACGCTGCTGCTCGTGCACGCGCTGCGCGAACAGTTCGCCCGGGTGCGGGTGTTCGCGTTCATCGACACCACCGACGAGGTCACCCGCTTCTTCGACTCCGGGACCGATCTCGGTGCGTCGATGTCGCGGATGATCCGCGAGGCCGACCTGATCGCGTACGACGGGCACTCCGACTACGGCAACGCCATCGGTGTGTTCGCAGAGCGGTTCGCGCACAGTCTCACCAGCCGGTCGTCGCTGCTGATCCTCGGCGACGCGCGCAACAACTACCGCGATCCGAACCTGGCGTCGTTGGCGCACCTGGCCACCGTCGCCAAGCACACGCACTGGCTCAACCCCGAGCCGCGCGGACAGTGGGGCGGTGGCGACTCCGCCGCGAACGTGTACGCCGACGTGGTGCCGATGCACGAGTGCCGCAACGCGCAGCAGCTGGCGGCGGTCGTGGCAGGGCTGTTGCCGGTGTGACCGTGCCGGGGATCCGACCCGCCACCGCCCAGTAAGCTCGACGATCGTGCACAAGGGAGACAGGGCGGCCACGCGCCGCCGCCGACTGGGCGTGATGGGTGGGACCTTCGACCCGATCCACCACGGCCATCTCGTCGCGGCGAGTGAGGTGAAGGACCGCTTCGACCTCGACGAGGTCATCTTCGTCCCGACCGGTCAGCCGTGGCAGAAGGCGGGCAAGAACGTCAGCGCCGCCGAGGACCGCTACCTGATGACCGTCATCGCGACGGCGTCCAACCCGAGTTTCTCGGTCAGCCGCGTGGACGTGGACCGGCACAAGGACACCTACACGGTCGACACACTGCGCGACCTGCACGACCAGCATCCCGACGCGGATCTGTACTTCATCACCGGCGCCGACGCGCTCGAGACGATCCTCACCTGGCAGAATTGGGAGGAGATGTTCGAGCTCGCGAAGTTCGTGGGCGTGAGCAGGCCCGGGTACGAACTGGGCATCGACCACCTCGCCGATCATCTCGCCGGCCAGCCCGCCGATGCGCTGACCCTCGTCGAGATCCCCGCGATGGCGATCTCCTCGACGGACTGCCGACTGCGGGCGAGCGAGAACCGGCCCGTCTGGTACCTGGTGCCGGACGGGGTGGTGCAGTACATCTCGAAGCGGAACCTGTATCGGCCGCGGGGCGCGGAGCGTCACGACGGTGCGATCACGGTGTCGGGACCGGCACCGCAGCACGACACGGGCACAACCCACAACTCCAGCCGAACCCAGAACCGGGAGAACACCTAAGTGAGCGCATCCGCCGAAGCACTCGAGATGTCGCGGATCGCCGCGCTGGCCGCCGACGAGAAGCTGGCCAACGACGTGGTGGTCCTGGACGTGTCGGAGCAGTTGGTGATCACCGACTGCTTCGTGATCGCGTCCGCGTCCAACGAGCGTCAGGTCAACTCGGTGGTGGAGAACATCGAGGACAAGCTGCGCGAGGCCGGGCACAAGCCGGTCCGCAAGGAGGGCACCCGCGAGGGGCGCTGGGCGCTGCTCGACTACGTCGACCTCGTCGTGCACGTGCAGCACGACGACGAGCGCAACTTCTACGGGCTCGAGCGGCTCTGGAAGGACTGCCCGGTCGTGACCGTCGAGGGCATCGAGCCGCGCACCGCCGAGTGGGGCGCCGACTCCGACGGCGACGTCACCGACGACCTCGCCCTGACCGATGCCGATCTGGACGACGAGTCGGAGTCCGGACTGTGACGTCCTCGCTGCCGCGGGTGCGGCGGCTGATCCTGCTTCGGCACGGTCAGACGGAGTACAACGCGGGCGACCGGATGCAGGGGCAGCTCGACACCGACCTGTCCGAGCTCGGGCGCCTGCAGGCGAAGTCGGCGGCGAAGTCGCTCGCGGAGCGTGCACCGGCCGCGATCGTCAGTTCGGACCTGCGCCGCGCCCTGGACACCGCGACCGCGCTCGGCGAGCACACCGGACTGAGCGTCACGACCGACACCCGGCTTCGGGAGACCCACCTCGGTGAGTGGCAGGGCCTCACCCATATCCAGGTCGACGAGCGTGATCCCGGCGCCCGGGCGGCTTGGCGGGCCGACGCGTCATGGACGCCGCCCGGCGGCGAGAGCCGCATCGAGGTGGCCCGGCGCGCGGTGCCCGTCGTGGACGAACTGCTCGCCTCGCGCCCCGAGTGGGGGGAGGAGCCGGTGGTGATCGTCGCGCACGGTGGCCTGATCGCTGCCTTGACCGCGGCGCTGCTCGATCTCCCGGTCGGCCGCTGGCCCGTCCTCGGCGGACTGGGCAACACCAGCTGGGTTCAGCTCAGCGGGCACGGTGCGGCGGATGCCGTGTCGTGGCGTCTCGACGTGTGGAACGCCTCTGCCTCGGTGGCCGGCGATGTCCTCTGAGCCCACGGGCGGCAGTGCTGCCGACGCGACCTCCGAGCGGCGTCCGACGCTGCTGGTGATCGCGGACTCCCTGTCCTACTTCGGTCCCAAGGGCGGCCTCGCCGCGGACCATCCGAGGATCTGGCCGAACCTCGTCGCCGCCGAACTCGGCTGGGACGTCGAACTGGTCGCGCGGATCGGCTGGACCAGCCGGGACGCCTACTGGGCGCTGATCCAGGACCCGCGGGTGTGGGCGACGGTGCCCCGGGCGGGCGCGGTGGTCTTCGCGGTCGGCGGGATGGATTCGCTGCCGTCACCGTTGCCGACCGCGGTGCGCGAGACGCTGCGCTACATCCGGCCGCCTGCGCTGCGGCGGCAGGTCCGCACCGCCTACCAGTGGCTGCAGCCGCGGCTCGCGCCGCTGGGCTGGCCGGTGGCGTTGCCACCGAAGTTGAGTGTCGAGTACCTCGAGGAGTGCCGTACCTCGCTGGAGTACATGCGGCCGGAACTGCCGATCATCGGCTGCCTGCCGTCGGTGCATCTCAGCGACGCGTACGGCAAGGTGCACGCCGGTCGTCCCGCGGCCGTCGACGCCCTCGAGGCGTGGGGTCGGGAGAAGGACGTGCCGCTGGTCGATCTCGCGCAGGCGGTTCGTCCCGACATCTTCTCGGGTGAGGGGAATCCCGACGGCATCCATTGGGGTTGGAACGGGCACGCCGCGGTCGCCGAGGCGATGCTCGCGACGATCCGGGAGACCCTCGCCGCCGCGGATTCGGGTGACGGTGACGCGGCCGACGGCGTGACCGCCACCGCCGACGGAGCCCGGTAGTCGCCGATGGCGGTCGTCGTGGTCACCGACTCGTCCTGCGGTCTCGAACCGGAGGTCGCGGAGGGCCTGGGTATCCGGGTGGTCCCGCTGCACGTGCTCGTCGACGGTCTCGATCTGCGCGAGGGCGTCGACGAGATGCCGGCGAACCTGTTCGTCGGAGCCGGGATCACCACGTCCGGTGCCTCCCCGGGCGAGCTGACGGACGCCTACGCGCAGGCCCTCGAGGACAGTGACGGCGACGGGGTCGTCGCGGTGCACATCTCGCGTCAACTGTCGGGGACCTGGGACGCCGGGCGGCAGGCGTCGCAGGAACTGGGGGAGAAGGTCCGCATCGTCGACTCCCGTTCCACGGCAATGGCATTGGGCTACGCGGTGCTCGCCGCGGCCCGCGTGGCACGGGCCGGTGGCAGTCTGCGCGCGGTGTACGAGCGGGCGGTCGAGGTCGCCGACCGCGGTCGCGTGCTCATCATGGTCGACCGACTCGACCACCTGCGCCGCGGTGGCAGGATCGGCACGGCGGCCGCGCTGTTCGGGACCGCCCTCGCGATGAAGCCGGTGCTGCACCTGGTCGACGGGAAGCTGGTGCTGCGAGAGAAGACCCGCACCGTCACCAAGGCGCTCGGCCGGCTCGTCGACGGCGCCGTCGAACTGGCGGCGACCGGGACCAAGGAACTGCCCGGAACGGCGAGCCGCGACGTCGCGGTCGCGGTGCACCACGTCCATGCCGCCGAGCGCGCCGAGCAGGTCGCCGCCGATCTCCGTGAGCGGATGCCCGACGTCGGAGAGTTCGTAGTCGCAGAGCTCGGCCCCGTGGTGGCGAGCCATCTCGGGCCCGGTGCGGTCGGGGTGCTGGTGGTACCGGGCGGCAGTGACCTGCCCTCCTCGTTCGACGGCGGGACCGAGTAGTCCACAGGCACGAATCCATCCACAGGTCGGCCCGTCTCGGCCCGCTGCGGGGATGTTCGGTCGCCACGCGGTCCTAGCGTCGGGGCATGGGCAGCACCGAGATTCGTGAGCAGGTCCGGCGCAGGCTGGATGCCGCCGTCGACGACGCGGACGAGTTCGATCCGGCAACCCCGGTGACGCAACCGGGCTGGCTCGCCGGCGACACCCCCGATCCCGGTCCGCGCGTGCGATTCGCGCCCGGTCGCCGTGGCGTCGCGGCGCTCGCGGTCCTCGCGGCGGTCGCGGCCGGAGTCGGTGGCGTCGTGGTGTGGCGGGACCGTCCCGTTCCGCAGGCGGTGGCCCCACTCCCCGCGGTGAGCGCGGTGGACGAGAGCGTCGCGTCGACGGCCGCTCCGGTTCCGGAGGCGGCACCCGAGATCGTCGTCAGTGTGGTCGGTCTCGTTCACACCGGTGGGCTCGTTCGGCTGCCGGACGGGTCGCGGATCGCGGATGCGCTGGCCGCGGCCGGCGGGGCGCGGGAGGGCGCGGATCTGCTGGGGCTCAACCTCGCACAGAAGCTAGCCGACGGCGACCAGGTGCTCGTGGGGCTGGCGCCGCCTCCCGGCTCGGTGCCCGTCGCGGGGAGTGCCACCGTCGGCCCGGGGACCGGGGGAGCCACGACCGGTGGACCGGTGAATCTGAACACCGCGACCGAGTCGCAACTGGACGAGCTCCCGGGGGTCGGTCCCGTCACGGCGACGGCGATCATGGCGTGGCGCAGCGAGAACGGGAGCTTCACCGACGTCGAGCAACTCGGCGAGGTCGACGGGATCGGTCCCGCCAGGCTCGAGAAGCTGCGCGACCTCGTGACCGTGCGGTGACGTCGCCGCGCATCGTCGACCTGCGCCTGCTCCCGTCCGCCGGATCTGCTTGGGCGGCAACCGCTGTCGGGATCGGGTTCGGTTGGCGAGCGGCCACCTGGTTCGCGGTGTTCGCGCTCGTGGCCGCAGCAGCAGCCTTCGGCTTCCGTGGACGTGCACCGGCCGTGACGACGACGGTGATCGCGGCCCTGCTGATCGGGGCGGGTTTCGCGGTCGCCACGGCGACGCGTGTCCACGCCGTGGACACCCATCCCCTCGCCGCGATCGCGCAGCGCGGCGGCGACGCCACACTGACCGCGGTCGTCGCCGACGATCCGCGCGCGGTCCGCGGACCCACCGGGGACACCGTGATGGTTCGCGCCACACTCCGATCGATGAGCGCCGGGCGGGACACGCTCGACGTCGGCGGTACGGTGCTGGTCTTCGCTCGGGGTGAGGGCTGGCGTGATCTGCTGCCGGGTAGCACGGTCCGGTTCCGGGGCAGGGCAGGCGAATCGGACCGCGCGGACCTGACCGTCGCGGTGGTCCGGGCCTCCGGATCGCCGAGTGTGACGAGCGGTCCGCCCTGGCATCAACGGGCGGCGGGGTACGTGCGGGATAGCTTCGCCGAGGCATCCTCGCGCGCCCTGTCCGACGATGCGGCGGGACTGCTTCCGGGAATCGTGGTGGGCGACACGTCGAACCTGCCGCAGCCCGTGTCCGACGACTTCACCGCCGCGGGCCTCGCGCATCTGACGGCGGTCTCCGGCGCAAACGTCTCGATCCTGCTGGGTGTGGTCCTGCTCCTGACCAGGGCGGCCGCCCTCGGACCGCGCACGTCGGCGGCGGTGGCCGGCGTCGCCCTGCTCGGGTTCGTCGTTCTCGCTAGGCCGTCCGCGAGCGTGCTGCGCGCGGCGGCGATGGGTGCGGTGGTGCTGCTGGCGATGGTGGTGGGCAGGCGCCGTCAGGCGATGCCCGCGTTGGGCGGTGCGGTCGTCGCGTTGCTCGCGTGGTGGCCGGAGCTCGGCGTCAGCTTCGGCTTCGCGCTGTCCGTGGCAGCGACCACTGCGCTGGTGCTGATCGCGCCGCACTGGGCGCGGCGGTGGCAGCGCCGCGGATGGCCACGCCCGCTGGCGGAAGCGGTCGCGGTCGCCGTCGCGGCCCACGTCGTCACCGTGCCGATCGTGGCGGCGATGTCGGGGACGGTCAGCACGGTCGCGGTCGTCGCGAATCTCCTCGTGGCCCCGGTGATCGCGCCGGTCACGGTGATCGGCGCGACAGCAGCGGTGGGTGCCGCGGTGTGGGTGCCGCTCGGTGAGGTCGCCGCACTGACCACCGGGCCGCCGCTGTGGTGGCTGCTGCGGGTGGCGCGCGAGGCCGCAGGGGTGCCGGGCGCGTCGCTCGCGGTGCCGTCCGGTGCGGCGGGGTTCGTGATCCTCGCCGGGGTGGTCGCGGCGGCGGTGGCCGCAGTGGCGGTGCGCCGACTGCGGCTGCCCGCCCTGGCGGTCGCGGTCGGGCTCGTCGTCGTGTGGGTCCCGATTCGGATCCTCGCCCCCGGCTGGCCGGTTCCGGGCTGGGTCCTCGTCGCCTGCGATGTCGGACAGGGGGATGCCCTCGTCCTCGCCGCCGGCGGAGGGTCCGCGGTGGTCGTCGACGCCGGACCCGACCCGCGTGCAGTCGACGGCTGCCTCGACCGGCTCGGGGTGCGGACCGTCGGCGCCGTCGTCCTCACGCATCTGCACGCCGATCACGTCGACGGACTGTCGGGCGTCCTGCACGGGCGATCGGTCGCGCAGGTCGTGACCGGGCCGATGCACCTGCCGGAACCGGTGTACGAGCACATTCGGGAGCTGGCGGCCGGTGACGGCGTCCCGCTCACCACCGTCCACGCCGGGCAGGTGCTGACGGTCGGCGCGGTGACCCTGCGCGTGCTCGGTCCGACGCTGCCCGCACCCCGCGATCCGGACGACGCCGACGGTGCCGCGAACGACCAGTCGCTGGTGATGGCGGTCGACACCGTTGCCGGGCGGATCCTGCTGACCGGCGACGTGGAGGTGCCCGGCCAGCGTGACCTCCTGCGGGACGGTGCCCAGCTCGGCGCTGACATCCTCAAACTGCCGCACCACGGCTCACGGACGACGACGCCCGAGTTCCTCCGGGCCGTCGGGGCGAGGCTGGTCGTCGTGTCGGTCGGCGCGGACAACACGTTCGGTCACCCGAACCCCGGGATCCTGCGGACACTGCAGGAACTCGGCGCGACGGTCGCGCGGACCGACCTCGCCGGCGACGTCGCGGTCAGCCGCTCCGGCGGTGGTGGTGTGGCCGTGACGTACCGACGTGGGACGATCGACCCGTGAGTGCCAATCCGCAGCTGCATCTGGTCCTCGGCGACGAGGAGTTCCTCGTCGAGAGGGCCGTCGCGTCCATCGTGTCGACGGTCCGGGGAGCGTCCGGCAATCCGGCGGAGGTGCCGGTGGAACGGTTGCGCACCGGAGACGCGAGTTCCGCCGAACTGGCCGAACTGCTGAGCCCGTCCCTGTTCGCCGAGGACAAGGTGATCGTCCTGGAGTCGGCCGCCGAGGCCGGTAAGGACGCGGTCACCCTGGTGCTCGACGCCGCCGAGGCGCCGCCGGAGGGATTCACGCTCGTCGTCCTGCACTCGGGTGGGGGCCGTGCGAAGGCGATGGTCGGGGCCCTGCAGAAGTCGGGTGCGCAGGTGCACGAGTGCGCGAAGCTCAAGGCATCCGAGCGCGTCGACTTCGTCCGCGGCGAGTTCCGCGCGGCCGGAGTCCGGGTGTCTCCCGAGGTGATCGAGACCGTTCTGGATGCGGTCGGGTCGGACCTGCGTGAGCTCGCGGCCGCGTGCTCGCAGCTGGCGGCCGACACGGGTGGGCGGATCGACGCCGCCGCGGTGCAGCGGTACTACTCGGGCAAGGCGGAGGTCTCGGGGTTCGACGTCGCGGAGCTCGCGGTGGCCGGGAACCGTTCCGGCGCGCTGGAGGCGTTGCGCTGGGCGATGTTGCGCGGCGTCCCGCACGTCCTGCTCGCCGACGCGCTCGCTGCAGCCGTGCACACCATCGCCCGGGTCGACTCCGCGGGGCGGGGCGACCCGTTCAAGATGGCGTCGGGCCTCGGCATGCCGCCGTGGAAGGTGAAGAACGCCCAGGCCCAGGCGCGGGGCTGGAGCCCCGAGACGCTCGGAGTGGCGCTGCGGGTCGTGGCGCAGCTCAACGCCGACGTCAAGGGCGGGGCGGCGGACGCCGACTACGCAGTCGAGTACGCCGTCGGGCGGGTCGCGGAACTGCGTTCGTAGGCGGCGGACTGGCCGGGGGGGCCGGTGTCTCGCGCCGGCCCCGATACGCCAAAGACCGCCCGGTCGAGTGACAGGGCGGTCTCCAGCGATGACGTGCTTCGGCGGGCGGGCCGCCGGGTCCGGTGACGGCGGAGCCGTCACGCGGGGTGTGTCAGAGCTTGTTGACGGCGAGCGCGAGCGCCGACTTCTTGTTCGCAGCCTGGTTGGCGTGGATGACGCCCTTGCTGGCTGCCTTGTCGAGCTTGCGGCTGGCGGAGACGAGGAGCTCGGTGGCCTTGTCCTTGTCGCCCGCGGCAGCTGCCTCACGGAAGGAACGGATGGCGGTGCGCAGCGAGGACTTCACCGACTGATTGCGCAGTCGCTGACGCTCGTTGGTCCGGATCCGCTTCACCTGGGACTTGATGTTGGCCACGCGTAAAATCCTGTCGTCTTCGCTGGTTTCTGGTTGAGAAAGCTTTGGGCGCACTGATGCACCGACAGGCCACTGTACCAGTGGCGGACGCATCGACCCAAACCGATGTGCGCGGATCACACTCCGTTCACACGAAACATGTTTGTTTCATCAAGCACATCTGCCGTTTACGGTACGTGATGCGCTGGTGACACGGCTGTCGGACCATGAGCCGATGAACGCTCGAGTCGCCACCCGATCCGCGCCCGGACAGTCCGAGGGTGCGGTTTTCGACGGATACGCCGACATAGGCCGCTACGCACTCGCCTACGACGAGATGTTCACCGCCGACGGGAACGTCCGGGAACCGTACGAGGGGATCTTCGCGGCGCTGCAGCCGTCCAGCGCCGCCTCGCTCGCCGCCCGCGCCGACGCGCTGGCCCGTGCATTCGTCGATCAGGGTGTGACGTTCTCCCTCTCGGGACAGGAGCGCCCCTTCCCCCTCGACCTCGTGCCGCGGGTGATCGCCGAACGCGAGTGGGCCGGCCTCGAACTCGGCATCGCGCAGCGCGTCCGGGCTCTCGAGATGTTCCTCGCGGACGTGTACGGCGACCAGGAGATCCTCCGTGACCGGGTGGTCCCGAAGCGTCTGGTCACCTCCTGTGACCACTTCCATCGCCAGGCGATGGGTATCGTCCCGCCGAACGGGGTCCGGATCCACGTGGCCGGCATCGACATCGTCCGCGACGCCAACGGCACCTTCCGGGTGCTCGAGGACAACCTCCGCTCGCCGTCGGGCGTCTCCTACGTGATGGAGAACCGGCGCACGATGGCGCGGGTGTTCCCCGACCTCTTCTCGTCCCATCGGGTGCGGGCGGTCGGCGACTACTCCACGCACCTGTTGCGAGCGTTGCGGGCGTCCGCGGCGGTGAACACCGCGGACCCGACTGTCGTCGTCCTCACCCCCGGTATCGCGAACTCCGCCTACTTCGAGCACTCGCTGCTGGCCCGGCAGATGGGCGTCGAGCTCGTCGAGGGACGGGACCTGTTCTGTCGCGACAACGTCGTCTACATGCGTACGACGGAGGGGGAGCGGCAGGTCGACGTCATCTACCGGCGTATCGACGACGACTTCCTGGACCCGCTGCACTTCCGGCCGGACTCGGTGCTCGGGGTCGCCGGGCTTCTCAACGCGGCCCGCGCGGGCAACGTCGTCATCTCCAGTGCCGTGGGGAACGGGGTGGGCGACGACAAGCTCGTCTACACCTACGTTCCCGAGATCATCGAGTACTACCTGGGCGAGAAACCGCTGCTGGAGAACGTCGACACGTTCCGGTGCTGGTTGCCGAACGAATGTGAGGAGGTCCTCGACCGGCTCGACGAACTCGTGATCAAGCCGGTGGAGGGCTCGGGCGGCTACGGCATCGTCTTCGGGCCGGACGCGTCGACCGAGGAACTGGCCGAGATCCGGGAGAAGGTCCTCGTCGATCCCCGCGGCTGGATCGCGCAGCCCGTGGTGCAGCTGTCCACGGTCCCCACCAAGGTCGGTGACGTGCTGTCCCCGCGGCACGTCGACCTGCGGCCCTTCGCGGTCAACGACGGCGAGAGCGTCTGGGTGCTGCCCGGCGGGCTGAGCCGTGTCGCGCTCCCCGAGGGCTCGCTCGTCGTCAACTCCAGTCAGGGCGGCGGCAGCAAGGACACGTGGGTTCTGGCCAGCCGTGTCCCCGACGCCGAACGCGAGCTGGGTGGCCGGGAACTCGTGGGCGAGCCGGTTCGGCCGGGGCACAGCGAACTCGGTCCGGAACTGTCCGCCGGACAGCAGCAGCAACAGCAGCAGCAGAACGGGCGGTGGGACGACGCCGCCGCCGACGCGACGGAGGGGGACGAGGATGCTCGCACGTAACGCCGAGTCGCTGTACTGGATCGGCCGCTATGTCGAGCGGGCCGACGACACCGCCCGCATCCTCGACGTGGCGGTGCACCAGCTGTTCGAGGACTCGACGGTGGACCCGGACCGGTCGTCCCGGCTCCTGCTGCGGGTGCTCGGCATCGACCCGCCGGAGGGTCCGATGGACGTGTGGTCGCTGACCGACGCGGTGGCGTTCAGCCGGAACCGTGGCGGCTCGATCGTCGACTCCCTGTCGCGGGCTCGCGAAAATGCCAGGGGTGCAAGGGAAGTCACGTCCACGGAGATGTGGGAGTGCCTCAACACCATGTACAACGGGCTCGCCGAACGGGAACGGGCCGCGCGCCGCCTCGGGCCCCACGAGTTCTTCAGCTACGTCGAGTCCCGGGCCGCGATGTTCGCCGGGCTCGCAGACTCCACCCTCAGCCGCGACGACGGCTATCGGTTCCTGCTGCTGGGCCGGTCGGTGGAGCGGGTCGACATGATCGTCCGACTGCTGCTCTCGCGTGCGGGCGACCGCAACAGCTCGCCCGCATGGGTCACCGTGCTGCGTTCCGCCGGCGCCCAGGACACCTACCTGCGCACCTACCGCGGCGCTCTCGACGCGCACCGGGTCGTCGAGTTCATCCTTCTCGACCGGCTCTTCCCTCGGTCGGTGTTCCACGCGATCACGGAGGCCGAACGCTGCCTCGCCCAGCTCGACGCCAACCCGAACAGCCGCCTCGGCACCCGCGACGAGGCGCAGCGCATCGTCGGTCGGGCACGTAGCGAACTCGAGTTCCTGCCGCCGGTGGTGGTGATGGAGGACCTGCAGGAGCGCCTGCTCGCGCTCCAGAAGACGTGCCGCGAACTCCAGGAGGCGATCGCGCAGCAGTACTTCCACTCCGCCCCCTGGGTGGCGTGGACCGATGCGGGAACGGCGAGCGTCGGCGTGACCGCGGGAATGGAGGGGGAGGCGTGACCTGGCGACTGCGGGTGGTGCACACGACCGGGTTCGCGTACGACGCTCCGGTGACGTCGTCGTTCAACGAGGCGAGGCTGACGCCGCGCAGCGACGGGCGGCAGAACGTGATCCACAACCGTGTCGAGACCACGCCCGCGACCCGTTCCTTTCGGTACACCGACTATTGGGGCACGGCCGTGACCTCGTTCGACCTGCACGCGCCGCACACCGCGCTGTCGGTCACGGGAACGTCCGTCGTCGAGACCGATGCGGTCACCGTGCCGACCGACGGCGTGGACTGGGACAGGCTCGCCGAGGAGACCGTCCGCGACCAGTACGGCGAGTACCTGACCGCCACCGACTACGTTCCGCTCAGCGACCGGTTCGACGACATCGCGGAGCAGTTGCGTCGCGAGTGCGACCCGACCGAGGCCGTCGTCGCGGCAGCGAACTGGGTGCACGAGAACATGTCGTACGTTCCGGGCGTCACCGGCGTCCACACGTCGGCGCTCGAGGCGTGGGAGGAACGTCGGGGGGTGTGTCAGGACTATGCACACTTGACACGAATGGTGTTGCGGGCGATGGGAATTCCGAGTCGGTACGTCTCGGGGTACCTGCATCCGCATCGCGAGGCGGCGCTCGGCGAGTCGGTCAGCGGCGAGTCGCACGCGTGGGTACAGGCGTGGACGGGGTCCTGGTGGGGTTACGACCCGACCAACGCGGTTCCGGTCGGCGAGCAGCACATCTCGGTGGCGGTGGGCCGAGACTACGCCGACGTGCCGCCGCTGATGGGGATCATTTCCGGCGGCGGCGCCACGGACTTCGATGTCGTTGTGGAGGTCATTCGCCTCGCGTAGCGTGCTGACCGCAGTGTTTCCCCCAATCACGTCGGGTTTCGACGCCGAAAGGTGGCACATGTCTCTCACAGCACAGGAAATCTCCGAGAAGCAGTCCGTGTCGGACGCCAGGAAGTACCTCGCCGAGGGAATCGGCACCTTCGTCCTCGTCTTCGTCGCCGTCGGAACCGCAGTCGTGGCCGGCGGCAAGGTCGGGAACCTGGGCGTGGCCCTGGCCTTCGGCCTCACCCTGTTGTTCCTCGTCTACGCCATCGGGCCGATCTCCGGATGTCACGTCAATCCGGCGGTCACGCTCGGACAGTTGGTGCTCGGCCGGATCGCCCCCACCAAGGCGGCGCTCTACATGGCCGCGCAGGTGGTCGGCGGCCTCGTGGCCGGTCTCGCGGTGTATGCCGTCGCGACCAGCCTGCCGTCCTACGACCGGGCGACGTCCGGCCTCGCCGCCAACGGCTGGGGCGACCACAGTCCGTCCGCGATCGCGGGTCCGCTCGGCGGGGTGTTGCAGCCCGGCTACGCGTTCGGCGCGATGATCGTCATCGAGGTCGTGCTCACCGCGCTGCTCGTGTTCGTGGTGCTCGCATCGACCGACAAGCTGGGGCACGGCGCGCTCGCGGGCGTCGCGATCGGTTTCACCCTCGCCGCGATCCACATCATGTCGATCCCGGTGGACAACACGTCCGTCAACCCGGCCCGCAGCTTCGCCGTCGCCTGGTACCAGAACGGGGCGCCCGCACAGTTGTGGGCGTTCATCGTGTTCCCGCTCGTCGGCGGCGCGCTCGGCGCGTTCGTCTATCGCGCCCTCTTCGGGCGCACCACCGCCTGACCGCAGGCGCGGGGAACGCGCACCCGGTGCCGTTCCCCGCGCCGCAGCAGAATCCTGCGTTCGGTCAGCTCCAGCTGTAGTCGCTGCGCAGCCGTGCCGCCACCTGGTCGAACCGGCCGCGGTCGAGGATCGCGCCCTCCCGGCGAATGCCGGCCTCCGGCACGTCGAGCACGCGGTCCAGTCGCACCCAGCTCGGCCTGTTTCCGGCGTCCCACGACCCCGTTCCGATGCCCATCCAGTTCCGGCTGCCATCACGGTCGGAGTTCGACGAGAGCATCAGGCCGAGCAGCGTCCCGCCGTCCCGCCCGACCACCAGCACCGGGCGGTCCTTGCCCTGCCCGGCGTCCTCCTCGTAGGTCACCCACGTCCAGACGATCTCGCCCGGGTCGGCGCGGCCGTCGAGGTCGGGTGCGTACTCGATCGTGCGGGCACGGTGCGCGGTCGGGACCGCGACCCCGGACACCGGACGGCCGCGATCACGCGGCTTCGGTGCAGCCACCTCGGGTGTCTTGCGGGACAGCAGTCCCGACTGCTGCAAACTCTTGAGAAGTCTCGGGCCCTCCCGCAGTGCGACGTCGCCGAGTTGCCTGCCGATGCGTGTCCACCTCGAAGCCATGCGTACAACCTAGTCAGCCGGCAGCGCCGGATCGTTCCGTGGGCGACGGCGACGCATTCGCGGCACGGCCGGTGGCCCCGAATGCGGCGTGCGCGCGATTCAACCGATGCGTGACCCCGAGGCCGTGGCCGTTCGGCGGCGACTTCGGCGCGAATCCCGTGTTGCCGGCTGTTCGTTGGGGGTTAGCTACGAATCGTACGTGCGTTCGAGTCCGCGGGCCGCGCTCGGCTGTGCGTCTGGGCGGAAGCGGCGTAGCGCAGCAGTATCCGCAGCTCCTAGGGCATGTAGATCGACTGAATGACATCGGTGAATGCGACCGAAAGGTCTGGTTGAATGTCCAGACTGTGTCCATTTCGTTAACTGGAAGGAAGCTCTACATGAAGCGGATCAGCACCCTCCTTGCCGCAGGCGCGGTCGTCTCCGCCGGCCTCCTGGTCCCCGCCACCGCGTCCGCTCAGGGGTCGATGGACAGTGCGTACTGGTGCGACGACACCGAGTTCTCCCTCGGCTGCTACACCGACGGCACCCCGAAGGTGCCCGGCCTGAACTTCTGGGAGGCCAGGGATCGCGCAGAAGCGATCGCGGCCGCTGAGGCAGCGGCCGAGGAAGCAGAGAACCCGACGCCGTCGTTCTTCGACAACATCGCGACCATCTTCGGTTGGTTCTCCACCGGCTCCGCGGGCAGCTCGGCGGACGACGAGGAGACCCAGGCTCCCGACGAGGAAGCGCCGGCTCTCGAGGTGGCGGACCCGGCAGCCGAGTAGTCGCACTCGGCGGGTGTGCAACGGCCCCGGTCTCGCTGTGAGATCGGGGCCGTTGCGTGTCCGCTCGGCCTGCTCTCCCGGGCAGGCGCCGCAGCCGGTCCGCGAACTCCACGCCCGCAATGCCGGTGTGGGATGCCGAGGAGGTCGAGAGGTGCGAGTACCGGGTTTCGACGCCGATTGTCGTGGGCGCATCGGTGCCGACGGCGGCGCAGGACCTGGGACACACGTCACCCGCTGTGACCCTCGATGTGTACGCACATCTGTGGCCAGGGGATGATGAGAGGGCACGCGCCGCGGTGGACTCAGTTCTGGTGCGGGACCAGTGCGGGCCGGGCTGCCGGACCGCGACGACGCCGATGACAGAGTGAGACGAGGGAACACAGCTTGACCAGCAACTTCGCCGAGAAGACGTTCACGGATCCCGCACAGATCCGGAACTTCTGCATCATCGCCCACATCGACCACGGCAAGTCGACGCTGGCGGACCGGATGTTGCAGTTGACGGGTGTCGTCGAAGAGCGGGCGATGCGCGCGCAGTACCTCGACCGGATGGACATCGAGCGCGAGCGCGGCATCACGATCAAGGCGCAGAACGTGCGGCTGCCGTGGACCGTCGAGCACGAGGACGGCACGACCGAGGAGATCGTGCTGCACCTGATCGACACCCCCGGTCACGTCGACTTCACCTACGAGGTCTCCCGTGCGCTGGAGGCGTGTGAGGGCGCGGTGCTGCTCGTCGACGCCGCCCAGGGCATCGAGGCGCAGACCCTCGCGAACCTGTACCTGGCGATGGAGAAGGACCTCACCATCATCCCGGTGCTCAACAAGATCGACCTGCCCGCCGCCGACCCCGACCGGTACGCCGCGGAGATCGCGCACATCGTCGGCTGCGAGCCCGAGGACGTGCTGCGGGTGTCCGGCAAGACCGGTGTCGGCGTCAAGGAACTGCTCGACGAGGTCGTCAAGCAGGTGCCCGCCCCTGTCGGCGAGGCGGACGGTCCGGCTCGCGCGATGATCTTCGACTCGGTGTACGACGCCTACCGCGGTGTCGTCACCTACGTGCGCGTCGTGGACGGCAAGATCCGTCCCCGCGAGAAGATCACCATGATGTCGACCGGAACGACCCACGAACTGCTCGAGGTGGGCATCATCTCGCCCGAACCCAAGGCCACCGTCGGCCTGGGTGTCGGTGAGGTCGGCTACCTCATCACCGGCGTGAAGGACGTCCGTCAGTCGCGCGTCGGTGACACGGTCACCACCTTCCGCAACGGTGCGGAAGAGCCGTTGACCGGATACCGCGACCCGAAGCCGATGGTCTACTCGGGCCTGTACCCGATGGACGGCTCCGACTACCCGGTGCTGCGCGACGCGCTGGACAAGCTGCGCCTCAACGACGCCGCACTGGCCTACGAGCCGGAAACCTCGGTGGCGCTGGGCTTCGGCTTCCGCTGCGGCTTCCTCGGCCTGCTGCACATGGAGATCACCCGGGACCGGCTCGAGCGAGAGTTCGGCCTCGACCTCATCTCCACCGCACCGAACGTCGTCTACCGCGTGATCATGGAGGACGGCTCCGAGCACGAGGTGACCAACCCGTCGTACTGGCCCGAGGGCAAGGTGCGCGAGGTGTACGAGCCGATGGCCAAGTGCACCGTCATCGCGCCCAGCGAGTACACCGGCGCGATCATGGAACTGTGTCAGTCGCGCCGCGGCGAACTCGGCGGCATGGACTACCTGTCGGAGACGCGCGTCGAGCTGCGGTACACGCTGCCGATGGGCGAGATCATGTTCGACTTCTTCGACGCGCTGAAGTCGCGAACCAAGGGTTACGCCAGCCTCGACTACGAGGAGGCCGGCGAGCAGAACGCGGCGCTCGTGAAGGTGGACATCCTGCTGCAGGGCGAGGCCGTCGACGCCTTCAGCGCCATCGTGCACAAGGATGCGGCGTTCGCCTACGGCAACAAGATGACCACCAAGCTGCGCGAGCTGATCCCGCGCCAGCAGTTCGAGGTGCCGATCCAGGCGGCGATCGGCTCGAAGATCATTGCCCGCGAGAACATCCGCGCCATCCGCAAGGACGTCCTCGCCAAGTGCTACGGCGGCGACATCAGCCGTAAGCGCAAGCTGCTCGAGAAGCAGAAGGAAGGCAAGAAGCGGATGAAGACCATCGGCCGGGTCGAGGTCCCGCAGGAGGCCTTCGTCGCGGCGCTGTCGAACGAGTCGGTGGCGGACAAGCCCAAGAAGTAGTGCGCTCCGCGCCTGTGCGCGTTTCTGGTAGTTCCGACTACCAGAAACGCGCACAGGGGCGAAGGCCGTAGAGAGGATGCGGGATGCTCGAGACCTGGTTGACGACATTGGGTCTCGAGGTGCCCGTCCTCGGTGCCCCGATGGGCGGGCGCGCGGGCGGGGACCTCGCCGGGGAGGTGTCCAGGGCCGGTGGCCTGGGGATGCTCGGTGCCGCCCGGTACACCACTCCGGACTGGATCGCGGCCGAAGCCGCGATCGCTCGTGAGCGTGGTGGTCGCGTCGGCATCGGGCTGATGACGTGGTCGCTCGACACCGACGACTCACTCCTCGACGCGGCCATCGCCGAGAAGCCGACGCTGCTGTCGCTCTCGTTCGGCGATCCGGCGCCCTATGTTCCGCGCGCTCACGCCGCCGGGATTCCCGTTGCGTCGCAAGTGAACACCCTCGACGACATGCGCGTCGCGGAAGCGGCCGGCGTCGACGTGATCATCGCGCAGGGCGGTGAGGCGGGCGGCCACACCGGCCGGATCGGAACGTTGCCGCTGCTGCAGGAACTGCTGGAGGCGACCGACCTGCCCGTCCTCGCGGCAGGCGGTATCGGGACCGGCCGTGGACTGGCGGCCGTGCTCGCGGCAGGCGCGCAGGGCGCGGTGATCGGTACCGCGCTCCTCGCGAGCCCCGAGACCGTCGGCCCCGACTACGCGCGCACCGCGATCGTCGAGGCAAGCAGCGCGGACACCGTGTACACCTCGGTGTTCGACAGGGCCCGTCACCAGCCGTGGCCGGAGCGGTGGGGTGGGCGCGCGATCGCGAACGACTTCACCCGCGACTTCCACGGCGTCGACGCGCCCGATTCGCAGCTCGAGTCGACCTACGACCCCGCCGACCCTCGCCGTGGGGTCGTGTACGCGGGGGAGGCGGTCGGGTTGGTACACGGCGAGCGGCCGGCCGGGGCGGTCGTGCGGCAGATCGCGGCCGATGCGGAGCGGTTGTTGTCGCGCTGGGCGTGACCGAAGGTCTCGCGAATACCCGACGACTGTGCAAAGGTTAGCCTTCACTTACTGTGGAGGTGGTTGTGCGCGTACTCAGGTCCGTCGCGGTGGCGACGCTCGGAGCGGTGGCGGTGCTCGTCGCGGGCTGCGGCGAGAACGATGCGTCCGAGTCGGCCGGTGAGCCGGTCACCGTCGAGCACACGTACGGCACCACCACGGTCGACGGCACACCGACGCGGATCGTCGCCGGAACCAGTCAGTGGGTTGACGCTCTGCTCGAGTTCGGGATCCAGCCTGTCGCGTACCACTCGGCCGCCGAGCGCGGTGACGAACGTGGCCTGTTCCCGTGGCAGTCCGACGTGGCCACGGACGCCGTCGAACTGGAGGCATCGGCCACGGCCATGAGCCTGCCGGTCGAGCAGATCGCCGCGCAGAATCCCGACCTCATCCTCGGCTCCTACACCGTCACATCCCAGTCGGACTTCGACAAGCTGAGTCAGATCGCGCCCACACTTCCGGCTCTCGGCGACGCGCAGGTCGACCAGTGGGAGGAACAGGTCGCCGTCCTCGGTGACATCCTCGGTCAGCCCGAGCGCGCCGACCAGATCATCGCCGACGCCAACGCCGAGATCGACGCCCTCGCCGATCGCCTGCCCGGACTCCAGGGCAAGACGGCCGCGCTCGCGCAGTACATGTTCTCCACCAACCAGATCATCGTCGTCGCCGATCCCGACGACGGCGCGAGCAGCGTGTTCGAGCGGCTGGGCATGTCTGTACCGCAGGCGCTCGTCGACGAGGCAGGCGCGACCGGAGGCCGGCTCACCCTGAGCCCCGAGCGGGTGGACGCACTGACCGCCGACCTCGTCGTGATGCTGCCGAACGGCGGCACCGCCGAGCAGCTGAACGCGCTGCCCGGTTTCGCGGACCTCCCCGCGGTGAGGGAGGGCGGACTCGCCGTCGTCGACTACCCGACGGTCGTCGGATTCAACACCCCGTCGGCGACCTCGGTGCTGTACTCCCTCGACCGGATCACCCCGCAACTGGAAGCCGTCGCGGGCTGACCCCGTCGACCGGGACAGTGCCGCTCAGCCGGGGGCGTGTGCCGGCTGGAACGCACCCGTGGCGGCGGCCTCCTCGGCCCGGATGACGTGCACGACCGCGTTGATCAGTGCCAGGTGGGTGAACGCCTGGGGGAAGTTCCCCAGGTGCCTGCCCGACCGGGTGTCGATCTCCTCCGCGTACAGCTTCAGCGGGCTCGCGTAGCCGAGCAGTCGCGAGCACAGGTGCTTCGCCCGGGACAGCTCGCCGATCTCGACGAGTGCCGACACCAGCCAGAACGAACAGATCGTGAAGGTGCCCTCCTCCCCGGACAGTCCGTCGTCGGTGGTGTCCACTCGGTACCGCAGGACCAGTCCGTCCTCGGTCAGCTCGTCGGCGATGGTGAGGACGGTCGCGCGGACGCGGTGGTCGTGCGCGGGCAGGAACCGCAACAGTGGAACGAGGAGCAGCGACGCGTCCAGGGACGGGTGACCGTAGCGCTGCGTGAACACACCTCGTTCGTCCACGCCGTGTTCGAGGATGTCGGCCTTGATCTCGTCGGCGATCGCCGCCCACCGCTCGGCGTATCCCTCCTCGCCGTGGAGCAGTGCGAGCTTGACCCCGCGGTCGAGGGCGACCCAGCACATCACCTTCGACGACGTGAAGTGCTGCGGCTCGCCTCGCACCTCCCAGATTCCGCGGTCCGGCTGACGCCAGTGCTCGATGGCCTCCTCCACCTGCCGCTTCAGCAGCGGCCACAACGCGTCCGGAACCTGGTCCCGGGACCGGACGTGCAGGTAGACGGAATCGAGCATGGTGCCCCAGATGTCGTGCTGCTTCTGGTTGTACGCGCCGTTGCCGATCCGGACGGGCCGGGCGCCGTCGTACCCGGACAGGTGGTCGAGCTCGGATTCCTCGAGGGTCTTCTCGCCGCCGATGCCGTACATGACCTGCAGCGGGTGGGGTTTGCCGTTCTCGGAGCGCGACACGTCCGAGATGAAAGAGAAGAAGTCGTTGGCCTCACGGTCGAGGCCGAGGGTGTACAGGCCCCACAGCGCGAACGTGGAGTCACGCACCCAGGCGTATCGGTAGTCCCAGTTCCGTTCGCCGCCGGGCGTCTCGGGTAGCGACGTCGTGGACGCGGCCAGCAGCGCGCCGGTCGGCGAGTATGTCAGTCCCTTCAGCGCCAGCGCGCTGCGCTGCAGGTAGCCGCGCCACGGGTGGTCGGGGAACCGGCCGATGGTGATCCACTGACGCCAGCACTCCGCAGTGGTCCACATCTTGTCCGCGGCCTCCTCGAACGTCTGCGGGGCAGGCAGGTCCGACCAGGACAGGGCGACGAACACGTTGTCGCCCTCCTTCATCCGGGTCCGGGCTCGCGCCTCGCGGCCTTCGAGGCCGAGCTTGAGGTTGGTGGTCAGGCGCAGCGACGGATGCTCACCGAGGGCGCTGTCGTGACACGTCGCGGTCGCCTCCTCGTACACCTTGCCGGTGTACTCCCACCTGGCGGGCGCCCGGTGGTAGTCGAAGGACGGCTCACAACTCATCTCCAGTTCGACGACGCCGCTGACGCATTTCACCGTGCGGAGCAGGATGTGCTCGGCATCCCAGTCGGTCGGGGTCCGCCGATGCGTGCGGGACCGCTCGACGTTGTTGTGCCAGGGACCCATCACCAGGGCGTCGCGGACGACCAGCCAGCCGGTCTCGGTCTGCCAGGTCGTCTCGACGATCAATCCGCCCGGGAGGTACCGGCGGGCGGCCGGAACGTTCTGCCCGTACGGGCCCAGGCGGAAGTGGCCGGCGCTGCGGTCGAGGATTGCGCCGAAGACGCTGGGCGAGTCGGGGCGCGGCACGCACATCCATTCGACGGAACCGTTACGGGCGATCAGGCAGGTCGTCTCGCAGTCCGAGAGGAAGGCGTAGTCGTCGATGGGAGGGAACGGACTGCGGCGCGCATGGCGCTCCGCCAGCACGGGCAGGTTGGCTGTCAGGTCGTCGTCCGCGACCGGATCGAATCCGGTCGCCTCGTGCTCGGTGGCCGTCATCAGCACATTCTGTGCCCGCCGGGCGTCGTCGTCCAACGGTGGAGACGCCGCGTAGGGTTGTGGACGTGAATGCGATCGCCGACTGGTGGGACGGACTCGAACTGTGGCTCAGCGGACTACCCTATGTTCCGCAGTTGGTGCTGGTCATGGTCGTGGCGCTGCCCCTCGCCTACGGGTGCGCGACGGTGTTCGACATCGCACTCGCCCGTGCTCTCGCCCTCCTCGGACGGGACCGCGTTCCGGTACCCATCGACGTGGCGTCCGCTGACCGGGCGGGCGGTGACCGCTGATGCCTCGGTCCCGCGTCACCCTCGTTCTCATCGCCCTCCTCGTCCTCGTCCTCGTCGGGTGGCTCTTCACCCGGTGAATCGGCAGGTTTTGCCGCCGGTTGGATTCGGGCCGGGTTGCTCTGCTAGATTCGCCCGCGTGTCTGCCACCGCCGTACACCAGGTCCGCCATGAACTGGCGTTGATCGCTGTCGGCATGCTCGCAGTCGCCGACATCGACTGTCGTTGATCGACTGAGCCGGCGCCACGCGCACGGACGGTCTGCCCCACGTAGAGGGCACCCTCCCATTTCTGTGACCGTGATCCGCAGCTTTCGGCTGCGGATCACGGACCCATTCTTCGCCGCAGTCCGGCGATCCGTGAAAGGCATATCTCGATGAGTGTTCGTGCCCGTATCTCCCGTTCCGGCCTCCTGCTGGCCGCCGTCGTCACCGCCGGATCTCTCGCGTTGACCGCATGCAGCGGCGGGTCGAGCGACGTCGCGGGCGAAGGCGCGACCGGCGCAGCGGACGGCAGCGGCGGCACCGTCAGCCTGTTCGCCTACGCGGTGCCGAAGCCGGGTTTCGACAAGGTGATCCCCGCGTTCCAGGCCACCGACGAGGGCGCGAACGTGCAGTTCCAGCAGTCCTACGGAGCCTCGGGCGATCAGTCGCGCAAGGTCAAGGACGGCGCGCAGGCCGATGTCGTGAACTTCTCCGTCGAGCCGGACATCACCCGCCTGGTCGATGCGGGGCTCGTGAGTGGGGACTGGAACAAGAACGCCTACAACGGAATTCCGTTCGGCTCCGTCGTGACCATCGTCGTCCGCGAGGGCAACCCGAAGAACATCCGGGACTGGGACGACCTCCTCCAGCCGGGAGTCGAGGTCGTCACCCCCAACCCGTTCAGCTCCGGCTCGGCGAAGTGGAACCTCCTCGCACCGTACGCAGCGAAGAGCGACGGCGGCGCGAACCCCCAGGCCGGACTCGACTACGTGAACGCTCTCGTCACCGATCATGTGAAGGTGCAGCCGAAGTCGGGTCGTGAGGCCACCGAAACCTTCCTCCAGGGCACCGGCGACGTGCTGCTCAGCTACGAGAACGAAGCCATCTTCGCGCAGCGCAACGGCGACCCCATCGAGTACGTCACCCCGCCGACCACCTTCAAGATCGAGAACCCGGTGGCGGTCGTCTCGAGCAGCAAGGTGCTCGAGCAGGCCACCGCGTTCAACGACTACCTCTACACCACCGAGGGGCAGACCCTGTGGGCCGAGGCGGGCTTCCGGCCGGTCGACCCGGCGGTCGCCGCCGAGTTCGCCGATGAGTTCCCGACGCCGGCGAAGCTGTGGACGATCGCCGACCTCGGCGGCTGGAAGACCGTCGACGCCGAGCTGTTCGCCAAGGACACCGGCTCGATCGCCGTGATCTACGACGCCGCGAGCTGAGTAGTCTCACGATGACCACTACCGCGACGACGGGGGGATCGGTGTCCGAGTTTCCGTCACCCCCGGATTCCCCCACGACCGGCGCCCAGGCCCCGGCGAAGAAGCCCGCTCCCCGTCGTCGTCGGTGGTTCGCCGTCAGCGGCACGGTCGGGCCCCTCGGTATCGGCATCACGATGCTGTGGCTCAGCATCATCGTGCTGCTTCCCCTCGCTGCGCTGACGGTCACCTCGTTCGAGGACGGCATCAGCGGATTCTGGGACGCAGTCACCAGCCCCACCGCCCTCGCGTCGTTGCGGGTGACGGTGACGGTTTCCGTCGTGGTCGCGCTGATCAACGTGGTGATGGGCACCCTCATTGCGTGGGTGCTCGTTCGGGACGAGTTTCCGGGCAAGCGCGTTGTCAACGCGCTGATCGACCTGCCGTTCGCGCTGCCGACCATCGTCGCCAGCATCGTGCTGCTCTCGCTGTACGGTCCGAACAGCCCGATCGACGTGCAGCTCAACGCGACTCAGCCCGGCCTGATCGTCGCGCTCGCCTTCGTCACGCTGCCGTTCGTGGTGCGCTCGGTGCAGCCGGTGCTGATCGAACTCGACCGTGACGTGGAGCAGGCGGCCGCATCTCTGGGTGCCGACAACTGGACGATCTTCCGCAAGGTCGTCCTGCCGACGCTGCTCCCGGCCATCATCGGAGGTGCGGGCCTGGCGTTCGCGCGGGCCATCGGCGAGTACGGCTCGGTCGTGCTCATCGGCGGCAACATTCCGCGTGAGACGCAGGTGACGTCGCAGTACATCCAGCAGCAGATCGAGATCGACCGGCCGGTCAACGCGGCCGCGGTGTCGGTCGCGTTGCTGGCGATCGCGTTCGTCACCCTGCTCGTGCTGCGCATCCTCGCGAGCCGCAGCCAGCGACGTGAGGAGCAGTCGGCATGAACGTCTCGACACCGGCCCGGCTCGGCATGAGGGTGGTCGCCCTCGGCTACCTGGTGCTCCTGCTTCTGGTGCCGATCGGCGTGATCCTCTGGCGCACGTTCGAGCGTGGATTCCTCAGTTTCGTCGAGGCGATCTCGACCCCCGCCGCGATCTCGGCGCTGAACCTGTCGCTGCTGATCGTCGCGATCGTCGTCCCGATCAACGTGATCTTCGGTGTCGTCACCGCACTGGCTCTGGTGCGCGGCCGGTTCCCCGGCCGCGGGTTCGTCCAGGCGGTGGTCGACCTGCCGTTCGCGGTCTCGCCCGTCGTCGTCGGCGTGTCGCTCATCCTGCTGTGGGGTGTCAACGGTTGGTTCGGCGGACTCGACAACGTGGGATTCAAGGTCATCTTCGGGCTGCCCGGCATGGTGCTCGCGACGATCTTCGTGACGCTGCCGTTCGTGGTCCGGGAGGTCGAGCCCGTCCTGCACGAGATCGGCGACGAGCAGGAACAGGCCGCCGCGACGCTCGGCGCCTCCAAGTGGCAGACGTTCTGGCGGATCACCCTGCCCGCGATCCGCTGGGGCCTGACGTACGGCATCGTGCTGACGGTGGCCCGCTCGCTCGGTGAGTTCGGGGCCGTGATCATGGTGTCCTCCGGATTCCCCGGCGTCTCCCAGACCCTGACCCTGCTGGTGCACTCGCGCTACATCGACGATCACAACACCTACGGCGCGTACTGCGCGGCCACGCTGCTGATGGGCATCGCCCTCGTGACGTTGCTGCTGATGACGCTGCTGGACCGCAAGAGGAGCAACGCATGATTTCGGTGATCGCTGCCCAGAAGAACTACGGCGACTTCGCCGCGCTCGACAATCTCTCCCTCGACATCCCGTCCGGGTCCCTGACTGCGTTGCTCGGGCCGTCGGGCTCGGGCAAGTCGACCCTGCTGCGGTCGATCGCCGGCCTCGAGCACCCCGACTCCGGCACCATCACGATCGCGGGCAAGGACGTCACCGACGTTCCGCCGCAGAAGCGCGACATCGGGTTCGTGTTCCAGCACTACGCGGCGTTCAAGCACATGACCGTGCGGGACAACGTCGCGTTCGGGCTCAAGATCCGCAAGCGGCCGAAGGCGGAGATCGAGAAGCGGGTCAACGAACTGCTCGGGATCGTCGGGCTCGACGGTTTCCAGCACCGCTACCCGGCGCAGCTGTCGGGCGGTCAGCGCCAGCGCATGGCGCTGGCCCGGGCACTCGCGGTGGACCCGCAGGTGCTGCTGCTCGACGAGCCGTTCGGTGCGCTCGACGCGAAGGTTCGTGAGGACCTGCGGACCTGGCTGCGTCGCCTCCACGACGAGGTGCACGTGACGACCGTGCTCGTCACCCACGACCAGGAGGAGGCGCTCGACGTCGCCGACCGGATCGCAGTGCTCAACAAGGGCCGGATCGAGCAGGTCGGCACGCCGCGCGAGCTGTACGACAGCCCCGCCAACGACTTCGTCATGTCGTTCCTCGGCCCGGTGGCGAAGCTGAACGGCCAGCTGGTGCGTCCGCACGACATCCGCGTCGGCCGCGACCCGAGCATGGCCGTGGCGCAGAAGGCCGGAACCGCGGAGTCGGCCGGAGTCACCCGCGCAACCGTCGAACGCGTCGTCCACCTCGGGTTCGAGGTGCGTGTCGAACTGCGCAACGCCGCCACCGGTGATCTGTTCGCCGCACAGGTGACCCGCGGCGACAGCGAGGCACTTCAGCTCGAGGAGGGCGAGACCGTCTACGCCCGGGCGACCCTCGTGCCGAACATCCCGGCCTAGCCCGACACCGTTCACGACGGCCCGGTGATCCCCGCAGTCGCAGGGGATCACCGGGCCGTCGTGTGTGCGGGTGACCTCAGGGCTTGAGCACGAACAGTTCACCGAGGAGGGTCTGCGTGAGGACCTCGCCCTCGGGGCCGACCGACGTACCGACGGTGAATCCCGCGGCGCCGGGCAGGGTGTCCGTGTCCGCGGTCTCGCCGGTCGCCGTGTCGAACGTGAGCACCGCCAGGCCGTCGGTGCCCTCGCGGACGACCGTGTAGCCGGTGCCGCCCGCGGTCTGCGCGGGCACCCCGAGCTGCAGGACGTCCGAACGCTCCCACACGACCTCGGCGCTGTCGCCGTTGTCGCGCAGCGCGAGCAGGCGGCCCTCGCTGCCACCGGCCGGGACGATCAGTCCGTCCGAGGAGACGGACGGGCCGGCCGCCGCGTCGTACCCGATGTCGTGGTGCCAGCGGGGTTCGCCGGTGCCCGCGTCGACGGCCCACAGCGCGCCGCGGCCGTCGTTCACGTACACGGTCGAGCCGTCGGCGGACAGAACCGGAGCCGACGTGCTCCCGCCCGGCAGGGTGGTGGTCGACCACTCCTCGGTCAGCTCACCGTCCGCGTAGCGCATCCCGACCAGTGCGGCGCTCGGCGCCCCGGGCCGCCACACCGTCAGATAGAAGCGTCCAGACGCCAGATCGATCGCCGGGGGCTGCGCCACTGCACATTCGGGGCCACCGAGGAAGCACCGGTCGAGCCCCTGCGCGGCGGGAATCAGCGGCACGTTCTGCGCCTGGTCGGCCGTCGGCGCCGGAATCAGCTGGTACGACGGGACGACTTCGCGGCCGTTCTGCGGGTTGAGCACCGACACGACCCCGAAGTGTGTGACGAACAACAGGTTTCCGTCACCGGTGAACTGTGCGGAGACCGGCGTTCCGCTCACGACGGTCCGCCAGCGGAGCTGACCGTGCTCGTTGAACGAGTTCATGGCGCCGTCCTCGCCGATGTACACGTTCGTCGCCTTGTCGACGAGCGGTGTCGACAGGGCGCCGCCTGGGCCGAGGCGGGTGCACCAGCGCTTGCGGCCGCTGTCCATCTCGAACGACCAGATCGTGCAACCGTTCTCGGCGCTCGTCGTGACGAAGATCTGTCCGGTTGCCGCGACCGACGCGTACGTGGACGTCGGCGCGCCGAGCGGCCGCGACCAGGCAGGTGAAATCGAGCGGGAACCGGTGACCGGGCTGGTGTCACTGTTCCGGGCGTCGGCGTGCATACCCGGCCAGCCGGAGGGGGAGTAGATGCCGGGGGTTTCCGGGTCGCTTCCGCAGCCGGCCGTCACCAGGGCCGATACCGTCGCAAGTGCCACCGCTGTCGACCGTACGACGCGCCGCATGCATCACTCCTCTGTGTTCTTCGCTCGGTGCACACTATCGGGCGGCGAGGGTGGCCCGCGCACGTGTCCTGGCGCCGCCCGATCGGTGGCCGTGGCGGTCGCGCGAAAAGCGCTCGATGTCATTCGGTTACACGACATGAATTGCGCGTTATTGTTTTGCGATATTTGCTTCGTTCAATTGTCACAATTTGTTAATCTTCTCAAGGGGTCAATTCTTCATCAATGGTGTGTTGAAATGTATTCATGGCAACGGCAGCGACGAACGCCACAATGGGAGGGACGTCCGCGAGCGATCGCGAGGTCGACCACCTCCTGGCCACCCCGCGCGCCGGGGTCGTCATCGTCGTCGCGCTGATCCTCGGCAGCACCGTCCTGATCGGCGTACTCACCTGGTCGGCGCTGGCCGTCCTCGTGGTCGTCGTCGGCGCGGTCGGAGTTGCGCTGATGCTCAGCGGACTCGACCACGTGGGACAGGGTGTGGGCCGTGACCGACCTCACCATGGGTGAACGTAGTCTGTTCCCCTATGACCAGCATGTGGGGCGCTCCGTTGCGCACGAGGTGGCGTGGATCCCGGCGAACCGACCCGGACCAGGCCAAGTTCCTGACCCGTGACTCGCTGCGGTGGGTGATCGCGAACAAGGCGTACACGCCGTGGTACCTGGTGCGGTACTACCGGCTCGCGAAGTTCAAGCTCGCCAACCCGCACGTGATACTGCGCGGCATGGTGTTCCTCGGCAAGCGCGTCGAGATCCACTCCACGCCCGGACTGTCGCGGCTCGAGATCGGCCGCTGGGTGCACATCGGCGACGGCAACGCCATCCGGTGCCACGAGGGCTCCCTGCGCATCGGTGACAAGGTGGTGTTCGGCAAGGACAACGTCGTCAACACCTACCTCGACATCGAGATCGGTGCATCCACGCTCGTTGCGGACTGGTGCTACATCTGCGACTTCGACCACCGCATGGACGACGTGAACACGCCGATCAAGGATCAGGGCATCGTGAAGGGCCCGGTCCGGATCGGTCCCGACACCTGGATCGCCGCCAAGGTGACGGTCCTGCGGAACACGATCACCGGCCGCGGCTGCGTGCTCGGCGCGCATGCCGTCGTCAAGGGCGTCGTGCCCGACTACAGCATCGCCGTCGGTGCGCCTGCGAAGGTGGTCAAGAACCGTAGGGAGTCGTGGGAGGCCGGCGCCGAGGATCGGGCCAAGTACATCGCGGCGCTCGAGGACATCGCGCGCAAGAAGGCCGCCGCGCAGTAGTGCGCCTGCGGCGCTCGTGCGCGGTTTGCGGGTGTCCGGACCCGCGCACCGCGCACGAGCGCGAAGCGCCTACCGGCCCGGGAGGGGCCGCTGCGGGATGTCGGGGCGGGCCAGCGGGTGCCGGACGCGGCGCTTCGCGCTCAGGTACACCTGCGCGGTGTCCAGCGCGACCTGATGCCAGTCGAAGTCCTCGGTGAGCCGCTCACGGGCCGCCAGGGCGCGCTGCTGTGTCGCCTGGGGATCATCGAGCGCCTCGCGCACAGCGGACGTGAGCCCGTCGACGTCGCCCGGCTGGAACGACAGACCCGTCACACCGTCGACGACCGCCTCGCCGAGTCCGCCCGCAGTGGACGCGACGAGCGGAGTCCCCGCCGCCGCCGCCTCGAGCGCGATGATGCCGAACGGTTCGTATCGACTCGGTAACACGATGGCGTCGGCGCCGTGCAGCCAGCCGAGCAGCTCCGCGTGGTCGAGGGAGCCGAGGAAGTTCACCGAACGCAGCACCCGGTGCGTGCGGGCCTGCTCGCGCAGCCATTCGTACTGGGTTCCCTCGCCCGCGACCGCGAGCGTCGTGCCGGGGTGGCTGCGCCGGATCCTGGGCAGGGCGGCGATCGCGTCCTGCACACCCTTCTCGTACTCGAGCCTGCCGACGAACAGCAGTCGCGGCGGTCCCGAGCGGGGTGCCCGCTCGCGGAAGCTCCACGTCGCGACGTCGATCCCGTTGCGGATCACGGTGACCGGCGACAGGTTCGGTCCGTACAGCGCGGTCACCTCCTCCTCCATGGAGGCCGAGCAGGTGATGATCGAGTCCGATTCGTTCGCGAGCCACCACTCGACGGAGTGCACCTGGCGGTTGATGACTCCGGAGAGCCAGCCGCTGTGCCTGCCTGCCTCGGTGGCGTGCAACGTGGACACCAGCGGGACGTCGTAGTACTCGGCGAGGGCGATCGCGGGATGGGCGACGAGCCAGTCGTGTGCGTGCACCACGTCGGGGCGCCAGCCCTCGCCGATGCCCGGACGGGCGAGTCCGACTCCGGCACGCACCATCGCGTGTCCCATGGCGAGGGTCCAGGCGAGCATGTCCTCGCCGAAGACGAAGTGGGCGGGGTCCTCGGCGACCGCGACGACGAGGACGCCATCGGAGATGTGCGTGATCGTCGGATGGGTGGACGCGTCCGTTCCGGTGGGCCTGCGCGACAGCACGACGACCTCGTGGCCCGCTTTGACCAGTTCCGTCGCCAGGTGGTGGACGTGCCTGCCGAGGCCGCCGACGACCACCGGCGGGTACTCCCACGACACGATCAGGACCTTCATCTCATCTCCCTGGGGTGACGTCGTCGGGCAGGCGTCGCGCGTCGAGGCCGGGGAACAGTCCGTCGGCGTGGTTCCAGCCGTCGGCGAGGCGGAGGGCGCGATCGGGGTGACCCGTCGCGACCGCGTCGGCGATCTCCCTGGTCGCGTGTGCGTGCTTGTGGGCGCGTTCGCGAGCGTATCCCGCAGCGGAGTCCTTGCTGACCATGAACGCCCAGTCGCTCTGCACCGTCATGATCGCCTCGCGCAGGATCTGGTCGTTGACCCGGTCCCGCAGCTCCGGACGACCCGGCGCGCGGGCGCTGCCCCGCGTCTTGTCCACGGTGTCGAGCGCGGTCTGGACCACTTCGGAGTTGAGCTGGACCAGGTCGGTGACCTGGTCTCCCGCCCACACCCGCCAGTCCTTGCCGCTGCCCCAGGACGAGTCCGTCAGCTGCACAGGTTCCCCGACGTAGCCCTGCTCCCGGGCCTGGGCGAGCGTTCCGACGCGCACGCCCGCCTCGGGCAGGGCGCGCAGCACCTTCTCCAGCCACTGCGGTCCCTCGAACCACCAGTGCCCGAACAGTTCGGTGTCGAAGGCGGCGACGACGAGGGCGTCGCGGCCGGTGCGTGCGCGTTCACTGCGGATCCGGTCGACGACGGTGCGGACGAAGTCCTCGACGTGACGGTCCACGGCCGCGGCCGCCAGGTTCGGGTCGTACGGTGCCTTGTCCTTGGAGTCGACGGTCTTGCCCGTGACCCGCGCGGGCTTCAGCCCGGTGTCGTGGTCGTAGGTGTGGAAGTCTCGGTAGGCGGCGTGTCCCGGGTAGCCCTGTTTCGGCGACCACACCCGGTACGAGACCTGGAGGTCGCGGCCGAACGCGACGACGTCGGAGTCGCGCACCGGACGGCCGACGGACGTGTCGCCGCGCAGCGACGGGCCGTCCACCATGAAGTGGGTGATCCCCGCTTCCGCGTACTCGACCTCCATCCCCGGGGTGTATCCGCACTCCGGCGCCCAGATGCCGGAAGGCTTGGTGCCCCAACGCATCCGGGCGTCCTCGAGGCCCTCCGCGAGCTCGAACCGGCGCAGGCGCGGGTGCAGCAACGGCTGGAACGGGTGGGCGAGCGGGCCGCCGAGGAGTTCGATCGTGCCGCCGTCGACGAGCGACCGCAGCACCGGCGACGCGCCGTGCGCCCAGGACTGCTCGAACTCGGCGAGGGACTGCGCGGCCAGCCGGTGTTCGCGGGCGCCCAGCTCGCGTCGCGCGCGGTCCGGCATCAGTGCGGCCTCGTGTGCGCGCAGCTGCCAGTTGCCGAGCCAGTGGTGCATTCCGGAGAGGCTGTGCGGATCGTCGAGCATCGCGGCCAGTACCGGGGTGATGCCGAGCGTCAGCAGGTTCTGCCTGCCCTCGGTCGCGAGGGTGCGCAGCACCCGGGTCAGCGGCAGATAGGACGCGGCCCACGACTGGTACAGCCACTCCTCGCCGACCGGCCACCGGCCGTGGTTGGCCAGCCAGGGCAGATGGGAGTGCAGCACCAGGGCGAACATGCCCGGCTGCTGCTCGGTGGTGCGGGGCGCGGTCATCCTTGGCCTTCCGGCTTGCGGGCGATCGCGACGAGGTCGAGGCTGGCGTCGATGTCCGCTTCGACGAGAGCGAAGTCGTCGACGGTGATCGACTCGACGTCGCGGACGAGGTCGGCGGGCCAGGGCTCGCCGGCGAGCGCCCGGTCGATCTGTGCGTCGATGAACGACCCGCCGTGCGACTCGTCGAGTTCACGCAGTCGCGGACCGTGGTGCACGCCGGTCATCGTGGTGACCTCGAATCCGGCCTCTTCCAGCAGCTCGGTGAGCTCTGCGGCGTTCAGTTCGCGGGTGTGGAACGGGTTGAGCGGGGTGTCACGGCCGGGGGAGAAGGTGATCCGGTTCGGAGTGCTGATCAGGAGCTCGCCCCCGGGCGTCAGGACGCGGAAGCACTCGGCGAGGAACTGCGCCTGGTCCCAGAGGTGCTCGATGACCTGGAAGTTGACGACGATGCCGACGCTCGCGTCGTCGAGGGGGAGCTCCGCGAGATTGCCCTGACGCATGTCGATCCGCGGGTAGCGTGCGCGCACGTGTTCGACGGCGGAGGTGTCGTAGTCGAGCCCGATGACGAGCTCGGCGACGTCGGCGATCATGTTGGCGCCGTAGCCTTCTCCCGAACCGGCCTCGAGAACGACGCGGCCGGCACAGCGGCCGAGCAGTCGCTGGTAGACCACCTCGTGGCGGCGAAACCAGTAGTTCTCCTCGGGTACGCCGGGGACGGTGCGCTCGCCGGTCAGCGGCAGGGGCGCGTGGTCGTCGGTCGCGGCGGCGGTCGGAACTGAAGTGTCACTCACCGCTGCGAGGTTACTGCCACGTGTTCCACCGCGTGTGAGGGTGGGCCAGATCACATCCACGGGACCCCGTTCGGGCCCTGTGAAGAGGCGAATTTCGCGCTAAGTTACTCACGAGTAGCTTTGCGTGTTGTAACGTGACGCACGGTCATCATGCGAAGTGGATGAACATACGAGAGCTCGGCCACCGACGAGCCGCTCACCGAGAACTGACACAGGAGGTCGACGAAGACCCATGACGAACATCGTCGTTTTGATCAAGCAGGTTCCGGACACCTGGTCGGAGCGCAAGCTCACCGACGGTGACTTCACGCTCGACCGTGAGGCCGCGGACGCCGTGCTCGACGAGATCAACGAGCGCGCCGTCGAGGAAGCCCTGCTCATCAAGGAGGCCCAGGGCGGTGAGGTGACGGTGCTGTCCGCAGGTCCCGACCGCGCCACCGACGCCATCCGCAAGGCGCTGTCCATGGGCGCCGACAAGGCCATCCACCTCAACGATCCCGCGCTGCACGGCTCCGACGCGATCCAGACCTCGTACGCGCTCGCCGCTGCGCTCGGTCAGATCGAGGGCGTCGAGCTGGTCATCGCAGGCAACGAGGCGACCGACGGTCGCGCCGGCGCCGTGCCCGCGATCATCGCCGAGTACCTCGGCCTGCCGCAGCTGACCCACTTGCGCAAGCTGACCGTCGCCGACGGCAAGGCCACCGGCGAGCGCGAGACCGACGAGGGCGTCTTCGAGCTCGAGGCCCCGCTGCCCGCGATCGTCTCGGTCACCGAGAAGATCAACGAGCCGCGCTTCCCGTCCTTCAAGGGCATCATGGCCGCGAAGAAGAAGGAAGTTCAGGTCCTGACCCTCGCCGAGATCGGTCTCGATCCGGCCATCTTCGGTGTCGAGAACGCCGCGACCACGGTCACCGCCTCCACCCCGAAGCCCCCGCGTACCGCTGGTGAGCGCGTCGCCGACGAGGGTGAGGGCGGCAAGCAGATCGCGTCCTACCTGGTCGGTCAGAAGATCATCTGATTCGCGCCCCCCATCAGCAGAAACACACGTAGGAGAGAGAAGCAATGGCTGAAGTACTCGTGCTCGTCGAGCACGCCGAGGGCGCGCTCAAGAAGGTCAGCACCGAGCTGATCACCGCCGCCCGTGTCCTGGGTGAGCCCGCCGCCGTCGTCGCCGGCCCCGCCGGCACCGCCGACAAGCTGCAGGAAGCCCTCGCCGCCGCCGGCGCCGCGAAGGTCTACGCCGCGGAGTCCGACGACATCGACGGCTACCTGGTCACCCCGAAGGTCGACGTTCTCGCCTCGCTGGTCGAGTCCGTCTCGCCCGCCGCGGTTCTGACCGCCGCCTCGACCGAGGGCAAGGAGGTGTCCGGTCGCCTGGCTGCACGCATCGGCTCCGGTCTGCTCGTCGACGTCATCGACGTCAAGGCCGACAGCGCCGTGCACTCCATCTTCGGTGGCGCGTTCACCGTCGAGGCCAAGGCCAACGGCGAGGTTCCGGTCATCTCGGTCCGCCCGGGTGCCGTCGAGGCGCAGCCGCAGGCCGGTGCCGCCGAGCGCGTGGCCGTCGAGGTCCCGGCTCAGGAGGAGAACGCGGTCAAGGTGACCTCGCGTCAGCCGATCGTCGGTGGAGACCGCCCCGAGCTCACCGAGGCCTCGGTCGTCGTCTCGGGTGGCCGCGGTGTCGGCTCCGCCGAGAAGTTCTCGGTCGTCGAGGAGCTCGCCGACGCGCTCGGTGCCGCCGTCGGTGCCTCGCGTGCCGCGGTCGACTCCGGCTACTACCCGGGTCAGTTCCAGGTCGGTCAGACCGGTAAGACGGTCTCCCCGCAGCTGTACATCGCGCTCGGCATCTCCGGTGCCATCCAGCACCGCGCCGGCATGCAGACCTCGAAGACCATCGTCGCCGTCAACAAGGACGAAGAGGCGCCGATCTTCGAGATCGCCGACTACGGTGTCGTGGGCGACCTGTTCAACGTCGCACCGCAGCTCACCGAGGCGGTCAAGGCTCACAAGGGCTGATCTCCCGGCAACTGCCGACGCTCCGTGACGGGGGCCTTCCGCATGCGGAAGGCCCCCATCACTCGTTCTTCACCGTTCTGCCCTCGACATGACACCGCCGCGACGCCCCGCCGCAGGGTGCGGAGTCGACGCTTCGAGCCATGAGCGCCTCCGAGGCCACGGCCCCGAACCCGCCCGACGCCCTCACCGCCCGATACCGCGTGCTCCTCTCCTCGGACCGCGAACACCGCGAGGCCGCGCAACGGCTGCGGCACACCGTGTTCGCCGCCGAGCCGGGGTTCCGGCTCGATCCCTCGTCCGGTGACCGCGACGTCGACCCCTTCGACGAGTTCTGCGAGCATCTGCTCGTGCGGGACGAGCACCTCGACGAGACCGTCGGCTGCTACCGGATCCTCACCCCCGACGCCGCCCGTGCCGCAGGCGGCCTCTACACCGCGACCGAGTTCGACGTCAGCGCCCTCGACCCGCTGCGGGACCAGCTCGTCGAGCTGGGCCGGGCGTGTGTGCACCCCGACCACCGGACCGGCGCGGTCCTCGGCTTGATGTGGGCGGGCATGCTCAACTTCCTCGACCTGACCGGGCACCGCTGGGCGATGGGCTGCGTGTCGGTGCCGATGCAGCTCGATCCCGCGGAACTGCCCGGCGCGAATGTGCGTGGCGTCCGGGACCTGCTCCTGGACCGGCACGCCGGGCCGAACGAGCGGCGTGTCCACCCACTGCGCCCGGTGCCCGACATCGACCTGCTGCCCGCACCCGCGAAGCCGGTGCTTCCGCCGCTGCTGCGCGGTTACCTGCGGCTCGGCGCGAGCATCTGCGGACAGCCCGCGCACGACCCGGACTTCGGTGTCGCCGACTTCGTGGCCCTGCTCGGCATGGGCGAGGCGGACCAGCGGTACCTGTCGCGCCTGCGGTCGATGGCGTCCTCGCTGGTGGTGGCCTGATGAGTCACGCCTGGATGCCGCACAGTCCCTGCGGTGACGGCTGCCTCGGCGTGGCCTCCGACCGTGCAGCGGTGGCCAGGATCGCCCTGCGCGGGGTCGGACTGATCGGAGTGGCGCTGACGTTGCCGTTGCTTCCCGTGGCCGCCGTGCTGCCGCGTCGCCGGCGGGCGGTTCTGCACCGCGGTTATGCCCGCGCCGCGCTCCGGGCCCTCGGCGTCCGGTTGCACGTCGACGACGAACGCGAGCCGCAGGTTTCGGACGGGCGCGGGCGGCTCGTCGTGGCCGGGCACGTGTCGTGGCTCGACGTCCTCGTCCTCGGTGCAGTGGTCCCCGGACAGTTCGTCGCTCGCGGCGACCTGCTGCAGTGGCCCTTCCTGGGGTCGGTGGCACACAGGATGGGGGTCGTGCCCATCGATCGCGACCGGCTCCGGGAGTTGTCCGGGGTGGTCGACGAGGTGGCCGAACGGCTGCGGACCGGGCAGCGCATGGTCGCCTTTCCGGAGGGCACCACGTGGTGCGGCCGCGCCACCGGACGGTTGCGTCCGGCACTGTTCCAGGCGGCGATCGACGCAGATGCCCTGATCGAACCGGTCGAACTGCGCTATCTGGGCGTCGACGGCTCCGTCGAGACGGGCGTGTGCTTCGTCGGTGACCAGACGTTGCTGCAGAGTCTGCGGCGGACCGTCGGGCTGCGGCAGGTCGAGGCGAGGGTACGTCTGGCCCCGCATCAGGAGCCGGGTTCGGACCGCCGAGAGCTCGCGGCCCGCTGCGAGGACCTGGTGCACGGCTCGGCCCGCGACACCCGGGAGGCGGAGGCGATTCTCGCCCGGACCGTGTCGGATGCGGTGCCCGCCGGTCGGTGACACGCCCCACAGGCGGGTTCCCCGGGTCCGGTCGCCGTCCGGACCGGTCCCGACGACGGGTTATCCTGGTCACGACATGACTTCGTCCCACCTGCACTCCGCCGGAGACCGCGTCGATTCGGCGCGGTCCGCCGTGGTGTATCTCGACCACGCCGCGACCACGCCGATGCTGCCGGAGGCGATCGCCGCGATGGCCGAGGCCCTCGCGACGGTGGGTAACGCGTCTTCCCTGCACGGATCGGGTCGCGCGGCCCGTCGCCGCGTCGAGGAGTCCCGCGAGTCCATCGCCGCCGACCTCGGTGCCCGCCCCTCGGAGGTGATCTTCACCTCCGGCGGCACGGAATCCGACAATCTCGCCGTCAAGGGCATCTACCTGGCGCGCCGCGATGCCGATCCGCGCCGCCGCCGGATCGTCACCAGTCCCGTCGAGCACCATGCCGTCCTCGACGCGGTCGAATGGCTGGCGAAGCACGAGGGAGCGGAGATCGCCTGGCTTCCCGTCGACGAGCAGGGCGCGGTGAACCCCGCCGACCTGCGCCGAGAACTCGCGGAGCATGCCGCGGAGACGGCGCTGGTCACCGTGATGTGGGCGAACAACGAGGTCGGGACGATCATGCCGATCGCGGACCTGGCCGCGGTGGCCGCCGAATTCGCCGTCCCGATGCACAGCGACGCGGTGCAGGCCGCGGCGCAGATTCACGTGGACTTCGCCGCGAGCGGACTGTCTGCATTGAGCGTCGCCGCGCACAAGTTCGGCGGTCCGCACGGATCGGGTGCGCTGCTCCTCGGGCGGCAGGTGCCGTGCGTGCCACTGGTGCACGGCGGCGGCCACGAGCGCGATCTGCGGGCAGGCACACTCGACACGGCCGCGGTGGTCGCGACCGCGACCGCGCTGCGGGCGGCGGTCGCGGACCGCGAGCGCACCGCCGGCGAGCTGATTCGACTGCGGGACAAGCTGATCGACGGTGTGCGGGAGCTCGTTCCGGACGCCGTGCTGAACGGAGCTGTCGGCACGCGCCGGCTTCCGGGCAACGCGCACTTCACCTTTCCCGGTTGCGAGGGCGATTCGCTGCTGATGCTGCTCGATGCGGCGGGCATCGAGTGCTCGACCGGGTCGGCCTGCACCGCCGGAGTCGCGAGTGCGAGCCACGTCCTGCTCGCGATGGGGGTCGATTCGCCGGTGGCGCGGGGATCGCTGCGATTCTCGCTCGGGCACACCTCGACCGACGCCGACGTCGACGCGCTGCTGGCGGCGCTGCCGCAGGTCGTCGAGCGGGCTCGTGCCGCCGGACTGGCGGGCGCGGGATCGCGTCGGATCCAGAGCGCAGGAGGAACACGCTGATGCGGGTACTGGCGGCAATGAGTGGCGGTGTGGACTCGGCGGTGGCCGCGGCACGCGCCGTCGAGGCCGGGCACGAGGTGGTCGGTGTGCACCTGGCACTGTCCACGGCTCCGGGCACCCTGCGCACCGGCTCGCGCGGCTGCTGCTCCAAGGAGGACGCGGGCGACGCTCGCCGCGCGGCCGACGTCCTCGGAATCCCTTTCTACGTCTGGGATTTCGCGGACCAGTTCAAGGAAGACGTCATCGACGACTTCGTGGCGGCCTACGCTGCGGGCGAGACGCCCAACCCGTGCCTGCGCTGCAACGAGAAGATCAAGTTCGCCGCCCTCGCGGACCGGGCGATCGCGCTCGGGTTCGACGCCGTCGTCACCGGCCACTACGCGCAGCTCGAGGACGGTGTGCTGCGGCGCGCGGTCGACGCGGACAAGGACCAGTCGTACGTGCTGGGCGTGCTGACCGCGCAGCAGCTCTCGCGGGCGATGTTCCCGGTCGGGGACACCCCGAAGCCGCAGATCCGGGTCGAGGCGGCGGAGCGTGGTCTCGCGGTCGCGGACAAGCCCGACAGCCACGACATCTGCTTCATCCCGTCCGGTGACACGCGTGCGTTCCTCGGCGCGAAGATCGGCGTCCGGCCTGGGAAGGTCGTCGACGCCGACACCGGTGTCGAACTTGCCGATCACGACGGTGTGCACGGCTTCACCATCGGTCAGCGCAAGGGCCTCGGCGTCGAGGGCCCCGCCGCCGACGGACGGCCCCGCTACGTCACCGCCATCGAGCCCGAGACCGGGACCGTGAAGGTCGGTTCGGCGGAGCGGTTGCAGGTACGGACGATTCGGGCCGACCGCCCGATCTGGACGTCGGGTTCCGCACCCGAGGGGCCGATCGAGTGCACCGTGCAGGTCCGTGCGCACGGTGGTCTCGCGGACGCGGTCGTCGAGGAGGTCGGCGGGCGCCTGGACATCCGGTTGCGTGAGCCGCTGACCGGCGTGGCCCGCGGACAGGCCGTGGTGCTGTACCGCAAGGACGCCGCCGGTGACGTCGTGCTCGGCAGCGGGACGATCGCCGGTACCGAGGCCGAATCGCGTTGACGGAGAAGTCCTTTCCCGTCGGTATCGCGACGGGGGTCGGCTCCTGGCCGACCGACGACGCCCGCGAGGCCGCCACGATCGTGGTCGGCGAACTGCCGCAGTTGCCGCATCTCGTCGAGCTGCCCGGACGCGGACTCGGCGCCGACATGATCGGTCGCGCCGCCGCGCTCCTCGTCGACCTCCCGCTCGACACCTCCACCACCGGCTACCGCGTCGCTCAGCGACCGGGCCCCGTCACCCGGACCGCCCGAGACCTCCTCGCCCGCGACCTCGACGCGCTGGAGGAGGCGTGGGAGGTGGCCGGTCGGCGCGGCACCGACCAGCCGGTGAAGGTGCAGGCGGTCGGACCGCTGACGCTGGCCTCCCAGGTCGAGTTGTTCGGCGGGCATCGTGCCCTCACCGATCACGGCGCACTGCGCGACCTCGCCGAGTCGCTCGCCGAGGGGGTGCGCGCCCACGTCGCCGAGGTCGAACGTCGCCTCGGCTCCCCGGTGCTCGTGCAACTCGACGAGCCCGGACTACGTGAGGTGCTCGACGGCTCGCTGTCCGGGGTGTCGATCCTGCAGGCGCCGCGCGCCCTGCCCGAACCCGAGGCTCTCGCGGTCGTGCAGTCCGTGATCGAGGCGATCGACGTCCCCGTTCTCGTGCACTGCTGCGCGGCCGCACCGCCGCTCGACCTGCTGCGCCGCAGCGGCGCCGAGATGATCGGCGTCGACGTCACCGCGTTGACGGTTGCCGACCTCGACGGGATCGGGGAGATCCTCGAAGCGGGCCTTCCGCTCGCTCTGGGCCTGGTCCCGACCACCCCGCCCGAACGGGCGCCGGGCTGGCGTGACCTCGCACGCCCTGCCGTCACGCTCGTCGACCGCCTCGGCTTCCCGCGCCGCACTCTCGCAGAGAGGGTGCTCGTCACCCCGACCTGCGGTCTCGCGGGTGCGGGTGCCGACTGGTCGCGCCGGGCGCTGCGCAGCGCATCCGAGCTCGCCCGGGCATTCGCGGACGGCGCCGAGTTCGACTGACCGGCTCGGTCCCACCCCGATCGTAGAGTGACGTCATGACCGAGTCGCCGGACGAATCGCTCGACCCCGCTGTGCGGACCTACCTGGATGGTGTGACGCATCGTGTCCGCCGCCGCGACGCGGACACCCTGCTCGCGCTCATGACGCGGGTGACGGGGGAACCAGCCGCGATGTGGGGGCCGTCCATCGTCGGCTTCGGGACGTACCACTACAAGTACGCGAGCGGGCGTGAGGGCGACGCCCCGGCCGCGGGCTTCTCGCCTCGGAAAACGGCGTCGGTGATCTACCTGAACGACGGGATCGACGCGCATCGGGAACTCGTCGAGCGGCTGGGAGGGCACACCTCCGGCGTCGGATGTCTGTATCTCAAGGACCTCGAGAGGATCGACCTCGACGTGCTCGAACAGCTCGTGGGCGGGTCCTACGCGGCGCTCACCGCGGGCACGTTCGGGCAGCGGGCGAGGGAGGGTGGCTCCGGCGACTGACACTCCGGAGGTGTCGGTGAGCTGGGATAGCCTTTCCCTCGTGACCGAGAACGTGGCGGCGACGGCCGAGGAACGCGACGAGTGGCAGCGTCTCGCGGAGGAGGTTCGCGAGCACCAGTTCCGCTACTACGTCAAGGACGCGCCGATCGTCTCGGACGGCGAGTTCGACGCGCTGCTGCGGCAGCTCACGGACCTCGAGGAGCGTCGGCCGGACCTGCGGACCCCGGACTCGCCGACCCAGCTCGTCGGCGGCGGATTCGCGACGGAGTTCACCGCCGTCGACCACCTGGAGCGAATGCTCAGCCTGGACAACGTGTTCGACGAGTCCGAGTTGCGCACCTGGATCTCCCGGGTGGAGGCCGAGGTGGGTGGTCGCTCCGCAGGCTCCGCTCCGGCGACGGGCCCTGACCTGCACTACCTGTGCGAGGTGAAGATCGACGGTGTCGCGCTGAACCTGGTGTACGAGAACGGGCGGCTCGTGCGGGCCGCCACCCGGGGTGACGGCCGCACCGGCGAGGACGTCACCCTCAACGCCCGCACTATCGACGACATCCCACACGTCCTGACCGGTACGGACGACTACCCGATCCCGGCGCTGCTGGAGGTGCGCGGCGAGGTGTTCTTCCGGCTGGAGGACTTCGAGGCGCTGAACGCCTCGCTCGTCGCCGAGGGCAAGGCGCCGTTCGCCAATCCCCGTAACTCCGCGGCCGGGTCGCTGCGACAGAAGAACCCGGCGGTCACCGCGAAGCGTCGGCTGGGCATGATCTGCCACGGCATCGGCCGCACCGAGGGATTCGATCCGGTCAGCCAGCACGACGCGTACACGGCACTCGCCGCGTGGGGACTGCCCGTGTCCACTCACACCGCGCGGGTGCAGGGCGCCGACGCGGTGGTCGAGCGCGTCGCCTACTGGGACGAACACCGGCACGACGTCGAGCACGAGATCGACGGCCTGGTCGTCAAGGTCGACGAGATGTCGCTGCACCGCAGGCTCGGTGCGACGTCGCGGGCGCCGCGCTGGGCCATCGCCTACAAGTACCCGCCCGAGGAGGCGACGACCAAGCTCCTCGACATCCGGGTCAGCGTCGGTCGCACCGGCCGAGTGACCCCGTTCGCGTACATGGAGCCGGTCACCGTCGCCGGATCCACCGTCTCGCTCGCGACGCTGCACAACGCCTCCGAGGTGGTGCGGAAGGGCGTGCTCATCGGCGACACCGTCGTGATCCGCAAGGCCGGTGAGGTGATTCCCGAGGTGCTCGGCCCGGTGGTCGACACCCGGGACGGCACCGAACGTGCCTTCGTGATGCCGACGCACTGCCCCGAGTGCGGCACCGAACTGGCACCGGCGAAGGAGGGCGACGCGGACATTCGCTGCCCCAACCAGCGGTCCTGCCCGGCGCAGTTGCGGGAGAGGGTCTTCCACGTCGCCGGGCGCGGTGCGTTCGACATCGAGGTCCTCGGCTACGAGGCCGCCACGGCGCTCCTCGAGTCGGGCGTCATCCAGGACGAGGGTGACCTGTTCTCGCTCACGGCCGACGACCTGATGCGCACCGCGCTCTTCACCACCAAGGCCGGAGCCCTGTCGGCGAACGGCAAGCGTCTGCTCGACAACCTCGACTCGTCGAAGTCGAAGCCGCTGTGGCGGGTGCTGGTCGCGCTGTCGATCCGGCACGTCGGACCGACCGCGGCCCGGGCGCTGGCGTCGGAGTTCGCGAGCCTCGAACGGATCGAGGCGGCCTCGGTGGACGAGCTGGCCGCCGTCGACGGCGTCGGTGGCACAATCGCGGCTGCGGTCGTCGAGTGGTTCGCCGTCGACTGGCACCGGGAGATCGTCGAGAAGTGGCGCGCGGCAGGCGTGTCCATGGAGGACGAGCGGGACGAGTCGATCGACCGCAACCTCGAGGGGCTGTCGATCGTGGTGACCGGATCGCTGGAGGGCTTCACCCGCGACGGCGCGAAGGAGGCGATCCTCCAGCGCGGCGGCAAGGCCGCCGGGTCGGTGTCGAAGAAGACCGCCTTCGTCGTCATCGGTGACGCGCCGGGATCGAAGGCGGACAAGGCGGAACAGCTCGGGGTTCCGATCCTCGACGAGGCGGGCTTCGTGCGGCTTCTCGAGGGCGGTCCCGAGGCGGTGTCCGAGCCCGGATCCGAGTAGACGCACGACCTCACGGGGGTCTTCCAGCCGTGGTGAACATCACGCCCGGGGCGTCGGTGAGAGCAGTTGCCTGCCTGTGTCCTGAACCGGTCGGAGTCGGGAAATCCCTGCTCACCGGCACGTTCGACGAGGGTGTGCGGTAGCTGCAGATGAGCCGACCGGCTCGCTCGCGCCTGATACCACGGGCTTGAGCGGATCGCGAGCCGCCTGCGATAGTGACGCCATGATCACGATCCGCCCCGTCGAGCCCACCGACTTCGACGTCGTCGCCGACCTGACCGTCGAGTCCTACGTGAGCGGTGGCTTCGTCGCGGAGGCGAGCGCCTACGTCCAGCGTCTGCGGGACACCGCCGGACGGTCCGACCAGGCGGAGGTTCTCGTCGCCGAGCTCGACGGCGAGGTCGTCGGATCGGTCACCATCGCGGAGCCGGGTACCCCGTTCTCGGACGTCGCGACGGACGGCGAACTCGAGTTCCGCATGCTGGCGGTGTCCCCGGCGGCCCGCGGCAAGGGCGCGGGGTCGGCGCTCGTCCGTCACTGCCTCGACGCGGCCTACGACCGCGGCCTGCATGCCGTGGTCATCTCGACGGAACCGGAGATGGTCGAGGCCCGGCGCATCTACGACCGCAACGACTTCGTGCACATCCCGGAACGCGACTGGGAGCCGGTCCGCGGTATGGCGCTCACCGTGCTGGTCCGCGAGATCGTCTGACCGAGCCCGGGCTCGGCGGGGTGGACGAACGTCAGCCCAGGACGGTTGCGACGATGCCGGCGAGGTAGCCGAGTCGAGCGAGTTCGGACGGCCGGAACTCGGGGCCGCCGGAACGCCCGAGGAGGAGAACCCGGCCGGAATCGCCGAGCGGCGCCGCGGCGAGGGTGGTGTCCATGTCCTTCCAGACGTCGGGCACCCAGTCGGCGCCGCCGTCGAGGATCGTGGGCTTCTCCAGCGGCATCCACGGCACGTCGCCGGCGTGTGTCTCCGGCGCGCCGACGCTGCCCGCGACCCGGAACGCCCCGTGCGGGCCGATGCCGGCAACGATCGACCAACTCACCCGGAGCACGCGGGCGGCACCGTCGACGAGGACCTGCATCCGGTCGTCGTGCGCGGTCGCGACCTGGTCGATCAGCTCCAGCTCGCGGTGGGTGTCGAGCAGCCCGGTGTACGGCCGTATCGAGTCGACCCGCACACCGTTCAACGCCTCGGCCGCCGTGAGGAGGGTGTCGGGCAGCGACCCGTGCGCCAACTCGACGACGAGGTCGTCGACCGCGTAACCGTCGCCCCGCTCGACGACGTCGAGGGAGAGGATGTCCGCGCCGACCGAGCCGAGCGCGACGGCGAGCGAGCCCAGGCTGCCAGGTCGGTCGGGTAGCTGGACACGCAGTAGGTATGACACGGAGATCCTTCTGTCGCGGGTCGGTTGGGCGCGGGCGTGCGGGGGGCCGAGGCTCCCGCGGCGACCATCCTTCCACTCCCGGCTCGTTGCCGTGTCCGCGAATCCGAAGTGCGCGCACGGAAATCCCAGCTCGCTCCGAAAATCGTCATGCACTCGACACGTGCGCGTCCCGGCCCGGAAACGAACGGCCCCGGTGCGGAGCGCGATGCGTCGACAGCGCTGGGTGCGAGGCGGCAGGCGGCAGCCGATAGGCTGGAGCGCATCGTGCTTCGCCGACCTGAAAGGGGCCCACGGGTGCCTGCCATCTCCCGCGACGAGGTAGCCCACCTCGCCCGGCTGTCCCGGCTCGCGCTGTCCGACGAGGAACTCGACGAGTTCGCCGGTCAGCTCGACTCGATCCTCAGCCACGTCAAGGCTGTCGCAGAGGTCGCCACCGACGACGTGCCGCCCACCGCGAATCCGAACGCCATCACCAACGTGGTCCGCCCCGACGTCGTCGTCCCCGGACTCTCGCCGGAGCAGGCGCTGTCCGGTGCCCCCGCCGTCGAGCAGGACCGCTTCGCCGTCCCGCAGATCCTCGGAGAAGAGCAGTGACCGACCTGACCGCGCTCGACGCGGCCTCTCTCGCCACCAAGATCCACACCCGCGAGGTCTCGTCCGTCGAGGTCACCCAGGCGCACCTGGACCGCATCGCGGCCGTCGACGGCGAGTACAACGCCTTCCTGCACGTCTCCGGCGAGGCCGCCCTCGCTGCGGCGAAGCAGGTCGACGACGCGCTGGCCGCGGGCCAGGCCCCGGCCTCGCCGCTCGCCGGTGTGCCGCTCGCGCTCAAGGACGTGTTCACCACGACGGATGCGCCGACCACCTGCGGATCGAAGATCCTCGAGGGCTGGGTCGCCCCGTACGACGCCACCCTCACCACCAAGCTGCGCGAGGCCGGCATCCCGGTGCTCGGCAAGACGAACATGGACGAGTTCGCCATGGGCTCGTCGACCGAGAACTCGGCGTACGGCCCGACCCGAAACCCGTGGGACACCACCCGCATCCCCGGCGGCTCGGGCGGTGGCAGCGCGGCGGCGCTCGCGTCGAACCAGGCGCCACTGGCGATCGGCACCGACACCGGCGGATCGATCCGCCAGCCCGCGGCGGTCACCGCGACGGTCGGCACCAAGCCGACCTACGGCACCGTGTCCCGATACGGGCTGGTCGCGTGCGCGTCCTCGCTGGACCAGGGCGGCCCGTGCGGTCGGACGGTGCTCGACACCGCCCTGCTGCACGAGGTGATCGCCGGGTACGACCCGCGCGACTCCACGTCCATCGACGCGCCGGTGCGCCCGGTCGTCGAGGCCGCCCGGCAGGGTGCGACCGGTGACCTGAAGGGTCTGAAGGTCGGTGTTGTCAAGGAACTGCACTCCGACAGCTACCAGCCCGGCGTGATCGCGTCCTTCGACGCCGCCGTCGCGCAGCTGAAGGAACTCGGGGCCGAGGTCGTCGAGGTGTCCTGCCCGAGCTTCGAGTACGCGCTGGCGTCCTACTACCTGGTGCTGCCCAGTGAGGTGTCGTCGAACCTGGCTCGTTTCGACGCGATGCGCTACGGCATGCGCGTCGACGACGGCAACATGAGCGCCGACCAGGTGATGGCCGCGACCCGCGCCGCGGGCTTCGGCAAGGAGGTCAAGCGGCGCATCATGATCGGCACCTACGCGCTGTCCTCGGGCTACTACGACGCCTACTACGGTTCGGCGCTCAAGGTCCGCACCCTGATCGCGCGCGACTTCGACGCCGCCTACGAGAAGGTCGACGTGCTCGTCTCGCCGACGAGCCCGTTCACCCCGTGGAAGCTGGGCGAGAAGGTCGACGACCCGCTCGCGATGTACCTGTCCGACCTGTGCACCCTGCCGACCAACCTGGCCGGGCACTGCGCGATCTCGGTCCCGTCGGGCGTGTCCGCTGACGACGGTCTGCCCGTCGGCCTGCAGATCATGGCACCGGCCCTGGCCGACGAGCGGCTGTACCGGGTCGCCGCCGCCTACGAGGTGGCCCGCGGGCCGATCACCCGCTGACGAAGGCTCCGCCACGAGCGGCGCGGGGGACTCCGGTCCCGCGTGCCGCTCGTGGCGTTTTCGCTCGACCGAGGTGGCGGCGGCGTTAGGCTCCGACCGTGACAACGGTGTCGGTGTGAGGGGGCCGGGGAACATGGCGCAACCGTCGATCACGATCGTGGGAGCCGGATTCGGCGGCCTCGCGCAGGCGATCGCACTCCGTCGCGCCGGGTTCCGCGACGTGACGATCCTCGAACGTGGCGACGACGTCGGCGGGGTGTGGCGCGCCAACACGTACCCCGGTGCGGCGTGCGATGTTCCGTCGCCGCTCTACTCCCTGTCCACCGATCCCAATCCCGACTGGCCCCGGCGCTACGCCGAGCAACCCGACATCCTCGACTACCTTCGCGGCGTCGCGGATGCGCACGGCATCCGCGAGCAGATCCGGTTCGGGGTGGCGGTCCGCGAGGCCGTGTTCGACGAGCAGGGCAACCGCTGGACGCTCACCACCGCGGACGGGGAACGGATCGACACCGACGTCCTGATCAGCGCGGTCGGACAGCTGTCCCAGCCGTCGGTCCCCGACATCGACGGGCGGGACACGTTCCGTGGGGCGGTGTTCCACTCGGCGGAGTGGAACCACGACGTCGACCTCACCGGCAAGCGGGTCGCGGTGATCGGGACCGGCGCCAGCGCGATCCAGTTCATTCCCGCCATCGCCCCGAAGACCGGGCACCTCAGCGTGTTCCAGCGGTCGGCGGCATGGGTGGTCTCGAAACCCGACAGCGTGTTCGGGGAGCGGCGCCGTCGCCTGTTCCGTGCGGTCCCCGCGACCCTGGGGGCGGAACGGCTCGGCACGTGGATGTACTTCGAGGGCATCACCTTCGCGCTGCGGATGCGGATGATGGGTGCGTTCACCCGGGCGCTGTCGCGTCGCCACCTGCGCCGTCAGGTCGCGGACCCGGCGCTGCGTGCGGCGCTCACCCCCGACTACGAACCGTGGTGCAAGCGGCTGCTGTTCTCCGACGACTACTACCCGGCGCTGGCCCGTGACAACGTGTCGCTCGTCGTCGACCGGATCGACGGCCTCGAACCGGAGGGGGTCCGGACGGCGGACGGCGCACTGCACCCGGTCGACGTCGTCGTCTTCGGAACCGGTTTCGCGGCAACCGATTTCCTCGCCCCGATGGAGGTGCGAGGACGAGCCGGTCGGTCGCTCTCCGAGGCATGGGTGAAGGGCGCGCACGCCTACCTCGGCATCAGCACCGCCGGCTTTCCCAACCTCTTCATGATGTACGGGCCGAACACCAACCTCGGGTCGGGATCCATCGTGTACATGCTCGAATCCCAGGCCCGTCACATCACCGGGCTGGTGTCCTGGCTCGCCGACAACCCGGGGTCCGCGGTCGAGGTCGATGCCGCCGTGGAGGACCGGTTCAACGCCGCGATCCAACGCGAACTCGACCGCTCCGTGTGGAGCAGATGTTCGAGCTGGTACCGGAACTCCTCCGGGACCGTCACCACGAACTGGCCGGGCAACGTCAGCACGTACCGCCGCCGCACGCGTCGCGTCGACCGGGCCGACTACCGGCTCAGAGCCTCGAAGAGCCCCCGCACGTAGGCGGCCTGGCCGACGTGCTGCAGACAGTCGCCGATCACGCTGACCAGGCGGACGGACACCGTGACGGGCGGGTCCCAGCGGCGGTCGACGATGCGGTCGAGTTCACCGACGGTCAGTTCGTCGACGTATTCGAGAGTCGCCAGGTGGACGTCGCCGTGGTAGTCGGCGAGCAACTGCGCGTCCGCGTGTACCGCCGCGACGTCGGCGCTGCTGTGCCCGTACCCGATGTCGGCGGCGGGGAAGGGGAGTGCGAACCGCTCTCGCCAGCCGCGTGAGGTCCAGGCCCGTTCCACGTCCGCGGCATCGCTCACGTGGTCGTCCTGGACACGGGTCAGATGCCAGACCAGCCAGGCGATCGAGTTCGCTTCCGGGCCGGGACGGTAGTCGGACATCTGCGGCGTCAGGCCGTCCGTGACCGCGACGACCAGTTCCCGGACCCGCTCGAAGTGGTCCCGGAGGATCTCGCGGGCCGCGCCCGCGTCCACCGGCAGGCTCACGGCGCTGCCGCTGCGGCGACGTTCACCATCGTCGCGTTCACCGCGGCGTTGCCGGTGAAGGTGTCCGTCACCTTCGGATCGTGCAGCAGGTTGACGTTCGCGCCCGGGTGCGCGGCCGCCGTCGCCCACCCGACGCCTTTCTCGTCGTGCCCCCATCCGTGCGGGATCGCGACGGTGCCGACGCGGATCTCGTCGCTCACCTCCACCGGAACGTCGATGCTGCCGATCCGGGAGCGGACCGTCACCGGCTGTCCGTCGACGAGCGCTCGGGACGCCGCGTCGTCGGGGTGCATCAGCACCGTGCAGCGGTCACGGCCCTTCACCATCGTCGGGATGTTGTGCAGCCACGAGTTGTTCGACCGCAGGTGCCTGCGGCCGATCAGACGCAGGTCGAACTCGCCGCCGGTCTCGTCGTCACCGCCGGCCACGAGCCGCAGGGCCTCCTCGACGAGCTCAGGCGGCGCCAACTGCACGCGCCGGTCCGGCGTCGAGATCAGCGTCGACAGCCGCGACTCCAGCGGTCCGAGGTCCACCCCTCCCGGGGTGCGCCTGATCCGCCCCAGGGTCAGACCGCGGCGTCCGCGCCGCAGAACCCCGTGCGGCCCGGTGGCGACACCGACCGCCGCCAGCCGCAGGGGGCTGAACACGTCGACGAGTCGGCGCAGCGGACGGGTGAGCAGTGTTCGCAGCGGCACGGGCAGGATCTCGACGAGGATTCCGGCCATGATCTGCCAGTCCTCCAGGGCACCGGGAGCAGGTTCCACCGCACGGGCGTTGTAGCGCGCATTGTTGCGGACGGAGAAGACCGGGAACAGCAGGTCGAACTCTTCCCGCTCGAGATGGGAGGTCGGGGGCAGGACGAGGTCCGCGTGCCGGGACGTCTCGGTGAGGTACATGTCCACGGCGACGAAGAAGTCCAGGTTCTCCAGCGCCTCGTCGAGCCGTCCCGCCTGCGGGGTGGACAGCACCGGGTTGCCGGCGTAGGTGATCAGCGCGCGGACCGGGCCGGGCGAGGTGCCGTCGCCGAGGATGTCGTCGGCGAGTCCGACGACCGGCAGTTCGGTGCGGAACGCCTTGCGTTCACCGCGGCTGTCGGACCACAGCCCGTAGCCGGAGCCGAGCCTGCGGAGCATCCGGGCCGCGTCGACGGGCGGTGTCGCGAACATCTGACCGCCGGGCCGATCCAGGTTCGCGGTGACCGCGTTGAGAGTGTTGACCAGCCAGTGGGTGAGGGTGCCGGTGACGTGATGGCAGACCCCGATCCGGGCGTATGCGACTGCGGACGGTGCGTCGCGGTGCTGTCGTGCGAGCCGCCGGATCACGTCGGCGTCGACACCCGACCGCGGCGCCATCGCTTCCGGCGTGCACGGCGCGACCAGCTCCGCGAGCTCGTCCCAGCCGGAGACGTCGACGGGACCACGTGGGGGATGCGCGCCGTCGGCGAAGATCGTGTGCAGCATGCCGAGCAACAGGTACGGGTCGCCGCCGGGCCGGATCGCGACGTGCTCGTCGGCGAGTCGGGCGGTCTCGGTCCGCCGAGGGTCGACGACGACGACGCTGCCGCCGCGACGACGTACGTCGCGGATGCGCCCGCGCGCGTCGGGCATCGTCGTGATCGAGCCGTTCGACACCGCCGGGTTGGCGCCCAGGATCAGGAGCCGGTGCGTGCGGTCGATGTCGGTGATCGGCATCAGCACGTTGGAGCCGAACATCTTCCACGCCGCGAACTCCTGTGGGAACTGGTCGATGGAGGACGCCGAGTAGAAGTGCTTGGTCAGCAGGGCCGCACGCAGTGCCGACCCGTAGATGACGGACGAACTGTGCGCGGCGGGATTGCCCAGGTACATGGCGACCGAGTCGCGGCCGTGACGCTTGCGGACGCGTCGCAGCTCGCTCCCGATCAGCTCGAACGCCTCGTCCCAGCCGATCTCCTCGAATCCGTCGCCGACGCGGCGCATCGGCCGCCGCAGCCGGTCCGGGTCCCGGTGCAGGTCGGCCAGCGCGGTCGCCTTCGGGCAGATGTAGCCGTGCGACAGGACGTCGTCGGGGTTGCCCTCGATCCGGGTGACCCTGTCGTTCTCGACGGTCACGAGAACTCCGCAGTGTGCCTCGCAGAGTGTGCACTGCCTGGCGACGGTCTGCGTGGATTCGGTGTGTGTGGACATGAGCGGGCCCCCTCCGCGGTGTTGTCCGGAAACTAGCACTGCGGAGAGGGCACCGACGTCGTTTTCAACCGGTGGGGGCCGTCAGCTCGATCCGGCAGGCAGCGGCTCGAAGTCCCAGCGGGCGCATCCGTACGTCACGTCGTCGGCGCCGCCCGTGCCGCTGTCGTTGAGAACGCCGTACGAGGTCACGAACGCCCGAGGATTGGCCTCCGAGATCTCGGCGAGCGTGGCGGTGTCGCCCTGGCCGCCATCCAGGCCCCCGATGGCGTTCGTGGACCACCACTGGCCTCCGGTGAGGCTGCTGACGGTCCAGTCGGTCGCGCCCGCACCGCCGTTCGCGGACGGCCACCACACGAGTGTCGTGAATCCACCCGGCTCGTCGGGTCGGTCGGCGCCCTGGATCCGCAGTTGGAAGCTGGTGTACTGGCCCTGGTGCGCGAACGACAGGCTCGCCGGGTCGGCGGCCAGGTCGCGCAGGGGTGTGTTGATCCCCGGGTGGAAGTAGCTGGTTCGCCCTCCTGGTGGTGCGTACATGTCCAGCCAGCCGGTTCCCGACGCCTCATCTCCTTCGGCGAAGCGCGGGGCTCCGGCGTCGAGCGGCAGCCAGCCCCAGGTGGCGATCGGATAGACGTTGGTGTGTATGCACGGGAAGCCGGGCGGCAGCAGCGAAGGTGGGCCCGAACTCTCCGAGCCGCCGTCGAGCGAGCCGCCTGCCGAGCCGTCGCTCTGGGCGGAAGCTGGGGCTGCGAGCGCGAGAAGGACCGCTGCAGCGGCGGATGCCACCGCCGCGGTCCGAGAACTCAAACGTGTCATCGTTTTCTCCCTGTGTTCCGAACGGGTGTGCGTCGAGCTGCGCGACGCTGTCGCATGATCGGGATCAGATCGAGATGTGACGTGAGTGCACCCAAAGTACCAACCAGTCTGGACTTCCGCAGGGTGACACGATGCTCGTGCGCCCTGCATCGTCACGGGCGCGGCGATAGTGTGGCGGCATCCGACCGGCGAACGGGTAGCTGGTGTCACCACACTGCGTGGAAGGCCCCAGATGAGCGCTGCATCCGAAGCCGCCGTTGCTTCTCCGGCGACGCCGTCACGGCCGCCTGTGACAACACGACGCCCGTCGAACGTGGTGTCCAAGGTGATCATGGCGGTGACCGGACTGTTGTTCGGTCTCTTCGTCCTCGCCCAGGTCGGCAACCTCAAGGTGTTCACCGGGGCCGAGCACTTCGACGACTACGCGCACTGGCTGCGTACCGTCCTCGAGGCCCTGTTGCCGTACGAGGGTCTGCTGTGGATTCTGCGCGTCGTCCTGCTCGCCTCGGTGCTCCTGCACGTGTGGTGTGCGGGCGTCCTGACCGTCCGCGCTCGCCGCGCCCGCGGTCCGTTCCGGCGGAAAGGGTTGGGGTGGCGCTCGTTCCCCGCCCGGACCATGCCGGTCACCGGGGTCGTGCTGCTCGCGTTCATCGTCTTCCACATCCTCGACCTGACCACCGGAACGCCCCCGGTGGGTACCGCGGACTACCAACCGGCCACGAACACGGAGAGTTTCGCCTACGCCAACCTGGTCGCGAGCTTCGAGCGCCCGGCCGCGGCCGCGATCCATGTCGTCGCGATGCTCGCGTTGGGTGCGCACCTCGCGCACGGATTGTGGAGTGCGGTCAACGATCTCGGTGTCACCGGGCAGCGGGTGCGGCAGATGTGCCTCGCGCTGTCCGGGATCGTGGCCCTGGTGATCATGCTGGCGAACATCGCGATTCCCGTGGCCGTGCAGATCGGGTGGTGTCGTGAACGAACACGGTGGTGTCGTCGACCTCGATGCACTGCGTTCGCTGGGTGACGCGGTGGACGGAGGAGTGCCGGAGGCGATCCGGCGACGGCGTGGGCGTGTCGGAAACTGGACTACAAGCTGGTCAGTCCCCTCAACCGCCGCAAGTTCACCGTGATCGTCGTGGGGACGGGGCTCGCGTGCGCCGCGGCGCCCGGCGAACTCGGTTACCACGTCGAGTCGTTCACCTTCCACGACGCGCCGCGCCGGGCGCACAGTGTCGCGGCGCAGGGCGGCATCAACGCCGACCGCGCCAGGAAGGTCGACAACGACAGCCTGCGCTTGCCGAGCCCGGTGACGAGGAAGCCCTCGGCGATGAGGAACGAAGCGACGATCAGCCAGATCGTGGTACTGCTGAAGCCCGACAGTGCCTCTTCCGGGGACTCCGACTGCGTGATCATCGCTACGGCCAGTCCCACGATCGCGACGGCGCCCGTCGGTAGTGGCAGCAGGATCAGCGCGATGATGGTGCCGACGAAGATCCCGAGCATGTGCATGCCGTTCGGGTCCACGCCGTCGGGCACCGGCAGGAAATAGACGACCAGGCCGATGACGATCGGGACCACCGCTTCGTACGACCGCTGCACGAGGGACGGTGTCGCCTCGAGCGGCGCCTCGGCCTGCGGGGTCTGCTCGGTCATCGCGGGTCCTCGATTCGACGCAACGGTGCCACGGCTGGGTCGATTGTCCCCCGCGGAGCCTCCGACTTCAGCGCGAGAACCCTCAGGTCAGCAGTGGGGCAACGCCGTTCCCTGATCGGTGCCGTACCGGTGGCCGTGGCCGGGCGCGGAGTCGAGGGACGTCAGCAGATCGACCGTGGTCTGCACGAAGCTCACCACGGGCAGCCATGGGGGTGTCGGCGCGTCGCGGCGGGTGCCGTCCAGTCGCGGCGGCGCCACGAGCAGCCGTGGCGACCAGTGCACGACCGGATCCGACGCGTTGGCGAGGACGGTGGCGCCGCGAGGTGCGGTGACCCCGGCAGGCAGTCCGGCCAGCAGCACCCCGCAGGGCGGATACGCCCCGTCCGCCGCGGCCGCAGCGCCCATCGCACCGAGACTCTGCCCGTAGACGTACACGTTCGGACGAGACGCAGGCGACAGCTGCGACACGTGTTGCGCCACAGCCGAGTACAACGCCCGAGCCGACTCCGCCGCGCTGCGCCGGTCCAGGACGAACGTCGCCCAGCTCGGTGCCGCGGAATACTGCACCGCCACCTCGGCCACGTCGCCGCCGAAGCGTTGCTCGAATCCGGCGAGCGCGTTCGCATCCACCCACCCGGATCCGGTCGGCACGGCGATCACCAGGTTTGACCGGGTGAAGCCGCCCGCGCGGTCGAGTTCCCGGATCGCCAGGCGAACCCGCGACTCGGAATCCGGTGCGCTGTCGAGACCCACATACGTCCGGACCGTCGACGGTGCCGCCGACGCGGTGGCGAACCGTCTGCCCTCGCCCCCGAGCGTCTCCCACGGGGTCAGGGACTCCGCGCTTCCCGAGATCGACGGGGACTGCGGACGCGGCAGCGTCAGACCGGCGGTCGTGTTCCCCGCCGCGGCCGCGCCCGCCGCCGGCCCGATCCAGAACGCGAGTGCGACGGTCGCGGCGAGGACGGAGGCCGTGACGCGGCGTGTGTTGCGGTTGCGGCGCAGTCGGCCGATCCCGGCCCTGCGCAATCGGCGCAGCCCGGCAGCGGTCAGCACCAGCGCCGTCGTGACGGCGGCCGCTCCTGCGAGCACGGCAGGCCAGTACGCAGGCGAGACGGGTGCGGCCCCGGTCGCCTCGCGCAGCCCGCGCTGCCAGTGCCCGGCGAGCAGCAGCGTGGCACCGGTCGCCGCGCCGGCGCACCACACGACGACGCGTCGGACGTCGGAGTCGGAACCGACTGAGTGCGTTCGTCGTTCGGTGACGCGGCGCCACAGTGACGCCACTGCGAGGCCGAGTGCGACGAGGACACCGGTGACGACCGCCTGCACCGCGGCCGACCGCGGCAGCAACGACGGCGCCAGTGACACCGTCGCCGCAGCGGTCACGCAGACGGTGGTCGCGACCCGCGGCGCGGCGAGGACGCGCGGCTCACCGTGGGCGACGACGGCCGTCATGCCGGAACCCCCTGCGTCCGGACGTGTTCGCCGCTCCGGACACCGACGCCGCGACGGAGCGCGGGTCTGCCGCGGCGTGCCACCGCGACACCGGCGAGGAGCACGACGCCCGCGACGGCGGCGTAGCCGGCGACCGGTTCGGGTCGCGGCGCCGCATAGCCCTGGCGCCACGAGTTCGTGTCGACGGCAGTCGCCGCGACGGAGGCGACCACCCGGCAGGAGGCCTGCGTGACCTCGTCGGGACGGGCGGCGCAGGCGGCGTGCAGGCGGTCGTCCAGCTGGCGGTCCAGGCTCTGCCGCGCCCAGGGGCCGAGCTGCTCCCCGGACCGGTCGGCGTAGCGGAGCAAGTCGTAGCCGAGGTCGTGCCCCTGGCACGCCGTGTCGAATTCGCCGGGCAGGGGGACGGGGGACGAGCAGGTGCCCGTCGGGTTCACCAGCATGCCGTCGCGCAGGGCGGGGCGGTAGCCCACCACGTCCCCGAAGTCGTCCGGGACGGCGGCCGCCGCCGCGGCCGGATCGGTGGTGGTCAGTGCGACGATCGCCGTCGCGGCCGGCCCCGTCGGGTGGTCCGATCGTTCTGTCCGGGTGTCCGGTGCCGCCGCTGCCACGGCGGGCAGGGCGGGCGGCGACAGCAGGGCCGTCGTGAACACGATCGCGCATCCGGCCGCCGCCGTCGTCCAGGTCGATTTCCGCATGAGTTCGACGCTAGAAACGGCCTGTACCAGCGAACATCACCCTCGGGCGTGGTTCGCGACCGACGCCTCGGCGGCGCGTCGCGCACCGAACTCACCCTCCGGGAGCAGACCGATCTCACCCCACGGTATGAGGACATTCGACGATGTTGTTCCTACGGTTTTCGGTATGGGTAGGACGAAGAGGGCCGTCGACGCGGGCATGGGACGCGCGGTGGCGGCGGCGCGGCCGCGCGTGCGGAGGCTCGATCGAGGTCAGTGGCTCGACGTCGGCCTCGTGGTGGTGACGGGGATCCTGTTCGCGATCGCCTGGCCGACACTCCAACTGACGCACCACGTTCCCGCAGGCGTGCAACCGGTGATCGCCGGTCTCGCCGCGTTGCCGTTGATGTTGGTTCGGGCGAATCCTGCTCTGGGGTGGGCGATCTCCGCGGCGGGAGCGTTGGTGATCCCCGTCGTCTACGACCGGACGGAGGACTACGACTTCCCGTGGCAAGTCGTCCACGTCATGGTGTTGATGGCGTTGCTGCTCGCGGTGAGCATGCGCTCGCCCCTCGCGGTGGTCGGGGTCGCGTGGGTGTCCACGGCGCTGCTGTTCCTGGCATACGCCCCCGGACAGGACGGCCGCGGGTGGGCGTTCGGCCTGACCGCGCTCGTCGTGTTCGGGCTGCTGATCCGGTGGCTCGTCCTCTCCCGCAGGCAACTCGCCCAGCAGGAGGAGGTGGCCGAGGTCGAACGCGCGCGGCGCGCGATCCTCGAGGAGCGGGCACGGATCGCCCGGGACCTGCACGACGTCGTGGCGCACCACATGTCGCTCGTGGTCGTGCAGGCGCAGAGCGCGCCCTACCGGATCGGCGACCTGCCCGACGAGGCGAAGGCGGAGTTCGACTCGATCGGCGCGACCGCGCGCGAGGCGCTCAACGAGATCCGCGGAATGCTCGGAGTGCTCCGCAGCGACGGACACCTTCCCGAACACGCACCGATGCCTGGCCTCGACCGGATCGACGAGCTGGTCGACGGCAGCAGACGGGCAGGTATGGAGGTGACCGTGGAGCGTGGGCCGATGCCGGTGCTGTCGGATGCGGCGGAACTCACCCTGTACCGGATCGCGCAGGAGTCGCTCTCGAACGCGGCGCGTCACGCCCCGGGCGCCGCCGTACACCTGCACCTCTCCGGTGACGCGGAGTCGACCGTCCTCACCGTCGTCAACAGCGCGGCCCGTGCGACGGCGGGCATCCGCAGCGGTCACCGCGACGCCGCCAGCGGGCACGGCATCACCGGGATGCGGGACCGGGCGGTGTCGATCGGGGGAACCCTCACGGCCGGACCGCGTCCGGACGGAGGATTCGAGGTGCACGCCCGTATTCCGTCGGTGCCCGGCGCCACACGGCCGGAACCGGTCGTCGGTTCCGCCTAGGCTGGCCGGGTGGGGATCACGGTGTTCATCGCGGACGATCAGGCAATGGTGCGGCAGGGCTTCGGTGCCCTGCTCTCCGCACAGCAGGACATCAGCGTCGTGGGCGACGCACCCAACGGCAGGCTCGCCGTCGACGAGGTGCTGCGGCTGCGACCCGACGTCGTGCTGATGGACGTGCGCATGCCGGAGATGAACGGCCTCGAGGCCGCCGAGCGAATCCTGTCCGCCTCGTCCGGCACCCCGATCCGGGTGCTGATGCTCACGACCTTCGACATCGACGACTACGTCTACGAGGCGCTGCGGGTGGGTGCCAGCGGATTTCTGCTGAAGGACGCGCCCGCCGAGGAACTCGTCCGGGCGGTGCGCGTCGTCGCGGCCGGGGAGGCGCTGCTCGCGCCGTCCGTCACCCGGAGGCTCATCGCCGACGTGACCAGCAGGCGCGCCGCACGACGACCCGAATCGGCGCAGCTCGCCGCGCTCACCCCTCGTGAGCGCGAGGTGCTCGAACTCATCGCCCGCGGGCTGTCGAACACGGAGATCGCCGACACCCTGTTCGTCGCGGAACAGACGGTGAAGACACATGTCGGGAAGGTCCTGTCGAAACTCCACCTGCGGGACCGGGCGCAGGCCGTCGTGCTCGCCTACGAAACCGGTGTGGTGACGCCCGCCTGAGATGCCGGGGGCCCGGTGCGGGTGCACTATGGTGACCGACCCAGAACCGGATCCAGCGCGGACAGAGGTGTCGATGACGCGAGTCGGGATTCTCACCAGCGGCGGCGACTGCCCGGGTCTGAACGCCGTCATACGCGGCGCGGTCCTCAAGGGCACCACCGTGCACGGCCAGGAGTTCGTCGGCTTCCGCGACGGCTGGCGCGGACTGGTCGAGGGCGACGTCATGGAACTGGACCGCCCCACCGTGCGGGGCCTGTCGCACCAGGGCGGAACGATCCTCGGGACCAGCCGGTTCGGGCCGTACCAGGGACCGAGCGGCGGCAGTGAGAACATCGCCCGGACCCTCGAGCGACTCGGCATCGACGCCGTGATCGCCATCGGCGGCGAGGGGACGGCGGCGGCCTCGCAGCGCCTCTACGACGAGGGGATCCGGATCGTCGGCGTGCCCAAGACGATCGACAACGACCTCGACCAGACCGACTACACCTTCGGTTTCGACACCGCCGTCGAAGTCGCGACCGAGGCGATCGACCGACTCCGCACCACCGGCAACTCACACAAACGCTGCATGGTGCTGGAGGTGATGGGCCGCGGTGCCGGCTGGATCGCGCTGCACTCGGGGACCGCGGGCGGAGCGCACGCGATCCTCATCCCGGAGTTCCCGGAGAGCATCGAACAGATCTGCGCCTGGGTGGCCAGCGTCCGCGAGCGTGGCCGCTCCCCGATGGTCGTCGTCGCCGAGGGATTCACCCTGCCCGACATGACGCACGCGCACTCGACGAAGGGCCTCGACGGATTCGACCGTCCCCGGCTCGGCGGCATCGGCGAGGTGCTGGCGCCGATCATCGAGGAGCGGACCGGCATCGAGACGCGCGCGACGGTCCTCGGTCACATCCAGCGCGGCGGCGTCCCCACTGCCTTCGACAGGGTCCTGGCAACGCGGCTCGGGATGGCCGTCACCGATCTCGTCGACCGGCAGGAGTGGGGGAACATGGTCGCGTTGCACGGCACGGACATCGTGTCCGTGCACTTCGACGAGGCGCTCGCCGACCACAAGACCGTTCCGGTGGAGCGGTACCAGGAGATGCGAGTCATCTTCGGCTGACCGCCACCGCGCCGTCTGCCCGGATGCGAGTCGTCCGTCACGAACGTGGGCGAATAAACTCGGGTCCATGACCGCCGCCATGTCAGATGACCTGCTCGCCTACGACGACGTGCTCGCGAAGTTCGAGCCCGTGATGGGCATGGAGGTGCACGTCGAGCTGCACACCGCGACCAAGATGTTCTGCGGCTGCCCGACGACGTTCGGCGCCGAGCCGAACACCCAGGTCTGCCCGGTGTGCCTGGGCCTGCCCGGCTCGATGCCGGTCGTCAACGCGGCTGCAGTGGAGTCGGCGATTCGTATCGGCCTGGCGCTGAACTGCTCGATCACCCCGTGGGGCCGGTTCGCGCGGAAGAACTACTTCTACCCGGACCAGCCGAAGAACTACCAGATCTCCCAGTACGACGAGCCGATCGCCACCGACGGTTACCTGGACGTGGTTCTCGACGACGGCACCACCTGGCGGGTCGAGATCGAGCGCGCCCACATGGAGGAGGACACCGGCAAGTCCCTGCACGTCGGCGGCGCGACCGGACGCATCCACGGAGCCAGCCACTCGCTTCTCGACTACAACCGCGCCGGAGTACCCCTCGTCGAGATCGTGACCAAGACGATCGAGGGCGCCGGTGAACGGGCCCCCGAGGTCGCGCGTGCATACGTCACCGCACTACGTGACCTGCTCAAGGCCCTCGACGTCTCCGACGTCCGCATGGACCAGGGTTCGATGCGCTGCGACGCGAACATCTCCCTGATGCCGATCGGCGCGAAGGAGTTCGGCACCCGCACCGAAACGAAGAACGTCAACTCGCTCAAGTCCGTCGAGGTGGCGGTCCGCTACGAGATGCGGCGCCAGGCGGCGGTCCTCGTCTCCGGCGGCGAGGTGATTCAGGAGACCCGGCACTTCCAGGAGGCCGACGGCACCACGTCCGCGGGCCGTCGCAAGGAGACCGCCGAGGACTACCGCTACTTCCCCGAACCGGATCTCGAGCCGGTCGCCCCGGACGCCGAGTGGGTCGAGCAGCTCCGCGGCACCCTGCCGGAGCTGCCGTGGCTGCGCCGCGCCCGCATCCAGGCGGAGTGGGGTGTGTCCGACGAGGTGATGCGCGATCTCGTCAATGCACGCGCGCTCGATCTCGTCATCGCGACCACGGAGGCGGGCGCACCCGCCGACGCGGCGCGGTCCTGGTGGGTGTCGTACCTCACGCAGCAGGCCAACACCCGCGGCGTCGAGCTCACCGAGCTCCCGATCACCCCGGCGCAGGTTGCGCAGGTGATCGCCCTGATCGACAGCGGCACGCTCAACAACAAGGTGGCCCGGCAGGTCGTCGACCACGTCCTCGCGGGCGAGGGCGACCCCGAGCAGGTCGTCGCTGCGCACCCCGAGCTCGTCGTCGTCCGCGACGACACCCTCATCAAGGCCGCCGTCGACGAGGCGCTCGCCGCCAATCCCGATGTGGCGGAGAAGATCCGCAGCGGCAAGGTGCAGGCCGCGGGCGCGATCGTCGGCGCGGTGATGAAGGCCACCAAGGGGCAGGCCGATCCGGCGCGCGTCAAGGAACTGGTCATCGAGGCCTGCGCGTGAGCGACCGGGCCCACCCGTGGGGGTGACGGGGACCGCACGCTCGGCCGGGCCATAATTCGGGAATGCCTTCGGTCGGTGCGTCGCTGTTCTGGATAGCCCTGTGCGCGGTGATCGCGCCGCTCGTCGCCGGGCTCGTGCCGCGCAGGCTCGTCCCCGAGGTGGTCCTGCTGCTGATTCTGGGCACGATCATCGGCCCGTACGCGCTCGACCTGGCGGTGACGGGATCGGAGATCGGACTGCTCCGCGAGCTCGGGCTCGGCATGCTGTTCCTGCTCGCCGGCTACGAAATCGACACCGACGAGCTGACCGGGCGTGGTGGTCGGCGTGCGCTCGTCACGTGGGTGATCTGTCTCGCGCTCGCGTTCACGGTGATCGGACTGCTCGGCGCGACCGGCGCGATCAACGCCGAGATCGCCGTCGCGATCGCACTGACCTCGACGGCACTCGGTACCCTGCTGCCCATCCTCAAGGACAGCGGGATGATCGCGACGAGGATCGGCCGAACAGTGTTGAACCACGGCGCAATCGGTGAGCTCGGTCCGGTCGTCGCGATGGCGGTACTGCTCGGTTCTCGCGGGACCGTCGGATCGCTGATAGTACTCGTGGGGTTCGGCGCCGCCGCGGTCGCCGTCGCGTTCATCCCGGCGCGACTGCGACAGAAGGGATCCCGGCTGCTCACCGTCGTCCGCCTCGGATCGGAGACGACGGCACAGACCACGGTCCGGCTGACCATCCTGTTGCTCGTCACCCTCGGCGCACTCGCCGCGATCTTCGAGGTCGACGGGATTCTCGCCGCCTTCGCGGCCGGTTTCATTCTGCGGCGGGCATTCCCGGGAGGCGACGAGCGCCTCGAGTCCAAACTCGACGGGCTCGCGTTCGGTCTGCTGATCCCGGTCTTCTTCGTCACGTCCGGGATGGCGATCGACGTCTCGGCCGTGATCGCCAGCCCCTGGGTGCTGGTCACCTTCGTCGTGCTGATCCTGCTGGTGCGCGGACTGCCGGTGTTCCTGGCCGAGTACTTCGACCGTGGGCCCGACGGCCTGGCACCGCCGCCGACGATCCGCGAACGGACACAGATCGCGCTCTACTCCGCGACAGCGCTTCCCCTGATCGTCGCGGTGACCGGCGTCGCGGTCGACGCCGGTCAGATGACCACGGAGAACGCGTCGATTCTCGTTGCGGCGGGAGCGATCACCGTCCTCGCGCTCCCGACGGCGGCGTCGCTGATCGGACCGCGGAAGTCGGTGCCGGCCCCGTGATCGGGTGAGCCTGCGCGTCCGTCCGCCGGGTCAGTCGAATCCTCCGCCGCCCTGCGGTGCCGGGATCCGTACGACACGGTCGTCGGTGGGGCCCGGCTGGTCGCCGGACTTGTTGACCGTCGACACCCAGACCAGGCCGTCGGACCCGAGGTCGGCGCCGCGGAGCATGCCGTAGGTGTCCTGCGCGACGAAGCCGGGGGCCGCCTGCGCGGCACCGGTGCGCGAATCGACGGGAAGGACGGCGAGCGCCCGCCCGCCGGTGAGCGACACCGCGACACCCCCGTCGATGGCGGTGCAGCCCGCGACGCCGGGACGGTCCGGCCAGGTCCACACGGGGGTGCCCGTCGCGCCGTCGGGCGCGACGCGCTGCAACCGGTCCTCGAGGACCGTGCGGTCGCTCACCCAGACCCCGCCTGCCGGATTGACGCAGACGTCGCCCGCGGTCCCGATCCCTGACAGCACGACCTGCGGTCGCGGCTGGACGGGTGCCGGAGCGAGCGCGGTGACCCGTAGGACCTTCCCGGCCAGGGAGCCCGGGTCGGTTGCCGTCGCGGGATTTCCCGTGTCGCTCGTGACGACGGTCAGCTCGCTCGGTCCGGTGAACGTCAATGCGCCCGCGTTGCCGGCCGTACCCCGCGGAATCCCGGTCAGGACGTCCTTGGGGCTGTCGCCGGGCGCGATCCGCACCACGCGGTTGTCGGTGGCGGTGGAGACGTACGCGTAGAGCAGGTTGTCCTCGGTGTAGGTGGGGGACAGCGCCACGTCGAGCAGGCCGCCGTCGCCGGAGCCGTCGACGTCGAGGCGGGCGATCTCCTGCGTCGGCATGCCGGGCGCGACCTGGAGGATCCGCCCGGTGCGGCGTTCGGTCACCAGCGCGGATTGTCCCCCGGGCAGGACGGTGAGCCCGCCGGTGACGTCGAGGCAGGTCGCGACCACCGCGGGATCGGGGTCGACGCAGGGCAGTTCGATGCTGGGGGAGCCGCTCGGTGTCGGGGTCGGCGTCGTGGGTGCGCCCGGCTCGCGGGGCTGGACCTCTCCTGCCGAGAAGGTGGGGACCGGGGTGAACGGGGTCGATGCGGTGTCGTCGAACCGGGCGCACCCTGTCAGGACGGTCAGGGCGAGTGTGGACAGCACCGCGGTGCGGTGTGCCGCACGATTGATCGCCATGTTCGAACCGTACGACAACGGACTCGCCGAGCGCCGCACCGGTGGTCCGTAGCCGATGCAACATACGCTGGGTCGCGTGACCGACAACCCGCGACAGAACCCGGAAGCCGAGGGCTTCGGCCGGTCGGTGCCCAGCCGTCACGACGCGCAGTCGGGGCGGATTCCCACCACCGACGACGAACTCGGCTTCATGCCGACCGAGCAGATTCCGACGTACGGCGGCGCCGACGCCTCGACGTCCGAACTGCACCCGACGGAGGAGTTGCGGACCGCGGACTCGTACGACCGGGACCTTGCGGCCGCGCTCGCCGCGTCCACCGCAGCGCCTGCGGCGGTCGAGCCCACCGCGCCACCCACGACGCCGCGCGGCACCCTCGATCTCGGTCTCCTCGTGCTGCGGGTGGCGGTCGGTGCGGTGGCGCTGGCCCACGGACTGCAGAAGCTGCTCGGAATCTGGGGCGGCCCGGGTCTCGACGGCTTCGAGTCCTTCCTCGTCGACGCCGGATTCGAGCAGGCCAGGATTCTGGCGCTCGCAGGCGCGATCGGCGAGGTCGTCGCCGGGGCCCTGCTGATCCTCGGACTGGCGACCCCGTTCGCCGCTGCGGGCCTCCTCGCGGTCCTGATCAACGCCTGGTGCGTGCGTCAGGCGGCCGATCCGGGACTGCAGTGGTTCGCTCCCGACGGGCCCGAACTCGAACTGCTGCTCGCAGCAGTGCTCGTGGCCGTCGCGCTGACCGGCCCGGGTCGGCTGTCCGTCGAGGGCAGGCGCCGGTGGGCGACGCGCCCGTACGTCGGGTCGTTCGTCGTGCTCCTGCTCGGTGTGGCCGGAGGCGTGTGCCTGTGGATCTTCCTCAACGGGGCGAACCCGTTCGCCTGACGCCGGTCCCGCGTTGACGTCGGTCCCGCGTTGACGCGGGGTCACAGCTGTCGACATAATGGCCGTACAAATCGGCGCGACGTGGAGGCGGGCGTGGGAGTTCCGGGGGAACCGGCATATCGACTGCTCGCGAACCGGCTCCGCGGTGAGCTCGCCGACGGTGTCTACAGCGGCGGCGTCCGACTGCCGACGGAGGCCGAACTCGCCGTCGAACACGGCGTCAGTCGTCAGACCGTGCGCCGCGCGTTCCACGACCTCGTCGCCGAGGGCATCGTCCACCGGGTTCCGGGCCGCGGCACCTTCGCCAGCGAGGCGACCGGGCGGTACCTGCGGCAGCTGGGCTCCATCGAGGACCTCATGAACCTGTCGGCCGACACGACGATGGAGATCGTCACGCCGCCGCGGCGGCAGGTCGACATCGAGGCGGCCAGCCGCCTCCGGCTCGACATCGACGTGCTCTACACGGTGTCGTTCCGGCGCCTGCACGACGCCGTGCCGTTCGTGTACACGACGGTCTACCTGCCGGAGACGATCGGAAAGGCCGTGGCCGACGCTCCCGAGCTGGCGGCGGGGGCGTCGAGCACACACACCATGATCGGGTTGATCGAGCCACACCTGGCGATGCCGATCGTCCAGGCCGACCAGTCGATCACGGTGGCACCGGCGCCGGAGGCGGCAGCATCCGCGGTCGGCTGCGAGCCCGGCCATCCCATGTTGAGGGTCGATCGGCTGTACTCGAACGAACTCGACGAGCCGACGGAACTCGCGATCAGCTACTTCCTGCCCGAGCACTACACCTATCGGGTCACCCTGCGTCGACGCTGATGCCGACGCGCTCGGCGTGGTGCACTCGCGGGCCAGGAGCTGTCCGCGAGTGCACC
>NZ_JBHUFB010000006.1:76733-116976 GCF_042681175.1 Rhodococcus gannanensis
GCAGCGCGGTGGTGACGGTGCGCTGGCGGTCGACCGGCTGCCACGGACGCTCGCGGGCCTCCATCTTGGCGCGGCGCTCGGCGAGCACCTCGTCGTCGACCAGCACCTCGAGGGCGCGGGTCGCGACGTCGATCCGGATCCGGTCACCGTTCTCGACCAGGCCGATCACGCCGCCCGCGGCGGCCTCGGGGGAGATGTGCCCGATCGACAGGCCCGAGGTGCCGCCGGAGAAGCGGCCGTCGGTGATCAGCGCGCACACCTTGCCCAGGCCGGCGCCCTTCAGGAAGGCGGTGGGGTGCAGCATCTCCTGCATTCCGGGGCCGCCCTTCGGACCCTCGTAGCGGACCACGATCACGTCGCCCGGCTTGATCTGCTTCTGCAGGATCACCGAGACCGCCTCCTCCTGGGACTCGACGACCACCGCCGGCCCCTCGAAGGAGAAGAGGTCCTCGTCGATGCCCGCCGTCTTGAGGATCGCGCCGTCGACGGCGATGTTGCCGCGCAGCACGCACAGGCCGCCTTCGACGGTGTAGGCGTGTTCGAAATCACGGATGCATCCGCCCTCGGCGTCGGTGTCGAGAGCGCTCCAGCGGTTGTTAGTGGAGAACGGCTCGGTGGTGCGGACGCCGCCGGGGGCTGCGTGGAACAGCTCGAGCGCCTCGTCGGACGCCTTGCCGGAGCGGATGTCCCAGGTGTCGAGCCACTCGTCGAAGCTCGCGGTGTGGACCGTGGAGACGTCGGTGTGCAGCAGTCCGGCGCGGCGCAGCTCGCCGAGGATCGCGGGGATGCCGCCGGCCCGGTGCACGTCCTCCATGTGGTAGTCCGAGTTCGGGGAGACCTTCGACAGGCAGGGCACCCGGCGGCTGATCGCGTCGATGGTGGTCAGGTCGAAGTCGACCTCGCCTTCCTGCGCGGCGGCAAGGGTGTGCAGAACCGTGTTGGTGGAGCCGCCCATGGCCACGTCGAGTGCCATCGCATTCTCGAAAGCCTTGGGGGAGGCGATGTTCCGCGGCAGAACCGACTCGTCCTCGTCCTTGTAGTACCGCAGTGCGGCCTCGACGACGGTGGTTCCCGCCTTGCTGAACAGGGCGCGGCGGGCCTCGTGGGTGGCCAGCGTCGAGCCGTTGCCGGGCAGCGACAGCCCGAGCGCCTCGGTGAGGCAGTTCATCGAGTTCGCGGTGAACATGCCGGAGCAGGAGCCACAGGTCGGGCAGGCACTGCGCTCGACCTCGTCGAGACCCTCGTCGGAGACCGAGTCGTTCGCGCTCGCGGAGATCGCCGTGATCAGGTCGGTGGGCGCCTGCGCGACACCGCCGACGACGACTGCCTTGCCCGCTTCCATCGGTCCGCCGGAGACGAACACCGTCGGGATGTTCAGGCGCATCGCCGCATTGAGCATGCCGGGGGTGATCTTGTCGCAGTTGGAGATACACACCAGGGCGTCGGCGGTGTGCGCATTCACCATGTACTCGACGGAGTCGGCGATGATCTCGCGGCTCGGCAGCGAGTAGAGCATGCCGCCGTGACCCATCGCGATGCCGTCGTCGACGGCGATCGTGTGGAACTCACGCGGCACACCGCCGGCGGCGCGGACCGCCTCGGCGACGATGTCGCCGACGTTCTTGAGGTGGACGTGCCCCGGGACGAACTGCGTGTACGAGTTCGCGATCGCGACGATCGGCTTGCCGAAGTCGGAGTCGGTCATGCCGGTGGCTCGCCACAGGGAGCGGGCTCCGGCGGCGTTGCGTCCGACGGTGGTGGTGCGTGACCTCAGCGGGGGCATGGGCGTCCTTCACTCCTCGGGGCGCCTCCGCCGGACCTGTGGGCTGGGGTCGGCGGAATGCGCTGTGAATCAGGGGACCCGGCGGGCGGGGCTGTTCCGGGCGGTCGTGCGGGGCGGACCCGACTGTCGGCACTGCCGACGGACTGCCCGACCGTCGTCGGGAATTGCCTCAACGGTACTCGCGTGTTACTCGGGGCCCTGATCCGAGTCGGGGCGATCGGCGTCCGACTCCGCCCGCTCCTGCTCACGACGCTGCCGTTCGATCCGGGCCGAGAGCGCGTACGGATCCGTCACGCGACCTCCACTCGCCGCCGCGATCAGCGGGAGTTTCTCGAAGGTGACGACGGGAAGCGACTTCTCGCTGCCGTCGGTCAGCCGGGCGCGGGCCCAGCCGGCGCGCTTGGGGAAGCGGAAGCCCTCGACCTGTTCCCAGGCGATCACCTCGCTGCCGAACGCGCGGCGCACGTGCAGCCCGCGGGTGTCCACGACGGTGCGGACTCGGAGCATCCAGTACGCGACGCCGATCGGGACGATCCACAGCACCGACACCCAGGGCGGGCCGGCGAAGATCACGAAGCTCAGGCCGAATGCCAGGAGCGCTACTCCGAGCAGGCCGAGGCTGGAGATCTGGATGGTCTGCGGGGACGGTTCCGCGGTGTGGGAAGATGGAGGCGGTGGCACGGGCTGCGATGGGGACGACACACAACCATCCTCGCATTGCAGCCGGCGCTCTCACATTCTGGGACGGTCGGCTCACCCAAGTTGACTGTTCACCCTTGACGCGCCTACCTTCGATCGCGTGAAGCAGAATGAGTTGCTCGTAATCGGCCGGCGCGTCGTCGCCTGAGTCGATCTTTCGTCAACTCGCACAGCACGACGCGCCACCCTCGCACAGCAGACCTTGCTGGCGGGGGTTTTTTGTTGCCCGGACGTAGTTCGAATCGTCAACACCAGAGGAATCACCAGTGAGCGCACCAACCGCACGGCCGCAGCCCACGCCGCGCAAGACCGGGGCTCAGCCCGGTCCCACGGCCGCCACCCCCCGACGTCAGGTCGCCCCCGAGCGGGTAACCGGCGCCCAGTCCGTGGTCCGCGCCCTCGAGGAGCTCGAGGTGGACACCGTGTTCGGTATTCCGGGCGGCGCGGTGCTCCCCGTCTACGACCCGCTCTTCGACTCCACCAAGGTCCGCCACGTCCTGGTCCGCCACGAGCAGGGCGCCGGCCACGCCGCGACCGGCTACGCGCAGGCCACCGGCAAGGTCGGTGTGTGCATGGCCACGTCCGGCCCCGGCGCCACCAACCTGGTGACCCCGCTCGCGGACGCCCAGATGGACTCGGTGCCCGTCGTCGCGATCACCGGACAGGTCGGTCGCGGACTGATCGGCACGGACGCGTTCCAGGAAGCCGACATCTCCGGCATCACCATGCCGATCACCAAGCACAACTTCCTGATCACCGACGGCATCGACATCCCGCGCATCATGGCGGAGGCGTTCTACCTCGCGTCGTCGGGTCGCCCGGGCGCCGTCCTGGTCGACATCCCGAAGGACGTCCTGCAGGCGCAGACCACGTTCTCGTGGCCGCCGGAGATGCGACTGCCCGGATACCGTCCGGTGTCCAAGCCGCACGGCAAGCAGGTTCGTGAGGCGGCACGACTGATCGCCGAGTCGACGTCCCCGGTGTTCTACGTCGGCGGCGGCGTGATCAAGGCCGAGGCCTCGGCGGAGCTGCTCGAGCTCGCCGAGCTGACCGGCATCCCGGTGGTCACCACCCTGATGGCCCGCGGTGCGTTCCCGGACAGCCACCAGCTGCACTGCGGCATGCCCGGCATGCACGGTTCCGTCGCGGCCGTCGCGGCGCTGCAGAAGTCGGACCTGCTCATCACGCTGGGTGCGCGCTTCGACGACCGGGTCACCGGTCAGCTCGACTCGTTCGCGCCCGACGCGAAGGTGATCCACGCCGACATCGACCCCGCCGAGATCGGCAAGAACCGGTACGCGGACGTGCCGATCGTGGGCGACTGCCGCGAGGTGATCGTCGAGCTGATCGAGGCGATCCGCGCCGACAAGGCCACCGGCACCACGATGGACCTGACCGCATGGTGGGAGTACCTCGACGGCCTGCGCACGACCTACCCGCTCGCATACGGCAAGCCGTCCGACGGCGCGCTGTCGCCCGAGTTCGTCATCGAGGCCGTCGGCCGGCTCGCCGGACCCGACGCCGTGTACTGCGCGGGCGTCGGCCAGCACCAGATGTGGGCGGCGCAGTTCGTCAAGTACGAGAAGCCGCGCACGTGGCTCAACTCCGGCGGACTGGGCACCATGGGCTACGCGGTGCCTGCCGCAATGGGCGCCAAGATGGGCGCACCGGAGAAGGAAGTGTGGGCCATCGACGGTGACGGCTGCTTCCAGATGACCAACCAGGAGCTCGCGACCTGCGCGGTCGAGGGTGTCCCGATCAAGGTCGCCCTGATCAACAACGGCAACCTCGGCATGGTCCGTCAGTGGCAGACGCTGTTCTACGACGAGCGCTACTCCAACACCAACCTCGGCACCCACGGCGCCGTGCGCATCCCCGACTTCGTCAAGCTCGGCGAAGCCCTGGGCTGCCACGCGATCCGCGTCGAGCGGGAAGAGGACGTCGAGGCCGCGATCCGCGAGGCGCAGTCGATCAACGACCGCCCGGTCGTCATCGACTTCATCGTCGGCAAGGACGCCCAGGTGTGGCCGATGGTCGCCGCGGGCACCAGCAACGACGAGATCATGGCCGCGCGGGGCATTCGTCCGCTGTTCGACGAGGACGAGGCGGCGGACGAGCCCGCCGTCATCCACGAGGCCATGGAGCGCGAGCAGGCCACCACCACCACGGAGGACACCAAGTGAGCACGAGTCACACCCTCAGCGTTCTCGTCGAGGACAAGCCGGGCGTGCTGGCGCGTGTCGCGGCACTGTTCTCCCGGCGTGGATTCAACATCGAGTCCCTCGCGGTCGGTGGGACCGAGATCCCCGAGATCTCGCGCATGACGATCGTCGTCACCGTCGACGAGTTCCCTCTCGAACAGGTGACGAAGCAGCTCAACAAGCTCGTGAACGTCATCAAGATCGTCGAGCAGGAGGGCGAGGCGTCAGTGGCGCGCGAGCTCGTGCTCATCAAGGTGCGCGCCGACGCCAGCGTGCGCACCCAGGTCATCGAAACGGTGAACCTGTTCCGCGCCAAGGTGATCGACGTCTCGCCCGAGTCGCTCACGGTCGAGGCGACCGGTACCCGGTCCAAGCTCGATGCACTGCTGCGCATGCTCGATCCCTACGGCATCCGCGAGATCGTCCAGTCGGGCGTCGTCGCCGTCGGTCGTGGTCCGAAATCGATCACCGCAACCCGCTAGCTAGATTCAACAGGCTTAAACCCACAAGGAAGAGGTAGAAACCAGTGGCAGTCGAGATGTTCTACGACGATGACGCCGACCTGTCGATCATCCAGGGCCGCAAGGTCGCGGTGATCGGTTACGGCAGCCAGGGCCACGCGCACTCGCTGAGCCTGCGCGATTCCGGCGTCGATGTCCGCATCGGTCTGAAGGAGGGCTCGAAGTCGCGGGCCAAGGCCGAGGAGCAGGGCCTGACCGTCGGCACGCCGGCCGAGGTCGCCGAGTGGGCCGACGTCATCATGGTGCTGGCCCCCGACACCGCGCAGGCGTCGATCTTCACGAACGACATCGAGCCCAACCTGAAGGACGGCGACGCGCTGTTCTTCGGCCACGGCCTCAACATCCACTTCGACCTGATCAAGGCTCCGGAGTTCGTCACCGTCGGCATGGTCGCCCCGAAGGGCCCCGGCCACCTGGTGCGTCGTCAGTTCGTCGACGGCAAGGGCGTTCCGGCCCTGATCGCCATCGACCAGGACCCGAAGGGCGAGGGCCAGGCCCTGGCTCTGTCCTACGCGAAGGGCATCGGCGGCACCCGCGCCGGCGTCATCAAGACCACCTTCAAGGAAGAGACCGAGACCGACCTGTTCGGTGAGCAGGCCGTGCTCTGCGGCGGCACCGAGGAGCTCGTGAAGACGGGCTTCGAGGTCATGGTCGAGGCCGGTTACGCGCCCGAAATGGCGTACTTCGAGGTGCTGCACGAGCTCAAGCTGATCGTCGACCTCATGTACGAGGGTGGCATCGCCCGCATGAACTACTCGGTGTCCGACACCGCCGAGTTCGGTGGCTACCTGTCCGGCCCGCGCGTCATCGACGCAGGCACCAAGGAGCGGATGAAGGCGATCCTGGCGGACATCCAGTCCGGCGAGTTCACTCGTCGCCTCGTCGCGAACGTCGAGAACGGCAACACCGAGCTCGAGGGCCTGCGCAAGGCGAACGCCGAGCATCCGATCGAGGTCACCGGCAAGAAGCTGCGCGACCTGATGAGCTGGGTCGACCGCCCGATCACCGAAACTGCGTAAGCAGCTGCGCTGCCTGTGAGTGATTTTCAACCCTCACCGGGGTGCGAATCACTCACAGGCGCGGAGCGCATGTCGAAACCCGATGTCCTCCCGGACGGTGCACACTGTCCGGGAGGACATCGGGTTTTCTCGCTCCTGAGGCAGGTGGTCGATGAGACGTGAGTCGCTGATGCGGTCCTGGCTGCCCGGCGTGGAGGTCGCGAAGAACTACCAACGGTCGTGGCTGCGAACCGACATCACCGCCGGAATCGCACTGACGGCCCTCCTCATCCCGGCCGGCATGGGCTACGCACAGGCAGCGGGACTGCCTCCCGAAACCGGCCTGTACGCAACCATCGTCCCGCTTCTCGTCTACGCGCTCGCCGGGCCGTCGAAGATCCTGGTCCTCGGCCCCGACTCCTCTCTCGCGCCGATCATCGGCGCCGCGGTCCTACCCCTTGCTGCCGGCGACCCGGAGCGTGCGGTCGCCCTCGCCGGTCTGCTCGCCATCTTGATGGGCGCCGTCCTGGTCCTCGGCGGAATTCTTCGACTCGGGTTCGTCACGGACCTGCTCTCCAAGCCGATACGCATCGGCTACCTCAACGGCATCGCCCTCGTCGTGGTCGTCAGCCAGATCCCGAAACTGCTCGGATTCTCGGTGGACGGTGTCAACCTGATCGACGAGATCCGGGAGACCGTGTCCGCGATCGTGGACGGGGCGATCGACCCCACCGCGGCTGGGATCGGCATTGGCGGAATCATCGCGATCCTGGCGTTCAAGCTGTTCCACAGCCGGATCCCGGGTGTTCTCGTCGCCGTGTTCGGCGCCATCGCCGTCGCCTGGTTTCTCGGTCTCGACGACGACATCCCGATGGTCGGTGCCCTCCCGCAGGGGCTGCCCGCGCCGGCCCTCGGCGGGTTGCAGTGGTCGGATGTCGCCGAGTTGATCGTCCCGGCCGCGGGAATCGCGCTGGTCGCGTTCGCCGACACCGGCGTGCTGTCGCGGACGTTCGCCGCCCGTCGCGGTGAGTCTGTGGACGGCAGCCAGGAGATGCGGGCGATCGGCACCGCCAACGTCGCGAGCGGCCTGCTCGGCGGCTTCCCGATGTCGGCGAGTTCGTCGCGGACGCCGGTCGCGGAGCAGAACGGTGCGAAGACACAGTTGACCGGTGTCGTCGGGGCACTGCTGATCGTGGTGTTCATCCTGGTGGCGCCCGGCCTGACCGGGTACCTTCCCGAGGCCGCGCTCGCCGCGGTGGTGATCGTCGCGGCGACCTCCCTCGTCGACATCCGCAGCATCGTCGACATGTGGGCGATGAGCCGGGTGGAGACGCTGCTGGCCGTCGCCGCGTTCCTCGGGGTCGCCCTCGTCGGCGTGCTCGAGGGCATCGTCGTCGCGATCGCGCTCTCGTTCGTCGCTGTCGTCGTGCACGCCTGGCGTCCGTACCGCACCGAACTGGTCGTGGTGCCCGGTGTCGACGGCTACCACGACATCAAGCGCAACCCGACGGGCACCCGGATCCCCGGCCTGGTGATCGTCCGGTTCGACGCGCAGCTGTTCTTCGCGAACGGCGCCATCTTCGACGACTACGTCCGGCGGGTGGTCGGGCGGTCGCCCGATCCCGTCCGCCGGGTGATCATCGCGGCAGAACCGATGACCGGCATCGACACGACGGCGATGGACGAACTCGTCGAACTCGATCAGTACCTGTCCGGCAACGGAATCGAGCTCGTGTTCGCCGAGATGAAGGATCCGGTGAAGGACAAACTGCAGCGGCTGGGGCTGGGGGAACGGTTCGGTTCCGACCACTTCTATCCGACGCTGCACACCGCGGTCGAGGCATTCGGGAGTCGCTGAGCGCCCCTTCCGGTGGCGTCCAGCATGTGGTATTACCCACCCGCGGGGTGATCACGCGGGGGCGGGGCAACTAAGCTGTCCGGGTCACGAACTCGTGGGCGCCGTCCGCGGCCACCGTTCGCGGACGATCCGCCCATGACACCTACCCAGGGGAGTTCACTCGTGAGCCAGAATGGCCGTCCCGTCGTCCTGATCGCCGACAAGCTCGCACAATCGACCGTCGATGCGCTCGGTGACGGTGTCGAGGTTCGCTGGGTGGACGGGCCGGACCGCCCCGCCCTGCTGGCCGCGGTTCCCGAGGCCGACGCGCTGCTCGTGCGCTCCGCGACCACCGTCGACGCCGAGGTCCTCGCCGCCGCGACCAAGCTGAAGATCGTCGGCCGCGCGGGTGTCGGCCTCGACAACGTCGACATCCCGGCCGCCACCGAGCGCGGCGTCATGGTCGTCAACGCGCCGACCTCCAACATCCACTCGGCCGCCGAGCACGCCGTCTCGCTCCTGCTCTCGACTGCTCGCCAGATCCCCGCCGCGGACCGCACGCTGCGGGAGAAGACCTGGAAGCGCTCGAGCTTCAACGGCACCGAGATCCTCGGCAAGACCGTCGGCGTCGTCGGCCTCGGCCGCATCGGCCAGCTGTTCGCGCAGCGCCTCGCCGCCTTCGAGACCAACCTGATCGCGTACGACCCCTACCTGCCCGCCGCGCGCGCGGCGCAGCTCGGCATCGAACTCGTCGACATCGACGAGCTGGTCGAGCGCGCCGACTTCATCTCCGTGCACCTGCCGAAGACGAAGGAGACCGCGGGCCTGATCAACGCCGAGCGTCTCGCGAAGGCCAAGGACGGCGTCATCATCGTCAACGCCGCCCGCGGTGGCCTGATCGACGAGGACGCCCTGCACGACGCACTCGTCTCGGGCAAGGTCCGCGCCGCCGGCCTCGACGTGTTCAACACCGAGCCGTGCACCGACTCGCCGCTGTTCGATCTCGACAACGTCGTCGTCACCCCGCACCTGGGTGCGTCGACGTCCGAGGCGCAGGACCGCGCAGGCACCGACGTCGCGAAGAGCGTCCTGCTCGCCCTCGCGGGCGAGTTCGTCCCGGACGCCGTCAACGTCTCCGGTGGCCCGGTCGGCGAGGAGGTCGCGCCGTGGCTCGAGCTCGTGCGCAAGCTCGGTCTGCTGGCCGGCACCCTCTCGCCCGAGGCCGTGCAGAACGTCCAGGTCGTCGTCACCGGTGAGCTGTCCGCCGAGAACGTCGACATCCTCGGCCTCGCCGCCCTGCGCGGCCTGTTCTCCGCCAGCAGCGACGAGGCGGTCACCTTCGTCAACGCCCCGCAGCTCGCCGAGCAGCGCGGCGTCAGCGTCGAGGTCGAGAAGCACAGCGAGGCACAGTCGCACCGCAGCGCCGTCGAGGTGCGGGCGGTCGCGGCCGACGGCACCGTCACCGCCGTCGCCGGTGCCCTCACGGGTCTGCAGCAGATCGAGAAGATCGTCAACGTCAACAGCCGCAGCTTCGACCTGCGTGCCGAGGGCCACAACATCGTGGTGCACTACGCGGACCGTCCGGGCGTGCTCGGCACCCTGGGCACCGTGCTCGGCAACGCAGGCATCGACATCCAGGCCGCGGCGCTGAGCCAGGACGCCGAGGGCGAGGGCGCCACCGTCATCCTGCGTGTCGACCGGGTCGTCGGCGACGCCGAGGTCGCGCAGATCGTGGAGCAGCTGGACGCCCGCGTCGCGCAGGTCGACCTGTCCTGATCGGTCACTGACGACCGGCTGTGGCCGCGTCCGTTCGCGAACAGTCGAAACGGGTGCGGCCACAGCCGGATTCACCGGTCCTCACGGGTGGCCGGTGCAACGAGGAAGAGAGTCTGTCATGAAGCTTGCGGTCATCCCCGGTGACGGCATCGGCGTCGAGGTCACCGCCGAGGCGCTCAAGGTGCTGCGGAAGCTGGTCCCCGACGTCGAGACGACCGAGTACGACCTCGGCGCCCGGCGCTACAACGAGACCGGTGAGCTGCTGCCCGAGGCGGAACTCGCGGAGATCCGTCGGCACGACGCCATCCTGCTCGGCGCGATCGGCGATCCGCGGATCGTCGGACCGGGCATCCTGGAGCGCGGACTCCTGCTGAACATGCGGTTCCTGCTCGACCACCACGTGAACCTGCGTCCGGCCCGCACCTACCCGGGTTCGAGCTCGCCGCTGGCGGCCAACCCCGAGATCGATTTCGTCGTCGTCCGCGAGGGCACCGAGGGTCCGTACACGGGCAACGGCGGCGCGATCCGCGTCGGTACCGACCACGAGATCGCCACCGAGGTGTCGATCAACACCTGGTTCGGTGCGGAGCGGGTGGTCCGGTACGCGTTCGCGCTGGCGCAGACCCGGCGCAAGCACCTGACCCTGATCCACAAGACGAACGTGCTCTCCAACGCGGGCGCCATCTGGTCCCGCGCGGTCGAGACGGTCGCGGGCGAGTACCCCGACGTGGAGACGGCGTACTGCCACATCGACGCCGCGACCATCTACATGGTCACCGATCCCGGACGCTTCGACGTGATCGTCACCGACAACCTGTTCGGCGACATCATCACCGACCTCGCCGGTGCGGTCACAGGCGGCATCGGCCTGGCGGCATCCGGGAACATCGACGCCTCGGGCACCAATCCGTCGATGTTCGAGCCCGTGCACGGCTCCGCTCCCGACATCGCGGGCAAGGGCATAGCCGATCCGACGGCGGCCATCCTGTCCGCGGCATTGTTGCTGCGCCACCTGGGGCGTGAGGACGACGCCGCGAAGATCGAGCGGGCCGTCGAGGCCGACCTCGCTTCCCGCGGCGACGCCCCGATCGTGACCTCCGAGGTCGGCGACCGGATCGCCGCTGCAGTCTGATCGACGCAGTCTCCGAGCCACCGAACACCGAGTCGGGTCCGCACGGTACTTCGTGCGGACCCGGTCTCGTTCCGAGCCGAGACCGGCCCGACCGACGTCCGCGGCTGGGTTCTCAGTTCAGACTGGTGACGAGCCAGTCGACGGTGTGCATCCCGAAAAGCTCAGTACCCCAGCGGTAGACGTCCGTCAGCATCACGTCCGTTCCGCAGTCGAGCGGGTGGTACGTGACGTCGGTGCCCCCGGCGCGGTATCGATCGGCGAGGTCGCGTGCCTCGGCGGCGGGGGTGATCCCCATGAAGGAATTGTCGCTGCCGCAGTTGGTGATCAGGACCTTCGACGTCGGTGCGGCACTCTCGCCGAGGTTGTTGTCCGCGAACACCGACTGGAAGTCGGCGATGTCCGCGGGTTCCTCTCCGGACGTGAACAGCGCGTTCAGAGGGAGGAAGGGCGTGCCGAAATAGGTGATCTGGCAACTGTCGCGGAAGGCGTCGGCGAGGGCCCGGCCTGCAGGCGTGAGCTTGTCGTCGATCCGCATCTGTGGGTACTGGGGCTCGAGTCCGAGCAGGGTCGCGAACGCGAATCCGGATCCCAGCCCGCCGGAGGCGAACTCGATGAAGTTGCGCTGGTTCACCGCCATCGCCTCGAGAACCGTCGCCCGGAGGTTGATCTCCGGCGCGTAGTGCGGCTGGTACTCGGCCGCGAACCCACCGCCGACACCGCCCCCGGCGATTCCGAAGATGCCGACCGGGTTCGCCGGATTCAGCCCGAGTTCGTCGATCTCGTACGCGGCGCGAATTCCGTTGAGCAGTGCCATTCCTGCGTAGCGGCCGGCGAAGACGCCGTGCGGGTTCGGGTCGGCGTCGTTGCCGACGTCCGAGATGACGGTGGCGACCCCGGCACTCCACAACTGTGCGAGCGGTCCGAGCGCGGACCACGCGGAGGCGTCCTCCTGGGCGCCGCCGCTCCACTGGGACGACGGGTGGCAGTTCGCGCCCACCGAGTCGTTCGCCTCCTGGTAGGCGACGAGGGGACGGGACGCGTCGTCGCGGCCGTCCTCGGGGACCATCACGACCCCGGTGCTGATGTCGAGGCCACCACGTACGTCCTCCGTGACGTACATGATCTTCCACGCGGACAGGTTGCCCGGTCGCACGCCGATGAACTGGACGTCGAAGGGTTCGGCTCCGAGCAGAGTGCCCGGTGCCTCGTCGCCGCGCAGTGGTGGTTCCGCGTAGAAGGGATCGGGCGCGGACAGTCCGTCCGAGATCTGCTGGGGAGTCGCGAGCGTCCCGTCCCGGAACGTCCCGAGCGTGTAGTCGGTGAAGATCTCGCCGAGTGACGGTGCCCCGAAGTCCGGCTCGGCGGAGGCGACAACCGGTGACGACAGTGTCGTCGAGGCAGCGAGCGCGAACGCGGCGACGCCCGCGCGACATCGAGCGCGAGTCACCCGCGGAATGCGAATCGGGGTCACCGGTACTCCGTTCCGGACGTGGGCGGTGGACCTGACCCGCCTGTGAGCGGGAGAAGTGAACCACAGGTGTCCGGCGAGTCGACGGTGTACGCGCCGGGCGTCCTCGGTTTCGTCGACGGAAGGGTGTGGACGTCGAACGGGCCCGTGCGGAGGTTTGCGCGGGCCCGTTCCGGGGAGCGATCTGGACGTTCGGCTCGTGCCGAGGTCAGTTCACGGTGAGGCGAGTGCCCGTCGCGACTTCCTCCAGGAGCTGCGGGATACGCGCCGTCGCGCGCTGCGACTCGAACTGGCGCTCGTATGGCACCCGCAGCGCGTCGACGAGACCCGGGTAGTCGTTCTCCACCATCGCCCGGTAGCGCGGCAGCAGTTCGGTGCTCACGTACGCCCACCGCTGGTCGAAGATCGACCAGTCCCACGCCGGGAGGGGCGTGGTGAGTGCTGCGGTGCGGCCGTCCGGCAGGGTTCCGGTGACCACGATCGGATCGAACTCGCGCAGCGCGGGGACCCCGGCGATCGACGGCGAACCGACGAGGGTCATCGCGTAGGTCAGGGCTTCGCCCAACCCGCCGCGGTATGCGCGGGTGTCGTTCCACAGGTCACCGACGACGGTGTCCTGCTCGCGGCGCAGCAGCGCCGTGTTGCCCGCGGCGATGCGCTCCGGGTCGCCCGACGCCACGTCGTACCACGCCGAGAGGACGTCGTCGGGGACGAGTCCGGCGTCGTGGAACTCCTCGATCGCCGCCAGTCCCTCGTGGGTGTACGCATAGTGCATCGGCATCAGGTCGTCGAAGATCGCCTTCTGCATGATCACCACCCGGCGGATGAACCAGTCGAGGTCCTCGGAGGTGAGTTCGCCCGCGCGCTCGGCGAGCACTCGGAGGCCGGCGGGGAGCTGGGCGGTGGCGGCCGGTCCGAAGGCCGACTCGACGGCCGTGATCACCGTGTTCGCCATCTCCTGCAGGCCGGGCAGACCGTAGATCGAATTGACGAGTTCGATGTCGGCGATGCCGCCTCCGAAGTCCCCGCCGACCATGCCGCCCATGCCGGCCCACTGGAGTTCGCGGTGGTTGATCTGGAAGTTCTCGTAATACCGGTACGACTTCATCATGTTCGTCCGGTTCGGGGTGAAGCCCGCGCTCGGGTCCCAGGCGGCGAGGTCGATGCCTGCCTCTGTGGTGGCCTGCACGAGGCGGTACTGGAACAGCAGCGCCGCGTACTCCTCGGCCGACCGGCCCGACGCGCGGGCCGCGTCGACCAGCTCGGTGAGTTCGGCGAGGTCCGTCGGCAGAGCCGCGTGCACCCCGCCGGGAGCCTGGTCTGCGAGGCGGTTGACCAGAGGCAGGTTCAGCACCTGGTCGAGCTCCGTCGCGTGAGCGGTCGGCCCCGCGACGAGCGAGGCGGACAGCAACGCCACGGGAATTGTCGTGCCGGCGAGCAGCCGCGCGAGCCGGCGAGAGAACAGGGTCATGGATGCCTCCGTCGGGTGTCTCCGGGCGTGCCCGGGTGGTCGGTGTCGTCGTTTCCGGTCGTCGGTGTCACGGCAACGCGTGTCACTGCACTTCGTGGATCAGCCAGTCGACCGTGTGCATTCCGTACAGCTCGGTCAGCCACCGGTACGGCTGGGTGACCATGGTGGCGTCGGAACAGTCGAGAGGCTGGTACGTGATGTCGGTTCCCATCGCTCGGTAGCGCTCGACGAGCGCGGCCGTGTCGGCAACGGGAACCACCATGAGGAACGAGTCGTTGGCCCGGCAGTTGCTCACCAGGACCTTCCCGCCCGGTGCCGCGTCGCGCCCGAGGTCGTTGTCCGCGAACACCGCCTGGAACTCGGGGACGTCCGCCGGTCTGGTTCCGGAAGTGAACAGCGTGTGCAGCGGCAGGAACGGCGTTGTGAAGTACGCGATCTGGCAGCTGCCCCGGAAGTGGTCGGCGAGTGCGCGCCCTGCGGGGGTGAGCTTCTCGTCGATCCGCATCTCGGGGTACTGCGCCTCGAGGCCGAGGAGGGTGGCGAACGCGAAGCCGGCGCCGAGGCCGTCGGCCGAGTAGTCGACGAAGCTCCGCTGGTCGGGCACCATCGCCTCGAGAACGGTGGCTCGCAGGTCGATCTCCGGTGCGTAGTGCGGCTGGTATTCCGCTGCGAACGCCGCACCGACGCCGCCGCCTGCGATCCCGAAGGCGCCCACCGGACTGTCGACCCGGACGCCCGGAGCGCCGACCTCGAAGGCAGCTCGGATGCCGTTGAGGACCGCCATGCCCGCGTAGCGCCCGGCGAAGCTGCCGTGTGGTGCGGGATCGGCATCGTTGCCGACGTCGGTGATGACGGTGGCCGCTCCGGCACTCCACATCTGGGTCAGCGGGCCGACGGCCGACCATCCGGACGGTTCGACGGGTACACCGCCGGTCCACTGCGAGGACGGGTGGCAGTTCGCGCCGACGGAGTCGTTCGCCTCCTGATACGCGACGACGGGGCGCGTGGCGTCGCCGCGATCGTCCTGGGGAACCATCATCACGGCGGTGCCGATGTCGAGGCCGCCCTTGACGTTCTCCGTGACGTACATGAGTTTCCACGCGTTGAGGCCCGCGGGCACGACGCCCGCGAACTGGACGTCGAAGGGCTCGGAGCGCAGCAGGGTGCCGGGCTTCTCGTCGCCGCGCAGCGTCGGCTCGTCGAAGAAGTCGTCGGCTCCGACGAGTCCGTCCCAGATCTCCTGGGGGGTCGCGAATCTGCCGTCGCGCAGGGCGCCCACGGTCTGTTCGGTGAGGACCTCGCCGGGTGCGGGGACGTCGAGGGGAACCGCCGTCCCGGGATTCGGCGATGCGGCGGCCACCCCGCCGAACGGGAGGCAGGCGGCGAGTGCGAGGGCTGTGAGAGCGAGACGTCGCGCTCGTGGAGGGCCGGGAATCGGCACCGGTGCGGCTCCGTTCGGGGAGAGCATGGCTCGCGAGGGCCGCGCCGCACCGTGGGGCCGCTCGGCCACCGCGTCGAGGACGCGTTAGTAAACCACGATTCGCATCGGTCACGGTCTCGATTCGGTGTCCGGATTCTTTCGGTGCTCGTTGGGCACCACCGGAATCGCCAGTGCGGGTACGGCCGCCGAGATCGCGAACGCCGCGCCGAAGCCCACCGTCCCGATCAGTGCGCCGAAGGCGGGGCCGACGGCCGCTGCCGCGACGAACTGCGCGGTGTTCTGGATGCCCAGCGCGCGACCGCCCCAGTAGGGCCCGGCCACCTCGGCGACCGCGGTGAACGCGAGCCCGTTGGGCGAGACCGTCGTCACCGACGCGACGACGAGCAGCACGATCGCAACCGGTCCGGCGGTGAGTCCGGCGAGCGCCAGCGCAGCCATCGACACGACCACGGCGACGGTGACGATCCGCAGCGGTCGCATCCGGCTCCCGACACGGTCCGACCAGACTCCGACGGCGACGCGACTCGCGGCGCCGAGGAACTGGGCGGCGGTGACGACGAGGCCGGCCGCGGACTCCGCCCAGCCACGCTCCGTCACGAGCCACACCAGCGCATATGTCCACACCACGTACTGGGGTACCACCAGCAGGACCGACGCGGCGTGGATGCGTTGCAGGACCGTGCTGCCGCGGTACGGGTTTCCGAGCAGTCCCTGCGCCTCGGCGTCGCCGCGTTCCGGCCTGGGCGGGTCGGCGATGCCGATCGCGCAGGCGACCGCTGCGATCGCGCACGCGGCGGCGGGGAACGCCAGTGCCCATCCGACTCCGTGATCGCGGGCGACGACGGGGATCGTCATCGCGGCCAGCGCGACCCCGAGCGGGATCGACATCTGGCGGATTCCCATCGCGAGGCCGCGACGGTCGGGCGGGAACCATCCGACCACGACGCGCCCACTGGCCGAGTTCGCGGACGAGGCCGCTGCGCCTGCCAGTGCGAGCAACACCGCCAGCGCCCCCGACGTGGCACCTGCCGAGGCGGCGAATGCCGCTGCCGCGGTTGCGACTGCGGCGAGAGCCGGTCCGACGGCCAGGACGATCCGCTCGCCGTGGCGGTCGGCGACGGCACCCCAGGCGACGAGGCCGAACACCACTCCGAACACGGGAGCCGAGGCGAGCGTGCCCGCCTGGGCGAGGCTCATCCCCGACTGCTCGTGCAGCGTCGGAATCAGGAAGGCGGTTCCGTTCACGAGGACCGCTTGCGCCGCCTGTGCGAGCACGCCGAGGGCGAGGATCGTCCAACGGCGAGTGGTGCCTGCGGTGACGGTCGCGGTGCTGGTCATGTGAATCACGGTAGGCCGAGTTCCCAATCAGTGATAATTGAATCTCATAATATGGAACAGCGCTAGGATTCCGACATGCGCCTAGGTCGAATCGCAAGCCCGGACGGGGTCGCCTTCGTGTCCATCGAGGGGGAGGGGGACGCACGCACCGCGCGGGAGATCGCCGAGCATCCCTTCGGTACGCCGACGTTCACGGGCCGGAGCTGGCCGCTCGCCGACGTGCGACTGCTCGCACCGATCCTGGCGAGCAAGGTGATCTGCATCGGCAAGAACTACGCGGCGCACGCGGCCGAGATGGGCGGCGAGGCGCCCGAGGAGCCGGTCATCTTCCTCAAGCCCAACACCTCGATCGTCGGGCCCGGCGCGCCGATCGTGCTGCCCCCGTCGTCGAACGAGGTGCACTTCGAGGGTGAGCTCGCCGTCGTCATCGGCCGCCCGTGTAAGGACGTGCCTGCGGCGAAGGCCCTCGACGTCGTCCTCGGATACACCGTTGCGAACGACGTGTCCGCCCGCGACCACCAGCGTCAGGACGGGCAGTGGACCCGGGCCAAGGGTCACGACACCTTCTGCCCGCTCGGTCCCTGGATCGAGACCACGCTCGACGCGTCCGGCGTCGAGATCAGCACCGAGGTGGGCGGCGAGGTCAAGCAGCGCAGTCGCACTTCCCTTCTGCTGCACGACATTCCGAAGATCATCGAGTGGGTCTCCGCGGTGATGACCCTGCTCCCGGGCGACGTGATCCTCACCGGGACGCCGGAAGGCGTCGGGCCGATCGTCGCCGGTGACACCGTCGAGGTCACGGTCGAGGGCATCGGCACACTGAGCAACCCGGTCGTCGCGAAAGGCTGATTCGGGCGCGGTCGCCGGGCGGGGGAGGACTAATCTGGGGTGGATCCCCTGACAACCTCGACCCAAGTGAGCCATGACCACCAGCGAAGTGCGCGTCCGTTTCTGCCCGTCCCCGACCGGAACCCCGCACGTCGGGCTCGTCCGCACCGCCCTGTTCAACTGGGCGTACGCGCGGCACCACGGCGGCAAGTTCGTCTTCCGCATCGAGGACACCGATGCCGCCCGTGATTCCGAGGAGTCGTACCAGGCGATCCTCGACGCCCTGCGCTGGCTCGGTCTGACCTGGGACGAGGGACCCGAGATCGGCGGGCCGTACGAGCCCTACCGACAGTCCCAGCGCCGTGATCTGCATCTCGACGTCGTGGCGAAGCTGCTCGAGGCGGGCGAGGCGTACGAGTCGTTCTCGACCCCCGAGGAGGTCGAGGCGCGGCACAAGGCGGCCGGCCGCGACCCGAAGCTGGGCTACGACAACTTCGACCGGGATCTGACGCCGGAGCAGCGGCAGGCCTACCTGGACGAGGGTCGCGCGGCCGTGGTGCGGCTGCGGATGCCCGACCACGACCTCACCTGGGTCGACCTCGTGCGAGGCGAGACGACGTTCAAGGCCGGGACGGTGCCCGACTTCGCCCTGACCCGCGGCAACGGCATCCCGCTCTACACCCTCGTCAATCCGGTCGACGACGCATTGATGAAGATCACCCACGTGCTCCGCGGCGAGGACCTGCTCTCGTCGACGCCGCGGCAGCTCGCGCTGTACGAGGCGCTCCAGCGCATCGGTGTCGCCGACTTCACACCGCAGTTCGGCCACCTGCCGTTCGTGATGGGGCAGGGCAACAAGAAGCTGTCCAAGCGGGACCCCGAGTCCAACCTGTTCATCCACCGCGACCGCGGTTTCATCCCCGAGGGACTCCTCAACTACCTAGCGCTGCTGGGCTGGAGCATCGCCGACGACCACGATGTGTTCTCGCTCGACGAGATGGTCGCCGCGTTCGACATCGCCAAGGTGAACTCGAACCCGGCCCGGTTCGACCAGAAGAAGGCCGACGCCATCAACGCCGAGCACATTCGGCTTCTCACTGCCGCCGACTTCTCGTCCCGGTTGCGCGCCTACCTGGTCGCTCACGGCCACCCGGTGGACGCGTTGAGCCCCGAGCAGTTCGCTGTCGCAGCCGACCTCGTGCAGACGCGGATCGTGGTCCTGTCCGACGCCTGGGACCTCCTGAAGTTCCTCTTCCTGCCGAGCGGCGAGTTCGAGATCGATCCCGCGGCGGCCGCCAAGAATCTGGGCGCGGATGCCGCACCCGTCCTCGACGCCGCCCTGTCGGCGCTCGATGCACTGGAGGCGTGGTCCACGGCGGACATCGAGGAGTCGCTCAAGGTCGCACTGATCGACGGGCTCGAACTCAAGCCGCGCAAGGCGTTCGCGCCGGTGCGGGTTGCGGTGACCGGATCGCACATCAGCCCGCCGCTCTACGAATCGATGGAACTTCTGGGTCGGGAGACCACGATGGCTCGACTGCGGGACGCACGCGCGAACCTCGCCTGATCATCGTCAGGGGGCCGCTTTCGGCCCCCTGACCAGGCGATTTGGAGGACTACGGGTGGGCTTTGCTATTGTTCTCCTCGGTTCGAACGACGGCCTCCGCCTCACCGCGAAGGATGTCGGGACAAGCCATTGGGGTATGGTGTAATTGGCAACACAGCTGATTCTGGTTCAGCCATTCTAGGTTCGAGTCCTGGTACCCCAGCGGAAATCCGGTGAAGTTCGCGGACGACATGTCGTCCCGGAAGATCCGGATCGCCATGCAGTACACGGCACGTTCCCTGGCCCCGTCGTCTAGCGGCCTAGGACGCCGCCCTCTCAAGGCGGTAGCGCGGGTTCGAATCCCGTCGGGGCTACCACGGAGAGCGTGCCACATCTGTGATCGGGCGGGTTGGACATCGAGCCGACCACCACGATCACGTCCTGGCCCCGTCGTCTAGCGGCCTAGGACGCCGCCCTCTCAAGGCGGTAGCGCGGGTTCGAATCCCGTCGGGGCTACGAACAGAAAGACCCTCCGGTTCTCACCGGAGGGTCTTTCTGTTGTGTGGCGACGACGTTCGATCAGCCGCTCTTGCGCCGGAACTCGCGCTTGTGGTCGGCCGGGCCGTGTGTCTCGTGCACCTTCGAGTCGCCCGCCGGCGCGTTGCCGTGCATCGAGTGCTGATGGTTCTTGCGTTCGAGCGCTTCCCTGAACTGTTCCTTGATGTGTTCGCTCTCGGATTCGGTCACGATGCGTTCCTCCTGGATCTGTCGAGTCCGTTCGGTTGGTCGCATCGTGACCGTACCCCGGCCGTCGGCCGTTCGTCGTGCGGTTTTCGGCGAGCTAGAGGTACTGCGCCGTGCTGCCGCTGATCGGCATCGACGGAATTCCCAGCTTGCGGTGGTCCCACGATCGGACCCGGTCGGCTTTCACCCGGACGGCGACACGCTTGTTCGCCATCATCTCGATCGCCGGATCGGCGTCCTTCGTGTAGGGACCGGTGTAGCGCTCCCACACGCTGACGCAGACCGCCCAGAGTGCGTCGTGGTCGTCGACGATCTCGGCGGTGCCCTCGAACGACACCCCGCGGAGCGTGTCGTAGGTGTGCCCGTCCTCGATCATGACCGTGATCCGGTTGTCGCGACGCAGGTTGACGACCTTCTGGGCCTTGGCCTTCGTCTCGAACCAGATCTCGCCGTCGACGATCGCGTACCACATCGCGATCAGGTGCGGAGTGCCGTTCGGGCCGATGGTCGCCATCGTGGCGACCCGGCTCTGCTGGATGAAGTCGGAGATCTCGGTGTCCGTCATCGTGATCTGCGATCGCTGGTTGGTGCCCACTGCGGCGCCCTGCCTTTCGGGTGTGCTGGAACGTGTTCCACTACGCACTGTGCCACGGCAGGGCTGCCCGGTCGACGACGACGGGATTTCTTACAGCCGCTTGTGCAGTGCCTCCGCGGCAGCGAGGAGATCCGCCGCCCAGCGGGCGCCCGGTCGTCGGCCCATGCGGTCGATCGGTCCCGACACCGAGATCGCCGCGACGACCGCGCCGGTCCGGTCGCGCACCGGTGCCGCGACGCTCGCGACGCCCGGTTCGCGTTCGGCGGCGCTCTGCGCCCAGCCGCGCTTGCGCACCTCGGCGAGAACCCGATCGCTGAAGAGTGCGTCGGGCAGGACCGATCGCTGAACCTGAGCATCCGCCCATGCGAGCAGCACCTTGGCGCCGGAGCCGGCGGTCATCGGCAGTCGAGCACCGACCAGGACGGTGTCGCGGAGCCCGGTCGGCGGTTCCATCGCGGCGATGCACACCCGCTGCAAGCCTTCGCGGCGGTACAACTGGACGCTCTCGCCGGTGATCTCGCGCAGCCGCGGCAACACCATTGCAGCGGCCTCGAGGAGATTGTCGTTCGCGGTGGGCGCCAGGTCGGCGAGACCCGGTCCGGTGCGCCACAGGCCGTCGGCGTCCCTCGCGAGGAGCCGGTGCACCTCGAGGCCGACGGCGAGCCGGTGTGCCGTTGCCCGCGGCAGTCCGGTTCGGGCACAGAGCTCTCCGAGATTGCACGGCGACTCGGCGACGGCGTGCAGAACCGTCATGGCCTTGTCCAGAACCCCGATTCCGCTGGTAACCGCCGGAGCGCTATGATTTCTCATAGATCGGATACTAGCGTCTCGCATTGTGGGATCAAAGTTCGAGGTGTGACCGGGGTGCGGTGGATGATGGACATCGGACCTCGCAGGACCAGCCCGTAGTCCGCGAGGAACGTGCCGCTCGCGCGGCAGCAAACCTGTGCCGCTCCCGGGTGAGCGACGAATCACGAAGAGGTGGAGAACATGGCCAGCAGAGGGCGCACCCTGGCGGAGAAGGTCTGGGACGAGCACGTCGTCGTGCGAGGCGAGGGCGAGGGAGCCTCGCGCGAGCCCGACCTGATCTACATCGACCTGCACCTCGTGCACGAGGTGACCAGTCCCCAGGCGTTCGACGGACTTCGCCTCGCGGGTCGGCCGCTGCGCCGTCCCGACCTGACGATCGCTACCGAGGACCACAACGTCCCGACCGTCGACATCGACAAGCCGATCGCCGACCCGGTGTCCCGACTGCAGGTGGACACGTTGCGGCGCAACTGCGAGGAGTTCGGTGTCCGGTTGCACCCGATGGGTGATCTCGAGCAGGGCATCGTGCACGTCGTCGGTCCCCAGCTCGGACTGACCCAGCCCGGAATGACCGTCGTGTGCGGAGACAGCCACACCTCGACGCACGGCGCGTTCGGTTCCATCGCAATGGGAATCGGCACGAGCGAGGTCGAGCACGTGATGGCGACGCAGACGCTGTCGCTGCGTCCGTTCAAGACGATGGCGATCAACGTCGCGGGCGAACTGCCCGACGGGGTCACGAGCAAGGACCTGATTCTCGCGGTCATCGCCAAGATCGGTACCGGTGGTGGACAGGGTTACGTCCTGGAGTACCGGGGCGAGGCGATCCGCACGCTGTCCATGGAAGCGCGAATGACGATCTGCAACATGTCGATCGAGGCGGGCGCTCGCGCAGGCATGATCGCGCCCGACGAGACGACCTACGAGTTCATCAAAGGTCGCCCGCACGCTCCGACCGGCGCCGACTGGGACGCGGCAGTCGCCGCGTGGAACGAGTTGAAGACCGACGACGACGCGGTTTTCGACGCAGAGGTGGACATCGACGGATCCGCGCTGACTCCGTTCGTCACCTGGGGCACCAACCCGGGCCAGGGCGCTCCGCTCGGTGCGTCCGTGCCGGTGCCGGCCGAGATCGCCGACGAGAGCGAGCGTGCCGCGGCCGAGAAGGCGCTCGCCTACATGGGCTTGGAGGCGGGAACCCCGCTGCGTGAGGTCCCGGTCGACACGGTCTTCGTCGGATCCTGCACGAACGGCCGGATCGAGGACCTGCGGGCGGTTGCCGGAGTCCTCAAGGGCCGCAAGGTTGCCGACGGCGTGCGAATGCTGGTCGTTCCGGGGTCCATGCGCGTGCGTGCGCAGGCCGAGGACGAGGGTCTCGGCGAGATCTTCACGGCGGCAGGCGCCGAGTGGCGGCAAGCCGGCTGTTCGATGTGCCTGGGAATGAACCCGGACCAGCTCGCCCCCGGTGAGCGGTCGGCCTCCACCTCGAACCGCAACTTCGAAGGACGACAGGGCAAGGGCGGTCGCACCCATCTGGTTTCGCCGCTCGTCGCAGCGGCGACCGCGGTGCGCGGAACGCTGTCGGCGCCGTCCGACCTCGACTAGACATTCGTCACTCAGGAGGAGAATTTCGATGGAAGCCTTCACCACTCACAAGGGCATCGGCGTCCCGCTGCGGCGTTCGAATGTCGACACCGACCAGATCATCCCCGCGGTCTACCTCAAGCGGGTGACCCGAAGCGGTTTCGAGGACGGCCTGTTCGCCGGCTGGCGCACCGATCCCGGCTTCATTCTCAACACCGAGCCCTACGACAAGGGCACTGTGCTCGTCGCCGGGCCGGACTTCGGAACCGGGTCGTCGCGCGAGCACGCGGTGTGGGCGCTGTCCGACTACGGATTCCGGGTCGTGATCTCGTCGCGGTTCGCCGACATCTTCCGCGGGAACGCGGGCAAGGCCGGTCTGCTCGCCGCTCAAGTCGAGCAGTCGGACGTGGAACTGCTGTGGAAGGCGCTCGAGGAGCAGCCCGGTCTGGAAATTGTCGTGGATCTCACGTCGCGGACGGTGAGCGCCGGAACTTTGGTGGTGCCGTTCACCATTGACGACTACACGAGGTGGCGTCTGCTCGAGGGTCTGGACGACATCGGATTGACGTTGCGGCAGGTAGAGGCGATTTCCGAGTACGAAAAGTCAAGGCCGTCTTGGAAACCTGTAACCTTGCCTGCGCGCGTTGCCGGGGTTGACTCGTAGGGGCGCTAAGCACATTGGGAACCGGAAGCGGGTTGCCACGCCGATGAGAAAGGCATGAGAATTGGCGTGGCACATAGACTCTTGCCCGTTTCCGGTTTACCGTGTTTGATAGTCGGTCCGTCAATGGGCCATTGGTTTGCGGAGGAATCATCCAATGAACAAAGCAGAGCTCATTGATCAGCTGACCGAAAGGTTGGATTCGGATCGACGCAGCGCGACCGACGCGGTCGAGCACATCGTCGACATCATCGTCCGCGCGGTCCACGCCGGAGAGAACGTCACCATCACCGGATTCGGTGTCTTCGAACAGCGTCGGCGTGCGGCCCGTGTCGCTCGTAACCCGCGCACCGGTGAGACGGTGAAGGTCAAGCCGACGTCGGTGCCCGCCTTCCGTCCCGGCGCCCAGTTCAAGGCCGTCATCGCAGGCAAGCAGAAGCTGCCGGCCTCCGGTCCGGCAGTGAAGCGTGGTTCGGCTGCTGCGGCTCCGGCGAAGCGTGCCGCGGCCAAGAAGACCGCAGCGAAGAAGGCTGCGCCCGCGAAGAAGACGGTGGCGAAGGCCGCACCGGTGAAGAAGGCCACCACGGCGCGGAAGACCACCGCGACCAAGGCGACCGCGGCGAAGAAGACCACCGCCACGAAGGCGACCGCGGCGAAGAAGACCACGGCCACCAAGGCTGCACCGGCCAAGAAGACCACGGCCACCAAGGCAACCCCGGCGAAGAAGACCACGGCGGCGAAGAAGACCACCGCCACCAAGGCTGCACCGGCCAAGAAGACCACCGCCACGAAGGCGACCGCGGCGAAGAAGACCACGGCCGCCAAGAAGGCAGCGCCCGCGAAGAAGGCTCCGGCCAAGAAGGCGCCCGCGAAGAAGACCACCGCCCGCAAGCGGTAGTCAGCGAGCTACGAGAGAGGGTGTCGACGGGAAACCGTCGACACCCTCTCTTCGCGTCTGCGGCGGAACATGCCGCCCGACGACGTCACACCTCGGGTAGTGCGCTGTCGATGTGGTGGGCATCCACGAGGATCCCGCCGGACAGCGACAGCACCCATGTGCTGCCCTTCCGGTTCCGCGCCGGCGGCAGCGTGATTCCGTCACGTTCGGCCCACCACTGCAACAGGTCCGGGATGACCTTGCCCTGGCTGCAGATCACCTGCACCCCGCCGCGTGCCGCGATCTTCCTGACGAGGGCCTGCGCGCTCGCCGGGTCCTCCCGGTACGCCTCCTCGCTCAGTGCGGGCTCGAGTGCGATCTCGGCGCCGATGTCCCGGGCCAGCGGCTCCACCGTCTGTACACAGCGAGTTCGGTCGGCGGAGTGGATCTCGGTGGCCCCGAAGGCCCGTAGCAGCGCCGACAATCCCTCCGCCTGCGCTCGACCGGTCTTGTCCAACGGTCTGGTGGTGTCGTCGCCCTTGTAGGCGCTGCGACGACCGGCCTTGGCGTGCCGGACCACCAGCACGGTGGACGTGTCGGCGGGAGCCTGGAGGAAGCGCCGCAACACCTTCTCGTCGACCTGGTACGACAACGCCCCCGTCAACGCGTCCGGAGACATCCAGCGCAACTCGTCGACCTCGTCGTTGGGCACGAACTCGCCGTGCCGCGCTTCCGCTGCCCAGTAGTCGACCCGCTTGCGGCGGCGATGCCCCGGAACGAGATAGGAGACGCGCGCGACGTGCCGCCCCAACTGGACCCGCATCCCCGTTTCCTCCTCGACCTCCCGCCTCGCTGCCACGACGGGGATCTCGCCGGGGTCGAGCTTCCCCTTCGGGAACGACCAGTCGTCGTACTTGGGCCGGTGGATGAGCGCGATCTCGATGTCGTACGGATCCGTCGGGGACTTGCGCCACAGAACGGCGCCGGCCGCGAAGATGTTCGCCTTCACCGCGGGCGACTTCTGGTTGGAGTGATCCGATTTCGAGCTCACGGGGGCCTCCTGCGTTGCCGTTCCTACGCCCCGCTGGTCCGGCGGCTGCGGATCATTTCCTCCTGGTGCTCGCGCACCCTTTCGCCGCGGGCGGGCGACGCCGCCCAGTGCCCGTCCTCCTGGAGCACCCAGCAGCGAGTCGTGGGATCGAGTGCGGACTCGAAGCTCCAGTCGAGCTGCCGCGTCAGCCGCGGGTCCTTGACCTGAGCCATCACCTCGACGCGACGGTCGAGGTTGCGGTGCATCATGTCGGCGCTGCCGATCCAGAACTCGTTGGCACCGGCGAAGTGCAGGATGCGCGAGTGCTCGAGGAACCGGCCCAGAATAGAGCGCACCTCGATGTTCTCGCTCAGCCCGGGCACCCCGGGGCGCAGGGCGCAGATGCCGCGGACCACGACCTGCACGGGCACACCCGCCTGCGACGCCCGGTACAACGCATCGATGACCTGTTCGTCGACCAGAGCGTTGGCCTTCAGCCGGATTCGAGCGGTCCCGCCTGCGAGCTTGTGCTCGATCTCGCCGTGGATCCGATCGATGATTCCCTGCCTGACCGAGTGTGGGGCGACGAGCAGGTTGCGGTACTCGGTCTTGCGGGAGTAGCCGGTGAGCGTGTTGAACAGGTCCGTCAGGTCGGCACCGATCTCGGGGGCCGCGGTGAGCAGTCCGACGTCCTCGTACAGTCGCGCAGTCTTCGGGTTGTAGTTGCCGGTACCGATGTGGCAGTAGCGACGGATGGTCGATCCCTCGCGCCGCACGACGAGACACGTCTTGCAGTGGGTCTTGAGGCCGACCAGTCCGTAGACCACGTGCACACCAGCCTGTTCGAGCTTGCGCGCCCACTTGATGTTGGCCTGCTCGTCGAACCGTGCCTTGATCTCGACCAGTGCGACGACCTGCTTGCCGGCCTCCGCGGCGTCGATCAACGCGTTCACGATCGGGGAGTCACCGGACGTCCGGTACAGGGTCTGCTTGATCGCGAGCACCTGCGGATCGGCGGCGGCCTGTTCGATGAACCGCTGCACGCTGGTCGAGAACGAGTCGTACGGGTGCTGCACGAGGATGTCGCCTTCGCGCAGCGTGGAGAAGACGCTCTTCGGGGTCTCCCGCTCACCGAAGGCGGGGTGCGTCGCCGGCACGAACGGAGCGTCCTTGAGATGCGGGCGGTCGACGCCGTAGACCTGCATCAGGCACGACAGGTCGAGCAGTCCGGGCACCTGGATCACGTCGCCCGGATTCACGTCCAGTTCACGCAGGAGCAGTTCGAGCATGTGCTCGGTCATGTCGTCCGCGACTTCCAGCCGGACGGGGGATCCGAAGCGGCGCCGGGCGAGTTCGCGCTCGAGTGCCTGCAGCAGATCCTCGTCGCGATCCTCCTCGACCTCGAAGTCTGCGTTGCGGGTGATGCGGAACGCGTGGTGTTCCACGATCTCCATGCCGGGGAACAACACGTTCAGGTGCGCCGCGATCAGCGCCTCCATCGGCAGGAAGGCAGGAATGCCCGACGGCGATCCGGTGCGGGTGACCCGCACGAACCGATCGACGTTGTCCGGCACCTTCACTCGGGCGAAGTGCTCGCCGCCGGTCGAGGCGTCCTTCACCGTCACCGCGAGGTTGAGACTGAGCCCACTGATGTAGGGGAACGGATGCGCAGGGTCCACCGCCAGCGGCGTGAGAACCGGGAACACCTGATCCTGGAAGTACTCCGAGAGATCGGCCGCCTCCTCGGGATCGAGGTCGGACCACCGGATGATCGAGATGCCCTCGGACCGGAGCAGGGGGAGGAGTTCCCCGAACGTGCGGGCATGCAGCTCGGCGATCTCCTGGGTTCGCTCGTTGATCAGCGCCAACTGCTCACGCGGGGTGAGGCCGTCGGCGGAGCGGACCGACAAGCCCGTCTCGTCGCGGCGCTTGAGTCCGGCGACCCGGACCATGTAGAACTCGTCGAGGTTCGAGGCGAAGATCGCCAGGAACTTCGCCCGTTCGAGCAGCGGCAGCGAAGGATCCTCGGCGAGCGCGAGCACGCGCGAGTTGAAGTCGAGCCAGCTCAGTTCGCGATTGAGGTAACGGTCGTCGGGGAGCGGGGCCACCGATCCGTCCACGGACGGCGGCGTCGCGGCGGGTGGCGCCGTCGGGATGACCGGCAGGTGGCCGACAATCGGGACCGGGACACCGGCCGATTCCTCCGCTGTCGTCGTCTGCACCGATTCGCGTCCCACGTCCTCACCGTTGTTCACTGCATGATCATCCCCCACATCGGGAGGACGGGACAATCGGACGGCGGCCTGTCGAGTGAATTCTCAACGACTGTGCGACGAACCGATGTGGTCCATCGACAACAGCGCGCGGGTCGTCGCCGGACCGGGTCCGAGCGCGATCGCGGCGGCGAGGTCGCCGGGGGTGTCGACGTCCAGCCGCAGGCCGGGCCAGTCCCCGTCCAAAGCCGTTGCACCCGAGTCGATGTGCCGTCGCGCGGAGTCGAGGCCGAAGCGGGGGTCGAGGTCGTGTGACTCGGCGATCAACGCGGACGTTCCCGTGCCGTGGTGGTCCACCACGACCGCCCGCCGCAGGGGTCGGGCCGCCGCGAGTGCGGCGGTGAGCTCGGGGCCCGACAGGCACGGGAGGTCGCCCTGCAGCGCGACGATCCGACCCGACAAGACCGTCCGTGCGGCGGCCGTGAGCACCGCGTTGAGATCGTCCCCGCCCCGATCGGGGAAGTGCGCCGCGCCGAGAGCGCCCGCGGCCGCGGCGACGACGGCGTCGGGGGTGACGACGGTGACCGCGTGGACCGCCTCGGACGAGAACGCGGCGGTCACCGTGTCCTGGACCATCGCCAGCGTCAGCGCCGCGCGCTCGTCGGCGGTCAGGGACGGGCCGAGCCGGCTCTTCGCGTGTCGCAGATCCTTGACCGCGATCAGCACATGGGCGCGCGCGGCCTGCAGGGGTGCGGGTGCGGCGCTCATGTCGGCCATCCTGCCAGCCGCGGGATCGGCCTCGTCCGCGTGGTTCGCGCGGGCCCCAACCCGAGCGGCCGGTACTAGTGTCGTCGGAAACACAGTCGGGTGGTCGGAGGGCTCATGGTGAAGGCGGCGGTACTGGGTGCGGGATCATGGGGCACGGCTTTCGCGAAGGTGCTCGCGGACGCCGGAACCGACGTCACGATGTGGGCCCGTCGGCCCGAGGTCGCCGCGGCCATCACCGACCACCACTCCAACCCGTTCTACCTCGACGGCATCGAACTCCCGTCCGCGCTGACCGCGACCAGCGACCACGCGGCGGCGCTGGACGGGGCGGACCTGGTGGTGCTCGCGGTGCCGTCGCAGTCGCTCCGGGAGAATCTCGCCGCGTGGGCGCCGCTGGTCGAACCGGATTCGACGCTGCTGTCTCTCGCGAAGGGCATCGAATCGGGCACCCTGCTGCGCATGAGCGAGGTGATCGGTGAGGTCACCGGCGCCACGGAGGACAGGATCGCGGTCCTGTCGGGACCCAACCTGGCACGGGAGATCGCGAGTGGACAGCCCTCCGCGACGGTGATCGCCTGCTCCGACCACGAGCGGGCCAAGGCCGTCCAGAAGGCTTGCGCAACAGGCTATTTCCGGCCGTACACGAACGTCGACGTGATCGGCTGCGAGATCGGTGGCGCGTGCAAGAACGTGATCGCGCTCGCCTGCGGAATGGCGTCGGGCGTCGGCTTCGGAGAGAACACCAACGCCTCGATCATCACCCGCGGCCTCGCGGAGATGATCAGGCTCGGCGTCGCGCTCGGCGCCAACCCCGCGACGCTGGCCGGGCTCGCCGGCGTCGGCGATCTCGTCGCGACCTGCTCGTCGCCGCTGTCGCGCAACCGCACCTTCGGGGCGCACCTCGGTCAGGGCGGGACACTCGCCAGCGCCCAGGCCGCCACTCACGGCCAAGTCGCCGAAGGAGTGAAGTCGTGCACGTCGGTGCGGGCGCTGGCGCAGAAGCACGGCGTCGAGATGCCGCTGACCGAGGCCGTACACCGCGTCTGCCACGAGGGACTGTCGGTTCGTGAGGCGGTCGGGCTGCTCCTCGGGCGGCGCATGAAGTCCGAGTGACGGGCGACCGGTGAGGCGTCACCTGCCGGAATGACTCCACCGGGCCCCGGCAGATAGGGTTTCCGGGTGAACAATCCTCGTACCCGGGTCGCAGTGGTCTTCGGAGGCCGCAGCAGCGAGCACTCGGTGTCCTGTGTGTCCGCCGGCAGTGTGCTCCGCAATCTCGACCCCGAGGTCTACGAGGTGGTGCCGATCGGGATCACCCACGACGGCGCCTGGGTCCTGGGCGCCTCCGACCCCGCCTCCCTGGTCATGGACGGTCGTTCGCTTCCGACGGTGGACGCCACCGGCGCCGCGCTGACCCTCACCGTGGACCCCACCCGCGCGGGCGCCGTCGTCGCGCTCGACTCCGAGCAGGCGGGCCGCGTCCTCGCCTCCGTCGACGTGGTGTTCCCCGTCCTGCACGGCGCCTACGGCGAGGACGGCACCATCCAGGGCATGCTCGAACTCGCCGGCCTGCCGTACGTCGGGCCCGGCGTCCTCGCGAGCGCCGCGGGCATGGACAAGGAGTTCACCAAGAAGCTGCTCGCCGCGGAAGGTCTGCCGGTCGGGCGCCAGGTGGTGCTGCGGCCGGGTGCCGCGACCGTGTCGCCGCAGGATCGGGAGATGCTGGGACTGCCCGTCTTCGTCAAGCCCGCACGCGGCGGCTCCTCGATCGGCATCACCCGGGTGACCAGCTGGGACGGTCTCGACGCGGCGATCGCGCACGCCCGGTCCCACGACCCCAAGGTCATCGTCGAGGCCGCGATCGTCGGCCGCGAGGTGGAATGCGGTGTCCTGGAGTTCCCCGACGGCTCCGTGCGTGCCAGTGTGGTCGCGGAGATCCGGATGCCCGAGTTCACCGACGACGACGGTGCCTTCTACGACTTCGACACCAAGTATCTCGACGACATCTGCGAGTTCGACGTCCCGGCGAAGCTCGACGACGACGTCGCCGACGAGATCCGGGCGATCGCGGTCAAGGCGTTTGCCGCCCTCGACTGCCAGGGCCTGGCGCGTGTCGACTTCTTCGTCACCGACAACGGTCCCGTCATCAACGAGATCAACACGATGCCCGGATTCACGTCGATCTCGATGTTCCCGCGCATGTGGGAGGCTGCGGGCGTCGACTATCGCGCGCTGGTCTCGACGCTGGTCGACACCGCCCTGGCGCGCGGTACCGGCCTGCGCTGACCGTCAGGAACCGGGCGCCGGTGTGACCGGGGGCGCTGTGATCGCGGGCAGCGGAGCCGGGTCGATCGGCTTCGCCTCGAGCGCACCCGCGACCGCGGCGGACGCGTCCTGGATCGGCGTCGGCCCCAGACCGTGCGGAACGGTGATCGCGACGTAGACTCCGCGGTCGACGGCGAACCACGTACTCGCGTCGACGCCGTCACCTCCGGGGATCTCCAGCCACTGCACACCGTCCACGAGCTGCAGCGCGCTCGCGGCGTCGAACTCGACCGGCCGGTCCAGGCCGCACCGCAGGACGATCTCCTGCGCGTCGACGGACTGCCAGGCCGCGGCCCCTTCGGGCGCCGGATCGACGAGGTCGGCGCGCTCGAAGTCGCCCAGCTTCTCCGGGAGCGAGTCGATCAGTGCCGTGCACTCGGGCGACGTCGCAGCCGGTGCGGGCACCGATCCCAGTGCGACCGGCTCCAGGGTGGGGTTTCGGTTCGCGAGGACCGCGGCGACGACGATGCCGACGACCATCGCGACCGGCAACGCGACCGCCGCGGCGATCAGGGCGGGGCTGCGACGGGTGTCCGCCTCGGCGGACGGGGTGTTCTGAGACGCGGAGGTGTTCTCGGGCTCGGGGCTGTTCACGGTGCTGTTCTGTGCCGTTTCGTTCGCTGGGTCGGACCGGTCGGGGGAGTCACGCCGGTGTGGGGACCTCGCACATGAGGGTCCGGGTGATGCCGGCGACCTGCCGGATTCCGGCGACGACCGGTGACAGCCCGGAGTCGGTTCGCCCGTCGATGCGTGCGACGACGTCGTAGGGGCCGACGACGTCCTCCGCGGTGAGGACGCCCGGCAGTTGCCGGATCCGCTCGGCGATGGTCGTGGCCTTGCCCACCTCGGTCTGGATCAGGATGTATGCCTGCGCCACCGAAGGTCCCTTCCCGGCAGAGTGCGTCGCGGCCTCGGTAGAGTCGCGATGGCCCTGGTCCGTAGTTCTCGGCCGGGTCGATTCCCGGTCGCGTCCCCAGGGTACCGCGACCGAACCGGACGAAAGGCTCGTCATCGACACACCCGACTCCGCCGGGGATTCCCGTCCTCCGGCCGATGCCACCGTCGCGGAACTCGGCGAGTTCGCCGTGATCGACAGGGCGGTGACCGGTCGAGATCAGCCCGACACCACCCTGCTGGGGCCGGGTGACGACGCCGCGGTCGTGCGGGCTGCAGACGGCCGCGTGGTGGCGTCCTCGGACATGCTCGTGCAGGGCAGGCATTTTCGGCTGGACTGGTCGACACCCGAGCAGATCGGGCGGAAGGCGGTGGCGCAGAACGGTGCCGACATCGCCTCGATGGGGGCTTGGCCCACAGCGTTTCTCGTCTCGCTCGGCTGCCCGCCGGACACACCTGTCGCGATGCTCGACGCCCTCACCGACGGAATCTGGGCCGAAGCCGAGTGTCTCGGTGCGGGGGTCGTCGGCGGTGACACGGTGCAGTCCGATCAGATCGTGCTGTCGATCACGGTCCTCGGTGATCTCCGTGGACGCGATGCGGTGCTGAGGTCGACGGCAACGGCGGGAGACCAGGTGGCCGTGGCGGGTCGCCTCGGATGGTCGGCGGCCGGGCTCGCGGTTCTCGCCGCGGACATCGGTGGCCACGCAGAAGTGATTGCCGCGCACCAGGTTCCGGAACCCCCGTATGGAAGCGGACCGGTCGCGGCCGAGGCGGGCGCGACATCCATGACGGACATCTCGGACGGCCTGCTCGCCGATCTCGGTCACATCTGCGCCGCATCGGGCGTGCGGATGGACCTCGAACCCGCGGCGCTCGAACCGGATCCGCTGCTGGTTGCCGCGGCGGCTGCTCTCGGGGACGATGCGGTCGTGTGGGTGCTGACCGGCGGCGAGGACCATGCGCTGGCGGCCACGTTCCCTTCCGGCGCGGAACTCCCCGACGGCTGGCGGCGGATCGGTGTCGTGTTGCCCGACGCGGGCACCGGAGCAGGCGGGACGGCCGCACGTGGTGCGGGTGTCCTCGTCGGCGGTCGCGAATGGACCGGCGCCGCGGGCTGGGAGAGCTTCGGCGCCAATCTGTCCGGATAGTGTGCACCCATGCCGACCCACACAAGGAGCACCTGATGTCGCCGCGTCCGCTGACCGATCTCGTCGACCCCGGCTGGGCGGCGGCGCTCGAGCCGGTCGCCGGCCGGATCTCCGAGATGGGGGAGTTCCTGCGCGCGGAGGTCGCCGCCGGTCGCGGATACCTGCCCTCCGGTGACAACGTGCTGCGCGCCTTCACGCAACCGTTCGACGACGTCCGCGTGCTGGTCGTCGGCCAGGACCCCTACCCGACGCCGGGCCACGCAGTCGGGCTGAGCTTCTCGGTCGCGCCGGACGTCCGGCCGGTACCGCGGAGCCTGTCGAACATCTACACCGAACTCGGAACCGACCTCGGGTTGCCGACACCGTCGAACGGCGACCTCACTCCGTGGGCACAGCAGGGCGTCCTGTTGCTGAACAGGGTCCTGACCGTGCAGCCCGGCCAGGCCGCGTCACACCGCCGCAAGGGCTGGGAGGAGGTCACCGAGCAGGCGATTCACGCCCTGGTGGCCCGCACCGATCCGAGCGGCGCCCCCCGGCCGCTCGTCGCGATCCTGTGGGGTCGCGACGCGGCGACGTTGAAGCCGATGCTCGGTGACACGCCGTACGTGGAGTCCGCGCACCCCTCGCCGCTGTCCGCCTCCCGTGGCTTCTTCGGGTCCAAGCCGTTCAGCCGGGTGAACGAGCTCCTCGGGGAGATGGGCGAGAAGCCCGTGGACTGGCGTCTGCCCTGATCGTCCTCGCCTACCCCCTGGCATGAACGGAACCGTTCACTCGATCGGTTCGACCGAACGGTTCCGTTCATGCCGGCGGGGAGGGTCAGCGGGTGGCGCGGAAGTCGGGGCGGCGCTTCTCGACAAACGCGTCGACGCCCTCGCGACCGGTCGGGCCCGCGGCGGCGGCCGAGATGGACGCGGCCTCGGCGTCCAGCTGATCCGACAGCGACGAATCGCCGGACCGGGCGAGCAGTGCCTTGATGCTCGCGTACGACGACGTCGGGCCGTCGGCGAGTCCGGCAGCCACTCGAAGTGCCTCCGTCTGCACCTCGTCGTCGGCGACGAGCCGGCTGAGGAGGCCGAGGCGCACGGCCTCGTCCGCGTCCACGACGGCGTCGGTGAGGATGAGCTCGCTCGCCTTTCGGGTGCCGACGATGCGCGGCAGGGTGAAGGACATGCCACCGTCGGGGGACAGGCCGACGCCGGGGTACGCCGCACGCATCTTCGTCGACTGCCCGCCGATCGCGATGTCGGCGGCGCACACCAGACTCATTCCAGCGCCCGCGGCCCATCCCTGGACGGCTGCGACGACCGGGACGGTGGTGGCGGCGAGCAGTCGGACGAAGTCGTGCAACCGGTGGGCGACGTCCAGGACGTACGCGCCGCGATCGGGGGCGCTCGCGAAGTCGCGGACGTTGCCGCCCGCGCAGAAGTTCGCGCCCTCTCCGACGAGCAGCACCGCTCCGGCGCGGATCTCGCCCGCCGTGAGTGCGCGGAGCGCGGCGGTGCCCTCGTCCACGCAGTCGAAGTCGAGTGAGGTGCCCTTGCCTGCGGTCGCGACTGCGATCCGGAGGACGTCGCCGTCGAGACGGACGAACCTGTAGGTGTCGAGTGAAGTCACCCCTAGCACCTTATCCGGGCGCCGGGATCGTTTGCGCCACAGCCTCCCACGGGCTGGGACTGCACAGAAAAGGCCGATGCCCCGGCACCGTGAGGTGCCGGGGCATCGGTGAACTTCGATACGAAGATCAGCCGCGAACGACCTTGCCTGCCTTGAGGCAGGAGGTGCACACGTTGAGCTTCTGACGCGTACCGGATCCGACCTGGGCCCGGACAGTCTGAATGTTCGGGTTCCAGCGACGGTTGGTACGCCGGTGCGAGTGCGAGACCGACTTACCGAAGCCGGGTCCCTTGGCGCATACGTCGCAGACGGCAGCCATAGTCGCGAACTCCTTGATGTGATGCGGATGGATTCTGTCGCGGGCACGGAACACTGGTGTCCCCCGTGCCAGGCAACCCTGCCAGATTAGCCGGAACACTGCCGAATGACCAAACCGGTGGTGAGAGACACTTCGCGGTGAGCGGGCCGACAGCCCCTGCGGCTAATCTTGCGGCACCGACAATACCGAAGAAGGGCGGAGGGACGGAACCGAGGTGCTCGAGGCGCTGCAGAAGGTCGACGGTGAGGCGCTGCGTCGCTGGGCCGGTGTCTGTGTCGACGGCCTGACCAGCCGCTGCGAGGACATCAATCGCCTCAACGTGTTCCCCGTGCCCGATTCGGACACCGGCACCAACCTCCTGTTCACCATGCGCGCCGCCGCCGAGTCGGCAGAGTCGGCCGACGGGTCCGTCGCCGACGTCGCGGCCGCGCTGGCCCGGGGAGCCGTGGCGGGAGCCCGCGGCAACTCCGGGGTCATCCTGTCGCAGGTGCTGCGGGGCATCGCCGACGTCGCACGGCTCGGCCACCTCGACGCGACTTCGGTGCGCGCCGCGCTCGACCAGGCCGCCGTCCTCGCGACGGACGCGATCAGCATCCCCGTCGAAGGCACCATCGTCACCGTGCTCCGTCATGCCGCGGCGGCTGCGGGGGCATGCCCCCGGGACACGGATCTCGCCGGCGTCGTGTCCGCCGCCGCGGCGGGTGCGGTCGACGCCCTGGCCAGGACGCCGTCACAGCTCGCCGAGCTGGGCCGGGCCGGAGTGGTCGACGCCGGGGGACTCGGACTCGTCGTGATCCTCGACGCCCTGGTCGGGGTGATCACCGGAGTCACGCCGGACCGCTCCGGGCTCGCGCTGGTCGCGCAGGTGGAGGTGCACCCCGACGCCCACCGCGATCGTTCCGACCAGGACCGTCACCATCGCGACCACCACGACTGCCAGGGCGGGCACGTCGCGCAGGACGCGCAGCACACACTCGACTACGAGGTCATGTACCTCGTCGCCGACACCGACGAGACCCGCATCGCGGTACTCCGCACGCGCCTCGGCGAGGTGGGGGACTCGGTGATCGTGGTCGGGGACGGCGACGGATCGTGGTCGGTGCACGTGCACTGCCACGACGCGGGCGCCGCGGTCGAAGCGGGACTCGCGGCAGGTCGGGTCCACGGCATCCGGATCGACTGCTTCGCTCTCGACCTCGTCCGCGGGGACACCGGTTCGGCGATGTCGGTGCCGGGTCGCCGCTGCGTTCTCGCGGTCGTGTCGGGCGACGGCGCGGCCGAACTCTTCGCGTCCGAGGGTGCCGAGGTGTTGCGCAGCGACGAGCAGGTCACACCCGAGGTGCTCCTCGACGCGATCCGCAGACTGAGCTGCACCGAGGTGCTCGTCATGCCGAACGGCGCCCTGCCCGCCCAGGAACTGCTGACGGTCGGCGCACTGGCTCGCGAGGACCACCGGTCGGTGCTGTTGCTGCCGACCTCGTCCATGGTGCAGGGACTGGCCGCGCTCGCCGTCCACGACACGAGACGGCCCGCCGTCGACGACGGGTTCGCGATGTCCGAGGCGGCGGCGTCGACACGGTGGGGATCGGTCCGGGTCGCGGAGGAGCGGTCGCTGACCCTCATGGGCACCTGCGAGGCGGGCGACGGCCTCGGGCTGATCGGACACGAGGTCGTGGTCATCGCGGGTGACGCCGCCGACGCCGGCCGCCGGCTGCTCGACCAGGTGCTCGGGGTGGGCGGCGAGCTGGTGACGCTGCTGCTCGGCGCAAAGGCGACCGACGAACTGGCGAACGCGCTCGCCGACCACGTGGCTCACCGCCATCCGGGTGTCGAAGTGCTGGTCTACCCCGGGGGACAGGACACCGACCTCGTCCAGGTCGGTGTGGAGTGACCGTCGAGGTGGCGCCGGCGAGTCCTCGGCACCGCTGAGCGTCGGTGCCGGGGAGTAGGACTGTGTCTGTGAACGGAGAAGCGAACCCATGGCATCGCTGAGCGACCGCCTCGACCACCTGCTCGGCGTGAAGGCGGCCGAGCCGCTCGCGGCGGACTTCGACATCACCACGGTCGAGGATCTGCTTCGGCACTACCCGCACCGCTATGCCACACAGGGCGCGGAACTCGGCGACACGCGGCCCCCCGAGGGTGCCCACATCACGATGGTCGCGACCGTCGTGAAGGCGGACGTCGTCTCGTTCAAGAGTCGCAGCGGCAAGATGCTCCGCACCGTGCTCTCCTCCGACACGCAGCGCGTCGAGGCGACGTTCTTCAACCCGCACAAGGTCGCGCACGCGATCAAGCCCGGTGTCAGGGCGATGTTCTCCGGCACCGCGAAGTACTTCCGTGAGCAGTTGCAGCTCACCCACCCGAGCTATCTGATCCTCCCGACCGGCGACGGGGAGCCAACCGTCGGTGGTCGGGTCCGTGGGTCCGGCGAACTCGCAGGGATGGCGCGCAGCACGCAGGGCGCCGACTCCGGGATCGACATGGAGATCTTCGACCGCGAGCTGATCCCGATCTATCCGTCGACCCGGGACGTGGAGACCTGGACGATCGCACGATGCGTGCGGCAGGTGCTCGACCAGCTCGACGTCGTCCCCGACCCACTGCCCGAGGCGACCCGCCGGGAGCTGGACCTGATCGACCTCGACGAGGCTCTGCGCCTCGTGCACCAGCCCGAGTCGAAACGGGACGTCGACCGCGCCCGGGAGCGGCTGCGGTTCGACGAGGCGTTGGCGTTGCAGCTGGTGCTCGCGCAGCGCAGGCACGCCGTGGACGAGCGGGTCGCGCCGTCCTGCCCGCCCCACGCGGACGGACTGGCAGCCGCGTTCGACGCCGAGTTGCCGTTCACTCTCACCGACGGCCAGCTCGCGGTCGCGGAGGAGATCTCGGCGGACCTCTCGCGCCCGCACCCGATGAACCGGCTCCTGCAGGGCGAGGTGGGCTCGGGCAAGACCATCGTCGCGTTGCGGGCGATGCTCCAGGTGATCGACTCGGGCAGGCAGTGTGCGCTCCTCGCGCCCACCGAGGTACTGGCCGCCCAGCACGCCCGCTCGATGCGGAAGATGCTCGGCAGCCTCGCCACGGCTGGGGAGCTCGGCGCGGCCGAGCACGCAACCCGCATCGCCCTGCTGACCGGCTCGATGACCGTCGGGCAGAAGCGTGCCGCGCTCAACGAGACGCTGGTCGGCGATGCGGGCATCGTCATCGGTACCCATGCCCTCATCCAGGACAACGTCGAGTTCTTCGACCTGGGCATGATCGTCGTCGACGAGCAGCACCGGTTCGGCGTCGAGCAGCGTGACGCCCTGCGGGGCAGAGCGCGCGACGGTTCCAGCCCGCACGTCCTGGTGATGACCGCGACCCCGATTCCCCGCACCATCGCGATGACCGTGCTCGGCGACCTGGAAACGTCCACGCTCCGGGAGCTACCGCGGGGGCGGTCGCCGATCGTCAGCAACGTCGTGTCGGCCTCCGAGAAGCCGGCCTGGGTGGACCGGGCGTGGGCCCGGATCTGCGAGGAGGTCGCGGAGGGACGGCAGGCGTACGTCGTCTGCTCCCGGATCGGCGACGGTGACGACGAGGGGGACGGCGACCCGGGCGACCTCGACCTGGACGACTTCTTCACCGCCGGCACCGGGTCCGAACAGGTCGCCCAGCCGAAGAAGGCCAAGGCCCCGGGCAAGGCGAAGGCGAAGAAGCAGGGCGAGGCGCCCCAGACGGCCGCCGCGGTCGCGGTGTACGAGCAGCTGCAGGTCGGGCCGCTGTCGTCGGTCCGGGTGGGGCTGCTGCACGGCAGGCTGCCGTCGGACGAGAAGGACGCGGTCATGGCCGCGTTCAACGCGGGTGACATCGACGTCCTGGTGTGTACGACCGTCGTCGAGGTCGGCGTCGACGTGCCGAACGCGACCGTCATGGTGATCCTCGACGCCGACCGCTTCGGTGTCAGCCAGCTGCATCAGCTGCGCGGCCGCGTCGGTCGCGGCGCCCACCAGGGCCTCTGCATTCTCATCACGGCGTCGCGTCCCGAGTCGCCGCCGCACCGGCGGCTGACCGCGGTCGCCGGCACGAACGACGGATTCGAACTGGCGCAACTCGACCTCGCGCAGCGCCGTGAGGGCGATGTCCTCGGGGTCGCGCAGTCGGGTACGACGACGACACTGCGGCTCCTGTCGCTGCTCGACCACGAGGACGTCATCGAGACCGCGCGGTCGTTGGCGCACCGTGTGGTTGCGGAGGATCCGGGTCTGGCGAACCATCCGGGGCTGGCGTCGATGGTGACCGCGGGTCTCGACGCCGAGGGCGTCCGATATCTGGAAAAGTCGTAGGCCCAGGTCGGAGCCATGCGACCGAACCCGTGCGGTCCGCTCGCTCCGATCGCCGGTAGCGTGCGGAGGGCCGTGCCTCGCCGAGAGGAGGCAGGCGAAGCAGGAGGCGAACCGAGTCGTGAGTGATGACCTGTCCGATCTGCGCGCGGAACTCGCCGCGATCGAGAAGCGGGTCGCCCGCGAGTTCGCCGCGGGCCGCCGGGGACGCGCGCTCGCCGCGGTGATCGTGGTGCTCACCGTCGGACTGTTCCTCCCGCACGCCGGTTCGGTGTCGGGGTGGGCGGCGCTCGTCGGTGTCACGGGTGCGGGCCAGGTGGCCACGCCGGTTCCGCTGCGGCTGTTCGTTCTGTTCGTGCTCGTGTTCGGCATCGCTCTGTCGACGGTGGCCCTCGTGACGCGACGGTGGATTCTCGCTCAGGCGGCGGTGATGGGGACGGCCGTCGGCGCCGTGTTCGGCATGCTGGGCTATTGGTCGCAGCAGAGTCTGCCGCCGGCACTGCGCCCCGCGGGATTCGAATACGGACTCCTGCTCACGTGGCTTTCGATGGCGTTGCTCAGCGCGTTGTGGATACCGGTCGTGGCGGGTCGTTCCAACATCATGGCGGGCCCGGCGCGGTAGTCCCGGTTCGGTCGCTCGGACGGGCGTACCCGCAGCTCACGGGGGGTGACGTGGTCTTGTGAGGCGGGCCCCGGTAGCGTGCTGCATCGTTACAGGTGGTCGTTTGTGCGGGTATTTCCCGAATACTGGTACGCGACGCCCCGGACGGCGCGAACGCAAAGGTAGTTTTCAGGAATGTTCTCAAAAGTTCTGGTTGCCAATCGTGGTGAGATCGCCATCCGAGCATTCCGTGCCTCCTACGAGCTGGGCGCGGGAACCGTCGCCGTTTTCCCGTACGAGGACCGCAATTCGGTCCACCGGTTGAAGGCGGACGAGTCCTACCAGATCGGTGAGGAAGGGCACCCGGTTCGGGCGTACCTGTCGGTGAACGAGATCGTCGCCGCCGCGAAGAAGGCCGGCGCGGACGCGATCTACCCGGGCTACGGCTTCCTGTCCGAGAACCCCGACCTGGCCGCTGCGTGCGCGGCGGAGGGCATCGCCTTCGTCGGCCCGTCGGCCGAGGTCCTGGAGTTGACCGGCAACAAGGCGCGGGCGATCGCGGCGGCGAAGGCGGCCGGTCTGCCGGTGCTGGCGTCGTCGGAGCCGTCCTCCGACGTGGACACCCTGCTTGCCGCGTCGGAGAGCATGGAGTTCCCGATCTTCGTGAAGGCCGTTGCCGGTGGTGGTGGTCGCGGT
>NZ_JBHUFB010000007.1:0-10313 GCF_042681175.1 Rhodococcus gannanensis
CCCTGTACGGCATCGTCCGCGACATCCAACGCGCACTTGCCATCTGGATCGGCACCTGCCCGACCTGCCACCACACCTTTCCGACCTAACAAAGTCCTACTAGGCACTTCCGTTGAAGAGGGAGGTCACGGATCCGTTCTCGAAGACCTCCCGGATGGTGCGCGCGAGCAGCGGCGCGATCGACAGGATGGTCAGCGTCGGGAACCGCTTCTCCTCCGGGATCGGCAGCGTGTTGGTCGCGATGACCTCCTTCGCGCCGCAGGTCGCGAGCCGCTTGGCGGCCGGATCGGAGAACACGCCGTGCGTGGTCGCGATGATGACGTCACCCGCGCCCGAGTCCTTGAGGACCTTCACGGCACCTGCGATGGTGCCGCCGGTGTCGATCATGTCGTCGATCAGGACGCAAGTCATGCCCTTCACGTCACCGACGACGCGGTTCGACTTGACCTGGTTCGGGACCAGCGGGTCGCGGGTCTTGTGCACGAATGCCAGCGGTGCGCCGTCGAGGGCGTCCGCCCACTTCTCGGCGACCTTGACGCGGCCGGCGTCGGGGGAGACGACGCAGATGTTGTCGGTGCCGTAGTTCTCGCGCACGTACTGGGCGAGCTGACCGAGGGCGTGCATGTGGTCGACCGGGCCGTCGAAGAAGCCCTGGATCTGGTCGGTGTGCAGATCGACGGTGATGATCCGGTCCGCTCCGGCGGTCTTGAGCATGTCCGCGATCAGGCGAGCGGAGATCGGCTCACGGCCGCGGTGCTTCTTGTCCTGACGCGCGTACGGGTAGAACGGCAGGATCGCGGTGATGCGCTTGGCGGAACCCCGCTTGAGCGCGTCGATCATGATCAGCTGCTCCATCACCCACTGGTTCAGCGGGGCCGGATGCGACTGCAGCACGAAGGCGTCGGAGCCGCGGACCGACTCCTCGAACCGGACGAAGATCTCGCCGTTCGCGAAGTCGGTCGCCGTCTGCGGCGTGACCTGGATGTCGAGTTCCTTGGCGACCTGCTCCGCCAACTCCGGGTGCGCGCGACCGGAGAAGAGCATGAGGTTCTTCTGGTTGTCGGTCCAATTCGAAGTCACTGCTCTTCGCCGTCCTTGCTCGAGTTCTCGTTGTGCTGCTGTGCCGATGCCGCCGCCTGTGCGGCTGCCGTACCGGGTCTGTTCTTCTCGACCCAGCCTTCGATGTTCCGTTGCCTGCCTCCGGAGACGGCCAGCGCCCCCGGCGGAACATCTTCACGCAGGACCGTGCCTGCGCCCGTGTACGCGCCGTCGCCCACCCGGACCGGGGCGACGAACATCGTGTCCGACCCCGTCCGCACGTGCGACCCCACCACGGTACGGGTCTTGTTCACTCCGTCGTAGTTGACGAAGACGCTCGACGCTCCGATGTTGCTGTGCGACCCGATGCTCGCGTCCCCGACGTACGTGAGATGCGGCACCTTCGTGTGATCGCCGATGTCGGAGTTCTTCACCTCGACGAATGCGCCGAGCTTGCCCGACTCGCCGAGTACCGTGCCGGGACGCAGGTAGGTGAACGGCCCGACCGTCGCGCCCGCCCCGATCACGGCGTCGTCGCCGTGCGTGCGGATCACCGACGCGCCCGCGCCGACCGTGACGCCGGTCAGGGTGGTGTCGGGGCCGATCTCGGCGTCCTCGCCGACCGCCGTCGCGCCGTGCAACTGCACGCCCGGCCGGATCGTCACGTCGCGCCCGATGACGACGTCCACGTCGATCCACGTCGAGGCCGGGTCGACGACGGTGACGCCTGCCCGCATGTGCGATTCGAGGATCCGCCGGTTCATCTCCGTCGCCAGTGCCGCCAACTGCACGCGGTCGTTGGCGCCCGCGACGAGCAGCGCGTCGTCGAGGCGCAGCGCGCGGACCGAACCGCCTGAGCGGCGGGCGATGGCGACGACGTCGGTCAGGTACAGCTCGCCCTGGGCGTTGTCGGAGCTCAGCTCACCCAACGCCGACCGCAGGGTCTGCGCGTCGAACGCGTACACGCCGGAGTTGACCTCGGTGATCGCGAGCTGCGCGGCGGTGGCGTCGGCCTGCTCGACGATCGCGGTGACCTCGCCGTCGGTGGTGCGCAGGATCCGGCCGTAACCGGTCGGATCGGCGGCGGTCGAGGTGAGGACCGTCACGGCGGCGTCGGCCTCGGCGTGCGCGTCGAGGAGCCGGCGCAACGTGTCGCCGTCGAGGAGGGGGACGTCGGCGGACGTCACGAGAACGGTGCCCGTGAAGTTGTCGGGGAGTGCGCTCAGCCCGCATGCGACGGCGTGGCCGGTGCCGTTCTGCGCGTCCTGGACCGCGGTCCCGACCGTCACACCGAGCCGCGCCGCCACCTCGGCGACCGCGGGGACGACGACGTCGCGCTGGTGGCCGACGACCGCGACCAGATGGTTCGGTTTCACGAGCGCCGCGGCGTGCAGGGAGTGCGCGAGCATCGACCGGCCGGCCAGGGTGTGCAGCACCTTCGGCGTCTTGGACCGCATCCGGGTCCCCGCTCCGGCGGCGAGGACGACAACGGCGGTCTCGGTTGGCATGAAGCTCCTCGAATCGAACATGGTGAACTGCCGCTCGCTCCGCCGCCAGGACTCGAACCTGAACTATCTGAACCAAAATCAGAGGTGCTGCCATTACACTACGGCGGATTGCCTGCGGGTTAGCAGGACATCCAGGGATCGAAACCCCGGCTCCGGCGGTCCGCTGTGCGCCCACGATCCTTGCACGAGACCCCGCTCAGGTGCCAACCGCCATGCCGGAATCGCCGCAGCTGCCAGCGGAGGGTCGCGATGTCCGGCCGATAGGCTGGCTCACATGTCGCGACCACCGCAGTCCTCCGCCGACACCGAGCCGCCCGGAGACAAGCCGGTGCGCACCCGGATGACGGGCACCCAGCGTCGTGAGCAGCTCATCCAGATCGGACGCAGCGTGTTCGCCGAGCGCGGCTACGAGGCCGCGTCCGTCGAGGAGATCTCGGCCCGCGCGAACGTCTCGAAGCCCGTCGTCTACGAGCACTTCGGCGGTAAGGAAGGGCTCTACGCGGTCGTCGTGGACCGGGAGATGTCGGTGCTGCTCGAGATGGTCACCAACTCCCTCGAACAGAACCGGTCCCGGATCAGGGTCGAGCTGGCCGCGTTGGCGCTGCTCACCTACGTGGAGGAACGCACCGAGGGGTTCCGCATCCTGGTGCGCGACTCGCCGGTGTCCGCGGAGGAGGGCACCTACTCGAGCCTGCTCAACGAGGCCGTCACCCGTGTCGGGCACATCCTGGCGGGCGACTTCTCGCGCCGTGGCTTCGATCCCGCGCTGGCACCGCTCTACGCCCAGGCGCTCGTCGGAATGGTCGCGACCACCGCCACCTGGTGGCTCGACGAGCGCTCGCCGAGCAAGGAGGTCGTCGCGGCCCACCTGGTCAACCTGTGCTGGAACGGGCTCACGAACCTGGAAGCGGACCCCCAGCTCGGTCAGTGACCGCCCCGGCGAGGTGACCCACGGCACCGTCGGCAGCCCGTCCTAGACTTGTCCGTGGTCGCCGCAACCGGTCGGCCGTACGCGTTCGGCGATCCAGGGACGGTCCATCCACATGCCTTCGACGGTGCCCCCCACCCATCCAGCAGACCCGGACACCGGGGAGTCGACGCTGCCGCTCGCGGGGGTGGCCGGCGTCGCGCTCGCGCATCCGGCGTTCGGGCCGGTGCGCGAGGCCATCGGGCGTAGCGCGCTGTCGATCGTCGCGCCCAATCCGGCCCGGCCGTTCCTCGCGACCGCGATCGCCGAGCACACACAACTGCTGCTGGTCACCGCGACCGGACGTGAGGCGGACGACCTCACCACCGAACTGAAGGAGATCCTCGGCGAACGGGTCGCGCAGTTCCCGTCCTGGGAGACGCTGCCGCACGAGCGACTGTCGCCGGGTGCCGACACCGTCGGCCGCCGGCTCGAGGTGCTGCGTCGCCTCGCTCACCCCGACAACGCCGACTACGGTCCGCCGCTGCAGGTGGTGGTCACCACCGTCCGGTCGCTGGTGCAGCCGATGGCGCCCGGTCTCGGCGACATCGAGCCGGTGACGCTGCGCGAGGGCAGCGAGGTGCCGTTCGAGGAACTCGTCACCCGCCTCGTGGAGATGGCCTACACCCGCGTCGACATGGTCGGCAAGCGCGGCGAGTTCGCCGTCCGCGGCGGCATCCTCGACATCTTCTCACCGACCGCCGATCACCCTGTCCGCGTGGAGTTCTGGGGCGACGAGGTGACGGAGTTGCGACCCTTCTCGGTCGCCGACCAGCGGTCCATCCCGGAGCTGACCGTGGCGACGCTCGTCGCGCCGCCGTGCCGGGAGCTGTTGCTCACCGAGACGGTCCGCGACCGGGCCGCGGTCCTGGCCCGCGACAACCAGGCCGACGCGGCGCTCGTCGAGATGCTGGACAAGCTGTCCGCGGGCATCCCCGTCGACGGCATGGAGGCGCTGCTGCCGGTGCTCCAGTCCGGCGAACTGGTCCTGCTCACCGAGGTGCTTCCCGAGGGAACGCACGTGCTGCTGTGCGACCCGGAGAAGATCCGTACCCGCGCAACCGATCTCGTCCGCACCGGACAGGAGTTCCTGGAGGCGTCGTGGACGGCGGCCTCGATCGGTGCCGAGGCGCCGCTCGACACCTCCACCCTCGACACCTCCGGAATGAGCGGGGTGGACCTGGCCGCGTCCGCCTACCGGAGCCTGCGACAGGTGCGGGAGAGCACCGAGGCCGCCGGCCGGGCGTGGTGGACCGTCAGCCCGCTCGCGTCGGGCAGCGAGGACGAGCTGCTCCTCGACATCCAGGCAGCGCCCGAGGTGCGCGGCTCCGACGAACTGCTCGCCGAGCTGTTCGTCATGCTGCGCGCGCACGTCACCACCGGCGGTCGCGCCGCGATCGTCGTCGCCGGGTCGGGCACCGCGCAGCGTGCACTCGAACGGCTCCGCGACGCCGAGGTCCCGACCGTGCTGCTCGCGCCCGGCGCGGAGCCCGCGCGCGGTCAGGTGTCGGTGCTGTGCGGCTCGCTGCAGAACGGTCTGGTGCTGCCCACCGAGCGACCCGATGCCGGACTGGTGCTGGTGTCGGAGGCGGACCTGACCGGCAACCGGGTCGCCGCGGCCGGCGACGGCAGGCGGCTGCCGCCGAAGCGCCGCAACCAGGTCGACCCCCTCGCCCTGACCGCAGGCGACATGGTGGTGCACGACCAGCACGGCATCGGCCGGTTCGTGGAGATGGTCGAACGGACCGTCGGCGGCGCCCGCCGCGAGTACCTCGTCATCGAGTACGCGGCGAGCAAGCGCGGACACCCCGGCGACCGGCTCTTCGTGCCGATGGAATCCCTCGACCAGCTGTCCCGCTACGTCGGCGGTGAGCTGCCCGCGCTCAGCAAGCTCGGCGGCTCGGACTGGCAGAACACGAAACGCAAGGCGCGCAAGGCGGTCCGCGAGATCGCAGGCGAGCTCGTGCAGCTGTACGCGGCCCGGCAGGCCGCGCCCGGTCACGCCTTCGGCCCCGACACCCCGTGGCAGAAGGAGATGGAGGACGCGTTCGCGTTCACCGAGACCCAGGACCAGCTCACCGTCATCGACGAGGTCAAGGCCGACATGGAGAAGCCCGTCCCGATGGACCGGGTCGTCATCGGCGACGTCGGCTACGGCAAGACCGAGGTCGCGGTGCGCGCCGCGTTCAAGGCGGTCCAGGACGGCAAACAGGTGGCGGTCCTCGTGCCGACCACCCTGCTCGCGCAGCAGCACCTGCAGACGTTCACGGAGCGGATGGCGAGCTTCCCGGTGAAGGTCCGGGGGCTGTCGCGGTTCACCGACCCGGCCGAGTCGAAGGAGATCATCGCCCAGCTCGCCGACGGCGAGGTGGATGTCGTCGTGGGTACGCACCGTCTCCTCCAGACGGGGGTGCGATACAAGGACCTCGGGCTGGTGATCGTCGACGAGGAGCAGCGCTTCGGTGTCGAGCACAAGGAACACATCAAGGCGCTGCGCACCCATGTCGACGTGCTCACGATGTCCGCGACGCCGATCCCGCGCACGCTGGAGATGAGCATGGCCGGCATCCGTGAGATGTCGACGATCCTCACCCCGCCGGAGGAGCGGCACCCCGTGCTCACCTACGTGGGCGCGTACGCCGACAAGCAGGTCGCCGCCGCGATCCGCCGCGAGCTGCTCCGTGACGGCCAGGTGTTCTACGTGCACAACCGGGTCAGCTCGATCGACAAGGCCGCCAAGCGGATTCGCGAACTCGTGCCCGAGGCGCGGGTGGTGGTCGCGCACGGTCAGATGAACGAGGAGACCTTGGAGAAGACGGTCCAGGGGTTCTGGGAGCGCGAGTTCGACGTCCTCGTCTGCACCACGATCATCGAGACCGGACTCGACATCTCCAACGCGAACACCCTGCTCGTCGAGCGGGCCGACTCGCTCGGCCTGTCGCAGCTCCATCAGCTCCGCGGTCGCGTCGGACGCAGTCGGGAACGCGGCTATGCGTATTTCCTGTACCCGCCGGAGAAGCCACTGACCGAGACCGCCTACGACCGGCTCGCGACGATCTCGCAGAACTCCGACCTCGGTGCGGGCATGGCCGTCGCGATGAAGGACCTCGAGATCCGCGGTGCCGGAAACGTGCTGGGCGCCGAGCAGTCCGGGCATGTCGCCGGTGTCGGCTTCGACCTGTACGTGCGGCTCGTCGGGGAGGCCGTCGAGGCGTACCGGGCGGTCGCGGACGGGCGGCCGATCACCACGGACGAAGCGCCGAAGGAGGTGCGCATCGACCTGCCCGTGGACGCACACATCCCGCCGGACTACGTCACCAGCGACAGGCTGCGGCTCGAGGCATACCGCAAGCTCGCGGCCGCAGGCGGCGACGACGAGATCGGAGCCGTCGTCGACGAACTCGTCGACCGCTACGGCCCGGTGCCGGAAGAGGTCGGCCGGCTGGTGTCCGTCGCAAAGCTGCGGCTCCTGTGCCGCGAATACGGGATCGAGGAGGTCGCGGTTACGGGCACCCAGCTGAAGATCTCGCCGATGCAGCTCCCGGACTCGAAGCAGTTGCGGCTCAAGCGGTTGTACTCGGCCGCGCAGTACCGGGCCACCACCGGGATGGTGCAGATGCCACTGCCACGCGTCGGTGGCGTCGGCTCCGACCGCGTCCGGGACGTCCAGTTGCTGCAGTACGCAGCGGACTTCCTGCTCGCGATGGACGGCAAGGCCGCAGGCTCGGTGGACATGTCGGTCGCGGTGGGAGCGTCCGCGTGACGGCTGGGGAGCAGTCATCGGGTGGCCGCACACCGGGCGACGGGCTCGTCGAGGCCGCCGAGGTGATGGACCGGCTGTGGTCGTACGGCGGCTGGGAGGTCACCCAGACCCACGAATCCCTCACCACGTACCTGGTGGAGGAGACATACGAACTGCTCGACGCCGTCGTCGCGGGGGACGCCACCGAGATCCGTGAGGAGCTCGGAGACCTGTTGCTGCAGGTGCTGTTCCACTCCCGCATCGCCGAGGCAGCGGGGGAGTTCACCGTCGACGACGTCGCCGCCGAACTCGTCGCGAAGCTGGCGCACCGCAGTCCGCACCTCGCCGCCGACGTCTCCGGTCCGATCGACATCGCCGAGCAGGAACGGGCGTGGGAGGCACGCAAGGAGGCCGAGAAGCAGCGCGCATCCTGCCTCGACGGGATCGCCACCTCGCTGCCGTCACTGGCGTTCGCCGAGAAGGTGCTCGGCCGGGCCCGCAAGGCAGGCCTGCCGGACCAGCTGATTCCGGCAGACCTGACCACCGTCGAGGTGGGCGACAACGCGGAGGTCCGGCTCCGGACGGCCGTGCTCACGTTCGCCGAGCGGGTGCGCCGGGCGGAGGAGTCCGCCGCCGCGGCGGGAGTCGCGCGGCTCACCGCGGACGACTGGCGGACCCACTGGGCGTAGTGCCTGCAGTGGGCACGCGCCGAGCCCAGGCATCATCGATGGGGTGATCAGCAGAAGACGAGCACTGGGCGCGGGTGCGGCCGTCGTCGCCCTCGTGACGACCCTCGCCGCCTGCTCCCTGGAGCCCGAGGCTCCGATTCCACAGAACGTGCCGCCGCTACCCGGCGCCGCGATGCCGCCGATCGACGTCGATGCGCCGGGACGCACCGCGGACCAACTGGCGGACTGGGCGCAGTCGGTGTCCGACGGGACGGGCGTGTCCGCCACCGCGCTCGAGGCGTACGGATATGCGGCCGCGGTGATGGCGAGGTCACGTCCCGACTGCGGCATCACCTGGACCACCATCGCCGGCATCGCCGGAGTGGAGAGCAGGCACGGGACGCACCGCGGCGCGTCCGTCGCCGCCGACGGCACCGTCGCCCCGCCGATCCGTGGCATCCCCCTCGACGGCGGACCGGGTGTCGCCGAGATCCCCGACACGGACGGCGGTGCACTCGACGGCGACGCCGTCCACGACCGGGCGATGGGGCCGCTGCAGTTCATCCCCGAGACGTGGCGCCGGTGGGGCGTCGACGCGAACGGCGACGGCGTCGTCGACGTCGACAGCATCGACGACGCGGCGCTCACCGCGGCCCGCTACCTGTGCGCCCGCGGCGGCGACCTCACCGCGGAGGCCGGATGGCGGCAGGCGCTCATGGCCTACAACCTGTCCGGCGAGTACCTCCTCGACGTCCGAGACCGGGCCAACACCTATGCCGTGCGGAGCGCACCGTGAGACGTCACGTGGAACGCATCGGGAGTTCCGCATCCGGCGTGTGCGGGGGCACCCCGGCCGGTTGGGTTGGTTACGCTCGGACCTGGCACTATTAGCGAAATCGCCGAAGTCGACGTGACCGCGTCGGTCGGCGTCGCCCCAGAACCAGTACAGCCGCCGATAAGGAGAACCATCCGTGGCCATCATTCAGCAGGTCGGAGCCCGCGAGATCCTCGATTCGCGAGGAAACCCGACGGTCGAGGTCGAGGTGCTGCTGGAGGACGGCACCTTCGCGCGCGCCGCGGTGCCCTCGGGCGCGTCGACCGGCGAGCACGAGGCCGTGGAACTGCGTGACGGCGGCGACCGCTACCTGGGCAAGGGTGTCGAGAAGGCCGTCGAGGCGGTTCTCGACGACATCGCGCCCGCGATCATCGGCCTCGACGCCGCCGAACAGCGCGCCGTCGACCAGGCACTCCTCGACGAGGACGGCACCCCGGACAAGTCCCGCCTCGGCGCGAACGCCCTGCTCGGTGCGTCACTCGCGGTGGCGAAGGCGGCTGCCGAGTCGTCCGGCCTCGACCTCTTCCGCTACGTCGGCGGCCCGAACGCCCACATCCTGCCGGTCCCGATGATGAACATCATCAACGGCGGCGCGCACGCTGACAGCGGTGTCGACGTCCAGGAGTTCATGATCGCGCCGATCGGCGCGCCGACCTTCAAGGAGTCCCTGCGCTGGGGCGCCGAGGTCTACCACTCGCTCAAGTCGGTGCTCAAGGCCAAGGGTCTCTCGACCGGCCTCGGCGACGAGGGCGGCTTCGCGCCCAACCTGGCGGGCACCAAGGAAGCGCTGGACCTGATCGGCGAGGCCGTCGCGAAGACAGGCCTGAAGCTGGGCACGGACGTCGCGCTGGCGCTGGACGTCGCGGCCACCGAGTTCTACACCGACGGCACCGGCTACAAGTTCGAGGGCAAGGTCCGCTCGGCCGACGAGATGGGCGCGTTCTACGCGGAGCTGCTCGGCCAGTACCCGCTGGTCTCGATCGAGGACCCGCTCAGCGAGGACGACTGGGACGGCTGGATTGCGCTCACCGATGCGATCGGCGACAAGGTCCAGCTCGTCGGTGACGACCTGTTCGTCACCAACCCGGAGCGTCTCGAGGACGGCATCGTCAAGGGTGCCGCGAACGCGCTCCTGGTGAAGGTCAACCAGATCGGCACCCTGACCGAGACCCTCGACGCCGTCGAGCTGGCGCACCGCAACGGCTACAAGACGATGATGAGCCACCGGTCCGGCGAGACCGAGGACACCACCATCGCCGACCTCGCCGTCGCCGTCGGCAGCGGCCAGATCAAGACCGGTGCCCCGGCGCGCTCCGAGCGCGTCGCGAAGTACAACCAGCTCCTCCGCATCGAGGAGTCCCTCGGCGACGCCGCACGCTACGCGGGCGAGATCGCCTTCCCCCGGTTCGGCGCCTGACCGGTAACGGATCATGAGCCAGCGCGGCAGGTCCCGACCGGGTGGCAGCCCGGCGGGCCGCGACCCGCGTCGCGCCCGTAACAGCGAACGGGGAACGCCCCGGAGCGACGGGTCGGGTCCGCGTCGATCGACGCGGAC
>NZ_JBHUFB010000007.1:10452-58010 GCF_042681175.1 Rhodococcus gannanensis
ACGAAGTGGGGCCCGGCCCGGGCCCGAGCGGACCATTCTCGGGCTCTCCACCGCCCGCGCCGTCGTTCTCGCGATGGTGCTGTGCGCGGTGGTGCTGACGCTGGCGATGCCGCTGAGCACCTATCTCAGCCAGCGCAGCGAGGCCGAACAGGTCGCCGAGCAGCGTGAACAACTCGAAGCGGACGTCGCGCGACTGACGCGCGAGAACGAGCAGGCGGACGATCCGGCGCACGTGAAGGCGCAGGCGCGGGAGCGTCTGCAGTACGTGATGCCGGGGGAGACCCCGTACCAGGTTCAGCTCCCGGGGGCGACGGCGCCGCCGGTCGAGGACCTGACCAAACCCAAGCACGACAACGACCCCTGGTACACCGACCTGTGGCGGCCGATCGCCGAGCCGCAGCCGACGCCCACGGCGCCGCCTGCGCTCGCACCGACGGTGCCGCCCGAGCCGGACGAGGCGGGGACGATGACCATTCCGGACGATCAAGGAGGACCCACCGGGTGAGCGAGCACGAGATTCCACAGGCCGACCTGGACGTGGTGGCAGCTCAGTTGGGCCGCGAGCCGCGCGGTGTCCTCGCGATCGCGTACCGCGCACCCGACGGCACCCCCGGCGTCGTCAAGACCGCGCCCCGCCTGCCGGACGGCACCCCGTTCCCGACGCTGTACTACCTGACCGACCCGAGGCTGACCGCGGAGGCCAGCCGTCAGGAGTCCGCGGGTGTGATGCGGGAGATGACCGAACGCCTCACCCGCGACGCCGCGCTGGCCGCGAACTACCGGGAGGCGCACGAGTCCTACCTGGCCGAGCGCAACGCGATCGAGTCGCTGGGCACGGATTTCACCGGCGGCGGCATGCCGGACCGCGTCAAGTGCCTGCACGTCCTGATGGCCCACGCGCTGGCGAAGGGGCCGGGGGTGAACCTCCTCGGTGACGAGTCCGTCGCCCTCGCCGCAGACCACGGGCTGCGCGGCACCGCGATTCCCGCCGACTGGCCGCAGTACGTCGCACCCGACGCCACCGGGGACGCCGAATGACCCGCGTCGCGGCCATCGACTGCGGCACCAACTCGATCCGCCTGCTCGTCGCGGACGCCGACGACAACGGCGTGCTCACCGACGTCGCGCGGGAGATGCGGGTCAACCGCCTCGGGCAGGGCGTCGACGCCACCGGGCGGTTCGCGCCCGAGGCCATCGAGCGCACCCGCGTCGCGCTCGAGGAGTACGCCGGGATGATCCGCGAGACCGGGGCGACGAAGGTCCGCATGGTCGCGACGTCCGCGACGCGTGACGCCGCGAACCGCGAGGACTTCTTCGCGATGACCCGCGAGATCCTCGGCGCCGTCATCCCCGGCGCGGAGGCCGAGGTGATCACCGGTGACGAGGAGGCCCGGCTGTCCTTCGCCGGCGCGGTCGGCGAACTCGACTCGGCCGCAGGTCCTTTCGTCGTCGTCGACCTCGGTGGCGGGTCCACCGAGCTGGTCCTCGGTGACGGTGACGGCGTGCGCGCCGCGTACTCGACGAACATCGGCTGCGTCCGGTTGACCGAGCGCTGCCTGCACGACGATCCGCCGACCGCGGAACAGGTCGAGGCGGCCCGCGCCTTCGCCGCCGAGAAGCTGGGGGAGGCGTTCGACCGCGTTCCCGTGGAGCAGGCGCACACGTGGGTCGGGGTCGCGGGCACCATGACCACCCTCGCTGCGGTGTCCCTCGAACTGCCGGAGTACGACGCCGAGCAGGTGCACCTGTCGCGGATGTCGTTGGAGCGACTGCACGAGGTGAACGCGACGCTGTTGAACATGACGCACGAGCAGCGCGCCGCGATCACCGTCATCCATCCGGGACGGGTGGACGTCATCGGCGGCGGCGCCATCGTTGCCGACGTCCTCGGTGTGGAACTTGCCCGCCGCGCCGGCATCACCGAGATGATCGTCAGCGAACACGACATCCTCGACGGCATCGCCCTGTCTGTTCTCTGACCTGGCGGCGCCCGCCCCCGTAGCCCAATTGGCAGAGGCAGCGGACTTAAAATCCGCAAAGTGTCGGTTCGAGTCCGACCGGGGGCACTCAATCGCAGCAGGTGGAAGCGGTTTCTTGGTGTTGCAGGCGTTTCGGTGTATCGCCGCACGTGGACGGGTGCCCGATGGGGCAGCGGTTGCCGTAGTGGCTGCGCGGGCATCTACCGGCTGCCGTGCTCCGGATCTCGGCCCGGTGTGATCGGTGGACGTCCACCGGGCCGGCGTCGGTCTCGGAGGGCGTAGGAGAGCGACACGCCAGCGAACGTAGTTGTCGAGCTCGCCGACGCACAGGGGAGGATCGGCCCGCCGCGCAGTCTTGTCCTGAGGAGACTGCGTGGCGGGCCGTCCACGTCGCCTCGAATGTCGAGATTCTGAGCGACGCGTACGAACGCTAACCGATGTTGCTGGTTACTTGCCAGTCACAATTGATCTTGATCGGTTTCGGGACTTCTGGCCGTCCACCCGCGTCATCGATTCACTTCGGGGAGCATTCGACCTCGCGCAGGCCTACGCTCCACGGTGACCGTCGACGACGTGGGAGGCGCCGTGCGTACCGGGACTGCTCATCGACTGCTCGTGCTCCTGGCGGCGTTCGCGCTGCTCGTCGGAGGGCCGCTCGCAGCGGCTCCGTCGGCCGGGGCGGCGGTCCCGGCGCCACCCGCCGGATACGGCTTCTCCCAAGGCGCGGCGCAACTGTTCCTCAGCGCCGACGACCTCGATCGGGAACTGGACGCGGTGTCGCAGACGGACGCGAAATGGCTTCGGGTGATGGTCGACTGGTCGACCGTCGAACGCACCGAGGGCGTCTTCGACTGGACCGTTCCGGATCGGGTGATCGGCGCGGCCCGCAGTCACGGCCTGCAGGTGCTGTCCATCGTTCTCACCGCTCCGACCTGGGCGCGGCAGGGCGGCGCGCTCGGCGCGACGTATGCCCCGCCAGCCGACCCCGCCACGTTGGGGCGGTTCATGCAGGCGTTTGTCGCCAGGTACCCGGACGTGACGCACCACGAGATCTGGAACGAGCCGAATCTTCCGATCTTCTGGGGACAGTGGCCGAACCCTGGTCAGTACACCGCACTGCTGAAGGGGGCGTACACGGCGATCAAGGCGGTGCAATCCGATTCGACGGTGGTGGCCGCCGGGCTGAGTCCGCAGGCGGGAGCGGTGGACTTCGTCACCCGGATGTACGAGGCAGGTGCGAAGGGGTACTTCGACGCCGCCGCGATGCACCCCTACGTGTTCCCGTCGGGTATCGCCGTGACGCCGAACGGGTGGACGGAGACCGAGCAGATCCGCTCGGTGATGGTCGCCAACGGTGACGGCGCCAAACAGATCTGGCTGACCGAGATGGGTGCCCCCACCACACCGGAATCGGCCGCGCCCGCGGCTTCGTCCGGGTCGGCAGGATTCGGGGCGACGGACATGGTCAGCCAGGAACAGCAGGCAGCGCAGATCGTCGACGTGCTCGGCGCGGCCGCGGCGTCTGGCTACTGCGGCCCGGCGTTCGTCTACTCGGTCCGGGACTGGGGAACGTCGCCGACCAACCGGGAGGACAACTTCGGTGCGCTGCTGACGAACGACTGGCAACCGAAGCTGGCTGCGTCGGTGCTCGCCGGATAGAGCGGCGGGACCGAAAACGCAGGCGCATTCGGATGGCGGTCAGGCCCGATCGAGAACCTTTCCAGTGGCATCCAGCAGTTCGGTGTACGACTCGCGCAGCATGTTCTCGTATGTGGCGGGCTCGGGGAGAACGGCACTGTCGACCGTGACGGTCAAGGACACCCGCTGGCCGGCCGACGAGACGAAGTGCGCCAGCGTGGCTCCATCGGCGATGGTCAGGTAGCTCACCCGATCGGCCACGGGCACGCCCATGAAGGTCGCATCGTGGACGCGGCTCGGGACGTTCGAGACCATCGTGACCGGTCCCGCGTGCAGCCTGTTCGCCTTCCGCGCGCGTTCACCGGTGATTCGGGTGACGTACGCGGGGATCGAACTCGGGACGGCTCGTAAACGAGCCATCACGGGATGCGCTTGCCGCCGCTTCTCGGTGCTCGCCGCCGCGTGCACGAGGCGGAGTCGGGTGATCGGATCGCTTTCGTTCACATGAAGATCCACGGTGCCGAGCGCGAAGCTGTTCCCCGTGTCGGCGAGGTCGTCGACGGCGATCGGCATCGCTGCGGACAGCGGCCGATCGGTCGGCTCGTCGAGGTCTGCGAGGAGTCGGCCGAGTGCCCCGGCGATCACCGTCAGCAGTACGTCGTTCACGGTGGCGCCCGGGACGGAGCGCTGGATGCCGCGGATCTCGTCGAGATCGAAGTTGATCACGCCGAGTGCTGGGTGGCCCTCGATCCGCCTGTTGAACCGGGTCGGCACGGGAGTGGCCGCTCGGCCGACGTCGACTCGAGCAGCGGCCCGCGCGAGGCGTGGCGCTCGCAGGAGAGCTCCCAGGTACTTCGCGAAATCCTCGGGCACGCGGAGTGCTTCGCGGATCGGACCGTGTGTGCGCTGCGGTATCGGGTCGGCCGCGGGTTCCGGCGTCGCGGTGAGCATTCGTCGGTACGTCGCCGCCGTCACCACCCCGTCGCCGATCGAGTGGTGGAATCGGAACGCGAGGATCGCGGCGGTGCCGGGGAGTCCGTCGCCGAGTCCTCGGACGCCGTCGATGACGGTGAGATCCCAGGGTGGCCGTGTCAGGTCCATCCGACGTTCGAGGAGCCGGGAGATCACGGCGTCTGCCTCGGCGCGGTCCGATGCGTGGGTGACCGTGACGTGGTCGGCGACGGTGAGGTCGGGATCCTCCACCCACGACGGATACGTGATGTCGCCCCACACTCGGCGTAGCTTGCGCCGAAATATCGGCGAGCAGTCGAGTCGCTCGGTCATCCAGGTCACCGCGGCTTCCTTGTCCACGCGTAGATCCGCGCCATCGACGATGGCGGTGGTGACGATGTTGGCCGGCGCGCGATCCGATTCGAGATAGATGTTCGCCGCGTCGCGAGGCGCGAGTTCAATTGCTGCTAGTTGCGTAGCAAAAGACATGCCGAGGATGCTGCCAAGCCGAAGCCCTGTCCTCCGAACAGACGACAGTCAGGACGACACTTGTGATCGATATGGGATCGATTGTTCACCAGACATTCAACCAATTACCGCCCTGCGGACGGCGAAATGATATGCAGCTTTTCGGTGTTCGCCCGCGCGTCGGTGCCGCGATCAGCGACTGCGCAGGCCGATGAACTCGGCGACTCCGCGTCCTGCGCTCTCGATCATCCCGATCGGCTTCATGGCGGTCTCGGCGACGCCGACCAGTCGCTCGACGCGCCCGACGACGGATTCGAGTCGCGCGACGACGGCGACCATGCGTTCGGCGATGGCGTCGACGTTGTCGAGGGAGGCGACGAACCGGTTCAACGCGTCGTCGAGAGTCGTGATGGTGGAGTTCATGTCGCGCATCGTCGCGTCGATGCCCGTGAGGGCGCCGTCGAGGTCGGTGAGGATGGTGTCGACCTGGCTAACAGTCAGGTCGGCATTGAGGGCGGCCTGCGCAAGCCGCCGGAAGCGTTGCCTCTCGGGCGTCGATTGGCCGGAATCTCCCCGTGTGCCCGTGTTGTCGACCATGCGGCCGATTATTCACCGAGGGGCCGGACGTTGAGGACTCCTGTGTAGATGTGACGACACACACGCGCGGCTCGGCGCGACGTTGGCAATACATTGGCAAACACAATGTGCGAAGCTTGCGCAGCGGTGTGAACCGCTGGTTCGGGGTGGATGCGGATTTCGTGGGTTGTTGCGTGTCACCTCGTAGTGCGTTGCCCCGTTCCCGATCGCGGGGGCGGGTCCTCCTTCTCGTGAAAGTGGTTGCACCTCATGCTCGACTCGTTCTGGGATTTCCTCTGGTACACCCTGCTGATCTTCGCCTTCGTGGCGTACCTGATCATCCTGTTCCAGATCATCGGCGACCTGTTCCGGGACCACAAGCTCAGTGGGGTCTGGAAGGCCGTCTGGATCTTCTTCCTGATCGTGCTGCCGTATCTGACGGCGTTCACGTACCTGATCTTCCGTGGCCGGGGCATGAGCGAGCGTGCATTCGCCGCTCACGCCGAGGCGCAGAAGGCCGCGAACGCGTACATCAAGCAGGTCGCGGGCACGAGCTCACCCGCCGAGTCGATCGCGTCGGCCAAGTCGCTGCTCGACAGCGGCACGATCACCCAGGACGAGTTCGACCAGCTGAAGGCGAAGGCGCTCGCCTGATCGGCTCAGACGCAGTTCAGGGCTCGACCGGCGACACCGGTCGAGCCCTGAACACTCTGTCGGGTCTGTCCGTGTCAGATGCGGACCAGCATCTTGCCGACGTTGCCGCCGCGCATCAGCTGGAAGAAGGCTTCAACGGCATTGTCGATGCCGTCGACGACCGTCTCGTCGTGGACCACCTCGCCCGACGCGAGCCATGGGCCCATCTTCGCCGCGAACTCCGGGAAGTGGTGCGCGTAGTTGCCGAGGGTGAACCCTTGCAGGGTCAGTCCGCGGGAGATGATCGTGACCATGTTGTCGGGCCCGGGGGTGACGTCTGTCGAGTTGTATCCGGCGATGGCGCCGCAGAGCGCGGCCCGGCCACCCGGCCGCATCACGTCGAGGGCCGCTTCCAGGTGATCGCCGCCGACGTTGTCGAAGTAGACGTCGATGCCGTCGCCCGCGATGTTCGTCAATTGCTCTCGGATGGGGGCCTGCTTGTAGTCGACGGCGGCGTCGTACCCGTACCTGTCGGTGAGCAGCGCGACCTTGTCCGGTGACCCGGCCGAGCCGAGGACCCGGGATGCACCTTCGAGGCGGGCGATCTGGCCGGCGGCAGTTCCGACGGCACCTGCCGCGCCGGAGACGAACACGGCATCGCCGGGCTTCAGGTGGGCGATGTACTTGAGACCGACGTACGCGGTCAGCCCGGTCATGCCGAGAATTCCGAGGAACACCGAGTTCGGCACGCCCGGAATCTCGTCCACGACACGGAATGCGCCCGCATCGCCCTGCGCGACGTCCCGCCATCCGAGATCGTGCACGACGACCGCTCCGACGGGGTGGGCGGGCGAGGTGGATTCGACGATGCGGCCGACGGCGCCGCCGGTCATCGTCTCGCCGAGCTGGAATGCCGGAATGTAGGACTTCACGTCGTTCATCCGGCCACGCATGTACGGGTCGACGGACAGGAACTCGTTCGCGACGCGCGCCTGGTTCGGCGCGAGGTCGGGGAGATCGACGACGACAGTGCGGAAGTCGTCGTGGGTGGGCCACCCGGTGGGGCGGGCGATCAACTGGATCTGGGTGCTGGTGGGCACTGGCTACTTCTTTCGTGGTGCGGGATTACAGCGCCAGCCCGAGTGCGAGGAGTGCGACGGCGATGAGCGGTGTCGTGCCCTGCGTGACCGCCGCGCGGGCCTTGTCCGGCGACGAGACGAGCAGGACGAGGGCGGCGGCAAGCATCGAACCGGCCCCGGCGAAGACGAGTGCGGCCCCGACCGGGACCTCGTCGATCGCGATGGCGACGATGCCGATCGCCGTGACGATTGCCAGGAAGAGGTTGTAGAAGCCCTGGTTGAACGCGAGCTCCTTCGTCGCGAGCGCTTCCTCCTGGGAGGTCCCGAACGTCGCGCGGGTGCGCGGCGCGGTCCACTTCAGCGATTCCAGCACGAAGATGTAGACGTGCAGTGCTGCCGCGACTCCGGCGAAGATCAGGCCTGCGGTCACCATGGGTCGTTCCTCCCGTTTTTGGACTGACCGTTTCAATATATACTGAAACAGTCGTTTCACAATCGGGAGTGAGGATCGCCATGCCGCGGCTTCAGGAGTTCGACACCGAGGTCGTCGTGTCAGCGGTTCGGGACGTCTTCTGGGACAAGGGTTACGAAGAGACATCGGTCCCGGACCTCGAGCGTGCGACCGGATTGAACCGATCCAGCCTCTACAACGCCTTCGGGAGCAAGCGGGGTCTGTTCGACGCCGCGGTCCAGGACTACCTCGACCGCATCGTTCGACCCCGGCTGCGCATCCTCACCGGTGAACCGACCCCGGTCGATGCTGCGGTCCGGTACTACCGCAGTCTCTCCGCGGCGCTCGGAGCGCTTCCCGACGAGTCGTCACGTGGATGCCTCCTGCTCAACAGTGCAGCAGGGTTCGCGGCGCACGACGACGCTCAGCGTGCAGTCGTCGACGCCTACCGCTCGGAACTGGCCGCGGCGCTCGCGCATGCGCTGCGCGCTCTCGATCCGTCCTCGTCGCCCGCGGACCTCGACAGGCGCACCCGGATCCTGTCGGCGCTGTCGATCAGTGCGCTGCTGCTCTCTCGTGTGAACCGGAGCGAAGCGGTGGCTTTGGCCGAGGCTGCGATCGACCAGCTCGGCGAGTGGGCGCCGGCCCAGTCGTACGCGGACGTCAGTCCCGAACCGTGAACACCGGCAGCCGGCTGTTACCCGCAGGCGCGACGTAGGTGACACGGACGCGCCGATCGGAGCTCTTGGGGAGTACCCCCTCGATGTGCGAGTAGAGCCACGGGCCCTCGTCGGTGGCGACGATCGCGATGTTGTGGGGCACCTCGCGCCAGTCCTCGTCGCCCGGGGCACGGACCACGGCTCGCGACGACACGATCGCGCCGAGCCCGGATGCGGGCACCTCGTCGAACAGGTCGCTGCGGCAGGTCCCGCACTGCGCCACCACCGGGGCCCGCAGGTCGCCGCACGTGGTGCAGCGTTTGAGGAGGAGCGCGCCGACCTCGCAGGTGGCCTCCGTCGACGGTTCTCCGAGGATTTCGGTCATCTGTTGCCTCGCCTGGTTCGTATCGGAAACGGTGTGAAGTCAGTGTCGTGGCGGGGGCTCGGCGCGGGACCCGTACTTCTACGTGGTCGGGTGCCTGTTTCGCGTAACGCACGTACCCACGCCGCCGTTGCACCCGCCCGATCTGGGGCCGAGAAGCGTCTGAGCTGCGCAAACGTGAGCGAGTTCACTGTGCGCCGTACGAAAGATCGGGAACGTGCAGGGCACGGCGATTTCGGTGCCGGTAGCATCAAGATCAAAGTTTGATAAATATTTGGTCACGATCGACGTGTCGAGATGACTTCGTTACCTTCATCTGCGTTCGAGGGTTCCCGGTTGCGCCGCTCAGCGAGTGCGACCGAGCCGACCATGCTGATGAAGGAAGTAACTGTGGCCCACACCCACAGGACGTTGACTCGTTCTCGCTCGCTCACCCGCCGCGCCGCCCTGGCGACCACCACCGCCGTCACCGGCGCGCTCGCCGTCGCCGGCCTCCAATTCGGTGCAGGCTCGGCCGCCGCCGCTCCCGTTCACGTCCCCGCGGGCGTGCTCCCCGCCGGAGTCGAGGCGCCGATCGTCGACGTGCCCGATGCCGCGACCGCGGACCTCGTCAACGGATTCCTCGCCCAGTTCGGCACCGGCAGCGTCGGGCCCCGGACCGTGCAACCCGTGTCGGGCACCCTGAGTTCCGGATACGGCGCGCGCTGGGGCACCCATCACGGCGGCATCGACATCGCCGCGCCGATCGGCACCCCGATCCAGTCGGCCGCCGACGGCGAGGTCATCTCCGCCGGACCGGCGTCCGGCTTCGGGCAGTGGGTGCGCGTCCGCCACGACGACGGCACGGTCGCCGTCTACGGTCACGTCGACACCTACTCCGTTCACGTCGGACAGCGCGTCGCCGCGGGACAGCAGATCGCCACCGTCGGCAACCGCGGGCAGTCCACCGGACCTCATCTGCATTTCGAAGTGTGGGATGCGGCCGGCAATCGGATGAACCCGAACGCGTGGCTGGGCGAGCGCGGCGTCAACCCGACCTGGGGTTCCTGACCCCGACTCGTCGCGGGCGGGTTTGCCGAATCGATATCGGGAGCGCGTTCGGTGGACGCGCCCGAGACCATCTTGTTATGTTCGGTCGCGGACAAACGGCTCACAGTTTCCTGTGAGCCGCCGACCGAAGAAACGGATGAGGTACCTGCCGTGGCAGATCATCGCAGTTCAGGGGCGCCTACGCTGGCGTTCGCCGTCGTCGATCCCGACGCGGCGCGCGGCCGTCACCGGGCTCCGGCTCAAGGTCACGGAACGGGTGTCAAAGCCGCGACGCTCGCCGCGGCAACGGGCGCGATCTTCGTGGGTGGCGCCCAGTTCGCCACGGCCACCGCGTCGGCCGCCACCATCGACATCGCGCCCCTGCCTGCCGATGTCACCGCCGGGCTGAAGTCCGTCGGCGTCGAGGTTCCGGCCGAGGTCGAGGTTCCCGACTTCGCGGCGGATGCCATCCCGGGTTTCGCCACCGCGAAGCAGTGGCTGGAGAACCAGCCCACCGGCTCCACCAACCCGCTGCCCGCTCGTACGGTGCAGCCGGTCAGCGGCACCCTCACCTCCGACTTCGGTCATCGGTGGGGCGCGCACCACGGCGGCATCGACATCGCTGCCCCGATCGGCACCCCGGTGCTCGCGGCGGCAGACGGCACCGTCATCTCCGCCGGCGAGGCGTCGGGCTTCGGCCTGTGGGTCCGCGTGATGCACGAGGACCGCACCATCACCGTCTACGGGCACGTCAACGACTACCAGGTGACGGTCGGGCAGCAGGTGAAGGCGGGCGAGCAGATCGCCACCGTCGGCAATCGTGGGCAGTCCACCGGACCGCACCTGCACTTCGAGGTGTGGGACCCGCAGGGCAACAAGACCGACCCCTCGGCCTGGCTGCGCGACAACGGCGTATCCGTGACGTGGGGCAACAACGGGCGCAACGTCTGAGTCGAGATCCGGCTCGGGCGCCGCACCCGCGACTTCCTAGGATCTGAACTCGTGACCGATACCACCGTCGCGCCGTCGACGCTCGCCGCTCTGCTCTCCTCCCGGTTCAGCTGCCGGGCCTTTCTTCCGGACCCGGTCCCGGAGGACGTGATCGTCGAGATCCTCACCATGGCGCAGCGCACCCCGTCGTGGTGCAACACGCAGCCGTGGCAGGTCGCCGTCACCGACGGCGACGCGACCGAGAGGTTCCGCGCGGGGCTTGCGGAAGCAGTCAGGACGGTCTCGCAGGCGCCGGACATCGAGTTCCCCAGTGGCTACCACGGCGTCTACCGGGACCGCCGCAAGGAAACCGCGCTGCAGCTGTACGCGAGCCTCGGCATCGCGGGTGACCGGCAGGCGTCCGCCGAGCAGACCATGAAGAACTTCGACCTCTTCGGCGCCCCGCACGTCGCCATCGTCACCACGGATGCGGCTCTCGGTACATATGCGGCCGTCGACTGCGGGCTGTACGTCAACACCTTCCTGCTCGCGGCGCAGAGCCTCGGCGTCGCGACGGTCCCGCAGGCAGCGCTGGCCGGGTGCGCACCGTACGTCCGGGACTTCTTCGAGATCCCCGACGACAGGAACGTGCTGTGCGCCATCTCGTTCGGGTACCCCGACCTCACGCACCCAGCGAACGCCTTCCGGACCGCGAGGGCCGACCTCGACTCCGTCGTCACCTGGGTGTCCCACTGACTCGAGGCGGCACCGCCTCGGTCGCAGGTGGCCACCTGACAGACTGGTGACGTGCCGGTCCCCGAGGAACTCTTCGCCACCCTGCGACGCCATCCCGACGTCGAGGCGCCCAACCTGTACGCCGTGGACGGCGCCGATCGCCTGATCCTCGACGAGGCCGCCGCCGCGCTCGTCGCCGCCGGGCCGGGTGAGGTGGTCGTGATCGGTGACCACTACGGTGCACTCACCCTCGGCGCCGTCGCGGGTTTCGGCGCGAGTGACGTTCGGGTGCACCAGGATCCGCTCACGGGCGAGCTCGCCCTCGCGGGCAACGCCGAACGGGCGGCGCTCGCGGGCGCCTGCCGGCAGCTCCCGCTCGGCGAGGAACTCCTCACCGGGGCGAGGGTCGTGCTCGTCCAACTGCCACGCAGTCTGACGGCCTTGACGGAGATCGCGGAAGTCGTTGCGCGCTACGCGGACCCGTCGGTCGTGGTGTACGCGGGCGGACGCGACAAGTACCTGACCCACGCATTCAACGACGTCCTCGCGACCTGCTTCGCCGACGTCCACGCGACCCGAGGCAGGCAGAAGTCGCGTGTCCTCGTCGCCGCGAAACCCACTCCGGTGCCGCCGACGTTCCCGCGGCGCGAGCACCTGGCCGAGCTCGACCTCGACGTCGTCGCGCACGGGGCCGCGTTCGCGGGTGCCGCCCTCGACATCGGAACCCGCTACCTGCTGGACTTCCTGCCCCGCACCGACCCGGCCGCCCGCACCGCCGTCGACCTCGGCTGCGGGACCGGACTGCTCGCGGTCTCCCTGGCACGCCTGCGCCCCGACGTCCGAGTGGTCGCCACCGACCAGTCGGCCGCGGCCGTCGCGTCCGCCGCCGCCACCGCCGCGGCGAACGAGGTCGCGGACCGGGTCACGGTGCTGCGCGACGACGTCATGTCCACGCTGGAGTCGGGCAGCGTCGACCTGATCGTCTGCAATCCGCCGTTCCACGTCGGAGCGGCGGTCCACACCGGCGCCGCCGAGTCGATGTTTCGCGCCGCCGGGCGCGTCCTGCGTCCCGGCGGCGAGTTGTGGACGGTGTACAACTCGCATCTCGCCTACCGCTCGGTCCTGCGTGCCGTGGTCGGTGACACCGAGCAGATCGGCCGGAACCCGAAGTTCACCGTCACCCGGTCGGTCGCGCGCGGCTGACGGTCACCGGGCGCGCGCCCGGCAGGTCGGGCACAATACGCGTGCCGCGCCGGTGACGCTGCCTGCGCAGGGGGTCACCCGGTAGAGTCCGAATTGTCCGACCGGGGGAACCCGGAGCGGACGGCGTTCGTTGGAAGTTCACAGGCGGGGAAACCCACCACGTCGGGCCGGACGGTCCGATCGGCCACAGGCCACGAAAGAAGGGACACGCACGGTGCGCACCACCAGCAACCCGGTGTTCCGCAACCTCCCCAAGCAGGAGGGCGGATACGCCTCGTTCGGTTCTACCGCGGCAGGCGCCGGGCAGATGACCCAGCAGTTCGGTCAGCCGCAGTACACGCAGGCCGAGCCCTACACCACCGGCCCCGCTCCGCGGGCCATGACCATCGACGACGTCGTCACCAAGACCGGCATCACGCTCGGCGTGCTGTCCGTGACCGCGATCGTCTCCTACATCCTGGTCAACCAGAACGTCGACCTCGCCGCGCCGTTCGTCATCGCGGGTGGCCTGATCGGCCTCGTGCTCGTCATGATCGCGAGCTTCGGCAACAAGATGGACAACCCGGCGATCGTCCTCGCCTACGCGGCGGCGGAGGGTGTCTTCCTCGGCGCGCTGTCGTTCCTGATGACGTTCCAGATCTCCGGCGTCAGTGCCGAGACCCTGATCGTGCAGGCCGTGCTGGGCACCTTCGGCGTGTTCTTCGGCATGCTCGTCGTCTACAAGACCGGGGCCATCCGCGTCACCCCGCGCCTGACCCGCATGATCGTCGGCGCACTGATCGGTGTCGTCGTGCTCTCGCTCGGCAACCTGATCGCCAGCTTCTTCATCGACGGCGGCCTCGGCCTCCGCGACGGCGGCGGACTTGCGATCATCTTCAGCCTCGTCTGCATCGGTATCGCCGCGTTCAGCTTCCTGCTGGACTTCGACGCCGCCGACCAGCTGATCCGCGCCCAGGCTCCGGAGAAGGCCGCCTGGGGCGTCGCCCTCGGCCTCACCGTCACCCTGGTCTGGCTGTACGTCGAGATCCTGCGCCTGCTGAGCTACTTCAACAACGACTAGCTCACACGCTGACCGTCGAACGGGCGGTTACCGGGACAACGGCCGAGGGGCCGCCCTGGTAACCGCCCGTTCGCTGTCTTGTGCACGAACTCTGCTGCTTATCCACAGGCAGCGCGTAACTCTGGATCGTGCGCGCGACCGTCTGCAGGCTGGAGACGTGGGGGACTTCGACTCGCCGTTTCTCGGCTCGCGGGCGATCGCGGACGGACGGCTCACCGAACACCAGCTTCGTCACGACTTCGCGCGAATCCACCGCGACGTGTACGTCCACAGGCGGGTGTCTGTCACCGCTGCTGTGCGCGCTCGCGCCGCGTGGTTGTTCGCGGGACCCGAGTGCACCCTGACCGGATTCTCGTCTGCCGCGCTGCACGGTACGAGGTGGATCGACGACGCCGCGCCGGCTGAGGTGTCCCGGAACGGCCACTTCCGGAGTCCGCCCGGACTGCTCGCCCACGACTACACATTCGAGCCGGACGAAGTGGTCGATCTTCAACGCATACGGGTCGCCACCGCTGCGCGTGCCGGCTTCGACCTGGCCAGGCGCCTACCCCGCGACGGTGCGATCGTCGCACTCGACGCACTGTGCGCCGCGACCGGTGTCAAACCGGAGGCGATCGCCGACATCGCGGACAGGCACACCGGGGCGCGAGGCGTCCGCACAGTCCGCCAGATCGTGCCCGACGTGGATGGCGGATCGCAGTCGCCACCGGAAACCCACACCCGCCTCGCGATCGTCGATGCGGGGCTTCCGCGCCCGGAAACCCAGATCGCCATCGCAACCTACGACGGTGCGGTGTTCGCGCACGCCGACCTCGGCTGGCGACGGTGGCGGGTGCTCGTCGAATACGACGGAGCACACCACTGGATCGACCGGGACCAGCGCTCATGGGACATCGAGCGTCTCGCGCGGATCGAGGCCCTCGGCTGGACGGTGATCCGGGTCGATTCCGCGCTGCTCTACCGGCGACGTGCTGCACTTCTGGCTCGGATCGTGGGCAAGTTGCGGGAGGCCGGCGCCGCTCTGTGACCGTCAACGGGCGGTTACCGGGACAACGGCCGAGAGGCCGCTCTGGTAACCGCCCGTTCGGCGTTCGCGGCATGCATGATCGTGCGATGGTCGTCGACTACTGCGTCATCGGTGCCGGGATCGTGGGACTCGCCACCGCGCGGGCACTGCTGCGGGCCAGGCCCGGCGCGACCGTGGTGGTGCTGGAGAAGGAACAGGGCGTCGGCGCCCATCAGACGGGCCACAACAGCGGGGTCATCCACGCCGGCATCTACTACGAGCCGGGCAGCCTCAAGGCCGACCTGTGCAAACGGGGTGCGGCCGCGACGAAGCGGTTCGCCGACGAGCACGGCATCGAGTACCGCGTCACCGGCAAGCTCCTCGTCGCGACGGACGACGTCGAGCTCGCCCGGATGGAGAAGCTCGTCGAACGGGCGCGTGTCAACGGCATCGACCACCGACGGCTGGACGCCGCCGAACTCCGGGAACGGGAGCCGCTCGTCGCAGGGCTCGGTGCCCTCCTGGTCGAGGTCACCGGCATCATCGACTACCGGCAGGTGTGTCGCGCACTCGTCGACGAGGTGACCGCCGCGGGCGGGGAGGTTCGTACCGGAAGCGCGGTGGTCGGGATCGTCGAACGGTCGGACGGCGTCACCGTCACCACCGGGACGTCGGAGGTCCACGCGAGGACGCTGATCGCCTGCGCGGGGCTGCAGGCCGACCGGATCGCGAGGCTCGCCGGCCTGCCCGTCGACTTCCAGATCATGCCGTTCCGCGGCGAGTACTACCGGCTGCGGCCCGAGAAGTCGGACGTCGTGCGGCATCTCATCTACCCGATTCCCGACCCCGACCTGCCGTTCCTCGGGGTGCACCTGAGCCCGACGATCGGCGGCGACATCACCGTCGGGCCGAACGCGGTCCTCGGGTTCGCGCGGGAGAAGTACCAGCCGTTCGGCTTCGACCGCCGGGATGCGCTGGAACTGTTGCGCTTCCCGGGGCTGCGCAGGGTGGCGGCCGCGAACGTCCGGACCGGCGCCCGGGAGATGCGGAACGCCATGTTCAAGCGCGGCTACCTCGAGGAGTGCCGCAAGTACTGCCCGTCCCTCGAACTCGACGACCTGCGCGACCGGCATGCCGGGATCCGGGCGCAGGCGGTGCTGCGGGACGGCACCTTCGTGCACGACTTCCTGATCCGTTCCACCGAGCGAATGGTGCACGTCGTCAACGCCCCGTCCCCGGCCGCGACGTCGGCGCTGCCGATCGGGGAGCTGATAGCCGAACGGGCGGTTACCGGGACGTCGGCCGAGTGGCCTGCCCGATAACCGCCCGTTCGACGGAGGAAATCAGCTGAGGCGCTCCAGCACCATCGCCATGCCCTGGCCTCCGCCGACGCACATGGTCTCGACGCCGAAGGTCTTGTCCTGCTCGCGCAGGTTGTTGAGCAGGGTGTTGGTGATGCGGGCACCGGTCATGCCGAAGGGGTGACCGATGGCGATCGCGCCGCCGGAGACGTTGATCTTGTCCTCGTCCAGGTTCAGCGCCTGCGCCGAGCCGAGGACCTGCACCGCGAACGCCTCGTTGATCTCGAACAGGTCGATGTCGGACACCGACATCTTCGCGTAGCCGAGGGCCTTCTTGACGGCCTCGATCGGGCCGAGGCCCATGATCTCGGGGGACAGGCCGGTCGCGGCGGTCGAGACGACCCGCGCGAGCGGGGTCAGGCCGAGGGCCTTCGCCTTCGTGTCGGACATGATGACCAGCGCGGCCGCGCCGTCGTTGAGCGGGCAGGCGTTGCCGGCGGTGACGGTGCCGTCGGGGCGGAAGACCGGCTTGAGGCCGGAGATGCCCTCGAGGGTGGTGCCGGCACGCGGGCCGTCGTCGGTGGAGACGACGGTGCCGTCGGCGAGGGTGACCGGGGTGATCTCCTTCTCGAAGAAGCCGCGCTTGATGGCGTCCTCGGCGCGGTTCTGCGAGCGGACGCCCCAGCGGTCCTGCTCCTCGCGGGTGATGCCGGTCAGCGACGCGACGTTCTCGGCGGTCTGGCCCATCGCGATGTAGATGTCGGGCAGCAGGCCCTGCTCGCGCGGGTCGGACCACGCGACGCCACCCTGCGCGAGGGTCGCGGTGCGGGCCTCGGCGTCGGCGTACAGCTCGTTGTGGGTGTTCGGCCAGCCGTCGGCGTTGCCGGACGGGAAGCTGGACACCGACTCGACACCGGCGGAGATGTAGACGTCACCCTCGCCCGCGCGGATGGCGTGCATCGCCATCCGGGTGGTCTGCAGCGACGACGAGCAGTAGCGGTTGACGGTCACGCCCGGCATGAAGTCGTAGCCGAGGGTGGTCGCGACAACCTTCGCGATGTTGAAGCCGGCCTTGCCGCCGGGCTGACCACATCCCAGGATCAGGTCGTCGACCTCGGCGGGATCGAGCTCCGGCACCTTCGCGAGCGCGGCGGCGACCATCTGAGCGGCCAGGTCGTCCGGGCGGACGTCCTTGAGAGATCCCTTGCCTGCGCGGCCGATCGGCGAGCGCACGGCGGAGACGATGACTGCCTCGGGCATGAGTACTCCTTCGTTGTGGGCTGTCGGGGTGTGAGGGGTGACAGCGGGGGTCTGCAGTGACGTTACGTGGGCCACTCCCCGTATCTGCCATGCGGTGTCACCCGCTGGGACGCAGCGGTGCCATCCGCTCGGCGGCCCTGCCCGCCGGAGTGTCGTGCGCTGTGGCGTCGCCGTCGCGATTTCGCCGGATCAGGCCCATCGCACTCGTGATCCGTGAGGAGATCCGACCGGATTCCGCGACCGCCGACACGGTGGGCAGCGTGGGCAGCGGGCCGCCGTCCCACTCGCCGAGTGCCGAGGCGAGGACGGGGAGCAGTTGCCGCGCCGCCAACTCGTACCCGGCCGCGGACGGGTGGAACTGGTCGGGGGAGAACATCGTGTCGGGAGCGGCGAGGAATTCGGGGGCGAGCAGGTCCGCGAGCGGCACCGGATGCCCGCCTGCGGACAGCACCGCGGAGGTCTGGGCGCGGGCGAGCAGGTGCCCCCATTCCCGGACGACGGTGCGCAGCGGTTGCGGGATGGCCGTGACCACGCCCAGGTCGGGGCAGGTGCCGACCACCACGACCGCGCCCGCGGCGCGGAGCCGTGCGACCGCCGCGCCGAGGCGCCGAGCGGACGCGTGGATCGCGTTCTTCGCGGTGACGTCGTTGGCGCCGATCAGGATGACCGCCGCGTCGGGCGGCGGACCCGCCACGAACATCGCGTCGACCTGCCCCTCGAGCCCCTTGGAGGTGGCGCCGCCGATCGCCTTGGTGCTGAGGCGGATTCGTTTCCCCGTCTCCTCGGCGAGGCCGCGCGCGAGCCGGACGCCGGGCACCTCGTCGGCGGTGACGCAGCCGACGCCGGCGGCGGTGGAGTCGCCGAAGATCATCAGGTGGATGTCGAACGGGACGCCGCGCCGCCACGGAATCGGTGCGTCGCCGCCCGGTAGGTGCACACCGTCGGCCTCCGGGGGCTTGGCGACGTTGCGGCCGATCACACCGCGGGCGGCACCCGCCTGCCCCATCAGGTACGTGTACGCCACCCAGGACGCGGTTCCCGCCGAGGACCCCGCGACGGCAGCCGCGGCACCGGCCTTCGCGGCCGTTCGCCACCGGGTGGTCCCCATCGCTCGTCCTCCGGTCGAGGTGGCTGCTGACACCGTCGAATCTAGTCGGAACCGAGGCGGGTCGGCGAGGCATCGGAACCAGGTGTTGCCGACGCAGGCGCCTCTGGGACGATGGAGGCATGCGCATCGCGGATCACGTCGTCGATCTCATCGGAAACACGCCCCTGGTGAAGCTGAACTCGGTGGTGTCACCGGGCTCCGGCCTGGTGGCCGCGAAGATCGAGTACCTGAACCCGGGTGGCAGCTCGAAGGACCGCATCGCCGTCAAGATGGTCGACGCCGCGGAGGCGTCGGGTGAGCTGAAGCCGGGCGGCACCATCGTCGAGCCGACCTCCGGCAACACCGGCATCGGCCTCGCCCTGGTCGCCCAGCAGCGTGGATACAAGTGCGTGTTCGTCTGTCCCGACAAGGTCAGCGAGGACAAGCGGAACGTGCTCAAGGCGTACGGCGCCGAGGTCGTCGTGTGCCCGACCGCCGTCGCCCCGGAGCACCCGGACAGCTACTACAACGTCTCCGACCGGCTCGTGCAGGAGATCCCCGGCGCCTGGAAGCCGAACCAGTACGCCAACCCGGGCGGCCCGGACAGCCACTACGAGACCACCGGACCCGAGATCTGGCGCGACACCGACGGCAAGGTCACCCACTTCGTAGCGGGCGTCGGCACCGGCGGCACCATCACCGGCACCGGCCGCTACCTCAAGGAGGTGTCCGGCGGGAAGGTGAAGGTCGTCGGCGCGGACCCCGAGGGCTCGGTGTACTCCGGTGGCACCGGTCGGCCGTACCTCGTCGAGGGCGTCGGCGAGGACTTCTGGCCCAGCGCCTACGACCCGTCGATTCCCGACGAGATCATCGCCGTCTCCGACGCCGACTCTTTCGACATGACCCGGCGCCTCGCCCGCGAAGAGGGTCTGCTCGTCGGCGGCTCGTGCGGCATGGCGGTCGTGGCCGCACTCCAGGTCGCCGAGCGCGATCCCGACGCCGTCGTCGTGGTGCTGCTGCCGGACGGCGGTCGCGGTTACCTGTCGAAGATCTTCAACGACAAGTGGATGGCGTCCTACGGCTTCCTGCGGACCCCGCTCGACGGCAGCAAGGCCGCCGAGCCGACCGTCGGGGACGTGCTGCGCGGCAAGTCGGGTGAGCTGCCCGATCTGGTCCACACGCATCCGACCGAGACGCTGCGCGACGCGATCGAGATCCTGCGCGAGTACGGCGTCTCTCAGATGCCGGTCGTCGGCGCGGAGCCGCCAGTGATGGCAGGCGAGGTCGCGGGCAGCGTCACCGAACGTGAACTGCTGTCCGCCGTGTTCGAGAGACGCGCGCAGCTCGCCGACCCGGTGTCCGCGCACATGAGTGCCGCGTTCCCGTTGATCGGCTCGGGCGAGCCGGTCAGCGCTGCGACGAAGGCGCTCGGCGACACGGACGCACTGATGGTCGTCGACGACGGCAAGCCGGTCGGTGTCATCACGCGACAGGATCTGCTCGGATTCCTCAGCGCCGGAGGCTGATGCGGGCCGCGGCCCCCGCTGCCGTACCCTGACCGCCATGCAGTGGGGGAGAGCAGTGGGGGTCGCCGCATGCCTGGCGTCCGTGGTGGCGTTCGGTGCCGCGTGTGGGTCGACGGTGACGGGAACGCCGCAGGCGGCGGGCGTGGCCGGCACGTCGACTGTGTGGGCTCCCACGGCCGTGCCCACCAGGAGTGCAGCCGCCGCCACTCCGTCGGGTAGCGGAGTCGGCAAGATGCTGTCGTGCCCAGAGATCGAATTGGCCGTCGCCGGTGTGATCTCGGACGCCACGTTGAACGAGCTGCCTGATTCGTTCGGTGTGGACATGTCGTCGATGTGCTTCTTCGGCGTCGGGGGATCCGACGAACCCGTCTTCGGTATGACTCTCAGCGAGTACCCGTTCCAGGCCGAGCAGATCACGTCGATGCGCGAGCACATGGCGTCCACCGGAACGGGAGGGTTGATCGAGTCCGACGCCGCGACCCGCCTCGGCGGATACCTGTCCGATCCGATCGGCCGCGGCGACGTGGGGCTGACGCTGCCCGGCGTGCTGGTGACCTTCGTGACAGTCGGGGAGGAACCGCTGCCGCGGCAGCAGGTCATCGACGTCGTGCTCGAGGTCGGCGACCTCCTGGTGGGCTGACCCGGACCGGCCCGGTTCCCGCTCGCTAGGCTGGTCGCCATGAGCGAGCAGGGATTTTCCACCAGGGCCATCCACGCCGGCTACGAGCCGGACCCCCAGACCGGTGCTGTCAACGTGCCGATCTACGCCAGCTCGACCTTCGCCCAGGACGGCGTCGGCGGCATGCGCAACGGTTTCGAGTACGCGCGCACCGGTAACCCGACGCGGCGGCCGCTCGAGGCGAATCTCGCCGCGATCGAGGGCGGCGCGTTCGGGCGCGCGTTCTCCTCGGGCATGGCGGCCACCGACTGCCTGCTGCGGTCGGTGCTGCGTCCCGGCGACCACCTGGTCATCCCGAACGACGCGTACGGCGGCACGTTCCGGCTGATCGACAAGGTCTTCACCGAGTGGGGCATCGAGCACACGCCGGCACCGATGGGCGACGTCGACGCGGTTCGGGCGGCGATCCGCCCGAACACCAAGCTGGTGTGGGTCGAGACTCCGACGAACCCGCTGCTGAACATCGGCGACATCGAGGCGCTCTCGGCGGTCGCACACGACGCGGGCGCGAAGATTGTCGTGGACAACACGTTCGCGTCGCCGTACCTGCAGCAGCCGCTGGCGCTCGGTGCCGACGTCGCGCTGCACTCGACGACGAAGTACCTCGGCGGGCACTCGGACGTCGTAGGCGGCGCGCTGGTGACCGACGACGAGGAACTCGACACGAAGTTCGCGTTCCTGCAGAACGGCGCAGGTGCGGTCCCCGGTCCGTTCGACGCGTACCTGACCATGCGCGGCATCAAGACGCTCGCACTGCGCATGGAGCGGCACAGCGACAACGCGGAGAAGATCGTCGATCTGCTGTCGGGTCACGCCGCCGTCGAGCAGGTGATCTACCCGGGACTCGCCTCGCACCCCGGTCACGCGGTCGCGTCGCGGCAGATGCGTCGTTTCGGCGGCATGGTGTCGGTGCGGCTCAAGGGCGGCGAGCAGGCAGCGCTCGACTTCTGCTCCCGGACGAAGATCTTCACCCTGGCGGAGTCGCTGGGTGGTGTCGAGTCGCTGATCGAGCACCCGGGTGCGATGACGCACGCGTCGACCGCCGGTTCCGAGCTCGAGGTTCCCGCGGACCTGGTGCGCCTGTCCGTCGGCATCGAGGACGCCGCGGACCTGCTCGCCGACGTGGAGCAGGCACTGGGCTGATCGACGCGGTCGCCCGCGCATCGGCCGAACAGCCGAAAAGGTGCGCGGGCGGCGCGTCGCACACCTTCTCCGTCACCATCGTGCCTACCGTGCCCCTAGTGGTACCGCGAGTTGCGCGCAACCTGAAGGCTGTCTAAGAGTTCGCCGGAAAAGTGCGCACCACAGCGTTAACCGTCATACGGTGATGCGAGTCACACAGGGGGCGGCGAGCGTCACACGCATCGCGGTCGACGTAGGAGGATGCGCATGGCGGTTGACCCAACAGCGGTCATCGTTGCCGTTGCCACGGCACTGGGCGGATTGGTACAGGGGTCCGATCTGCCCGCACCGGTCAAAGAGCAAGCTGCACAAGCAATTCAATCGTTCGAAGCCACGTCACCTGCAGTGGATCAGCAGGTCAGCGACGTCATCGGCCTCCTGCCCGAGCAGATGCAGGCGCAGGCCCAGCAGGCCGTCGAGGACGCCTCGCAGGCCGTCGTCGACGCCGTCGACCCGTACCTGCCACCGGCTCCACCTGCCCCGGAGCCGCCGCCGGCACCCGAACCGCCACCTGTTGCGACGCCCGAGTCGCCCAAGTCGGACGTGTACGGAGCGGACATCTCGGACGTCCCGTTCGGCGGTGACCTGTCCCGCGCGATCAACTCGTTCGACGCGGCGTTTCCCGGTGGCAACATCGCGCCGATCGGCTCGATTGCGGTGTTCGTGCCCTGGTTCAACAAGGCGGGCGCGATCTGCGACGGCATCAAGGCTCCGGTCCTGGCCGCGCTGTACAACGCGGAGAACGGCTTCCGCTACGGTCCGACCGCGCCCGTCTCCCGCACCGGCGCGAAGGGGCCCGGGCAGTTCATGCCGGGGACCTGGGAGAAGTGGGGCAAGGACGCGGACGGTGACGGCAAGATCGACGTCCTCGGAGTCGCGGATCCGGTGATGGCCTCCGGCAACCTGCTGTGCAGCATGTACGGACAGATCGAGGAGTGGAAGCGTCAGGGCGTCGTCACCGGCGACACCCTCGACCTCACCCTCGCCGGCTACAACGCCGGTGTCGACGCGGTCCGGCGGGCAGGCGGGATGCCGAACGGCGCCTACGACTACGAACACCAGACGAAGCCGTACGTGAAGAAGATCCGCGACTCCGAGCCGGTGTTCGCCGCGATCCTCGCGCCGCTCAGCAACACCGACGGCAGCATCGGCAACAAGGTCGTCGAGGCGGCGCTCGGATACCTGGGCCTGCCGTACGTGTGGGGTGGCGGCAACATCAACGGACCGTCCGGTGGCGGCTTCGACTGCTCCGGCCTGACGTCGTACGCGATGTACGCCGCGACCGGCGACACCCTGGTGTTGCCGCGCACGTCGGAGACGCAGTGGAACATCGGCACCGAGATCCCGATGACCGAGGCCCGGCCCGGTGACCTGCTGTTCGGCAACTGGCAGGCGGGCGGCCCCGGTCACGTCGCGATCTACATCGGCAACGGACAGATGGTGCACGCGCCGCAGACCGGTGACGTCGTCCGCGTCGGCCCCGTGTTCGACGGCATGAAGGCTCGCCGCATCATCTAGCGCCTGCGGCACCCGTGCGCGTTCTCGGTAGTGGGAGCTACCGAAAACGCGCGCAGGTCCGGCCTAGGATCAGGGAGTGAGCGCCGATCCCGAGAACCACGACCCGATCCTCGATGCCGCGTTGTGGGCGCTTCGCGAGCACGGACCGTTGACGTCCGAGGCATGGGCGGACCTGCTCGTCGCGGGTGGTCACGGCACTGCGGAGGAGATGGTCGGCTACGTCGAGATGATCGACGAGCTCTCGGTGGGTCTGCTCTCGGACGGGCGCAGCGTCGCCCTCGACACCCTGCTCGAGGGGCGCGTCTTCACCCACCGGCTGACCGCGCCCGAGGTGCGAACCGGCCTGATCGACGCCGAACCGGACCTGGCGCCGGTGCTGTTGCTGGCGATGGTCGACGAGGAACTGCCACGGGCGCTGTTCGCCGACTACGACGCCGACGAGATCGCCGAACTCGGAGTGTCGGATGACGAGTTCCCGGACGGCTCCGCGCTCCTGTTCGATCCCGCCGATCTCGACGGCTGCGAAGCCGGCGACGTCGTCGCGGTCGAGGTGCGCGACGGCGCGATCACGGTCCGGCGCGTCGACGGTGACCTCGCGGCCGCGGACGTGACGGCCGCGCTGAACCGGCTGATCGGTGACGACAACGCCGACAATCTCGAAACCGTCGTCTGGCAGCTGCTCGCCGACGATCCGGCACTGTGCACGACACCGACCCGACCACTGGGCGATCTCGTCGACGACGCCGGCTACGTCTGCGAGGGCGATTACGTCGCCGCCCGCGGATTCGACTTCGACGCCCACCACCTGGCCCGGCATGTCGCGCTCGTGGCCCGCGAGGCGGATCTGCATCCCGACGAGGTCGATGCGGTGCTCGCCTTCGTGCAGCTCGTCGCGGCCGTGCACGACGACGAGCTGGACCTGGACGCGGCGCGGGAGCTCCTCGAGGGCGAAGCCGACCGGCTCGCGGGGCTCGAGGACCCGGCGGCGGCAGCGGCGGCACTCGACGTCTCGTACGGCCACGAGGACGAGCAGTTGCCCGCGCTGTACACGGTGGCGGAGGCGCTGGCCGGGTACGGTCCTCGGCGGGTCCGCGCCTCGGGTCACTGGCTGGCCGGCATGGCCGCCGACTCGCTCGGCGATGTCGCAATCGCGGAACGGCACTTCGAGGACGCCGTCGGGTTGGACGAGGAGTGGACCCCTGCGTTGTTCGAACTGGCGCAGATCGCGTCCGACCGCGGCGACGCACAGCGCGGGCTCGACCTGCTGAACCGGATCGAGGGGGGAGATTCGGAACGCTTGCACGCGGTGCTCACGCGGTTCGCCCCCGCGGAGCATCCCGAACTGGGACGCAACGACAAGTGCTGGTGTGGGTCGGGCCGGAAGTACAAGGTGTGCCACCTCGGCAAGTCCGACTCGACGCTCGACGAGCGTGCGCACTGGTTGTACGAGAAGGCGCGTCTGTTCGTGCAGTCGACGTCGCTGTTCGACCAGGTCCTGCTGCTGGCCGAACTGCGCGCCACCCACCGCGGCGATGTGGAGTCCGAGGATGCCGACGCCCTGGCGCTCGACACCGTGTTGTTCGAGGGCGGCATGTTCGAGCACTTCCTCAGCCGCCGCGGCCGACTGCTGCCCGACGACGAGGTCGAACTCGCTGCCCGATGGCTGCTGGTGAGTCGGTCGGTGCACGAGGTGGTTGCGGTGAACGGGGAGTCGGCAACCCTGCGTGACGTGCGGACCGGCGACGACGCGGACGTCGTGGTACCGGACGGGGTGACCGTCGGCGATCTGTTCGCGGCGCGTGTCGTCCTCACCGGAAGCACCGTCCAGATCATCGGCGGCGCGGAGCCCGTTCCGGCGGACCGGCGCGACGACGTGCTGGCCGCCCTGGCCGCGGACCCGGTCGATCCGATCGCTCTCGTCGAGTCCCTCTCGGCCGACTGAGCGCCTCAGCCGCAGCCAGGCTGGACGTGCTGCTCGTCAGGCACGGCGATGTCGGACGTGCTGCTCGTCAGGGACGGCGATGTTCGGTGTCCTGCTCGGCCAACGCTCGGCGTGACTCCTCGTGCAGCACTTCGAGAAGTTCCTGTTCCAGCGCGACGAACTCCGGCGCGGTGACCAACGACAGTTCCCGCGGTCGGGGCAGGTCCACACGCACCTCCCGGACCACGGTCGCAGGCCTGGCGGACAGCACGATCACCCGGTCGGAGAGGAACACGGCCTCGCGGATGTCGTGGGTGATCATCAGCGCCGTCCACCGGTAGCGCTGCCACACCGACTGCAGCCACGACTGCATCTCGGTGCGGGTCAGGGAGTCGAGGGCTCCGAAGGGTTCGTCGAGCAGCAGCAGGTCTCGGTTCTGGACGACGGTCCGCAGCAGCGCGGCCCGCTGACGCATGCCGCCGGACAGTTGTGACGGCCGGGCATCCTCGAATCCGGAGAGGCCGAACGTCGGGAAGAGTTCGCGGGCACGCTGCCGCGCTTCCTGTTTCGACAGGCCCTGCACTTCGAGGCCGAGTGCCGTGTTGTCGAGGACGCTGCGCCACGGGAAGAGCAGGTCCTTCTGCGGCATGTACGCGCAGTGGCCGGCGGTGGCGGGGTCGTCACCGACGCGGACGCTGCCCGAATCGGGGGTGTCGAGCCCGGCGAGCATGGTGAAGACGGTGCTCTTCCCGCAGCCGCTGGGCCCGATGACGGCGACGAACTCGCCGGGTTCGGCGGTGAACGACACCCCGTCCAGGACCTGTCGGTCGGGTCGACCGCGTCCGGGCTGTGGGAACGATTTGGTGAGGCAGTCGACGACGAGTCGGCTCGGGATGTCAGTCACGGCTGCTCCTGTTCTCGGCGCGGGCCCACGGTGCGACGACCCGTTCGACCGCGAACGTCAGCAGGTACAGGGTGATGCTGACGAGGGCGGTGACGAGGACGGCCGCCAGCACCAGGTCGGTGCGGAACGAGTTCTTCTGCAGGTTCATGTAGATCCCGAGGCCCTGGCTTGCGCCGACGTACTCGGCGAACACCGCCCCGACCACGGCGTAGGTGATGCCGATGCGCAGCGCGGTGAAGAACCGCGGCAGCGCGGACGGCAGGCGCACGTACCGGAACACCTGCCGCTTCGTGGCGCCCATGCTGCGCAGCAGTGCGCCGGCCTCGCGGTCGGCGGCGGCGAATCCTTCGATCAAGCCGATCGCCATCGGGAAGAACGTCACCAGCGCGATGACCAGGACCTTCGGTAGCAGTCCGAAGCCGAACCAGATGATCATCAGGGGCGCGATCGCGATGATCGGCAGGGTCTGGGACGCGACGAACAGCGGCACGAACGCGCGCCGCAGCGTGGGGGAGAAGTCGACGACGATCGCGAGCGCCCACGCCAGGATCAGTGACACCCCGAACCCGATCAGTGTCACCTGCAGGGTCGCGGCGGCGTGCGTCCCGATCTCGTCGCGGTGCGCCCAGCCCTGCTCGACGACGCGCATCGGCGACGGCAGCAGTTGTGGGCGGATTCCGCTGACGTCGACGTAGATCTGCCAGATCGCCACGAGGACCGCCACTGCGACGAGCGCGGGGATGATGCGACGGACCCCCGCCGCCGGGCGACGGGCGCCGGCAGCAGGGGTCGTGTTGTCTCGCACAGCAGTTCGTTCCCCGCTACGGGGTACCGAGGTACTCATTGGTGAAGTACGTCGACCAGTCGGGCTCGGTGGTCAGCGGCGAGCCGTCCGGACCGGTGAGCAGCCCGCTGCGGTACAGGAAGCCGGAGTTGCCCGCCCATTGCTCCAGCGTCTGCCCCCCGACCGTACCGTCGGCGCCGCGCATGTACTGGTCGGCGAGCATCTGCTGGCTCTCGAACACCAGCTTCTCGTCGTTGAAGGCGCCGGGGTTGGCGTCGATGAGGTCCTGCGCGGCCGCGTCGGGATCGTCCGCTGCCGCCTGGTAGCCGCGTTGCAGGGCCTGCACGAACTTCGTCGCCTGCTCCGGGTTCGCCTCGATCCAGTCCTCGTTGGCGTCGACGACGATGGCGTACGCCTCCGGGAAGCCGTAGTCGGTGTAGTCGAAGTACTTCATCGGGGTGCCGTGGTGGTCGGCCTCGATGCCCTCCCACGCCAGGTACGAGACGGTGAAGTCGGCCTCGCCCGAGTACACGGCCTCGTAGGCGGACGTGCCGAGGGTGACGGAGTCGTAGTCGCCGGTGCCCCCGTCGTTGCGGATCACCTGTTGCAGGGTTTCCTTCTCGCCGGGATCGCCGAACCCGGCGTACGTCTTCCCGTCGAGGTCCTTCGGGCTCGCGATGTCGGCGCGGTCGGCGCGGACACCGATACCGGTCGCCCACCGCTGCAGCGGAGCGAGCACGGAGATCGTGTGCGCCCCCGACGCGCGGGAGAACGTCGACGAGTTGTGGGTGCTGATCCCGAACTCCGCGTTGCCAGCGTCGACGACGGTGTCCACGGCGGTGTTGTTGTACGGCAGGACCTCGACGTCGAGCCCGGCGTCGGCGAAGTACCCGCGCTGCAGCGCGACGAACAGGCCCGTGTGGTTGGTGTTCGGGGTCCAGTCGAGTGCGAAGCGGATGGTGTCGTCGGAACCGGAGTCCGAGCTGCACGCGGTGACGGCGGTCAGCGCGAGAGCGGCAGCGGCGATCCCGGTGACGGCACGGCGGATCCGGGCGCTCACGGTGCGGGCCAGGGCTGCGGGTTCAGGGCGGTGTCCCAGAACATGAGTTCGTACCGGGTGGCGACGGTGAACGCGGTGAGCATGTCGGCGCGCTCGCGCTCGCTCACGCCCTCGGCCGCGGCGTCCACCAGCGCTCGCGCCTGGGCCGCGGACTCCTGGAACTCGGGTGCGTCATAGGTGGTCACCCACTTGGCGTACGGGTGGTCGGGGTCGGCGGCGAGCACCTTCGCCGCGCTTGCGGCGAGGGTTCGTCCGACCTCGGCGTAGATCCAGAAGCACGGCAACGCGGCGGCGGCGGCGACCGAGTACGGCTCGGTCGCTGCGGCGGCGATCAGGTAGGAGACGTACCCGAGGCACGCGGCGGAGTGCTCCGGCGCGTCCACACGGGGAGGCAGCACGCCGAGCAGTTCCTCGTGCAGTGCGGACTCGACGGCGGCGGCGTTGGCCGCGGAGTTCGCCCAGAATGCCGCGGCCTGCGGCTCGGGAGCGCGGGCGGCGAGGAGCGCGAGCGCCTTCGCGTAGCCCGCCAGGTACAGCGAATCCTGCTCGATGTAGGTGCGGAACACCTCGAGCGGCAGCGTGCCGTCACCGAGGCGGTGCAGGAACTCGAGGTCGTCGATCGCGACCCGCAGGGCCTTCGTCTCGGCCCAGAGGTGGTCGGTGAATCCACCGGATATCGGTGTGAGCGCATGCGTCGTAGACATGACATCCCTTCGTCAGCATTACCTGGACAGGTTCTCGGGTCTCATCTCAGCCCCGCGTTCGCGGAGCACCCCGTGTCAGAACATCGACGACCGTAGCAGAACGACCTGCGACGGTCGCCGCGCACGTCTGCTGGACTTCGGCGACCCGTTGGCTGTAGTTCACTCCCGCTGCAGCGGGAGCAGCCGCGGCGTGCGTTCGGGATCGTCGGAGAGCGGCGACTGGCGCGGGCTGCCTAGCTGTCCTGTGCGATCGCATCTGTGGTATCAGGTCGGTATCATGGTCTACGTGAGCATGACGCTGCGACTGACCGACGAGCAGGACCTGTTGCTGAGTGAGCTGGCACGAGCTGAGAATGTCAGCAAGCAGGAAGCGGTGATCCGGGCGATCACCGACCGCGCCGCGCGATTGAACCAGGACAGCGACGTGCGGCGCGCCGCACGTGCCGCGATCGCCGAGTACGGGCCGCTGCTCGACCGGCTGTCGAAGTGACCCGGTACCTGACCACCGAGGACCTCGTCGCCCTGTGTGAGGAACTTGGTGGTCTACAGGTGCGCGACATCGGCCTGCTCGATGCCGCCGCCCACCGCCCGGCGGTGACGGTGTTCGGCGACGACGCCTACGTCGGGGTGCACGCCAAGGCCGCGGCGCTGCTGCAGTCGATCGTCCGCAATCATGCCCTCGTCGACGGCAACAAACGACTGTGCTGGGTGGCCGCGTACGTCTTCTACTCCCTCAATGGCAGGCACCTCGATGCCCCGGAGGACGACGCCTACAACCTTGTCATCGAGGCATCCACCGGGAATCTCGAGCTCGACGCGATCGCGGAGACGCTGGCCGGGTGGACCAGCGCCTCCGGCGGTTGACGTACATCCGAGCCGAGAACGACCAAAGTCGAGGTCGCGCCGGCTGAGGTCCGTGCAGTGCGACTCACCGTTGAGATCAACAGGAACCTGGGTCGCGCGACCCCGGGCGATGTCGGTCCTGCGTGTTACCAAACTCCCACGCATTCGACGCGGGCCACAGCGGCCGACGCGTCGGTGCCCAAGGGGGAGAGATGAAGGAAAACTGGGGGCTTCTGGTGCCCTATCTCGCGATGATCACGGGATGTCAGCTGTTCGCCACGAGCCTGTCGAAAGTGCTCTCGGCGTTGCCGTTCAAGAAGCTCGACAGGCTCGGGAAAACCATCGAGGCAGCATGCGGGCTTGCCTCCGCGACAATGCTGGTCGGGGCGTTCGTCCTCATGGCCCGGGAGTCTGACGTCATGGCAGACGTGGCGGCGGATGAGCGACTCTGGCTGGCGCGGGAATTCGCGCTCTTGTATGGCGTCGTTGCACTGTTCTATCTCGGGTGGGCGATCGCGATCGTTTTCGGGGGCCCGCACATACGATTCTGGGCTGTCGCGTTGTCGATCGGATTCCTGGTCGTCGCGTGGGCGACCACCCTGGATGCACCCGCGTCGGAGCAGGTGGCCCGTGTTGTCGTGCCGGCATTCTTCACGGTCCTGGGGCTCATCGCTGTCCCCTTCTTCGCGGCGGTGATGGTGCCCGGACTCGTCCACCGACACGTGGTTGCGCGGTGGCGCGCCTTCGTCCACTGGCTCGAACCCACGGATCTTCGGTCCAGTCCGCACTCGGCCGAGTTGTGAAGGTGCTCGCCAAACCGGCGCTCTACCGCGGGTCCACTCGCTACGTACGCCATTAGCGGCGAACCGCCCATCTCGCGTGTCCAGAGGCGCAGGGGCAGTCCTCGGCCGATCGGCGGCGGGCCAGCAGGCGGGGTTGACGCCATTCGAGCCCGGCAGCCCAAGTTTCGTAATTCCTTCAGGACCGCCGGAACCTATTCAGCAGTCGGTGCGTCTGAATTGGTGGGAACAGCTGAACGCCCGTCCGGGGAGGGGAGCGTCGCTGGTCCCGTTCTGGTGGGGCAGTCTCGCAGGGGGTGGCTGCCCCACCGGAACGACGAAACCCCGGCCCGCGCTGGTGCGCGAACCGGGGTTCCGGGGGGATCGTCTGGGCCGTCAGGCGTGGTACGGCTCCGCGCTGATCAGGGTGACCTTCATCGTCTTGCCGTTGGGCAGGACGTACTCGCGGGTCTCGCCGACCTTCGCGTCGATGAGCGCGCCGCCGAGCGGGGAGCTGGGGGAGTAGACCTCGAGCTTGTCGTTGCGGGCGCCCTCTTCGCGGGTGGCGATGAGGAACGTCTCGGTGTCGGTCTCGTCACCGTCGTAGTACACCTTGACGACCGAACCGGGCAGCGCGACGCCGGACTGCGTGGGGGCCTCGCCGACCTTGGCGCTGTTGAGGAGTTCCTGCAGCTGGCGGATGCGCGCCTCCTGCTGGCCCTGCTCCTCACGGGCGGCGTGGTAGCCACCGTTCTCCTTGAGGTCGCCTTCCTCGCGACGCTCGTTGATCTCGGCCGCGATGACCGGACGATTGGCAATGAGCTGGTCGAGTTCGCTCTTGAGCCGGTCGTGTGACTCCTGGGTCAGCCAGGTCACCTGGGTCTCGGTCATGCTCGATCACTCCTCGTAGTCGGAACCTCACGGTCCCCTGGACGGACCACCCATTCCGGTGGTCGGCTGCGGTTGGGCGCGTTGTCCCCCGGATGGTGAATCCCCCGGTCGGCCCACCGTGTGGCGGGCGCGCGCCTGGCCGCGTGTGTGCAGCAGGCCGCCTGCGTCCGGGTGCGCGTGCAACCGCACGTCCAGATGCAAATGCAGCAATACACGGCTCCAACGCGGAACCGTGTATCCGGCGAGTCTAGCACGAGCTGGGATTTTCCAGCGAAGATCCAGGTCGGCGCCGCGGCGCGGCGTGCCGCGATGTCAGTTGACGGTGAGATAGGTCGGGACGTCGGAGCCGCATCCGTACAAGTCGGCCATCGCAGCTCGTTGCGACGTCTTGATCTGGGTGTCGATCTGGACCGTGTCGTGCTCCGACGGTTGCACGACGACCTCACGACGACCAACCTCGGAACGATCCACGGACTTCGCCTGCACGATGCACAGAGCCGCTTCCGTGGGGTCTTCGCGGGTGACGGTGAAGCTGATCGCGATGGTCTCGTCGTCCACGTTCGAGTACTGGAGCACGTCGAACTTGATGTCCTTGGCCGCGAACCTGTTGTAGGCGAGCCAGGCGATGGCAATGCCGAGGAGAACGACTCCGATGGTGAGGACGATCGCCGTGATCCGGGACCCGCGGACACTGCCCTTGGGCATCGGATAGCGATCGGAGGGGGTCGTCTCGGTCATGCGCTCGACTCTCGTGCAGCGGTCCGGGCGAGCTCGTCGTGCCCGGCTGGGTGCCCTCCGCGTGGTGATCCGAGCAGGGTCACGGTGACGCTGGAGGTGTCGGGTGGAACTATAGGGGAAGGACACGGACGCCTCCCGCACGGTCGGCGCGGCAGGTGGACGGCAGCCACACGTAGGTTCCAGGCGAAGCTGAGGTGAAGGAAGACTGTGAGCGGATTGCGTCTCATGGCCGTGCACGCCCATCCCGACGACGAGTCCAGCAAGGGCGCGGCGACGATGGCCCGCTACTCAGCCGAGGGGAACGAGGTGCTCGTGGTCACCCTCACCGGCGGTGAGCGTGGCGACATCCTCAACCCGGCGATGGACGTCCCCGGCGTCCGCGACAGGATCAGCGAGGTCCGCAAGGAGGAGATGGCCGAGGCGGCTCGGATCCTCGGCGTCCAGCAGACCTGGCTCGGTTTCGTCGACTCGGGGCTGCCGGAGGGCGACCCGAAGCCGCCGCTGCCCGAGGGCTGCTTCGCGCTGGTGCCACTCGAGGAGTCCACGGAGGCGCTCGTCCGCGTGATCCGTGAATTCCGTCCACACGTGATGACCACCTACGACGAGAACGGCGGGTACCCGCACCCCGATCACATCCGCTGCCACGAGGTGTCGGTGGCGGCCTACGAGGCGGCCGCGGACCCCGATCGGTTCCCCGACACGGGCGAGCCGTGGGAGGTGCTGAAGCTGTACTACTCGCACGGGTTCATCCGGAAGCGTCTCCAACTGTTCCAGGAGGAGTACGACCGCCGCGGTGAGGAGTTCCCGATGGCGGAGTGGCTCAAGAAGTGGAAGACCGAGCAGGGTGACCTGATGGCTCGTGTCACCACCCAGATCACCTGCGGAGACCACTTCGCGCAGCGGGACGACGCGCTGCGCGCCCATGCGACGCAGATCGACCCGAACGGATCGTTCTTCGCCGTGCCCCGCGACATTCAGCAGAAGATCTGGCCGACCGAGGAGTTCGAGTTGGCCAAGACCCGCGTCACCACCGCGATCCCGGAGAACGACCTGTTCGCCGGCATCGACCACGTCGGTGTGGCCGCGGGACGTCAGGAGGAGGAGCAGTGAATCTGGCAGGCGCGACGGTCGCGTTGCTGGCGCAGACCCAGGGCACCCCGACCGGGCCCGAGTTCGGTAAGGCGTCACCGGTCGGGTTGCTGATCATCGTCGTGCTGCTCGTCGGGACCGTGCTGTTGATCCGGTCGATGAACAAGCAGTTGCGGAAGCTGCCCGACACGTTCGAACCCGAGCATCCCGAAGCGGACCAGGCGGCAGACGAGGGCACCGACCGCGGCGGCGCACTGCCGCCCGCCGGCTCCGAGGCCACGACGACGGCGACGAAGCCGTCCACGCCGCCGACCCAGACGTCGGGCTAGGCGTGGCGACGCGGCACCGGAACGCCCTCGGCGAGGCGACGAGCCCGTACCTGCGGCAGCACGCGGACAACCCTGTGCACTGGCAGCAGTGGGGTGCCGACGCGCTGGAGTGGGCGCGCGAACGCGACGTGCCGGTGCTGCTGTCCATCGGGTACGCGGCCTGCCACTGGTGTCACGTCATGGCGCACGAGTCGTTCGAGGACGCGGCGACCGCCGCGGTGATGAACGAGCACTTCGTGTGCATCAAGGTCGACCGTGAGGAACGTCCCGACCTGGACGCGATCTACATGAACGCGACGGTCGCGATGACGGGGCAGGGCGGCTGGCCGATGACCTGCTTCCTCACCCCGGACGGGGAACCGTTCTACTGCGGCACGTACTTTCCGCCGTCGCCGCGTGGCGGCATGCCGTCCTTCACACAGTTGCTCGAGGCGATCGACGATACCTGGCGGGCCCGCCGCGAGGACGTGTTGCAGGCGTCCGCGTCGATCACCACCGAACTCCGCCGCGCCGGCGGTGCGTTGCCCGCGGGAGCGGTGCCTCTCGACGACGCACTCCTCGACGCGGCGGTTGCCGCGGTGCGTGCGGACGAGGACGTCGAGCGCGGCGGATTCGGCGGGGCACCGAAGTTCCCGCCGTCGGCGCTGCTGGAGGGCATGCTCCGCAGTCACGAGCGGACCGGTTCGGCGATGGTCCTCGACTCGGTGACCCGGACCGCCGAGGCGATGGCGCGGGGCGGCCTCTTCGACCAGTTGGGTGGCGGCTTCGCGCGCTACTCCGTCGACGCCGACTGGGTGGTGCCGCACTTCGAGAAGATGCTCTACGACAACGCCCAGTTGCTGCGCGTCTACGCGCACCTGGCCCGGCGCACCGGATCGGACCTGGCGCTGCGGGTCACGGAGGCGACCGCCGAGTTCCTGCTGCGTGATCTGCGCACCGCCACAGGTTGTTTCGCGTCCGCTCTCGACGCCGACACCGAGGGCGTCGAGGGGCTGACCTACGCGTGGACTCCCGATCAGCTGATCGAGGTGCTCGGATTCGAGGACGGCGTGTGGGCGGCCGGGCTGTTGGCGGTGAGCTCCGCCGGGACCTTCGAGGCCGGGACGTCGGTGCTGCAACTCCCGGCGGACCCCGACGACTGGTCGCGCTGGGAATCGGTACGCCGCAGACTGTTCGACGCGCGGTCGACCCGGCCACAGCCTGCCCGTGACGACAAGGTGGTCACGGCCTGGAACGGCCTGGCGATCACGGCGCTCGCCGAGGCCGGCGCCGGCCTGGGCCGCCCGGAGTGGATCGACGCCGCAGCGCGTTGCGCACGGTCGCTGCTCGACGAGCACCTGGTGGACGGCCGCCTCCGGCGGGCGTCGCTGGGGTCGGTCGTCGGTGACGCGGCCGCCGTCCTCGACGACCACGCGGCGCTGGCCACCGGACTGCTCACCCTGCATCAGGTGACCGGCGACGTCGACTGGCTTGCTCGCGCACAGCAGATTCTCGACGCGGCCCTGGAACACTTTGCGGACGAGTCCGAGCCGGGCTGCTGGTTCGACACAGCCGACGACGCGGAGACGCTGATCGCGCGGCCCCGTGACCCCGTGGACGGTGCGACGCCGTCAGGTGCGTCCTCGATGGCGGAGGCGCTGCTGCTCGCGTCGGTGCTGTCGGGCCCGGCGGAGGCCGGACGGTACGGCACCGCCGCGTCCGCGACGATCGATCGGGGAACCATTCTGCTGCAGCGTGTTCCAAGGTCGGCGGGGCACTGGCTCGCGGTCGCAGAGGCTGCCGTCCGGGGCCCGATCCAGGTGGCGGTCGCGACCGACGGGTCGTCGGATCTGCTCGACGAGGCGCGCAGGATCGCGCCCGGCGGAGTTGTCGTCGTCGGAGGCGCGCCCGATTCTGCTCCACTGCTGGCCGATCGACCGCTCGTCGACGGCGCATCCGCGGCCTACGTGTGCCGTGGCGTCGTCTGCGATCGGCCGGTGACGAACGTCGACGCGTTGGCGGAGGCGCTCGCCCGGTAGCAGCACGCGGCCGTCCGGTGCCCTTGCGTAAGGTGAGCGCACTGTTGTCTTCGTCGGGGGTGTTCGGTGCGGGGTGTGGTCGCGGGATTCGCGTTGGCGTCGGTGCTGTTGGTGGGGTGTGGCACCGAGACCGTGAGTGGTGAGGCTGTGGGGGCTTCGGGAAGTGCGTCCGCGGGGAGTGGGCCAGTCGACGGGTGCGCCGTCCTGCCGGACGAGGCGCTGGTGGCGGCCGGTTTCGACCCGTCCAAGAAGATGGCGCCTGACGAGGAGCACGAGGGGTGGGCGGGCTGCATCATCTCAGGCGACGGCGTATCCCTGATGACTGCTCTCACGAACATGACGATGGACGAGGTGCGGTCGGATAGGGGGATCACTGATCAGGTGGATGTTTCGGTCGCCGGCCGGATCGCGGTGCAGCATCGGAGACGGGCGACCGCCATCGAGGATTCGTGCATTCTGGCGTTCGACACTTCGGAAGGCGTGATGATGCTTCGGCTTGAACGAAAGGTGTCCAATCCTGAGAAGCCGGACATGTGTGGGTCGCTGTCGGAGCGTGCGGTGCATCTTGTTCCGTTCATTCCGGCGTGAGGGTTCAGTGGCGTTGCCGGTTTTGATGATTTCTTCGGGGGAGTGATCGGTCGTGGGGGATGTCGTTGATGCCGGGGCGTTGGGTGAGCTGGCGCGGTCGGTGGAGTCCGGAAATCTGAGGCTGGAGGAGGGGACGGCCGAGCGGTGCGTCGAGGCGTGCAATGCGTTGATAACCGAGTTGGCCGAGGTGGACGATCAACTCGGCTACCGGCAGTGGCGGCCGCAGTTCGGTGCCTTTGCCGCCGGTGAGGAGCTGGCGGACAAGTTCGAGCAGTTGGCGGTGGGACCGGACGGGTCGTTGCGTGTGGCCTTGCGCAGTCACATCGAGGCTGTGACGAAGATGCGGGATCTGTTCGAGGCGGCGGGACGGGCGTACCGGGAGGCCGAGGAGGCGAACGCGGCCCGGCTGGCGGCGGCGGGCGGGTCACAGTGAGTGGGTTGGAAATTCGGCGTAATCGGGGGTGTTCGGTGCGGGGTGTGGTCGCGGGATTCGTGTTTACGTCGGTGTTGTTGGTCGGGTGTGGCACCGAGACCGTGAGTGGTGAAGCTGTGGGTGCTCCGGAGAGTGCGTCCGCGGGGAGCGGGCCCTTCGATGGGTGCGTCGGTATCCCTGATGAAGCGCTGGCCGCTGCGGGCCTCGATCCCACGAAGAAGGCTCCCGACGAGGAGTCCGGGACTTTGGGGTGGACGATTTGCACCGTCGAGGGTGATGGCGTGTATCTGATGATCGCCGGCACAGATATGACGCTAGACGGCGTTCGGGCAGATTCGCTGACCATCGATCATCGAGACGTGGAGGTGGCGGGACGGCTCGCGGTCCAGCACCGCAGGCTGTACGACACGGTGGAGGAGTCGTGCATCCTGGCGTTCGGCAGTGCTCAGGGTGTGACGATGCTTCGGCTGGACGCGAAGCTGTCCAACTCCGATCCGGGCGATCTCTGTTTGTCGTTGTCGGACCGGGCGGTGGGCCTGGTTCCGTACCTCCCTTCGTAAAGTGCATGAGCTGAAACGGATCTGACCAACTCTGTGTAAGGGGAACATCGTGGGGGAGATTCTTGATGCTGGACAGCCGGGTTCGTTGAGTCAGGCTGTGACTGATGGTGCACTGAGGTTGGATGAAGGAGTTGCCGAGCGGTGCATCGGGGCGTGCGATGCTCTTCTCGCGGAACTGGATGCGTTGGGTGCTGAGTTCAATAGCGGCCAGTGGAGACCTCGATTTGGGGCTTTCTCGGTTGGTGAGGAACTTGCGGTCAAGTTCGAGAAGTTGGCGAATGGACCCGAGGGGTCACTTCGTGTGGCACTGCTGAGTCACATCGAAGTCGTCAAGCAGATGCGGGATCTGTTCGAGGCTGCTGGTCGGGCGTATCGGGAGGCCGAGGAGGCGAATGCGGCCCGGTTGGCGGCGGTGGGGGATTCCCTGTGATCGGCCGGTGGAACCGAAAGGCACTGCGCTGCGTCTGAGTGTGTGAGTGGAGTGTTGTCGTGACGGGGAGCAGTTGTGATGCGGCGTTGCCGTGTGGGTCGACCGACGAGCGAAGGGGTGTAGCGGCATGGGGGTTCTCTCGGACGCCTGGAACGAGTACGTCGTCGATCCGGTCGCAGATGCAGCGGCGGACCTCGTCACCGCCGACAACCCGCTTGGCGCATTCACGCGGCAGGTCGCCGGATCCGATGCGACGAACTGGGCCGATCAGCGCCAAGCGACCGACGACGCCGATGCGCAGCGTGAGGCGCTGGGCATCCGCACAGATACCTGTCCGGTCCCGACACTCGTCATGGACAACTTCGATGCCATGACCCACGAGGAGATGCTGACGCGGACGGACGCGATCTCCGCTGAGGCGATCGACGCGAGCGCACGGGCGTGGTCGGGCGTCGCCGAGAGGATCGCACCGGCGGTCGAAACGTTCCGTACGACAATCGCATCCGCGATCGGATCCGGCTGGGAGGGGTCCGCGGCGGAGGCGGCGTCGGCGCGTGTCGGTGCCGCGTCCACCGATCTCGGGAGACTCTCGGACGAGGCGGTCGACGTTGCCCGTCAGCTGGCAGAGGCTCAGATCGGTTTCCACGAGGCCCAGCGCAAGATGCCACCGACGACCGATCAGCCGAGCATCCTGAGCGGACTCAACCCGTTGTCGTGGCTGTTGAAGGACGAGATGCACGAACGGAACGAGCTGCGTGAAGCGGCACTCCTCGTCCTGAAAGGTGTGTACGCCCCGACGGCCCTCCAGACCGACGCCGGATGGTCCGGCGTCCAGTTCGAGCGCGCCCGGACATGGGATCCGGCTTCCGTCACCCCTCAGGACGACAGCGGCAGCGGCGGCGGCGGTGGCGGTGGTGGCTGGAGCGCCGAGGACGGCACCACGCCGCCGGGAGTCGACGGGAACGGGACCTCGACGGGCGACGGTGATCAGACGAGCGACGGTGATCAGACGAGCGGTGACGGAGCGGGTGACATCGCGGCCGACACTGCGAACCGCGGTGCGTTCGATCAGTCGACAGGTACAGATGGCTACTCCGACGCCCAGGTGAATCCCGCGTCGAGCGCAGTGGACAACGCATGGACGACGCCGGCCTCGGCGAGCGGCAACGCGGCGGGACCCGCTGGTGCCCACGGGTCGTCGGCCGGCTCCGGGTACGGTGCCGGTTCGGGGTCCGGAGCGGGAGGAAGCGGTTACGGTGCAGGAGGATTCGGCGGCGGGTCCGGATCGGGTGGCGTCCCGGGCGGGTTCGCTGTCACCGGTGGTGGCGCGGCGGCGGGTGTGGGCGCGTCCGCAGCTCCCTCCGCGGGGGCCGCGGGCAGGGCGGGTGCACCCGGCATGGGCATGGCGCCACCGGCGGCGCGTGGAGGCGGCGGGGGCGACGACGACACCGAGCACACCACGCCCGGGTACCTGGTGAACGCCGACAACGGCAACGAGCTCGTGGGCAGCCTGCCGCTCGTCGCTCCTCCGGTGTTCGGCGCATGACCGGCCGGCCCGCTGCCGAGTGGTGTTTCTCGGCAATGGAATTCGACGTTCTGTGGCGCCTGTTCGGTCGTGACAGGCTCCCGTACCCGATGGCGTACCGCAGTTCGGCGGAGTCGGCGGACGCCGAGCAGCGCGCGCGGGGGGGTGCCGCGCAGTCCCTCCGCTCGGGCGTGGACGGGACGCTGCAGGGTGCGATGTCGGCGCTGCTCGAACCCGAGCTGCGGGTCGAGGTGTGCGCCTTCACCGGCGCCGGACTCACCTCCGTGACCCGGGTGCACGCCGGCCTCCGCGGCGGTAGCGCCGTCGTCGTCCGCCAATTGCCCGGCGCGGACGTCGACAGCGGTGGCGACGTACGGATCGCCGTGGTGCCGCGTACTCGGGTGTCGAACGCGGTGATCGCGGCGCTGCCGTCGGCGGACCGCGGGACGGGGCGTCGGCTCGTCGCCGAACCGGAGCGTGGCAACGGTTCGCTGATGCGCCCGGTCGCCGGCCGGGGCACGCCGGACGACGTGCGGGCCTTCTTCGCGCAGCGCAGGCTGGGTATCGGCGAGATAGGGGTTCACCCCGGTCCCGCGGTCGACTGGCGCCCCACCGACGACGGTGGCGTGTTCCAGTGGATCGACGTCGCGGACGGCCGCTATCTGGTCAACCGCGCCGACGACGTCGTCGAGGTGCTGCCCGCGGGGGCGGCCGAGCTGGGCTCGCAGCTCGCGACACTCGTCGACCGAGTCGGCCGGAAGAGTCAGGCGAGCAGCACCAGCCACACCGCGAGGTAGTGGCAGACGGCGGCGATCACGGTGCCGGCGTGGAAGAACTCGTGGTGCCCGAACGTCTCGGGCCACGGGTTCGGCCACCGCGCCGCGTACAGGACCCCGCCGACGCTGTAGAGCACGCCACCGACCGCCAGCAGGATCAGCGGTAGCCAGCCGACCTGCTCGACCAGATCCCCCGCAACGGGTACGAGGGCCCAGCCCAGCAGCAGATAGAGAGGCACGCCGACCCATCGAGGTGCGGTGGGCCACAACATCTTCAGCGCGACCCCGGCGACTGCACCCGACCACACGACCGTCAGCAGCGTTCGTCCGGTGGCCGTCGGGAGCGCGAGGGTCGCGAAGGGTGTGTAGCTGCCGGCGATGAACACGAAGATCATCGAGTGGTCGGCGCGCTTCATCCAGGTGCGTGAGCGCGCCGTCGGCCAGTGGATGCGGTGGTAGGCGGCGCTCACACCGAACACGCCGCACACGGTCGCGGCGTAGACGGCGGTCGCGACGCCCGCCCGAGTGGACACCGTGAAGGCCGAGACGACGAGCGCTGCACCCGCGACGACGGCCACGACGAAGGCCCACAGGTGGATCCATCCGCGCAGCCGTGGTTTGACCGGGATGAGTGGTTCGTCCAGGGCGGTCATCTGGCGTCTCCCAGGGCTCGGATCTCACAACCTACGGAACCGTAGGTTGTGGTTTTCGGTCACTGTACCCCGCGGTCGGCCGGGCGGACGGGCCGTCGACGGCCGGGGAGTGGCCGAGAGCGCCGGTGCCTGACGCGGTGGAGGTGCGCGGGCGTAATGTGACCTCCCGTGGTGATGTCCAGGTGAAGCCCTCCGACCTGCTGTACAGCCTCTACGAGCGGCGCCTCACCGGGCAGCTCGACGGGATGCAGCGTCCTCGCCATGTCGCGGTGATGTGTGACGGAAACCGCCGCTGGGCGCGGGAGAACGGATTCACCGACGTCGCGCACGGCCACCGCATGGGCGCGCTCAAGATCGCCGAACTGCTCACCTGGTGTGACGAGGCCGGCATCGAGATGGCGACGATCTACCTGCTCTCCACCGAGAACCTGCGCCGCGACCCCGAGGAACTCGACACCCTCATCGAGATCATCACCGACGTCGTCGAGGAGATCTCCGGACCGGACCAGAACTGGTCCGTGAAGATCGTCGGCACCCTCGACCTCCTGCCGGAGGACTCCGCTCGCCGGCTGCGGGAGGCCGCCGACCGCACCGCCGGACGGACGGGTACCCACGTCAACGTCGCGGTCGGGTACGGGGGCAGGCAGGAGATCGCCGATGCGGTCCGCTCACTGGTCGCGCAGAAACAGGACGAGGGTCTCGAGGGCGCCGCGCTGGTCGACGCGATCAGCGTCGAGGCCATCGACGGGCACCTGTACACGTCCGGCCAGCCCGACCCGGACCTGGTGATCCGCACGTCCGGGGAGCAGCGGCTGTCCGGGTTCCTGCTCTGGCAGAGCGCGTACTCGGAGATCTGGTTCACGGAGGCGTACTGGCCGGAGTTCCGCCGCGTCGACTTCCTCCGCGCGCTCCGCGACTACGCCGCCCGGCACCGCCGCTTCGGGACGTAGGGCATCTCTCCCAATCCCCGGTCGGCGCCCCTGCCGTTCGATCGCCGCCCTGCTGCGTTGTCGTCGGCGCAGATACAACCGCGGTATCTGCTTCTCCTCCGCGCAGGAGCGGAGCCCGCGGAGCGACTCCTGGGGCTTGCCGGGCGACGATCGATTCGGCAGGTGCATCCGAGAGGGATCGGGAGACCTGCCCTGGCACTTCCGCACTCGTGCGCGGTCAGCGGGTCCCAAGACCCGGAAACCGCGCACGAGCGGCGGAGCCGCCTACAGCTTGCGCAGCCGCAGCCTGTTGATGGAGTGGTCGGCGTCCTTGCGCAGCACCAGCGTCGCGCGAGGACGGGTCGGCAGGATGTTCTCGACCAGGTTCGGGCGGTTGATCGAGTTCCAGATGTCCTCGGCGGCGATGGTGGCGTGCTCGTCCGACAGGTTCGAGTAGTGGTGGAAGTGGGCCTGCGGGTCCGCGAAGGACGTCTTGCGCAGCGCCAGGAAGCGTTTGATGTACCAGCGCTCGATGTCCTCGACCTTCGCGTCGACGTAGATCGAGAAGTCGAACAGGTCGGAGACCATCAGCCTCGGGCCCGTCTGCAGCACGTTCAGGCCCTCGAGGATCAGGATGTCGGGCTGCCGGATCAGGTGGTACTGCCCGGGGACGATGTCATACGAGCGATGCGAATAGACCGGGGCGGCAACCTCTTCGGAACCGGATTTCACCTCGGTGACGAACCGGAGCAGCTTGCGACGGTCGTAGCTCTCCGGAAAACCCTTGCGGTGCATGATGCCGCGGCGCGTCAGCTCCGCCGTGGGGTACAGGAAACCGTCGGTGGTGACCAGGTCGACCCGGGGATGGTGTTCCCAGCGCGCGAGCAGCGCCTGCAGCACGCGAGCGGTGGTGGACTTTCCGACGGCGACCGAGCCCGCGACACCGATGACGAACGGCACCTGACGATCCGGGTGCTTCTCGCCGAGGAAGGTCGCGGTGGCGGCGAACAGGCGCTGCCGGGCGGCGACCTGCAGGTGGATCAGTCGGGCCAGCGGCAGGTACACCTCGGCGACCTCGTCGAGGTCGATCTGCTCACCGAGGCCCCGCATGCCCTGGAGTTCCTCCTCCGTGAGCACGAGCGGCGTCGACTTCCGCAGTGTCCGCCACTGCTTCCGGTCGAATTCGACGTAGGGGCTGCTTTCGCTCACCCTCGCCATTCGCGCGCCCCGGCCTCGATCTGCATCGCCTCGATCTGCATAGGTGGATTGTGCTCGCCCACACAGTCCGATGCTGCGTCGGGTCCGGCCACTAGGGTGCACAGGTATGGACGCCACCACCTTCGTACGCGAGTATCTGCTGCTCGGGCTCGGTTTCGACCGGATCGAGGACGGGTTCGTCGACGCATTCACCGGCGACCCCGAACTGCGTAGGCAGGTGGAGAACGCGCCCCCGCCGGAGCCTCGGCAGCTCGCCCGCCGGGCCGCGGAACTGCGGGCGGAACTGCCCAGTGTCGAGGTCGCCCCCGACCGCGCCGAGTTCCTGGACGTGCACCTGCGTGCCCTCGAGTGCTCGGCGCGCAAGTTCGCGGGCGAGGACATCGGCTTCGTCGACGAGGTGCACGCCTACTTCGACGTCCGGATCGAGCCGGGGTCCGTCGACGACTACCGGGCCGCGCACCGGGCGATGGACGAGGTCCTCGCGGGCGACGGCAGCCGCCCGTTGGCGGAGCGACTGCAGGCGCACCGAACGGCGGACGAGATCCCGCCGGAGCGGCTCGCCGAGTGCGTCGACGCGTTCTCGTCGGCGCTGCGTGACCTCGTGCGCGCCCGGTACCCGCTGCCGGACACCGAACGCGTCGAGTACGAGGTGGTCGGGGACAAGCCCTGGTCGGGGTTCAACTACTACCTGGGTGACTACCGGTCGAAGGTCGCCATCAATTCCGACCTCAAGCAGCACATGGCGCACCTTCCGCACCTGATCGCGCACGAGTCGTACCCTGGGCACCACACCGAGCACTGCCGCAAGGAGGCGGGACTCGTTGACGCCGGCCAGGTCGAGCACACGATCTTCCTGGTCAACACCCCCCAGTGCCTGATGGCGGAGGGCCTCGCGGACCACGCGTTGGGCGCGATCGTCGGGCCTGGCTGGGGCAAGTGGGCGGAGGAGATCTACGCGGATCTCGGCCTCCGCTTCGACGGGGAGCGCGCCGAGGCCCTGTCGACGGCGTCGGCGGGGTTGCTGGGGGTGCGGCAGGACGCGGCGCTGCTGCTGCACGACCGCGGACGGTCCCAGGACGAGGTCGCGGAGTTCCTGCAGACCTGGAACCTCACGTCGCCGGAACGGGCCCGGCAGTCGCTGCGATTCCTGTCGTCGTCGCTGTGGCGGGCCTATTCGTCGACCTACGTCGAGGGCTATCGGCTGCTGGACACGTGGCTCGGCCGCGCCGGGGACGCGGCCGAGCGGGCCGAGTTGTTCCGCAGGCTCCTGGATGAGCCGCTCATCCCGTCGTCGTTGCGCTGAGGTCGCGACCTCAGCCTCGCGGCGACCACCCACCCGGCCCGGGGCCGAGGGCGGCGAACGAGCCGATGTGGGCCCGGTTGTGCTTGACCCGACGGGCCAGCAGCCAGCGGTCGCCTCTGCGTACCCAGCTGTCGCGATAGTCGCCGAGCGTGCGGAACGTCAGCTCGGACCGGTCACCGGCACCGATGTGCATGTCGGACACGTAGGCACGGCTGGTGGCCGTGTCGCCGTCCACGTCGACCAGCACGTTTCCGAGCAGGTGTTGTGTCGGCCCGCAGTCGTCGAGGAACGATCGGATGCTCGTGACGATCGCGACCAGGCCACGCAGTTCCCCGGTGCCCAGGTCCGCGGTGACGTCCGGCGCGACCAGGTCGTCGAGTGCCGCCCAGTCGCGATCGTCCATGGCACGGGCGATCAGAATCAGGGTGCGGGTGATCGCGCGTTCGGCGAGCATGTCGTCGAGGGTCATCGGGTCTCCGTGGGTGGGTTCGGCAGTGATGTGTCCGGACATCGAACCGTGATCCCGCCCCGGCGGACACCCGATGTCCCGTTGGCCGGTACCACCCGGTCGGGACCCGTGACCGGGTGCCGTTGACCTGGCCCTAGAATGGACGTGCCCCTGCCCGGCCTTCCACTTGGAGACTCCTCGATGACCGCTGTGCCCAGCACCGACGTCAACAATGCCTCGCTCGCCGAACTCGACCCCGAGGTCGCCGCGGCAATGAACGGCGAGCTGGCCCGTCAGCGCGACACCCTCGAGATGATCGCGTCCGAGAACTTCGTGCCCCGCGCGGTGCTGCAGGCGCAGGGCAGCGTCCTGACCAACAAGTACGCCGAGGGCTACCCGGGTCGCCGCTACTACGGCGGCTGCGAGCACGTCGACGTCGTGGAGAATCTCGCCAAGGAACGCGCCAAGGCCGTCTTCGGCGCCGAGTTCGCGAACGTGCAGCCGCACGCCGGTGCCCAGGCCAACGCCGCCGTGCTGATGTCGCTGATGAACCCCGGCGAGAAGCTGATGGGCATGGACCTCGCGCACGGCGGGCACCTCACCCACGGCATGAAGCTGAACTTCTCCGGCAAGCTCTACCAGGTCGCGTCCTACGGCGTCCGCGAGGACACCCACGTCGTCGACATGGACCAGGTCCGCGAGATCGCCCTCGCCGAGCGTCCGCAGGTGCTCATCGCCGGATGGTCCGCGTACCCGCGTCACCTCGACTTCGCCGCGTTCCGGTCGATCGCCGACGAGGTCGGCGCGAAGCTGTGGGTCGACATGGCGCACTTCGCCGGTCTGGTCGCCGCCGGTCTGCACCCCTCCCCGGTGCCGCACGCCGACGTCGTGTCCACCACCGTCCACAAGACCCTCGGCGGCCCCCGCTCCGGCATGATCCTGGCCAAGCAGGAATGGGCGAAGAAGCTGAACTCGTCGGTGTTCCCCGGTCAGCAGGGCGGGCCGCTGATGCACGCGATCGCCGCGAAGGCCGTCGCGATGAAGATCGCCGCCACCCCCGAGTTCAAGGAGCGCCAGGAGCGCACCCTCGCCGGCTCGAAGATCCTCGCCGAGCGTCTCGGTGGCGCCGACGTCGCGGGCAACGGCATCTCCGTCCTCACCGGCGGCACCGACGTGCACCTGGTGCTCGTCGACCTGCGCAACTCCGAGCTCGACGGCCAGCAGGGCGAGGATCTGCTGCACGAGATCGGAATCACCGTCAACCGCAACGCCGTTCCGTTCGACCCGCGCCCGCCGATGAACCCGTCCGGCCTGCGCATCGGCACTCCGGCGCTGGCCACCCGCGGCTTCGGCGAGGCCGAGTTCACCGAGGTCGCCGACATCATCGCCACCGCCCTCGCCAACGGCCAGAACACCGACGTCGCGGCCCTGCGTGCCCGGGTGTCGAAGCTGGCCCTGGACTTCCCGCTGTACGACGGCCTGGAGAACTGGGGACTGCTCTCCAAGAACGTCTGATCATTCGTCCTACGAAACGGCCCGCATCCGAAGGGATGGGGGCCGTTTCGCGTTGACGGTGACTGGGCGCGTGCAGCGTCGTGCTCTGTCTGCCGTTCACCTCCCTGCTGTCCGATTCGGGACAGCTGATGCCATCGGGGCTGCAGAGGCTGTTCTGGCGTCCGGAAGTCCTGCGAACGCGGGATTCTCGCGATCTTGGTTTACGCAACGTTCACCGTGTTGGTCGCGCAGGGACGGGTGATGTGGACGTAGCGTTCAGACCAACGGGTGACAGGGGAAGTTGCCCGTCCGGGAGGTTCGAGTCGTGACTGACATCGCGCAGTGCGAGGGGACCGGCGCCCGGTCCCTGTGGGCTTCGGCCCACCCGGACCGGCCGGCCCAGCGAACCGCCGCTTGCGCGGGCGCCGCGTCAGCGTAGGAGCCACCGTGACCGCAAACCGCTCCGTCCGCACCTACGTCCTCGACACCTCCGTCCTGCTCTCCGATCCGTGGGCTGTCACCCGGTTCGCCGAGCACGCGGTCGTGCTGCCGCTGGTTGTCATCAGCGAGCTGGAGGGCAAGCGACACCATCACGAGCTGGGATGGTTTGCGCGAGAGGCGCTTCGGATGCTGGACGACCTGAGACTCGAGCACGGCAGGCTCGATCAACCGGTGCCGATCGGCTCAGAGGACGGCACGCTCCAGGTCGAGTTGAACCATACCGACCCGGCCGTGCTCCCGGTGGGATTCCGCACCGATTCGAATGATTCACGCATCCTCGCGTGCGCGCTGAACCTCGCCGCCGAGGGCAACGACGTGGTCCTCGTCAGCAAGGACATCCCGCTCCGCGTCAAGGCGGGCGCGGTCGGCCTGCCCGCCGACGAATACCACGCGCAGGACGTGGTGACGTCGGGCTGGACCGGTATGACGGAACTCGACGTCGCATCGGAGCAGATCGACCAGCTCTTCGGTGACGGAGTGATCGACCTCGAGCAGGCCCGGGAGCTTCCCTGCCACACGGGAATCCGGCTTCTCGGTGGCAGGTCGAGCGCGCTCGGTCGCGTCACCCCCGACAAGCAGGTCCAGCTGGTGCGGGGCGAGCGGGAGGCGTTCGGGCTGCACGGGCGGTCCGCCGAGCAGCGCGTCGCGCTCGACCTGCTCCTAGACGAGAGCGTCGGCATCGTCTCGCTCGGCGGCAAGGCGGGCACCGGCAAGTCGGCGCTCGCGCTCACGGCCGGCCTCGAAGCGGTGCTCGAGCGTCGCACACACCGCAAGGTCGTTGTTTTCCGCCCGCTCTACGCGGTCGGCGGGCAGGAACTCGGCTACCTGCCGGGCAGTGAGAGCGAGAAGATGGGGCCGTGGGCACAGGCCGTCTTCGACACCCTCGACGGCCTCGCCAGTCCCGAGGTGATGGACGAGGTCATCAACCGGGGAATGCTGGAAGTGCTGCCGCTCACCCACATTCGCGGCCGGTCCCTGCACGACTCGTTCGTGATCGTCGACGAGGCGCAGTCCCTGGAGCGGAACGTGCTCCTCACGGTGCTGTCCCGCCTCGGTAGTGGTTCACGGGTGGTGCTGACCCACGACGTAGCGCAGCGCGACAACCTGCGGGTCGGTCGGCACGACGGCGTTGCCGCGGTGATCGAAAAGCTCAAGGGGCACCCGCTTTTCGCGCACATCACGCTGACTCGCAGTGAGCGCTCGCCGATCGCGGCGCTGGTGACCGAGATGCTCGAGGAGTTCGGCCCGGCGTAGGCGGCTCCGCCACCTGTGCGCGCTTTTGGTAGTGGGAACTACCAAAAACGCGCA
>NZ_JBHUFB010000007.1:58113-164577 GCF_042681175.1 Rhodococcus gannanensis
CGACGATCAAGCCGCGCAAGGAATCTCGGTAGCTGAAGTAGTCGCGCCAGACCGCGATCCTGCCGTCGCGCACCTCGAACGTGCCGCACACCCAGAACTCGACGGACAGCGGCCCGACCGCGATCAGATCGGTGCGTTCGGTCTGGACGACGTTTCCGGTCGCGGTGATGTTGTGCATGATCACGTCGAACTTGATCGAGGGGCGGGCGAGGCCACGCATCACCCCGACGGCGCGGGCGCCGCGCAGGGTGGGTAGCGAGACGTTCTGCCAGACGATGTCCTCGGTGGTGAGCGCGGTGGCAGCGTCCAGGTCGGCGTGGGCGAGCGCGGTGAGGAATTCTTCGACCACCGCGGCGGACGTCGTCGTGTCGGGAGAGGTCGGGGTCATGGTGTCTCCGGTCGGTCGGGCGGTCGAGGTTTGCGCCGATCCTGCCAGCGGGAACACGCCGAGTACATCCCAGCGTTTGACCGGGACGCCACCACCGGTCACGATGTGGTGTGCGGAATGTGATGTCAGTCATATTTTCGACCGTTGTCGCGACGGTACTCGCCCTGCTGTGCGCTCCCATCGCCGCAGCCCAGGGGCCGTGGTTCGCCGACCAGGTCGGATCCGCAACCCAGGTCGTCGCCGTCAACGGAACCTCCGGGTCCGGCGCGACGCTCGAGGCCTGGCAGCGTTCGCCGGTCGGATGGCACCGGGTCTCCCCGTCGCTGCCGGCTCTGGTGGGGGAGTCGGGCTTCACGGACCGCGCCCGCGACGGCTTCCCGGCGACCCCGATCGGCGTGTTCAGTCTCGACGAGGCATTCGGTACCGCGCCGTCGCCGGGCGGCGGCCTGCCCTACCGCACCGTCGGTCCCGACGACTGGTGGGACGGCGACCCGGCCAGCCCGACGTTCAACACCCACCAGGTCTGTGCACCGGGAACGTGCGCCTTCGACGAGGACTCCGCGGAGCAGTTGCAGATCCCCGAGTACCGCTACGCGGTGACGATGGGCGTCAACAAGGCTCGGGTCCCCGGCGACGGCGGAGCGTTCTTCCTCCACGTCACGAACGGCGAACCCACTCTCGGGTGCGTCGCCATCGACGAGTCCTCCCTCGTGTGGCTGATCCGCTGGCTGCAGCCCGGCGCGGTCATCGCGATCGAGCGCTGACCCGCCGAATCCGTACCCGCCCGCTCAGCGGGCGGTGAGCGCCTTCCTCAGTTCCTTGCGGCTGGTCTTGCCGACGCCGGTTTCGGGGAAGGCGTCGAGCACCTGCACCTTGTCGGGGATCTTCCACGCCGCGAGCCCGCGCTCGCGGACGAACGCGCGGATCTGGCCCGTCTTGGGCGGGTTGTCCTCGTCGGCGGCGAGGACGAACGCGCAGGTGCGCTCTCCGAGGTACTCGTCGGCGATGGCGACGACCACCACGTCCCGGATCGACGGATGCGCCAGCAGGTGTTCCTCGACCTCTTCGGCGGACACCTTCTCGCCGCCCCGGTTGATCCGGTCGACGGCGCGGCCGCACACGGTGATGTTGCCGCCGGGGTCGACGCGGACGACGTCGCCGGTGCGGTACCAGCCGTCGGCGGTGAAGGAGCGTGCGTTGGCGTCGGCGTTGTTGTAGTAGCCGCGGATCGTGTACGGCCCGTGGGTCAGGAGTGCGCCTTCGGTTCCCGCCGGGACGTCGGCGTCGTTCTCGTCGACGACGCGAATTTCGTCCAGCGGAGACATCGGCCGGCCCTGGGTGGTGTTCACGATCTCGTCAGGGTCGTCGAGTCGGGTGTAGCAGACGAGACCTTCGGCCATCCCGAACACCTGCTGCAGTCGTGCGCCGAGCGCGGGCCCGATGCGGGCGGCGAGTTCGTCGGGGCAGCGGGCCCCGCCGACCTGGACGGTGGCGAGGCTGGAGATGTCGTGGGTGGTGCCGCGCTCGGCGGCTTCCGTCCACAGCCGGGCCAGTGGGGGGACGAGTCCGGTCATGGTGACGCGGGCTCGTTCGATCATCGCAAACGCGGTGGTCGGCGCCGGGGACGGGGTGAGGGCGATCGTGCCGCCCGCGGCGACCGCGCCGAGGATGCCCGGGGAGCTCATCGGAAAGTTGTGGGAGACAGGGAGAGTCGCCATGTAGACGGTGTCCTCGGTGACGCCGCACAGTTCGTTGCTGCGGACCACGCTGTACAGGTAGTCGTCGTGAGTGCGGGGAATCAGCTTGGGGACGCCGGTGCTGCCTCCCGACAGTTGGAGGAACGCGACCTCGGAAGGGTCGGCAGCGGGGAACTCTCGGGTGTCGCCGCGCACGTCGCCGAATGCGACAGTTCCCGCGGGGGCGTCGGCGCCCGCGTCGGGGATGCAGATCACGGTGCGCAGTGTCGGGACGGCGGCGGAGACCTCGGTGGCGAGGGCGGCGTGGTCGAAGCCCTCGTGGTGATGCGCGACGACGATCGCGACGGCCTCGGACGCCGCGGCGAGGGCGGTGAGCTCGGCGGCGCGGTGCGCGGGCAGGCAGAAGACCGGTAGGGCGTCGATGCGGAACAGCGCGAAGACGGTGGCGACGTACTCGGCCCGGTTCGGCAGCTGAATCATCACCCGCTGCCGCGCCTCGATGCCGAGATCGAGCAGTCCGGCGGCGAGTGCGTCGACTCGGGCGTCGAGGTCGGCGTACGTCCACGAGGTGTCGGCGTCGACGACGGCGACGGCGTCCGGGCGTCGGGCCACCGTGTCGCGCAGGACGCGGTCGAACGTCGTTCCCGCCCAGACGCCCTCGCGTCGGTAGTCCGCGGCGTCGGCCTCGGGCCACCGGGTGAATTCGACAGGTCCGCTCGACTGCTCGGGCACCGCATCCCTTTCGCTTCGGGTGTGCCCTGGGGCGCCACCACCAAATCCGTAAGGGTAGCCTACGCTTATGGCTGTGGAAGGTGTGACCGGGCGTTCCGTACTCGTAACCGGTGCCGCAGGCGGCATCGGCGACGCGTGCGCCCGCGTGCTCGAATCCGTCGGTGCCACCGTGGCCCGGTGGGACCTGGCCGGCGACGTCGGCGCGGACCTCGAATCGGGCGGCACGCTCGCGGTGGACGTCACCGACGCGGGCGCCGTCGCCGCGGCCTGGGATCGCACGGAACGGGCTGTCGGCCCGATCTCCGTCCTCGTCCACACCGCCGGGGTCCTGCGGACCGGCTCCGCGATGGATCTCGGCGACGACTGGGAGATCTGCATGGCGGTCAACGGGACCGGGACCCGGAACGTCGCGGGCGAGGCCGGCCGCCGGTTCGTCGCGGCCACCGCGGCGGGGGCGGAACTCGGTGTGATCGTGGGGGTCTCCTCGAATGCGGCCGCGACGCCGCGGACGTCGATGGCGGCGTACGGCGCGTCGAAGGCCGCCGCGACGGCGTACCTGCGCAGCCTCGGTCTGGAACTGGCGCCGCACGGCATTCGCTGCAACATCGTCTCCCCGGGCTCCACGGACACCCCCATGCTGCGCGGCATGTGGTCCGCGGGGGACGAGTCGGCGGCCGTCGTGGCCGGCGACTCGGCGTCGTTCCGCCTCGGCATTCCGCTGGGACGCATCGCCCGGCCGGAGGACGTCGCGCAGACGGTGCTGTTCCTGTGTTCGGACGCCGCCCGGCACGTCACGCTGCACGACCTACGTGTCGACGGTGGAGCAACGCTCGACATGTGAATCAGCACACCAGAACTCGATCGAATCAATCCCCGACAGACAAGGAGTGACCGGATGGCAATCCCGCCCATCGCGCCGTACGACCTGCCGAGCCGCGACGAGGTGTCCGCCGACCGGGTCGACTGGACGCTGGACTCGTCGCGCTGCGCGCTGCTGATCCACGACATGCAGAAGTACTTCATCGACGCGTACGCGCCGGGCACCGAACCGATCTCCTCGGTCCTTGCGAACATCGCCGCCATCCGGGACGCGTGTACGCGCGCCGGGATTCCGGTGATCTACACGATGCAGCCGGGTGATCAGCATCCGTCGCGGCGTGGGATCCTCGCCGACTTCTGGGGCGTCGGCATGACCACCGGCCGCGACACCGAGGTGGTGGAGGAGCTCGAGCCTCGCCGATCGGACATCCAGGTCACCAAGTGGCGCTACTCGGCGTTCCAGCGCACCGACCTCCGGCAGCTCCTCGGGCACTTCGGCCGCGACCAGCTGATCGTCACCGGCGTCTACGCGCACATGGGCTGCATGCTCAGTGCCAGCGAGGCGTTCATGAGCGATGTCGCGCCGTTCATGGTCGTCGACGCGACCGCGGACTTCACCCGGGACGAGCACGTGATGGCGCTGGAGTACGTCGCGAAGCGGGCCGGTGTGGTGCCGACGACGGCCGACGTCGTCGCGGCGATCGAGGCGACCGCGGCCGAGGAGCGACGTACCGCCTGAGGCCGACGCCCGCTGGGGGTCAGTCCATGACCCCCAGCGCCGCCATGATCGTGCCGAATTTCGTTGTGGTCTCGTCGAGTTCGCTGTCCGGTTCGGATGCGGCGACGATGCCGCCGCCCGCATGTGCGAGGACGCCGAGCCCGTCCGCCGCGATCCGGGCGCAGCGAATCGTCACCATCCACTCGCCGTCGCCGGACGCGTCGGTCCAGCCGACGGCGCCCGCGTAGAAGCCGCGTCCGCCCTCGACGGCGAGGATGGTGCGCATCGCCTCGTCCGTGGGGGTTCCGCAGACGGCCGGCGTCGGATGCACGGCAAGCGCCAATTCCAGTGCCGAGACGTGGGGGTCGCGGAGGGTCGCACGGAGCGGGGTGCCCAGGTGCCACAGCTGCGGAGTGGTCGTGAGGACCGGTCCGGGCGGCACCTCGATGTCGGAGCACAGCGGCGCGAGCGATTCCTTGAGCGACTCGACCACATACGAGTGCTCGGTGAGGTCCTTGGTCGATTCGGCGAGCGCGCGCCCGAGGGCGGCGTCCCGGTCGGGATCGGAATCGCGCGGAGCGGACCCGGCAAGTGGGTGGCAGGTGACCGTGGCACCCTGCCTGCGGATCAGCACCTCCGGACTCGAACCGACGAGGCGCACACCGCGGTGATCGTCGCCCGCGGCGCCGAGATCCACGGAGTAGCCGTTTCCGTTCGGGTCGGCCGCCACGAGGCGGGCGAGCACAGCGCGATGGTCCAGCGGCTCCGTCGCGTCCAGTTCGACCGCGCGCGCGAGAACGACCTTGCGCAGCGACGTCTCCCGCAGTCGGGTGACCGCGTCGGTGACGCGGCGGGTGTGTTCGGCCGGCGCGGGCAGGTACCTGCGGACGGTGACGGCGGGTACTTCGGGCCGAGCTGTGACCGGAAGCGGGGCGGAGGTGATCTCGAGTCGTCCGGGGACGGTGAGCGCAGCGGGTTCGCGGACGTCGAACGGCAGTGCCCCGGCGATCGCCTCGCCTGCGCGTACCCGGGCCACGGCCTCGGTGGGGTCGGAGATCGTGCCGGTGACCCCGTGTGCGGTGACCGTGCCGTGCGGACGGGACAGGACGAAGTGGGGCCCTGCGCAGTCTGTCGGCTGGTTCGGTGTGGCCGCGTTCGGGGCCGTGCCGGTCGTCATCCTTCGTCCTTGCCGGGGTCGTGGTTCGGGACCTACCCCTGTCGCACTCTTCTTCGCTTAGGCTAACCTACGCCTCGTGAATCGCATCATGCTGTCCGGGAAGATCCATCGTGCCACCGTCACGCAGGCAGATCTGCACTACGTCGGATCGGTGACCATCGACGAGGACCTGATGGATGCCGCAGATCTGCTCGAAGGCGAGCAGGTGCACATCGTCGACATCGACAACGGTGCGCGGCTCGAGACCTATGCGATCGCCGGCGCCCGGGGGACGGGCGTGATCGGTATCAACGGTGCTGCGGCGCACCTGATCTCGCCGGGTGACCTGGTGATCATCATGGCGTACCGGCACGTGGACACCCGCGAGGCCGCGGACTTCGTTCCCCGTGTCGTGCACGTCGACTCGCGCAACGCGATCGTCGAACTCGGCACCGATCCGGCCGAACCGGTGCCCGGCGCGGCGGATCAGCTCGCCACGCGCTGACGCACCGACCCGCCGTTCCGGGAGGCACCCCTCAGTGGTGCTCCCGGCGACGGTGCTCCATCGACTCGACGGCCTGGTCACGCAGCGCCCGAACGCGGGCGAACGCGCCACTGACCGGGACCCGCCAGTAGCCCGACGCATCCAGCTGGTCCTTCGGAATGCCGCGTTCCTTGGCCACCGCCCGGAGTTCCCGCACGATCGTGGCCTCGCCCGCGATCCACATCCATCCGTCCCCCGACTGCGGGACGACGCGCCGCACGGCATTTGCGAGGAGCGTGGCGTCCGCTGCTCCGGGCTGTCGGTGCACCCAGGTGACGCCGGTCAGGTCGCGCTGTTCCTCGGCGGGCCCGTCCACCAGGACCACCGCGTGCAGTGACGCCGGATCGTCGTGCGACTCCACGTACCGGCCGATCGCGGGCAGTGCCGTCTCGTCGCCGGCCAGGAGCCACCAGTCCGCGCCGACCGGCGGAATCGTCGAGACCTTCGGTCCCGCGAGGTGCAGGACGTCGCCGGGCTTCGCGTCGCGGGCCCAGTTGCCTCCGACGCCGTGGCCGTGCACCACGAAGTCCAGGTCGAGTTCGCCGGTGGCGGCGTCGAATCGGCGCACCGTGTACGCCCGGGCGACGGGTGCGGGCTTGCGCGGCCAGTGCAGGTGGCCGTCGTGCTGCTCGGGCAGCACCGGCTCGGTCTCGCCCTCCTCGGGCAGGAACACCTTGACGTAGTCGTCGGCGCCCTCGGTGCGGAAGGGAGTGACGTCGAGTTCGCCGCTACGGAACGATCTCAGCTGGTCGCCGCCGACGGTGATCCGCCGCATCCGGGGGGTGACCTCGGTGGTGCGGATGACCGTGAGTTCACGCAGGACGATCGGGAGGTCGAGCCGCTGGGACGGGGTGGTCACCGGCATACGCGTGGTCCTTTCCAGAACGAGATAGGTCATCCTAACTTCAGCGGTCGTGCCCATCTTCGATCGGGGCGGTGGATACCGCAAGGGTCGTCACGGCCTCATCTCCGGCGATGACATCCAACCGATCGTCACACCCCACGGGTAGGCCCGGGGAAACTACTGTCGACGGGCGAAACTACAACCACCCCAACGAAAGGCATTGCCTGCATGCTCCGCGTCACTGGACTGGTCGCCGGACTCGTCGCAGCCGCCCTTGTCGTCACGTCGGCGACGGTCGCGCACGCCGTACCCGCGGACCCGGGGGTCGTGGTGGGCAGCCCGCTGACCGATCCGGCACTCGGCGTCGAGGGGGCCTCGCAGGTGCTGGTGTTCACCTATCGGACCGCGGGCGCGGACGGGCTGTCGACCGCGCAGGTCCTCGTCCCGGAAGGCACTGCACCCGATGGCGGCTGGCCGATCGTGGCGTGGGCGCACGGCACGGTGGGCATGGCCGACACGGACGCGCCCACCAGGTCCGGTGTGGTGTACGACCTCTACCGCACCTTGTTCTCGGATTGGCTGGGACGGGGGTTCATGATCGTCGCCACCGACTATGCGGGCCTGGGCACACCCGGTGTGCATCCCTACCTCAACGCCGACGTCGCCGCCCGCAATGTCGTCGACTCGGTGCGCGCGGCTCGTGAGCTGGTGCCGGGCACGTCCGAGCGCTGGGTGGCGGCCGGCCAGTCGCAGGGCGGCCACGCGGCGCTCGCGACAGCCCTGAGAGCCGAATCGCTCGCCCCCGAGTTGGACTACCGGGGCACGTTCGCCAGCGGTGCCCCGACAAATCTCGACCGGCTCGTCGGACTCGCCGGTCCCGACTTTCCCGACCTGCGACTGGACGGGCTGACGCTCTACATGGCGTACATCGCGTCCGGTCTGCGGGAGTCGAGGCCCGATCTCGACGTGAACGGATACCTGACCCCGGCAGGCCGTGAACTAGTCGATGCGGCCGACACCACCCCACTCGCGGAGTTCAAGCCGATGGCGAACCGGATGCCGGTGAGCGACCTGTTCGGTCGCCCACTGGCGGGGACGCCCCTGCCGCAGGCCGTCACCGAGTACCTCGGGGTACCGGCCACCGGGTTCGAGCAACCGCTGATGCTCGTGCAGGGCCTGGCGGACCAGACGGTTCCGCCTGCTCTGTCCCTGTGGTTCGCTGCCGACCTGACACTGGCGGGTGAGCAGTTCGCCCTGCGTCTGCCCAGTGGCGGCCATACGGAGGGGTTGGGACAGTCGGTGTCGGAGGCCGGGGCATTTCTCGAGCGGGTCCTGCGCTGATTCGAGCGGCGGGTGCCTACCTGTCGAACGCATAGAATAGGCTACCCTTACCAACTTGCTGTTCGTTCGCGGTCCGGGCGGGCACGTCGAGAGTGTGGTGAGGAGTAGTCGGTGGAGTCGAGTGCGCAGCTGAACCTGTCTTCCGCGCAGGCGGGAATGTGGTTCGCACAGCAACTCGACCCGGACAATCCTGCATTCGTCACCGGTCAGTGCATCGAGATCACCGGTCCGGTCGACGCGGCGACGCTCGCGCGTGCCGTCGACCTGGTGGTCGCGCAGTCGCCGGAACTGCGTACCCGCGTCACCGTCGAGAACGGAACCGTCCGCCAGGTCCCGGGCGCGGCGGCGCTGCCGCCGACCGCGGTCGTCGCCGCCGACGGAACGGACGCGGCCCTCGCCGACATGCGCGCTCGTCTGCGGGAGCCGATCGACCTGACCTCGCAGCCCGGCTACGGCGCCGCCGTGTACGTCCTCGGCACCGACCGACTGGCCCTCTTCCACCGCGCCCACCACGCAGTCCTCGACGTCTACGGGTACAGCCTGCTCGGCCGCCGGATCGCCGCCGTGCACAACGCGCTGGCAGCCGGGGCCGAGCCCCCCGCTCCCCGCTTCGACCCCGTCGAGAAGGTGCTCGACGAGAACCGCTCCTACGAAGAGTCCGGTGCCGCGGACGCGGACCGCGACTTCTGGCTCACCGAGCTGCGCGGCGCTCCGGACGCGATCAGCCCGGCGTCGACACCCGCGCCTCCCGCGTCGGCTGTCGCTCGGGACCTGTGCAGCCGGACGGTCACCGTCGGCGCCGGCACCGCCGACCGACTCGACGAGATCGGTCGTTCCGCAGGCGGCGGCTGGGGCGACGCGACCACCGCCGTCCTCGCCGGGCACCTCGCACGTGTGACCGGGGAACTCGATGTGACGCTGGGCTTCCCGGCGATGAACCGGATGGGGACCGCGGCCGCGAAGGTGCTGACCACCGCGGTCAACGTCGTCCCCCTCCGGGTGTCGGTCGATCCCGGCGCCGACATCCGGGCGATGACCTCCGCAGTCCGGGCCGCCGTTGGCCGGATCACCCCGCACGCCCGGTACCGCGCCGAGGACATCCACCGCGCGCTGCGGCTCCCGGCCGCCGCGGCCGGACCGGTGGGCCCGACCGTCAACATCAAGCCGTTCGGCGACACCCTGCGCTTCACCGGCGCGACCGCGACGGTGCACTCGCTCGCGCGCGGGCCCGTCCGCGACATCACGTTCGTGGTGCGCCGACTCGACGACACCCGCGAGATCGAGATCCAGATCGACGCCGACGCCGCCCGCTACACCGAGGCAGACCTGGACCGGCACGTGACGGGGCTGACCCGACTGCTGGACGCGACGGTGGTCGGCGGCCAGGTTCTGGCACGGGTGGATCTGACGAGCGACGATGTTCTGCGGGACCTGACGGCGTGGTCCGGGACGATCGCCGTCGACGAGAGCCGAGACGTGCCGGCCCGATTCGGCGACCAGGTCGCGGCGCGACCCGACGCTCTCGCACTCGTCGCGGGCGCAGACCGGTTGACGTACCGCGAACTCGCGGACCGAGTCGACGTCCTGGCCGCCGAGCTGGCATCCCGCGGTGCGTCGCCGGAATCCCTGGTCGCGCTGGCGTTGCCGCGTACCGCGGACGTGGTGGTCGCACTGCTCGCCGTGCTGCGCACCGGCGCGGGATACGTTCCCCTGGACCCGCAGTTCCCGACGTCGCGGCTCGACTACATGCTGGCCGACGCTCGACCCGCCGTGCTGCTGACGACGGTGGGCTTCACGGACCGGGTCACGGTGCCGGCCGGTACCTCGGTCGCGACCCTCTCGGGCGGGGCGATCACGTGGATCGGGTCGGTCGAGACCGGACCCGCCGAGACCGCTGTCGCGGACCCCGCGAGCACCGCCTACGTCATCTACACCTCCGGTTCCACGGGAAACCCGAAGGGCGTCGTCCTCGACCGCCGCGCGCTGTCCCGGTTCGTCGAGGCCGCCGCCGAGGTGGCGCGGATCGGCTCCGCGACAAGGCTGCTCGCGGTCACCACGCTGTCCTTCGACATCGCGGTCCTGGAGCTGTTCGTCCCGCTGTGCCAGGGCGGCACGGTCGTGCTGGCCGACGAGGACGCGGCCCGCGACCCGGCCGCGCTGGCGGCGCTGATCGCGTCGGAGTCCGTCACCGCGATGCAGGCGACCCCGTCGCTGTGGAGCGCGGTGCTCGACCACCCGGCGGTGAACCTGACGTCGGTTGCCGTCCTCGTCGGCGGCGAGGCGCTGCCCGCGCCGGTCGCGACCGACCTCTCGAACCGGGCGCCGTCCGTGACGAACATGTACGGGCCCACCGAGGCGACGGTCTGGTGCACCTCCGCGCCGGTGCCCGCCGGCCGCGACTGGTCCGGCTCCATCGGTGGCCCGTTCCCCGGGACGGCCGCCGTCGTGCTCGACCGCTTCCTGCAGCCGGCGGCGGCGGGTGTCGTCGGCGAGCTGTACGTCGCCGGGCCGCAGCTGGCGCGCGGCTACCGGGGTCGCCCCGATCTCACTGCCGCACGGTTCGTCGCGGACCCGGCCGGGCGCGGGCGCCTGTACCGCACGGGCGACCTCGCACGCTGGACCGCCGACGGCACCCTCGAATACCTCGGCCGCGGCGACGACCAGGTGAAGGTGCGCGGGCACCGGATCGAGCTCGGTGAGATCGACACCGTCGCTGCCGGGTTCGCCGCCGTGTCCGCCTCGGTCACCGTGGCGCACCCCGACGCCACCGGCGCCCTGCGGCTCGTCTGCTACGTCGTCGCGGCCGACGGCATCGTCATCGACACGGCCGCGCTCCGGGTGCACCTCGCGGACGCGTTGCCCGGCTACATGGTTCCGTCGGCGCTGGTGGTGCTGGACGAGTTCCCGCTGACACCGAACCTGAAGGTGGACCGGAAGGCGCTGCCCGCACCCGATTTCGGGGACGTCGAGACGGGCCGCCGGGCCGACACACCCTCCGAGCGCGCCATCGCGGCGGCGTTCGCGGACCTCCTCGGGATCGCCGATCCGGGGGTCGACGCGGACTTCTTCACCCTCGGCGGCACATCGCTGTCGGCGACTCGACTGCTGGCGCGTATCGCCGACGCACTCGGGGCGAGTCTGACCCTGCGGGACGTCTTCGACACCCCGACCGTGGCGGGCCTCGCCGCCGTCGCCGACTCGGCGTCCCCCGCGCTGCCCGCGGTGACGCCGGTGCCGCGCGCCGCGACGATGCCGCTGTCGTCGGCGCAGCAGCGGCTGTGGTTTCTGCACCGCGCCAACGGCCCCTCGGCGACCTACAACGTTCCCTTCGTGCTGCGGATCTCGGGCCGCGTCGACGAGGACGCCCTGCGCCGCGCTCTCGCAGCGGTCGTCGCACGGCACGAGGTGTTGCGTTCCGTCGTGGTCGACGTCGACGGTGTCGGCGCCGCGCGCATCCTGCCCGCCGACACCGCCGTCCCCACCGTCGTCGCCGACCTGGCCGAAGGCGATCTGGATGCGGCGTTGCGGGACGCGGCTCGGACGCCGTTCGACCTGACCTCCGAGATCCCGATCCGGGCGCACCTGCTGCGGACGGCCCCCGACGCGGCCGTGCTGCTGCTGGTGATCCATCACCTCGCCGGTGACGAGTGGTCGGCGGGCCCGGTGCTCGGCGACCTGGCGGCGGCGTACTCGGGCGGCGATCTGCCCGAGGGCGACGACCGGATCCAGTACGCCGACTACGCCGCCTGGCAGGAGTCGAACGCGGAACCCGCGGCCGCACTGGACTTCTGGAGAACGGCGCTCGCCGGCGCGCCGGAGGAGGCCGCGCTCCCACGCGACCGCTCCCGCCCGGCGGTCCCGTCACAGCGCGGCGACGACGTCTGGCTGCACCTCGGGGCCGAGGTGATCGACGGGCTGCGGTCGCGTACGGCCGCGACGGGCACCTCGATGTTCATGGCGGTCCAGGCCGCCGTCGCGATCCTGTTCGCCCGGCTCGGCGCAGGCGACGACATCGTTCTCGGCGCACCCGTCGCGGGGCGTGGTGCGGGTGGTGTGGAGGACGTCGTCGGGTTGTTCGTCGACACCCTCGCCCTGCGCGTCGACCTGTCGGGCGACCCGACCGTCTGCGAGGTGCTCGACCGGGTGCGCCGCGCGGACCTCGACGCGTTCGCCCACCAGGCCGCGCAGTTCGAGGACGTCGTCGACGCGGCGGGCGTGACGCGGTCGCTGTCGCGGCATCCGCTCTTCCAGACCCTCGTGCAGCACCGCACCCCGCACGTCGCGCCCGCGTTCGCAGGTCTGGAGGTGGAGCCGTCGTACCTGTCCACCGGGACCGCGAAGTTCGACCTCACCTTCGAATTCGTCGAGTTGCCGGACGGTCTCGACGTCCGCGTCGAATACGCCGTCGACCTGTTCGACCGTGAGACCGCGGAGGCACTCGCGCAGCGGCTCCGCTCGGTCCTCGTCGTGGTGGCCGGGGTGGACGACCCGTCGGCGCACGCCGTCGACGTGCTGGTGCCCGCCGAACAGGCGGCGCTGCAGGCACCGCCGGCACCGGTCGACGACACGTTGTTGCCGGACCTGCTCGCCGCGGCGGACAGGGACTTCGCCGACCGCGTCGCGCTGGTCGCGGACGGCGCCGAACTCACCTACGGCGTCCTCGCCGCCCGTGTGAACAGGCTGGCGCGGACCCTGATCGACCGTGGCGTCGGCCCGGACACCGTCGTCGCGATCGCCGTCACCCGCACCGCCGGTGCCGTCGTCGCGTTGCGCGCGGTGGTCGCCGCTGGCGCCGCCTACCTGCCCGTCGACCCTGCCTACCCGGCCGCTCGCATCGAGCACATGCTCATCGACGCCGCGCCGACGCTGGTCCTGACCGACGCGCAGACCTCGGCTCTCGTCGCGAGCCTGGCTCCGGCGGCGACAATCGCGACGGTCGCCGACCTCGAAGCAGAGGCGGAGGGGCGGTCGCCGGACGCCGTCGCCGACGCCGAACGGATCGGCGCGCTGCGTGGCGCGAATCTCGCCTACGTCGTCTACACCTCGGGCTCCACGGGCACCCCGAAGGGCGTCCCGGGAACCGTTGCGGCACTGACGAACCGGCTGTCCTGGCAGCGTGACCTGCCGATCGCCGGCGACGTCCGCCTCGCGAAGTCCTCGCTGAGCTTCATCGACGGATCCACCGAACTGCTCGCCGGACTGCTCGCCGGAGCGTGCCTGGTGCTCGCCGACGACGCCGCATCGAAGGATCCCGGTGCGCTGACCGCGCTCGTCGCGGCGCACGAGGTCACCCAGGTCACGGCCGTCCCCAGCCTGGCCGCCGCCCTCGCCGACGCGGGCGCCCGCGTGCCCACCTGGTTCCTCAGTGGCGAGCCCCTCGAACCGCGCGTGATCGCCGAACTCACCGACGCCGCGGACACCGAGGTGACGGTCTACAACTCGTACGGCTCCTCCGAGGTCGCCGGCGACGTGAACGTCTGGGCCGCATCGCCCGGATCGCCCGTGCTGATCGGCGCCGCGGTGCCCGGCGTCGCGGAGTACGTCCTCGATGCGCACCTACGGCCCGTCCCGGACGGCGTCGTCGGCGAACTCCACGTCGGCGGAGTGCAACTCGCCCGCGGCTACCTCGGCCGTCCCGGCCTCACCGTCGGCCGGTTCGTCGCCAACCCGTTCGGCGACGGCCGCCTGTTCCGCACCGGCGACCTCGTGCGCCGCACCCGCACCGGCGACCTCGCGTTCGTCTCCCGCGCCGACAACCAGATGAGCCTGCACGGGTTCCGCATCGAACCGGGCGAGGTGGAGGCGGCGCTGACCACGTACCCGGGTGTCGACCGGGCGCTGGTCACGGTCCGGACCGGGGCGTCCGGCACCGATCAGCTCGTCGGCTACGTGACCGGTGGCGCGGTGCTCACCGGCGACGACCTTCGGATGCACCTGCGGGACCTGCTGCCGGACTACATGATTCCCGCCGCGTTCGTCGCGCTCGACGAGTTCCCGATGTTGCCCAACGGGAAGGTCGACCGGGACGCGCTGCCCGCGCCGGCCCGGGACGCGGCGCGCCGCGAACCGGCCACCGACACCGAACGCGTGATCTGCGGCGCCGTCGCGGACCTTCTCGGACTCGAGTCGGTCGGTCCCGACGAGGACTTCTTCGCCCTCGGCGGGAACTCGCTGCTCGCCACCCGACTGTCGTTCGCGCTCGATTCCCGGCTGGGCCGTGAGATCGGCATCCGCGAGATCTTCGACCTGCGGACCCCGGCCCGCCTCGCGCTCGTGTCGGGCGAAGCCGGGACCCGTGTGCCGTTGGTGCGCGGCGTCCATCCGGATCGGGTTCCGATGTCGGCGGCGCAGGGCCGGTTGTGGTTCCTGTTCCAGCTCGAAGGACCGAGCCCGACCTACAACATCCCGTTCACCATGCGGCTGCGCGGCCGGGTGGACGTGGACGCGCTGCGCGGCGCGCTGGCGCACCTGCTCGGCATGCACGAGAGCCTGCGCACCGTGTTCGAGTCGGGTGAGGGGCACATCGGGTTCCAGCGGGTCCTCGGTGCCCAGGACTGCGAGGTCCCGCTCACCGTTGTCGATCTCACCGCTGCGGACCTCGACGAGCGGCTCGTCGCGGAGACGGGGTACGCGTTCGACATCGCCTCCGAGCTGCCGCTGCGCGCCACGCTGCTCCGCACCGCGGATGACGACGCGCACCTGATGCTGCTGGTTCACCACATCGCCGCCGACGAGTGGTCGGCCCGCCCGCTGATCGCCGATCTGGCCGCCGCGTACTCGCATCTGACGGGTGCGAAGGTGGCACTGCCGCAGCCGCTTCCGGTGCAGTACCGGGACTTCAGCGTGTGGCAGCCGCGGGTGCTCGGCGACCCCACCGAGCCCTGCTCCCCGGTGTCCACCCAACTCGACCACTGGGCCACGGTGCTCGCCGGCCAGCCGGAGGAGCTGACCCTGCCGCGGGACCGGCCGCGTCCGGCCGTCGCCGGCTACCGGGGATCGGCGGTCGGGTTCACCCTCGGCTCGAGCACCGCCCGGGCGTTGGGCGCGGTCGCCGCCGACTCCGGCGCCACCATGTTCATGCTCACCCACACCGCTGTCGCGGTGCTGCTGCGCGAACTCGGCGCCGGCGACGACGTCGTCGTCGGGTCGCCGGTCGCCGGGCGGTCCGCCGCCGCGCTGGAGCGGGTGGTCGGATTCTTCGTCAACACCCTGGTCCTGCGCACCGATCTGAGCGGTGACCCCACATTCGCCGAGCTGCTGCGCCGGGTGCGGAACACCGATCTGGATGCCTATGCGCACCAGGACGTTCCGTTCGAGTTGCTGGTCGATCGGATGGCGCCCGCGCGGTCGTTGTCCCGGCAGCCGCTGTTCCAGGTGCTCGTGCAGTACCGGGATCCGATCGACCCGGTCGCGATGACCGGACTGGACGTGACGCCGGTGTTCGTCGAGACCGGGACCTCGAAGTTCGACCTGACCTTCGAACTCGCCGCGGCCGACGACGGTGGAATCCGCGGCCGCATCGAGTACGCGAGCGACCTGTTCGACCACGCGACAGTCGAGGCCTTCGCGGGCCGGCTGATCACGCTGCTCGAGCAGATCGCCGCGCGACCGGAATCGGCGCTGTCCGCCCTGGACCCGCTGACTGCCGCCGACCGCGCCGCGCTCGCCGCCGCCGAGTCGGGCTCCGCGGTCGCGGTCGACGCGACGACGCTGCCGGAGCTGTTCGCCCGCCAGGCCGCGGTGACACCCGATGCCCTCGCTCTCGTCGTCGACGAGACCGGGCAGGAGTGGAGCTACGCCCGGCTCGACCGTGCCGTCGACGCGCTGGCGGCGCACCTGCACGACGCGGCGGGTGGAGTGGTGGCGGTCGCGGTCCGTCGCAGCGCCGCACTGGTGGTCGCGCTGCTGGCGATCCACCGGGCGGGTGCGGCGTACCTGCCGCTCGACGACAGCTACCCCGCCGACCGCCTGGCGTACATGGTCGACGACGCGCAGCCCGCCGTGCTGCTGCTCGGCCCGGACGTCGCGCGGGTCGAGACCGATGCCACCGTGATCGACATCGATTCCGACGGAGCCGTCCTCGACGCGGCGAACCCGCCCGCACAGGTCGTGCCCACCCACCCCGACTCGGCCGCGTACCTGCTCTACACCTCCGGGTCGACCGGCCGGCCCAAGGGCGTGGTCGTCAGCCACCGCGCGATCGTGAACCGACTCGCGTGGATGCAGGACGAGTACGGGCTGACCGCGGCGGACCGGGTGTTGCAGAAGACGCCGTCCGGGTTCGACGTGTCGGTGTGGGAGTTCTTCTGGCCCTTGATCACCGGTGCCACGCTGGTGGTGGCGCGGCCGGACGGCCACCGCGACCCGCTGTACCTGCGCGAGGTGATGTCCCGGCGCGCGATCACGACGGCGCACTTCGTGCCGTCCATGCTCGCCGCGTTCCTCGACGGTGTCGCCGACGACGGCGTACGCCCGGCTCTCGACCGGGTGCTGTGCAGTGGTGAGGCGCTGACGACCGAGCACCGCGACCGGTTCCACGCGCTCGTCGACGGACCCCTGTTCAACCTGTACGGGCCCACCGAGGCTGCGGTCGACGTGACCGCGACCCCGATCACCGAGTGGGCGGGCGACGGTCCCGGCTGGGTCCCGATCGGTGCTCCCGTGTGGAACACCCGGGTGCTCGTCCTCGACGAGCAGCTGCGTCGGGTGCCGCCGGGAGTGGTGGGCGAGTTGTACCTCGGCGGCGTTCAGCTCGCCCGCGGGTACCACGGCCGGGCCGCGCTGACCGCCGACCGGTTCGTGGCCGATCCACACGGAGAACCGGGGGAGCGGCTGTACCGGACAGGCGATCTGGTGCGCTGGCGCTCCGTCACTCCGGACGGCGCGGACGGCCTCGCGCTGGACTACCTCGGCCGCGCCGACGGTCAGGTGAAACTGCGCGGGCAGCGCGTCGAACTCGGGGAGATCGAGTCGGTCCTCGCCGGCCATCCGTCGGTCGCACAGTCCGCGGCGCTCGTCCGGTCGGGCAGGGTCGACGCCTACGTCGTTCCCGCCCCCGGACGGACGATCGAGATCCCCGACCTGCTGGCCTTCGCCGCACAGACGCTGCCGGAACACATGCTGCCCACGGCGGTCGTGGTGCTGGACGCCTTCCCGCTGTCGGCCAACGGGAAGCTGGACCGGAAGGCGCTGCCGGAGCCCGCGCCGCCGGAGGCGGAGCAGCGACGGGCGCCGGACGGACCCCGCGAGACCGCGCTGTGCGAGCTGTTCGCCGAGGCGCTGCGCGTCGACGAGGTCGGCGCCGACGACGACTTCTTCCTCCTCGGTGGCGACAGCATCGTCTCCATCCAGGTGGTCAACGCCGCCTCGCGGCGCGGAATCACCTTCGGGCCGAAGGAGATCTTCCAGTGGCGCACACCGGCCGCGATCGCGCGCGTCGCCGAGTTCGCCGCCACGGCGGCCACCGGTGCCGCCGACGACGGTCCGGCGGACCCGGCAGCGTCGGGCTCGCTTCCGCTGACCGCGATGGTGCACCGCGCCCGGGAGTCGGGTCGCGAGCCCGCAGGCATCGGTGCTGCGGTCACTGTCGACACCGCGCCGGGCGCGACCCTCGCGCAGGTGCAGGGGGCGGTCGACGGCCTGGTTGCCACACACGATGCGCTGCGACTGCGGTTGACTCGGGTGGCGTCGGTGCTGTGGTCGCTGGACGTCCTCGCGGTGTCGGAAGTGTCGGTCGACCGCGTCGAGGCGAATGACGATCGGGCGCAACAGCACTCCGATGTCGAGTGTGCGGCGACCGCGTCGCTCGACCCCGAGGCCGGCTCTGTGGTGGCGGCGACGTGGATCGACGGCGGTGACGGTCCCGGCACGCTCGTCGTGGCGGTGCACGCGTTCGCCGCGGACAGCAGGTCGCTCGCGGTGCTCGCGGAGGACCTGCGGGAGCTGCTGCGCGGCAACACCCCGAAGCGCCCCGCCGCGACGGCGCACGGGCTCGCGCACCGACTGAACGATCGGGCGCAGGATCCGGCACTCATGGCCGAGTTGGCGCACTGGTCGCAGGTGCTCGCTCCGGGAGCCTCGCTGCGGGTGGGTGTGCCCGCACTGCCTGCGCTCGTACCCGATCGTGGAGTGGTCGAGGTCGATGGCGTGATCGACGATCCCGGCGCCGACAGGGAGTCCGTCGTGGTGGCGGCGGTCGCGCAGGCCGTCGGTGGATGGCGCGGCGTGTCGGCGGATCTCGCCGTCGAGGTGCGGTGTGCCGGATCCGGTGCCGTGGATGGCGACCCGGACGACGCCCGAACGGTCGGTCCGTTCGAAGCGGGTGTCCCCGTCCGGGTCGGTGACGGCGAGGTGGCGACGGCGCGTGCGGCGCTCGCGGCGGCACCGTCACACTCGGGCTACGGCATGCTCCGTTACCTGGGTGCGCAGACGGCGCCCGTTTTCGCGGCGCTGCCGCGTCCGGAGGTGAGTGTGCGAGCGGTGGAGGAGGGCACGCCGCAGCAGACGGCGATCGATCCACGTCCGCTCGACGTGACGATTGCCTTCGGCGACGGTGTCGCGAATGTCCGGGTCGATCACGATGCCTCGCAGGTCGCCGAGTCGGACGCCCGCGAGATCGCCGAGGGGATCTCGGCCGCGCTGGCGGCGTTGGACCGGGCGGGATTGAGTCGGACATAGAGGTTTGGTTAGGCTAACCAGAACTTGCCGGTCGTTCGCCCGGCGCGGCCGAGACGGTGGAGTGGAAGACAGTGCAGTTGGCGTTCCCGGTGACCGCTGCCCAGCGCAGCATCTACTTCGGTCATCAGCTCGACCCGGTCGGTCACCTCTACAACACCGGCATGTACACCGAGACCCTCGGTGACGTCGACTTCGACCGCGTCGTGGCGGCGTGCAAATCTGTCCTCGACCAGGCCGAGACCCTGCACGTGAACTTCGACGTCGATGCAGACGGTGAACTCGTGCAGACGCCCCGGGCCGGGCGCGACTACGAGATCCCCGTCCTCGACTTCCGCGGCGAAGCCGATCCCGAGGCGGCCTCCCTCGCGTGGATGCGGGAGCGCATGAGCACCCGTGTCGACCTCGCCACCGATCTGCTGGTCGAGTTCGCGGTCCACCGCGTCGGGGACGAGCAGATGCGGATCTACCAGCAGTACCACCACATCGTCAACGACGGCTACGGGTTCTCGCTGGTTCTGAACAAGGTGATGCGGGCGTACGTCGACGGCACCGCTCCGGACATGGCGAAGGAATGGTCCCTCGCCCGGTTCGTCGACGCCGACCTGGAGTACACCGGTGGCGATCAGATCGCCGTCGACCGGGAGCACTGGCTCACCGAACTCGCCGACCTGCCCTCCGTGCCTCGGCTCATCCCGGTCGACCACCCGCCCGCGCCCGGTGTCATCCACACGACCGTGACCATCGACGCCGAGCGGCGGGCACGTCTCGATGCGTACGGCAAGGAACACGGACTGCGGCTGCCGATGATCGTGATCGGTCTCCTGAGTGCCTACGTCGCCCGGGCCACCGACACCTCGGACATGGTGCTCGCGTTGCCCACGACCGCCCGCGGCACCCGCGAACTGCGAACCACGCCCGGCATGGTCGCGAGTGTGCTGCCCATACGTTTCGACGTCGGACCCGATGCTCGCGTCGCCGACGTCGCGAGTGCCGCCGACAAGAAGATGTGGGCCCTGCTCAAGCACGGCAGGTACCGAGGCGAGGCGATCGGCCAGGAACTCACGGCGCGGGATCCGAACTGGCGGCCGCCGGCCGTCGGCATCAACGTCATGCCGGCGTCGACGTCCCGGGTTCAGATCGGCCGGGAGTCCGACGCACACATGCTCGCCTCCGGCCCGGTCGGTGAACTCGAGTTCATCGTGCTGCTGCACAAGGCGTGGCAGCCGATCGAGATCGGGCTCCGCAGCCACCCGGGCAATGCGGACCGCTGCCTCGAGATCGCCGACGACCTGGCCGAATTCGTCGACGCCTTCCTTGCCGACACCGACACGGCCGTGTGGGCCCTGCCCGCGGCCGCCCCGACCGTCGCCGACCCGGACCGCGTCCACGACGAGGACGGCACCGGCCCGCTCGCCGTGCCGCCCGCGCTCGCCGCGCGCCGCGACGCGCAGCTCCCGGTCGACGCCACCCTCCGCAGCCTGCGGATCCCCGCACCCGAGGGCCTCACGCGGGACCAGCTCGCCGCCGCCGTCGACGCCCTCGTCACCCACCACCACGCGTTGCGCGCCACCCTGACCGCGCCCGCGCCGATCCTGTGGCTCCTCACCGTGGCCGAGACGGTGGACGCGGCGTCTCTGGTCCACGTGCTCGAACCGGGCGTGGACGTCACGGACCCGGCCCAGACGACCGGGGTGTCGCCAGACATCGCAGCGGGTCGCCCGCTGAGTGTCGTGTGGACAGGCGGAGACTCGGGGGAATTGACCCTGCTCGCGCCTGCGGGGCTCGTCGACGAACGGTCCTGGGCCGTGGTCGCCGAGGACTTCGCCACCGCGTTGCGAGGTGTTCGTCGTGGTCGCGTCGTCGCTCTGCCTGCGGTGCCCGTCTCCCTCAAGACGCACGCGCAGCGGTTCACGGCGGAGGCCGCACAGCCCGCCCGTCTAGCCGAACTGGTGACGTGGATGTCGGTGCTGGCGCCCGGCGCAGAGCTGGTCGCGCCCACGGACCAGTCCGGCCCCGCCGCCGGGGTCGAGGTGGTGCTGTCATCGCGCGAGTACACCGATGCGAGCACCGCCGTCCCCGCGCTCGTCAAGGGCGACGCCGGCGACGTGTGGGCCGCCGTAACCGCACTCGCCGTCTCCCGGTGGCGCGGAAACGGTGACGCCGCAGGCGAACTCCTCGTCGACCTGTGGCGCGACGGTCGCGAGGACGGCGAAACCGATCGCACCGTGGGACCGCTCGGCTGGTCGGCGCCCGCCCGGCTGATGCTGGGCGACGACGCGCTCTCCGCGCTGCGGTCCGCGAAGGAGCGAATCCGGTCCGCGGGCAGCATCGGCTTCCCGATGCTGCGGTACGCGAACGTGCAGGCCGGTCCCGCCCTCGCTGCGCTTCCTGCCCCGCAGGTGTCCGTGCGCGCAGGAGGCGACCGCATCGGACGCCGCGCTCTCGACGTCTGTGTCGACTCCGACGACAACGGCGGGGCCACCGTTCGGTTCGAGTCCGACCACGGACTCGGCGACGAGGCTCTCGCCGAGCTCGCGGTGCTGTGGCGACAGTCGCTGGCCGAGCTCGTGGAGCTCGCGGGCAGCGCCTCCGGATCGGCGCGGCTGACTCCGTCCGACCTGCGGCACATCGAGCTGACCCAGGAGGAGATCGACCGCGTCGAGGCCGTCGCGCCGGTGGTGGTCGAGGACATCTGGCCGCTGTCCCCGTTGCAGCGTGGACTGTTCTTCCAGTCCGTGTTCGACGACGCCCGCGACATCTACACCGCGCAGTTCTCCCTCGACTTCGGGCACCGCGTCGACATCGCCCGACTGCGAGCAGCGGCGGCGGCACTGCTCCACGAGAACCCCACGGTCCGTGCCGGTTTCACCAACGACGGACTGGCGGACCCGGTGCAGTTCATCGGCAGCGGCATCGAGGTCCCGTTCACCGAGGTCGACCTCTCTGGCCTGCCCGCCGACGGTCAGGAGGCGCGGGCGCAGGAGCTGATGGCAGCAGATCGCGCCAAGCCCTTCGACCTCACCTCCCCGCCCCTGTGGCGGATGCTGTTGCTGCACCTCGGCGACGGTGTGGACCGGCTCGTCGTGAACCGTGAGTTCATCCTGTGGGACGGCTGGTCCGGCGCGTTGTTCGTCGACCAGCTGCTCGCCCGCTACGCCGGTGAACCGGTCGCCGCGCCGGAGGCCGGCTTCACCGACTACCTGACCTGGCTCGCCGACCGAGACCCCGAGGCCGCGGCCTCGGCCTGGCGCGACGCCTACGCGGGCTTCGACACCCCCACCCTCGTCGCCGGCCCGAACAAGGGTGGCGTCCCCGTCGTCCCGACCCGCATCGAGTCGAACATCGACGCCGAACTCACCTCCGCGCTGCGCGAACGGGCGCGGACCAGCGGCGTCACGCTGAACGCGCTGATGAACGCGGTCATGGGTCTGCTGCTGTCCGCCGAATCCGGCCGCACCGACGTGGTGTTCGGCTCGACCGTGGCCGGACGGCCCACCGAGATCGTCGGCCTCGACCGGGTTCTCGGCATGTTCCTCAACACCGTGCCGGTCCGGGTGACCCTCGACCCGACCGAGACGGTCGGCGCGCTGCTGCGCCGGATGCAGAACGAGTACGTCGAGCGCATGGAGCACGAGTACCTCGGCCTCGGTGAGATCCAGCGTGCCACCGGCCACGCTCAGCTCTTCGACACCCTGTTCGTGCTGCAGAACTTCAAGAACGCCGCCGAGATGGAGGCGCAGTCCGCGAAGCACGACATCGTCGGCGAGGACAGCCTCGACCACACGCACTACCCGCTCGCCGTCGTCGTCTCGCCGGGCGAGACGCTCCACGTCAAGATCGACTACCGCGCCGACCTCGTCGCGGCGGGCCGCGCCCACGGCCTGCACGACCGGTTCGTGGACCTGCTCGCGACCGTCGCCCACGACGCCGACCGCCTGGTCGGCCAGGTGCCGGCGCTGAACGTGGCAGAGCTCGCCGCCGCTCGCGAGCAGTGGGCGCAGCCGCTCCCGGTCGTCGAGGACGCGACCATCGCCGAGATGCTCATCGCCAAGTCGGCGGAGATCCCCGACGAGATCGCGCTCGTCTTCGAGGCCGAGCGCGTCACCTACGGGGAACTCGCCGCCCGCGTCGAAGGGCTCGCGCGGCATCTGATCGAGTGCGGTGCGGGTCCGGAAACCGTGGTCGCGCTGGGCCTTCCGCGCACCGTGGACATGGTCGTCGCGCTGTTCGCGGTGCTGCGCGTCGGTGCCGCCTACCTGCCGCTGGAACTCGACCAGCCCGACGAGCGCCTCAAGGTGATCCTGGCGGACGCACTGCCCGTGCTCGCCGTGACCACCACCGCCGTGGAAACCCGACTGGGCCTCGACCCGCAGCGGTCTGTCCGGCTCGACGAGAAGCGCGACCGGGACGGCTCGCCGCTCACCGCCACCGAACTGGGCGGCTTCGCGCCCGGCACCCCGCATCGGCTCGACCACCCGGCGTACGTCATCTACACATCAGGGTCGACGGGCAAGCCGAAGGGCGTCGTCACGCCCTACCGCGGCCTGACCAACATGCAGCGCAACCACCAGGACGAGATCTTCGATCCGGTGGTCGCCGGTGAGACCGGCCGCCGGATGCGGGTGGCACACACGGTGTCGTTCGCGTTCGACATGTCGTGGGAGGAACTGCTCTGGCTCGTCGAGGGCCACGAGGTGCACATCTGCGACGAGGACCTGCGGCGTGATGCGCAGGCGCTGGTGCAGTACTGCGACCGGGCGGGCATCGACGTCGTCAACGTCACCCCCACCTACGCCACCGCGTTGATCTCGGAGGGCCTGCTCGACGAGGGCACCCGCCCCGACGGCACCGTCGCACACCGTCCGCCACTGGTGCTCCTCGGCGGCGAAGCCGTCCCGGATTCGGTGTGGAACCGGCTGCGGGACACCGATGGAACGCTCGGCTACAACCTGTACGGGCCCACCGAGTACACCATCAACACCCTCGGTGCGGGCACCGACGACAGCGACACTCCCACCGTCGGCACCCCGATCCGGGCGACCCGCGGCCACATCCTCGACCCGTGGCTGCGACCCGTCGTCGACGGTGTCGCAGGTGAGCTCTACATCGCGGGCGCCGGACTGGCCCGGGGCTACCTCGGCCGGGTCGACATCACCGCCGATCGCTTCGTCGCGAACCCGTTCGAGCCGGGGACGCGGATGTACCGCACCGGCGACTTCGTCCGTCGCCGTCCGGGCGTGGCCGAGGACTCCGTGGACGGGATCATCGACTACCTCGGCCGCATCGACGACCAGGTGAAGATCCGCGGCTACCGCGTCGAGCTGCACGAGATCGAGTCCGTCATCGAGGCGCATCCCGCCTCCGCGTCGGCCGCCGTCGTCGCGGTCGACGATCCCCTGGTGCCGGGCATGAAACGCCTTGCCGCGTACCTGGTTCCGGCCGACGGCGCCGGTGACGACGCCGTCGCCGCGGTGCTCGACCACCTGCGGGCGCAGCTTCCCGACTACATGGTGCCGTCGAGCCTGCAGGTCATCGACGCGATCCCGATGACGGTGAACGGCAAGCTGGACGTGAAGGCACTGCCGGCACCCGAGATGCGCGCGACCGCGGGCAGCCGTGAGCCGGCCACCGAGGCCGAGCGGGTGCTGTGCGACCTGTTCGCGGACCTGCTCGGACTCGAGAGTGTCGGCGCCGACGACGACTTCTTCGAACTCGGCGGCCATTCGATGATCGCCATGCGGGTCGTCAGCCGGATTCGTGCGGAGTTCGACGTCCAGCTGACCATCCGGGACCTGTTCGACGCCCGGACCCCGGCCGAACTCGCGCGCCTGCTGCCTGCCGCGGCGAGCGCGCTGCCGCCCATCGTCGCGGGTCCGCGGCCAGACTGCATCCCGCTGTCCGCCGCGCAGGAGCGGCTGTGGCTGCTCGCGGAAATGTCCGAGGACAGTCTCGGCTACCACTACGCACATGTCGCGCGCCTCGACGGGCCGGTCGACGTCATTGCGCTCGCTGCGGCGGTTCGTGACGTCACCACCAGGCACGAGAGCCTGCGCACGGTGGTCGAATCCGCCGACGGTGACGCCTACCAGGTGATCCTGCCCGCGGGCGGTGAACTCGAGGTCGTCGACAGCGACCCGGAGTCCACGGAGACGCGGGTGATCGAGCGGTTGACCGCGAACTTCGACCTGCGCACCGACGTGCCGTTGCGCGTCAGCCTGATCCGGGAGTCCCCCGATCGGCACGTCGTCGTGGTGGTGTTGCACCACATTGCGACCGACGAGTGGTCCGATGCGCCGCTGCTCGGCGACCTGACCCGTGCCTACCTGTCCCGGCTCGCCGGCGCCGAGCCGGACTGGGCGCCGCTTCCGGTGCAGTACGCCGACTATGCACTCTGGCAGCGGGACGTACTGGGCGAGAACGGAATCGAGGGGCAGCTCGACCACTGGCGCGGCGCACTCGCGGGCCTGCCCGAGGAGATGCCGCTGCCCACCACCAGGCCGAGGCCGGTCGCCCCGACCTACCGCGCGGGCAACGCGCAGGCCGTCATCGACGCCGACGTCGCCCGCGGACTGCGTCAGGTGGCCGACGCCCACGGCGGCACCATGTTCATGGCGCTGCACGCCGTCACCGCGGCGGTGCTGTCGCGGCTCGGCGCCGGCGACGACGTGGTGATCGGCAGCCCGGTCTCGGGCCGGTCCGACAGCGCCCTCGACGACCTCGTCGGGTTCTTCGTCGGCACCGTGGTCCTGCGCACCGACCTGTCCGGCGATCCGGCGTTCGGCGATCTCGTGGACCGCGTCCGCGAGGCGGACCTCGCGGCGATGTCCAACCAGGACGTGCCCTTCCAGCGTCTCGTCGAGGAGCTGGCGCCGGTTCGCGTCGAGGGCCGCAACCCGCTGTTCCAGGTGATGGTCAGCTACCTGCAGCGCCCCGCGGTGCTGCCCGACCTGCTCGGCGTCTCCACCCGCTGGGAGCAGCTGACCAACATTCGCGCGAAGTTCGACCTGAATGTCACCTTCGTGGAGGCCCCGGACACCGGGGACGTCACCGTCGTCGCCGAGTACGCCGCCGACCTGTTCGACCACGAGGCGGTGGAGACCGTCCTCGCGGCACTGCTGCGCGTCGCCGCCGCGGTCGCGGCCGATCCGTCGGTCCGGCTCGGTGACCTCGCACTCCTCGACGACGAGGAACGCTCGCGTCAGCTGACCGTCGGCGTCGGGCCGGTTGCGGAGTACGACGACGTCACCGTCGCGGAGATGCTCGCGCGGCGCGCCGCCCTCGACCCGTCGGCCCTCGCTGTGGTGGCCGGTACCGACACCCTGACGTCCGCCGACCTCGACGGCCGCTCGAACGCGCTGGCGCGCATGCTGATCGCCGACGGCGCAGGCCCCGGCGACCTCGTCGCGGTCGCGGTGCCGCGGTCGGTGGACCAGCTCGTCGCGATCCATGCCGTCGTCAAGTCCGGCGCGGCCTACCTGCCGATCGACACCGGGCTGCCCGCCGCGCGCATCGAGTACCTGTTCGCCGACGCGAAGCCGGTCCGGGTGCTGTCCACCTCCGCGACGGCGCTCCCGGACACGGCACCGCGCACCGACCTGGACGCGGCCGCGGTCCGTGAGCGTCTCGCCGGGCTGTCGTCGGAGCCGGTGACCGACGCCGATCGCCGCGAGGCACTCACGCCCGCGCACCCGATCTACGTCATCTACACCTCCGGTTCCACGGGAAACCCGAAGGGCGTGGTGGTCGCGCACCGCGCTGTCGTGAACCGGCTGAACTGGGTGCAGGACCGGATCCCGGTGACCACCGCGGATCGGGTGGCGCTCAAGACGCCCGCGACCTTCGACGTGTCGGTGTGGGAACTGTTCTGGCCGAACGTCAACGGTGCTGCCGTCGTGGTCGCCGGCCCGGACGACCACCGCGATCCCGACGCCGTCCTCTCCCTGCTCCGCGACGGCGGGGTGACCATCGCGCACTTCGTGCCGTCGATGCTCGAGGAGATGCTCGGCCTACCCGGGATCGATCTCCCGGCCCTGCGCCGGGTGGTGTGCTCGGGCGAGGCGCTGCAGTTCCGGACCGCCGCCCGATTCGCCGCCGCCGTTCCCGGGGCCGCGCTCGACAACCTGTACGGACCCACGGAGGCGGCCGTCGAGGTGACCCTCGCGTCCGACCTGGAGGTCGACGCGGCCGAGCGCACCGGTGCCACCCCCATCGGTGGACCCGGCACCAATGTGGCGCTCTACGTTCTCGATTCCCGGATGCGTCCGGTGCCTGCCGGGGTGTCGGGTGAGCTGTACCTCGGTGGTGTGCAGGTGGCCGACGGCTACCTCGGCAAGCCCGCGCTGACCGCCGGTCGATTCGTCGCCGATCCCCACGGTGCACCGGGCGCGCGGCTGTACCGGACGGGCGACCTCGTGCGCTGGGACAGCAGTCTCGCGCTGGAGTTCCTCGGGCGCATCGACGACCAGGTCAAGATCCGCGGCCTGCGGATCGAACTCGGTGAGGTCGAGACCGCGTTGGAGGGGTTGCCCTCGGTGGCCCGCGCCGTCGCGTCGGTGGCCCGGAACGCGGAGGGCGAACCGGTCCTCGTCGGCTACGTCGTCGCGGAGTCCGACGCGGCCGGCGACATCGAGCCGGCGACGGTACGGTCCGCGCTCTCGGGTGTGGTCCCGGATCACCTGATTCCCGCGATCGTCATGCCGATCGACTCGGTCCCCGTCAACTTCAACGGCAAACTGGACCGCAAGGCGTTGCCGCAGCCCGACTTCGGTTCGCAGGCGGAGTCGAGGGCCCCGCGGGACGAGTTCGAGGCCCGGATGTGCGCGGCCTTCGCCGAGGCGCTCGGCGTGGAGTCCGTCGGCATCGACGACGACTTCTTCGCCCTCGGTGGGCATTCGCTCACCGCGATCCGCCTCGTGAACGCTCTGCGGGCCGACCTCGGTGTCGACGTCGCGGTGCGCGCAGTTTTCGAGGCTCCAACCGTGGCGCAGCTCGCGCCGATCGCGCAGCGTGCGCAGGACACCGGTCGGCCCGAACTCGTTCCCGCTGCTCGCCCGGACACGTTGCCCCTGTCCTTCGCGCAGCAGCGCATGTGGATCCTGGACCGACTCGGTGCCGACGGCGGCGCGTACAACGTCCCGATCTCCTGGCGCGTGAACGGCTCCGTCGACGTCGTCGCGCTCGCGGAATCGGTGCGGGACCTGATGGTCCGTCACGAGGCGCTGCGCACCGTGTTCCCCGAGGTGGACGGAGCACCGCAGCAGGTGATCCTGCCCGCCGACGCAGTGGAAGTGAACCTCGACCGTCGCACGGTGCGACCCGAGGACGTGACCGCGGCCGCTGCAGAGGCAGCCGCTCACGGCTTCGACCTGTCGGCCGAGGCACCTGTCCGTGTCACCGTCCTCGAGGCAGACGAGGACACCGTCGTCGTGCTCGTGATCCACCACATCGCCACCGACGAATGGTCCACCCGGGCCCTGCTGACCGACCTCCTGGGCGCCTACGCCCAGCGCCAGGCAGGCAGTGCCCCGCAGTGGGAACCACTGCCGGTCCAGTACGCGGACTTCACCCTGTGGCAGCGGGAACTGCTCGGCGACGCATCCGATTCCGGAAGCCTCGCCGCACGGCAGGCCGACTTCTGGCGCGACACGCTCGGCGGACTGCCCGAGGAACTGTCGCTGCCCACCGACCGCACCCGCCCCGCACGGTTCAGCTACCGCGGCGGAGCCGTGTACCTGGCGCTCGACGCCGACGTGGTCGCCGGGCTGCGTGAGGTCGCCCGCACCAGCGGAACCAGCATGTTCATGGTGGTGCAGGCGGCGGTGGCGGTCCTGCTGCACAAGTCCGGTGCCGGCGTGGACATTCCGATCGGCACCCCGGTGTCCGGTCGCGGGGAACGCGCGCTCGAGGATCTCGTCGGGTTCTTCCTCAACACCCTCGTGCTGCGCACCGACCTGTCCGGAGACCCCACCGTCGCCGAACTGTTGCAGCGGGTCCGTGACACCGACCTGGCCGCCTTCGAGAACCGGGACCTGCCGTTCGAGCAGGTCGTGGACGCGGTTCTCGGGGCGGGAGCCCGGTCCCGCTCGGTGCATCCGCTCTTCCAGACGATGGTGGTGTACCTGACCGAACCGAGTCCGTCCGACGGCTTCGGGGGAGCGGCCGGTCTGACGCCCGAGCCGATCGCACCGACCACCGCGAAGTTCGACCTGTCCTTCGACTTCGTCGAGTACGCGGGCACGGACACGGTCGTCGGGATGATCGAGTACAGCTCCGACCTGTTCGATCACGAGACTGTCGAGCGTCTCGCGGCCGGCCTGACGACGGTCCTGCGGGGCATCGCCACCGGCGCGGCCGATCTCCGGCTGTCCGCTCTCGACGCGATCCCCGCCGCGGACCGCATCGACCTGACCCGGCGGTGGAACGTCAATCCGATCGACGTCCCGGACACCACCGTCGCGGCGCTGTTCGCCGACGCGGCGCAGCGGCATCGCCACGAGCCGGCGCTGATCGCCGGCCCCGTGGAATGGACGTTCGGCGAACTCGCGGAACGGGTCACCAGGCTGGCCCGCCTGCTGATCGAGGAGGGTGTCGGGCCGGAAGTGCCGGTGGCGCTGATGCTTCCGCGGACCGCGGACGCGATCACGGCCATCCTGGCGGTGCTGACCGCGGGCGGCGCGTACATCGCGTGCGACCCGCAGGCACCCGCGGCACGGACCGCCGCGGCCCTGGAGACGACGGCGCCGACAGTGGTCGTGACGACTCGCGAACTCACCGACCGGCTTCCCTCGGGAGCTGCCGCGGTCGTGGCGCTCGACGACCCGGTGATCACGGCGCGGCTCGCGGGCCAGAGCACGGCTCCCGTCGGAGACCGGGATCGGATCGTGCCGCTGCGCCCGGAGCATCCCGCGTACGTGGTGCACACCTCCGGATCGACCGGCGTGCCCAAGGCAGTCGTCGCCGTGCACCGCGGCCTGGTCACGCTGTTCCACAGTCACCGCGCCGATCTGTATCGGCCCACTCAGCAGCGCTCGGGCAGGGCCCGTCTCCGGGTCGGTCACGCCTGGTCGTTCGCATTCGACGCGTCCTGGCAGCCGCAGCTGTGGCTGCTCGACGGGCACGCCCTGTGCTTGGTGGACGAGGAGGTCCAGCGTGATCCGCGCAAGACGGTGCTGCAGGCGCAGACCCAGGAATGGGACTTCGTCGAGGTCACGCCGTCGCACCTGGTGCAGTTGATCGACGCCGGTCTCCTCGACGGCGAGCGGGTGCCCGCGTCGCTCGGGTTCGGCGGCGAGGCCGTCGCACCGCCGCTGTGGCAGCGCCTGCGGGACCTGCCCGGAACCGACTCGTACAACCTGTACGGCCCGAGCGAGAGCACTGTCGACGCGCTCGTCGCTCGCACCTCCGACAGCGAGGCACCCGTGACCGGTCGCCCGGTCGGGAACACCCGCGCATTCGTCCTCGACGAGTGGATGCGACCGGCGCCCGTCGGTGTCGAAGGCGAGCTGTACCTCGCCGGGGACGGGCTCGCGCGTGGCTACGGCGGCGAATCCGGCCGGACCGCAGAACGTTTCGTCGCCGACCCGTTCGGTGCGCCGGGCGCCCGCATGTACCGCACCGGTGACCGCGCCCGCTGGAACAGGGACGGCCGGATCCAGTACCGGGGCCGCTCCGACGACCAGGTGAAGGTCCGCGGTCATCGGATCGAGCCGGCGGAGGTCGCGGCGGCACTGCTCGCCGACACCGAGGTCGCGGATGCCGTCGTGCAGCCGCGCAGCGACAGAGGCGTTGTCCAACTGGTTGCGTACGTCGTGCCGGCCGGAGGCACGCTGGAGACGGATGCGGTGCGTCCCCTCGACACCGACGCGCTGCGTCGTCGCCTGCGGACGGTGCTGCCCGACTACATGGTTCCGGCGGCGGTCGTCGTCCTGGACGCGTTGCCGACGCTGCCGAACGGAAAACTCGACCGGGCTGCCCTGCCCCGACCGCAGATCCGCGCGGCGGGGGAGTACCGGGCACCGACCACCGCGACGGAGGCCCTGCTGTGCGGGGCCGTCGCCGATCAGTTCGGCCTGGACCGGGTGGGCGTCGACGACGACCTGTTCGAGTTGGGCTGCGACAGCATCGGAGTGATGGCCCTGTTGAGCAGGCTGCGGGCGTCGGGCGTCGATATCGATGCCGCGCACGTGTTCGCGACCGGGTCGATCGGCGAGCTTGCCGCAGTGATTGACGAGACCGGAATCCGGTCATGACACACGAGAACCGCACGACGAACAACAGACCGCACGAAGGGGAACAGATGAACGCTCGTTGGACCAGGCGGCTCGGCGCCGCCGTCGCCGCCGCCACGGTGCTGTTGGGTGTGGCCGCGTGCGGCTCGGACTCCGACTCCGCCGACACCACGTCCGGTACCTCCGTCGTCGCCGACGCCGGACAGTTCCCGGTGACGGTGTCCGGCAAGTTCGGCGACTCGACGATCGAGGCGGCCCCCACCCGCGCCGTCCCGCTCTCGCCGCAGGACGCCGACATTCTGTTGTCCCTCGGCGTCACCCCGGTCGCCTTCCCCGTGGACGCCCAGAACCGCGCCGCCACCGGTGGCACCGGCATCTGGCCGTGGCAGCAGGACGCGCTGGGTGACACCACCGCCGTCGAAACCCTCGACATGGACACGGGTGCCGACTCCATCGCCGAGAAGATCGCCGTGCTCGAGCCCGACGTCATCGTCTCCACCGGCTTCTGGGGTCTCGACCAGTCCACCTTCGACCAGCTGAACTCGCAGGTCCCGGTCGTGCACTTCGACACCAAGGCCAACGGTGAGCCGTGGCAGGACTCGACCCGCAAGGTGGCTGCTGCGCTCGGAATTCCGGAGAAGGCGGAGGAGGTGATCTCGGAGGCCGAGTCGAACCTGCAGGCCGCCAAGGACGCCAATCCGACCATTGCGGGCAAGACCTACAACGCGATCATCGGTGACACCGGCGGTCAGCTGTCGGTGCTCGCGTCCGACGAGCGCGGCATCGGGCAGTTCCTCACCTCGCTCGGACTCGTCCTCAGCCCGTACGCGACCGCGCTCCCCGTCGATGCCGACGGCCGCGGCATCCTGTCCTACGAGAACATCAGCGAGATGAACGCCGACGTCGAGTTCGTCGTGTCGCCGACCGGCGACCTGGGCTACCTGACGAAGTTCGAGGCGTGGAACGCGCTGCCCGCAGTACAGAAGGGCGCCGTCGTGTCCCTCGCCCGGAACACGGGTCTGCCGAACGCGATCGGGTTCCCCTCGGCGATCTCCCTCGCATGGGCGACCGACCAGGTGATGCCGCTCATCACCGACGCCGTCTCCAAGAGCAACGCGGGCTGACCATGACCGACAGTGGCGTCTTCCTCGACGTGCGGCCGCTGCGCGAGAGCGCGGCGTTCCGGCGGGTGTTCATCGCCCGCACCATCTCGATCTTCGGTATCGGATTGCTGATGGTGGGTGTGCCGATCCAGATGTACGCCCTCACCGGGTCGTCCTTCCTGGTCGGTCTGGTCGCCGCCGTGGAAGGCGCCGCGTCCATGGGCGGCATGCTGATCGGCGGCACCCTCGCCGACCGCTACGACCGCAAGAAGCTGATCCTGTTCGCGCGCACCGTGTCCGGTCTCACCTTCGTCGGGCTCGCCGTCAACGCGATGCTCGCCGACCCGTCGTGGGTGGCGATCCTGGTGCTGTCGTTGCTCAACGGTCTGATCGGATCCATCAGCATCGCCGCGTTGTTCGCGGTCGTGCCGACACTCGTGCCGAAGGAACAGCTGGTCGGTGTCGGCGCGCTCAACGTGCTCAGCGCCCGCGCCGGTGCGGTCGTCTCCCCGGCACTCGGTGGCGTCGTCATCGCCGCGTTCTCGGTGTCCTGGAACTACTGGGTCGCCGCGATCGGTACCGCGATCACCATCGCCCTGCTCGCCGGACTCCCACCCCTGCCGGCGCCCACACATGCCGAGACCGCGCCGGGCGACCCGGGACAGGCTCCCGCCGAGCAGGATTCCGTGCCTGCCTTCATCCTCGGTCACCGCGTGATCGGCGGCGTGATGATCGCCGGCGTCGTCGCCATGCTCGGCAGCGGACTCCTCGTACTCGTGCCCGGCTTCGTCGACGAGCGATTCGGCAACGACTCCCGCGCCGCCGGGGTGCTGTACGCCGCGACCGCCGTCGGCGCCGTCGTCGCAACCGTCACCAGTGGCTGGCTCGGCAGGCTCACCCGTCCCGGCCTCGTGCTGCTGCTGGCACTGGCCGCGGGCTTCGCCGCGCAGGCCGTCGTCGGCTTCGCCGGTGCACTGATCGTCGCGGCACTCCTGCTGGTCGTCGCGGGCGCGATCACATCCGTCCAGGAAGTGCTGCGCTACTCGCTGATCCAGACCCACACGCCCGGACACATGCTCGGTCGGGTGAACGGCCTGTGGGCTGCGCAGGAGGTCGCGGGGGTGTCCGTCGGCGCCCTCGTCGCGGGCGCGGTCGGCGGCCTCGTCGCACCCTCGACGGCGATCGTCGCGTACAGCGCGGCGCTGTGCGGCGTCGCGCTGGTCCTGCTGGTGGTGCTCGGCACGCTGCGGCGAGCGGTCGCCACGCCCGCCGCCGACGAACCCTCCGTCGTCGTCTGACCACGACACCGTCGGACAACCCCCTCCACTTCGAAAGGCATCACCATGAGCTCGACCCTGACCCGAGACCGGATGCGCACCGACCTGGCCGCCATGCTCGAACTTCCCACCGACGAACTCACCGAGGAGTCGAACCTGCTCGATCTCGGGCTCGACTCGGTGCGGCTGATGTCGCTCGTGGAGCGGTGGCGCTCGGAGGGCGCCGTCGTCGACTTCGTCGACCTCGCGTCCGACCCGCAGCTCGGCGCCTGGTACGAGGTTCTCGGTGCGAACTGAGCACCGCCGATGACGCCGCGTGGCATTGGACGCCGCGCGGTGTACTGGTGTGCCGTGTGTGCGATCGCGGTTGCCGCGCTCGCCGCGGTGGCGCACGTCGTCGGACCCGAGAGCAACAAACTCATCATCCTGTCGTCGTTCGTCCCGCTGCTGCTCGTGATCGGCATCGTCGGGCTGGTCGCGCTGGCGGCGGTCCGTGCCTGGCGAACCCTGGTGGTCGGCGTCGTCGTCGTCCTGGCCGGGGTGTCGATGCAGGTGCCGCTGTACGTGCGCGACGCCCCCGAGGCGGTGACGGGGGGCGGGTCGATTCGACTGTTGCAGGCGAACATCCGGCTCGGCGAGGCCGACCTGGACGCCCTCGTCGACCTCGTGCGGTCCCGGTCCGTCGACGTGCTGACCGTCGAGGAACTGACCGACTCCGCGGTGGACGGTCTCCGGATCGCGGGCCTCGACGACCTGCTCCCGGAGACCTACCTCGTCCCGAAGGGCTCCGGCGGCGGTGGTACCGGCATCTACAGTCGTTTCCCGCTCCGGGACGCCGAACTGCTCGGTGACTTCTCGATGGCGAATCTCGTCACCAAGATGGACGTCGGTGACGGCCGCACGGTGACCCTCGCCGCCGTCCACCCGATGCCGCCCTACCCGTCCCCGTCGTGGATGTGGGCCACGGAGATGGAGAAGCTACGCACCCTGCTGCACGAGCGGGCCGCCGACGGCGACCCGGTCGTCGTCAGCGGCGACTTCAACTCCACCTATTCGCACAGTCGATATCGCGACATCCTCACCGACGGGTTCGCCGACGCGGGTGAACAGGCGGGCGCGGGTCTCGTAGCGACCTATCCGGCGGACCGGTGGTATCCGCCGGTGATCGCGATCGACCGGATCGTCCTCAAGGACGCCGTGGTGGGGGAGTACGAACGCGTGGAGCTGCCCGGATCCGACCACTACGGCATCTTCGCCACCGTCACACCGGAGTTCGCATCACGGGAGGTCGCCCCGTGAACCGCGTGAGCGTGGTGGTGCCGGTGTACCGCTGCCTCCCGTACGTCGAGGGCTGCCTGCGCTCGGTGCTCGCTCAGACCCGGCCGGTGGACGAGATCGTGCTCGTCGACGACCGCGGCGGCGACGAGTCGATGGCCGTGGCGGAGGCGCTTCTGCGCAGCCGGGATGCCGAGTTCCGCACCGTCACGCACGAGCGCAACCTCGGACTCGGCCGCGCCCGCAACTCGGGACTCGCTGCCGCGGCCGGCGATCTGATCTGGTTCCTCGACAGCGACGACGAAGCCGATCCACGCTTCGTCCAACACCTGACCCGGGCACTCGACGACACGTCGGCGGACTTCGCGTGCACCCGAACACAGCGCGTCGACGACGCCGGTCGCGTCCTACAGATCGACGAGGCGCCCTACGAGGCGACGGTGATGTCGGGAACCGAGTTCGCGCACCTGCTCGTCACAGGGAGGGCCAAGGCGTACGCGTGCACGAAGCTGTTCCGGCGCGAACTACTGGGCGACCGGCCCTGGGACGAGAACCAGGGCTACGAGGACATGGGGCCGTCCCTGCGGATGTCGTTGGCGTCCACCCGGGTCGCGCTCGTCGACGAGCCGCTGTACCGCTACCTCTACCGTGAGGGGTCCATCAGCACGTCGTTGAACCGCCGCACCTTCGACCTGTTCAAGGTCGAGCGTGACGTCCGCTCCGCCGTGTCCGGGGCGGGTCTCGGCGACCGGTGGGCGTCCGAGGTGCTCGGATTCCGCTACCGGGAGGTGCTGCGGTCCGTCGCGCACGTCGCGATGCGGGCCGACCACGCCGCCGCGTCCCGTCCTGAGTTGTACGACGAGGCGATCGCCCGCGTCCGCGGCGAGGTGTCCGTGCGTGACGTGGTCCCGTTGCTGCGTGCCGGCCACCGCCGCGAGGCCGTCTTCGCCGCGATACTCCGCGTCTCGCCCGGCCTCTATTCGACGATCCTGAGGTACCGATGAACACGCCCCTGGTCACCGTGCTGGTGCCGGCGTACAACGCCGCGTCGTACCTGCGGGAATCGATCGACACGATTCTCGCGCAGGACTTTCGGGACTTCGAGTTGCTCGTCGTCGACGACGGTTCCACCGACGACACCCCGGCTGTGCTCGCCTCGGTGGACGATCCTCGACTGCGGGTCGTGCGGCAGGACAACACCGGACTGGTCGGCGCGCTCAATCGCGGACTCGACGAGGCGCGCGGTGAGTTCGTCGCGCGAATGGACGCCGACGACCCGATGCCGGCCGGCCGACTCTCCGCGCAGATGCGCGCCATGCACGACGACCCGGGCCTGATCGTCTGCGGGACCGCCTACGAGCTGTTCGGTGCGATCACCGGTCGGGTCCGAATGCCGTTGAGCGACAACGCGTGCAGGCAGCGGATGCTGATGGGGAGTCCGCACTGCGGCGCGTCGGTGATGATCCGGTCCTCCGTCCTCGACCGCACCGGACTGCGGTTCCGGCCCGAGTTCGCGCACGCCGAGGACTACCGGATGTGGACCGAACTGTCGGAGCACGGGCGTCTGGGCAACCTGCCGATGGTGGGCTACCTGTACCGCATCCACGAATCCCAGGTGAGTTCACTGCATTCGGACGAGCAACGGCAGGCACACCTGCGCATCGCCCGCGAGCACGCGCTGGCGGTCGGTGTCCGTCCGTTGTCCGACGAGGCACTGACGGCCCTGCTGTGGTCGCCTGCGCCGAGTGGTCCGCGGCCGGTCGCTCTTGCTCGGGCTCTCACCAACATTGCCGGCCCCGCGGCCGCTGCGATCGTCCGGAGGCCGGGCGTCGAGACCGTCCGGTTCACCGGGCGCAAGGTTGTCGAGACGGTTGCCCGTGTCCGGTCCGCGCACGACACAGCCTGACCGAAACGTCCGAATTCTCCGAAATATCCTTCCTGTCAACGCCTTTCGTCAATCGACGCTCACTTGCGTGCTGCCTACATATGTTAGCCTCCCCTAACGCTCGACGATCGGGAGCCTGATGGTGAGGCCGATCGGATCGACCGGCGCGGGACGGGTCCCCGCGCGGACGTCCGCGTCCGAGCGCACCCACACTCGCTGCTCAGGAAATCTCGGAGGTATCTCGTGAAGGTCTGTGTCGTCGGAGCAGGACCCTGCGGGCTGACAACCGTCAAGCAACTCCTCGACGAGGGGCACGACGTCGTCTGTTACGACAAGAACGCCGACGTCGGCGGCATCTGGCTGCGCGACGAGGACGACGACGGGAAGATGAAGGCGTACGACAACCTTCACCTCACCATCTCCATGAAGCTGATGGCCTACTCGGATCACCCGTTCGCCGGTGACCGGGTGTTCTACACGCGGAAGCAGTACTTCGACTACCTGCGGGAGTACTCGGATCGCTTCCGCCTGAGCGAGAGCATCCGGTTCGACTCCGAGGTGACGAACATCGAGCGGCGGTCGAGTTCGTGGACGGTGACGGTTCGTAGTGGCGGCGTCGAATTCGCCGAGGAGTTCGATGCCGTCGCTGTGTGCTCGGGTCCGTTCAAGACTCCGAACCGGAACATTCGCGAGCTCGAGGGTTTCACCGGGGAGGTCGTGCATTCCTCGGAGTACCGGAACAACGAGCGTTTCCGTGGCAAGCGCGTCCTGGTGGTCGGGCTGGCCGAATCCGGCGCGGACATCGTCCGCGAGATCGGTGACGTCGCCGAGGCGTGCACCCTGTCGATCCGGTCCTACAACTACATCTTGCCGCGAGTCTTCAACGGCACCAGGACAACCGACCACGGTACGGTGCGATCGCACCACCACGAGATGCTTCGCCGGGCAACGGACCAGCCCTTCCCCTTCGACACGTTCTGGGGCCGCAGTCGCGTGGCGAAGGCAGCCTTCCTTGCCACGTCCGTGGTGCTCGGGGTGGTCACGACGGCGCTGGGTGCCCTCCGGGTTCTCCGGGACAGGCTGATTCCGTCGATGCGCCCGGCCAGGCCCGCGGTAGGTCCGATGGGCGAGCCCGCCGATCCGCCGAAGCTGGACATCGGGACGGTGCACAACGACGCGAACTGGCAGTTCATCCGCGACTGGAACCGCAAGTCCCACCCGGACGGAAGCTGGACCCAGAAGACCATCTTCTGCAAGAACGCCAGCTTCGTTCCGGGCATCGTCGAGGGCCGGGTGCAGCTGAACGACGCGGGGATCGACAAGGCAGAGGGCGCGCTCGTCACCTTCAAGGATGCGGCCACCGCCGAATTCGACACCGTCGTGCTCTGCACGGGCTTCAGCACCGACGAGCTCTCCATCGGTGACCTCCAGGTCAAGGAGGGCAACGTCCGCAACCTCTACAAGCACTTCCTCCACCCCGAACACCAGGGGACCGCGGCCTTCATCGGCTTCGTCCGCCCCTTCTCCGGCGGAATTCCGATCGTCGCCGAGATGCAGGCTCGCTACTTCGCCCGAGTGCTCAGCGGTGCGCTGACTCTGCCCCGGAACATCGACGAGATCATCGGCCGGGAGAAGGAATGGGAGGAGCACTTCACGGAGCTGAGCCCGCGGCACACCGAGTCGATCCCGTCGCAGGTGATCTACCTCGACTCGCTCGCGAAGGAGATCGGCTGCCTTGTTCCGATGCGGAAGATGATGCTCAACCCGAAGCTGTTCATCCAGCTCTGGTTCGGCAGCTTCAACCAGGCCGGCTATCGCATCGTCGGCCCGCACAACATGGGTGCGGCCGCCGTCGACGACCTCTTCTCGGAGTTCGTGGACAACCGCAGGGAGATGGCGCTCCGGATGTCACTGCTCCAGCTGATGCCGTCGTCCGTGCACCCGAAGCACATGATGTAGCGCGGTCAGGTACCGATCGTCAGCATGTCGCCCGACACGGCGACGGTGCGCGACGGGAGCGGCTCCTGGGCCGGTCCGACGAGGACGGCACCGTCCTCGATCGCGAACTGGCTTCCGTGGCACCGGCAGACGATCCGGCTTTGGTTGACGGCGGACACCAGGCAACTCTGGTGTGTGCACACCGCCGAGAAGGCTTGGAAGACACCAGGTTCCGGCTGGGTCACCACCACTCGTCCGGGTCGCAGGATCACGCCACCGCCGACGGGAACGTCCCCGACCGGGATCTGGACGGGACCCGTCTGTTCGGATTCGGGTTCGCCGCCGCCGGCGCAGCCGGCGACGGCCAGACAGCCGACCGCGCACGCCCCGGCGACGAATGCGCGACGGGACACCGTGACATCCGCTGGGCTCATACCAGGCGCCGGACGTGGTTGGTGATCATGGTTCGGCAGTGTATCCGTCGGTACTTTTCCGTACGACACGCGTGGGCGATTCGGTTGAGTTGTCCGATTTGCGATCTATCCTCCTGTCGTGGACAGACGGTTGTTTCTCGTCATGCTCGCCGCCGGTACCGCGATGGCCGCCGGGTGCGCCACCACCGCGGCGGTCGAACCGGTCCCACCCCGGCCGGATCCGCTCGGCGCCCCGTCGTCCGTGTCCCCGACGACGACGCTGCCGGGCCCTCCGCCGACCGCGGACCGGGTGGCAGTGCCTCCGGGTCCGCTCACGGGAATCCCGGGACCGGGATCCAACCTCGCACTGACCGTCGACGACGGAGCCGACGCCGAGGTGATCCGTGCGTACGTCGACTTCGCCAGGGACACCGGTGCGCGATTCACCTTCTTCGTCACCGCCGCTTTCCCCGGGTGGACGGAACACCGACGGATCCTGCAACCACTCGTCGACACGGGTCAGATCCAGCTCGCGAATCACACCTGGGACCACCCCGCGCTGACGTCGTTGTCGACGCCAGCGGTCGCCGAGCAGTTCGCACGCAGCAAGGCGTTTCTGCAGTCGACGTTCGGTGTCGACGGGACGCCCTTCTATCGACCACCCTTCGGGTATCGCAATGCCACCGTCGACGCGATCGCCGCGGACCACGGTTACACCGTCCCGACCCTGTGGTACGGCTCGTTGTCGGACTCGGGGTTGATCACCGAGGACTATCTGCTCGAATGTGCCAGGAAGTACTTCACCGCCCAGTCGATCGTCATCGGCCATGCCAACCATCTGCCCGTCACCCGGGTCTACGGACAGCTCCTCGACATCATCAGGGAACGCGACCTGTCGATGGTCACGCTCGACGACGTCTTCGTTCGAACCGTCTGACGCGAGGTGGGTGAGCCGGCTACGCGGGTGACAGTGCGGCGGTCGCAACAACTTCCAGGTGATGCTCGACGGTCCCGAACAACAATTCGTCGGCTTTCGCGCGTCGGAAGTACCGATGCAGTGGGTGTTCCCACGTGAATCCGATACCGCCGTGCACCTGGATCGATTCCTCGGCCGCGAAGGTGAATGCCCGCGAGGCCAGGACGCGGGCGATGCTGACCGCTTCGGTGAGGTCGTCGAGGTCTCGATCTTCCTCCCGCACCGCGTCCAACACCGCGGCACGAGCCAACTCGATCGCGACGAGCATGTCCGCGAGACGATGCTTGATCGACTGGAACGAACCGATCGGGCGTCCGAACTGTTCTCGAGTTCGCGCGTGGTCGACCGACATCTCCAGGCAGCGTTCGGCTGCGCCTACCTGTTCCGCTGCGAGAAGGGCCAGGGCGCACGCCTGCGCGCGGCGCAGCCCGGCGACCGGATCGGGTCCGCTCACCAATTGTGCCGTTGCCGCGCGGAACTCGACGCGGCCGAGAGGGCGGCTCGAATCGAGCGACGGGAGCGGTGTCGTCGTGACACCGGGAGAGGCGGCGTCGATCACCGCGAGCTGGGGCGCGTCGCCGACACGGACCACCACGACCAGCGTGTCCGCGGTGGCGCCGTCCACGACGAAATCCTGCGTCCCTGTGAGCAGAACGCGGTCCGCGGATCTCCCGCCCGTGATCGCGGTGTCCGTGAACGGATATCCCGTCACGAGGGCCGCAGTGCGGTCGCCCGATGCGATCGCAGGTAGGTGATCGGTGCGCCCGGCGTCGGATGCAGAGTGCGACAACACCAGTCCGGCGAGGCAGATCGACGAGAAGTAGGGGACAGCGGCGAGCGTCCGTCCGAGCTCGTACGCCACGACCGCGGTGTCGGCGACCGAGCAGCCGGCACCGCCGAATGGCTCCGGAAAGGGCATCTCGGTTGCCCCCAGTGCGATCAGGCCGTGCCAGGATTCGTCGTCGCCGGATCGCCTGGACAGGTAGCCACGCACACTGTCGCGCAGTTGACGTTGTTCGGGAGTGAGGTCGAGGGCCATGGTGAAGGGTTCCTATCGGGGTTCTCTGGGCAGCCCGAGGCCGCGTTCGCCGATGATGTTGCGTTGAATCTCGTCCGAGCCGCCGGCGATGCGGTAGCCCGGGGCGCCGAGAAGGTGCTCGGCCCACGCGTAGGTGTTCGGTTCGCCCGTGTCGGCGAGGATGCGCGGTCCCAGGAATCGCGCCGCGGCATCGCCGACACGTTTCAGGTTCTGCGTCCAGACCAGCTTGGCCAGTGACCCCTCGATCCCGGGAACATGGCCGGCCAGCTCACGTTCGGCGTGCAGAGCGTTCAGCAGCGCGGTGGCGCGCTCGTGGGCGACGACGTCGCCGACGGTCCTGCGCACCTCCGGGTCGTCGGCGATGCCGAGTTGCTGCGCCAGCCGCACGAGATCCGCCGCGTTGCCGCCCGCGGAGACGATCCCGCCGCTCGAGCTGCGCTCGAAGCCCAGGGTCGTAAGCGCAACCGACCAGCCGTCGCCGACCTCGCCGAGTCGAAGCGAGTCCGGCAGCTCCACGTCGGTGAGGAACACCTCGTTGAACGTCGATCCTCCCGACATCTGGCGGATCGGCCTGGTCTCCACCCCCGGTGCATCCATCGGAACGAGAAACGCCGTCATCCCGCGATGTTTCGGCGCGGCCGGATCGCTTCGAGCAATGAGCAGCCCCCACTCCGAGAACTGCGCGCCCGAACTCCAGACCTTCTGGCCCGACACGGTCCAGCCGGTGTCGGTGCGGGTGGCGCGTGTGGACAGGCCCGCCAGGTCGGAGCCGGCACCCGGCTCGGAGAACAGTTGGCAGCACAATTCGTCGGCGCGGAGGAAGGGCCGCACGAATCGTTCCCGCTGCTGCTCGGTGCCGAGCAGGTGCACGGTCGGCGCGATCAGTTCGACGGTCACCAGGATGGTCTCGTGCCGTTCGGGCGCCCGGTATCGACGTTCCAGCTCCACGTACCCCCGCTCGTGGGTCGCGGTCAGCCCCGGTCCGCCCCACTCCTCACCCCAGGTGATCGCTCCGAACCCGGCGTCCACCCTCGCTGCCTGCCATGCGCGGCCGCGCGCGAGGAGTTCCCGTTCCTCGGCGTCGGTGTGATCGTGGAAGACGGCGTAGGACCGCTCGGCTCGGCCGTCCGACATGTCGGGGTCGTCATCGGCGGCGAGCCGCGCAGACAGCCAGTCGCGCGCACGGGAGACGTACGCGTCGACGGATTCCGACGTGGTCGGTTCGGTGGATGCGATGGTCATCGGCTGTTCCTCTCGGCCAGTTCGGCCATGCGTGCCTCGACTGCGGTCTTGGAGTCGGGGTGGTCCGACAGGCGAACCGTGAACGTCTGCTCGTACTCGTACCCGCGTTTGAGATCGAGTGGTTCGCAGCCGTTGAGTGATTGTTTCGCGAGTACCAGTGCGTGCCTGCTCTTCTCGGCGATGATGCGGGCCCGCGACAGGGCGGCGTCGAGCAGAGTGGTGTGGGGGACCACCTCGATCGGCGCTCCCCACCGTTCCAGGGTCCTGGCCTCGGCGGGCTCTGCGGTGAAGAACATCCGGCGCATGGCCTGCTGCGGGAGCATTCGGGAGGTGAACCGACCGCCGCCGAGTACACCGACGTTCAGTTCGGGAAGTCCGAATGTCGCTCTCTCCGAGGCGATCACCAGATCGCACGAGGCGGTCAGCCCGAAGCCGCTGCCGAGCGCGGCTCCGTTGACCGCGGCGATCACGGGAACGGAGCAGTCGACGAGAGTGAACATCGCGCGTCGTACCGTGCGCATCTGTACCTCCGCGGCAGCGGAGTCCATGGTGCGGAACTCGTCGAGGTCGTTCCCGGCGCAGAACACGTGTCCTCGCCCGGTCAAGACCGCCACCTTGACGCTGTGGTCGTCCGACACGGCGTCGAAGGTCGCGGCGATCTCTTCGTAGGTCGATTTGTCGAGGGCGTTCACCTTGCCCCGGGCGAGTTCGACCAGGGCGATCCCCGGCTCGGGGTGGGTAACCAGAACGTTCCTTGTCATCGTGCGCTCATCTCTCGTACGAGGCACGAACGCTGACGCCGGCCATCTGCTGCGGAATCGTGTTCCGGTCTTGCGTCCAGTCGCGCAGCGCGAACTTCTGGATCTTGCCGCTGGCGGTCTTGGGCAGGGAATCGACGACGAAGATGCTCTCCGGGATCTTCTGTGTGGCGACCTCGTGGGCGGTGAGGAACCGCCGGACGTCGTCGAGCGTGAGGGTCTCGCTGTCGGTGGTGACGACGAAGGCGCATCCCCTTTCGCCTGTGGTCGGATCCGGTCCGGCGACGACCGCGACCTCCGCGACCGCAGGGTGCTCGCTGAGCAGGTTCTCCACCTCGTGGGTGCTGATCTTCTCCCCGGACCGGTTGATGATGTCCTTGATCCTGCCTTCGATGTGGATGGCTCCTGCACCGTCGAAGCGGGCGAGATCTCCGGTGCGGAAGTAGCCGTCGGCGGTGAAGGCAGCGTCGTTGAGTGCCGGGTCGAGGTAGCCGAGGAATGTGTCGGGTCCGCGCCAGAGGACCTCGCCGACGACATCGGTGCCCGCGGTGTTGCCGGATCCGTCGACCACGATCACCTCGGTGGGGTCGAGGATCCGCCCGTCGCTGCGCAGCCGGACGTCCTCGGTGTCCGCGAGGGTGCCACAGGTGACGGACGGCCCTTCCGTTGCGCCGTACATGCGGGTCACGGTTCCGAGCCGCCGCGTGGCGCGGCGCGTCAACTCGTCGGGGATGTCGGCGCCGCCGCAGACGATGTACCGGATCGACGGAGTCTGCCGATCCGTCGACTCCGCGGCATCGAGCAGCCCCTGGAGGAACGGTGTGGAGAAGATCATGAAGCTGGCGCGCGTCGCCGTGATCCGGTCGAGCGCCTCGAATGGTTCCCAGACACCTTGCAGCACAACGGGTATTCCCAGTACGAACGGGAGGGTGAGCGCGCAGTTGACGCCCGTGACATGAGTGACCGGGGACGGATTGAAGATGACGTCGTTCTCACCCAGGTCGAACAGCTGGATCATCGAGTTGTTCTCGAAGACGAGGCTGTTGTGCGTGTGCAGGGCGCCCTTCGGGTCGGCCGTGGTACCGGACGTGTACAGCAGGAGGCAGACGTCGTCGGGGTCCGGTTCGGGCAGTGCGCCCACGATCGCCGCCGCGTCCGGGCTCGCCCCGTCGATGAGCGCCGACCACGTGGTGAACCTGTCCGATTGTGTCGGGGACCCCTCGTCGACGACGACAACCCGACGCAGATCCGGTAGGTCGTCCAGGAGGTCTGCGTACATCGCCGGGTAGTCGAATCCGCGATAGGTGCCGGGTATCAGGACCGCGCGCGAGCGCGCCTGCCGGAGAATGAACCTCAGCTCGCGTCCGCGGTAGATCGGCACGATGGGGTTCGCCACCGCGCCGAGCTTCATGACCGCCTGGTAGGCGATCACGGCCTCGGCGCTGTTCGGCAGTTGGAACGACACGACATCGCCGGCGGCGACACCGTCCTCGTGCAGGGCTGCCGCAAGCCGGGTCGCGGCCCGGTCGACCTCGGCGAACGTGAATCGGCGGTCGCCGTCGACGACCGCGACGCCGCCGGGACGTCGTTGTCGCAGATCGGCGAGGTGGGATCCGACCGTGCGGTCGAGCCAGTGGCCCGCTTCGCGATACCGCGTCGCCAGGTCGGGCGCAGGCGGGTGGGTGGGCAGCATCGTGTACCTCCGTCGAGCTACGAGAGCGTGATGGCGGCCACGCTAACCGAAAACTCAAAATATGTACAGAATTAGTGTTGGGTCGTGACGGGAGTGGGTAGGGTTCCTGATCATGGCTGCCGCACTGAAGACCAGCGACGAGAACGAGCGACCCAACGTCGTGGAGTCGGGGCGCGGACGTGCCCCGAAGATGTCGAGGCAGATCGCGAACAGGATCGCGGAACAGATTCTGCGCGGGGACATCCAGGTGGGGGAGAGGCTGCCCACCGAGAAGGAGATGGTCGCCGAGTTCGGCGTTGCGCGAACCACTGTGCGGGAGGCGCTTCGACTGCTGGAGAGCCAGGGGCTGGTGACCATTCGGGCAGGTGTCGGTGGCGGGCCGGTCGCCTGCCGGCCGCAGTTCGCCGCACTGGGCAACACGATGAAGCTCTTTCTTCAGCTCGAGAATGCGAACCTCGCGGACGTCATCGACACCCGGCTGACGCTGGAGCCGGTCGTCGCCCGGCAGGCGACGCCCCGCATCGCCGACGGCCGGCTCGACGAGCTGCAGGAGGCGCTCGACAGCATTCGTGCGGACCCCGACGACTACGAGAACTTCGTGCAGAAGAACGCGCTCTTCCACACGATCATCTACACCGCCGCAGGCAATCCCGTGCTGCGGATCGTGATGGAGACGCTCCTGCTCCTGGTGTCCGAGGTGGAACCGGCGTCCGGGCATCCGCAGGTCACGCGGATCGCAGCGGTCGACGCACAGCAGCTCGTGCTGAACGCCATGCGATCGCGGAACGCCGACGCCGCAGCGGATGCGATGGGGGCGTTCGTCCACGACACCGCCAAGTACTACCGCAGGCGGTTGGCGCAGGAGATCTCGCAGCCTGTCCACTGGCAGATCTGATTCGCCTCGAAAAATATGTACACATTTTGGCGTCCGGCGGTTATGGTGTGAACGGACCTGCGATGTGATCTGGGCCTCATCGCTCCTTCCTCGGTTCCCCCACACCTCCGTACAGAATGGAGACGTCCGTGGCGAGTCACGAGACCTCCCAAGACAACCCTTCGCTCGACCGGACCCGACGTCGCGGCGTACTCGCCGCGGCCGTCGGCACGATCGTCGAGTACTACGACCTCACCGTCTACGCGTATCTCGCGGTCGTCGTGAGTCCACTCTTCTTCCCCGGTGACGATCCGACCGCCTCGTTGCTCGCCAGCCTCGCCGTCTTCGCGTCCGCCTACCTCATGCGCCCGATCGGCGGTATCTACTTCGGTCGTCTCGGTGACCGGCGCGGACGGAAGCGGGCATTGCTGGTGTCCGTGCTCCTGATGGGAGTGGGCAGCCTGCTCATGGCGCTGCTGCCGACCTACGAGACCGCCGGGATCCTCGCGCCGATCCTGCTCGTCGTGGCCCGCCTGGTCCAGGGATTCTCCGCCGGCGGCGAGCTCGGCGGCGCGCTGACCTACGTCTACGAAACGGTCGGCCCGAAGCGGAAGGGGTTGGGTGCCTCGTTCGTCGCTCTGGGCAGCAACAGTGGCTTCGCGCTCGCGGCCATCGCGGTGGGAACGGTCTCGGCGCTGACCACCGAACCGCAGATGTCCAGTTGGGGTTGGCGTATCCCGTTCCTCCTCGGCGTGCCGCTGCTCCTCTTCTGCCTCTGGACCCGTACCCGGATCGAGGAACCCGAACAGTTCACCGACGCCGCGGCGAAGGACGACATCGCCAAGGCCCCGCTGACGGAACTTCTGCGCACCCACCCGAAACAGGTCCTCCAGGTCTTCGGACTGGGCGTCGCGCAGAACGCCACCGGGTACATGGTGTTGACCTACATGGCAATTCACCTCGTCCGGGAGGGCGGGTTCGATCGGACAGCCGTCACCTGGACGACCGCGCTCATCATCGTGGTGATCGCACTGCTCATGCCGGTCGCGGGCCTGCTCGTCGACAGGTTCGGCAGCGTCCCCGTCGCGGCCGTCGGGCTGGTCGGGTCCGGCCTGCTCGCCTATCCGATGATGTCGCTGATGGGCGGCCACGGGCTCGGCGTGGCAGCGTTGGCCTTCTTCGTGTTCGCGCTGGGAACACCGCTGATCCAGGTGGCCACCGCGCCGCTGTTCCCGTCCCTGTTCAACTCCCGCGTGCGTCTCACCGGCGTCGCTCTCGGATTCAACCTGGCGACGATCGCGACCGGCGGAACGGCGGCCTACATCGCGACGTGGCTGATCGACCGGACGGGCAACTCGTTGTCGCCGGCCTGGTTCCTGGCCGGGTCGTGCCTCATCGGCATCGTGACACTGCTCAGCATTCGCACCGTGACCTATGGCGGGGCTCGCGCTGCAGTGCGTGTCGAGTCGCCTGACGGGGTGCACACGCCGGCCGGTCGGTGACGGTGAACGGCGACGACAGCAGCGCCCTTGCGAAACGTGTTCGGCCGGTTCGGTAGTCGGAGTTTCGTGTCCGCTTCCTGTGGACGCGATCCGAGCGGGGGGCGCGCCGACGGCGCGCTCCCCGCTCGTGGGATGCAGTGGAAGCCGTTCGCGGAGCGCCGGAAACGATGCCGGGTGCGGCCGGTGGGCCGAAGCCCGCCGACCGCACCCGGATAGCGAAACCCGCTGACTAGCTACCGAACTGGCTGAACACGTCCTCGACGCTGCCGGTCTCGGGAGCGACGGCGCCGTCGGTGACCGCCACCTTCACAGGCGCGCCGACGAACTGGTAGGAGGTGTCGCCGATCTCCTTGCACTTCGTGACCACCCAGTACTCGCCGGTGGCGAGGTTCGTGGAGGTGCCCGAACCGGCGACGCCGGCAAGGACCTGGTTCTTCACCATGTCGGTGCCCGTGATCAGGTACTCCTGGACCATGTTGGCCCGATCGAACGCGGTGGCGTCGCCGCGGTATACGTAGCCCTCGCAGTAGTTGAACGGCAGCGTGGTCTTCAGGCCGGTGAGCGTCGTGGTGATCTGCGCGCCGGACACGGTCGCAGTCCAGGTACCGGTGACCTGTGCCGACGACAGCGCCGGGCTGGAAACGAGAGCGAGTGCGGAGAGTCCGGCAATCACACCGGCGCCGGCCAGCTTGCGTGAAACACCCATTGTTGGTTCCCTTCGGATTTGGACACCACGCTGCCTCGTGCGGCGCGGCGTGTGATCGACATCGTGCGCGGCGCCGGGTTGTCCCCACGCGCCCTGCGCAATTGGTGAGTCAAGCTTGTTGACTGAGGGGGACCTTACTGAGGGAATGCTTAAGGGACGCTGAGCTCGCGGGTGATCCGGTCAGGGAGTCGACGAGGCGCAGAAGGTTGCGGGGCCGGCGGGTTTCGGGCGGCGATTGCGATCTGCGGTGGCGCGGAGAGGTGTAGCGTCGTCGGTCCTGTGCGCGATCAGGATCACTCGACGGAGACGGATTCCGGGGCGATGCCGAGGGTCGTGTCGGTGGGACGCGTCATCTCGGAGATCGCTCGACGTAGCGGCAGCGCGACGACGATCAGCGCGATGACCTGTGCGGTGAGGGAACCCCACGCAACGCCGATCAGACCCACCTCCGGAACGAGGGCCGTCGTCACGCCGAGGGTGGTCGCGACGATGACGACCTGGACCGCGAGCATCAGCCGCAGGCGGCGAAGGACCTGGGCGACCAGGAAGTACACGATGACAACGGTTCCGACGACGGACTCCACTGCCATCACCAGCACCAGTCCTGCGGCTGCGTGGAAGTAGTCGGGGCTCACCACGTACAGCACCAGCGGCCCACCGACGGCGAGGCCAGTCGCGGAAACGAGGGCGACGGCCCCGAGCATGCGGATCAGGCGGCGGAACAGTGCCGCCCGGTCCGCGCCCGGTCCGGACGCCTCGACGATGAACGAGGAGCCCACTCCGGATCGCAGCAGCCCGACCGCGGAGCACATCGTCCACGCCAGGTTGAAGTAGGCGTTCTGCTCGGTACCCAACTGGGACACCACGATCAGCGGCAGCACCAAGGGTGTCACCGTGACCACGAGCGTCATTGCGAAGTACACGCCCTGGAACGCCCAGAGCTCCCGGGCGGGGGGCAACTGTGGCTCGAGGTCCCGACGCGCACTCGTGGCCCGCAGCAGCCAGAACACGGCCGCCGCGCTGACACCGAGCGCGAGGACCGCCCACGAACCGCTCAGCGCGAGAGCGGATCCGGTACCCGCCAGGGCGACGACGGGCACGATCTTGAGCACCGACAACGCGATGTTCTTGACCGCCACTGCCTTCGCCAGTCGCAGACCCGTCAGGATCGGGTCGGTCAACGCGTACACCGCGAATGTGAGCACGATCAGCGGGAAGAGGGCCTTCTCGACCGGCGACGTGAACATACGGTCGTTCGACGGGTTGACCAGTAGGAAGAGTGATCCGAGGAGCAGTGCAACGGTCGCGGTCAAGGAGAGGCCGCCGACTACCAGGCGGCCGGAAGAGCGGCCGGCCACAGGCAGGAAGCGCTGATACGCACCACCGAGGGACAGGCACGACACGGACGCGAGCATCGTCGCGGTGCTGATCACAGCGGACGCCCGGCCGACTTCCGCGGTGTCGAAGAAGCGTTCCGCGACGGCCCAGTACACCAACCCCAGCGCACCGGTCGCCACCGACGAGACCATCAGTGCCGCGGCATTGGACTCGAGTCCGGGTGCGGCGAGCCGCTTCGGCAGCCGGATCACGGAGTCACCGGCCGGGGTGAGCGGAACGCGTCGATCAGGTCCCACGATTGCTCGTCGACCTTCCTTGCGAACATCGCCGGTGACCGGCGTAAGCCGGCCTCGTCGGCGATCGTCAGCCCGCGCGGATTGATCGACTGCGGGTCCGACCAGTCGATGTAGTGCAGTCCGTGCAGGGGATCGGCGAGGTAGGAGGCGACGTCGGTCACACGGTCGACGTGCTGGGCGATGCGATTCGCAAGCGGGGACGCCGCGACGATCGACTGGAAGACGACCTCGTCGGCGCAGAGGGTGTGGCGGTGGAACCGGAGCCACTTCGGGTGTTCGGCCAGGAACCGCATGACCTCGTCGATCGCGTCCGGCGACAGCGCCCACCACGTCGAGCCCTGGAACAGGGGAATGGTGGCATCGACGCGCCGCGGCACACGACCTGACAGCCGGGCGCGCAGCGGGGTGCTGTCCTCGAGAAAGTGCCGGCGCCCCACGACGTGGGCACGTTCCGCGCGCGGACCGCTGAGATGCCAGTCAATGCGCATGAACTCGGTCTCGCCGGACCATGCCTCGAGGACATCGTCGATCGGTGCTATGCACAGGTCGGCACCGGAGTGCAGTGCGAATCGCCGATAGCGGTGACCCGTGGCCCGCGCCGCCGAAACGAGGTCGAGAGTCGCGTACACCATGCTCAGCCCACCCCAGCTGACCTCACGACGATTCGTCAGATACGTGAGGCCGGTGCGCTCGGGTGCGGCGGCCAGGAAGGGGCCGAGGTCCGACTTGGCGTCGACGTGGACGTACACGTCGATCTGTGGGTGCCGCAACGAGTCGAGGAGTGCCGCCAGGACCCGCGGCTGGTGATGCGCGAGCACCAGCACCGCGAACCGGTCGGTCATGTGGTGCGCTCCAACGCGGCCCGCACCAACGCCGCCGTTCGTGCGACGTGCGGTGCGCGCAGCATGCCGACGTGGTCACCGGACACCCGGTCGACCGACACCACGTTGGGCGCGATGATCGGCCACCACGACGGCTCGTCGGGGTTGTCCTCGGCCATCACGACGGCGACCTTGCCGTCCCACGGCCGGAGCTTGTGCAGCAGTGCCACCCGCCGGCCCACTTCGTGGAACAGGTCCCACTGCTTCTCCGCCGAGCGGGGAACGATCCCTGCCGTCAGGAGCTGGAAACGGGTGCGCCACAACGCGCCACGTCCGGGTGCAGGCGCGTCGACCGCGGGCGGTGTGTGCTCCGTCCGGGGCAGGTCCGGACCGCCTGCCGACAGCGGACCACCGAGCAGCGTGTCGAGGCACACCACGATCCGGATCTGCTCGCCGTCGGACTCGAGCAGCCGAGCCGCCTCCATCGCGATGACCCCGCCGAGGGAGTGCCCCACGAAGGTGTACGGGCCGTGCGGCTGGACGGAGCGGATCTCCTTCACGAAGCGGCGAGCCGCTCCGGCCACGGTCCAGTCCGGGATTCCGCGACCCTCGAGGCCGTGCGCCTGCAGTCCGTGGACGGGACGGGACAGTTCACGTGCCAGCGGCAGCAGGGCGAGAGCCGTCGATCCCGCCCCGGCGAACGCGAACACGGGTTCGCCGACACCGTCGGGCCGCAGCGGAACGAGCACCGACGTGGCCGCGGCCACCCCGGACTTCGTGGTGTCGAGATGGGCGGCGAACTGCGCGAGAGTGGGGAAGCCGGCGAGCGTCGCCGACGACAGTTGGACGTTGAATCGCTCCTCGACCCGGGTCAACATTTGCTGCGTCTGCAGCGAGTCCCCGCCGAGGGCGACGAAATCGTCGTCGCGGCCGATCTTCTCGACTCCGAGGATCCCTGCCCACAATGCGGCGACGGTCGCCTCGGTGCCGTCCATGGGCGCGACGACGGGCGGACGGGGAGCCGGATCGGGCAGCGCCCGGCGGTCCACCTTGCCGCGTTCGGTCCGCGGCAGTGCGGGCATGAGCACGAGATGGGTGGGAACCATCCAGTCGGGCACCAGGTTCCGCAGTTCGCGGCGCAGGTCGGCGGCGGACGGCGCCCGGTCGCCCGGTGCGACGGCCACGTATCCCGCGAGCACCCCGGTGCCGGCTTCCGACCGGGCGACGACGACGGCGTCCTCGACTGCGGGAAGCCGGCGCAGCGCGGACTCCACCTCCGACGGTTCGACGAGATAGCCGCGCACCTTGACGGCGTCGTCGCCGCGTCCCACCAGGTGCAGGATGCCGTTGTCGTCGAAGCGGCCCAGATCGCCCATCCGGAAGTAGCGGGCGCCGCGCGGGGTCACCCCGAACCGGTCGTCGGCGGGCGCGGGCCGGGAGCCGTCCACGAAGTAGCCCTCGGCCAGGTAGTCGGACTCGACGACGATCTCGCCGACCTCGCCCGGGCCGACCACCCGTCCGTCGGGGCCGAGCAGTCGGACCGTCTTGTTGGCGGCGACCACCCCGACCGGCAGGACACCGTTGGGGACGGGACGGCCGGGCGGGAACATGTTGAACGCCAGGTTGCCCGTCTCCGAGGACCCGGACAGGTTGCAGTAGCAGCCGTTCGGGCCGAGCTGCGACCGCAGTCGTGTCACGTCCTCGCCGTGCACGGCCTCCCCGCAGGTGGTGACGAGCCGAAGCCGCGACAACGCAGGCGTGCCCTCGCATGCCCGGAGCACCGCCCGCAGCAGTGACGGGGTGGCGTGCAGCGTGGTCAGGCCCTCGCCCGCGATCCACCGCGGCACCGCGTCGATCCCCACCTCGCGGGGATCGAGGACGTGCAGGGTGGCGCCGTTCAGCAGGGCGGTCATCACGACGTCGAGGCCGCCGCCGAAGCTGATCGGCAACGCCATCCCGACCCGGTCGGCGGCGGAGGTTCCGATCGTGAGGTGGAAGTCCGCGGCCTGGTTCAGCCACAGGCGCTGGCCCTGGCGGACAGCCTTCGGCTTGCCGGTCGAGCCCGACGTGAAGAGCAGGACCGCGGCGTCGGTCGGGATGCCCGACCGCAGTGGCGCGTCGGGCGCGGCGGGCAGTGCGGCCAGTTCCGACGGGCGGAAGCGGACCGCGTTGCTGCGGGTGAGGATGTCGGCGCGGCGCTGCTCCGGCAACTGCGAGTCGAGCAGCACCAGTGGGTATCCGGACAGCAGGACGGTGACGATCGCGACGACGCAGTCCAGTGTGCACTCGGTGTCGATCGCGATCGGACGCCGGACACCCGCGAGGGATGCGACCAGCGACCGCGCGCCGGAGAGTGCCCGTTCGTTCAGCTCCCCGTAGGTGATGCTCTCGCCGCGGCACACGACCGCGGTCTGCTCGGGCAGGTACTCCACGACGACGTCGAAGCGTTCGCGGATCGAGAGCCACGGCACGGGAAACGGCTCGTGGCTGCGCGGTTCGACAGGTGAGGTGGGAGCGGGGCGCCGGCCGATCGCCGGCATCAGGACGGTTTCCTCGGCGTGCGGCGTGGCGCGGGACTGCGGGCTCACAGGAGTCTGCGGGGTAACTGGTCGATCGGGCACTGCAACCTCACACGTCAGGTATCGGTGGCGACACCGAGACGCGGGAACAGCAGATCCGCGACGATTCTCGCCTCGTCGATCAGCGGCCACCCCGACAGGATCCAGATGTCGATACCGAGATTCTCGCTCATGCCCAGGATGCGGTCCGCAACCTGGTCCGCGCTGCCCACCAGATAGTTCCCGGTGCCCTTGCCCGCGACGTCGAACGGTGGCTCCGCGCCGGTCCACGTGGTCAGGCCCGCCGCCATGTTCGGGGCGTACTCCAGCTCCGCGCGGGTCGGCAGCCGGCCCGCGCGCAGTGCGTCGATTCGGGCCTGCACCTGGGCGTCGTCCGACGTCAGGTCGGCGAGCGGCGGGAAGCCGAAGCTGGTGAGGTTGCGGTCCGCCGTCGCCAGCACCGACGCCGGGTCGGTCTGCGCCAGCTGCCATTCGAAGCGTTCCCACGCCTCGTCCTCGGTCTCGCGGACGACGACGCTCGCGAGCACACCGAACCGCATGTCCCGGCCGGCGTCGGCGCAGGCCTTGCGGACCTTGGTGAACACCGCGTCCATCGCCGGCTCGGGGCTCATGAACATCAGGTACGCGTCGAGCACCGCCGCGGCGTGCGCGATGCCCTCGGGGGAGGCGCCCGTCCCCCAGATCGGGACGCCGCCGGGTTGGCGGGTCCCCGCGATCGCGGGCTTGTACCGCGGGCCGTACTCGAAGTGCGTGCCCTGGTAGGCGTCGGTGTCGTCGAGGTACAGCTTCTTGAACAGCGACCAGTACTCCTCCGAGACCGCGTACCGCTCGGCCTTGGAGTGGAACCGGCCGTACCGCGCCAACACGGCATCGGCCCCGTTGACCTGGTTGTAGATCAGCCGACCGCCGGAGTACTGGTCGAAGACCTGAGCCTCCTCGGCCAGCAGGACCGGCGGTTTGACACCCGGATACTCCGGCACCACGAACCGCAGCCGCTCGGTGTCCGCGACGAGCGAGATCGCCTCGCGGGCCGTGGTGAGCGCGCCGAAGTAGCCCAGAGAGTCCAAGGTCCGGGCCTGCTCGCGCAGGGCGCCGAACGACGGTTCGACGCGGTGCCGCGGATCCCACGGTGCGTCGCCGTCGTTCGCCCCGATGTACCAGAGAATCTCGGGTGTCGTCACGGTCGTCCGATCAGCGCTCGTCGCAGAACTCGGTGATCGGCAGGCCGACGTGCCGAGCCTCGGTCGGGACGTACCCGAGGAGCTTGTCGCCGGGCTGGAGTTCGGTGACGTTGTTCACCGAGCCGCCGGGGCCGAGCAGCCGCACGTGCCAGTCGTCCTGCGCGATGACGTTGACGTTCTTGCCGTTCGGGGCGACCGCCGTGATCGAGATCAGCGGACGCTTCTCGATCTTCACGCGGCCGATGCGGACCTCGCGGACGCTGCCGTCCGTGCGGACCGCGAGGATCGGGAACCCCGCCTGCAGTTCGCTGACGTAGCGGGTGCGGTTGTCCGGGCCGAGAACGTAGGAGTGGACCGCACCTGCGTTCCACCGGAACGGGCGGGTCGGCATGTACGGCAGCGGATGGGTCTCGCTGCACGACAGGAACATTCCCGTGGAGAAGGAGCCGATGAGGCAGCCCTCGTCGAGTTCGAGCAGCGAGCAGGTGTCGATGCATGCGCGGTCACCCATGCCGATGTGCTCGACCTTGGTGACGACGAGCTCCGAGAGCTCCATGCCCTCGAGCTTGTGGTCGACGATCCGGGCCAGCTTCACGACGTCGTCGGCGTTGCGGGGCGCGAGCAGCAGGCCGTCGGAGCCGTGCTCGAGCACCAGCTTCACGATCTCGGCGTCCTCGACGTCGGTGACGGTGGTGACGGTCCGGCCACCCGAGTTCTCGGCGGCCGCGATGACGATCTCCAGCGGGATCTTCGTCGGGTCGGTGAAGGTGAGCAGCGTCCACGGCACCTCGCGGACGACCTCGCACGCCTCCTGCAACGTCGGAGCGTCGGACACCACCACGTGCACACCGCGATCCGGGGTGTGGCCGATGTGCTTCGAGTGCACGTCGGCGCGGTCGGACACGATCACGAGGTCGACGGCGTCGTACGGGAAGTCCTCGGCGACCGGGGACTCGACGGCGAGGATGCGTCGCACGGTCGGCGGCAGGCCCTCGAAGGTCGCGGCGTCGTCGGACAGGATGCCGTCGATGCGGTGGTGCAGGGCCGCCTGGACGACGGCGGGCAGCAGGTCCGAGTCCACGGCGCGCACGTCGAGCCACGCGAAGTGACCCTCACGGCTGACGGGGGTGCGACGGGTGTCGGCGCCCGCGCCTGCAGTGGGGACGATCTGATCGGTGACGATGGTGCTGTCCATGTTCGGACGGGTTCCCTTCGGGTAGTGAAGCAGGTGGATCGGGTGCCGTCAGGCGCTTTCGAGCTCGATGGCGGGAGCGGGGGAGTGGACGAGCCGGGCGAGGGCGGATGCCACCGCGAACGGATCGCGGGCCTCGAAGACGTTGCGGCCGAAGCTCAGTCCCGCCACCCCGGACCCGAGGATCTCCGCGCCCAGTGCGATCGCCCGGTCGTCGCCCGCGTCGGCGCTCGGACCGCCGGCCACGCAGATCGGGATGGGGCAGGACTCGACCACCCGCCGCATCTCGTCCGGGTCGCCGCAGTAGTCGAGCTTGACGACGTCCGCGCCGAGGTCGGTGGCGATGGCGGCGAGGTGGGCGAGTTCGCTCGCGTCCGACGGCAGGTCGGCACGCAGCGGTCCGCGGGCGTACATCATCGCGAGCAGGGGCATGCCGAGTCGCTCGCACTCGCGGGAGACGGCACCGAAGTCGGCGAGCTGGTCGCGCTCGGTGGGGGATCCGATGTTGACGTGGATGCTGACGGCGTCCGCTCCGATCCGCACGGCGTCCTCGACCCCGGTGACCAGGACCTTCGCGTTGGTGTCCATGCTCCGGGTGGTGCCGGCGGAGAGGTGGACGATCAGCCCCGTCTTCGCGAACGCGGTGGGGTCCACGTGCCTGACGCGACCGCGGTGCAGGATCACCGCGTCGGCTCCGGCGCCGGCGAGAGTCCGGACGGTGACCTCGGCGTGGTCGGCGCCGCCGAGCGGCCCGACGGTCACCGAGTGATCCATCGGAACGATGAACATGCGGCCGGTGTTGTGGTCCGAGATACGGGAGAGGCGAAGGCTCTTGCCGCTCGAGACGCGTGCGCGTGTGGTGGTGGGGAAGCTCAACATCGGCCGGACTCCAATCGGAACATCGCGCAGCGGGGAACGCGCTGAGACCCCGCGGTATTAGGGTAGGCTACACATAGCGATTTGCTGGAGCATAGGCGGAGGGCTGCGATCTGCGCCACACTGCCGGTGCTCCGGGAATCACCCCGTGAAGCGCCAATAGGTCGGGAACGGCAGGCCGAGGTACACCTCGCCGAGCGCGGACTGCTCGGCCTCGGACTCGGCCCACCGCGCGAGCCGGGCCCGACGGAGTTGCCAGTCTGTCGGGTCGTCGCTCAGTGCGTGCAGCGTCGTCGTGAGCGTCCACGAGAACTGCTGCGCCTTCCAGATCCGTGGCAGGCACGTCGCCGAGTAGTCGTCGAGGTGCGACCGATCGCCCGCGGTGTAGAACGCTCCGAGCGCATACGAGAGTGTGCTCGCGTCGGACACCGCGAGGTTCAGTCCCTTTGCGCCCGTGGGAGGCACGATGTGCGCGGAGTCGCCGAGCAGGAACAGCCGCCCGTGCTGCATCGTCTCGCACACGTACGAGCGCAGCGGCGCGAGCGACCGGTCGAAGATCTCACCGCGCTCCAGTTCCGGGTGGTCGTCGCTCGCGCTCCGCACGGTCAGCTCGTCCCAGATCCGCTCGTCGGACCAGTCGCCCAGGTCGGTGTCCGCCGGGACCTGCAGGTACTGCCGGGTGATGCTCGGGCCCCGCATGCTGTGCACCGACAGGCCGTTCTCGTGGGCGCAGTACATGCCCTCGGGCGTCGTGGGTGCAGTGCGGGCGAGGATGCCGAGCCACGCGACCGGGTAGGTGCGGGAGTACTCGCGCAGCCGGTCGGCAGGGATGTGCGCCCGGCTGACGCCGTGGAAACCGTCGCATCCCGCGACGAAGTCGGCGGTGATCTCGAGCGGCGTGCCGGCGTGGTCGACCGTCAGGCGGGCGCGGTCGGAGGTGGTCTCGACCGCTGTCACCGTGGCGTCGAAGAGCAGCGGACCGCCGGTGGCCAGGCGGTCGGCGACGAAGTCCTTCACCAGTTCCTGCTGGGCGTACACGGTCGCATGACCGCCGACCAGACGGTGGAAGTCGAGGCGGTGGGTTGTGCGGTCGAAGCGCAGGTAGAAGCCGTTGTGTGACATGCCCTCCCGGTCGAGGCGATCCGCCACGCCGAGCTCGCGCACGAGCGCGACGGTGGGCTCTTCGAGGACGCCTGCCCGCGTGCGGGTCTCGATGTACTCGCGGTCGCGGCTCTCGAGCACGATCGACGAGATGCCCTGGAGGTGGAGCATGCGGGCGAGCGTCAGGCCCGCCGGGCCGGCCCCGATGATTGCTACCTGGGTGTGCACGTGCTTCCCGCTTCCTGCTGGTGTGACAGTCCTCACAGAGGCGCCCTTCGCGCTTTGCTTAGGCTTGCCTACCTTCTACTGTATAACTCGCGGTTCGACGAACTGCGGGACCCCCGATCGACCAACGATCAACGGCTCAGCCGGTTTTCGGACGATTCGGCCCTGATGTGAACAAATGGAGCCATCGACGTGAGCACCTCTACACCGACCGACGGGCCGGGTACCCCCGCCGTTCCGACCGTTGTTCCCCCCGTCGACGACAACGCGGGCCGTGGTGGCCGACCCACCGTTTCGGTCATCATCCCCGCCATGAACGAGGCGAAGAACCTGCCGTTCGTCGCCTCCCGGATGCCCGACGGCATCGACGAGATCGTCTTCGTCGACGGCAATTCCGTGGACGACACCGTGGCCGTGGCCCGCTCGCTGTGGCCGGCCGCCACCTTCGTCACCCAGACCCGCGGCGGCAAGGGCAACGCCCTGGCCTGCGGCTTCGCCGCGGCGACCTGCGACATCATCGTCATGATCGACGCGGACGGCTCGACCGACCCGGCCGAGATTCCCCTGTTCGTCGAGGCGCTGGTCGGCGGCGCCGACCTCGCCAAGGGCAGCCGCTTCGTCGGCCGCGGCGGCAGCTCCGACATCACCGCCCTGCGCAACCTCGGCAACAAGGGTCTCAACGGGCTGGTGAACCTGGTGTTCCGCACCGAGTTCTCCGACCTCTGCTACGGCTACAACGCCTTCTGGCGCAAGCACGTTCCGCTGATCGAGCTCCCCCCGATCGAATACCAGCGTGCCCAGTGGGGCGACGGGTTCGAGATCGAGACCGTCATCAACGTCCGCCTCGCCACGAGTGGCCTCAACATCGTCGAGGTCGGCAGCTTCGAGGGGCCGCGCCTGCACGGGCGGAGCAACCTCAACGCCTACAGCGACGGCATGCGGGTCCTGCGCACCATCGGGCAGGAGTGGAACCACTGGCGCGCCACGAAGGACATCCGCAAGGCGTCGGCCCGCGCCGACGTGCGTGAACTGACGCAGTGACCACCGGAGCCGCCCCCGCACCGGCCGACGGGGCCGCAGGCGGGAGCGGCTCCCTCGGTACCGACGAGGCGAGCGGTGTCGCCGGCGACGGCCCGGGCCCCACACCGGACTCCGGTGTCACCGCGAAGAGCCTCGAACGAAACAGCCTGGCGCTCACCGTCTCCGCCGCGCTCACCGGCATTCTCGGGCTGGGCTACTGGGCACTGCTCGGTCGCCATTACCCCGCCCGCGAGGTGGGGGCGGCCTCCGCCGTCATCACCACCGCCACCATGCTCTCGGCGTTCGGCAACATCAGCCTCGGCGCGCTGTTCGAGCGGTTCCTCCCACTCGCGGGCATCCGCGGATCGAGCCTGGTGCGCACCGGCTTCCTCGTGGGCGGCTGCGGCGGTCTGCTCCTCGGCGCGCTCTTCCTGCTGTGGGGACCGACCGACGAGATGTTCGACAGCCCACTGGAAGCCGCGTCGTTCCCACTGATCGTGCTGGTCTTCTCGGCGTTCGCACTCCTCGACCACACGTCGGTCGGTCTGCGTGAGGCCGGGTGGGCGGCCACCAAGAACGTCACCCACGCCGTCGTGAAGCTCGTCGCGGCGCTCGCGCTCGCGTTCACCGCGTCCCGGCTCGCCATCATCTGGACCTGGACCGTGCCCGCACTGATCGCCGCGCTCGTGCTCGGCGCCGCGGTGGCGCGGAGGCTGCGCAGGCCGGACCTCGCACACGCTGCATCCCAACTGCCGGGCAATCGCGAGATGGGGTCCTTCCTTGCCGGGTCCTACGGCATCTACGTCGTGGGATCGCTTGCACCACTGATGCTCCCACTCATCGTCGTCGCCAAGATGGGCGCCGACCACAACGCGTACTTCTCGATCGCCTGGTCCCTGGTGTCCGCGGTCCTCGTCCTGATGACCGTCCTGATGGGACCGTACGTCGCCGGCGTCGCCGCCGACCCTGGCCAGGTGCGGGAGCTGACGCGACGCTTCCTCGTCGTCCTCGCCGTGGTGACCGTCGCCGGTGTGGTGCTGTTCGCCGGCATCGCGCCGGTGCTGCTGCAGATCGTCGGAGACGAGTACGCGGACACCGGAACTCCGCTGTTGCGCCTCGCGGCGATCGCGCTGATCCCCGCGATCGTCGGATTCGCCTACAACGCGGTGGCACGCGTGCGGCGACGGCTGCGGTTGGCGATCGCGGTCCAGGTCGCCAACGCGGCCCTCGTCCTGGGCCTCAGTCTCGCCTTCATCGGAGACCACGGTCTGGTGGCGATCGGCTGGGCCTACGTCGTCGCCGAGACGGTGTCGGCGGTGGTGCTGATCGTTCCGCTCGTCCGGGCCGTGCGCGCGCTCGGGCGGGAGCCTCTCGACGCTCAGCCGGCCTCGGTCATCTGAACGGCGCCCGGTGCCGGCGCCGCCGCATCCAGCGCATCGAGCTGTGACCGGTCCGGGGCGTACACCGCCACCCAGTCGATCTGCACGTCCACGCTGTCCGGCTGATTCGGGCTCGACTCGGAGCAGGGCATCATCCCCCAGTCGGCGCGGCGCTCACAGGCGCCGGCCTCGGCCTGCAGCCCCAGCCACATCGGCTCGTCGGGAATCATGGCATCGGAACGAACCTCGGCCCAGACGGCACCGTCGAGCAGGTAGCGGATGACCCCCGGCGCCCACTCGACGCCGACAGTGTGCCAGTCGGAGAAGTCACCGCGGACGGTGGCCTGAGCCTTCTGCCTCTCTCCGGTCGCGTCGACCCAGTGCACCCAGCCGTCCATCTGCGTGCGTTCGCCGCTGATGGACTCGGCGAAGTCGATCTCCGGCGGCCAGTTCTCGCTCTTCGGCCACAGCAGCATGTGATAGGAGATGTCGTCGCTACGGTCGGCGCGCATGCGGATCTCCCAGCGTCCGTACTGCTGCGTGACCGGGTAGTTCGACACGCCACCGGTGACCCATTCGCCGCCGGTGCGTTCGGACTTCAGGGTCATGGCCCCGCCGGAGACGTCGACCATCGGCTCGTCCCACCGGCTGTTCGGGTTGCCGCCCGGCTGACCGCTGTAGGGGCCCCAGTCGGCGCCGAGGTCGCAGCGGTCGAAGTCGTCGGTGAAGATCTGCGTCCAGCCGGGCAGATCGCCGACGGGGACCGGCACGCCGCCGGGAACCCCACGTTCTCCACAGAGTTCGGGAACTGCCGCGGCACCCGCCCGGCCGGTCGGGTTGTCGGTTGGGATGGTGCACGCGGCGCACGCCGTGACGGCGAGCGCCGCCGCAGCCACACGCAACGGTCGAGCCGTCGCGAGGGCGGAGCGGGCCGAGCGAGGACTCATGCCGCCGCGAGGGCGATGAGACGCACGAAGGTCATGGTCGCCGCGGTCACGACGCACACGGCGAGCGCCACCGAGACGATCTGCGCGGACGGCTTCCGTCCGATGCCCCCGGTCGCGGGCACGTCGCGTTCGCGCAGTACGACGCTCACCAGCAGCAGGATCGCGGACAGGACGAAGAACAGGACGGTCACGTCACTCATGAGGCCTCGAATTCGATGGCGGGGGAGTCGAAGCGACGGAGGATGGTGATGCTGTCGCCGTCGACCATCGGCACGTAGATGCCGGACTCGACGAGTTCCGTCACCTGGGAGTCGAGGTACTCCTCGGACTGGCCGTACTGGAGCCGCAGCATGCCAGTGCCCTGACTCGTCGTGTAGAGGTACGACGGCCGGCGATCGAGCGCGCACTCCGCGAGCTCCTCCATGCACTCCTCGCCGTCGATGAACGAGAACTTCGGCCCGCGGGGGTCGAGGATGCGGCGCGTGCTGTTGGTGTGCGGCGCGTACGACCACGCCATCACCGTCGAATTGGGAGGCACGCCGGCGACGAACTCGTCGGACACCTCCACCTGCTCGCGGGTGGACGCCTCGAAAGAGGTGTTCAGTCCTCGGTTCGTGGTGAGCAGCGCGCCGAGCGCGACGAGGGCGAGGGTGCCCGCGACCACCGGAGCCCACCGCCCGGCGGGAGTGGCGGCGACGGTGCTCGCGCGGGCCCGGATCGCCCGGGCCACCGCGGCGACGGCGATCGCCGCGAAGGGGGCGAGCACCGGCGACGCGAGGACGAAGCAGCGGATGATCATCTCGCCGCCGTAGCTCTGCAGGACGACGAGGGTGAACGGGGCCGCGCAGATCGCGCCGGCAACCAGCCACGTCCGGCGTCCGCGTGCGAGCAGCCACCCGACGAACGCGACGCCCGCGAACAGGCCCGACGCACCGATGCGCAGGTACTGCATCTGCTGATACGTCGGGTCGCCCGAGAGTCGTTGGCTGACACCTCGGTTGACGGACGATCCGACCTGCCCGATCTCGGAGAAGATCGACTGGAGGTGGCCGAACCAGAAGTCGGTGGCGCCGTAGCTGAACCAGGCCGCGAACACGAGTCCCGAGGCGAGCCACAGCATCCGGTACCGCGTAGCACCGAACAGGGAGAAGAACGCGAGCGCGATGATCACCAGGATCGGAGTGATCTGGTGGGCGACGACGTTCGCGACGATCAGGAGCAGGAGAACCGCGCCGATCGCGAGGGTGCGGCCGGTGCCGAAGCCGGGAACCAGTCCGGGGGTCCGGCGCGGTGCGTCGACCACGAACCGCAGCAGGCCGGGTTCGATCCGGGGGAGCGGTGCCCGACGCAACTGCCACAGCAGCGTGGCGATGATGGTGGTGTAGAAGACCAGCGCGACGGCCTGCGGCGCGAAGTAGTCCTGCTGGTACCAGTTGAACAGCTGGTAGAGCACCACCGACAGCCACGCCAGCCGGGCGCGGCCGGTGATCTGAATGGCGATCGCGTACAGCGGGAAGGCGAGGAGCGCGCCCATGAACAGCGTCGACCACGACAGCAGCACGGTGATGTCCCGCAGGTCCGCGACCGTCACCAGATGCGCGGCCGCGGAGAAGAACCCAGCCCAGCTGAAGCGGGCGTCGATGCCGTTCGGCAGCCGGCCGGCCTCCGCGAGGGTGTCGACGAAGCCGCGGTGCACGAAGGCGGTCGGGACCGAGGTCTCGCCGCTGGCGGCAGGCACCAGCATGGTCGCGTAGGCGATCAGGACGAACGTCGACGCCGCCATCACGACGTGGTCGATGCGGCCGCGGGTGAGGGTGTGGACGATCGTGCCCGACAGGATCGCGAATCCGAGCCAGTAGGCCGCCCCGACCTGCGTGACGATGCCGTAGTGCCCGGAACCGAGGAAATCGAGCCGGGCCGCGGCGAACACGAACAGCGCCACCGCGATCACGAGCGCACCCAGCGACAACAGGCGAGTACGGGGCAGGGTGCGCAGGTACTGCAGTGATCCGCGCGGAACCGTGTAGCGGCGCGGGAGCGTTCGCGCGGTCGCGACGCAGCCGGCGAGCGATCCGACGGCGATCAGCGTCTGGACTGTCAGCGGAGTCCACCACTCCGAGACCATCGTGAACTGTGCCGCGACGATGAGCGTGGCCAGCGAGACCGACACGATCAGCGACGCGGCCAGTGCGCGGCCCGGGATCCGGAGTGCGACCACGACGGGCAGGCCCGGCACCAGGACTGCACCCGCGAGGGCGACGAGCAGTCGGACCGGTTCCGGCAGCACGTCCGCGACGTCGATCGCGACGAGCAGGTTCAGCACCAGCATCGCCACCGACACGCCGCCGCCCAGGAGCAGGGCGGCTCGCGGGTTCCAACCGAACGCGGTGGTGCGGGCGACGGTTCGCTGCGCGGTGTCGGTGTCGGTGTCGATGACGGTCACCGCGCACCTCCCGACCGGCGGCCGGCGAGGTGGCTGCGGACGAAGAGGAACGGACCCGTCACGTAGCCCCACGCCTCCAGCGCCCGAAGTCGCAGCGGCCAGTCGGTGGGGAGGTCCTCGTTCTTCGTCGAGTTCGGGGACAGCAACATGTGCAGGCCGCGCGGCAGTCGCCGGAGGATCGGTGCCGGGTTCTCGGACAGGACGAACTTCGTCAGTCCCGCTGCCATGCCGGTGCCGTACCCGTAGCTCTGCGCCCTCAGCTCCACCATGTTGTCCCGGTGGTAGTGGCGGACAACGGCGTTCGGGTTGTAGGCGATCGACCACCCGTGCAGGATCGCCGCCCGGAACGCGTCGAGGTCCTCGCCGCCGCGGGTCGGGGTACCGGTGCCGAGGCGTTCGTCGAACCCACCGATGGACGCGAGTGCGGAGGAGCGGAACACCATGTTGTTGCCCGAGCCGCACTCGCCTGCGGTGTAGGGGAAGAACGGGCCGCGTGGGCCGAACTCGCCGAGCTCCGGTCCGATCTCGTGCCGGTTCAGCGACCACACCGTCGGCACCTCGCCCTTGTCGAAGACCTTGGCCTCCTCGAACCACTCCTGGACGCGGTTCGTCGTCTCGGTGCCGAGTACCCGCCCGGTGACGACCCCGATCGCACCGACCGGATCGGCGCGGAAGCTCTCGACGGCGCCCGAGATCCAGCCGGGGTCGGCGAGGGCGTCGTCGTCGGTGAACGCGACGAGGCGGCCCGCGGCCATGCGGTGACCGAGGTTGCGGGCCGCGGACACACCGGGGACGGGCTGGTCGAGGACCGTCAGTCGTGGGTCGTCGATGCCCGCGACGATCCGGACCGCGTCGCCGCGGTGCGGGCGGTTGTCGACGACGAGCAGTTCGATGTGCTGGTGGTCCTGGGCGAGGATGGACCGCACGGTGTCGGCGAGCGAGTCGCGGCCGACGGTCGGGATGACCACGGTGACGAGTTCGTGTGCCGTGACCGAGGATTCTCCGGCAGCGAGGGCGGTCGCGGGGTCCCGCGATTCCGGGCGGTTCCCCCGGATGCGGAGAGTGCCCGCCGCGGTCGCCCCCGCCGTGACGACGAGGCCGAGCACGAGCACCGCGATCCGCGCCAGCGCTGCGAGGCCCTGACCGGTGACCGACTGGCGCAGGTAGCGCAGCACCCCGGTGGACAACGTGCGCACCACGAAACTGCGTTCGGCGGCCAGCCCGGCGTCGGCGCCGACCATCCCGGACAGCACGGCCTTGGACCGGCCCTCGTGCCGGCACCGGTCCGTGAAGTAGCGCAGCGTCGACCGGCCTGCAGGCACCACGTGGTCGACCGCGAACCCGGTGACCCGGATGATCCTCGACGCGGGAAAACGTTGCCGCAGTTCGATGCCCATGAGCGTCTCTTCGCATCCGGCGGGAACGGTGCCCACTCGGCCGAGGCGGTCGGAGAACCCTCCGACCTTCTCCAGTTCGGCGCGGCGCACCGCCATCGCGGCGCCGATCGGGTTGCGGATCTCGGCGCCGTCCGCGGCGAGCCCGCGGTAGTCGCAGCCGACGACCCAGCCGAACTCCTCGGGGAACCACGCGGGCGGGTGTCCCATCTCCCAGTTCGCGACGACCGCGCCGCCGACGGCGACGACGGAACCGTCCGCGAAGGCCGAGCGCGCTGCGGCCAGGGCGTCGGGGCGCAGGGTCGCGTCGTCGTCGAGGAAGACGACGATCTCGGCGGTCGCGGTGGCGACCCCGGTGTTGCGGGCACCGGACAGGCCACGCGTGCCCGTGTTGGCGACGAGGGTGATCGAGTCGGCGTATCGGCCGCGGAGCTCACGACGGAGTTCGTCGTTGTGGTCGACGACGACGATCAGCTGGTCACCGACCAGCAGCTGGTCGCGGGCCGCGTCGATGCCGGCGACCAGCAGGTCCAGTCGGTCGAGCGTGTAGCAGCAGATGATGATGGCGACCCCGGGATCGGGGCGGGTCGTCGAGGCCAAGGCGAAACTCCGGGATCGTCAAAGTTCAGCCCACCTAAATAGGGAAGGCTTGCCTATCCTACGGGAGGTGACGGCCGCAACGGAATCGGGTCACCGAAGCAGGCGAAGCGGGTCGGAGGTGACCGAATCGAGTGCGCGCTGGACTCGTCCGCGGTCGAACACGTTGCCGTGGAACGAGGCCGCGGTGAACAGGCTGTCGTCGATCACCGCCCAGGAAACAGTGATCCCTTCCGGGCCGGTCGGATCGTTGTGGACCATGTAGAACGGGTCCGCTGTGCCGCGCCACGGAATCGCGCCCTGCCTCGGAACCCGGCCGATGCTCGAGAAGAGCAGTCGGGCGCGGGCGGACCGCGGCCGGGTGGTCGGAACCGGCGGACGGCCGGTCCGCAGCCCGATCCGGGTGCGCAGCGAGTTGAGCGCCACGTTCGCCACCGGTCTCCCGGATTCCAGGGCGTCGGCGACGGTCCGGTGGATGACCTGCGGTGACGGGCGACGGCCCAATTCGAACTCCAGGCCGGAGACGAAGTTGGCGAGCGGAACGTGGCCCTCCGCCAGGTACTTGCGGACGTCGAGTGTCACGGTGGCGACGTCGTCGACGTCCAGTCCGGCATCCGCGAGCGCACGGTGAAGTGCTGAAGCGACCACCGCGAACATCGAGGTCCCCGGGGCGTCGGTGTCGCGCCAGGCGCGCAGCCGGGCCAGTGTCTCCGGCGACATCGGGGAGAATACGGCGGCGCGGTCCGGAGTCCACGGCACCTGTTCCTCGACGGGGGACGGCGGTGGAGTCCGGCGCGACGACAGAGAGTTGCGCAGCGCCCACAGGCGACGGGGGTCGGAGCCGAAGGTGCGCACCGCCGCTGCGGCGATTCCGTTGCCGCGGCGCAACGCCGGGCGCCACACGTTCGGATCGGCCGGATCGATCGTCCCCAGGATCACCCCGTGCAACAGGAGAGCGAACGCGACTTCCCCGAGGCCGTGATTGTGGTCGGTGCGTAGGTAGTTTCCCGCCAGGACGACGCTGGTCGGCCGGTCCTCCGCCGGGTCCGTCGCGTCGGGGAGGTCGAGCAGGTCCATCGGTGACGCAGGGGTGCTCGTCGTGGTGACCACGGGCCGGTGGGCGACGGGGTCGAAGGTCCACCGGTTCGACGTCGTCGACGGTCGCAATCCGAGTCGGGCCTTGGGTCCGATCGCCGTCATCGCGGCGAGTCGGTCGGCGACCACGTCTGCCGGGGGCAGCTCGACCGGGCCGACGATCGTGGTGATCCGGGCGTGACTGTGCATCACGTCGAGGTGCGCGACCCGGACTGTGGAGCGGTCGGTCACACGTGCCTCATCCGGCCACCGGCCGGGGCGATTCGAGCTGTCGGAAGTGTTCGACCGTGCGGGAGATGCCCTCGTCCAGACCGACCCGCGGCTGCCAGTCCAGCACCCGTCGAGCCAACCCGGCGTCGAGGGCGGATCGACGGACGTCGCCCGGCCGCGCGGGCTTCCAGTGGGGTTCGGTGGTCGCCCCGGTCGCCGCCGCGACCAGGCGGTTGAGCTCGAGATCGCTCGTCTCCGTGCCGGTTCCGATGTTGAAGCGCAGGCCCGAGCCGAGCGGACCGGAGGCGGCGACGAATGCGGACACGACGTCGTCGACGAACACGTAGTCGCGAGTGTTGCCACCGTCGCCGAACAACGTCGTCGGCCGGCCGGCCAGCATCTCGCGAGCAAAGATTGCCACCACGCCTGCCTCTCCGTGTGGGTCCTGGCGAGGACCGTACACGTTGGCCGGAGCGATGTGCGAGCAGTCCAGGCCGTGGAGGACGCGGAAGCTCTCCAGGTAGTTCTCGCCCGCCACCTTGCCGACCGCATACGGGGACAGCGGGCGAACCGGGGCCGACTCGGAGACCGGCAGATCCTCGGGGGTGCCGTAGATCGACCCGCCGGACGAGGTGAAGACGAGTTTCCGCGCCCCAGCGCCGACCGCCGCCGTCGCGACACGGATGGTGCCGAGGATGTTGACCTCGGCGTCGCGGATCGGGTCGGCGACACTGTGCCGGACGTCGATCTGGGCGGCGAGGTGGAACACGACCTCGGGGTCGAAGAGTCGGAAGGTCGGCGTGAGGTCGTCGCGGCTGACGTCGAGCGTCTCCAGGTCGACGGCATCGGTGGCGAGCGCGCCGGCGAGGTTGTCCTCTCGGCCTCGGCTCAGATCGTCCACGACGAGGACGCGGTGTCCGTCGCCGCGCAGGCGGTCGACGAGGGTTGAACCGATGAAGCCGGCGCCGCCGGTGACCACCACTCGCACAGGTATGCCTTCCCTAACTAATCTGCAGTGCTCGGCAGTCTAAGCGCACGTGACCAGCGATGGTGTGAGCGGGGCGGTCGGGTATCCGGCTCCGGCCTTCGAGGTGAATCCATATCGGAAGCCCGACACCCCCATGTTGCGGAGATATGACGCAAATCACGTGTTAGCTTTATTCCTGAACACGTTTACAGCTTTCGCATGCGAACCCCTCACCCCTCTTTGTCGAGAACGAGGTACGAAATGGTTCGTTTTCGTGTGCGCAAAAATCCCGTCGAGGCGCATTCCGTCCAGACATTTCCCATTCGGCCGCCGACTTCCCGGCGTCGCGTTCCCTCACGCGCAATTCTGTCCCTGGCCGTGGCGGCGGTCGCTGTCGCCGGAGCGCTCGTTGCGGCACCGGCGGCCGTCACCCCGCAGGCGTCCGCACTCACTCTCGGTCCGGTCCGCACGGCAGGCGGTCTGTGCCTGGACAACCGATGGGGTGTCACATTCGAGGGCAACCCCGTGCAGGTCTACCAGTGCAACGGCATGCCCAGTCAGAGTTGGAGTATCGAATCCGACGCCTCGGTCCGGGTTCAGGGCCGCTGCCTGACTGCTCGATCGAACCGGACCGGTACGGTCCTGACCACCGGTGCATGTGTCGGTTCCGCAGCGCAACGCTGGACCGCGGGATCGAACGGAACGGTGTTGTCGCAGGCCAGTGGGCTGTGCGCCGAGAACAGGGGAGGGCGTGAGGTGAACGAGAACCCAGTCGTGCTCCAGCGGTGCAACGGAAGCGCCGCCCAGCGCTGGACCTATGCTGCGGCGCCGCCGACCACCACGCTGCCGCCGACCACGACTGTGCCCCCAGCGACCTCGCCATCCGGGGTTGCGGCGCCGCGTGGGAACCTGCCCGGCTGGCGACAGATCTTCGTCGACGACTTCACCGCGAACGCGGCGGTCGGGTCGTGGGCCAACACGTGCGAGCCGGATCGAATCGTCTACACGGGCGCCGAAGGTCAGAAATGGCGCACGTATCCGAGCTGCTATCTCGACACCTATCAGAAGCGGCCGTATCGCCCCGACCGTGTCCTCAGCGTTCAGAACGGCGTCCTCAATTTCCACCTGCACCGGGTCGACGGAATTCCTGCCGGCGCCAATCCGTCACCGTTGATCGACGGGCAGAGCCAGTATCAGACCTATGGTCGCTATTCGGCTCGGTTCAAGGTGGACAAGCCGAACCTGAACGAGTACTACGTCGCCTGGCTGCTGTGGCCGCAGTCCGAACGGTGGCCGGTGGACGGCGAGTTCGACTTCCCGGAAGGCGGGCTCGCGGGAACCGCTCGCGGGTTCCATCACTACTCCGGAGCGGGGTCGTGCGTCGGGGGCTGCCAGGACATCGCGGCGGACATCGGGGCTCGGTTCACCGACTGGCACACGTACACGATCGAGTGGTCGCCCGGCCGGATCCGCTACCTGCTGGACGACAGGGTCGTCCTCGACAGCACCGCCTGGGTGCCGTCGACGCCGATGCGCTGGCAGCTGCAGACCGAGACGAACGGCAACGGAAACAGCGACGGGAACCTGCTCGTGGACTGGGTTTCCGTGTGGTCGTACGCGCCGGGAACCTGACCGAAACGTAAGATAACCGGCAAACCGTCCAGGCACTTAATGTGAGTAATGAATTCCCACTCACGTCTGGAGCCATGGATGCCTCGCTCTTCCCGTCATGTCCCACGTCGCGCAGGCGTCGCAGTCGCCGCGATCACCGCACTCGGGGTGGTCGCGGCGCCTGCTGCGTCGGCGCAGATCACGCTTCCCGACGGGCTCGAATGGATTGGCAGTGCGGACGTCGGCAGCGACGTGACGGGCAGCCTGAACACGCCGGTGTCCGGAACCCAGTCGGCCCCACGGACGTCGCTGCCGGGGTGGAAGGAGATCTTCGTCGACGACTTCACCACCGACGCGCCCCTCGGCAGCTTCGCGAACGAGGGCTGCAACAACCCGCGCAAGGTCGTGTACACCGGAACCGAGAACACCCGCTGGACTGCGTACCCCGAGTGTTACGTGGACACCTTCAACCAGTTCCCGTACCGGGCCGACGAGGTGGTCAGCGTCCACGACGGCGCCCTCGACTACCACCTGCACGACGTCGACGGGAAGCGCGCGGGCGCGAACCTGTCCCCGCTGGTCTCCGGTGACGCTCAGGGTCAGACCTACGGTCGCTACTCGGCCCGGATCAAGACGAGTCATCCGTTCATCACCGGCTACCGGCTGGCGATGCTGCTGTGGCCCGAGTCCGAGGTCTGGCCGACGGAAGGCGAGCTCAACTTCCCCGAAGGTGAACTGACCGGGCCGATCCGGGGCTACCACCACTTCGCCGAACCGACTGCCACGGCGAACTCCCAGGCGATCTCGCAGTACGACTACTCCGGCTTCACCGACTGGCGCGTCGCGACGATCGAATGGACCCCGACCGTGGTCCGCTACATCCTCGACGACAAGGTTCTGCTCGAGTCCCGGCGGGGCGTCCCGAACACGCCGATGCGGTGGCAGCTCCAGCTCGAATCCAGTCTGTATCCGGAGCTGGGAGGCGGGAACTTCTACGTCGACTGGGTCACGGTGCACGCCTGGGACGGCGCCGCCTGACTCCGCCGAAGCACAGCACGGTCCCGCCCGCCTCAGTCCGTCGTGGGCGGGACCTTCGCCATCGCGAGGACGTCGAGGCGGCGGTCGAGTTCCTCCTCGGACAGCCGGTCACCGATCAGTCCCCGGTCCACCACGGTCTGACGAATCGTCTTGCGCTCCTTGAGCGCTTCCTTCGCCACGGCCGCCGCCTCCTCGTAGCCGATCGCCGAGTTCAACGGCGTCACGATCGACGGGGACGATTCCGCGAGCGTGCGCAGGTGCTCGACGTTCGCGGCCAGCCCCGCGACGCAGCGATCGGCGAACAGTCGTGAGACGTTCGCCAGCAGTCGGATCGACTCCAGGACGTTGCGTGCCATCACCGGGATGTAGACGTTCAGCTCGAAGGCGCCGGCCGCCCCGCCCCAGGCGACCGCGGCGTCGTTGCCGACGACCTGCGCCGCCACCTGGGTGACTGCCTCGGGGAGAACGGGATTGACCTTCCCCGGCATGATCGAGCTGCCCGGCTGCAGGTCCGGAAGGTGGAGCTCGCCGAGTCCGGTCAACGGGCCGGACCCCATCCACCGGATGTCGTTCGCGATCTTCGTGAGCGACACCGCGACCGTGCGCAGCGCTCCGGACAGTTCGACGAGGCCGTCCCGCGCCGCCTGCGCCTCGAAACTGTTGCGGGCCGGCGTCAGCGCGTCGATTCCCGTCGACTTCACCAGGTGGGCAACAACTTTCGGGCCGAATCCGTCGGGGGCGTTCAGTCCGGTGCCGACGGCCGTGCCGCCGATCGGCAGTTCCCCGAGGCGGGGGAGTGTGGCCATGACGCGCTCGATGCCGGCCTCCATCTGGTGGGCGTACCCACCGAACTCCTGACCCAGGGTCACCGGAACGGCATCCATCAGATGAGTGCGCCCGGACTTGACGACCGTCCGCCACTCCGTGGCCTTGTCGAGGAGGGCGAGCCGCAGGTGGTCGAGGGCGGGGACCAGGTCCTTCACCGAGGCTTCCGTCGCCGCGACATGAGTGGCGGTCGGGAAGGTGTCGTTCGACGACTGCGACATGTTGACGTGGTCGTTCGGGTGCACCGTCACGCCGTTCGCCTGCGCGATCGACGCGATGACCTCGTTGGTGTTCATGTTCGAACTGGTCCCGGATCCGGTCTGGAACACGTCGATCGGGAACTGGTCGTCGTGGCGCCCGTCCGCGATCTCGGTGGCTGCCGCCACGATCGCGTCCGCCTTCTCCCGATCGAGGAGACCGAGGTCGAGGTTGACCTGCGCGCACGCCGCCTTGAGCAGTCCGAGCGCTCGGATCTGTGCCCGCTCGAGGCCCCGGCCGGAGATCGGGAAGTTCTCGACGGCACGCTGCGTCTGCGCACGCCACAGGGCGTCGACCGGAACCCGGACCTCGCCCATCGTGTCGTGCTCGATACGGAACTGCGGTTCGCTGTTCTCGGTCATGGATCTCAGCTTGCCACCGAAGCGGCTTCGCCGCCCGTGCGTGCTTTTCACCCCGGTTGGGGTGAGAAGCACGCACGGGCGCGTGGCGCGAGATCAGGGGAGGGGGCGCTGAGCTCCGTCGACGCCGTCGAAGTTGATCGACGAGAACGTGTGCAGCTTCTCCAGGCGGTGGTACGCCTCGATCATGCGGACCGTGCCGGACTTGCTGCGCATCACGATCGACTGCGTCGTCGCGCCGCCGCCGTAGTAGCGGACGCCCTTGAGCAGGTCGCCGTCGGTGACGCCCGTCGCGCAGAAGAAGATGTTCTCGCCCGTGACGAGTTCCTCGGTGCGCAGGACGCGGTCCAGGTCGTGGCCGGCGTCGAGGGCCTTCTGGCGCTCGGCGTCGTCCTTCGGGGCCAGCTTGCCCTGCAGCGCGCCGCCCATGCAGCGCAGCGCGGCCGCGGCGATGATGCCCTCCGGCGTGCCGCCGATGCCGAGCAGCATGTCGACGCCGGAATCGGGGCGGGCGGTCGCGATGGCGCCCGCGACGTCACCGTCGGAGATCAGGCGGATACGGGCGCCCGTCTCCCGGATCTCGCGGATGATGTCGGCGTGCCGCGGACGGTCCAGGATCGTGACCGTCGTGTCGGAGACGGCGCGGTCCTTGGCCTTCGCGACGCGACGGATGTTCTCGGCGACACCGGCGGCCAGGTCGATGACGTCGGCTGCCTCGGGGCCCACAGCGATCTTGTCCATGTAGAACACGGCCGACGGGTCGAACATGGCGCCGCGCTCGGACACCGCGAGCACCGCGATGGAACCGGGGGCGCCCTTGCTCATCAGCGTGGTGCCGTCGATCGGGTCGACCGCGACGTCGCACAGCGGGCCGTCGCCGTTGCCGACCTCCTCGCCGTTGTAGAGCATCGGGGCCTCGTCCTTCTCGCCCTCACCGATGACGACGACACCCTGCATCGAGACCGAGCTGACCATGTGGCGCATGGCGTCGACGGCGGCACCGTCGCCGCCCTCCTTGTCGCCGCGCCCGACCCAGCGCCCGGCGGCCATCGCGGCAGCCTCGGTGACCCGCACCAACTCGAGCGCGAGGTTGCGATCCGGTGCTTCGCGGTGACTCGTGCTGGCCGTCATGGGCGGTGCCTCCTCGCTGGCGACTCGTGGCCGCCGTGGGATGTGTCGATGGCGAGAGCAAATCTCGCCGGCTGATTGTCGCATTCCCGCCCGGGTGGAAACACAGCCGGTCCGGCCGACGAGGCGGCCTCGCCGCAGGTCCTGTCCGGTGTGACGGCGCCCTCACCTCGGGTCCGGACGTCGACTCCGAGCAGCGAGCTGGGATACTGGCTGTCGTGGCCGGCGACAAACCCCGTTATCTCCAGGACAACCGCGACATCATCTGGTCGTTGATCCCCCTGGTCCTGTTCATCGTGATCATCGCGGGAATCGCCAGGTCGTGTTCCTTCAGTCCGGGCGGTCCGACCTCCGGCCCGGTGCCGCAGTTCGACATCAACGCGGCGCTCACCTTCGACGCCGCCGAGCTGGACTTCCCGATCCGCAACCCCGTCGTGCCGGACACCTGGCAGCCGAACTCCGGCAGCCGCGGCACCGCGTCGGGTGACGGCGGCGGCGACGTCAGCACCGTCGGCTACATCACCGACACCGGCACCTACCTGCAGCTGAGCCAGTCCTCGGCGACCGAGGAGGCGCTGGTTCCGTGGGTCGCCGGCGACCGCCGCGCATCGACCGGCGCCGACTTCTACGACGGCAACTCCTGGGTCCACTACGACGAGGAGGGCAGCGAGCCGATCTGGGTGACCGACCTCGGTGACGTGCGGGTCCTGGTCACCGGCAGCGGGTCCACCGACGAGTTCGCCACCCTCGCGACGGCGGTCGGGCAGGCCGAGCCGATCGACTGAGTTCGGCTCGGTTCTGCTCGATCAGCCCTGCTCGTCGTCGGCGTGCGCGAGCGCGTTCTCGACCCGGGCCCGCGCACCGGCCAGGTGTTCCTCGCAGCGCTTCGCCAGTGCCTCGCCGCGCTCCCACAGCGACAGCGAGTGATCGAGGTCGAGCCCGCCCTGCTCCAACAGCTTGACGACCTCGGCCAACTGGTCGCGCGCGGCCTCGTATCCGAGTTCGGACACCGGTTCGTTCACTTCTGCTCTCCTGCCTTGTCCCTGCCCATGACCGCCGCGATCACGGCACCGTCCGCGACCCGTACCCGCACCTGTGTGCCGGGCGGCGCGTCGTCCACCGACCGCAGCACCTCCGGGTCCGATCCCGCGACCACCCGCTGCACCACCGCGTAGCCGCGGGCCAGGGTCGCGGCCGGACCCAGCGTGGTCAGCCGGGCCGACAGATGCTCCAGGGTGGTTCCCTGCCCGTCGAGCAGGCGACGGATGTCTCGCAGCGCCGCCTCCCTCAGACGGGTGACGTCCTCGGCGCGCCGCTCCACCGCGGCCAGCGGATCGGCGAGCACCGGCCTGCTCCGCAGGTCGGCGAGCGAGCGCGCCTCCCGCGACACCCAGTTCCGCAGCGCCGCCGCGCCGCGGGCCCGGTACTCGGCGACCAGCGCCTGCTCGGCGACGGCGTCGGGAACGACCCGCTTCGCGGCATCGGTCGGGGTGGCGGCGCGGACGTCGGCCACGAGATCGCACAGCGGGGAGTCGGGTTCGTGCCCGATGGCGCTGACCACCGGCGTCGTGCAGGCCGCGATCGCCCGGCACAGGGTCTCGTCGGAGAACGGCAGCAAGTCCTCGACGCTGCCGCCGCCACGCGCGAGGACGATGACCTCGACATGCGGGTCGGCGTCCAGCTCGGCCAGCGCCGCGACGATCTGCGCGGTCGCGGTCGGGCCCTGCACCGCCGTGTTCCGGACCTCGAAGTGCACCGCGGGCCAGCGTTGACCGGCGACGCTCAGCACATCCCGTTCGGCCGCGCTCGCGCGCCCGGTGATCAGCCCGACCGTGCGGGGCAGGAACGGAAGCGGCCGCTTGAGCCGCGGGTCGAACAGGCCCTCCGCGGCGAGAAGCCCACGGAGCCGCTCGATCCGGGCGAGCAGCTCACCGATCCCGACCGGCCGGATCTCGGTGACACGCAGCGACACCGATCCGCGCCCGGTGTAGAACGACAGCTTGCCGAACATCACCACCCGGCTGCCCTCGGTCAGCGGCACCGGGCTGTCCCGGATCAGGTTCGGCGAGCAGGTCACCGACAGCGACATGTCCGCGGCGGGATCGCGGAGGACGAGGAACGCGGTCCGGGTGCCGGGTCGGACGTTGATCTGGGTGATCTGACCCTCGACCCAGATGCTGCCGAGCCGGTCGATCCACGCCGCGACCTTCGTCGACACCGAGCGGACCGGCCACGGGTTCTCGGCAGAGTTCGACGTCTGCGCCGACGGACGGGGTGCCTGGGATTCGGGCGCGGTCACTTGGCGGTGGCGGCGGTGATCCGGTTGCCGAGCATCGTCTGGAACGGTGCCCGCGCCCGGGTGCCGTCCTCGTAGTCGAGCAGCGCTGTCAGCTCGTCGACCGACAGGCTGCGCAGCCGCGCGCGCAGCTGCGCGAGGGTGAGGTTGTCGTAGTCGAGGTAGTCGGCGATCTCCGGGCGGTCGGCGGTCGCCGCCGCCGCGGGTGCCGGTGCCTTGCCGTCCGTTGCGGGTGCCGTCGAGTACAGCTCGAACCGCCCGTTGTTCGTGGGGGCGTCCGCGACGGCGTGGCCGTTGTCGCCGTCCGCAGCCGGTGCGACGGGGTCGGCCGCGACGGGAGTGCTGCGCTCCTCACGGACCTCAGGTGCGGAGTCGTCCTCGTCGAAGGTCGCCCACGACGGCTGTTCGTCCGACGGCGGGAACAGGACCGCGAGCGCCTCGTCACCCTTGATCGCCAGGGCGGTCACGGTCTGCTGGACGTGCATACCGGTCTGCAGCACCTGGCTGACCGCGGTCATCGGCAGCGTCAGCGCCGTAGACGGGAGTTTCTGCACCTCTTCGACGAGCGTCACTGCGATTCCGGCGGCCACACGGGCGGCGAAGGGAGGACGGAACATGGTGTCCAGCGTGCACTACGACGCGGGTATTTGGTAGCTGGGACGCGGACCGAACCCCACCGCGCGCGCCCCCGTACCCTGGAGCCATGACTTCCGCTGTGCCCCTCAATCTGGGAATCACCGGCTCCGGCGCGTCCGAGGCCACCGGGAAGCGGGTTCTGCTCGCCGAGCCCCGCGGCTACTGCGCCGGCGTCGACCGCGCCGTCGAGACGGTCGAGCGTGCCCTCGAGAAGCACGGTGCGCCGATCTACGTGCGCAAGGAGATCGTCCACAACCGGCACGTCGTCGACACCCTCTCCGAGCGCGGTGTCGTGTTCGTGGACGAGACGGACGAGGTGCCCGAGGGGTCGGTGCTGGTGTTCTCCGCGCACGGCGTGTCCCCGGCGGTGCACGAGGCAGCTGCCGAGCGGAGCCTGCACACGATCGACGCGACCTGCCCGCTGGTGACGAAGGTGCACCAGGAGGCGAAGCGCTTCGCCCGCGACGACTTCGACATCCTCCTGATCGGCCACGAGGGCCACGAGGAGGTCGAGGGAACGGCCGGCGAGGCGCCCGACCACGTGCAGCTCGTCGACGGCCCGGAGTCGGTCGACGCGGTGACCGTCCGGGACGAGAACAAGGTGATCTGGCTGTCTCAGACGACGCTCAGCGTCGACGAGACGATGGCCACGGTCGCGCGCCTGCGGGAGAAGTTCCCCAAGCTGCAGGATCCGCCGAGCGACGACATCTGCTACGCGACGCAGAACCGCCAGGTCGCGGTCAAGGCGATGGCGCCGGAGTGCGACCTCGTGATCGTGGTGGGCTCGCGGAACTCGTCGAACTCGGTCCGGCTGGTCGAGGTCGCGCTCGGCGCCGGAGCCAAGGCGTCGTACCTGGTGGACTACGCCCGCGAGATCGACCCGACGTGGCTGGACGGCGTCCGGACCGTCGGTGTCACGTCCGGCGCATCGGTGCCCGAGATCCTCGTTCGCGGTGTCATCGACCTGCTCGCCGAGCACGACTTCGCGAACGTGCAGACCGTGACGACGGCCAACGAGACGCTGGTGTTCTCGCTGCCCCGCGAACTGCGCAAGCCCGCCGCCACTCAGCGGTAGCGGGAGGGCGGGTCCTGCTCGCCGCGGTCCCGGTAACGCACCTGGGGAATCGGGTGCAAGGGTGTCTCTGGATCGCGGTGCCGACCCTGCGGCCGTCCCGTTCCCATCCCGTCGGGGGTACCGAGGTTCGGTCGCGCGCGGTGCGGTGCGGACCCGGGGGCGGAGCGATCCTGCATCGACTCGTAGCGAGGCAGTTCCCGGCTCGGCGGCTCGTGCCGGGGCGGTTCCCGCCGCGGGGGCTCCTGCGGCTGAGGACGAGCGGGTCGCATGTCCACGTCGGGCCGGGGCGACCGGCCGGACTGCTGCGGACGATCGAACGTCGCGGTTTCCTCTTCCGGCGGTCCGCTGTACCGGGCCCGGGATGGGTAACGGCCGGTGGGAAAGCTGCCCGGGGCGTGCGCCGGACGACCCGGAGGCACATCGGCGCGACGGGCCTGCTGCTCGGCGACCCGGGTGTCCGGACGGTCGGTCTCGGCGAGGGGCGTGCCGGTCGCTGTGACGTCGTCGCGGCGTGACTGTGCGGCGTCGTCGCGGCGTGACTGTGCGGCGTCGTCGCGGCGTGACTGTGCGGCGTCGTCGCGGCGCGACTGGGACGCGCCGGGGCGTCGGGAGGATCCCGACTTACGGGCCTGTCGGGCGACGGCCCCGGCCTGCCTGCGGATGTACATGCGCGCCGCGCCGATCACGACGACGGTGGCGGTGGTCAGGGCCATCAACGGGAACCGGTTCACGAGCGGGATCGCGACGTTGAACGCGAGGTCCTTCAGCCCGGCGCCGCCGGGAGAGAAGAACTGATAGGCCAGTGGGACGGCCACGACGAGCAGCAACGGAGGCTGCACCATCGCGGTGAACAGCCCTCGGTTGCGGACGGCGAGGACGGCGGCGAGGCAGCCGAGAAAGTAGAAGACCGAGAACGCGGAGGTCAGTTCGGTGCCGCGGACGGCGTCGATGAGGAACCCGAGGAGCATGGCCACCGCCGCGATCGCGACGGCGCCCCAGGCCGGCACACCCGGGATCGTGGGTAGCGCGGACCTTCGTGCGAGCGGCACCCCGGATCGAGCGCGTTGGGTTCCAGACACGCCTAGACATTAACGGTTCGGGTCGTGAATCCCGCGCTGGCGGGACCGTTTGTGGGAACGATCTCGCGCAACACGCGGCGGGTGGTGGGCATTGCCGGGGGCCGGCGGTGTGTCGCTGCCGGGGCCCGGCGGTGTGTCGCCGCCGGGGGCGCGGGGCGTTGTCGGTGGCCTCGTCTACGGTCGCCCCTATGCGAATCCTGCACACCTCCGACTGGCACGTGGGCCGCACGTTCCACGGTGTCGACCTGCTGGCCGATCAGGCCGCGGCACTGGAGGCGGTGGCGCAGCTGGTGGCGGACGAGGGCGTCGACGTCGTCGTGGTCCCTGGCGACGTGTACGACCGGGCGGTTCCCTCCGCCGATGCGGTGACGGTGTGCAACCGGGCGTTCGAGGAGATCCGCGCCGCCGGCGCTGTGATCGTCGCCACTTCCGGCAACCACGACTCGCCCGCACGCCTCGGAGCAGGCGCGGCCTTCGCCGCGGCCGGTGGCCTGCACCTTATGACCAGGGTGTCCGAGGTGGCGACGCCGGTCGTCCTGTCGGATGCGCACGGACCTGTCGCGTTCTACGGCATTCCCTACCTGGAGCCGGACACCACCCGCGCCGAGCTCGGCGTCCCGACGGCGCGTACGCACGCCGACATCCTCGACGCCGCGATGACCCGCGTCCGTACGGATCTGTCCGAGCGCGCGGATCAGGGCGCCGCGGTGCGGTCGGTCGTCCTGGCGCACGCCTTCGTCGTCGGGGCCGAGGCGACGGGATCCGAGCGGTCGATCTCGGTGGGTGGCGTCGAGACCGTGTCGGCGTCGGCCTTCGACGGCGTCGACTACGTGGCGCTCGGCCATCTGCATTCACCGCAGACGGTGACCGACCGGGTTCGGTACTCGGGTTCGCCCCTGCCCTACTCGTTCGGTGAGCGAACCCATCGCAAGGCGGTGTGGATCGTCGACCTCGATGCCGACGGGCTGGCGGGGGTGACCCGGCACGACCTGCCCGTCGTACGTGGCCTGAGCCAGGTCTCCGGAACCGTCGACGAACTGCTCGGCGACGATGCGTTCGAGGCCGCAGTCGGCGACTACGTGTCCGCCGTGCTCACCGATCCCGTTCGCCCGGTCGACGCCATGCGGGTCCTGCGGGAGCGGTTCCCGCACCTCGTTCACCTGGAATGGGCGCGCCCGGCGGGTGACACCGACCTGAAGTACCGCGACAAGGTCCGGGGCCGGACGGACCGGGAGATCGTCACGAGCTTCCTGACCGACGTGCGGGCCGAACCGACCGCGAGCGAGCTGCGCTGGGTGGAACAGGCGCTGGGCGCCGCGGCGCGTGAATCCGACGGCGAGGCAGCCGGGCGCGGGGAGGCGGTGGCGTGAGGCTGCACCACCTGGAGGTCACGGCGTTCGGCCCGTTCGGTGGCACGGTGGCAGTCGATTTCGACGAGCTGGGTGCCGACGGGCTGTTCCTCCTGCACGGGCAGACGGGCGCGGGCAAGACCACGATCCTCGACGCCGTTGCGTTCGCGCTGTACGGGCGCGTGCCCGGGGCGCGGCAGGACGGCAAGCGGTTGCTGTCCGATCATGCCGCGCCCGGCACGCCGCCGAAGGTCGTGCTCGAGGCGACCATCGGCGGCAGGCGGCTTCGGTTGACCCGCAGTCCCGAGTACCAGCGTCCCAAGCTGCGAGGCACCGGTACGACGACGGAGAAGGCCAAGGCCAGCCTCGAATGGGTGGACGGCACGGGTGAGAATCTGACGCGCCACGAGGACATCGGCGAAGTCGTGGGGCGACTGCTCGGCATGAGCTCCGACCAGTTCTTCCAGGTCGTCCTGCTGCCGCAGGGCGATTTCGCGCGCTTCCTGCGCGCCGACTCGGATGACCGCGGGAAGCTGCTCGAGCGATTGTTCGACACCGGCAGGTTCGCGACCGTCGAGGAGTGGTTCGCTGCCCGCCGTCGAGCCGACGAGGCCGCGGTGTCCGGCAAGCGGGCCGCGGTGGATCGGGTGGCCGCGCAGGTGTCCGCGGCGGCCGGGATCGAGGCCGGCGCCGACGCCGACCCGGTCGAGTGGTCGCGCAGGCTCGTCGAGGACTCACGGGAGGCCGCGGACGCGGCGGCTGCCTCGCTGGCGACCGCGAAGCAGGTCGCGGCCCGGGCCGAGGCGACGTTGCGGTCGGCGCGGGAGACGAAGCAGCTTCAGGACCGCGCGGCCCAGGCTCGGGTGCGACTCTCGCAGATCGACGAAGGTCGCGAACAGCGGGACGAGCTTGCGGCGGAACACAACCGCGCGGTGCGCGCGGTCGCGGTCGCCGCCGCGGACGGTGCAGCGGAGCGCGCGCGGCGGGCGCTGGAACGGGAACTCACCCGGGTAGGCGAGCTCACCCAGATCGTCGCCCGCGAACCCGACGGTGCCGCGCTGCTGCAGCGCGTCTCCTGGCCCGACGCGGAGGGCGACGCCGCGACCCTCGCCGACGCGGTGCGCGGCTGGGGCGCCGACGTCACCCGGCTCGACGAGCTCATCGGTCGGGACGCGACTCGACGTCAGGCCCGTGCCGACCTCGACTCGGCCTGCGCCAGGCACGCCGAACTCTCGGGCGCGGCTCGGGTGGTGGCTGATCGCCGGGGCGGCCTGCCTGCCGAGGTCGAACGGTGCGAAGCCCGGCTGAGTGGACTGCGGGATCTTGCGGCGACCGTCCTGCACCGCGCCGACCTGCTCGACGCCGCACGTGAGAAGGTCGCGGCTGCAGACGAACTGGACCGGATCATGGCCCTGCACGCGGCCGCATCGGAACGGAACGAGCGGGCGCGGGGCGCGCACCTCGACGCGCGGGAGTCACTCGCGGACCTGCGGGAGCAGCGGATCGCCGGCATGGCGGCGGAGCTGGCGGCCGGTCTCGGCGTGGACGACGCGTGCCCGGTGTGCGGGTCCGCGGACCATCCCTCGCCCGCTCAGCCCGCGGACGGCGCCGTCACCAAGGCGGACGAGGACACGGCTCGGGTCGCCGAACAGTCTCGCGCCCGTGACGCCGAGGTCGCGGCCGCGGCACTCGCCGAGGTGGAGCAGCGGGTGCGGGAACTCTCCGCTCGGGTCGGCGGCGGGGGTCGCGAGAGCCTCGCCGCCGCGCTCAGCGCCGCTGAGCAGGCGCACGCCGAGGCGTGCGGTGCCGTGGAGGCAGAACCTGCCGTGGCGCAATCACTGTCACGACTGCGCGCCGAGGGCGAGGAACTCGCGGCGCGTGCGCAGGAGTTGTCCGCCGACCTGGCGGCCCTCGACCAGCGCATCGCCGGCGACGCCGAGAGGCTCGCCGAGCTGGATCGCGAGATCGAACTGGCCGTCGGGTCGGAGACCGACCTGCGCGCCCGCCGCGACCGGATCGACGCGCTCGCGACTGCCGCGAACACGCTGCGCGACCAGCGCGCATCGGCGTCCCGCGCCGCGACCGCAGCAGTGGACGCCGCCGCACACGCCGAGTCTGCCGCCGCCGACGCGGAATTCGCGAGCCTCGACGATGCCCGCGCGGCCGTTCGGACGCAGGCACGCGTCGACGAGATCGACGCCGTCCTCACCGCGGCCCGCGAGGACCGGGTGCGTGCGGAGGCGGTGCTGGCCGATCCCGCCGTGGCCGCCGCCCTCGCTGCCGAACCCGTGGACACCACCGCGGCGGAAGCGGAACACGCCCTCGCCTCCGCGTCGCGGGACGAGGCGATGCGGATCGCGACCGCCGCCGACGACCGCGCCGCGAAGGTGGAGCACTACGCGGACGCCCTGCACGCCGAAGTCGAGGCACTCGGCCCCGCGCTGCGCCGCTTCGAGGAACTCGCGGCGCTGGCGGAGGTCGTCGCCGGCCGCGGTCAGAACGCGCGGAAGATGTCGCTGCGGTCGTACGTCCTCGCGGCGAGGTTGGAGGAGGTCGCACTGTCGGCGTCCGTCCGGCTTCGCCGGATGTCCGGTGGCCGTTACGAATTCGTCCACGAGGACGGCGCCGGGCCGCGCGGGAAGCGCGGTGGGCTCGGCCTCGACATCCGCGACGACTACACGGGCGTGGTGCGGTCCGCGAAGACGCTCTCCGGCGGTGAGTCGTTCCTGGCCTCGCTGGCGCTGGCGTTGGGTCTTGCCGACGTCGTCGCCGCCGAGTCCGGTGGGCTCGTCCTCGACACGATGTTCATCGACGAGGGGTTCGGCACGCTCGACGCGGACACCCTCGAAGCGGTGATGGGCGTGCTCGACGAGCTCCGCGAAGGCGGGCGGGTGGTCGGGATCGTCAGTCACGTCGACGAGATGAGGCAGCGGATTCCGAGCCGGCTGCACGTACTGCGCGGCCGGAACGGGTCGACGCTCGACGCGATCGCAGGCTGACCCGGGGCTCGTCTACGCCGGGCTGCCAGTGGTGGCGCGCTGCCTCGCTCGGTAGCTGGCCGAACTCGCCTTCTCGCCACATGCGGCCATGGAGCACCAACGGCGACCCCCGCGACGGGACCTGTCGACGAAGTACAGGGAGCAGTCGTGTCCCAGACAGCGGCGCACGCGGTCACGAAAGGTGCCGCTGAACAAGTCGATGGCATCGCGGGCGACGATCGACAGGATCTGCTCGACCGGAGCGGGTGGCGCGGGCACCGCGGTGGTGCCGTCGATCGACAATGTCTGGTGCGGGGGGCCGAAGACTGCCGCGCGGTTGATCACGTCGATGCATGCGGGCTCCGGTCGGTGGCCGTCCACGCGAGCGCGGGTTACGTGGTTGATGGCCTCACGCAGCTGTCGGGCCGACCCGAGTTGGTCTCCGGTGACCGGCCCGAGCGTCGGGGACAGGCCGGCAACGTACAGCCAGGTCTGCAGATCGTCACCCGTGTTCAGGAGTTCGACATCGCCCATGTCACGCTTCGCGACGCTGGCGACGAAGTCGAGGCACAGCTGGTCCGATCTGAACGGAAATCCCGATCTACGTCGGTCTTTCGTCTCGACAACCGGTGACTTCAACAAGAACGCGCCCCTCTCACGTGCCCAGCCTCTCCCCGTCGCGAATCCGCTCGCGATCGGGCCGACGACGGAACTCCCCACTGTGGCCGAGGTCCGCATCGGTGTCAGGACTATAAATCAGGTTGATCGCAACGAGGTGATTGGATTGACACCTCACTTGCCCCGGCGGCATGGTTGTCCCCATGCAGTCGAAGGAAGCCGGCGGGTTCGCAGATGCGGCCGACATCCGGTGCTGCCCGACCGACTGCCACTGAAATTTCCGCGCGTGGTGCACCGGGTCGAGACCCTGCAAGTCCTCGGCACGCTGCGCGTCGATCCCCATCGCCAGCACCTGCGGGCCGCCCAGTCGCGCTCGCGAACACGGAGACACACATGCCTGTCGAATTCATCAGTCAGGTGCACGTCCGCGACTCGTCGGACCTGTACCCGAAGCCCGGCGCGGACATCGACGTCGACTTCCTGCGCCGCTACGCGGGCGCACTCGAGGAGGCCGGCTTCGACTACACACTGGTGCCGTACGGCTCGAAGGGATTCAGTGCATTCGGTGTCGCCGATGCCCTGAGTCAACTCACCGAACGCATCAAGCTCGTTGTCGCACTGCGTCCCAACATCATCCATCCGGTTGCTGCCGCTCAGGCGCTGAGCACGCTCGATCATCTGAGTCGGGGGCGAGCGGTTGTGCACATCATCTCGGGCGGAACCGACGCCGAGCAGGCTCGGCAGGGCGACTACCTGAGCAAGTCGGAGCGTTACGAGCGGTCCGCCGAGTTCATCGAGATCCTGCGCCGGGCGTGGACGGAAACCGAGCCGTGGAACCATGCCGGAAAGCACTACCGGTTCGACGACTTCGTGGCGGACCTGCGCCCTGTTTCGGGCACCATTCCCATTTCGCTCGGTGGATCGTCCGCGGACGCGTACCGCGTCGGCGGTTCGTCCGCGGACATCTTCGGGTTGTGGGGTGAGCCGCTCGCTCAGACACGGGAACAGATCGCCTCGATCCACGATCAGGCCGAACTGTCCGGCCGCGCCGACAAGCCGCGTATCTGGGTGACCTTCCGCCCCATCATCGCCGCGACGGAGGAGAAGGCGTGGGAGAAGGCGCACACGATCCTCGGTGCACTGCAACGCAACAACACGGCAGCGAGCGCGGGGAACGTACCCGAGAACGTCGGGTCGCGCCGCCTCCTCGAAGCCGCAAAGGCCGGGGAGCTCCACGACCGGGCGCTGTGGACCCCCACCGCCACCGCCACCAACGCATCGGGCGCGTCCACCGCGCTGGTGGGAACGCCGGAGACGGTGGCGCAGGCGATTCTCGACTACGTCGAGCTCGGCGCCGACCTCATCTCGATCCGCGGCTACGACAACCTCAACGACGTCGTCGACTACGGCAAGTACCTGCTCCCGATCCTGCGCGAGGAGCTCGCGACGACCTCGGTGTGAGTCACCACCGCCCATCAGTGCCGAAAGCGAAGTGAACGAACGCAATGTCCGACAACAGATCTCTCGTCCTCGTCCTGCAGATCCTCGGTCTCGGGACGAACTCCCAGGCATGGCGGTTGCCCGACAGCCCGGCGGAGCGGCTCTACGACCTGGACCTCTACTCGGAGATCGCGCAGGCCGCGGAGGCCGCGAAGATCCACTCCCTGTTCCTGTCGGACGGAGTCGGAACCGGTCTGGAGCGGCCGAACGGGCACTTCGAGCCGTTCACCTTCCAGACCGCACTCGCGGCGCGTACCTCGAGAATCGGTGTCGTCGTGACCGCGTCCACCACGTTCAACGCGCCGTTCAACCTGGCGCGGATCACCGCTTCACTCGATCACCTGTCGAAGGGGCGTGCAGGCTGGAACATCGTGACGTCCTCGGCGGGCGAGCGGAACTTCGGCACGGACCCGTTGCCCCCGCACGACGAACGCTATGCGCGTGCCGAGGAGTACGTCTCCGCAGTGAAGGCACTGTGGGAGAGCTGGGACGCCGACGCACGCGTGATCGACCGTGAAGCAGGGGTGTTCGTCGATCCCGGCAAGGTGCGCCGCACCAACTTCGTCTCCGAGCACTACAGCGTCGAGGGCCCGCTGAACGTCGACCGGTCCCCGCAGGGAGTCCCCTTTCTGTTTCAGGCCGGGTCCTCCACCGCAGGAGTCGATTTCGGTGCCAGGCATGCGGACGCGATCTTCACCTCACAGCCGGACCTCGACGAGGGCATGCGGTTCTACAAGAACTACAAGGAACGGGTCGCCGCCGCCGGCCGCAACCCGGACGATGTGAAGATCCTGCCCGGGCTGTACACCGTGATCGAACGGACAGAGGCGCACGCGCGTGAGACGGCGGGCAGGCTCGCCGAGCTCGCCGCCGGTGCGGACTGGAACGTCATGCGAAAGAACTTCGAGAGCACAGGTTTCGGCGGCGTCGACCTGTCGGACCTCGACCCCGATCGCCCGATCCCGCTGGACCGGCTGCCCGCCGTCGAGGACGTCCAGGGCAGGCGATCGCGGTACGAGCTGTACCGGCGGTGGGTTCTCGCCGGCGACCGCACTCTGCGTCAGCTGGTCGAGCACAACAATGCCGCTGCCTCTGGGCACTGGGACCCGGTCGGCTCCGTCGAGCAGATCGCGGACGAGATCCAGGAGCGCTTCGAGGCCCGCGCGCTCGACGGTGTCGTCATCTCACCTCAGCACTTCGGCGGCTACCGCGTGATCACCGATCACCTCGTGCCCGAACTCCAGCGACGAGGACTGTTCCAGACGGAGTACGCAGGCGACACGCTCCGCTACAACGTCCTCGGCCACCACTGACATTCCCGATCAACTTCTCCCACTCCGAAAGGCCTTCTGCAGTGTCTGCAATCCGACGTCCCGGACGGTGGCTCGCCACGACCGCACTCGCGGCCGTGGTGCTGAGCGCATGCTCCTCCGGCTCCGCGTCCACCGACGTGTCGGCCGCCGGTGACCCGGTCTCCGGTGGCACCCTCGTCTACGGAACCTCCGCCGACCCGATCTGCGTCGACCCGAACCAGACCGACCTCACTGCGACCCGGGACATGGTCCGGCAGGTCGCGGACTCGCTCGTCGACGCCGATCCGGAGACCGGCGAGATCGTGCCGTGGCTCGCCACGTCCTGGGTGGTGAACGACAACGCCACCGCCTTCGACTTCACGCTCCGTTCCGGAGTCACCTTCAGCAACGGCGAGGCGTTCGACGCCGCCGCGGTCAAGTCGTATCTGGACGGGGTCCGCGATCTCGGCGGCCGTGCGGTGAACGCGTCGAGCTACCTCGAGGGCTACGTCGGCACGGAGGTGACCGGCACCGATCAGGTCCGCGTCACGTTCGACGTGCCGAACGCGAGTTTCCTGCAGGCACTCTCGACCGTGAACATGGGCATCCTGTCGCCGTCCACCTACCGGCTTCCGCCCGAGCAGCGGTGCCTCGGCCAGATCGTGGGAACAGGCGCGTTCGTCCTCGACCACTACACCCCGACGCAGGAGGTCGTGCTCACCAAGCGTGCCGGCTACGACTGGCCGAGCGCCAATGCCGCGCACACCGGTGAGGCGTACCTGGACAGTGTCGTGTTCCGGGTGATCCCCGAGGCGAGTGTCCGGGTCGGCAGTCTCCGCTCGGGTGACGTCGACATCATCAATCAGGTGCCGACCCAGGACGAGGAGAACCTGGAGGCGTCGGGCTTCGGCCTGCTCACCACCAACAATCCCGGCACGGTGTCCGAGTACCTGACGAACAACGCGTCACCGGTGCTGAAGGACGAGGCGGTCCGGAAGGCCATCCAGCTCGGCATCGATCGCGAGGAGTACAAGGCGACGATCCTGTTGCCGCGCAACAACGTCGCCACCAGCATCCTCTCGTCGACCACGCCGTACTACACGGACTTCTCCGAGTACATCCGGTACGCGCCGGACGAGGCGGAGAAGCTGCTGGACGACGCCGGCTGGAAGGTCGGATCCGACGGAATCCGGGCGAAGGACGGGCAGCGGCTCAGCGTGACCCTTGTCAACGGGCAGTCCGGTGGCACCGCGGCGTACGAACTCGTCGCCCAGCACCTCCAGCGGATCGGCGTCGAACTGGTCATCAAGAACGTGTCCCGCGCCGAGATGCTCGCCGCGCTCGACACCGGCGACTACGACTTCGTCCCGTACGGCTTCACCCGCGCCGACCCCGCCGCGCTGACGATGCACTTCTCGACCAAACGCAACAACCCGCTGCACCTGCAGCCGTCCGAGCTCGAGACCTATCTGGACGCTCAGGCCGCGGCTCCCGTGGCCGCGGATCGTCAGGCCGCCGTGGACAAGGCCGCCGAGTACATCCTCGAGCACGCCCTCGTCATCGTCCTCGCCGAACAGTCGATCGCCCATGCGCACGACAGCACGGTCCATGGTGTGGCATGGGAACCGGGCGCGCAGATCTCGCTGTACGACACGTGGATTCAGGGCTGAGAGGAGACAAGCGATGACACGCGGCCCGGTGCACTCGACTGAAGTACGCGGCTGGCTCGCCTTCCTCGGACGCCGTCTGCTGCAGGGACTGTTCGTGCTCTGGGCCGCGTTCACGCTCGTGTTCGTCGTCCTGTACCTCCTGCCCAGTGACCCGATCAAACTGATGCTCTCGGGCAGTGGGGCGGAGTTCGCGTCCGTCGACGACGCGACTCTCGAACGGCTACGCATCCAGCACGGGATGGACAAGCCACCTCTCGTCCAGTACCTGAACGCACTGTGGCACGCGGTGCAGGGCGACTTCGGAACGTCCATCCAGACGGGCCGTCCGGTGGTGGACCTGATCGGTGACGCCCTCTCACAGACCGCGGCACTCGGGTCGCTGGCGCTGGTGCTCGGTCTCGTGCTGGGGACGGGGATCGCGCTCGCCAGTACGCTCACCCGATCTCGTGCACTGCAGCAGCTGCTGCTGTCCTTGCCCGCGGCGGGCGTCTCGCTCCCGTCGTTCTGGGTCGGACTGCTGCTGGTCCAGTACTTCGCCTTCGAACTCGGCTGGTTTCCCCCACTCGGTGGGAAGGGACTGAACGGACTCGTTCTGCCGGCCGTGACCCTGGCGATCCCGACCGCTGCCTTCGTCGCCCAGATCCTCGCCAAGAGCCTGGCGACCACCATGCACGAGCCGTACATCGAGGTCGTGCGCGCCAAGGGTGCGTCCCGCGCGCACGCGATGTTGACGGACGCGGTCCGCAACGCGTCCCTTCCGCTGCTCACGATGATCGGCATGATCGTCGGCAACATTCTCGCCGGCTCGGTGGTCGTGGAGACGGTGTTCTCCCGCATGGGCGTCGGGAGAATCACCTACGAAGCCGTGAACGCCCAGGACATCCCCGTCGTTCTCGCGGTGGTCACGTTCGCCGCCGCCGTCTTCGTCGTCATCGGCATCGTCGTCGACATCCTGTACCCGTTGCTGGATCCGCGCATCGGCACACAGATCCGGCACAGGCGAACCGTCGCCGTCAGGTCGACCCAGGAAGGTATCGCGTCATGACCGCACTCCTCGTCGACCCCGAGAAGGCGACATCCGGACCGGAGTCGGCGGCCGGGACCGATCCCGGTCGCAGGCGCGTTCGGGACGGATTCTGGTACAGCCTGTTCCGCCGGCCGGGACTGCTGCTGTCCTTCGCCGTCATCGCCCTGGTGATCGCGTGGGGATTCTTCCCCGAGGCGTTCACGTCGACGGACCCGATCAACGGTGTTCCGGCCGAGCGACTGTCGCCGCCGAGTGCCGAGCACTGGTTCGGCACCGACAACCTCGGCCGCGACACGTATGCGCGGGTCGTCCACGGCGCCGCGCTGACATTGCAGGCGACGTTGGTCGCCGTCCTCGTCGGAATCGTGGTCGGCGCGGGCGTCGGCCTGATCGCCGGTTTCGTGCGCGGCCGAGTCGAGGACTGGCTGATGCGCCTCATCGAGGTGATGCTCGCCGTTCCCGGACTGCTGCTCTCACTCGCTGTGGTCACCGCGCTGGGCTTCGGCACGATCAACGTCGCCATCGCCGTCGGCATCGCGAACATCGCCAGCTTCGCCCGGGTGATGCGTGCGGAGACTCTGAAGATCGGCGCACTGCCGTACATCGAGGCATCGAAGGCATCGGGTTCACACTGGTCGTACACGCTGTTCGCACACGTGCTCCCGAATGCCCGCGGCCCGGTTCTGGCGCTGACCGCTCTGGAGTTCGGCACCGCGATCCTCTCCGTGTCCGCGCTGTCGTTTCTCGGGTTCGGCGCGCAGCCACCGACACCCGAGTGGGGCGCGCTGGTCTCGGACGGCCGGGACTATCTCGCCTCGGCGTGGTGGATGACCACCTTCCCCGGTCTGGTCATCGCCGTCGTCGTCCTGTCCGCGAACCGCATCGCCCGCTTTCTCGAGGATCGGTGACCCATGACCGGAACAACACGCCCGCTCCTCACCGTGTCCGACCTCGACGTGCACTACAGGGTCTCGCGCCGGGAGAGCTTCCACGCTGTCTCCGGGGTCGGATTCGAGGTCGCTGCAGGAGAACTCGTCTCGATCGTGGGTGAATCCGGGTCCGGCAAGAGCACTACCGCGCACGCGATCCTCGGGCTCCTCGGGGAGCGCGCCGAGGTGACCGGTGGCAGCATCCGGTTCGACGGGACGGAACTGACCGGCCTGCGCGACAAGCGGTGGCGCAGTGTGCGCGGAGCCCGCATCGGGTTCGTACCCCAGGATCCGACCGTCTCCCTGAACCCGACCCGCCGGATCGGCGACCAGATCGCCCAGTCGATCACCCTCCACAGCGGCCGGATCCCGAAGGAGGCAGTCCGGCATCGAGTGGTCGAGCTTCTCGGCAAGGTCGGCATCGACCGCCCCGAGTTCCGGGCCCGCCAGTATCCACACCAGCTCTCCGGCGGGATGAAGCAGCGCGCACTGATCGCGAACGCACTCGCCAACGAGCCGGAGCTCATCGTCGCCGACGAGCCGACCAGCGCGCTCGACGTGACGATCCAGAAGCAGATCCTCGATCACGTGGACGAGTTGCGCCGGGAACTCGGCGTCGCGATCCTGCTCATCACCCACGACATCGGTGTCGCCGGGGACCGGTCAGACCGCATCGTGGTACTCGAGTCGGGCCGCGTCGTCGAGGCGGGCACCCCGGACCGGGTGCTCACCGACCCGGCCGAGCCCTACACCCGCCGGCTGCTGTCCGCGGTCCCGGATGTGTCCGGCGGGCGGCTGGTGGTGAACACCGCGGCCTCGCGCCCTCCCGAGCCGGACTCACCGGGATCGGCGGCACACAGCCGCGCGATCCTCGTCGCGTCCGACGTACAGAAGATCTTCCGGGACAGTGGTTCCGGCGGTGAGGTGCACGCGGTGCACGACGTCAGCATCGCCGTGCCCCGCGGCGGAACCCTCGGTGTCGTCGGTGAATCCGGCTCCGGCAAATCCTCTCTCGCGCGGATCGTGACGCGGCTGACCGACCCCGACGACGGGACCGTCGAGTTCGACGGCCGCGACGTCACCGGGCTGCGAGGCCGCGAGCTGCGGGATTTCCGCCGTCACGTGCAGATGGTGTACCAGAACCCGTACGCGTCACTCGATCCGCGGTTCACGATCGAGCGCACCCTCGCGGAGCCGCTACGGGCCTTCGGGATCGGGAACCGGGCCTCCCGGCGGGGACGGGTGTCGGAGCTCCTGGACCTGGTGGGTCTGCCGACCTCGTTCGCCGATCGCCTGCCGACCGAGATGTCGGGCGGGCAGCGTCAGCGGGTGGCGATCGCGCGGGCACTGGCCACGAAACCCGCGCTGGTGGTGCTCGACGAGGCCGTCTCGGCACTCGACGTGTCGGTACAGGCACAGATCCTCGACCTCCTCGTCCGCGTCCAGGCGGAACTCGGGGTCAGCTACATGTTCATCTCCCACGACCTCGCAGTCATCCGGCAGGTCAGCGACGACATCGTCGTGATGCGTCGCGGGCGCGTCGTCGAAGCCGGGACGGCCGACCGCGTCTACGCCACCCCTGCCGTCGACTACACCCGTGCACTGCTCGCCGCAGTACCCGGAACCCGCCATCCTCGAAAGGTGATCTCGTGACCGTCGCGTCCCCACCACGCGCCTACGACCCGGCGGTGCTGCCCGCCGTCACCGCCGCGCTCGCGGAGCACGCGGCCGACCACGACCGCACCGGACTGTTCCCGTCGGACAGCATCACCGTGTTGCACGACGCGGGCATCCTGACGTCGACCGTCGGGCGACGTCACGGCGGAGTCGAACTCGGGCACGCCGGCACGTTCGACCTGATGCTCGCACTCGGTGAGGGCGATCCGTCGGTGGCGCTGATCACGGCCATGACCCTGGCCTTTCACACCAGGCAGGCCACCGAGGACGCGTTCCCCGCCGAGCTGTACCGCAGCGTCCTCGCCGACTCGGCCACCGAGCCGACGCTGCTGAACGCGCTGCAGGTGGAGCCGGCGCTCGGCACGCCGTCGCGTGGCGGTGCGCCGGCGACGACCGCGCGGCGGGTGCCCGGCGGCTGGCGCGTCACCGGCCACAAGATCTACTCAACCGGCGCGGCGGGTCTGCGTTGGATGATCGTGCTCGCCACCACCGACGAACCGGAGCCGAGGGTGGGGTCCTTCGCCGTCGACGCCCGATCGGACGGCATCGACGTCGACGACACGTGGGACAACACCGGAATGCGGGCGACCGGAAGTCACGGGGTGCAGTTCGACGGGGTCTTCGTTCCGGAAGGTCACGCCTTCGGTCTGCAGGAGTTGGCGAACCGGCGACCGCAGGACCAGAACCTCGGGCCGGGAACCACCCTGCCCGCGATCTACCTCGGCGTCGCGAGCGCCGCGCGGCGCTGGTTCATCGGGTTCCTCGATTCCAGGCGTCCCGCGAACCTCGGTACCTCGCTGCTCGAGCTCCCGCGCTTCGAGGCCGCGCTCGGCGAGATCGACGTCGAACTGACGGCGAGCGTGGCTCTGCTGAGGGCCCTCGCGGAGCAGGCCGACCGGGGCGAGGCCGTGCCGAAGGAGGTGGCGTGGAGTGCCAAGACCGTCGCCAACCGCGCAGCGGTCGGGGCGGTCGAGCGAATGGTCGGTCTCATCGGGAATCCCGGACTCAGCCGTTCCAACCCGCTCGAACGGCACCTGCGCGACGTGTACTCGTCCCGGGTCCACTTCCCGCAGGAGGACACCGTGACGTCCTTCCTGGGCCGGCAGGCGAAGGCCTCGATCGGTCCGTCCTCGAACACCCTCACATCGGAGAAGTCATGACACGCTATGTCGTCGTCGGCGCGGGCGCTGTGGGCGCAACGCTGGCAGCCCAGTTCGAACAGCACGGCATCCCATACGTTCTCGTCGGACGCGGCAGGCAGATCGCGCACATCGCCGAGCACGGGCTGACCTACCATCGCCGCGGTACCGCGACCACGATCCCGCTCGCCACCGCCGCCGCGCCGGACCAGGTGGCCCTCACCGAGGACGACGTCCTGATCTTCACGACGAAGGTGCAGGACCTCGACGCAGCGGTCCGCGAGTGGGCGTGGCAGCCGATCACCGGCGGGACCGGACGGACCGCGTCGACGCTGCCGGTCGTCACGCTGCAGAACGGCCTCGACGCCGAGCGCATCGCCCTGCGCCGCTTCGCCGAGGTGTACGGCGCCTCGTTGCTGACTCCGGCCCGGTTCACGGTGATCGGCGAGGTGGTGTCCGGTGCTGCAGGCCCGGTCGGTGTCCTGACCATCGGTCGATTCCCGGCCGGCACGGACGACGGACCGACCCGCATCGCACAGGACCTGCGGTCCGCCGAGTACATCGTCCAGATCGCCGACGACGTCGTCCGCTGGAAGGCCGCGAAGATCGTCCACAACGTGCGCAACGCCGTCGAGGTCCTGGCCGGGACCGACGACGAGAAGTCCCACGTCGAAACGGAACTCGTCGCGGAAACACATGCCGTGCTCACCGCTGCGGGTGTCGCGGTCGCGGACACGGCGGCCGAGCGCACCGAGGACCTGTCGACGTTCAGGGTCGCCCCCGACTCGGGGATCCTGCCCGGGCAGCAGTCCACGTGGCAGAGCTTCGCGCGCGGCGCCTCCTCGGAAATCGACTACCTCAACGGCGAAATCGTTCTCCTCGGACGTCTGCACGGCGTCTCGGTCCCGTTCAACGCGGCGATCCAGTCGGTGCTCGGCGCCTCCGAGTCCGCGGGCGAGAAGCCGGGCACCCGCACGGCCGCCGATGTCATCGCTCTCGCCTCCACCGCTCACCGAAAGGCACACTCGTGACCACCACCGTCGCAGATCGCACCGCCGTCCGCTGGGAGGAACCCGCCGGACTCAACCCACGCGGCACCCTCGCCGTGTTCCCCGGTCGCGGTGAATCGGCCGACGTGTACCGCCGTTTCGCTGCCCGCATCTCCGCCGACGCCTACCGCGTCACCGTTCTGGAGGCAAGCGACGAGGCCGACGCCGTCGCACAGCTCCGCGCGCTGGTCGCGGACGAATGGGCAGTCGCGCCCGTCGTCGTGGTCGGGTCCGATACCGGTGCGCTGCGCGCCTTGTCCTCGGCCGCCGTGGTGCCAGACGGCGTCGCCGCCGCGATCGTCGCGGGGCTGCCGGTCGGGGCGGACCTGCCGGAGAGGTCCTGGGAAGCCGAGATCGAACTCCGCACAGGGTGCCCCACCCACCAGGGAGTGTTGCGGTCTGCCGCCCGGGGCATCTTCTCCGTCGGCGACGCGATCGAGGCCGCCGATCTGGTGCTGGCCGCACCCGGCGTCCCGGTCCTTGCCGTGCACGGAAGCGCCGACGAGATCAGCCCGCTCGACGAAGTGCTGGAGCGGTACAGCGCGCTGCCGCAGGTCACCGTCGCGGTGATCGAGGACGGACGCCACGACATCCTCAACGACGTCACCCACCGATCGGTCGCCGCGACCGTGGTGCTGTTCCTCGAGCGGCTTCGCCTCGGCGCCACGCTGCCGGTGATCGTGCGGGACGCGTCCGGGCGATGACCGCCACCGCACCGCCCGACCGTGTCGCCGAACTCGCTGCAGCGGTGACGGATTCGTCCACGAGTCCGGCCGATCTCGTGGCGGCGAGCACCGATCGCTCGGGCCTGATTCCGGCTGGCGTCCCCGACCTCGTGGTCCGCGCCGTCACGGTCGACGACGTCGTCGCGACCGTGACACATGCGAGCCGCACGGCCACCCCCGTGGTGACGCGCGGTGCCGGAACCGGGCTGTCCGGGGGAGCGGTCGCCGGTACCGGGGAGATCGTCCTCGACGTCTCGGGTATGAACCGGATCCTGGAGGTGGACCCCGGCAACGGCACCGCTCGCGTCGAACCCGGCGTGATCACCGCGGACCTCGACGCCGCCGCGGCCGTCCACGGACTTCGCTACGCACCCGACCCCGCGAGTGCCGCGATCTCCACCATCGGCGGCAACATCGCCACGAATGCCGGGGGCCTGCGGTGCGTCAAGTACGGCGTCACCCGTGACGCCGTACTCGCCCTCGACGTCGTGCTGGGTGACGGCAGGCGACTCCGCACCGGCCGGGCAACGGCCAAGGGTGTCACCGGTTACGACCTCACCGGGCTGTTCGTCGGCTCCGAGGGCACGTTGGGCGTCGTCGTGGAGGCGACCGTCCGTCTCACCCCGCGTCCCGTCGGCACGCAGACCGTCACCGCCGCCTTCGCCACCGTCACCGACGCCGCGGACGCGGTCGCCGCGTTGCTGCGGGCCGGACTCACTCCGTCCACCCTGGAACTGCTCGATCATGCGACGTTGATCGCGATCGACGACGCGCACGGAACATCGCTCGGCGCAGCCGGGGGCGCGTTCCTGCTCGTGCAGACCGACGGCGTCGGCGCCGAGCGGGAGATGGAACTGATCCGCGGCATCCTGTGCCGGACGGCGACGCGGGTGGAGTCGGCGGCGGACGACGCGGAAGCCGAGAAGCTGCTGCAGGTTCGGCGACTCGCGCTGCCGTCCATCGAACGCCTCGGCCGGGTCCTCATAGAGGACATCGCCGTCCCGCGAACGCGGCTGTCGGACGCGGTCGACGGCATCGCGGAGATCTCCGATCGCACGGGGGTGAAGATCTTCACCTTCGCTCACGCCGGGGACGGCAATCTGCATCCCATCGTCGTGGCCGGTGCCGGGCCGACCGAGCCGATCCCGGAACCGGTCCAGACTGCCGTGGGTGACGTGTTCGCGCTCGCGCTGCGGCTCGGTGGGACACTGACGGGTGAACACGGCGTCGGAGTTCTCAAACGTCCGTGGCTGTCCGACGAACTCGGTGACGTCGGCCTCGGCGTCCAGCATTCGCTCAAGACAGTGTTCGATCCGGCGGGAATCCTCAACCCCGGCAAAGCCATCTGACCGTCCGTACCGACAGGAACTTCGATGACACTCGTATCCGCCTCCGAACTCGCGGAACTGCTCGACTCCGACACTCGCGTCGTCGTGCTCGACGTCCGATGGTCCCTCGCGGAACCGGACGGGCGCGCTGCGTTCGCGGCCGGGCACGTTCCGGGCGCCCTGTACGTGGATCTCGAATCCGAGCTGAGCGACCACGGCGTGTCCGGGCGCGGCAGGCATCCCCTGCCCACCGGCGCCGACCTCCAGGCCGCGTTGCGGCGCTGGGGAGTGAACGACGGCGACACCGTCGTCGTGTACGACGACTGGAACCGCGCCGGTTCCGCGCGGGCCTGGTGGGTGTTGCGGACGGCCGGACTGGCCGACGTCCGGATCCTCGACGGCGGCTGGCCCGCCTGGCTCGCGGCGCACGGCAGCACGGAGACCGGCGAGGCCGCCGCGGTGGCGGAGGGCACGGTCACGGTCCGGTACGACGATCTCTACGCCGGCGCACTGCCGACCCTCACCACCGAGGCGGCCGCGACGCTGGCGGACGACGGAGTACTCCTCGACGCGCGGGCTCCCGAACGGTTCCGCGGTGAGGTCGAGCCGGTGGACGCCGTCGCCGGCCACATTCCCGGCGCCGTCAACCTTCCCTCAGTCGCCGTCCTGCGTTCGGACGGCACCTTCGCGGATGTTCCGGAGCTGACGACACTGTTCGCCGAGGTCGGCGCGGACAAGGCCGCGACGGTTGGCGCCTACTGCGGGTCCGGCGTGACCGCGTCGGTTGTCGCCGCTGCGGCGGCACATGCAGGCCTGAACGTCGCCGTGTTCCCGGGATCGTGGTCGCAGTGGTCTTCGGACCCGTCGAACCCGGTCGAGACGGGCGACGGATCCGACTGACGAGATCGGCACGTCGGCGGATGGCTTGTGCCGACGATGCCGCCCCGGACGCCGGGGACGGCCGTGCGGTCAGGAGGTCTCCGGGTTCGGGTCGGTCGGCCGGGTGTCGACCGCAGTAGTCCCCGGGGGGGTCGGCACCTCGGGGGACGGCACGTTCGGTGGCGGCCCCTCGGAGTTCTCCGGTCTCGGTTCCTCGAGTTGCCGGTCGATCTGCTCGCCGATGTAGCGGATCACCACGGCAGCGCAGGCGGCGACGGGGACCGCAAGGAAGGCGCCCACGATGCCGAACAGGGAGCTACCCGCGGTGACCGCGAGCAGCACGACGGCGGCGTGCAACTTCATGGACCGCGACTGCAGAACCGGCTGCAGGACATTGCCTTCGAGCTGCTGAACCGCGAGCACGATGATGAGGATGATGAGGGCCGTCGTCCAGCCCTTCGTCACCAGTGCGACGAGCACGGCGAGCGCGCCCGCGACGAAGGCACCGACGATGGGGATGAAGCCGCCCAGGAACGTGAGGACGGCGAGCACCGGGGCCAACGGAACCCCGAGGATCACCAGGCCGAGACCGATGAAGAACGCGTCCACGAAGCTGACGAGTGCCTGGGTGCGGATGAATCCGCCGAGGGTGTCCCAGACACGAAGGGAGACGGCCTCGAAGTGACGGCCGGCGCGGCCGCCGCTGACCGAGTGCAACCACGGCATGAACCGTGGGCCGTCCTTGATGAAGAAGAACGCGAGGACCAGTACCAGGAAGGTCGCGATGAGTATCGAGCCGGCCGCGCTGACGCCGGAGAACACGCCGGTCGCGATGGACTGGGCGCTGGACTGCAGCTTCGAGGTGATCGCATTGATCGCGGAGTCGATCTGGTCGTCGCGCAGGTTCACCGGCGGGCCCTGCAACCAGTCCTGCACCTGGTGCAGGCCCTCGGTGGCCTTGTCGGCGATCTGCGGTGCCTGGTCCACCACCGACGGGACGATCAGCGCGATGATTCCGGAGAGGACGGCGAAGAATCCGGCGATGGTGATACCGGCCGCGGCGGCCGGGGGAACACCGCGGTTGGTCAGTTCGCGCGTCGGGGGCCACAGTACGGTCGAGACGACGAGCGCGAGCAGGACCGGCAGCACCACCACCCACAGTTCGCCCAGCACCTCCCACACCACCCAGGCGCCCGCGGCGATGGCGACCAGGCACAGCGACCATTTCGCCAGCCACAGGCCGCCGACGCCGATCACCTCGCCGCGGTCGGCGAATCGTCGGCGTCGTGTCGGTGGGGTGTTCGGTGGTGTTGCGGTCACAGGCGGTCCCTTCCTGGCGTGGCACTCCGGAGCGAATCTACCGGGCGGAGTCCTCGTGGGAGAGGAGCCAGCGTTTCACCGGCAAACCCCACCGGAATCCGCCGAGTGCGCCGCCGACCCGGAGGACCCGGTGGCAGGGCACGAACAGGGCGGCCGCGTTGCGCGCGCAGGCCGACGCCGCGCCACGAATAGCGGCGGGCCGGCCCGACAGCGACGCGAACTCCGTGTAGGTGATCGGCTCGCCCGCGGGCACCTTCCGCAGCACCTCCCACGCTGTTTCGAGGAACGGTCCCGAATGTTGTGTCACGGGAATCGGGTCGATGGCGGCCAGGTCACCCGCGTGGTACGCGGTGATCGCCCGCGTCACGTCGCCCAGATCGGAGCGGACGTCGAGGGCGGCCGGCCGCAGTGTCGGGTGGATCAGCGGCACCAGGGTGTCGGCATGAGGCGTCCACCCGCTGGCGAGGACGGCCCCGTCGGCGTCGACGACGGCGCTGAACGGGCCGAGCGGGGTGTCGACGGTGCAGTGGTACGCGGTCATGCGGGATCCTCCTGATCGGATGTGAGGGAGTGGGTTTCGCGCGCCGCGAGTGCGACACGCCACAGATGCACGGAGACATAGGACCGCCAGGGCGACCAGTGGTCGGAGTCGGCGAGGTCCAGGCCGAGCAGTCGGGCGCCGCGGACCGCGACGAGGTCGGTGTCGAGCAGCACGTCCGGGTCGGGCAGTGTTCGCATCGCCACGTAGTCGGCTGTCCACGGTCCGATTCCCCTGTGGGAGAGCAGGTCCGAGCGAAGGTCGGCCGACGTCCGGCCGGCGTGCAGGGTCAGCGATCCGTCGGCCAGGGCGGCCGCGACACCGACGACCGCGTTGACGCGGGCGGCTGGGCCGGTGAGCACCTCGCGGCCTCGCTCCGCGACGGTCGCGGCGTCGGGGAAGAGGTGCGTCAGGTGCATGTCACCGGGGGCGGTGACGGGCTCGCCGAGGGCGGCGACCAGCCTGGCGGTGTGGGTCGCGGCCGCCCCGACCGAGACCTGCTGTCCGATCATGGTGCGGAGCAGCAGTTCGTCGCCGTCGACGCATCCCGGGACGCGGATCCCCGGCGCGGCGGACACCGCGGACGCCAGCGTCGGGTCGGCGCGCAGTGCGCCGTCGACGGCTTCCGGGTCGGCGTCGAGGTCGAGCAGGTGTCGCAGCCGGGAGACGGCGGTCGCGAGGTCGCGCATGTCGTGCAGGGTCAGGGTGGCGAGAGCGTGGGTTCCGTCGAAGCGGACGGTCGCGGTGCCGGGTCCGTGTGGGAGCCGGAGCGTCCGGCTGTAGGTGCCGTCCTCCCAGTGCTCGAGCCCGGGTACGGCATGGGCGGACAGGAACCAGGCCAGCCAGGCCCGGTCGAGCGGTGCGCGGTGGGGGAGTCGCAGTGACACGGTGCCCGCGCCGGACGGTGCCGGAGCGCCTCGGCGTGCGGCCCCACTACGCAACTCGGACGGCGTCGTGGCGAACACCTCCCGGACGGTGTCGTTGAACTGCCGGATGCTCGCGAAGCCGGCGGCGAAGGCGATGTCGCCCATCGGCATCGCTGTCGTCTCGATCAGTGTTCGGGCGGTGTGTGCGCGATGGGCGCGGGCGAGGGCCAGCGGCCCGGCGCCGAGTTCGGTGGTGAGGGTGCGGGTGAGCTGGCGTGTCGAGTACCCGAGCGACTCGGACAGTCCCGCCACGCCGCCGCGCTCGACGGCGCCGTCGCGGATCAGGCGCATCGCGCGCGCGGCCAGGTCGGAGCGGACGTTCCACTCGGGCGAGCCGGGCGATGCGTCCGGCAGGCAGCGGCGGCAGGCCCGGTATCCGGCCTGCTGCGCTGCTGCCGCGGTGGGAACGAACGTCACGTTTCCCGGTTTCGGTGTGATCGCGGGACACGACGGCCGGCAGTAGATGCCGGTGGTGCGGACGGCGGTGTAGAACTGCCCGTCGAAGCGCACGTCCCGCGACGAGACGGCGCGGTAGCAGCGGTCGAAGTCGAGGTCCATGCCGTCCAGCGTGGCAGCCCCCGCGGGCATGCGCTAGCGGAAATCGGACACGACCGTCGACGGTTGTTCAGGCGTCAGCAGCAGCGGGCGCCGGGGTTGCGGTCGGCGTCGGCGTACCGCGCGCGCCAGTAGTCGCGCTCGGTCGGGACCGGCTCGCCCGGATGTGCGCGGGCCCGATGTGCGACGAACCGCTCGTAGTCGTGGTCGCCCATCAGGGACCGCACCCACCACAGCACGCCGCGCATCAGTGGTGCTCCACCGTGTGTGCGGCGCCGGGCGCCCGGACCTTGCCCTCCGCGATCAGTTCGTCCCACTGCGCCTGGATCTGCTTCTCGGCCTTCGTCGGAACGAAGCCGGCAGGACCGAAGATCTTCGACGGAACGGACGGTGCCTCGGTGTCCGGCAGTCCGCCGGCCCGCCACGCCCGGATGCACACCCACACCCCGACGACGGCGACGATCAGGACCAGGACCGCGAACACGATCGACAGGGTGCCCTGGATGAAGGTGTTGCGGATGACCGCGTCCATCGCTTCGGGTGTCTTCGCCGTCCCGAACGACGTCTGCCCGGCGTCCTTCGCGTCCTGGAAGGCGTTGTGCTGCGCCCAGTATCCGATCGCCGGGACGTCGGAGAAGATCTTCTGCCACGACGCGGTCATCGTGACGACGAGATCCCACACCAGCGGGACCGCGGGTATCCACACCCACTTGAACAGGCCGCGTTTCATCACCACGACCGTCACCACAGTGAGCGCGATCGCGGCGAGGAGCTGGTTCGCGATGCCGAACAGGGGGAACAGGGTGTTGATGCCACCGAGCGGGTCGGTGACACCCATCAGCAGGACGCCGCCCCACAGGCCGACGACGACGATCGAGCACAGCCACGCGCCGGGCCGCCACGACGGGTCCTTGAACTTCCTGGCGGCGCCGCCGAAGTTGCCCAGCGAGTCGGAGAGCATGAACCGCGCGACGCGGGTGCCCGCATCGACGGTGGTGAGGATGAACAGTGCCTCGAACATGATCGCGAAGTGGTACCAGAACGACTTGAGCGATTCGCCGCCGATGAACTGGTGCATCACCTCGGACATGCCGAAGGCGAGGGTCGGGGCGCCGCCGGTGCGGGAGACGATCGACTCCTCGCCGACCGCTTCGGCCGCCGCGTTCAGTTGGTCCGCGGTGATGTCGGCGCCCGGCAGCCCGAGGTTGTTGAGATAGTCGGGGGCCGACTCGGCGGTGCCGCCGGTCAGCGCGGCGGGTGCGTTGAGCGCGAAGTACAGGTGCTGGTCGAGGATGCATGCGGTGACCAGCGCCATGATCGCGACGAACGACTCGGTGAGCATGCCGCCGTACCCGATCATCCGGGTCTGACGTTCCTTCTCCAGCAGCTTCGGGGTGGTGCCGGACGCGATCAGTGAGTGGAACCCGGACAGCGCGCCGCAGGCGATGGTGATGAACAGGAACGGGAACAGCGACCCGGCGAACGCAGGCCCCTCGCCGTTCTTCGCGAACTCGGTCATCGCCGGCATCTGGATGGCGGGCTGCGCCACCAGGATCCCGGCGGCGAGCAGTGCGATGGTGCCGATCTTCATGAACGTCGACAGGTAGTCGCGGGGCGCGAGCAGCAGCCACACCGGCAGCACGGACGCCGCGAATCCGTAGGCGATCATCAGCCACGCGATGGTGACCTTCGACAGGGTGAACCAGTTGGTTCCCCACTCGGTGTCGGCGACCCAGCCGCCGCCGACGATGGCGAGCAGCAGCAGGACCACGCCGATCAGCGACACCTCGGACACCTTGCCGGGCCGCAGGAAGCGCAGGTACACACCCATGAACAGGGCGATGGGGATGGTCATCGCGATGGAGAAGACGCCCCACGGGCTCTCGGCGAGTGCGTTCACCACGACCAGCGCGAGGACCGCGATGAGGATGATCATGATGACGAAGACGCCGATCATGGCCGCGACGCCGCCGACCAGGCCGAGTTCCTCGCGGGCCATCTGGCCGAGGCTGCGCCCCCGGCGCTTCGACGAGATCCACAGCACCAGGAAGTCCTGCACACCGCCGGCGAAGACGACGCCGATGATGATCCACATCGTGCCGGGCAGGTAGCCCATCTGTGCCGCGAGGACGGGCCCGACCAGTGGGCCCGCACCTGCGATCGCCGCGAAATGGTGACCGAACAGGACCCGGCGGTCCGTCGGCATGTAGTCCTTGCCGTTCTCCAGGATCTCCGCCGTCGTCGCCCTGTCGTCCCGGGGTTTGACGATCTTGTTCTCGATGAACCGGGCGTAGAAGCGGTACGCGATGAGGTAGGTGCAGATGGCCGCGATGACGAACCAGACCGAGTTGATGTCCTCGCCGCGGACGATCGCGATCATCGACCAGGCCACCGCGCCGAGCACGCCGATGGCGGCGAAGATCAGCTTCTTCGCCGGCGTGATCGGGCTGCGGTCGACCACGCCGACCGGGGGCAGGTCCGGGTCCGTGTAGAGGTACTCGACGTTCGGGTCGGGGCTGGGGGTGGGACTTGTTGCGGTCGTCATGTGCCGGCCTCCCTCCGTGCGTGGATGTGGCTCACCTCACACTAGAACTCGGTGGAGGTCGGTGCCCGACGACAATCGGTCGGCCGTGCTCAGAACCGGTCGGCGGACGCGTCGATCCAGTCGCTGCGCCAGGACTCGGGCGGATCGTCGAGGAGTTCGCCGTCCTGCAGCCATTCGTACAACTCGGCGTACGTCTTCGTGGTGTGCGCGTCGACGCGGCGGTTGAGCATCGACGGCCGCAGCTCGTCGAAGCCGGCGGCACCCATCGACGCGACCATCTGCGCCGCGCTGGCGACCGTCGACTTCTGGAACCGGTACACGCGTGCCGACTTGTCGGGGACGTCGAGGGCTCGCGTCCGCGCCGGATCCTGGGTGGTGACGCCGACGGGGCAGTGGTTGGTGTGGCAGGCCTGCGCCTGGATGCACCCGACCGCGAACATCATCGCGCGCGCCGCGAGCGTGAAGTCGGCGCCCTGGATGATCCGTTTGACGATGTCGCTGCCGCTGGCGACCTTGCCGGAAGCCCCGATCCGGATCCGGTCCCGCAGGCCCGACCCGACGAGCGAGTTGTGCACCAGCATGAGGCCCTCCGTCAGCGGCATGCCCATGTGGTCCTCGAATTCGACCGGCGCCGCGCCCGTTCCGCCCTCGGAGCCGTCGACGACGACGAAGTCCGGCGTCACGTCCCGCTCGATCATGGCCTTGCAGATGCCGAGGAACTCGACCCGCGACCCGGCGCAGAGCTTGAACCCGACCGGCTTGCCCCCGGACAGGGTCCGCAGCGTGACGATGAAGTCGATCAGCTCGTTCGGGGTCTCGAACGCGTTGTGCGCGGGTGGTGAGATGACGGTCCGACCGACCGGCACGCCGCGCGTCGCGGCGATCTCCGCGGATACCTTCGCGCCGGGCAGGACGCCGCCGAGTCCCGGCTTCGCGCCCTGCGACAGTTTGATCGAGATCGCCTTGACCTGCGGGTCGACGGCCTTCGCGGCGAACTGCTCCGGATCGAACCGGCCGTCCTCGGTGCGGCACCCGAAGTAGGCGGAGCCGATCTCCCAGATCAGGTCGCCGCCGTGCCTGCGGTGGTACGGGCTGATCCCGCCCTCACCGGTGTCCTGTGCGAAGCCACCTCGGGCCGCGCCCGCGTTCATCGCCTCGACCGCATTCGCGGACAGTGAACCGAAACTCATCGCCGAAACATTGAGCAGCGCAATGTCATACGGCTGGGTGCAGTGCGGGCCGCCCAATCGGACGCGGGGGTCGAGTTCGGTGGCGTGCCGGGCGCGCAGCGAGTGGGTCATGAACTCGTAGCCGGGCGCGTGGACGTCACGTTCGGTGCCGAACGGCTCCGCGTCCTTCGTCCCCTTCGCCCGCTCGTAGACGAGGTCTCGGGTCTCCCGGTCGAAGGGTGTTCCGTCGGTGGATGATTCGATGAAGTACTGCTGGATCTCGGGCCGGATCCGCTCCAGCAGGAAGCGCGCGTGCCCCAGGATCGGGTAGTTGCGCAGGATGCTGTGACTGCGCTGGAGCAGGTCGTACATGCCGGTCGCGGCGAGAAACGCCGCGAACGCTGCCGGGATCCACCATCCCCACCCGGCAACCGCCGCCGACGCCGCCAGGGCGCCGGCCACGATCCACACGGCCGCGACAATCAGCCACCTCACCCGTGAACTCCCCTCGTGAGAAACCAGATCCGACAGGCCTAGTCTGGACCAGGTGACGAGATGGGAGCGGGAACGCGACGAGGACGCTTCACGCGCCTACGTCGCGCGGTTCGAGGAGCTGGCCGAACAGGGCGCCGATCTGCACGGCGAGTCCCGGATGGTGGACGCGCTGCTGGCCCGCGGGTCACGGGTGCTCGACGCCGGATGTGGGACCGGACGCGTCGGGGCCGACCTCGCGCGACGGGGACATCGGGTGACCGGCGTCGACCTCGACCCGGTGCTGCTCGACGCGGCACGCGCCACAGGGCTGCTCGAGGTGGTTCGCGGTGACCTGTCCACGCTGGACCTGCCGGGGGAGCGGTTCGACGCGGTGGTCGCGGCGGGCAACGTGATGATCTTCGTGGAGCCGGGCACAGAGCGCGCGGTGTGCGAACGGTTCGCGGCGCACCTGGCTCCCGGCGGCGTGCTCGTGGCCGGGTTCGCGACCGGCCACCGCTACACGCCCGACGACTTCGACGCGGATCTCGCCGCCGCCGGGCTGGTGCGCGAGCACCGGTTCGCGACGTGGGACCTGCGGCCGTGGCGAGAGAACGCCGACTGGGCCGTCACCGTCGCCCGGAAGCCCCTGGACTGACGCGCGAGACCTGCGTGACCTGCGGTGCTGCACGTTGCGCCGCGGGCGTTCCGTAGACTCTGCTGATCGTGAGCCTTACCCTCGGAATCGTCGGACTTCCCAACGTCGGCAAGTCGACCCTGTTCAACGCCCTGACCAAGAACGATGTGCTCGCCGCGAACTACCCGTTCGCGACGATCGAGCCCAACGTCGGCCTGGTCGAGTTGCCGGACGAGCGCCTCGTGAAGCTCGCCGAGATCTTCGGTTCCGAGCGGATCCTGCCCGCGACGGTGTCGTTCGTCGACATCGCGGGCATCGTCAAGGGCGCGTCCGAGGGCGCGGGCCTGGGCAACAAGTTCCTCGCCAACATCCGTGAGGCCGACGCGATCTGCCAGGTCGTCCGCGTGTTCGCCGACGACGACGTGGTGCACGTCGACGGCGTCGTCGATCCCGCCTCCGACATCGAGGTGATCGAGACCGAGCTCGTCCTCGCCGACATGCAGACCCTCGAGAAGGCGGTGCCGCGCCTCGAGAAGGAAGCGAAGAAGAACAAGGAACTCAAGCCCCAGCACGAGGAGGCCGTCAAGGCTCAGGCGTTCCTCGAAGAGGGCAAGACCCTGTTCTCGGTCAAGGACAAGCTGGACTTCGGGCTCCTGAAGGAACTGCACCTCCTCACCACGAAGCCGTTCCTCTACGTCTTCAACGCCGACGAGGCCGTGCTCACCGACGAAGCCAAGGTCGCCGAGCTCCGCGCCTCCGTCGAGCCCGCCGATGCCGTCTTCCTCGACGCGAAGGTCGAGCAGGAACTCCTCGAACTGGACGAGGAGGACCGGCAGGAGATGCTCGAGTCCATCGGCCAGACCGAGCCCGGCCTGCACGCCCTCGCCCGCACCGGCTTCCACACCCTCGGCCTGCAGACCTACCTGACGGCCGGCCCCAAGGAGTCGCGCGCCTGGACGATCCACAAGGGCGACACCGCCCCGCAGGCCGCAGGCGTGATTCACACCGACTTCGAGCGCGGCTTCATCAAGGCCGAGATCGTCTCCTTCGACGACCTCGTCGCCGCCGGCTCCATGAACGCCGCCAAGGCAGCGGGCAAGGTGCGTATGGAGGGCAAGGACTACGTCATGCAGGACGGCGACGTCGTGGAGTTCCGCTTCAACGTCTAGAACTCACTTCGCTCGGGTGAACAGACGGTCGTTCGTCACTGCACCCGGCAGCGGGCTCGATCACGATGCGCGAGCGCTGCGCCGTCATCTGCCGGCCGCGGCGCTCCGGCGTTCCGGCGCGGCATGGTCGGTGAGCAGCGGGGCAGCACCAAGGGTGGCGTCGTTGTCCATCGCCCTGATCGTGGCGCGGGTGAGCGCCCCGACGGCGCGGGCCTGCAGTTCGATCGCGGCGTCCGCGGCCGCGAGTGAGATCACGATCGGGCCGCCGATCCACAGTGGAAGTCGCATCGAGCCTCCCTGGTTGGTGTGGGTGGCCCGCCGGATGAGGGGTCCGACGGGCCCGCGTCGCTCCGGAGGGGGCATAGGAGCGACGCGTCAGCGAACTTAACTTCTGTCCCATGTGACTCGCGAGTACCAGACCAACCAGGCGCTTGGTGGTGGGTGGCTCTTGGTCGGCAGGGTGGGGAGTCGAACGCGGTCGACCTGCAGCAATGATCAGGGCGGGCTGATGTGTGCAGGCCGCGTGACGTTCATCTCGGCGGCCGGGTTGATTGTTCGGTGGGCCTTCATGGGGTCCGAGTCCTCGCTCGGGTGGTTTCCGGCGAGTAGCGCGAGAGACCCACCGAGAATTCCTGCCGCCCAGACGAAGGCGCCCGCGAGCAGGTCCGTTCCGGCGACGCCGATGACGGTGAGGGCCACCGTGATGGCCGCTGCCCATGCGACTGCTGCGATGTACCGACGTTGATCCACGCACGAATTCAATCAGACAACCCCGACATGGCAAATTGCTGGCAAAGCTCAACATTGCAGGCTGCCAGGCCTGGAGGGGTTGCTGGCGAACCGAAGCTGTTCGCGGTGGGCCGTGAGCGAGAGTGCTCGCCGTGTCGGTGCAGCCCAGTCGCGTCCGGGTTGTTGCCGCAGTGGGCGCGTGTCCCTCGGCGGGTGCGTCGATCGCTACCGGTCGGACTCTCGATGTTGGACATTTGTTCAGGTAATTCGGCCCGCGGGGCGGTACGGGCCCGTACTGTTCTGTTCGCACACGAAACGTAAGAAGGAGCAGTCATGGGTAGCGCGGAAACGATCCTCATCGGTGTTCTGTCGCAGGTTCTGACGAACCTGGTCAAGGACGCGTTGGGCTCCTAGTAGAGCGAGTCGTGGGGGCCCGTCACCTCAGGTGACGGGCG
>NZ_JBHUFB010000007.1:164720-307377 GCF_042681175.1 Rhodococcus gannanensis
ACGATGCCTGCGATCCGCCGAGTCTTGGTCGCCGGCTGCTTCGCGAACGCGATCTGGCTGAGGGCGAACTTGCGGACGCTCGGCGGCCACGCGTCCCAGTGCGCACGGGCCTGCGGATCGGCATCGAGGGCCGCGGCGAGTTCGGGCGACTCGACGAGCGCCTCGGCGTCGTCGAGCAGCGTCCACAGGCCGCGCTGCTTGGCGTCGTCGATGACGGCCTGACCGGCCGGTTGCATCCGCCCCTCGGAAAGAAGATCCGCGACACGAGCCTTGTTCGAGGCGGCCCACGCACTGTTGCGGCCACGCCGCGTGAACCACATGCCTCGACGGTGCTCGTCGATGGTCCGGGTGTGCCCGTCCACCCAGCCCCAGCACAACGCCTCCCGCACGGCCTGGTCGTAGTCGAGTGGCGTGTTGCCGGACTCCTTGCGCCAGAACACAAGCCAGATTCCGGCTGAGCTGTCGTGGTTCTCGCGCAGCCAGGCCTGCCACTCGTCGAGGGACACGGGGTGCAGGTGTTCGGCGTTCGGGTCGGCCATGAGGCAAGGCTAGGCGGCCACCCCGACAACGGGGCCGATCACGCGCGGAGAAGTCGATGCACGAGCGGGCGCAGGGGCGGCCTGCCCGCTAGCGTGGGCCACATGGCAATCAAACTCGAGAACGTCGGCATCGCCGTGGAGAACCTCGACGCGGCGATCGCCTTCTTCACCGACCTCGGCCTCACCGTCCTCGGCCGCGACACGGTCAGCGGCGAGTGGACGGACACCGCCGTCGGCCTCGACGGCAACCACGCCAACATCGCGATGCTCCAGACGCCGGACGGCCACGGCCGCCTCGAACTTTTCGAGTACATCCACCCCGAGGCGATCGCGACCAGTCCGACCCTTCCCAACGAGATCGGCATGCACCGCGTCGCGTTCTCCGTCGACGACATCGACGAGGCCCTGGCCGTCGCCGCGCGGCACGGCTGCCACCCGCTTCGCGGCGTGGCCAACTACCAGGACGTCTACAAGCTCACGTACGTCCGCGGCCCGAGCGGGATCATCGTGATGTTGGCCGAGGACCTGACGAAGAGCTGAACGCGACGACCACGGTGCGTACCGCCGACGCCTTCATCGACCACCTCGTCTCGGCGGGCTGGACGTTCGAGCCGCCACACGAACCCGCCGTCTCGTCCGCGCTCGCGGCGGTGACCGATGCCGCGATTCCCGCCGCCCACATCGAATTTCTCCGGAGGTTCGGGGCGCTCGCCAGCGGCGACGACTCTCGATGGTTCCTGTCCGCCCTCGACTACGCGGGTCGCACCGACAGTGCCTTCGCGTGGGACGAGTTCCGCGCGATCGGACTCGGCGCGGCGGACACCGTCGCCGACCGCGTGCGTGTCGAGGCGTTCTGGGCGGAGTGCCTGCCGATTCTCGTCGGTGTGTCCGGCGACTACGAGTTCCTCGCGATCAGCCGGACGAGCGGCGCCGTCCTCCACGGCGCCGAGCCCGACTTCGAGGAGGCGACGGTGGTTGCATCGGGGCTTCCGGAGCTGATGGACGGCGTCGTGCGGGGGAGTCTTGTCGTGCCGCTCCTGCGCGGTTGACCTCTCGGGAGCGCTGCGACGGAAGTCTGTCGGCATTCATGGCTACCATCGTCGCCGCCGGGCAGTTGGCCCGATTTCGCTCGAATCCGGAGGTGGCGTTGTGAGTGCGGTGTCGAACAATCCGAATGAGATCCCGTCCTATGCAACGCTGCCCGAGCTTCCGCTCGACGAGGGTGCCCGTGCCGAGCTGACCCAGCAGATCTGGGAACACCTGATCACCGGCCGCGACGACGTCGAGGACTTCCTCGACATCTACGGCGAGGACTACGACCTGACCGAGGAGCAGCTCGCCGCGGCATTCGGCGCACTGCGCACGGCGCGGCTCCGCCAGCAGAAGGAGATCGGCGCGTACACGTCCCGCACGATCGCCGCGTTCGACGAGCTGAATTCCCACGGAGTGGTCGCCCGCGCCAACTTCTCCTGCTGCGGAACCTGCGCGTCCGGCGAGATCTGGGGCGAGCGCGACGACACCCGCCACTGGCAGGGATACACCTACTTCCACCAGCAGGACACCGACCGCCTCGTGGAGAGCGGCGAGACGTACATCGGCTACGGCGCGTTCCCGCCCGCGGACTTCGACGAGGACGCCTACGACGACCTCAGCGAATCGGTCAAGGAAGACCTCTACCGGACCGACGTGCTGCGACTGCTCGACGACGTTGTCTTCCCCGTGCTGCGGCGGCACGGCATCGAGCCGGAATGGAACCGCGACCTGGGCACGCGGGTGCTGCTCACGAACGCGGACTGGTACGACCCGATCGAGGCGTAGCGACGCTCGTCCGCCCGGTCACGCGTGCCCCCTGACGGGGGACCGATCTCGTGGTTCGAATGCCCTCGGGTAACTCACCCGGGGGCATTCGTGTCTTCGAATACGGCTGCGGTGCAGTGGTGTTGACCTGGTTCTCCCGAGTTGGAGATCGGATCGGGGTCGTGTCGAAGGCCACTCCGGTTGATGTGGGCCGGCCCGGTATTGACACGGACAGTGCTGTCGATCACAATCGTCGCAGAAGTTGACATGACTGTCACGTCACAATCGCACCCGCGAGGAGGAGGCACCCATGGCAGTTCCTCTCCGTATGCGCGAGCTCGTCGACGAGGTGGGGGATCGGCGTCGTGTGTTGTCCTGCGGCTTCCATCCGCTCGCGATCCGGTGAGCGCCCTGGCCCTCCGGCTCCACCACCATTGATTTCAAGGAGAGTTCGACATGCTGGTCAGCGACATCGTCGAGTACGGCGCGCGCAAGCATCCCGATCGCATCGCGCTGCGGTTCGAGGACGAGGCGGTCAGCTACCGCGAACTGCGTGACCGCAGCCGCCGGCTTGCGAACGCCCTGCTCGAGGTCGCGGCGCCCGGAGACCGGGTCGCGATCCTGTCGACGAATCGCACCGAGTACTTCGACTGCTACTACGGCGTGCCGATGGCCGGAATGGCCTTGACGATCCTCAACTACCGCTTGCACGCGGAGCAGATCGTCGCACTCGTCGAGCACTCCGGCGCAACGGTTCTCGTCGTCGAGCAGGAGTTCGCCGAGCTGGTCTCCGGAATCCGGGACCGGATCCCGGACGTGCGCACGATCGTCGTGATCGGCGGGTCCGACGACTCGACCTCGTGGGGCACGTTCGTCGGTGGCGCATCCGCCGAGGTGCCGTCGGTGCTCCCGACCGAGGACGACATCGCCTGGATGGTCTACACGAGTGGGACCACCGGCATGCCCAAGGGCGTGATGCTCAGCCACCGGAACCTCGTCAGTGGCATCACGTCGTCGGCGCTGCAGTGGGCGCTGCCCGAGGGCACTGTGTTCCTGTTCTGCTTCCCGCTCTGCCACGTGGGCGGATACGTGACGCTGCTCAACCATCTGATGGGCAGCACGGTCGGCATCCTCCGCGCCTACGACAACGCGACCTTCCTCCGTCTGGTGGAGGAGTGGAAGGTCACCCAGACCGGTCTGGCACCCACGATGATCAACTTCCTGCTGCAGGATCCCGCCCTCGACGACCACGACCTCGGCACCCTCGAGGCGATCGGATACGGTTCCTCGGCCATCCCTGCGCCGGTGCTCCGGGAGGGCCTCGAACGACTCGGTTGCGACTTCTACCAGGGCATGGGCATGACCGAACTGGCGGGCAACGTCCTCCATTTCGACCAGGAGGCGCATCGCAGGGCGGCGAACGGGGAGACCGGACTGCTCGCTGCAGCAGGAAAGCCGATGCGGCTCGCGAACATTCGTGTCGTCGACGATGAACTCGTCGACGTCCCGGTCGGGGAGATCGGTGAGATGATCGTCCGCTGCGACCAGGTGATGGCGGGGTACTGGCGCGATCCCGAGGCCACTGCGGCGGCGTTCACCGACGGCTGGTTCCACACCGGTGACCTGGTGAAGCAGGACGACGAGGGCTTCGTCTACATCGTCGACCGGAAGAAGGACCTCATCATCAGCGGCGGCGAGAACGTCGCATCGCTGTCCGTCGAGCAGGCCCTGTACCGCCATCCCGGCGTCGCCGAGGCCGCCGCGATCGGCGTGAAGGACGACACCTGGGGCGAAATCGTCTGCGCGGTGGTCGTTCTCCGTGACGGCGCCACCGCGACCGCAGAGGACATCGTCGCCACCTGTCGTGAGCAGCTCGGCGGCTTCCAGGTGCCGCGACGCGTCGAATTCGTCGACACCCTGCCCAAGAACGTCACCGGCAAGATCCTCAAGCGCGACCTGCGCGATCGGTTCTCGCCGACACCTGCCTGAACAACCCCACACTGCGACCGCCCCCCTCCACCGCACGTCTCGACGTGCGGCGATCGGTCGCGCCCTCGTGTTCCACCACCCTCACCCCCCGAGTTACGGAGCAACCATGAAACGCACCATCGCCGTGGGCCTGACCGCCCTGTGTGCCACCGCAGCCCTGACCGCCTGTTCCAGCCGCGAGACCACCGCGGCCGCCGGTGACTGCGATCCCGGCATCACCGACACCGAGATCAAGTTCGGTACGAGCCTGATGCAGTCGGTCGCCGGTCCGCAGGCCACGGCCGCCACGGCGCTCTTCGACGAGATCAACGCGGCAGGCGGAGTCGCCATGGGCGACGGCAAGTCCCGCAAGATCTCGTACACCGCGATGGACGACGGCTACGACCCGGCACGAACGGTCGGCAACGTCCGCACGCTCGTCGAGCAGGACCAGGTTTTCGCGATCCAGAACCTCATCGGCACCGCCTCCACCCTCGCGGTCGCCGACTACCTCAACGAGCGGAAGGTGCCGCTCGTCTTCCCGATGACCGGCAGCAACGAACTGCTGGACAAGGTCGACGACTGGCCCGTCGTCGCCGGAGCTGTCACCCCGCAAACCGATTGGGAGGCCTCGGAGGTCGCACGGTGGATTCTCCGCGACCACCCCGCCGGGAAGGTGGCGGTGCTCTACCCGAACGACGCGATGGGCAACGGCAGCCGTGAGGCGCTGAAGTCCGCGCTGGAGGGCAGCGGAGTCCAGATCGTCGCCGAGCAGACCTACGAGCAGACGACACCGTCCGTCGACTCGCAGATGGTCAACCTCGCGAACTCCGGTGCGGACGTGTTCGCGAACTTCGCGACCGCCAGCTTCGTCACGCAGTCCCTCAAGAAGGCGACCGAGCTGAGCTGGAAGCCGGACACCTTCATCTACTCGGGCGCGACCGACACCAACTTCGTTCTGACGCCGGCCGGCCCGGGTGCGGCGGAGGGAATTCATTCCTTCTACTGGATCTACGACGTCAGCAGCCCGAACCACGACGACAAGCCCGGCGTCCAGAAGTGGCGGGCCTTCGCGGACCGCAACTCCGCCAAGATCAAGTCCACCGACACCATCGCTGCGACCGGATACAACACTGCCCAGCTCTTGGTGGCCGCACTCGAGAACACCAAGGGCTGCACCCGGGCCGATTTCCTCGACGCGGTGAAGAACATGACGGACGTGACCACGGACCTGGCGATCGACGGAATCTCCTTCGACACCACCCCCGACTACCCGTACGTGATCACCTCCATGGCACCGATGACGTTCCGCGGAGGCAGCTGGCAGTACGACGCTGTGGTCACCCGCAGCGCGCAGGGATGACCACCGTGCCGAGCGCGTCGGACGACACGGTGCCGAGCGCGTCGGACCGAGCGGTGCCGGGCGCGTCGGTCACCGGCGTGCCCGCCCTCCACGTGGACGAGATCCGCCTCCGGTTCGGTGGTGTCGTCGCCCTGGACGGGCCGTCGTTCTCCATCGAGCCCGGCCACATCGTCGGGCTGATCGGGCCGAACGGCGCGGGCAAGACGACTCTGTTCAACTGCATCAGTCGTCTGTACCAGCCGGATTCCGGTCGGATCACGTTCGGCGACACCGATCTCCTGTCTCTGACCGCGGACGGTGTCGCGGACGTCGGCATCGCCCGGACGTTCCAGAACATCGGGCTGTTCCCGACGATGACGGTGGTGGACAACGTCCTTACCGGCGCGTACTCGCGGACTCGTGCGGGATTCGTCCGAACGGCGCTCGGGTTGCCCTCGAGCCGGACCGAGGAGCGGCGCGAACGCGCCGAGGCCTGGGCGCTGCTCGACTCGATGAACCTCGCGCACGTCGGTCGCGAACCTGCGGGCAACCTGCCGTACGGCACGCTGAAGCGGGTCGAGTTGGCCCGCGCGCTCATGCAGCGTCCGAAGCTGCTGATGCTCGACGAGCCGGCCAACGGACTCATCCACGAGGAGGTGCTCGAACTCGCGGAGACCGTGCGGGCGCTCCGCGACGAACGCGGCTTCTCCGTGCTACTGGTCGAGCATCACATGGCCATGGTCATGTCGATCTCCGACCGCGTGGTGGTGCTGAACTTCGGGCAGAAGGTGACCGAGGGCGAACCGTCCGAGGTCGCCGCTCACCCCGAGGTCGTCGAGGCGTACCTGGGAGGTGCGGCATGAGTGCGAACCTGCTCGGCGTGGAAGGACTCCACGCCCGCTATGGCAGCGCGGAAGTGCTGCACGGCATCGACTTCGTGGTGCCGCAGGGGGAGGTGACGGTCGTCCTCGGCGCGAACGGCGCAGGCAAGACGACCATCCTCCGGTCCATCTGCTCGATGGTGCGGACCAGCGGCCGGATCGTGTTCGACGGCCGCGACATCGCGGGCATGCGGACGGACAGGATCGCCCGCCTGGGCATCGCGCACGTCCCCCAGGGGCGGGGCACGTTCGGTGACCTCACCGTCGAGGAGAACCTGCGGATCGGCGGCTACACGACGTCGTCCACGGCCACGGAACAGGCGATCGACCAGTGGTACGAGTTCTTCCCGCGATTGCGGGAACGGCGCCGCCAGCTCGCGGCCGGGCTCAGCGGTGGCGAACAGCAGATGCTTGCGATCGCCCGAGCGCTCGTCGCGCGGCCGCGACTGCTACTGCTGGACGAGCCGTCGCTCGGCCTCGCACCCCGCATCACCCAGGAGGTGTTCCGCGCTCTCGGTCGGATCAACGAGGACACGGGCACAACGATTCTCGTCGTCGAGCAGAACGCGCACCTGGCCCTCGAGATCGGGTCGTCGGCGGTCCTCGTCGACGCCGGACGGGTCGTCTCCCAGCGCCCCGCCGAGGGACTCGCCCACGACGAGTCGGTGCGGCGCGCCTACCTCGGCTACTGAGCACAGGAGTTCTTCATGCAGGTCTTTCTTCAACAAGTGGTGGACGGGCTGACGTGGGGTGCGCTGTATGCCGCATTCGCGATGAGCATCGTCCTCGTCTACCGGGCGTCCGGGATCGTGAACTTCGCCCAGGGTGAGATGGCGATGATCGCGGCGTTCTGCGCGTGGCAGTTCCATCAGTGGGGAGCCCCGCTGTATCTCGCGATACTCGGTGCGATGGCGGTGGCATTCCTGTTCGGCGCCGCGACCGAACGGGTACTCATCCGTCCGCTCGCGTCCTCCACCAACCACATGCCGCTGGTCATCATCACCCTCGGCCTGATGCTCGTGCTCAACAGCGCGGCGGGGTGGATCTGGGGCGTGCAGAGCAAGGAGTTCCCGACGATCGTGTCGGGGCCCGTGGTCACCCTCGGGCCGGTGGCGATGTCCCGACAGGCCTTGGTCATCGTCGGTGCCGTCGTTCTCGTCGCCGGATTCCTGTTCGTCCTCTTCCAGCGGACGCAGGTCGGATTGGCGATGCGTGCCGCCGCGGGCAATCCGGACTCCGCGCAACTGATCGGCGTTCCGGTGGGCCGGATGCTCATGATCGGGTGGGGGCTCGCCGCAGCAATTGGCGCACTCGCGGCATCCCTGGCGGCGCCCCAACTGTTCCTCCAGCCGAACATGCTCACCGCATCGCTGATCTACTCGTTCGCCGCTGCCGTCCTCGGCGGACTCGACAGCCCCGTCGGCGCGATCATCGGGGGACTGTGCGTCGGCGTCGCGGAGAACCTCGCCGGCACCTACGTCTCGTGGATCGGCCACGACTTCAAGCAGGCCGTCGCACTGGCCCTGATCCTCGGGGTGCTGCTGCTCAAGCCGGAAGGCCTGTACGGCACCAGGAAGGTGGCCAGGGTATGAGAATCCTCGATGCGCTGCGCAGACCGCGCGCGGAACTCGACGCGCCGGTGTGGCTCTCGCGGGCCGCTGTCGTCCTGGTGATCGTCCTCGCGGCGGTGGCGCCGTTGGTGTCCGCGCCGTACGTGAACTTCGACCGCTCCATGGTGCTGGTGTACGTCGTCGTCGGGCTCGGACTGAATCTGTTGACCGGCAACACCGGGCAGATCTCGCTCGGCCACGGCTTCTTCTTCGCGGTGGGCGCCTACCTGAGCGCGGTGCTGATCGAGAACCACGGGGTGCCCTACCTTCTGCTCATCCCGCTGGTCTTCGCGGTCTGCTACGTCATCGGCTACCTCTTCGGGTTGCCGGCGCTGCGGTTGCACGGTCTCCAGTTGGCGCTCGCCACACTGGGACTCGCGCTGGTGACCCCTGCCGTGATCAAGCGGTTCTCCGGTGTGACGGGCGGGCACGCGGGAATCAACATCTTCGGTGCGGAGGCACCCGAGTTCACCGGACTCGCACGCGACCAGTGGGTGTACTACCTGTGCCTGGTCGTGGCGCTCGTCGCCTACGTCGTGGTGCGGCGCCTCTCGATCGGCCGAGTCGGACGTTCGCTGATCGGGATCCGTGACTACGAAGCGGTCGCCACCACCCTCGGCGTCCCCGCGACGCGGACGAAGACGACCGTGTTCGCACTCAGTGCGGCGCTCGCCGGAGTCGGCGGCGTTCTCTACAGCTTCGTGGTCCAGTACGTGGGTCCGGAGGCGTTCGGTCTGCCCCTGGCGATCGCGTTCATCACGATGATCGTGGTCGGTGGCCTGGCCACCGTCCCCGGAGTCGTGTTCGGCGCGTTCTTCGTGGTGTACGTCCCGCAGTGGACCGCGGACATCAACCAGTCGGCGGCCGGCATCACTTACGGCGCCACCCTGATCCTGTTCATCTTCGTGCTCCCGTACGGGCTGATCAGTGTCTTCCGGTGGGTTCTCGGCCCGCTGGTGGCCCGGATCCCCGGACGGCGCAGGGACGTCCGCTCCGTGGTGTCCTCCCGGCCTGACTCGCGGGACCTCGTCACCACCCCCTGACGGGTCGACCGCCGAACATGGGCGCCCCCGGCTTCGGCCGAGGGCGCCCACGTTCGTGTCAGCCGCCGAGCGAGCCGCTGAAGAAGTCCAGTGCGCTGAAGGCGTCGGAGAAGGCGCCGAAGAGTTCGGACAGGTAGCTCAGATCCACAGTGATCACCTTTTCGGTCGAAACGTGTTGCGCTGTTGCGCAGTCACACTGTGCTTTCCGAACCTGGCCGGAGCGTTGGGTGGGCCTGGCATTCGGCTGGCAACGACGAAACAAGGGGCCCGTCCGCATCTGGCGGACGGGCCCTTCGTGTGTGGACGATCAGGCGGTGGCCGTCTGGTGTGGGAGCCCGAGGCCGGCGCGCGGCCAGTCGAAACGCAGGACCTTGCCGGTGCTCGACGCCGTGACGTAGGCAGTGCGCATGCCCTCCCCGCCCCAGCAGATGTTCGTGATGCCGGGGTCGCCGTCGGTGTCGATGGCGACGAACTCGACGAGTTCCCCGTCCGGGCTGATCACGCAGATCCCCGGGGTGGCGAGCGATGCGACGCAGATGTTGCCGTTCTCCTCGACGCCGAGTGAGTCGAAGTACCGGAAGTCGGGCGATCCGTACAGGAAGTTGCCGCCGCCGGAACCGGCGAGCGTCCGACCACCCGTGATCTCACCCGGGGCGGTGACGGTCCACCACCAGACACGGGCGGTGTATGTCTCGCTGACGTAGAGGCGTGATCCGTCGGGAGAGAGCCCGATGCCGTTGGGGCCGTTCATGTCCTCGGCGACCAGCCGGATCGACCGGCCGTCGGCAGTGGCGTAGTACAGCCGTCCTCGATCGCTCGCGGTGCTGTCGCTCTTGCCGTGGTCGGTGAAGTAGAAGCCGCCGTGGGCGTCGAACACGATGTCGTTCGGGCCTCGCAGCTGGCGGCCGTCACACTCGGTGTACAGCGTCTCGATCTCGCCGGTGTCCAGGTCGACGGCCTGGATGCTGCCGCCCGCGTAGTCCTCGGGGATGCCGCCGGCGAAGACGTAGCCGTACACCTCGGTGCCGATCATGCCGCCGCAGTTGGCGACGTAGGCGCGGCCGTCGGGTCCGATCGCGGCGCCGTTGGGTCCGCCACCCACCTCGGCGACCACCGTGGTGGTGCCGTCGGGGGCGATGCGGGTCAGAGTGCCGCCCAGCACCTCGACGACGAGCACGTCGCCGTTCGGGAGCGCTACGGGGCCTTCGGGGAATTTCAGACCTGTGGTGACCACGGTGAAGGACATGGGAACTCCTGGTGTGCGAGGGGTGCGATCAGTGCGACGTCACTGCATGGCGGGGGTTGGCCACCATGAGCCGGGTGAGCACCGCGGTGCCGACGCAACGGCGGACCGCCGGGTCGGTGTAGGGCAGAACTCCTGCTCGAATGCGCTGTGCGAGATCGGCTTCCGACGCGCAGTCCAGCGCGCCGAGCAGGTCGGCGGCCGGGCCGTCCGCACCTGCGTCGAGTTCCCGGCCCGCGATCCCGAGCAGGTTCACGCAGATTCGGAGCAGATACCGCTCGCGTGCGTGGGCCGTGTCGAGTGCGGGGGCGACCTCGTCGGACAGGGTCTCGGCGACGAGCGCGACGATTTCGGTGAGGGCGGGGCGGTCGTGCACCGTCGGGGCCGTGGGCGCAGGCTCGGCCGGTGGGACGGCTTCGCCGAGCAGATCGAGGATGAGCAGCAGGTCGTACTCGGATTCGCAGACCCGTCGACCGATCGCGGCGAGTTCGAGTGAGTGCTCCGCGCCGCTGAGATGCCGGTTGGCCTGGAACCGGCTGAGTACCAGCCAGCGCAGGGTGCCGAACGTCTCCCACCAGTGGAGTTCGGCGTCGCTGGGCCGAACTCCTGTCGCGCGTTCGTAGCCGTCGAGCAGGTGCTCGCGGGTGCCGATCCCCGCCACCGGGGGCTGTGCACCGAACCGCCACGCCCGGACACAGAGCCAGCCGAGGTCCTCGATCGGATCCCCGAGATGTGCGAGTTCCCAGTCGAGGACACCGCGAATTCCGCTCTCGTCGACGAGGACGTTGCCGAGGCGGAAGTCGCCGTGGACGAGCGCCGCGGTCCGGCGAGCCGGGCGGTGCTCACGGAGCCAGCGCAACCCGATCTCGACGGCAGGACGGGGATCGTCCAGGCCGAGGTAGATGTCCTCGAGAGCGTCCAGGGGGTCGCGGTCGTCGAGCATCGTCAGCTCGTCCACCGCGCTGCCGTGGATCTGCCCGAGTACGAAGCCCATCTTCTCTGCAAGTCTCGTTCGCACCTGGGCGAACTCCGGATCGCGTTGCAGCTTCCGGGGAATGGACTCGCCGTCGACCCGCTCCATCAACAGGAACGGGGCGTCGATTCCCGGCGCGTCGTCCGCCGAGGCGAGGAGGGCCGGGACGGGCACTCCGACGGCCGCGGCGGCGCGCAGGCACGCTGCCTCCGCGCGCATGCGGTCCGCGTCGCCGTGACCGGGCGGATCGCGGCGCAACACCACCGGCACCACCGTCCCGTCCGAGGTGCGCGCCTGCGCTGCCCACACCTGCCTGCTGGCTCCGCCGGTGAGTTGGCCCGGCTCGTCGACCGAGACGTCCTCGCCCAGAGCCTCGCTCAGGATCGCACGGATGCCCTCGTGCAGGGGCCGGACGGTGTCGGTCACAGCCACGGCGCAGCCTGGGGATCGCGAAGCAACCTGCGGGCGGTCGACATGCGGTGCACCTCGTCGGGGCCGTCGTAGATTCGCGCGTACCGAGCGTGGCGATACATCTCCTCGAGCGGGGTGTCGCCCGTCAGGCCGAGCGCGCCGTGCACCTGGATCGCGCGGTCGATGACGTTGTGCACCATGCGCGCACCCCAGAACTTGATCAGGCCGATCTGGACCCGGGCATCCTCGCCGGAGTCCAGGACCCGGGCGGCGTCGAGGGTCATGAGCCGGTGCGCGTGGATCTCCGCCGCGGATTCGGCGATGTACCGCTGGATCTCGCCCTTCTCGGCGAGCAGCGACCCGTGTGCGACGCGGGTGTTGGCGCGCTCGCACATCAGCTCGAATGCGCGCTGCGCCTGCCCGAGCCACCGCATGCAGTGGAAGATCCGGCCGGGTCCGAGCCGGTCCTGCGCGATGGCGAATCCCTTGCCTCGCTCACCGAGCAGGCTGGTCGCGGGCACCCGGACGTCGGTGAGCCGAACCTCGTAGTGGTCGCTCGGGTCGTGGCCCATCGTCGGGATCGACCGCACGATCTCGAAGCCGGGGGTGTCGGTGGGCACGAGGATCGAGCTGATCCGGGAGTGCCGCGGTACGTCGTCCGACTCGGTGCGGGCGAAGACCGAACAGTATCCCGCGTCCGCGACACCGGTGGTGAACCACTTGTGTCCGTTGACGACCCACGTGTCACCGTCGAGTTCCGCCGTGGCCTCGATCATCGTGGGGTCGGACCCGGCGGCGTCCGGCTCCGTCAGTCCGACGGACGGCAGGAACTCGCCCGCGACGAGCGGCGGAATCCACCTCGCCTTCTGCTCCTCGGTGCCGTGCTTGCGCAGCATGATCACGTCCTGCATCGACACCGAACCGACCGCCAGCTGGCCGAACTCGGAGCGCCCGATGATCTCGTTCAGGTAAACGAAGTCGAGGAACGGTACTCCGCCACCGCCGACGTCCGCCGGATGCCCGAGTGCCCACAGGCCGAGCTCCTTCGCACGGGAACGCAGGGCGTCGAGGGTCTCCCGGGACGCGTCGTCCTTGCCGGCGAGCATCTTCTCGGCGGGGATCACCTCGCCGTCGACGAACGCGCGCATCCGGTCGCGGAGGTCGGCGATCCGTCCCTCGGCCTGGTTCACTGTCATGCGATTGTTCCTTCGGTCGTGGATGCGAACGGCGTCGCGATGTCGTGTTTCGCGCCGGCCGATGTCGCCAGGAGCGGTGCAATTGCGGCGGAGTCGACGTACTCGTCGATCCGGGTGATCCGGCCGCCCGTGACGCGGACGAACAGGGCCGCAGGTACCTCGAGGAGGCCGTGCCCCGGGAGGACGGCCCGCAGGACGTGCTGCTGGGCGAACCCGGTGGGCAGCGTGTGCCTGCGGACGTCCTCGTACCGGAAGTCCTCGAGTGTGCGTGCGAGCCAACGGAGTACCCGGAGGTTCTCCTGGACGGTCTGCTCCCTGCCGTCCTCGTTGTGCCAGATGCGTGCGTCGGGTGCGTACAGCTCGGTGAGCGTGTCCACGTCACCGCCGCAGACCGCGGCGAAGAAGCTGTCGGCGAGGTCGTCCATACGGAATGCCTCTTTCTGAGATGGTGTTACACGGAATCGATTTCGAGGCCGAGTGCGCCGAGGCACATCAGGTCGAGGGTGTCGAGCAGCGCGTCCTCGTCGGCGTCGTCGCCCTGGACGATCCAGAGGTAGAGCGTGTGGTCGACCATCGCCGCCATTGCTCGCGCCGCGAGGGCCGGGTCGAGCTGGGCTCGCACCAGGCCGTCCTCCTGCCACCGCGCGATGGCCCGTGCCGTCCGTTCGGTCAACTGCTGCCGATGGTTGTGCCGGAGTTCGCGGAACTCGTCGTTGAAGGTCGCGACCTGCTCGACGATCGCCATCAGTCGCGCGTTGCGTCGGTACGCCTGGTAGTAGGACCGGTTCGACGCGACAAGTTTCGCGGCGGGGGAGAGGGCGGCGTCGGACGGGATGCGCTGGTGTACGTCCTCGAACAGTCGGGTGCTCAGCTCCCGGAAGATGTCTTCCTTGGACTCGAAGTAGCGGTAGAACGTCCCGTACGAGACGTTCGCCTCCTGGCTGATCTGCTCGACCCGGGTGTCGGGGAACCCGACGGTCTCGAACACGGTGCGTGCCGCATCGAGCAGGGCGTCGCGGGTCTTGCGGCCGCGCGCCGTCAGGGTCTCGACCGGAGCGGGTGCGGACGACGTGTTGACAGATGACTTGGCCACGTACAAACTATCCAAGAAGATGACATGACTGTCAAGTCACTTTCACGGCCACTCTCGTGTCACGCCGTTCCCACATTCTTCCTCGTCATCGCTCCGAAAGGACCGCAATGAACGCCACAAATCCGAAGTACGAGCTCCGCGGTATCAACCACCTTGCGTTGGTGTGCGCCGACATGAAGCGCACGATCGAGTTCTACTCGGGCACGCTGGGCATGCCGCTGGTCAAGACGCTCGACCTGCCCGACGGGCTCGGCCAGCACTTCTTCTTCGACTGCGGAAACGGCAACACGGTCGCGTTCTTCTGGCTCGCGGACTCGCCGGACGCCGCACCCGGGATCGCCGCACCGAAGGGCCGGCCCGACGAGGGAGAACTCGCCAGTGCGGTCGGTTCGATGAACCACGTCGCCTTCGCCGTGCCTCCGGAGAAGTTCGACGAGTACCGGGCGCGACTCGAGGAAGCGGGGGTGGCGGTCAGTCGCGTCCTCAATCACGACGACAGCCCTTCCGGGGTGTCGCGGGACGTGCATCCCGGCACGTTCGTTCGATCGTTCTACTTCCAGGACCCCGACGGCATCCTCCTCGAATTCGCCTGCTGGACCCGCGAGTTCACCGAAGCCGACGTCGCACACGAGCCGCGGACCGCCGCCGAGCGTCGCGTACCCAGCGCCTCCTGACCGCGACCACCGGAAGGATTCACCATGCCCCGTCTACGGGAGATCCCGCGCGCCGAAGTCACCGACGAGAAGATCCTCTTCTTCTACGACCGGCTGTTCGGCCCCGACAAGGACCCCGCCGTCGATCACGGCACCATTCACGCGACCCCCGGCGACTGGTGGACCGTGTTCGCCCAGTCGCCCGACGTGTTCCGGCACGCCGTGCGCGGCTTCGCGCTGTACCGCAACGCGAGTCTCGACCCGTTGCTGCGTGAACTCGGACAGGGCCGCGCCGGCTACGCGCGCGGCAGTCAGTTCGTGTTCTCCCAGCACTGCAAGCAGATGCGCTCCCTCGGCATGGCCGAGGACAAGATCGCCGCGATCCCGGCCTGGCAGGTGAGCGATCTGTTCTCGCCGCTCGAGCGGGCTGTGCTCGCGTACACCGACGGACTCGTCCACGACGGCGGCCGAGTGGCCGACGAGGTGTTCGAGGTTCTGCGGGCGCACCTGTCGGACCGTGAGGTCATGGAGCTGACCTACATCACGTGCATGTACGACATGCACGCCACGATCTGCCGCGCACTGAAACTCGAGTTCGACGACCGGCCCGAACCGGTCGAGGAGGTTCGGGTCCCCGAGGGCGTCGAGGTGGCGGACCTGTCGGCCGACCTCGCGGGAGCCTGACCGCCGTGTTCACCGACGCCCGACGTGTCGTCGACCCGGACAAGGCCGCGGTCGTCGTGGCCTCGACGGGCGCGACCGTCACCTACGCGGAGCTCGACGCCCGCTCCGCCCGCTTCGCGCGGTGGATGTTCGAGGCGGGACTGCGGCGTGGCGACCACATCGCGGTCCTGTCCGACAACGATCCCGTCGTGTTCGAGCTGTACTGGGGCGCGATCCGTTCCGGCCTCTACATCACCGTCGTCAATCATCACGGCACCAGCGACGACCTCGCGTACGTCGTCGCCGACTCGGGTGCCCGCGTCCTCGTCGCGTCCGCCGCGCTGCGCTCAACCGCACAGGCCCTCGTCGGTCGGATTCCCGACTCGTGTCTACGGCTGGCCTTCGGTGGCACGGTCGACGGGTACGACTCCTACGCGGACGCGGTCGGTTCGGTGTCCGCCGAGCCCCTCCCGACCCAGCCGCGCGGCGCGGACATGGTGTACTCCTCGGGCACCACCGGGCGGCCGAAGGGCATCAAGTCGCCGTTGCCGGACAGGCAGATCCACGAGTCGCCCGGCGACCCGCTCACCGCGATCGTGGAGACGTACTACGGATTCGGCCCGGACACCGTGTACCTCTCGCCAGCGCCGATCTACCACGCGGCGCCACTGCGGTACTCCGCCGCCACACAGTCGCTCGGTGGGACCGTGGTGATGATGGGACGCTTCGACGCCGGCGACGCACTCGCCGCGATCGAGAAGTACCGCGTGACGCACTCGCAGTGGGTGCCCACCCACTTCGTCCGGATGCTCAAGCTGCCCGAGGCGGAACGGAACCGGTACGACCTGAGCTCGCTGCGAGTCGCCGTCCACGCGGCTGCGCCCTGCCCGGTGGAGGTCAAGCAGGCGATGCTCGACTGGTGGGGCGACATCCTGTTCGAGTACTACAGCTGCTCCGAGAACAACGGCTCGACCCTGATCGACAGTGCGGAATGGCGCAGGAAGCCGGGAAGCGTCGGCCGGGACGGCGTGCAGGGCATCGCCCACGTCTGCGGGGACGACGGCCGGGAACTCGGACCCGGTGAAGTGGGGCTGCTCTACTTCGAGCGCGACGACTGGAGCTTCGAGTACCACAACGACCCCGACAAGACGGCCGCCGCACGACATCCCGCCCACCCCACCTGGACGACGGTCGGCGATGTCGGGTACATCGACGAGGACCGCTACCTCTACCTGACGGACCGGGCGACGTTCATGATCATCTCCGGTGGCGTCAACATCTACCCGCAACAGATCGAGAACTGCCTCGCGGTGCACCCCCTGATCTGGGACGTGGCGGTGATCGGGGTTGCCGACGCCGAGATGGGGCAGTCGGTGCAGGCCGTCGTTCAACTCGTTCCGGGCACCGCTCCGTCCGACGACCTGGCACGGGACGTCATCGGGTACGCGCGCGACCGGCTGGCTCACTACATGTGCCCGCGGGAGGTGCGGTTCGTCGACGTGTTGCCACGCACCGAGACCGGCAAGCTCGCCAAACACCGGCTGTAGGCGAGCGGGCACCGCCTACGGGTTCACCGGACCGGGCGCGCGTGACGCCCGTGCACCGGGGGTGTGGAGTCCGGCAACGTTGTTCCCGGGATCCACCTCGTGACGGCCGAGTGGACGTATCGTGACCGCATGGCGGAGGACTGGCGGGGTGAGAGGGTCGACGACGTGCGGCAACTGATCCGGCGTGCGGAGCCGGACGTCGTCGAGGAAGTGAAGTGGCGCAAGCCGTCCAATCCCGACGGCGTCCCGACGTTCTCCCTCGACGGGCTCATCTGCACCGTCGAGACCTACAAGGACAAGATCAAGGTGACCTTCGCGAAGGGCTCCTCCCTGCCCGACCCGGCGGCACTGTTCAACGCCGGCGCCGGGGTCAGGAGGGCGATCGACCTTGCAGAGGGCGACCCCCTCGATGCCGACGCGTTCGTCGCGCTCGTCAGGGCCGCCGCCGAGTTCAACCGAACCTGAGTCGCTTGGACATCGACGGGCGTGCTGCACCCGTCGCCGCCCCGGACTGGAGACGATCCGACACATGAGTCAGAACGCCGTGGACACCCCGTGGACGCTGGAACTCCTCCTCGGCCTGTTCGACGTCACCCCCGCCGACGCCGACCGGTTCACGGCGGACACCGGAATCGCCGGTGACGAGGGCCGTGTCGTCGTCGAGGGCACCCAGGTCCTCGCGCAGGCGATCGTCGCCGCCGCCAAGCGGTTCCCGGACAAGTCGATCCGGTCCGCGCAGGCGGTGTTCGCGCGGGTGGTGACGGTCGGCCCCGTCGTCGTGTTCGACGTCGACGTCGTCCAGGAAGGTCGGTCCACCGCGACCGCCGTCGTCACCGCGAGCCAGAACGGCAAACGGTGCGTGACGGTGACGGTGCTCGCCGACGTCCCGACGGCGGACCTGATCACCCACCACCGCCCGCGTGCGGACGTGGTGCCGCCGGACAGTGCCTTCGACGGCCGGATGCCGTTGCGGGGACGCGACATCCGCGTGGTCGAGGTCGAGGACGTCAACAGCCCGGACGAGGTGGGACCGCCCGAGCTGCACGCCTGGCTGAGGTACGACCCGGTTCCGGACCGCGCCGACCTGGCCAAGGCGCTGCTGGCGCACTTCACCGGCCATCTCGGCATCTCGACGACGATGCGCGCGCACGCCGGGATCGGCACCAGTCAGGCACACGTGACCGTCTCCACCGCACCCATGACCCTCGCGATCAGCTTCCACGAACCGGTCCGATGGGACGGGTGGATCCTGTACTCGCACGAGAGCACCCAGGCCGGCGCGGGAATGTCGTACGTGCGCGGCACGGTGCACACCGAGGACGGGGCACTTCTGGCGTCGTTCGCGCAGGACGGACTCGTCCGCCCGCTGCGGGCTTCCGACTCCGCGGTCGAGTCCACGGCGAGGCTCTAGGGCCGCCCGGGCCGAGGCTCGCGGGGTCGTGCGGGAAGCTCGGCGCGGACCTCGGCCTTCGACGGATCGAAGCTGAGAAACCCGCCGATGGCACTGCTCTCCGGTAGCGCCGATTCGTAACTCCAGGCGACGTTCTCGACGATCGTGTCGCCGACGACCGCCGTCCAGTACGTGGCCGGTCCCTTGTAGTTGCAGTACGTCGTCAGGTCGCTGGGACGCAGATACTCGGTGAGAACGTGCGTCGGCGACACGTAGAGCACCGGATCGAGCGCCGTCTCGAACAGGATGACGGTGTCCGCGGTGTCGACCAACGTCACACCGGCGACGTCGACTCGGAGGGCGCGGGTCGTCGGGCGGCAGTCGACTCGGTGGTACGGGTTCGGTGGGTAGTGAACGAGCTTCCTGCCCTCCTCGTACCAGCTGTCCACGGCGTCCCAGGGCACCCGCACGTAGCCCGGGGCTTCCGGCTCGGGTTCGGTGGGCAGGTCACCGGTCTCGCCGGTGGGGAACACGTAGGCGAGCGCACTGCCCGCCCGGTGCACCATCAGCGCCCGCTCCGTGTCGATGACGGCCTCTCCGTCGCGGACAGCCAGGATGCGTCGCGGATGGGGCTCGACCAACACCAGGCCCTCCGGGACGTCGGCGGAGAACCACCCGGCCGGGTCCGCGCTCAGCGGTCCCCGTCCGGCGGTGAGGGTCATCGGATCCCCTCGGCTCGTGGAGGAAGACCATGTGCCCGAAAACGCTCCTGGATCATCGCCGCTTCACCCTCTCGGATTGGACACCCATGACGGCGTGACGCCGTTCCCTCTCGTGTCGTCACTGTCCGCGCCCACGATATTGGGTGGGTCGCCCGGACGACAGGGCAGTGCCCACGGAGAGCTCGCGGAGCCGGTGGAATCGGAAGCGGCCCGTCGACTGTCGCGACGGGTAACGATGCCTCGGCGGGAACCGACATGACTTGTGCCACGTGTGCGGTGAAAGGCGATCTCATGACGTCACGAGCCCGAGCAACCCGATGGTGTGCAGTCCTGCTGTGCGGACTGCTCGCGGTGGTGTTCCCGGCCACCGCGACCGCGGAATCGATGCCCCGTCACGTGTGGTCCGGGCCTCTGTACACCATCGCGGACGGCCCGCTGTGCGCCGGACCTGTCCGATTGCTGACCACGCCGAGAGGGCCTGACTCCGCCTCCGTTCAGGTCACCGGCGGCTTCTTCGGGGTCTCGGGCACCGGTGCACCGTGCACGGTCGAGGTCAGTGTGCACTGGCGCAATCTCGACACAGGTGGTGGCGGCGTGGAGCGCGGGACGGTTGAGGGTCTCTGGATTCCGTCGGCACCGATTCGCGTCATGTACGCGACCGTCCGGACGGGCCCGGGTCTCGTCGAGATGTGGATGGAACCGCATCGCCCGCACAACCCGATCCCGCCCGTGTATCTACAGGTGCCCTGAAGCGTTGCGGGTGCGTCAGTACACGTCCCGGACGTACCGCTTCTCCGCCGCGAGGGCCTTCACATAGGCCTCTGCGCTGCGGGGTGCGAGCTTGCCGTGCTGCGCGACGATGCCGCACAACGTCTCGTCGACGTCCTTCGCCATCCGGTTCGCGTCACCGCACACGTAGAAGTGGGCGCCGTTCTGCAGCCACGCCCACAGTTCCGCACCGCGGGCCCGCATCCGGTCCTGCACGTACACCTTCTCCGCTTGATCGCGGGAGAACGCAAGGTCGAGTTCGGTGAGGAAACCGTCGGCGTGCATCGCCTCGATCTCGTGGCGGTAGTAGAAGTCGGTGGCCGCGTGCTGTTCACCGAAGAACAGCCAGTTCGGGCCGGTGTGACCGAGGGATCGGCGTTCGTGCAGGAACCCGCGGAAGGGAGCGATGCCGGTCCCGGGACCGACCATGATCATCGGCGCATCCGAGTCGGTCGGGGGCCGGAAGTGGCTCGACTTCTGCACGAACACCCCGATGTCGTCGCCGTCGGCATGGTCGGCCAGGTACGTCGAGCACACCCCGCGCCGCGGCACCCCCAGCAGGTTGTAGCGCACGGGGGAGACCGTCAACTGCACCTCCCGCGGATTCTCCTTCGGGCTCGACGAGATCGAATACAGCCGGGGCTGAAGCGGTTTGAGGACACCGAGCCAGTCCTCCACGGAGGCCCGAACCGGCGACTTCGTGAGCACGTCGAGGGACTGCCTGCCCCACGACCAGTCCTTGAACGCGGACTTGTTCTCCGGCGACAGGAGAGCTTCGAGCTCGTCGTCGCCGGTGCGGTCGTGCACGAACCGCAGCAGGTCGCCGGTGACCCGGGTGATCTCGAGCCGCTCCTCGAGGGCCGTTCGCAGCGACATCGAGCCGTGTCCGGCGATGTCGACGGCCGCGGACCCGTCCAGGCCGGTGCTGTCGAGCCAGGCGTCCACGACGTGATCGCTGTTCCGCGGCCACACGCCGAGCGCGTCGCCCGCCTCGTAGCCGACGGTGCCGTCGGGCAGGTGGAAACCGAGCTGCCGCACGTCCTTCGTCGACCCGGGCAGGGACAGCGTCACGTTCCGGCTCAGGGAGGTGATCAGTGGCGACTTCTTGTTGTACGACGGTCCGCTTCCGTTCGATCCCGCGCCGGAGGGGGCGGTGCGCGGGGTCGGCGTCGTCGACGGACCGGTCGCGGGATCCGAGAAGGGCGCCGACTGCAGTGCGGTGGTCACCGACGCCAGCCAGCCGGCGGCGGAATCCTCGAAGTCGGGTTCGCAGTCGACACGGTCGAGGATCCGGTCGGCGCCGAGTTCCGCGAGCCGGCCGTCGACCTTGCGGCCGTGCCCGCAGAAGTCGTCGTAGTTGGAGTCGCCGAACGCGAGGACCGCGAACCGGGTCCCCGCCAGTCGCGGCGCGTCCGCCGCGGACAGCGCGGACCACAGGGTGCTGCCGTTGTCGGGGGCGTCGCCGTCCCCCGTGGTGCTGGTGACGACCAGCAGTTCCGCGGTCCCGGCCAGCTCCTCGACCGTGAACTCGTCCATGCCCCGCACGGTGACCGGCACCCCGGCCGAGGTCAGCGCAGTCGCGCACTCGGCTGCGAACTCCTCTGCGGTTCCTGTCTGCGACGCCCACAACAACACCACCGGTGCCCGTTCCGGCGCGGGGGCGGTGGCCACTCCGCCCGCAGCCCCCGGTCCACGTGAGAACAGTCCGGCGAGCGTGCCGTCCACCCAGGCGCGGGTGTCCGCTGCGAACGGGGCGGTGGCCGGCAGGACCGGCACACCCACAGTGTCGACGGCGGCGTCGGTGCGCAGCGCGGCGAGGAACCCGGCGAGGTAGGTGCGTTCGGTCGGTGCGAGCTGCGGGACCGGATGGTCGGCGACATCGAAGAGGCCGGTGAGGGTGTCGAGCGGGGACACGGTGACCTCCTGAGTCGACGGTCGGTCGGTCGCGGGCGAGTCGGCGGCGTCCGGTTCGGACTTCGCGGCGGAGGCCACCTTGGTGAGGGTCACCGCGCACGCCTTGAACTCGGGTTGCTGGGAGGCGGGGTCGACGGCGTCGTTGGTGACGGCGTTGATGGCGAGATACTCACCGAAGACGTCGTTCCAGTGGAAGGGGGCGAAGACATCCCCGGGGCGGACACGGTCACTGACCGCGGCGGGCAGCACCGCGCGACCGCGCCGGGACGCGACCTCGATCCGGTCTCCGGTGCGGACGTCGAGGCGAGCGGCGTCGTCCGGGTGCAGTTCCACGAACGGACCCGGGTTCAGCTTGTTCAGCTTGGCGACCTTGCCGGTCTTCGTCATCGTGTGCCACTGGTGGGCGAGCCGTCCCGTGTTGAGCAGGAACGGGTAGTCGTCGTCGGGCATCTCGGCGGGCGGCATGTGCGGCCGCGCGTGGAACACCGCCCGCCCGGTCGGGGTGGGGAAGGCCAGCCGGGGCACGGTGCCGTCCTCGCGGACCAGCAGCGTCTGGCTGACCCCGTCGTTGAGGTAGCGGATCGGGTGCCGGTCGGTGGTGACGTCGGGCGGGCAGGGCCACTGGATCGGCGTCTCGCGCAACCGCGCGTAGCTGATGCCGCGCAGGTCGTAGCCGGTCCGCGGGTTCGAGAACTGCTTGATCTCCTCGAACACCTCCTCGGCGGAGCCGTAGGTGAACGCGTCCGCGTACCCCATCTCGCAGGCGACCCGCGCGATGATCTGCCAGTCCGGCAGCGCCTCGCCGACCGGGTCCAGGGCCTGCGCGAACAGCGTGAGGTTGCGTTCGGAGTTCACCATCACGCCGTCCGCCTCGGTCCACAGCGCCGCGGGGAGGAGGATGTCGGCGTAGTCGTTGGTCTCGGTGTGCAGATAGGCGTCCTGGGTGATCACCAGGTCCGCCTTCTCCAGCCCGGCGAGGACCGTGCGGCGGTTGGCGACGGTGGCAACCGGATTGGTGCAGACGATCCAGCAGGCCTTGATGTCGCCGTCGGCCATGCGGGAGAACATGTCGATCGTGCCGCCGCCGACCTCGGTACGCAGGGTGCCGCGCGGGATGTTCCACGCGTCCTCGACGAACTCGCGGTCGGCGTCGACGAGAACGGCTCGCTGACCGGGAAGACCCGGGCCCATGTACCCCATCTCGCGGCCGCCCATCGCGTTCGGCTGCCCGGTGAGGGAGAAGGGTCCGCTTCCCGTGCGGCAGATCGCGCCCGTCGCCAGGTGCAGATTGCACAGCGCGTTGGTGTTCCAGGTGCCGTGGGTGGACTGGTTGAGGCCCATCGTCCACAGGCTCATCCAGTCGCCGGCCTCGCCGATCCAGCGGGCGGCCGTGCGGATGTCGTCCTCGGGGATGCCGGTGATCTCGGCGACTCGGTGCGGGGTGTGGTCGGCGAGGAACTCGGGCATGGTGTCCCAGCCGTCGGTGAACTCGGCGATGAACTCGGGATCGGTGTGACCGTTCTCCACGATCAGATGGAGGAGGCCGTTCATCAGCGCGAGATCGGTGCCGGGGGCGATCTGCAGGAACAGGTCCGCCTTGTCGGCGGTGGCGTTGCGGCGTGGGTCGACGACGATCAGCCGGGCGCCGGACTTGACCCGTTCCATCATTCGCAGGAACAGGATCGGGTGGCAGTCGGCCATGTTCGCGCCGGTCACGAAGAACACGTCGGCGTGGTCGAAGTCCTGGTACGAGCCGGGCGGGCCGTCGGCGCCGAGGGACTGCTTGTACCCGGTGCCTGCACTGGCCATGCACAGCCGTGAGTTTGCCTCGATCTGGTTGGTGCCGATGAAGCCCTTGGTCAGTTTGTTCGCGAGGTACTGCGCCTCGATGGACATCTGACCCGAGACGTACATCGCGAACGCGTCGGGGCCGTGCTCGTCGACGACAGCGCGTAGCCGGGCGGCGGTCTCCCGGATCGCTGCGGACATCGTGGTCTCGGCGATCGGCCCGCCGCGTTCGGACCGCAGGTGGGGGGCGTCCATCCGGCCGGGGGCGGCGAGCATGTCGGCCGTCGTGTTGCCCTTGGTGCACAGGCGGCCGGAGTTCGTGGGATGGGAGGGCGTGCCCACCGACTTGGCGGCGCGGCGTCGGCCGGTCGCCGGGTCGGTGATGATCTGCAGGGTCAGGCCGCACCCCACGCCGCAGTAGGCGCAGAGTGTGTCGACCGTGTCGACGTCCCCCAACGTGACCTCCCGGAGTTCTGGAGCGGAGCCGTCGGAGCTGTGTGCCCCGATACCGGGAGAGTGTCGGCAACGAATGTTTCCGTTCGACGCGTGAAATATTGCGTGAAGGTGAAACGGTACGAGGATCGCCAGGTCCGGGCCCGTTTTCGAGCGTCGGATCCGTTACCCGGACGGCGGTCGGTCGGCGGGTGCCTCCGCCAGGGTGCGGCGCGTGACGAACCGCCGCGGCGCGCCCGACAGAGGGTCGGTGAACTCCAGTTCCCGCGCGAGCAACTGGAGTGGGAGGGTGTGGTCGTCCGGTGCCTCGGGCAGCAGGTCGGGGTACCAGCGGTCGCCGAGGATCCCGGCGCCGAGCGCCGCCAGATGAACCCGCAACTGGTGCATCCGGCCGGTGCGCGGTCGCAGGAGTGTGTGCAGCACGGCGCGCCCGGAGTCGCTGACCCCACATCCCTGCAGCTCGATCAGTGTTTCCGAGTTGGGCTCGCGGGTGTCGTCGACGACCACCCGCAACCGGCCGCGCATCGATTCGATGTGATTGCTGTAGGTGGTGGGGAGGCTGCGTCCGGCCAGCGCCGGTGCGCCCGGGTCCCAGTCGGGTGGCAGCGCCGACACTGCCTCGTAGGTCTTCGTCACCCGCCGCTGCTCGAACAGCGACTGGTAGGCGCCGCGGGTCGCGGGCCGAGCGGAGAACATGACGAGCCCGGCGGTGGCGCGGTCCAGGCGATGGATCGGCGTGATGTCCGGATTGTCGAGCCTTGTCCGCAACCGTACGAGCGCCGACTCGCGCAGATACCTCCCGCCCGGGGTGGTGGGAAGGAAGTGCGGTTTGTCGATCACGATCAGGTCGTCGTCGCGGTACAGGACCTCCTCGTGGAACGGAACGGGTTCCTCCACCGGCAGATCGCGGTGGTACCACACGAACGTGTGCTCACCCAGCGCTGTCGTGCGGCCGACGGGACGACCGTCGGCACCCACGATCTCGCCGTCGTCGAACCGGCGGTGCAGGTCGGCGGGGTCGAGGTGGTCGAACGTCGCGACGACGAACTCGGCGACCGTCGCCCACGGACCGGACGTCGGGACGCGCAGCCGCGTCGGTCCGACGCCGTCCTTGACGGGCAACGGTGCGGGCATGGGCATGGCTGCCATCCTCCCATCGGCCACGGGCGGCACCCGACGAGGTCGTCGAGTGCGGCGCGGCCCCGTCAGAGACGGGACGGCGGCAGCGGCTCGATGTCGTGCGGCCCGGAGTCGAACAGGCTGACGGCTCGAGCACGGATCAACGGAAGCGCGTCGTGGAGGCTGTCGCCCAGCCGATGGAGCGAACCCAGGGATCGGGACTCCCAGACGGGGAACTCGCCGGCCTCGTCGCGGCTGGCGGTGTCCCAGAGCAGTGCATCGCCGTTTTCGCTCCACCCGAACACGTGCAGGGATGTCGTACTCGACCAGTCGGCGTCGGGCTCCACCATCCAGTCGAAGCCTTCGCTCCGGCCGTCGTCGTATGCGGCGTGGAAACGTGTGGTGAGGTTGCCCGCGCGCCCGTGCCAACCGTCGGCGTATCCGGGAAGCACGGGCGGGTAGACGAGCCAGAGGCCGAAGGATCGACCCCACCCGGCATGGCGGACGAACGCACGGTACGAGTTCGGAAAGCCGCCGCCGTCGGGAAAGCGGAAGGAGTCGAGTGCGGGGAAATCGACGTGCCCGAGGGTGGGTGCGCCGTTCACCGTCAACGTGTGAATTCCGTCGTCGGCCATGTCGTCGAGGCCAGCCATGGCCCTACGCCTCGACGGTGACCACGACAACGCCACCGACCTCGTCGAACCGCACCGCAGGCCAGTAACCGTCGAGGAAGTGCTCGCCGCACGAGTCGTCGAGATGCAGCACCACCTCGCCCCCGAGGTGGACTTCGACGGTGGCCAGGACGAGGTCGTCGGCGGCGTCGTCGAGTTCGGCCTGTGTCGGGTCGTCCTCGCCGAACTGTGTGACGACGGCGTCCGAGGCGCGCCTGTGCCATGCGGCACGGTCGGCGAGGACGTCGCCGAGACGCGGGAGCAGTGCCGTCGCTTCGGTGGCATCGGAGGTGCGGAGCACGAGTTCGGGCTCGCCGTCCACGACGTACCAGTCGTGGACGAGCACGTCGCCGTCCGTGAGCACGGTGACGGCCCGGGTGAAGACGCCCCAGTCGGACCGAACGGGAGGAGAACTGTGAGACACCGGGCGAGCCTAGCGGTCGATCGCGCGGCGAGGGCCGGCCACGAACGTGCTTCTCCCGGAACGAAGGTCGAGGAGGTGCCGTGGAAGCCGCCGCTCGACGACGACCGGTTTCAGTCCACAGACGACGTGGAGCGACTCCTCCACCAGGTCCACCCGGCCGTCACGATGATCGCCCCGGCGAGCGAGCCGATGATGCCGCTGGGACGCAGCGCGAGGCCGTCCCCGGCGAGCAGGCTGATCAGCAGACCGCCCACGAACGAGCCTCCGACGCCCGCCACGAAGGCGAGGGTCCAGTCGACGCCCGACTTCGACTTGCCCAGGATCAGTTGGGCTCCGGCACCGACCAGCAGTCCGAACAGGATCATCCCGAGGATCAACATGGCGGGAGTATATGGCGCCGTTCCTACCGAGCGCCCGATGTCGGGGAGTGCGCGCCGTCAGTCGTGTCGCGCGACGTCGTCGCACAGGATGCTCGGCCACCGCGCGAGATCGGCCGGGGTGTGCGCGACCTCGAGTGTGGCCTTCGGCATCAGGTCCACCAGCGCCTCCGCGGTGGACACCGGATGTGCCGGGTCGTCGATCCAGGCCAGGACCGTGGTGTGCACACCGATCGCGGCGATGTCATCCGGAGTAGGTAGGTCGCTCAGCGCCGCGCCGCGGAACAGCGACGGCAGCAGACGCTCCGTGACGTCCGGGACGGTCTCGGGCGCACCGGTCGTGGCGGGCGGACGGGACACCGCGGTTTCGGCACGGAGGAAGGCGTCGAGCCCCTGCTCCTCGATGATCGTGGCGTTGCGCCGATACGCCTCCGCCTTGGCGACGCGGGTCTTCCACGCGGTCGCGGGCACCAGCAGGGTGAGGCTGCTGAACCGCTCCGGGTCGCGGACGGCTGCGTGCAGGAGCGTCCCGGTTCCCATCGACGGGCCGACGCCGTGGACCTGCTCGCCCGGGAACCAGTGGTCGAGCAGCCGAAGCAGGTCGTCGGCGAGGACCGGCCACCGGTAGTCCTCGGGGACGGCGCGACCCGTCGAATGACCGTGTCCGCGCGCGTCGTAACGGAGGAGGCGCGTCCCGCTCAGCCCGCGGCCGAGGTCGAGTTCCATCAGTCGGTCGCGGTGCCGGCTGGAGGTGAGGCCGTGGAGTTGGACGACGGGGTGGCCGCCCTCGTCGCTGAGTTCCACGTCGAGCTCGGCGCCCGGAACGCTGAAGGTCGGCACGTTTCCCCCTGAGTGGCTGGTGGAGAGAGCGCCTAGGATAGCGCCATGCGGCTGACCAATGTCGCGCACCTGCGCCTGCCGTTCGGCCGTCTGCTGGGTTACGACGTACGCGTCGGGCCGCCGGGCCGAGCACTTCCCGTGTCCTTCGACCAGGGCCGTCATGTCGGTGCGGGGGATCGGGCCGGTTCCTGGATGGCGTTGTCCTTCAGGCTTTCCCGGCCGGTGCCGCCCGACGAACTCGCGACCGCGTGGCTCGCCGTGATCGCGAGGCACGGCACACTGCGGTCGGTGTTCGTACCGGGCGAGGACGGCGAACCGCGGTTGCACGAGGTCGAGATCGGTCCCGGGGAGTGGGCCGAGCATCCCATCGCGCCCGGGCAGGCCGTCAACGAGGCGCTGCGCGACGTGCTCGATCGCGCCTGCTCGCCGTACAGCCGCCCGTCGCACAGGTTGTGCGTGCTCGAGACCGCGGTGGGGCCGACGGTCGTGGTCGCGGCAGACCATTCGCACGTCGACATGTGGTCGATGCTCGTGATCGCGCGGGACCTGCTCGCCGCGCTCACCGCGGTGCAGGACGGGCGGGAGCCCGCGCTACCACCCACACCTGCGTTCGCCGAGCACACGCATGCCCTGCAGGACCGGCCCGCGGCACCCGAGGAGGTGCATCGCCGCTGGGCGGAGGTGCTGGCGGCGAGCGGTGACGTGATGCCGCGGTTCCCGCTGCCGCTCGGCCCCGCGACCCCGCAGCAGGAGCGCGTCGAGGTACGTGACGTGCTCGACGTCGACGACAACGCCGCGTTCTCCGCCCAAGCCCGCGAGGACGGGGTCTCGACGCTGGCGCTGGTGGTGGCCGCGATGACCGAGGTGACGCTCACGCTCGCAGGCACTCCGCTGCGGGCCGTGTTCCCGGTGCACAGTCGGTACGACTCCACCTGGCACGACTCCGTCGGCTGGTTCATCACCAACTCGGTCCTGGAATCGACCGACGCAGACCCCCGTGCGAGCGCCGAGGCGGTCAAGGAAGCCGTGCGGATGGGGTCCTGGCCGCTCGCGGACATTCTCCGTCCGTGGGGTGGGATGCCCGAGGCGCCAGGGATGTTCGCGATCTCGTGGCTCGACCTGCGCCGCTTGCCGGTGCGTGTGGACGCGACCGGGCTGGAGGCGCAGTACGTCGGCGCGACCATCCGGACCGACGGGGTGATGCTCTGGTTCATCCTCGACGAGTCCGGCCTGCACCTGCGGTGCCGCTATCCCGACACCCCCGAGGCCAGGCGTCACGTCGGCACCTGGTTGGACACTCTCATCGCCCACCTGCGTTCGCGTGCACGGGAATCCGTCGGTGGGCGGCTCCGGCTCGGGGATCGGACCTATCGAGTGCAACGGGCACTGCGGACCGACGTCCCGGCCCTTGTCGCGTTGCTCTCCGACGACGAGATCAGCCGCACTCGCGAGGGCGCCGAGATCGCCCGGTACGAGGAGGCGTACGACGCGATCGCCAGGGACTCCTCGCACTACCTGGCGGTGGTGCGCGACGAGGCCGACCGGATCGTCGGCACGATGCAGCTCACCATCATTCCGGGACTGTCGCGCGGTGGCACCACCCGGCTGCAGATCGAGGGGGTGCGAGTGGTGGCACCCGAGCGTTCACGCGGGATCGGAACGGCCATGCTCGAGTGGGCGCACGAGCACGGCAGGCATCGCGGCGCCACACTCGCGCAGGTCACCACGGACCGCGACCGGGCGCGGGCCCACGCCTTCTACGAGCGGCTCGGGTACGAGAACAATCACGTCGGGTTCAAGCGGCGGCTCTGAGACACGGCGCTCGCCCTGGCGGGCGGACGGATCACCCGAGCGATACCCTGCTGACCGGAGCAGTGGTGTGCACGTGCCGAGGCGGGAAACCGCCCTGTCCGTCGAGGTGGTGGGGCCGTCATGGTCGAAGAATCACTCACGGACGGTGCCGGCCGGTTGTCCGGTCGGCGCGGTGTTCTCGCCGTCCTGCTCGCGATGGCGATGTTCGTCCTCGTCGTCGACACGTCGCTGATGAACGTGTCGATTTCTGCGGTCGTGCGGGACCTCGACACCACGGTCAGTGGCGTGCAGTCGGCGATCGCACTCGAAGCGTTGGTGTCGGCCGCCTTCATCCTGATCGGCAGCAAGGTGGGCGATCTGATCGGGCGCAAGCGTGCGTATGTACTGGGCCTCCTCGGCTACGCGACCGGCGCTGCGGCGATGACGTTCGCGCAGAGCCTGACCGCGGTGATGGTGCTCTGGGCCGTCGTCGGCGGGATCGGCGCATCACTGCTTCTGCCGGCAATGCAGTCCCTCGTCCACGGCAACTTCCACGGCGACGCGCAGAAGAAGGTGTACGCGCTGGTCGGTGCGGCGGCTGCGATCGCGGCCGCCGTCGGCCCGCTGCTCGGCGGCTTCGTCACCACCTACCTGTCGTGGCGGGTCGGATTCGCGCTGGAGGTCGTCATCATCGCCGTGGTCCTGTCGGGGATAGGCCTCGTCCGTGACGTGCCGTACACGGGTCCGCGCGGCGTGGATGTCGTGGGTGCTGGACTCTCGGTGGTCGGTATGGGCGGCATCGTCCTCGGCATCCTGGTGTGGCAGGAGGGTGGCGAAGCAGTGGCGGCGCTCCTCGTGATCGGTTCGTCCGCACTGGTCGGCCTCGCCTACTGGCTGATCCGCCGGAAGCGGCAGGGAAGGCCCTCATTGATGGATCCGGACCTGTTCCGCTCCATGGTGTTCCGGCTCGGCGTCACGGGCCAGATGCTGCAGCAGATCGCGCTCGGCGGCACCATGATCGCCCTGCCGATCTATCTGCAGATGGTGCTCGAGTACAACGCGATGCAGGCCGGCCTCTCTCTTGCGCCGCTGTCGCTGAGCATGTTCGTAGTCGCACTCGTGGCGGGGAAGAAGGCAGGAGGCCGCCCTCCCGCCGGCATCATTCGCTGGGGTTTCGCGCTCGTCACCGCCGGCATCGCCGCACTGCTGCCGTTGGTGCCCCGCGCCGAGTTCGGGTGGGCGTTGCTGCTGCCCCTTGTCGTCGCGGGCGCGGGTCTGGGTCTGCTGGTCTCCCAACTGAACAACTACACGCTCGCACCGATCTCCGAGGAACGGGTCAGCGAAGCAGCGGGCACCAACTCCGCAGCCGGCTCGTTCGGGCTGTCGTTCGGGTTGGCGTTCGGGGGTGCCGTCATGCTGGCGACGCTGTCGATCACCTTCACCACGATGGCGCAGTCGAGCACGGTGCTCCCACCCGACGAGCAACGTCAGGTGGCGCAGGTCCTCGAGGAGGATGCCGAGGTCATGAGCAACACCGAACTCGAGGCGCTGCTGACCGGGCAGCCCCCCGAGATCCGTGAAGAGATCGTTCGGATCAACACCGACGCGCGGCCTCTCGCGTTGCAGGTGGCCCTCCTGTTGCCGATCCTCGCCGCGCTGCTCGGGCTGCTCACCTCGTTCCGGATGATCCGGCATCCGGGCGCAGGACAGAGCGGGTGAGCTCGCATCCGCCGACAGCCGCGAGGGCGATGAGGTCGATCAGGGCACATGGAAGGTCGCGAAACCCGGTGTGACCGGACCGCCGGTGACGGAGTTGACCATCACGACGACCTGGCCTGCCCCGGTGTCGAGCGTGACGGCGGGCGGAATGCCGTTCAGTCCGTCCGACAACGTCGCCGTGCCGCGTGCCCCGGTCGAGAGGTTCAGCCACTGCACCGGTGAGGAGAGCAGGCATCCCCAGCCGTCCTGCTTGCCGCCGGTGATCGTCACCGCCCGATCGCCGACGACGGCGGCACACCGGATCGGCGGAACGTCGAAGCTGCCGTTCGGGTTTCCGAAAGGTGCCGGATCGATCTGGAACGGAACGGTGACCGCCGCGGCGGCGTGACCGGCCGTGGGTAGCGCTGCACCGAGGACGATGGCTGCGCAGGCAGCCACGCGACGGAACGGGGTCATGACGCACCTTCCGGTTCGGGGAGTGAATGTGCAGGGGGATGCGCCGGCTCGTACATGAGGACCGACCCCGCGCCCGGAACCACCAGTCGAATGGTTCGTCCCCACGGCTGCTTGCCGACGTCGCCCTCGAAGCTCGCGCCACGCGAGCGGAGTTCGGCGACGGTGGCGTCGAGATCGTCACACATGAACGAGATCTCGTGGTGTTGCCCGGTAGGGGTGTCGGCCGGATGGATCGCCAATTCGCTGGGGCCGGAACGGAATATCAGCCAGCCGCCACCGGCGTCGATGTGGGTCCATCCGAGGACGTCGCGGAAGAAGTCCCGCGCGGCCGCCGGATCCTCCGCGTAGAGCAGCGCATGAACTGCGGTGATCATGCCTCGACGGTAACCGTTCGCGGCATCTCGCGACAGGACGCTCCACGTGACGTGATTCCGTGTGCAGGTCGTCGACGCGCGCCCGGCGTGTCACGCGGCTAGGGTGCACGCATGGCCGACAGCACCTTCCTCGTCGAACGCTCCACGACCATTGGCGCTGGTCCCGAGGTCGTCTTCGACCTGATCGACGATTTTCGCCGGTGGACGGAGTGGTCGCCCTGGGAGGGGGTGGACCCGAACCTGAACCGGACGTACTCCGGGGCCGACCGCGGCGTCGGCGCGTCCTATGCCTGGACCGGCAACCGCAAGGCGGGTGCGGGTTCGATGACGATCACCGAATCGGTACCGGGACGGAAGGTGACGCTGGACCTGGCGTTCCTGAAGCCGTTCAAGGCGACCAACGTGACCACCTTCCTGATCGAACCTGGCGCCGACGGGACCACGGTCCGGTGGCAGATGGCCGGTACGAGGTCCGGACTGATGAAGGTGTTCGGGTTGGTCATGAACATGGACAAGATCGTCGGCAAGGACTTCGAGAAGGGTCTTGCGTCGATGAAGGAGGTCGCCGAGGCCGCCTGACCGGCCGTCGGCGTGGGTCGCGTCAGACCAGGTAGGGGACCAGGGCCTTGCGGTCGGTGGGGTAGTCGGTGAACTTCTCCTGGTACCACCGGTGGGTGGCGAATGCCCGCGGGATCAGGTTCCCGGCGGTGATCAGCAGGATGACGACTCCGGGCAGCGCCCACGTGAGCAGTGCGAATCCGCTCCAGGCGATGAGTTCGCCGAGGTAGGCAGGGCTGGTGACGAAGCGGAAGCCGCCGCCGAACGGGATACGGTACTCGGCGGCCCCGGGATTGTTCTTGTCCCGCAGATTGCGGACGATCGACTCCGAGCTGAGCAGCAGGCCGAAGCCGCAGAGGTAGACGGCGAGGCCGACGAGGAAGCGCGGATCGGTCAGCCAGTCGGTGGTGTACAGGCCGAACCAGTCGTGGCTGAACAGCGCGCCGTTGAGGTAGCCGTGCATCGACGTGACCAGCATGCCCATCACGATGACCGAGGCGTTGAAGGTGCTGCGCTTGCCGGGGACCTGCCGGATCGCGAGGGGGAAGTACCAGCCACGGTTCGCGTAGTGCAGCAGCCAGATTGCGGCGAGCGCCAGTGATGCGGGCTCGAAGCGGTTCGGTCCGGTCAGGTAGAAGACGAGGAACACGACCGTCGCCGGGATCTCCATCAACCACCAGCCCAGCTTGGGGTTGAGGTTGAAGCCGAGGTTGGTGGACGAGAACCGTCCGTACGAGCTCTGCGCGAAGAAGCCGCCGATGATCACGAAGGCGGTGAACGCGAACGCCGCCGTCAAAACCGTGTCGTAGACGGTGTTTCCGGTGTACCAGTGCATCGGACTCCCTCGGCCGGCCGCGCCTGCACGCGACATTTCTGTAACGTGTTCTATCACGGTCATCGGCGGCTGAGGAGCGAAAGCCGTCAACCGATCGGGTTGGCGGGGAGGCATGGCCGGCTCGGCCGGGTTACCGTCGGGTCGTGGCCGCGATGACGCCACGACCCGACCTGTGCTTCGTGGAACGGAGATCCCGTGGGCAGAATCGTCGTCTCGGAATTCGTCTCGCTCGACGGTGTGATGGAGGCTCCGGGCGGTGAGCCCGGATACCCCCACACCGGCTGGACGATTCCGCACCACGGTCCAGGTCTGCTCGCGGCCAAACTCCGGGAGACCCTCGACGCCGAGGCGTTGCTCCTCGGCCGTGTCACCTACGAGTCGTTCGCCGGCGCGTGGCCGACCCGCGACGGCGAGTTCGCCGACAAGATGAACGCGATGCCCAAGCATGTCGTCACGGCGACCGCCACCGACCTCGAGTGGAACAACTCGCGCGCGCTGGCCGGCCCGGTGGAGCAGTCGGTCCCCGCGTTGCGCGATGGGATCGACGGCGAACTCCTCGTCGTCGGGAGTCGGACCCTCGTGCACGCCCTGCTCGCCGCGGACCTCGTCGACGAACTGAGGCTCGCGGTCTTTCCCGTGGTCCTCGGCTCCGGGGCGCGGGTGTTCCCCGACTCCCCGGACCCGATCGCGCTCGAGCTCGTCGACACCCGTCGACTCGAGACGGGCATCGTCGAGTTGACCTACCGACGCGGCTAGGTGCCGCTAGGCCGTCCTGGCGAGCAGCGCGTCGAGTGCGGCATAGCTGGCGTTCATGCCCTCCTCCATGCCCGAGCCGAGCATGCCGTCGCGATCTTCGGCGGTGAGGAAGAGGGACTCGACGACGATCTTCGTGCGCCCGTCGCCGAGGTCGACGAAGTCGACTGCGTCCAACGACGCGTGGGTGGGCATGCCGTCCCACTCGAAGGAGTTGACGAGGCGCTCTTCGGGAACGATCTCCCGGAACCGGCCCTCGAAGCCGTCGCTGGTGCTGTCGTGGTGTTCGACGAACCGCCAGTGCCCGCCGACCCGGAACTCCCACGTGACGACGTCGACGAGGTTCCCACGGCCCCACCACTGGGCGATGAGTTCAGGTTCGGTGTAGGCGGCCCACACGCGTGCTCGTGGGGCGTCGAAGATCCGTTCGACGTGGCAGTCGCGGTCACCGGAGGTGGTGACGGTGGCGGTGTACGTGCTGGTCATGACTACTCCTCAGGATTGGTGTCACGTTCCAGGAACTGTCCGAGATGGTCCAGTCGGTCGGCCAGGGCGCGGCGGTGCCGGGCAATCCAGGCGGTCTCCAGGTCGAGGGTGTTGGCACCGAGCCTGCAGTGCCGGACTCGGCCCCGCTTCTCGGTCACCACCAGCCCGGCCTGTTCGAGGAGGTGGATGTGCTTCGTGATGCCGGTGAGGGTCATCTCGAAGATCTCCGCCAACTCGGTGATCGTGGCCTCCGACCGGTCGAGACGTTCCAGGATCCCGCGTCGGGTGCGGTCCGAGAGCGCCGTGAAGGTCGCGTCGAGCTGATACTGAACCATCAGGTTCAGTGTTTGCCTCGAAAGGTGTCGATGTCAACCTCTGGTCGGAAACGTTCGTGCCGGATCTCGTGGCCGGTTGTCGGGATCGGGCAGTTCGGCTAGGGTTAGCGCAATAATGAGCTATTTGCTCGATCGGTCGGCACGGAGGTTGGCATGAAATTGGATTCGGGTCGGATGGACCGCGCGATCGGCGTCCTGGTGGGCGGCGCCGCAGGAGACGCCCTCGGCGCAGGCTACGAATTCTCCTACCCGTCCGCCGACGCGGTGATCGACATGATCGGCGGTGGAGCCTTCAACTGGGCCGAGGGGGAGTGGACCGACGACACCTCGATGGCACTGGCCATCGCCGAGGTCGCCGCCACCGGCGTCCCGATCGGCCACGGCCGGGGACTCGACGCGATCGCCGCCCGCTTCGTCGCCTGGTTCGACTCCAACCCGCCGGACATCGGCAACCAGACGCGCGCCGTGCTGTCGTCCCGTCCGGCGAGCGCCGACGCGATGCGACGCCGAGCCCAGGAGATTCCAGGTCTCAAGGGCGGCAACGGATCCCTGATGCGGACCGCACCGGTCGCCCTCGCCTACCTCGGCGACGCCCGTGGGTGCCAGGATGCCGCCGCCGCGATCGCCGCACTCACCCACGACGACCAGCGCGCGATCGAGGCGTGCCGACTGTGGACGCACGCCGTCCGGCACGCCGTCCTGCACGGGACGTTCGACGGTGTTCGCGGCTACCTGGTGGAAGCCCCGACGGACGTCGCCACGTTCTGGGGTCCTCTCCTCGATCAGGCCGAAAACGGTTCGCCGAAGGACTTCTCGAAGAACGGCTGGGTCGTGCACGCCCTGCAGACCGCGTGGTGGGCGATCACGTCCACGGACGATTCGGACCCTGTCCACCTGGTGCGCGCACTCGAGGCCGCGGTGCGGGCCGGCGGTGACACCGACACGACCGCCGCCATCGCCGGCGGACTGCTCGGCGCACGCTGGGGCGCCGCCGCTGTGCCCACTCGGTGGCGGCGACAGCTGAACGGCTGGCCGGGCTACGACGCCGGAGACCTGCACCGGCTCGCCACCGCTGCCGTGGAACTCGCCGCCGCACCGACGGCCGCCGGTCCGGTGATCGAGGTCGTTCACGGCGACATCACCACGCAACGGGTCGACGTGATCGTCAACGCCGCGAACTCGTCCCTGCTCGGCGGTGGCGGCGTGGACGGTGCGATCCACCGGGCGGGCGGACCGCGAATTCTCGCCGAGTGCACGCACTTACGTGAGACGACACTGCCCGACGGACTGGCTGTCGGGGCGGCCGTCGCCACCACGGCCGGTGAGCTCCCCGCCACCTGGGTCGTGCACACCGTCGGCCCGCGGCACTCCGCGGCGGAGGACCGCTCGGGGCAGCTGCGGTCCGCGTACACGCGCAGCCTCGCCGTCGCGGACGGGCTCGGCGCGGGCAGCGTCGCCTTCCCGCTGATCTCCGCCGGTGCCTACGGCTGGCCTCGCGAGGACGCGATCCGTCAGGCCGTCGACGCCGTCCGCGGCGCCGACACGGCCGTCCGACGGATCGTCCTCGTGGCCTTCGACGCCGCGACCGCCGAGGAGATCGAGCGGACGCTGCGGCGCGCGTGACCCGGCGAGGGGCGCGCGACTCAGGCCATCTCGGGGACGTGCAGGTGAGCGATAGCGAGGTCGAACATGCAGGTCTCGATCACCGTCGCACCCATCTCGCGGGTCACGGCGGTGCGCATCCCGTCGGCTGCCGCCTGAACGCGTTCGAACGACTCGCGGCTGTCCCAGGTCACCGACACCACCGCGCGTCCGGCGGCGTGATCGATCATCATGCTGGCGCTGCAGAACCCGTCGAGTTCCTCCATGTGCGGCAGGGCGGTCAGCTTGAACACGTCGACCGCGCGGGTCATGTGTCCCGGTTCGAGCTTCAGCCAGGTGACGCGGACGCAGGATCCGCGGGCCGACGGGTGGTCGCGGTGCAGGGCCGCGATGTCCCAACGTTCGACGGTCGCGGTGCCGTGGAACATTTCCGTAGCGCGATCCCGCAACTCGCGGACGCGTCCCTCGCTCCCGCGCAGCGCGTCCTCGTCCATCCACGAACTCGTAGCGATGCAGCGGCCGCTGTCGCGGTCGACGAGGAGTGAGAGTCCCGCGCACCCCTCGTAATCCGCGAGCGCAGGCATGACGGTGTCACTCATGTGTTTGATGCCGGCGTCGATGAAGGACGGGTGCGCCATGATCGTGGTCGAGCGTGCGTACACGACAGAACCCCTTCCACTCGAGGCAGCGCCCCGGCGGCGCCACCGGTTGCCCCCGATCTTCACCATCCTCCGGTCGGGCGCCGGAGGCAATGGCCGGACCGGACCGGACCACTACCGGCCGGTAGGTCTGCCGCCCAGGTGAGGACGGTAAAATCCCGGGCGAACACTCTGCCCGTGAGCAGTCGAAGGGAATCGGATTGAACGCCCACACCGGAGAACGTGAGCAGCTCGAGTTCCAGGCGGAAACCCGCCAGTTGCTGGACCTGATGGTCCACTCGATCTACTCGAACAAGGACTCGTTCCTGCGGGAACTGGTGTCCAACGCCTCGGACGCGCTCGACAAGCTGCGGCTCGCGGCGTACCAGGACAAGGACCTGGACGCCGACACGTCCGACCTGCACATCGAGATCGCGATCGACAAGGACGCGCGGACACTGACGATTCGTGACAACGGCATCGGCATGTCCCGCGACGAGGTCGTCGACCTGATCGGCACCCTCGCCAAGTCCGGCACCGCGGAACTGCGCCGCAAGCTCAAGGAGGCCAAGGACGCGGCCGCGAGTGAGGAACTGATCGGCCAGTTCGGCATCGGCTTCTACTCGACCTTCATGGTCGCCGACAAGGTGACGCTCCTGACCCGCAAGGCGGGGGAGACGCAGGGCACCCGTTGGGAGTCCACCGGCGAGGCCACCTACACCATCGAGGCCGTCGACGACGCCCCGCAGGGCAGCTCGGTGACGCTGCACCTCAAGCCGGCCGACGCCGACGACAACATGCACGACTACACCGACGTGTGGAAGATCAAGGAACTCGTCAAGCGCTACTCGGACTTCATCGCGTGGCCGATCCGGATGGACGTCGAACGTCGCACTCCCGCCACCGACGAGGAGCCGGAGAAGGTCGAGATCGAGACCCAGACGCTCAACTCGCAGAAGGCGCTGTGGGCGAAGTCCAAGGACGAGGTGACCGACGAGGAGTACACCGAGTTCTACCGGCACATCGCGCACGCCTGGGACGAGCCGCTCGAAACCATTCCGATGAAGGCGGAGGGCACCTTCGAGTACCAGGCGCTGCTGTTCATCCCGCAGCACGCGCCCTTCGACCTGTTCATGCGCGACGGCAAGACCGGGGTGCACCTGTACGTCAAGCGGGTGTTCATCATGGACGACGCCGACGAGCTGCTGCCCGAGTACCTCCGCTTCGTCAAGGGTGTCGTCGATGCGCAGGACCTCTCGCTCAACGTCTCCCGCGAGATTCTGCAGCAGGACAGGCAGATTCGTGCGATCCGTCGTCGGCTCACCAAGAAGGTGTTGTCCACGATCGTCGACATCCAGTCGTCGCGGCCCGACGACTACCGCACCCTGTGGAACGAGTTCGGGCGCGCCCTCAAGGAGGGCCTGATCTCCGACACCGACAACCGCGAGACACTGCTGAAGATCTCGTCGTTCGCATCCACGCACAGCGCGGACGAGCAGACCACGCTCGCCGACTACGTGTCGCGCATGAAGGACGACCAGACCCAGATCTACTACGCGGCAGGCGAATCACGTCAGCTACTGGAGAACTCGCCGCACCTCGAGGCGTTCAAGGCGAAGGGCCTCGAGGTCCTGCTGCTCACCGACCCCGTCGACGAGGTGTGGTCCGCGCAGGTTCCCGAGTTCGACGGCAAGACATTCCAGTCCGTCGCCAAGGGAGAGGTCGACCTCGACAGCGAGGAGGACAAGGCCGCCGCCGAGTCCGAGCGCCAGGCGCAGGAGAAGGAGTTCGAGGAACTCCTCGGCTGGATGACCACCACGCTCGACGACCACGTGAAGTCGGTGCGGCTGTCCACCCGCCTGACCACGTCGCCCGCGTGCATCGTCGGTGACGACTTCTCCATGTCGCCGGCGCTGGAGCGGATGTACCGGGCGTCGGGACAGCCGGTCCCGGTCACCAAGCGGATCCTCGAACTGAACCCCGAGCACCCGCTCGTCGTCGCGCTGCGTGCCGCGCACCTCGAGCGACCCGGTGACGAGGCGTCCGCCGAGACCGCCGAACTCCTGTACGGCATGGCGTTGCTCGCCGAGGGTGGCGAGCTGGCCGATCCGGCTCGGTTCACCACGCTGCTGGCGAACCGGCTGTCCGCGGGTATCTGATCCCGAAACGGCGGCGTCCCGGGGGAGATCCCCGGGGCGCCGCCGTTGCTCTCGCACCGATCAGAGGCGCACGGACGGTTCCCCGGCGCGGATTCTGGCGACCTCCGAGCGCGCGTACGCGACCGCCGGTGTCTCGAGCCCTCTCGACGTGGCGACGGCATCGGCGAGATCGGCGATCGCGTCCAGCACGTAGCCGTTGCGCCTGCGGTCCCGTCGGGTCGCACCCGACTTCCGGAACGCCTTGCGTGCCTTGTGGTCGCCCGCCGCAGCGGCGAGTTCGCCCGCGGTGATCGTCCCCGATGCGACCTCGGGTGTCAGGATCTCGGACAGGAACTCCCGCTCCCTCGGTACCGTCGCCCGGAACACTCGCACCGCGATGTACAGAGCCACGAGGACGATGGCAACCATGCAGGGGATGAACACAGCCACGTTGCCCTGGGTGATCGCGGCGAGCGAGTCCCACACTCCGTGTAGAAGCATGGCAGTGGCCATCAGCAGCAGTCCGCGGCCTACACGGCGCGGCTCAGCTGGTCGGCCGAGGAGATACACGAGTCCGGCGCAGAAGATCGCGCTGTACAGGATGTGAGCCGACAGCCCGGTTGCCATCCGCATCCACACGACACCGATGGAGGCCTCGACCTGGTTGGCGCCGAACTGGGTACCCGCCGAGTTGAGGGCGTAGACGATGTCCTCGGCAATCTGGAATCCGAGACCCAGGAACGCGCCGACGATGAACCCGTCGAATGCCGTGCGAATCAGCCGCGGCGCCAATGCGATCAGCAGTACCAGTCCGATGCCCTTGGCGACCTCCTCGGTGAACGGCGCGGCCAGTCCGGCCGACCAGTCCTGTGCCCAGGACTGCCCGAACCACTTCGAGTACAAGCTCATCAGCGCGTTGTTGGCGTTCGCCGCCATCGACCATGTCGCCGCGAAGGCACCCCACACGAACGCGGTCGTGATCAGTTTCGCGGGTTGGCGCGCGTAGCGGTCGATGTGCTGGGTGAACCACCAGAACAGCGCTCCATACACCGTGAACAGCACCACCGAGACGGCGATGGCGCGCCCGTAGGCACCCGCGGACATCGCCAGCATCGAAACGAACGTCAGCGCACCACTGCCGACGAGTGCCAGGTACACCCAGAACGCCGCATTGCGCGGCTGGTAGAACGTGAACGACCTGCTCCACCCTGAATTCTCGATCGCAGTCACACGGGGATCGGTGGCGGTGGTCATCGGGAGGCCTCCTCGACCGGGCGAATGCTGGAGATCATGCGGGCGACCGCGTCCGCCTGGCCGCGTTCGGTGCCCGCCGGGCCGACCGCGGTGACCTGGACGCCGTGGCCGTCGATGACGAACGCCGCCATCGTGCCGTCGACCTGCGAGCTCGAGATTCGGGTGATCACGCCACGCTCGCCCGATGCCGTCGTCGTCTCCACAGCGTTGCCCTCGATCACGAGATCGCTGTCGAGTGCCTTCGAGGTGGAACGGATCTGATCGAGGAGTTCGTATGCGTCACCGTCGAACTCGCCTGTCCGGATGGTCAATGACACCCCGCCGCCTTCGACCACGGCCTGGGGCGGGAACGAACCGGACGCGGGTCGGTCCGCTGCACGGACACCCGAGGTGATTCCCCAGCCTACGGCGGGGTCGAACTCGATGCCTCCGCCCAGCTCCAGCACGTCACCTTCGGCAACTCGGTCGTCGTAAGCGGTCTGCGTGTTCAGCGCGGGCAGGACAACGGCCATGACGAACGCGACGGCGAGGACGACGAGGGCCGGAACCACCGTGGCCCGATCGAGTCCCAGCCACCGCCGGTCGACGGGAACCCATCGGTCACCCGGGTCGTACCACTGATTCGACGGCGATCGCCCCGTCGTAGTGCTATCGATCATTCGACCTGTTCCTCCCGTGTCGGATGGCCGCAACGCTACCCAGCGGATGACATGAGTGCGCGCTGCCCGGCCTGCGGTCTTTCCCGGGTCGCTGCTATCGTCGCCGGAATGCCGCGGATGACCTTCCCCGATGCGCAGTCGTACTGGATCTCCCGCCGCATTCCGACGGACCAGTTCCTGCTGTACTGCTTCGACGCGGCGGAGCCTCTGGACCGGCTCGCTGCCTCACTGCTGGTGCGGGCGAGGCAGATCCCTGATCTCTGCCTACAGATTCGGGAGGTCCCGTTCCGGCTCGACGTCCCGTGGTGGACGCCGATGGAGCCCGACCCGTCTCTGGTCGTGGTGCACGACGGGCCGCGTTCCTGGGAGCAGTGCCGCGGCGACGTCGCCGGACTGCTGACCGATTCCCTCGATCCGACCGAATCGCCTTGGCGTTTGCATCTTTTCGGCCCGGTGTCCGAAGCGCCGGAGGGGAGAGGCGACGCCGTCGTCGCCGTGCTCCAGGTGGCGCACGCGCTCGGTGACGGGCGCCGGACCGCGGAGATCGCCCGACTCCTGTTCACGGACACCCCGCTGCCGCCGTCTCCGACGGTCGGTCGGTGGCGGCCCGCCCTCGCAACTGCCGTGGCGCTCGGTGAGATTCCGGTGAACCTCGCGCGGCTGGTGCTCCGAATGCGTCCGGCCTACCTCGCGCACCGGCAGCGGAATCTCGACACCGAATCCGGCGTCATCCCGGAGAAGCCTTCCAGTAGAAGCACACTGGTCACGAACGGCACTCCCGACTGGCGACGTGAGATTCGGACGGTGGTCGTTCCCTCCGCGGATCTGCGCGGACCGGGGGTCACCGTCACGGTGGGGGTGCTCACCGCCGTCTCGGTGGCTCTGTCCCGGTACGCCGCGGAGGCGGTCGCCGAACACGGTGCGGCCGCGGAGGTCACGGTGGCGCGGTCGGGTCGATCGGCCGCACGCAACCACTTCTGCAACGTCACCGTCGACCTGCACCCGGAGATCGCCGATCTCCGACAGCGGGCACTGACGATCGCGGCCTCCTTGCGGGCACAGCGACTCCGCGCCGACCACCCGTCGAGAGCGGTCGAGGAACGGGCGACGGCGGCGGTGCCTGCGCCACTGCTGCGCCGTGGGATCGACCAGTTCGACTTCACCGCAGTCCCGGACGAGGTCACGGGGAACACCGTGGTCTCCAGCGTGGACCGCGGCCCCGCCGACCTGGCCCTCGGCGGCGGCGCGGTCCGGTTCACCGCCGGATTCCCCGCGCTGTCCGCCTTCATGGGGCTCACCCACGGTGTGCACGGCATCGGTGACCGGGTCACGATCTCGGTTGCCACCTCACCCGCGGTCGTGCCCGACACGGACCGGTACGAAGAATTTCTCCGAGACGCCGTCCGCCAGGTCAGCGCCGCGAACTCGTCGTCGGGCAGCCCGTGATCCGGGCTGAGGTCGTGGCAACGCTTCGAATGCGCCGCTACGGTGGCCGTGGTGGTGCCGAGAACCGGTGCCGGCGCAACGACGAACGGAGTCACCCATGTCGACCTACATCTTCGACGCACTGAAGCCCTACGTCGGCGACGAGGCCGCGGCCGAACTGGCGAGCCTGCTGGCCGTCGGTCCGTAGCGCGGGAGACCGAGTACACGAACCTCGTGAGGCCCGGTGGAGCACACGCTCCGCCGGGCCTCACGGCGTTCGCAGGCCGGCGAACCCGACCCCGCGGAACTCGGCGAGCGCCTCGGCCTGATCCTCGACTGCGGCGTGGACGGCCTTCGATATCGATTGCCACGGCGTCAGCTCGATCGCCAGCTTCTTCCCCGTGGTCCGGGGACGCCACTGTCCGACCAGTTCTCCGCCGACAGCCACCGCCCCGGGCCTGCCGAGCGTCGGCCACAGGGCCTTGCGTCCCGCCTCGTCCGGGACGAGGAGTTCGCGGTCCTTGAGCTGGAGGTACGGGTCGAACGGGCCGAGCAGCCGCACCGAGCCGTCGCGGGGGGATTCCAGCAGTGCCCCGAGATCGTCGGCGAGGATCGATCGTGTCGCGCCGTCGACGGTGACGTCGACGGCATCCTCCGGCCAGTGTGCCTTGACGTCCTTGACCGGTGCATCGATGTACGCGGCCAGCGCCTTCGGTTCGCTGGGCCCGAAGAACCTCAGGTACCCGCGGATCACGTCGAAACGTGGGTCCGCATCCGTGCCCGGCCGCGAGTACGGCTTCGCCCGCCAGCCGGGGATCCGTTCGAGTACGGGCGGCGAGGTGTCCGGTTGGAGTTCGAGCCCCGCCTGTAGGGCGGCGAGTCGGAAGGGCATCTCGTACAAATGAATTGCGTTGCACGGCTTGCAGAAGCGGAGGTAGGGCTCGCTCATCCGGTCCGCGAGTTCCGTGGACATCGCACCCTTGACCGTCGGCTCCCGCACGATGTCGCGCATCTCGGCGGCGACGGCGCGCAACGCGTCGAGTGTCGGGATGCCGGCGGCCTTCAGCGGACGGTTCGCGTCGAAGATCCGTTTCGCCGCATCCGCCTCGGACAACGGCGCCGTCGCCACCGCCACCTGACGCAGGTCCACCCGGCGGTAGCAGTGCGGCGCTCCCCGCAGGGTCCAAGCGAGCGCCAGTTCGTCACCCCGCGCGGGCGGGGCGCCGCGCAGCCGCAGTGCCCACGCCGCACCGTCCGGACCGGTGTTCTGCACACCGAGGTCGAGCACATCGCAGTCGGCGGCATCCGCCGCCGAACCGGGAGCCCGATCCAACTGATGGGCATGCCAGCGGAAGGCCAGCACCTGATCGCGAGACACCTCGGTCGGCATGGGCGCGAGTCTAGGTGCGGACGCCGACACGGGGGCGCTCAGCGGTTGTCCACCTGGTACGACTCGATCCTGCGGATCCTGCCGTCCCGGAAGTGGAAGTAGTCGCTGAAGATGCCGTTCAAGGTGCCGCCGTCCGCGAACCGGGCCTCCACCGTCCCGAGGAGGACGACGACGTCACCCTCCTCGACCATCCGGATCACCGTCAGCGTCGGGGTGCCGGTGAACGCCTCGTTCTCGATCTCCTTGTCGAAGGCGTCCTTGCCGGTGATCGAGAAGTCGCCCGGCATCTCCCAGGTGACGTCGTCGGTGAGCAAGTCGAGGATCGCGCTGTGGTCGCCGGTGCGGAATCCCTCGACGTAGGCGAGTACCGCGCGCTTGTTCGGCGACAGCGACGGGTCGGATTCGGACACTTCGGGGTTCACTGGTTCTCCTTCGGTCGGAGCACGCCGCCCGGCGCATCCCTTCATCGTGGCACCGCGACGGCGCTCACGCACCGGAGCCGAGGACGACGTCCAGGTCGGCGATCGTCCCGGGGTCGGCGACCGCATCGACGGCGACGATCCGGTCCCCGACGATCGTGAACGTGTATACGGCGCGCGGACGGCCACCCGGCGCGTAGGCGACGCCGGTCACGCCGTCGACCACCACGACCTGCGCCCCCTTCGCGCGACCGCTGAACGTCGCCGCGACGGCGAGGGCGCCGTGCATCTCCGGTGCGAGCGGCGGGGCGCCGTGTGCGGCGGCCGCACCGGAGGTGGTGACGGCCACCGCGTCCGCACGCAGCACGACGTCGGGATCGAGCAGATCCAGCAGGTCCTCGAATCGGCCCTCCCGGGAGGCGGCGAGGAACGCCTCGACGACACGGTCGCGTCGTCGGGTGTCGGCGGTGTCGGCCGACCCGCCCTGGACCCGCCGGCGGGCCCGGCTGGCGAGCTGCCGTGTCGCGGCGGGGGAGCGGTCGACGACCCGGGCGACGTCGTCGAACGGCATGCCGAACAGGTCGTGCAGCACGAACGCGAGACGCTCCGCGGGCGCGAGGGTGTCGAGGACGACCAGAAGTGCGACACCAATCGAATCGGCAAGCAGCGCTTCGCTTTCCGGTCCTGTATCCGAGGTCTCGCCGGGTTCCGGAAGCGCCGGCGCATCCAGGGGCACCTCGTGCCGGGCGCTGCGAGCCCGCAACATGTCCAGGCAGACACGGCTGAGCACGGTGGTGAGCCAGCCGCCGAGGTTCGCGACGTCGTCCGTGTCGGAGCGGCTCAGACGCAGCCACGTCTCCTGCACTGCGTCGTCGGCCTCGGCCGTCGACCCGAGCATCCGGAACCCCACCGCCCGGAGGTGGTCGCGATGCTCCTCGAACCGACGTGCCAGATCTTCGGTGTTCGTCACGCTGTCACATTCTCCCGTCTTCATCCGTCAGAGGAATGACGGACACCGAACACCGGATGTGACAGGAGATCGAGATGAAGGCACGGATGAACAACCCGGCGATCGTGCTGCCCGGCGCCGTGGCGGCGCTGCAGGCGGTCGGACGGACCACCGAGAACACGGGACTGCCTGCGAGCACCGTCCATCTGGTGCACCTGCGGGCCAGCCAGGTCAACGGGTGCAGCGTGTGCGTGGAGATGCACTCCGCGGAGCTCGTCGCGGACGGGTTCGACACGACGAAGGTGTTCGCGGTCGGGGCGTGGCGGGAGTCCCCGCACTTCACCGACGCCGAGAGGGCCGCTCTGGCGCTCACCGAATCGGTCACCCGGCTCGCCGACCGGCCCGACGCGGTCCCCGACGACGTGTGGGACGACGCGGCCGACCACTACGACGAACCCCAGCTTGCCGCGCTGATCATGCAGATCGCGCTGATCAACGTGTGGAACCGGCTCAACGCGACGGTAAAACAGCCCGCGGGCCAGTCCTGGTGAGGTGTGGCGCCATGTGGTCACGTTCGACGTGATCCCACAACGTCGGGAGGTGCCGTGGCAGATGCAGCGGAGGAGGTGGTCCGGCGGCGCGTCGATGTCGCGCTCGCCGGCCGAATCGCACTGAACGAGCTGTCCTCCGAAGAAGGCGTGGCGTTCAATGCCGACATCGCGGACAGGCTCGCGGAATCACTCCGTACGGGCAACCATGCCGCCGATCGCGCCGCAGACGGCAGTACGTCCATCGTGTTGGACGAGAACGGTCGCCTTGCCAGGCTTTCGCCGGACGGCTCCCGGACGATCGTGTAGCCCTTGATCACGCTGGAGGTCAGGCGCTTGCCGTGAACGACTCGAGGTACGGCAACGGCCCGGCGGGAGATCCCGCCGGGCCGTTGTCTGGTGCGCTCTCGTGTCAGAGGCCGGGACGCTTGCCCACCGTCAGGGTGACCTCGCCGGTGTGGGCGAAGAAGTCGTTGCCCTTGTCGTCGACGACGATGAACGCCGGGAAGTCCTCGACGTCGATCTTCCAGACCGCCTCCATGCCGAGCTCCTCGTACTCGACGATCTCGACGTTCTTGATGCAGTCGAGGGCGAGGCGCGCTGCAGGGCCGCCGATCGAGCCGAGGTAGAAGCCGCCGTGCGAGTTGCAGGCATCGGTGACCTGCTTGGAGCGGTTGCCCTTCGCGAGCATGATCATCGATCCGCCCGCGGCCTGGAACTGCTCGACGTACGAGTCCATGCGGCCGGCCGTGGTCGGGCCGAACGAACCGGACGCCAGACCCTCGGGGGTCTTGGCCGGGCCGGCGTAGTACACCGGGTGGTCCTTCAGGTACTGCGGCATCTCCTCGCCTGCGTCGAGGCGCTCCTTGATCTTCGCGTGCGCGATGTCGCGGGCGACGACCAGCGGGCCGGTCAGCGACAGCCGCGTCTTGACCGGGTGCTTGGACAGCTCGGCCAGGATCTCCGGCATCGGCTTGGTCAGGTCGATCTTCACCGCGGCGCCCTTGCCGGTGCCCGAGACGCCGGACGTCTCGGCGTCGAGCTGGCTGTCGGTGACCTCCGGCAGGAAGCGGCCGGGGTTGAACTCGAGCTGCTCGAGGAACACGCCCTCCGGGGTGATCTTGGCCTTGGCCTGGCGATCCGCGGAGCAGGACACGGCGATCGCGACGGGCAGCGATGCGCCGTGGCGGGGGAGCCGGATCACGCGGACGTCGTGGCAGAAGTACTTGCCGCCGAACTGCGCGCCGATGCCGATCTTCTGGGTGAGCTCGAAGACCTTCTTCTCGAGCTCGTGGTCGCGGAATCCGCGGCCGGTGATCGCGCCCTCGGTCGGGAGCTCGTCCAGGTAATGCGCCGACGCGTACTTCGCCGTCTTCAGCGCGAACTCCGCAGACGTGCCGCCCACGACGATCGCCAGGTGGTAGGGCGGGCAGGCCGCGGTGCCGAGCGAGCGGATCTTGGCCTCGAGGAACTGCATCATCGAGTCGGGGTTCAGGATCGCCTTCGTCTCCTGGTACAGGTACGACTTGTTCGCCGACCCGCCACCCTTCGCCATGAAGAGGAACTTGTAGGAGTTCTCGTGGCCCTTCGCGGTGTCCGCGTACAGCTCGATCTGCGCGGGCAGGTTGTTGCCGGTGTTCTTCTCCTCCCACATGGTGATGGGAGCGTTCTGCGAGTACCGCAGGTTCAGCCGGGTGTACGCGTCGTACACGCCGCGCGCGATCGACTCCTCGTCGTCACCGGGGGTGAGCACCTGCTGTCCGCGCTTGCCCATGACGATGGCCGTGCCCGTGTCCTGGCACATCGGCAGCACGCCCGCGGCCGCGATGTTCGCGTTCTTCAGCAGATCGAGCGCGACGAACTTGTCGTTGTTCGACGCATCGGGGTCGTCCAGGATGCTCGCGAGCTGCGTCAGGTGATCGCTGCGCAGGTAGTGGGAGATGTCGTGCAGGGCCGTCTCGGTGAGCAGCCGCAGCGCCTCCGGCTCGACCTTCAGGAAGGTGCGCCCGTCCGGCCCCTCGACCGTAGACACCCCCTCGCTGGTCAGCAGCCGGTACTCGGTGGTGTCCTCACCGATCGGCAGCAGGTCCTCGTAGAGGAAGTCGGCCATCGTCGTTTACTCCTGGGCATGGGGTGTGAAGGTCGGGACCCAGGCTAAACCTGCGCGGTGAGTGTGACGAAGCCGGGGATCATACGGGCCCTTCCCTCATCGTGGGGTCCGTACACTGGGCGGGGTGCCTGAAACGATCGCCGTCCACCGCCCGCGGTTCCACGCGTACCTCGACGTCGCGGTCGTGGTCGCCGTGCTGGTGTGCACGAACCTGATCGCGCACTTCACCACGGTGTGGGCGTCGATGGCCGCGGTCCCGATCGCGGCGGCCGTTCTCCTCGGACTCGCGTGGAGCCGGGGACTCGGGTGGGCCGAACTCGGACTGTCGCCGCGCCACTGGCGCCGCGGCACCCTCTACGCGCTCGGCGCGGTTGCGCTGGTCCTCACGGTGGTCGCCGTGGCCATCGCGCTCCCGCTGACGCGCCAGTTCTTCCTCAGCAACCGGTACGCGACGGTGTCCGGCGCGCTCATCGCGTCGATGATCGTCATCCCGCTGCAGACGGTGATCCCCGAGGAGCTGGCGTTCCGGGGGGTTCTGCACGGAACGCTCGAACGCGTCTGGGGCGCCCGCGGCGTGTTCGCCGCCGGATCACTCCTGTTCGGCTTCTGGCACATCGCGTCGTCGCTCGGGCTGACCACCGGAAACCAGGGCCTCACCGGGATCCTTGGTGGCGGAGTGTTCGGGCAGATCGCAGGCATCGCGGGCGCTGTCGTGGCGACCGCGATCGCCGGCGTCGCGTTCACCTGGTTGCGTCGCCGCAGCGGCAGCCTGCTCGCGCCCATCGCGTTGCACTGGTCGCTCAACGGAGTGGGCGCGCTCGCGGCCGCACTCGTCTGGCACGTCACCCTGTCGTGAAGCTGCCGTTCTCGAAGGCGGCGATGTCGCGCTCGAGTTCGCGCTGCATCGCCCAGTACATCGACGGGTGCATCGGCTGATCGGGGATCGCGACCGGTCCGCGCGGGCGGCCGAATGCCAGCCACGCCGCCGAGCCGAACGGCGGCAGCAACGCGATCGCCGCGATCCACCGCCGCCGCGCTCGCACCTCCCAGTCCCGACACGTGACGGCGTCCGTGAGCGTTCCCGCCCAGAGCGGCACGATCACTGCCGCGGCCAGCATCGGCCTGAGGGTGAGTTGTTTCAGCACGTTTCCGGTCCTCCCCGTAGTTGGGCGATCGAGCGCCCGTCGACACGGGGGACTCGAGTCCCCCGTGTTGACCCCCGCAGGGAGGCTACGTGCCACAGGGGCGTCCGGACAGGCTTTCGCGGCCGGAACTTATGGAACCCTCAGATTCGCGCGACTTGGACAGTTGTCCGAGGTCAGGCGGTCAAGAGTTGGACAGTCGCCTGCGCCGGGCGGTCTGCGGTGAGCCGTCACACCTCGAATCGGACCCAACTGCCGAACGGCGGCGGTCCCTCGCCGTGCACCTTGATCCGGTGTGCGGGATCGTCCGGGGCGATGTGCATCCACTCGTAGCCGTGGAGAACGTGCTCCTCGGTTCCCTCGGTGCTCGCGACGACGAGGTCACCGTTGGGGCGTTGTTCGAATGTGAACGGGCTCTCGGGTGCGATCACCCACCACGCTTCCTTCGCCATGGCCCACCCTCCTCGGGGAGGTTGTCGTGCTGGTCGGCTGCCCTTCGGATACGTTCCGAGCCTACCGCCGATCCGTACCGCCGAACCCTCGCAGCCGGTGACGGGAGAGACGGGACGAGCTCCCTGTGGCTGGCGTGCACCACTGTGCTGTGGTGCAATTCACTCGATCGGTTCGGCGCCCGTCGGAGCAGCGCGCCACCAGCTCCGGGCGACTCGACGAAGCGGAGGAACCAGTGCAGGTAAGCCGTCGTGAACTCTTCCGGTACGCCGCAGTGGGCTCGGCCGCGCTCGGCGCGGCGGCACTGGGCGCCACGGCCGTCGGGGCCACCGCGTCCGCGGCCCCCCTCGGCACTCTCGTCGACTACTCCGGCGGGGTGCCGTCCGCCGAGGCGATCCGCGCCGCCGGTCACGTCGGCGCCATCCGCTACGTCTCCGACCGCAGGCCGGGCGCGGAATGGATGCTCGGCAAGCCGATACGCGCCGACGAGGCGTCCGCGCTGACAGCGGCCGGACTGGAGGTCGTCTCCTGCTACCAGTTCGGCAAGGGAGCCACCGCCGACTGGCGCGGCGGCTTCGCGGCGGGTGTCGATCACGCGAACCGCGGGCTCGAACTGCACCGCGCGGCAGGTGGACCCGAGGGACGCCCGATCTACACGTCCATCGACGACAACCCGAGCGGTGTGGACATCGTCGCGAAGGTCCTGCCCTACGTTCTCGGCTGGGAGTCGGTGATCGGGCACGAGAACACCGGCGTCTACGCGAACTCCGGGACCATCGACGCCCTGCGCGCGGTCGGGGCGGGATCGTTCTTCTGGCAGCACGACTGGGGGACACCCGACGGATACGTCCATCCCGCCGCGCACCTGCACCAGTTCGAGATCGACAAGCGGTCCATCGACGGGATCGGAATCGACCGCAACACGATCCTCAAGGCCGACTACGGCCAGTGGTCGCTCGCCTGAGCGACCACCGGCCGGCTGTCGTTCAGCAGAGCGGCTTGGCGATGTTGTAGATCTGCTGCGCCTGCTGCGGCGTTGCCTCGGTGCCGCCGTTGCCCGCGCGGACCTGGAGTTCCGACACCACCGTGGCCTCGTCCACGTTCGCGTCGATCGCGGCGCAGGTCTCGGCGTAGATGTCCTCGATCGCGGCGTCGTCGCGGCCTTCGGCGAGGTCGGAGTAGCCGGCCCGGAACGCCGCGACGAACGTCCCCGCCTGCACGGCGTCGACGGCACCGCTCGCGCGGCTGGTCAGGTTGGCGGCCGCGGACTGCGCGGACGACTTCACCCCCTCGGCTGCCGACTGCGCCGACGAGATGGCCCCCTGAGCGGCGTCGGCGGCCGAACTCACGGCGTCCGACGCGCGGTCGAGGAGGCCCGCCGTGGTGGTGACGGTGTCGCTGCTCTCGCTGTCGGAGGTGCACCCCGCGACGGCGAGGGCGACGGCGGTCGCGGTGAACAGTGCTGCTGCTGCGCGCTTCATGTTCCGAGCGTAGCCCGGCCGTAACGGATGAGGCGGATGTGTACGACGTACGGAGCAGACGTTTCACAATCGAGAGGGAGCCCAACACCGATGGACATCATCATCAATCTCGTCTACGCCGTCGCCGCCAACCTGTACGAGGAGATCTCCGCGGGCTCGAGTGGCGCGGCAGGGGAGCAGCAGAGCGTCTGATCGGTCGCCGTCAGCCGCCGAACTTCGCGAGCCACCGGCGCGCCTCGTCGGGGAGGGTGCCCGCGGCTTCGGCGGCACGGCACCAGTTCTTGGCCATCGTCAGGAACTTCATCGGGTTGTAGACGTCCTCCTCGCACGACCACAGGCCGTCGCCCGCGTAGTGCAGGATCGTCAGGTTCGACGCGGCGTGGCTCGATCCGTCGCCCGGATCGCACATCGGGTTGTCGATCTCGCAGATCACCCAGCCACGGTCCTCGTCGATCGTGTACCAGAGCGCCGGGAACGCTGTCATGTGGCTGCCCGGGAAGCTCGTCATCGTGCGATTGATCCACGGACGGATCTCCTCGCGCCCGGCGAACGTGCCGTACGCGTGCTCGACGTAGTTCGCGTCCTCGGTGAACATCTCCGCGAACAGATCCCAGTTGCCGGTCTCCTTCGCGGTCTCCACCGTGCGCTGGTAGCCGGCGAACGCCTGCTCCAATTCCGCCCTGCTCCAGCGGTCTCCGGTCGGGGCGAGTGTGGCGTCGTTGCCGGGCAGGGTCACGGGTCCTCCATCGGTGTCGGCCGAAACCCGTTGGAAAGACGCGGGATTCGGTTCAGGTTTGAGTGTGGTACAGCGGCGACGCCGCCAGCTCCGGTTCCTCCGCCAGCACGTGCAGTGGCCGGTCTCCGGGGCTCTCGCCGTCGGCCCGCCAGGACAGCACCGACCACCGGGACAGGCCCGACAGCGCGGAACCGAGGCTGCCGAAGGAACCGGAGGACAGTGCGGAACCGGCGGATCCGATCGACCCTATCGAGAGGATAGAGAAGGCGGAGCCGATCGAGAGGATCGAATAGGCGGACCCGATCGACAGGATCGAACCCTCGGATCGGATGGACAGGATCGACCGACTGGACCGGACGGACTTGAGGGAGCGCCTTGGAGTGGCCATGCCTCGGTCTACCACGGTTCCGCGCGGTCCACGACCCGTGTCGAAACCTCCCGGGATGCACGAAGGCCCCCTCGCTGCTGCGAGGGGGCCTTCGTGGAGTTGATCGATCAGGGGACGTACACGGTCCCGACCGTCGGGAGGAAGCTGCACGTGACGGCGGCGCCGCCCTCGGACTCCGTGGTGAGCCCACCGGAGACGACGGCGAGAACGCGGCCCTGGCCGGTCTCGGCGATGCCGGACAGCGTTGCCGGGCCGTCCGGGTTGATCCGCGACGCGGTGGTCAGCTCGGTGCGGCCGTTCTTCGGGTGGTCGATGTTGACCCAGTCGACGACCATCGGGACCGGCTGCTTTTCGGTGGCCTTGCTGGTACCCAGCGCGGTGAACACGAATCCGGCCTCGCCGGCCTTCGGTCCCGGCGGGGGCAGGTGCGCGGGACCGGGCACCGCGAGGGCGGCGCCGATCGAATCGGAGGTGCCGCCGATGCAGCCCTCGCCGATGGTCGGGTACAGGAACTGCGAGATGACCGGGCCGTTCTCCGGGGGCAGCTCGGGGCCGCCACCGCCGCTGCCGTCGAGGAAGGTGATGACGCGGTTGAGCGTCGCCTTGGTCTCCGGCGGCAGGTTCGAGGACGCGAGCAGCGCCTTCGCCTGGGCGAGCAGGTCTGCCTGCGGGCTCGCGATGTCCGTCGCACCGAGGTCGACAGGTCCGGCCGCGGCACCGACGATCGCGGGCGCGAGAGAGGCGAGTGCCTTGATGTCCAGGCCCTCCGGAATCTGCGGAACCGTGGTCTCGGCGGACGCGCTCACGGGTAGCGCGACTGCGGCGGCGGCAATTGCCAGCGCAATGATCGATGTGCGCGTTGCTCGCGTACGAAGCACGGTGTCCCCATCCTTGTCGTCAAACGTCGGCGTCCCTAAGGCGACGACTGGCCCAGCAGGCCCCTCGGTATCGAGGGGTCACTCTATGCAGGGCTTCTGGCGTTGTACAGCGTTTGGCGTTTGTCCGTCTCACATGTGCGAGGGGCGAACACCGCGGAAGTGTACTCACCCGTAGGTTCGGCGTGACCGACGTCCCGACCATAGCGTGTGACGCGTGTGATTCCTGTGGTTGTTGATGCAACTGTTACGAGCGGTGGCCGCCTGGCGCCGGGCACAGCGGTCTCTGCCGTAGGCTCGCCGACGACCGAAACCGGTCGGATCGCCCGACGATCTCGACCGGTCGGCCGGCAGACACACCATCACCACTGGAGAACACGAGCACAGTGTCCGAGACGACCCCCGCGTCGCAGGCGCCCGACGCCGCCGCGGACAGCGGCACCCGGACACGGATCGACAGGGTCCTGCGTTTCGCGCCGCTGCTTCTTCTCGTCTCGGTCGCACTGCGGATGGCGTGGACCCTGCTCAGCGCCAACGGCATGAACCTGGTCGACCTGCACGTGTACGTCGACGGCTCGGCGGCACTCGGGCACGGCAACCTCTACGACTTCACCTACTCGGAGGAGACGCCGGACTTCCCGCTGCCGTTCACCTATCCGCCGTTCGCGGCGCTCGTGTTCTACCCGCTGCACTACCTGCCCTTCGGCCTGGTCGGCATCGCCTGGCAGCTAGCGACGATCGCTGCGCTCTACCTGCTGATCCGGATGAGCATCGAGCTCCTGCACGGCACCCGGACCCCCTGGACCCGGGGTCTCGACCGGCGCTGGACGTCCATCGCCCTCGTCTGGACCGCGATCGGGATGTGGACCGAACCGGTCCGCACCACCCTCGACTACGGGCAGGTCAACGTCTTCCTCGCGCTCGGCGCGATCGTCGCGGTGCGCTCGACGCGCTGGTGGATCGCGGGTGGAATGGTCGGATTCGTGGCGGGCATCAAACTCACTCCGGCCGTCACCGGGTTGTACTTCGTCCTCCGGCGCCGCTGGAAGGACGCGGTGTTCGCCGCGGTCGCGTTCGGTGGCACCGTCGCGGTCAGCTACCTGCTGATCGGTGGCGAGGCCCGCACGTACTTCGAGCAGTTGCTCGGCGACGCCTCACGGATCGGGCCGGTCGGCTCGGTGTGGAACCAGTCCCTGCGCGGTGCCATCAGTCGCGTCGCCGGTCACGACGTCGGCACCGGCCCGGTGTGGATCTGCGCCGTCGTGCTCGCCGCAGCCCTCGCCTGGTTCGCGTGGCGGTCACTCGGCCGCGACGACCTGCTCGGAACCCTGGTGATCGTCCAGCTCTTCGGACTGCTGCTCTCGCCGATCTCGTGGTCACACCACTGGGTGTGGCTGATCCCGATGGCGATCTGGCTGGTGCACGGCCCGCTGTCCGAGAGACTCGGATCGAAGATCCTCGCGGGCGTGTCGATGGCGTCGATCCTGGTCGGCGTGCCGTGGGTGCTCAGCTTCCATCAGGACTCGATCTGGCTGATCTCCCGGCCCGGCCTGTTGGCGTGGCTCGGCGCGGTCGACGTGCTCGGCACGGCGGCCTTCTTCCTGTGGGTGATCTACGCCGGGAGGGTCAGCTCGCGGCGAGGCGATCGATCTCCCGAGCCAGCGACACGTCCAGATCGGTGATTCCACCCTCGGAGTGGGTGGAGCACCGGAACGTGAGCGTGCGCCAGCGGATGTCGATGTCGGGGTGATGGTTCCTCGCCTCGGCGACCTCCGCGACCCGGTCGACGACGGTGATCGCGTCGGGAAACGTGGGTAGTTCGACGGTACGGACGATCATGGCGCCCTCGCGCCGCCACTCGGGCAGCCCGGTCAGTGCGTCGGTGACCTCGGCGTCGCTCAGCAACTCGGCCATGGTCATGATGGTCCCATGGGGACGGGTACGAGCGACAGGGACGACAGGCAGGAAGTGGCCGCGGCCGCTCTCGTGGACTCCGGGCGTCTGCTGCTCGCCCAACGGGTGAGCCCGCCGGTGCTGGCCGGCCGGTGGGAGCTGCCCGGCGGCAAGATCGAACGAGGTGAGACGCCGGCCGAGGGTCTGCGCCGTGAACTGCGCGAAGAGCTCGGCATCGAGACCGTCGTCGGCGCTCGGGTCGGCGTCGAGGTGCCGCTGCCGAACGAGATGGTGCTGCGGGCGTACGTCGTGGAACTGAAGTCGGGGGTCCCGGTCGCGCTCGAGCATGCCGCCGTGCGGTGGGTCGACGCCGCCGAACTGGCGGACGTCGATCTCGTGCCGAACGACCGAGCCTGGCTGCCTGCGCTGGTCGAACTCCTCGCCCGCGGGTAGCCGAGCTCAGGCGGCGCGGGCCTTCTTCAGCCCCTTCTCGAGGTCCTTGCCGGTGACCCCGGCGTTCTCCAGCTTCTTCATCCGCATGATGACGACGGGACACTTCAGGCACCGCTTCTTGCTGCGGCAGCACTTCTTCTTCGGTGTGAGGCCCGACACCTTCTTCGCCTTGACCTTGCCCATGCTCGGCGCGGCCCCTCCTGCCCGTCGCGTGCCCGCGGATGCGGGTCGGGACCCAGTTGACCACCTCGCACGTGGGTTGACAACGCCCTCGTCCGGTCGCCGGATACGACGCGGCGGGACTACCACACGACAGTGATCCCGGTTGCACATTTAGAAGCGATTGGCCTGGGCGGGTAGTATCCAACTGGCCGCAATGCCTGCGCAGACGTTCTGTGCTGCCCGGATTCGCATTCGCGACGCGGCCAACCGAGCCGTGCGATTGCCGTTTCGCGTGGCGGAATCGTCCACAGCCAGGAGAGCACAGCGTGCCCAGCACCACCTTCCGCAATGTCGCCATCGTCGCGCACGTCGACCACGGCAAGACCACCCTCGTCGACGCGATGCTCCGGCAGTCCGGCGCCTTCGCCGAGCGCGCCGAGCTCGTCGACCGCGTCATGGACTCCGGTGACCTGGAGCGCGAAAAGGGCATCACGATCCTCGCGAAGAACACCGCGGTGCACCGCCACAACGAGGACGGCACGGTCACCGTCATCAACGTGATCGACACCCCCGGCCACGCCGACTTCGGCGGCGAGGTCGAGCGCGGCCTGTCCATGGTCGACGGTGTCGTCCTGCTCGTCGACGCGTCCGAGGGCCCGCTCCCGCAGACCCGCTTCGTGCTCCGCAAGGCGCTCGCCGCGTCGCTGCCGGTCATCATCGTGGTGAACAAGACCGACCGTCCCGACGCCCGTATCGAGGAGGTCGTCGCCGAGTCGCAGGACCTGCTGCTCGACCTCGCGTCCGACCTGGACGACGACGCCGCGCAGGCCGCCGAGGCGCTGCTCGACCTCCCCGTCCTGTACGCCTCCGGCCGTGAGGGCAAGGCGTCGCTGAACCGTCCCGAGGACGGCCAGGCGCCCGACACCGAGAACCTCGACGTCCTCTTCGACGTCCTGATGAAGCACGTCCCGGAGCCCAAGGGCGACGAGAACGCACCGCTGCAGGCGCACGTCACCAACCTCGACGCGTCCGACTTCCTCGGCCGCCTCGCGCTGGTCCGCATCCACAACGGTCAGCTCCGCAAGGGCCAGCAGGTCGCGTGGATGCACGCCGACGGCGTGAAGACCGTCAAGATCACCGAGCTGCTCAAGACGGTTGGCGTTACCCGTGAGCCCGGCGAGCTCGCCGTCGCCGGTGACATCGTCGCCGTCGCGGGCATCCCCGAGATCATGATCGGCGACACCCTCGCCGACGCCGAGAACCCGGTCGCGCTGCCGACGATCACCGTCGACGAGCCCGCGATCTCCGTGGTCATCGGCACCAACACCTCGCCGCTCGTCGGCCGCGTCAAGGGTCACAAGCTGACCGCCCGCATGGTCAAGTCGCGCCTCGACTCCGAGCTGATCGGCAACGTGTCGCTGCGCGTCCTCGACATCGGACGCCCGGACGCGTGGGAGGTGCAGGGCCGTGGTGAGCTGGCGCTGGCCATCCTCGTCGAGCAGATGCGCCGTGAGGGCTTCGAGCTGACCGTCGGCAAGCCGCAGGTCGTCACCCGTCAGGTCGACGGCAAGGTGCACGAGCCGTTCGAGGAGCTGACCATCGACACCCCCGAGGAGCACCTCGGCGCGATCACCCAGCTGCTCGCGAACCGCAAGGGCAAGATGGTGCAGATGACCAACCACGGAACCGGCTGGGTCCGTATGGAGTTCATCGTCCCGTCCCGTGGCTTGATCGGTTTCCGTACCGACTTCCTCACCGAGACCCGTGGCACCGGCATCGCCAACGCCGTGTCGCACGGCTACGGCCCGTGGGCCGGCGAGATCCGCGCCCGCCACACCGGCTCGCTGGTCTCCGACCGCTCCGGCTCGGTGACGCCGTTCGCGATGATCCAGCTCGCCGATCGTGGAACGTTCTTCGTCGATCCGGGTGCCGACACGTACGAGGGCATGGTCGTGGGCATCAACCCGCGCGCCGAGGACCTCGACATCAACGTCACCAAGGAGAAGAAGCTCACCAACATGCGCTCGGCGACCGCCGACGCCACGGAGACCCTCGCGAAGCCGATCGAGTTGACCCTCGAGGCCGCGATGGAGTTCTGCGCCGGTGACGAGTGCGTCGAGGTCACCCCCGAGGCTGTCCGCGTGCGCAAGGTGCACCTGTCGCAGACCGACCGCGCCCGCGAGCGGTCGCGCGCGAAGTCCCGTGACAAGGCCGCGCTGTAAAGTGCGCTCTCGCGCCTGTGCGCGTTTTCGGTAGCCAGAGCTACCGAAAACGCGCACAGGCGGCGTAGCCGCATTAGGAAAGGAATTGGTGGGTGCGGGGGATTCTGTCGATCGCGGCACTGATGGTCGCCGGACTCGCCGTTGCGGGATGCACCGCGAATCCGCCCCCGCCGGTGGAGAGCACCGACAGCCCGAAACCCACCACCACGGTTCCCACCAAGAACACGATCGTCGTCGGGATCGACGAGATCGGACAAGGTTTCAACCCGCACCTGCTGTCGGACCAGTCGCCGGTCAACGCGGCCGTCACCTCGATGGTGCTGCCCAGCCCCTTCCGTCCCGTGCCGAGCGACACCGTCGCGGGCGCGACGAACTGGGTTCCGGACGAGTCGCTGCTGGTGTCCGCGGACGTGACCTCGCAGGCGCCGTTCACGATCACCTACCAGCTGCGCAACGAAGCCCAGTGGTCGGACAGCGCGCCCATCGCCGCGGAGGACTTCCGCTACCTGTGGCGGCAGATGATCAGCCAGCCCGGTGTCGTCGACCCGGCCGGTTACGCGTTGATCGACGACGTCGCGTCGTCGGCAGGCGGCAAGACCGTCACCGTCACGATGGACGCGCCGTACCCGGCGTGGCGTGAGCTCTTCACCGACCTGCTGCCGTCGCACCTGGTCAAGGACACCCCGGGCGGCTTCGCTCGCGGACTGGCCGAGAACATCCCGGTGTCCGGTGGACACTTCCACATCAAGAGCGTCGACCGCGGGCGGGACGAGATCCTGCTCGAACGCAACGACCGCTTCTGGGGCGAGCCCGCGACACCCGATCAGATCCTGATGCGGCGCGGCGGCTCGAACGCGCAGATCAGCGATTCCGTGCGGTCCGGTGACACCCAGGTCGTGCAGGTGCGTGGTGCCGGCTCCCTGCAGGAACAACTGTCGGCGATTCCCGGTGTGCGGGCAGGCACGACTCCGCAGCCGCGGGTGCTGGAGTTGACGTTCAACGGTCGCACCGACGTCGCGGGAGACCAGCGGGTGCGGCGCGCGCTCACCGGCGTGCTCGACCCGGACCTGCTCGCGTCGGTCGGTTCGCCGTCGGGTGCGAACGCAACTGTCGCCCGCGCGCAGGTGCTGGCGCCGTCCGCGCCCGGATACGTGCCGACGGCACCGCCTGCGCTCGGCCACGACAACGCGATGCGTCTGCTCGCCGAGGCGGGCTGGGTTCTCGAGGCCCCCGAGGCGGAGGGCACTGCCGACGGCGAGACGCACGAGGTCCCACCACGTCTGGTCCGCAACGGTGAGCAGTTGTCGCTGACGATCGGTGCGACGACCGGCGACGACACGGCGATCGCGGTCGCGAACACGGCAGCCGATCAGTTGCGTGGCGCGGGCGCACTCGTCGACGTCACCACCATGCGGGCCGAGGAACTGTACGGGAAGGCGCTGGTCGAGGGCCGGGTCGACGCGGTCGTCGGCTGGGCACGCGCGGGCGCCGACCCGGCCACGGCACTGGTGTCGCGGTACGGGTGCCCCCTGCCGGAGGTGACGGCGCCGACCGAGGCGACATCGCCCGCGGCGCCCGAGGGCACGGAGCCGGCGACGACAGGCGTCCCGACCCCGGAGGTGACCGGTAACCCGGCTCCGACTCCGATCGCGACCACGGAAGAGGCCGACGACGAGTCCGAGGACGAGCCGAATCCCGAAGCGCCGAGCAACATCTCGGGTCTGTGCGATCCAGGGCTGCAGCAGGGGCTGGACGACGCGCTGCGCGGCGTCGGAGACGTCGGGCAGGTCATGACGCAGGCCGAGCCGCGACTGTGGGAGCTGGCGGCCGTGTTACCGATCATGCAGGACACCACGGTGGTCGCGGCGGGCCCCGACGTGGACGGTGTGACGCTGTCCGGCGCGATCGAGGTCGGCATCTTCGGGGACGCCGCGAGCTGGTCGAGGAATCAGGGATGACGACGAACGACGTGGCCGCCGCCGATTCGGAAGAGCCGGCCCGGCGGCTGCTGCTGGTGCACGCGCACCCCGACGACGAGTCGCTGACGACCGGTGGGACCATCGCCCGGTACGCGGCGGCGGGTGTCGCGGTGACGGTGGTGACGTGCACGCTCGGCGAGGAGGGCGAAGTCATCGGCGACACCTGGGCGGGGCTCGTCGCGGACGAGGCCGACCAGCTCGGTGGATACCGGGTCCTGGAACTGACAGCGGCTCTCGGGCACCTCGGGGTGTCCGCGCCACTGTTCCTCGGGGGCGCAGGACGGTGGCGGGACTCGGGGATGGCAGGGACGCCCGCCGCGCGGAATCCGCGGGCGTTCGTGAACGCCGACTCCGGTGAGGTGATCGCTGCCCTGGTCGAGGTGATCCGGCAGCGTCGCCCCCAGGTCGTCGTCTGCTACGACCCGCAGGGTGGGTACGGGCACCCCGATCACATCCGCGTCCACGAGGTCGTGACCGCAGCGGTGGAGGCGGCCGCGTCGGACGGTGACGCGGGTGAGCCGTGGGACGTCGCGAAGCTGTACTGGACGGTCACCGAGGCCACGTCGCTGAGCACGGGTCTGGAGTGCATCACCGAGTACCCGGAGAGCTGGCGGCTCCCGGAACCCGGTGAGCTTCCGTGCGTTCCGGACTCCGACGTGACGACGACGATCGATGTGCGTGGGCACCTGGCGGCGAAGGTCGCGGCGTTCGAGGCACATGCGACACAGGTGACGGTCGCTCCGAGCGGTACCGAGTACGCGCTGTCCAACGACATCGTGCAGCCGATCCTCGTGGAGGAGCACTACGTCCTCGTGCGCGGCGCGCTCGGCGCGGTGGCCGAAGACGGTCGGGAACGGGATCTGTTCTCGTAGTTTCGCGTACCACCCCGCACCGCACGGGTGTCCCGGTTAGGCTGACGCCGTTGACCGAAGTTCGTGATGACACGTGCGAAGGGACGACCGATGGCGCTGCACCAGGTTCGGGGCCGTGAGGACGACGCGGTCACAGACATCTACTCCACACCGCTGAGCGGGGCGGCGCTTCCCAAGTACCGGGTGCCGGACGACGCCTCGGACCCCCGGGTCGTCTTCGCCCTGATCCGGGACGAACTGGCTCTCGACGGCAATTCCGCGCAGAACCTCGCGACGTTCTGTTCCACGTGGTCCGAGGACGAGGTGCATCGTCTGATGGACCTGTGCATGGACAAGAACATGATCGACAAGGACGAGTATCCGCAGACGGCCGAAATCGAGTCTCGCTGTGTGCATCTGCTCGCGGACCTGTGGAACTCGCCGGATGGGCACGGGACCGTCGGTTGCTCCACGACCGGTTCCAGTGAGGCCGCGATGCTCGGCGGACTGGCCCTCAAGTGGCGGTGGCGGGAGCGTCGCCGGGCCGAGGGCAAACCGACGGACCGACCGAACCTGGTGTGCGGTCCGGTGCAGGTGTGCTGGGAGAAGTTCGCCCGCTACTTCGACGTCGAGCTCCGGCAGGTTCCGCTGGAAGCGGGTGCGACCGGCTTGCAGCCGCACCAGCTGCGAGACTATGTCGACGAGAACACGATCGGTGTGGTCGCGATCCTCGGCGTCACCTACACCTGCGACTACGAACCGGTCGCGGAGATCGCCGCGGAGCTCGACGCGATCCAGGCCGAACACGGCTGGGACATCCCGGTGCACGTCGACGGCGCGAGCGGCGGTTTCGTCGCCCCCTTCCTGCAACCGGATCTGGAGTGGGACTTCCGGATCGAGCGGGTCGCGTCGATCAACGCGTCGGGGCACAAGTACGGACTCGCACCGCTGGGCGTGGGCTGGGTGGTGTGGCGCAACGCGGACTTGCTCCCGGAGGACCTGGTCTTCCGGGTCAGCTATCTCGGCGGCGACATGCCGACGTTCGCGCTGAACTTCTCCCGGCCGGGTGGCGAGATCGTCGCGCAGTACTATCTGCTGCTCCGGTTGGGGCGCGACGGTTACCGCCGGATCCACCAGTCGTGTGCCGACACTGCCCGCGACCTCGCGGACCGGATCGAGGCGATGGGCCCGTTCACCATCCTCTACAACGGCACCGGCGGGTTGCCCGCGGTCTCGTACACCCTGAAGGACCCGGCGTCGGCGGGATTCACGCTGTACGCGCTGAGCGACGAGCTGCGGATGCGTGGTTGGCAGGTTCCGTCGTACCCGTTGCCGCCGAGCCGGGACGACACCGTGATCCAGCGGGTGCTGGTGCGGCACGGCATCTCGCGGGACAAGATCGCGCTGCTCGCGGCGGACCTGGAGGAAGCTGTGCAGCGACTGACCTCGGGTACGGCTCACGAGGAGAGTCGCAGTTCGTTCCACCACTGAGTGTGTGTGACGTGAGCCACAGTTATGGCTAGGCTGTGGCGTACGTCATGACGGCTCGGTCGGGGGAAGTGAGGTGTGGTGGTGAACTGGAGCGTGCAGAACCAGATCGTCGCATTCGTGGACTCGTTGCGGCCCTACTCGCAGATGCACCACGACCAGTACATGGATGCGCTACACGGATTCGTCCACATGCAGTCGAATCTGCTGACGATGCTCGGGTACCCGCCCGTGGGCTGATCGAGGTCCCCCTACGATCGAGGGCATGACCATCGCCGCGACCGATTCCGAGCACGGGATCGTCGACCGTCTGCTTCTGGCGCTGCTGGTGTTCGACGGGTTTCTGACCGCGTTGCTCGCGGTGCTCTTCCTTCCTGCGCACCTCGGCTCGGTGGCGATGCCGGTCAGCGCGCTCGTCGCGGGCGTGGTGAACGTGCTGCTCGCGTGGGGCGCGCGGTCGGTGGGCGGCACCGTCGGGCGGGCGTCGTGGCCGCTCGTCGCCTGGTTCGTCGGATTCCTGGTGTGTATGGTCGGCGGTCCCGGAGGGGACGGACTGCTGCCAGCGGACTGGCGCACCCTGCTTCTCCTCGCCGCCGGCCTGCTCCCGCCGATCGTGCTGCTGTTCAAGTGGGGAGCCGACGCTGCCGTGGTCCGGGGGCAGCAGGTGCGACGGTCGGCGTCGACACGTCCATGATCCGGTCGGAGTCGTCGAGGTACCTGACCAGTCCGCGCGGGGCGTAGCCGGGGAGTTCGAGGCGTTGCTTCGCGGTCGATGCGACGTACTCGGTTTCCTTGAGGCCGGTGCCCAGTGGTCGGCTGTATCCGCGAAGGAGCTTGTAGAAGCCCCGGCGAGATTCGTTCAGCTCGCCGAGTGCGTCGGGGGCGACCGAGGTGTACGCGCGGAGTCGCCATTCTTCCTCGGTGGCGGGTTGACCCTCGTTCGAGGAACGGTCGTCGAACGCCCCGGCGCGGAATTCCAGATGGCAGCGGCGAGCGCGATCGACCATCCATTGCAGAGTGATGTCACTGGCCGAGTGCTTCGCGTAGCCGCCGCCGACGTCCTTGTGCACACCGGCGAACCAGACCTGTTCGATCTGCTGCGGCGGCCGTCCCCTACGTGGGTCGGGAGGCGGAGTGACGTCCTCGCCCGGACCGGTTTTCGTGTCGTCCTTCTTCGGTGCCCACACCGTCGGACGGAAGGGTCTGCGTTTCTCGTCGATCGCAAGCGCATGGAATGCGGAGTCGACGGTCGGGCTCAGCTCGGTGTCGTGAAACTGCCAGCGACGATTGATCAGCCCGCTGAGGCGCCACAGGTTCAACGGAATTCCGAGTGAGCCGACCGTGTCGAACACGCCGACGAACCGGATCCAGGTTTCGTGGGAGTAGGCGCGCCGGAACAGGATCGACTCGATTCCCTCTCGTCCCGCGGACTTCTTCTTGCTCCGGTACAGCGCGTACGCCTCGTCGATCCGGTGGGTGTGTTCCCGACGCAGGATTCCGCATCGTGCGACGAACCCCGCCGTGCTTCGCGCGGTGAAGGCGCCGCGGCTGAATCCGAAGAAGTAGATCTCGTCGCCCGGTTCGAAATTGTCGACGAGGAATCGATACGCATTCCGTACGTCGCGGGACAGGCCCACACCGAATGCTCCGCCGCGGAATCTCTCGTTCTTCCTGGTGCCGACACCCGAGCCGTAGTACGTGCGCTGTTCCTTACCCGAGGCGTCGGAGGGCGCAATCGCCAGCGCAATCTTCGATACGTTCGTCGGATTCTTCTCGTCGGGACTGTTCCAGGTGCCGTCGCAGCACACGACGAGTCGTTTCGGCATGGTTTCCCCTCATCGGCACGGATGGTCGCGGCGATTTCCCGGCCATTGTCACGCCGGGTGACGGTGCCGACAACTCGACATGCATTCGCCCGCAATTCGTGTTCCGAACGAATATCCCGCCCGTGAAGCGCTCAGGGCGTCTCGAATCGGCCGGGCAATCCGGCGGCACGTGCCGCATCTGCGAGAACGGCTTCGATCATCGGTGGGGTGAGGCGGCCGGTGAAGGTGTTCTGCTGGCTGACGTGGTAGCAGCCGAACAGGTGCAGCGGGCGGCGTCCGGCGAGCTCGACGTGCGCGCCGTGCCCGAATCGGGGCGCCGGCCGCGGAACCTGCCATCCGGCGTCACCCAGCACGGGAAGCAGTGCCTTCCAACCGAATCCACCGAGCACGACCACCGCCCGCAGGGTCGGGGCGAGCAGTCGGAGTTCCTCGTCCAGCCAGCTCCTGCAGGTGTCGCGTTCCGTCGGGCTCGGCTTGTTCGCAGGTGGCGCGCAGTGCACCGGTGAGGTGATGCGGGTGCCGCGCAACGCAAGCCCGTCGTCGGTGGACACCGCGGTCGGCTGATTCGCCAGACCCACCGCGTGCAGCGCCGCATACAGCACGTCGCCACTCCGGTCGCCTGTGAACATGCGTCCGGTGCGGTTGGCGCCGTGCGCGGCCGGGGCGAGGCCGACGATCAGCAGGCCGGCATCGGTGGGACCGAAACCGGGAACCGGTCGTCCCCAATATGTCTCGTCGCGGAACGCGGCGCGTTTGTCGCGGGCGACCTGCTCGCGCCACGCCACCAGCCGTGGGCACCGTCGGCAGTCGACCAGGTCCGCGTCCATGGCTGCGAGCGACTGATACCTCATCCGGACTCCGGGGCACGGCGTGCCCAGATGTCACCCGCCCCGGGCGTCACGGTCTCGACCAGGGTCCACGCCCGGTCGGCAGGTATGTCCAGCACCTCGTAGTGCCCCGTCCCGGCGGGGGTCGCGGCGACGACCGTCGCCACCCCGGCGCGGCGCTGGAAGAATGTCTGCCGCACCGTCCACCCGACGATGCCGTCGGCGTCGATGGTGTGCGTCCCCCGGTCGAGCGAGCCGTGCCGGGTGACGAGGCGCCCCGGTGGTGTGGCGTGGCCGAGACCGACCGAGCGGTCGTGGGCGAGCGCGGCAGCCGCTACCGCGACCACCGCGACCGCGGTCCACGCCGGCCAGCCGATCGGCGCACCGAGCGCGTCCGCGACGCCGACCGCGACCGCGACCGCCGCGACCGGCAGCAGGGCGCGGCTGTAGCGACGGCGCCGGGCGGCGGGCCCGTGCCCGATCAGCTTCGGGATCCGCAGTGCGGACAGCACCAGGGACTCCACCCGGTGCACCTCGTGACTCGGCGCCTGGGGGAGCAGCATCGACGAGAACCGCGTGTCGGCGGACACCCCCGTCATGACGGCGTCCAGTCGAGCCGCGCCGGCCAGCCGCAGCAGGAGCGGTTCGCGGACACTGGTGCCACGCAGTCGCGCCCGGTCCAGGGTGGTCTGGCGGGTGCGGAGCAGTCCGTGGCTGACGTGCAGGACACGCCTGTCGTCAGTGACCGTCAGGTTGCCGAACGTCAGGAGGTATCGCACACAGGCGAGCACGCTCGCGACCGTGACGAGAGCGACCACACCGACGGTCACGACCACCGCCGTACCCCAGCCGCGCAGCAGGTCCAGGCCGCTGTCGATCGTGTCGGAGTCCGCGACCCGCTCACCGAGTCCGTACTGGAACGCGAGTCCGACGGCCGCGGCGACGGTGAGCACGCCGGTGGTCGACAGCGGGGCGTAGCGAACCCACGACGGTGACCAGTGCGCGATCTCCACCGCAGGCGGCGCCGACCCGGCCTCGGCCTCCTCGGGCATCGTCGTGGGCCCGCCCGACAGCAGCGCCTCGCGGAGCGCGGGGACCAGGCGGGCGTCGAGGGCGTTCAGCTCGAACCGGGCCGAGTCGCCCGACTTCTCCGCTCGTTGCCCCGTTCCGATCCGGACCACCGACAGGCCGAGAACCCGGTGCAGCAGCCCTGCCTCGACGTCCACCGAACGGATCCGGTTGCGCGGAACCGACAGCACCGTGCGCTGGAAGACACCGGTCCGCAGTTGCACGTGTACCGGTCCGATCCGGTAGCTCGTCGTCAGCCACCGCGCGATCGCGTACACGACCAGTGCGGCCAGGGCGATCAGGCCCCAGTAGTGGTTGCCGCTCTGCGTGCCGAGCACCACGGAGATCAGGAGCACCGGCAGAAATTTGACGGCCTCGTCCACCGGGTGCACGAGCAGCATCCGCTTGTCCAGGCGCAGCCACGGCTGTTCCTGTTCGGCGGCGAGCGCTTCCGGACCCGACTCCTCCGGTGGTGCGGTGCCCGGTGCAGGTGATTGCGGGGCGGGGAAGGTCACGTGGCGTCACCCCGATTCCTCGCAGCGATCTCGGTGAGCCGGGTGACGGTCGCGTCGGCGACGGCGGTGTCGAGAGCGGCGATGCGGACCGCACCCGCCGACGACGCGGTGGTGACCGTGACGGTCGCCAGTCCGAGCAGTCGGTCGATGGGGCCGCGCTCGGTGTCGACGGTCTGGACGCGGGTGATCGGCGCGATCCGGCGTTCCTGCGTGAACCACCCGGTCCGCGTGTACACGGCGGTGTCGCTGACCTCCCAGCGGTGCACCCGGTAACGCCAGCCCGGGACGACGAGCACGTGCGCGAGGGCCAGGGCCGCCGACATCGCGAACGCGGTGACGTGCGGCCAGGTGGTCCACGCGCCGTCGACCACCGCCCACACGATCTGCGCCACGAACACCGGCAGCCACATGAGCGCGGCGTTCACCGCCCACAGCAGCGGGGCCTTGGTGCTCGGCTTCCACTGCGGGTCGGCCATCGTGACGGGGGCCTCGACCGGGATGCTCACCCCTCCACCCTGCCGCACCGGGCACTGCGGCGCTCGTGTGCGTCGTGCGTGTCCCCGAACAGTCGAGCGCGCACGAGCGCCGGAGACGCCTAATCTGGAGTGGAGCGGAAGGAGAGTGCCGTGGACACGGACCCGGTCCTGCCGGAGGACGAGGCGGAGAACGAGGACGAGGCGCCGACGCTGGAGACGGTCGGCACCAAGGAGGTCAACGAGGCCGACGCGGTGGAGCAGTCCCGGGCCGTTCCGGAAGACGACGAGTACCCGCACGGCTGACCTGCTGTGGCGTATGTCTCCGCCGATGGCGCATGATCGACGGCGTGACTGCTGACGACGCCACCCCCTCGATGCTGCCCGACCCGACGATGCCGGTCGCGTCCCCGTCGGCGTCTGCGATGCGGCGGGCGCTGCGCAGGGCCCGCGACGGGGCGACGCTGAACGTGGACGAGGCGACGGTCCTGCTGCACGCGACGGGCGCGGACCTCGACGACCTGAGCGCATCCGCGGCGCGGGTCCGGGATGCCGGCCTCGACGCGGCGGGCCGCCCGAAGACCGTGAGCTACTCGCGCAAGGTGTTCATCCCGCTGACCCGCCTGTGCCGCGACAAGTGCCACTACTGCACGTTCGTCACCGTGCCCGGCAAGCTGCGGGCCGAGGGCCACGGGATGTACCTGGACCCGGACGAGGTCCTCGACATCGCGCGACGCGGCGCGGAACTGGGCTGCAAGGAGGCACTGTTCACGCTCGGCGACCGGCCGGAGGAGCGGTGGCCCGAGGCGCGCGAGTGGCTCGAGTCCCGCGGCTACGACTCCACCCTCGACTACGTGCGGGCGATGTCGATCCGGGTGCTGGAGGAGACGGGACTGCTCCCGCACCTGAATCCCGGGGTGATGAGCTGGGAGGAGATCTCCCGGCTCAAGCCGGTCGCACCGTCGATGGGCATGATGCTCGAGACCACGTCGACCCGGTTGTTCACCGACAAGGGGGAGTGCCACCACGGGAGCCCCGACAAGGATCCGGCCGTGCGACTGCGGACGCTGACCGACGCGGGACGACTGTCGGTGCCGTTCACCACCGGGCTGCTCGTCGGGATCGGCGAGACGATGACCGAGCGCGCCGAGACGATCATGGCGATCCGCAAGTCGCACAAGGCGTTCGGACACGTGCAGGAAGTGATCGTCCAGAACTTTCTGGCCAAGGACGACACCGCGATGCGGGACACGCCGGACGCGGGGATCGACGAGTTCCGCGCCGCGATCGCCGTCACCCGGCTGGTGCTGGGGCCGTCGATGCGGATCCAGTCGCCGCCGAACCTGGTGTCGGCCGCCGAGTGCCTCGCGCTGATCGCGTCCGGTGTCGACGACTGGGGCGGCGTGTCTCCGCTGACCCCCGACCACGTCAACCCCGAACGGCCGTGGCCGAACCTCGACACCCTCGCCGAGATCACCGCGCAGGCCGGGTACACGCTGGTCGAGCGGACCGCCGCGCAGCCGCAGTACGTGCTGGCCGGGTCGCCCTGGATCGATCCGCGCATCTCCGGCCACGTGCAGGCGCTCGCCGACCCGGTCACCGGCATGGCCCGCCCCGACGTGATCCCGGCCGGGTTGCCGTGGCAGGAGCCGGACGAGATGTGGTCCTCGAGCGGCCGTATCGACCTCGACACCGCCATCGACACCGAGGGCCGCCTGACCGAGACGCGGTCCGACCTGGGGAGCGCGTTCGGCGACTGGGAGACGGTGCGGGAGCAGGTGCTCTCGCTCAGCGCGCCGCAGAAGGTCGACTCGGACGTGCTCACCGCGCTGCGCAACGCGGAGCAGGATCCGGCCGGGTGCTCCGACGACGACTACCGGGCGCTGGCGACCGCCGACGGCGCCGGACTCGAAGCCCTCGTCGCGTTGGCCGACGACCTGCGCCGCGAGGCCGTCGGCGACGACGTCACCTACGTCGTGAACCGGAACATCAACTTCACCAACATCTGCTACACCGGCTGCCGGTTCTGTGCGTTCGCGCAGCGCAAGGGCGACGCCGACGCGTTCACCCTGTCGGCGTCGGAGGTCGCGGACCGAGCGTGGGAGGCGCACGTCGCCGGCGCGACCGAGGTGTGCATGCAGGGCGGCATCGACCCGGAGCTGCCGGTCACCGGCTACGCCGACCTGGTGCGGGCGGTGAAGGCGCGGGTCCCGTCGATGCACGTGCACGCGTTCAGCCCGATGGAGATCGTCAACGGGGCCTCCCGCGGCGGGCAGTCGGTGCGGGACTGGCTGACCGAACTGCGCGCCGCCGGCCTCGACACCATCCCCGGCACCGCCGCGGAGATCCTCGACGACGAGGTCCGCTGGGTGCTCACCAAGGGCAAGCTGCCGACCAGCACCTGGGTGGACGTGGTCACCACGGCACACGAGGTGGGCCTGCGGTCGAGTTCGACAATGATGTACGGCCATGTCGACCAGCCGCACCACTGGGTGGGGCACCTGAACGTGCTGCGTGGAATCCAGGACCGAACGGGCGGTTTCACCGAGTTCGTGCTGCTGCCGTTCGTTCATCAGTCGTCGCCGCTGTACCTGGCGGGGGCGTCGCGGCCGGGGCCGACGATGCGGGACAACCGGGCCGCGCACGCGCTGGCACGGGTGATGCTGCACGGACGAATCCACAATATTCAGACGAGTTGGGTCAAACTGGGGATCGAGGGCACCCAGGCAATGCTGCAGGGTGGTGCGAACGACCTCGGAGGCACGCTGATGGAGGAGACCATCTCCCGCATGGCCGGCTCGCAGCACGGGTCGGAGAAGACCGTCGCCGAACTCCGCGCGATCGCGGAGGGAATCGGCAGGCCCGCGCGCGAGCGGACGACCAGTTATGCCCAGCGAGTGGTCGTGTCATGAGCGGCGACCCGATCGGTGACGAGCGCGTCGTCGCGGTCCTCGACCGGGCGGCCTGGGGCGTGAACCCGGTCCTCGACCTCGCCGCCGCCGATCCGTTCGGGATCAAGGCGCGCACCTTCCTGCCGCCGGTGGAGGGCGGGACGGCCACCGACCGGGTCCTCGACGCGGTGGCGTGGCTGCTCGACTTCGCCGAGGTCCCCGGCACGGCTGCGTGGGAGCGCGCGGGCGACGAACGTCGCGCACGGTGGTGGCTCACCCGGTTCGGGACGCTGAACACCATCGCCGTGGCCCTCCCCGGGGTGTTCGGGCCGTTGGCGAGGCGACTGCCGATGCAGGAGGCGCTCGGATTCGCCAACCAGACGCTGGTCCTCGTCGCGGTGGCCCGTGAGCTCGGAGTCACCGACCGGACCGCGCAGGTCGAGATGCTGGCGTCGGTGCTGTGCGGCCGGAAGATCGACGCGCGCACGCTGCTCTCCGGCGGGGAGTCGGACGGCGACACCGCCTCGACGGGCTGGCACCCGTTCGCCGGACTGGGCGGACTGTGGGCGACGGCGCGGGCGCTGCGGGCCATTCCCGACGAGCTGCATCGCAGGCCGCAGCCCGCGCGGGCGTGGCAGGTGCTCGGCCACCTGCCGGTGGTGGGCGCCGTCGCGAGTTACCTCGGTGAGCGTGGAGCCCTGTTCGATGCCGCGGTGCAGGGGAAACGGTGGATCGACGAGCACACGGTCCGGACAGCGGTCGCGGGCAAGGGTGAGCGCGGAATCACCACCGTCTGAGGGCACCCTTACCGGACCGGTCTCCGGCGTAGGGGTGATACTGGTAACCCGGGAACCACACTTCGTGGTGTCCTGCGAAGACAGGTCCGTGTCAGAAAGGCAGCGGCAGTGCCCTACACGATTGCTGAACCGTGCGTGGATGTGCTCGACAAGGCATGCATCGAAGAATGCCCCGTCGACTGTATTTACGAGGGCGGCCGGATGCTCTACATCCACCCCGACGAGTGCGTGGACTGCGGAGCGTGTGAGCCGGTCTGCCCGGTCGAGGCGATCTTCTACGAGGACGACGTCCCCGATCAGTGGAACGACTACGTCTCCGCGAATGTCGACTTCTTCGTCGAACTCGGTTCCCCCGGTGGCGCTGCCAAGCTCGGCAAGGTCGACTACGACCCGCCGTTCATCAAGGCGCTGCCGCCCATGGGCGAGCACTGAGCGTCCGGGTACGCGAACGTGCCACGTAACGCTGTCTCGCGCGGGCTCCCCGATTTTCCGTGGGACTCGCTCGCCGGCGCGAAGGCCAAGGCCCAGTCGCATCCCGACGGCATCGTCAACCTGTCGGTCGGTACGCCGGTCGACCCGGTGGCGCCGCTGATCCGGGATGCCCTCGCGTCGGTGTCGCAGGTGCCCGGGTACCCGACGACGCACGGTGAGCCCGCGCTGCGGGAGGCCGCGGTCGCGGCACTCGCCCGGCGGTACGGCGTCACCGGGATCGACCCGGTGGCCGTGCTCCCCGCGATCGGTACCAAGGAGATGATCGCCTGGATGCCGACCCTGCTGGGGCTCGGCGCGGGCGATCTCGTCGTGATCCCCGAGGTCGCGTACCCGACGTACGAGGTCGGGGCGCTGATGGCCGGGTGCCGTGTGCTCCGCGCGGACGGTCTCACGCGCCTCGGCCCGGAGCGGCCCGAACTGATCTTCATCAACTCGCCGTCCAACCCGACCGGCAAGGTGCTCGGCATCGACCACCTCCGCAAGGTCGTGGACTTCGCCCGTAGCCGGAACGCGATCGTCGTCTCCGACGAGTGCTACCTGGGTCTGACCTGGGAGGCCGAGGCGGCCTCGATCCTGGACCCGCGGGTCTGCGACGGTGACCACACCAATCTGCTTGCGGTGCACTCGCTGTCGAAGACGTCGAACCTGGCCAGCTACCGTGCCGGCTTCGTCACCGGCGATCCGGCCCTGGTCGCCGAACTGCTCGAGGTGCGTAAGCACGCAGGCATGATCGTGCCCTACCCGGTGCAGGCCGCGATGACGGCGGCGCTCGGCGACGACGACCACGAGAACGAGCAGCGCGAGCGGTACCGCAAGCGCCGCGAGATCCTGCTGGACGCGGTCCGTCGTGCGGGTTTCACCGTCGACAACTCCGAGGCCGGCCTGTACCTGTGGCTGACCCGCGAGGAGGCGTGCCGCGACACCGTCGACTGGTTCGCCGACCGCGGCATCCTCGTCGCACCCGGCGACTTCTACGGTCCCGGCAGCCGCCGCCACGTGCGGATGGCCCTGACCGAGACCGACGAGCGGATCGCGGCGGCGGCTTCTCGCCTGTAGGCGTCTCAACCCTTGCCTCCCGAATGGCCCATTCAGTCGTCCTGAACGACCGAATGGGCCATTCGGGTTCACGGCGCAGGCACCCCGGTTGGGTTAGCCTGGACGGCAGTTCCTCGTTGACGGGGTGCGCCCCGCTCAACGGTCGGTGACTCGGGGCAGGAGGCAGCATGGACGCCGTCACGGGAGTTCCCTCGCCGGTCAACGAACCGGTCCACTCGTACGCACCCGGAAGTCGCGAACGCGCGATTCTCGCGACCGAACTGGCCGAGCTCGCGGGCGCGCCGGTCGACCTGCCGCACGTGATCGGCGGGGTGCACCGGATGGGGTCGGGGGAGCGGACAGAGGTGGTACAGCCGCACCGGAGGGCCGCTGTCCTCGGCACGTTCACCGAGGCCACCAACCAGGACGCGGACGCCGCCGTGACCGCGGCCGTCGCGGCGGCCCCGGAATGGCGGGCGCTGCCGTTCGACGAACGCGCCGCGGTGCTGCTGCGGGCGGCCGACCTGCTGTCCGGGCCCTGGCGTGAAACCATCGCCGCGGCAACGATGCTGGGCCAGTCGAAGTCGGTGCAGCAGGCGGAGATCGACGCACCGTGCGAGCTGGTCGACTTCTGGCGGTTCAACGTGCACTTCGCCCGGCAGATCCTCGCCGAGCAGCCGGTGTCGAGCCCCGGGGTGTGGAACCGGATGGAGTATCGGCCGCTCGAAGGGTTCGTATACGCCGTCACGCCGTTCAACTTCACCGCCATCGCGGGCAACCTGCCGACCGCGCCCGCGCTGATGGGGAACACGGTGGTGTGGAAGCCGTCGCCCACGCAGACGCTGTCGGCCTACTGGACGATGAAGCTGCTGGAAGCGGCGGGCCTGCCGCCCGGGGTGATCAACCTGGTCACCGGGACCGGGCCGTCGGTGTCGGACGTGGTGCTGTCCGATCCGCGCCTCGCCGGGATCCACTTCACCGGCTCGACCCGGACCTTCCAGCACCTGTGGCGAGAGGTGGGCACCCACATCGACCGCTACCACGGCTATCCGCGCCTCGTCGGGGAAACCGGAGGCAAGGACTTCGTGGTCGCGCACTCGTCCGCCGACCCGGACACGTTGCGCACCGCGCTGATTCGAGGTGCCTTCGAGTACCAGGGGCAGAAGTGTTCGGCCGCCTCCCGGGCCTACGTGCCGCGATCCGTGTGGGAGGAGATGGGGCAGGACCTTCTCGCCCAGGCGGACGAACTCGCCTACGGTGACGTCACCGACCTGACGAACTTCGGTGGGGCGCTGATCGATCGGCGCGCCTACGACAAGAACGTCGCGGCAATCGAACGGGCCCGCGGCGCCGCGGGGGTGAAGGTCGCGGTCGGCGGAGTCCACGACGACAGCGTCGGCTGGTTCGTGCGGCCGACGGTGCTGCTCGCGGACGATCCCGGTGACGAGTCGTTCGCCACCGAGTACTTCGGGCCTGTCCTGTCCGTGCACGTCTACGACGACGACACACCGACCGCCTTCGCGGAGATGTTGGCCGTGGTCGACCGGACCGCGCCGTACGCCCTGACCGGCGCCGTGATCGCCGACGACCGGGTGGCGGTCGAGAAGGCCTCGGCGGCACTGAGATTCACTGCCGGCAATTTCTACGTCAACGACAAGCCGACCGGGGCGGTGGTCGGGCAGCAACCGTTCGGTGGGGCGCGGGCCTCCGGCACCAACGACAAGGCCGGCTCGCCGCTCAACCTGCTGCGGTGGACGTCGGCGCGCACGATCAAGGAGACGTTCGTGCCGCCGGCCGACCATCGTTACCCACACATGGGGCCGGAGGTGTAGCGATGGCCAATCCGCTTCGTCCCGCGATTCTCGCAGCGTCCCGGTCGCCGCGGGTGAAGAGTGCGATCACCCACGCCCCCGGAACTCGCTCGCTGGTCACCAGGTTCGTGGCGGGGGAGTCCCGCGCCGACGCGCTGGCAGCGACCCGTGCCCTGCTCGACTCGGGACGGTCGGTCAGCCTCGACCATCTCGGCGAGGACACCACCGACATCACGCAGGCCAAGGTCGTCGTGGCCGAATATCGCTCCCTGTTGGGTGATCTCGGCGCGCTCGCGGAGGCAGGCGAGGCAGGGGCGCGCAGACTCGAGGTGTCGGTGAAACTGTCTGCCCTCGGACAGGCGCTACCCCGTGACGGGGACAAGATCGCCCTCGACCACGCGCGTGAGCTGTGCGAGGCGGCGCAGTCCGCGGGGGTGTGGGTCAGCGTCGACGCGGAGGACCACACCACCACCGACTCGACCTTGTCGATCGTGTCCGCGCTGCGCGCTGACTTCCCGTGGGTGGGCGCGGTCCTGCAGGCGTACCTGCGGCGGACCGAGAGCGACTGCCGCGACCTCGCGGGGCCGGATTCCCGAATCCGGCTGTGCAAGGGCGCGTATCGCGAATCGGCGTCCGTCGCGTTCCAGTCGACGGCGGAGGTGGACGACTCCTACCGCCGGTGCCTGACGATTCTGTTCGGCGGTGACGGCTACCCGATGGTGGCTTCCCACGACCCGGCGATGATCGACGCCGCCGGTGCCGAGGCCCGGCGCACCGGCCGCGGGCCCGACCGCTACGAACACCAGATGCTGTTCGGCATCCGGGACGTCGAGCAGCAGCGCCTCGCCGACGCGGGCACCCGCATGCGGGTCTACGTGCCGTACGGCGCGCAGTGGTACGGCTACTTCATGCGCCGGCTCGCGGAGCGTCCCGCGAACCTCACCTTCTTCCTGCGGTCGCTGGCGACGCGGAGCTGAGTGGACGCAGTTCGCCGTCCCGTTCGCGGACGGTGCGTTCGGCGTCGTCGCGTTCATAGGCGCGGGTGCCCAGTCGGGCCTTCATCGCTGTGAGCGCCCGGGTGCGCCGCTCGGTGCCGCGGCGTTCGGCGCGCTTCCTGCCGCCCGCGATGCTCAGCAGGTCGCGGGCGAGGTTGCGCGCGAACCAGACCGGGATCGCGGCCGCGAGCGGACTGAGCCGCGGGATGCCGACGGCGTCCGCGTACTCGGATCCGAACGACAGGCGGGCCAGGTCGGCGTGGAATCGGTGGTAGACCCAGCTGCGGACCCGACTGCCCTCTACGCCGTAGATCTGCGGAACCGCACGGAGCACGGCCTCGGTGAGGGCGCGGGAGGACTCGTCGGGATCGACCTCCGACCACACGGCCAGCCACACGAGGCGCAGCAATTCGTCGATCGAGGTGACCTGCAGCTCGGCGGTGACGCCCATCGTGTGCGCCATGTAGCGGTACAGGTGCACGATCGCGTCGCGCTCGCGCCGCGAATACCAGTGTCCCCCGGCCATTGTCGCGAGCGCGACCCCGACGATGGGGATCATGGTCACGCAGTAGTGGAGCTGGTTCACCGGCTCGCCGTGCGACGCGCTGTCCCAGTCGTCGAGGCCGGACAGCCCGGCGCGGATGTACCCGTGGACGAGCCGGACCCGTGCCGTGTTCTGCAGCCCGGTGCCGAAGCGTTCCATGCCACCGAGCGCGGTGCAGTCCATCGACCACGACACCGTTTCGACGACGCGGGCGGCGGCGCGGCGGTCGAGGTCGCCGCCGCGCAGCAGGACGTCGTTGACGCGGGGCGAGACGTAGCTGCCGGGGAAGGCGATGGCCGCGGTGAACGGCATGAGCGTGCTCATCGGGAGGCGGGCGATCGCGCGCGCCGCAACGTCGAGTTTGTCGTAGTCCACCCAGAACGGCACGTCGTCGAGCGCCGCGATGAACGCTGCGAGCTCCGGTTCGGGGTTCGCGACCGTCTCGATGCCACCGGTGAGTGCCTGCTCGAACCGGGCGCGGATGGCGGCGCGGTCGCCGCGGCGCATCGCGGCGACCAGGTCATCGGCGACCGGGTCGCAGGCGTTCGCGAACTTGGCGAACGCCCGGGCCTGCGCGTGGGTGGGGCGGACGCTGTCGCCTCCGAGGAGCCCCATCGCCAGTTTCGGGGCGCCCTGGCTCAGGATCGATTTCGGTGCCGGCCGGGCGGTCCGGTCGTGCAGTCTCGCGGTCGACGGAGCGTCGGTCGGCATGGATTCCCCCAGTCGTGGTCGGTGCGGCGAGGCGACTATGGCACATCGGTGAACGTTTGATTCCGGAATTGGACGTTTCCGTTGTGGGAGCTGTGCCAGACTGACGCTCATGCCTGCAGTTCGCGTCTACGGGGGTGTCTCGCCCGCGGACCGGCGTGCCGACCGACGTGCCCGGCTCGCCTCTGCCGTCGTCGACATCGTCGGTGAACAGGGCTGGTCGGCGGCGACGGTGCGGCACGTTGCCGCGACGGCCGGGGTGGGCGCGCGGTTCTTCTACGAGAGCTTCGCCGACATGACCGACCTCGTGATCACCGCCTACGACGAGCTCGGTGCCGAACTGCTCGCGGGCGCCGTCGAGGCGATCGCCGCGACCGCGACGACCGGCGAACCCGACCGCGACCTGCACGCGAAGGCCAGGGCCGCCGTCGGAGCCATCGTCGACGGCGTCGCCGAGAACCCCCGGCGGGCGCGGTTCCTGCTCACGGACGCCCCGGTCCTCGCCGAACGCAAGAGCGCGGTGTTGCACATGGTGGCGCAGGAACTCGCCCGCCAGAGCAGCGAGGCGGGCGCCGCACTCGACCTGCGGCAGGCGCAGCTGTGCGCGACGGTCGTGATGGCGGGCGCCGTCGAACTCGTGCGTGGTTGGGTCGACGGCACCCTGGACGTGGGGCCCGACGAGCTGACCGCGATCGTGGCGAGCACGCTGTCCACGCTCACGGCGACCATGCCGGACATCGTTCGGCGAAAATGACATGTGAGACGCTGGGCTCGTGCTGCTCCGCTCTCTCGATGCCCTGGCCGTCGCGCGTGGCGACGACGTGCCCGATGCCGTCACGATCGACGGTCGGGTCCTGTCCCGCAGTGACCTCGTCGGTGCGGCCGGTGCGCTGGCTCGCCGCATCGCCGGCGCCCGCTGCGTCGCGGTCCTCGCCGAGCCCACGGCCGCGACCGTCGTCGCGATCGTCGGCTGTCTGTTCGCCGGGGTCACCGTCGTCCCGGTGCCGCCGGACTCCGGGCCTGCGGAGCTGAACCACATCCTGACCGACTCGGGTGCGCAGGCGTGGCTGGGGAAGGCGCCGGAGGGTTCGACACTTCCCGTCGTTCCCGTTCGGGTGAATGCCCGCGACTGGCACGGACATCCCGAGCCGCACCCGTCGTCGACGGCGTTCGTCCTCTACACCTCCGGCACGACCGGCGCACCGAAGGGCGTGCTGCTGTCGCGGCGTGCCATCGCCGCCGGGCTCGACGCGCTCGCGCGGGCGTGGGAGTGGACGTCGAAGGACACTCTGGTGCACGGACTCCCGCTGTTCCACGTGCACGGCCTGATCCTCGGGCTGCTCGGGCCGCTGCGCGTCGGCAGCCGGCTCGTGCACACAGGCAAGCCGACCCCGGCCGCCTACGCCGAGGCGCACGGGACCCTGTACTTCGGTGTGCCGACTGTGTGGTCGCGCATCGTGGAGGACGAGGACGCGGCGAAGGCGCTGTCCGGTGCCCGGCTGCTGGTGTCCGGTAGTGCGCCGCTTCCGGTTCCGGTGTTCGAGAAGCTCGCCACGCTGACCGGTCTCACGCCCATCGAGCGGTACGGGATGAGCGAGACGATGATCACCCTCAGTACCCGCGCGGACGGTGAGCGTCGGCCGGGTTGGGTGGGTCTGCCGGTCGAGGGTGTGGAGACGCGGCTCGTGGCCGAGGACGGAACCCCGGTCCCGCACGACGGTGAATCCATCGGCGGTCTCCAGGTCCGTGGCCCGATGCTCTTCGACGGCTACCTGAACCGACCCGACGCCACCGCCGAATCGTGGACGGAGGACGGCTGGTTCGTCACCGGCGACGTCGCCGCGATCGACGCGGGCGGGTTCCACCGGATCGTCGGCCGCGCGTCCACGGACCTCATCAAGTCGGGCGGTTACCGCATCGGCGCGGGTGAGGTGGAGACCAGCCTGCTCGGCCATCCCAGCGTGCGGGAGGTCGCGGTTGTCGGACTGCCCGACGACGACCTCGGGCAGAAGATCGTCGCGTTCGTGGTCGGCGCGGATGCCGATCCAGACCAACTGATCGCCCACGTGGCGGGGGAGTTGTCCGTGCACAAGCGTCCGCGGGAGGTGCGCCTCGTGGAGTCGTTGCCCCGCAACGCGATGGGGAAGGTGCAGAAGAAGCTGCTGGGGGAGTAGGGATGTGAACCCGAGCGAGGTGAAACCCGGAAGGCGTTTGGGCAGTGATTCTGTCGCAATATTCGCTAGCGGTTCTGAAAGATGACCAATTTCGTCACGTCCTCAGCTGCTTTACCCGGGTCGCGCGGAACGAGTATCCGTCCTGTTCCCTTTGTTCCCATTCGAGGTCGACCACCTCACCTACGGTTAACCCGCGGAATCCGGTCCCGTCGATGTTGCTGTAGTGCGCCCAGCATCCACCCGGTGTTTCGGTGGAGTCCAACACGCCCCAGCCCAACTCGGCGTGCCACTCGCGCACCGTTCCAGTTGTTTCCACGACATGACGATCTCACGGTCCAGTCAAGGGCCGCCCGCTGAACGGGGTGTCGGCGTCGATTCGAGGGCACCTGATGGAAGAGGTTGTCGACGTAGATGCTGGCGGAAGCGCAGTGGCCGGCAGGCCGAATTCGTCACAGTCGAACACGTCGGATTACCACTGGAAAGTCGATCCGCAGCTGACGTCGCCGGAGTCGCGAAAACCCCTGTGCACAAGGCTTTTCTTCGGTGCGCAGGGGTTTTGCGCGTGCAGTACGGGTGTGTGTGGCCGAAGACGGGTGTGAACGACCTGCGTCCGCCAGCGACTGTCAGGCGCCCGGAAGGACCTCGACCGTGGCCTCGTCGAACTCCGGCAGGTCGAGCGGATCACCGAACGGTGGTACGTCTTCACCTGGAAGCCGTCGTCCTCCTTCACCAGATAGCCGGCGTCGTTGATCCAGTAGTGCATCCTCGACGGAATCTCCGATCTGAGGGCCTCGCGGACATCCGTACCCGACGGCTTCATGGCTTCGGGCAACGCCTCCATGGCCAGGTCGACCATCGCCTCGGGGTCGGGAGTCACAAAGAAGTGAGTCGCGAAGACACCGCCTCCGATGTCCTCGCGGCCGTTCTGGACGATCGCCGTGGAGCTCATGATCATCCTCTTCACCCCGTCGGGGTCGAAGGAGTTCGCCAGCACCTGCGTCGCGCCTTCTTCGTCCGGGAGGAGATCGCAGGTGCCGGGCTCCAAGTCATCGGCGGCGCCTTCCCCGCGCAGTACGTACATGACGTCGCCCCGCGTGAGGAGCTTCTGAATGGGGGAGGACGGGTCGCCGATCGAGATGCATACGACTCGCTGCGAGTAGTCGACTTGAGCCTCCATGACGGCGCCGCCGGTGTCGGACGTGACCCGGGTCGGTCCCGCGCTCAGAGTCTGCGCGACCGCCACTTTGAGCTTCTCGGCAGGCGACGCGGGGGCCCACCGTTCAGCGACAGGGGTAGGTTCCGCGGACTGCGCGGCGCCGGGGGCGTCGTCACCGCACCGTTGCCGCCCACGGCGACCGCGCCGGCGAACAGGGCCATGGCAAACAGGCGTCGAAGCGGAAAGTGCGTGCTCATTCGTTCTCTTTCGGTGGGTGGGTTGTCGAGTGTGCGCATATCCGTGGTGAGCAAGAGATGTCGCGACGGAAGTGCACTCTCGCACGGGCTTGCGGGGTGCGCTCATCCGCCCGTGGCGTTGAGCGCGGCGGTGTTGTCGTCCTCGGTGGGTCGGGTACATCGAGTGGATACGGGTGAACACGTTGCACGTGTCGGTAACCACGGCGATCGGTCGGCTGCGGAGCCAAGCATCGGTACGTCATCCGGGGTCGCCTCAGGCCGGGGCGATACCGAGTTCCGCACCCACGTACGACATGTCGTCGACGCCCTGGAGATTCGAGAATGCCTTGAAAGCAAGATCTTTGGACAGCCAGATCGGCGCGTCGACAGCCCCGAGATGACCGGGCGCCCACCGCCACCCGAGAACGCCCATCAGCCGGTCGATTTCCTTCAGGTCCGAACCTGCCAGATCCCAGAACATATACTCGCTGTCGATGTCACCACCGGAGTTGTGGAACTGCACGAACTGATTGTTCGGTCCTTGTCGAGAACATCCAGGATGACAACGCCCAGCCACGGCAAAGTCGACAGAACCCACTCGAACCGCGTGACGCACTCGTCCCACCCTGCGCACCCGCCGCACTCCGAGCTGACCAAGCCGCCGCCTGACACCACGCTGCAGTGCCGACGCCTGGTTGTCCTGATTCTCAGGAACGAAACGGCGGCACCCCGCGAGATGGCCCCCGCCCAGCCCGCCGAGGGTCGCAGGCAAACCGCAAACCTGGATCGATGCGATAGCCGTACTCACCAGCAGTGAACGACGGCCAAATTCATCTGATCCATGGACTCGCCACTGCCGGCCAATCGCTGCCAAAAGCGGCTGCGGCGCATAGTGTCGGGTTCACCACGGCGTGCCATCGAGCGCGGAGGTCAGCGTGACAGGATCAAGACCCAACGATCTTCCTGCCTGCGAGCAACCTTGTTGCAGCGATGTCGGCTCCCCGCACGCCAGCCGCGCTGGCCACGCCGAGCAGGTTTCGCTGCGGTGCAGCTCAGCCAGTCCCCGAGGCACGCTGCACGCCGTCGCGCGCGAATTACCGGTTCGACCAGACCTGGATCCCCGACGACATCGTGAAGATCAGCTGACCGCGATCGATCAACCGAGCCACCCGACTCCCACCACATCGAGGAGCATTCCATGAGCGATACCCGTTACGGGCTGAGCACCGACCAGGCCGCCCAATCGTTCGTCCCGGCGCACACCGACCTGCCCCATTCCGGTGGGGTGCCCGCACTCAATGCCGCCGACGCGTTCGTCGAGTCTCTCGGACGGGTCGTGTTCTACTGGGCCTACCCCGGCGTCGACACGTTCGGCCGCACCAACATGTGGACGATCATGGACGGCCAACGAGGCACCATGCTCGGCATCCTCCCCGCCGGCCCCAAGAACCACACCGGCGGCATGGCCGACTACATGGGCCCCGCTCAGCGGTGGGTGGTCACCCCCAACAACGACACCATCTACGGTGCCGGCTTCGCTGATCTCACCACCGAAGCCGTCGTCCTCCAAACCCCCACGAACACTCCGGAGGGTCACTACTGGACGATCCAGGTGACGGACGTGATGACCAATGTGTGGCACCAGCTCGGCTCTGCATCGGCCACCCCGCCGGGCAAGTACCTGCTCGTCGGCCCCAGCTGGGACGGCCAGCTCCCCGACGGGTTCCTCGACGTCCTCCGGGTGCCCACCAACGTCGCCGGGGTGTTCCCCCGCAGCTTCGCTGCGCGCTCGGAGTCCTCCAAGCAACAGGCCCGGGAGGTCCTCGACCAGATCGGCATGTACCCCCTCTCGGAGGACGAACCGGGCCCGCACGACTTCGCCTACAGCAAGTACGCCGACCACGCCGTGTTCCCTGCCGGAGTGACCGCGGAGATGATCGCGGCGAACCCCGAGGCCAGCCGACCCGACTGGGTCAAGCCCCACTCCTTCTGGGCCGATCTCGACGCCATGTTGGCGTTCAACCCGCAGCTCGCCGACGCAGACACCGCACTGGCCGACCAGGCCCGCGCGTTGGTCGAGTTGCACCGCACCGACGAGCGCGCCCGCGCCATCCTCGACCGCGTCGCCCTCAACGCCTACACCGAACTGCACTCGCTGGCCACCTACACCCACGCCGGCCTCGACGCCGGCAACGGCTGGCGCCGCCAACCCGACGGCGGCCTGTGGGGCAGCGACTTCTACGGACGGGCCATCGCCGCGGTCATCTACATCTTCGTCAACGACTTCCACGAAGCCGTCTACTTCACTCGCGGCACCGACGACGCAGGTCTGCCCCTCAGCGGCGGCAACGCGTACACGATGACCTTTGCCGCCGACGCCCTTCCCCCAATCGATCGCAGTCGGGGCGGCTTCTGGTCACTGACCATGTACAACGGCGACATCTTCATGCTTGCCGACTCCCCGAACGGCCGGGTCAATATCGGCACCGTCAACCTCGACGCCGACGAGCTCACATTCAACGACGACGGCACTCTCACCCTCCACCTCGGTGCCCACGAACCGACCGAACCTGCAGCGAAGGCGAACTGGCTGCCCGCCCCCGACGGGCCGTTCTGCATGGCGCTACGTACCTACGTTCCCGAGACGTCGGTCCTCGACGGCACCTACCGCTTCCCGGACGTCGTGCGAACCACCTAGCAGCTGTCGACCGGTCACTGCCGACGAGGACTCTTCTGCGGCTCAGCCACGCAGACCGTCGAGGAGGCCCGCGAGGGCAGTGCCGGTGTTCAGCGCCCCGAGAAGATCTGCGAGGTCTCGAGACTGCGTAGTGCTCAGATCGGTGAACATTTCGCGGCCGAGTCGTTCGATGAGTGCGTCGGCTCGGCCTGCCGTCGCTGATCCGTCATCGGTGAGCGCAACCGACCACCGACGGCGATCGGCCTTGTCGCGGGTGCGGGTCGCGAGACCAGCCTTCTCCAGGTCGTCGACGGTGGCCACGATCGTGGTCGCGTCGATTCTCGTTCGCCGACCGAGCTCCAGCTGCGACAGGGGTCCGTCCGCTGCAAGGACCTTGAGCAGCGTGTAGTGCCGAGTCCTCAAGCCGAGTTCTCCCAGCCGCTGCTCGGTGAGCCGGAATGCGACCTGTCCGAGCTTGAGCAGTACGCATCCGGGGTGTTCCGCCACCGACGCCGGAACCAACGACTCGTTCACATTGCCTGCCTTCCCAGTGTCTCGTGGCACCGACCCGAATTTATTGCGCCAAACCGATAGTCAGCACTACCGATTATTTGTATGGTGTGCCTCACACTATCCGCTGTTGTTGGCGGCACACACTCGGGGAGGGGTCGTGGTCGTGGGACTGACGTGGAACAACGCTCGACAGACAGGCGGATCGGCGGCACGGGCCGGGCTCGCCGGAGCGCTCGCCGTCGCGATCGGGGTCGCGGTCCTCGGCATCGGCCTCCCCGGCGTGGCCGCGGCAGACCCGGCCGCCCGCACGACGGAGTGGCTGTGCAACCCCGACGATCCCTCCGACCCATGCGATCTGCCTTCGGACACCACCGACCAGCTCACCGGCCAGACAACCGGCGCGACCGCTCGTGTTCCAGAGCATGACAAGCCGGTCGACTGCTTCTATGTCTATCCCACGGTGAGCAACCAGGTCGCCCTCAACGCCGACCTCGTCGCCTCGCCGGAAGTCGAATCGATCGCCCGATTCCAGGTCGCCCGCTTCGCGGACACGTGTCGAGTGTTCGCGCCCGTCTACCGGCAGGTTCCCCTGCTCGGCCTGCCCGCCGCCCTGGCAGGTCTGGAAGGCCCGATCGATCTCGCCTACAGCGACGTTCTCGCCGCATGGAACGACTACCTCGCCCACGACAACCACGGGCGCGGGGTCATCTTCATCGGACACTCCCAGGGCACGATGATGCTCCGGAAACTCATCCGCGAGCAGATCGATCCCCATTTTCAACTACGCGAACAGATGGTCGGCGCCTTCCTCATGGGCGGCAACGTCACCACAGAACGCGGAAGCACCGTGGGCGGTGACTTCACGAACATCCCCCTGTGCACAACACAGGGCGAATCCGGTTGCGTCACCGCGTACTCCACCGACCTGATCGGCCTTCCCTCCCTCTTCGGCAACAGCTCCTACGACCTGATCACCGCTCGTCTGGGCCTACCGACCGGCCCGGGCTATCAAGTCGCCTGTACCGACCCTGCCGTCCTCAGTGGCAACCCCGACCCGGTCGGGGCGACCGTCCCGAGTGCGCCGTACTCGTTCGGCATCATCTCGGTTCTGATGGATTACACGACCTTCCCGGAACCGCTCCCCACGTCGACCTCGACGTGGACCACAGGTAAGGGCCGGGGCACGGGGCAGTGCGTAGACCCGGACGGATTCCACCGCTACCGCATCCAGATGACCGTCCCGCAAGCCGTCAACGAGCTACCGCTGTTCGACACCCACCTGCTCGACATCAACTTCGGACTCGAGCGACTCGTCGACATCGCCAACCAGCAGAGCGCCGCCTGGCAGATGGCACACACCTGACGTTTTGCTGCCTCGACGACCCTCCGTGGCGGGAGGGCCATGTTCATCCGAGATGTTCGTTTCGCACCGCTCGCCGTTGGGCTTGGCTCCAGTGCAGGCGCGTGAATCAGGTGTGCCGATCGCGCTCGCCGAGGCTGTCGACGACACCGAGAACCCGTTGGATGCGCACAGGTCAACAAGGCAGTAGGCAGTTCGCCGTGAACCGACACCGCCTCAGCCGATGACGCCTGTCTGCACGCGGCCTCGAAGTGCGAACCTTATGCTTTACCGACGTTTACATCGATGCGTGAAGAGGTTCTCATGCCCACCGACCTGTCCACGGTCCGGCGACGGCCGAAAGATCGCAAGGCGCAGATCCTCGAGGCTGCGCGCGTGCTGATGGTCGAGGTCGGGTACCGGAACGTGTCGATGGCGATGATTGCGGACCGGGTCGGGATCACCGCGGGCGCGCTGTATCGGCATTTCGCCAACAAATCGGTACTGCTCGGCGCGGTGATCGAGCAGAGCTTCGACGAGGTGACACCGACGTTCGGGTCGCGGGCGAAGTTGGTCGACGCGCTGGCGGAGAGCTGTGAACGTGCGGTTGCCCATCAAGATGTCGGTGCATTGTGGTGGCGAGAAGCACGCAATCTGCCGGACGAGAAGCGGGAAGAACTGTCGGGGCGCCTGCGTGGGATCAACAGGCGGTACGCCGACCTGATCGCCGCCGAGCGCCCGGAGCTTCCAGGAGAGCAGGCCGAGGAGCTGGCGTGGGGGGTTCAATCGATTCTGGCCAGCCCCAGCTCGCACAAGTCTCGGATTCCTGAGTCGGACTACGCTGCACTGCTCATCGCGGCCTGCGCGGGGTTGTGCGCGACGCGATTGCCCACCCCGTCGCTTGTGGTGGAACAGACGGTGTCGCGGTTGAAGCCGGTGTCGAAGAGGGAGGCACTGCTCGGGCACGCCATCGTGTTGTTCGGCGAGAAGGGTTACGAAGCCACCGGGCTCGACGAGATCGGCGCGGTTGCCGGGGTGTCCGGCCCGAATCTGTACAGCTATTTCGACAGCAAGGCCGATCTGTTGCAGGCGGCCGTCGAGCGTGGCACGAGCGCGCTGTGGTTGCTGCTGCACACGGTGCTGCGGGAGAATTCCGCCCCGCAGGACGCACTGGCAGCCTTGGTGGCCGGTTATGTCGAACTGGCTTCGAACAAAACGATTTTGACGTCGTTGCTGCAGACGGAGCAGGCGACGCTGTCCGATGAGGCGCGGGTCCGCCAACGCGAGTACGTCGCCGAGTGGACGGCGCTGTTGGGCGCCTGTCGGCCGCAGCTGGACCACGCGACTGCGCGGGTGTTGGTGCACACCGGCCTCGGCGTGGTCCACACGCTCGCCCGGATCGAGCACCTGCATACGAACGCCACCCTGCGCGCCGATCTCGAGGCGATGACGCTGGCGGTGCTCTTCTCCGGGTGAACCGGATCCGGCGGCCGCGGCACCGTGGGCGGGACGCCATCTCACTGAACTGAAGTTTACATTCGCGGAATATACCCCTTCCCAATGAAGTGAACTATGGTTAAGGTGACTGTCATCACTTGAGAGTTGAGAGGATGGCAATGGTCACCGATGTTCACGTAGCCGGCGTGGGGATGATTCCCTTCACGAAGCCGGGAAGAAGTGCTACTTACTCGGATATGGGCGAAGCGGCGGCGCGTGCCGCCCTCGCGGATGCGGGACTCGATTACACGGCGGTGCAACAGGCGTTCGTCGGCTATGTATATGGCGATTCAACATCGGGTCAGGCCGCGCTGTACGGGTTGGGCCAGACGGGGATCCCGATCGTCAACGTCAACAACAACTGCTCCACGGGGTCCTCGGCGCTGTGGCTGGCACGCCAGGCAGTGGCGAGCGGGACCGTCGACTGCGCGCTCGCGCTCGGGTTCGAGCAGATGGTGCCCGGGGCTCTGGGCTCGGTCTTCTCCGATCGGCCCGGACCGATGGCGCGGCAGGAGGCGGCACGAGACGAACTGCAGGGCGTCGATCCGCAGGCCCCGATGGCCGCGCAGTTCTTCGGCGGCGCCGGCCAGGCCTATGTCGACGAATTCGGCATCGACCCGGCGATCTTCGCCGAGATCTCCGTCAAGGCCCGCAAGCACGCCGCGAACAACCCGAACGCGGTGTTCCGCACCCTGGTCACCGCCGAGGAGGTGCTGGCGTCGCCGAAGATCTACGGACCACTGACGCGGCTGCAGTGCTGCCCGCCGACCTGTGGCGCCGCCGCCGCCGTGGTCTGCACTCCCGAATTCGCCCGCAAGCACGGACTGAATGCAGACGTGGTGATCCGCGCGCAGTCCCTCACAACCGACACCCCAAGCACGTTCGAGTCCAAGGACATGCGGCAGGTCATCGGCTACGACATGGCCGCCGCAGCCGCCAGCAACGTCTACGAGTCAGCCGGGATCGGCCCGGAGGACATCAGGGTGGTCGAGCTCCACGACTGCTTCACCACCAACGAGTTCCTCACCTACGAGTCGCTTGGCCTCACCCCGGCAGGCACGGCGGAGAAGTTCATCCGCGACGGCGACAACACCTACGGCGGCCGGGTCGTCACAAATCCGTCCGGCGGCCTGCTCTCGAAGGGGCATCCTCTCGGCGCGACCGGCCTCGCCCAGTGCGCGGAGCTGGTGTGGCAGCTGCGCGGCCAAGCCGGAGCCCGGCAGGTCGAGGGCGTGAATCTCGCGCTCCAGCACAACCTCGGTCTCGGCGGTGCCTGCGTGGTCACCCTCTACCAGAAGGTGGACGCGCGATGAGTCTGGATCGTTCGGTTGTCGGACGCGAGTTCGCTCCCGTGTCCCTGCTGGTCACTCGCAGCCGGTTGCAGAACTTCGCGAAAGCCACCGGCCAGTCAGACCCGATCTACACCGACGTCGATGCAGCGAAGCAGGCCGGTCACCGTGACCTGCCGGTACCGCCGACGTTCGTGTTCGGCATCGAACTCGAGGCCCCGAACCCGTTCGCATTCCTCGAGGACCTCGGGGTGGACCTGCGCACCGTCCTGCATGGGGAGCAGCAGTTCGACTACCCGCAGATGACGTATGCGGGTGACGAATTGACGGCGTCGAGCCGGATCACCGATATCTACGAGAAGAAGGGCGGGCTTCTCGAGTTCATCGTCAAGGAAACCACTGTCACCAATCAGGACGGTGCCCGCGTCGCGGTGATGCGCAGCGCCACGGTGGTGCAGCACAGGCCCCGAAAGGACACCTGATGACCACGTTCGCCCCCGAGGTCGGCACGCAGCTACCGCCGCTGCACATCGACCCGATCTCCCGCACCACCCTCGCGTTGTTCGCCGGCGCCTCCGGTGATCACAACCCGATCCACATCGACCTCGACGTCGCGAAGAGCGCGGGATTGGACGACGTCTTCTCCCACGGCATGCTGTCGATGGCCTACCTCGGTCGCCTGCTCACCGATCTCCTTCCACAGCAACAGCTTCGCTCCTACAAAGTGCGATTCGCCTCCATCACTCCGGTGCATGGGAAGCCGACCTGCACCGCCGCCGTGACCCAGATCGACGAGGACGGCGGCGAACGTCTGGCCACCCTCGAGCTGAAGGTCACCCTCGCCGACGGCACCGTCACCCTGCTCGGTGAGGCCGTCGTCGCCCTCGACTGACCACACGAAACAACGTCGCACCCCGCCTCGGGGCGCGGAGACATAGCCCCATTCTCGGCGCCGCATCCCCGGTGCAGCCGAATCACCTTCTTATGCAAAGGAAAACAAACATCATGGGTAAGCTCGAAGGAAAGACCGCGATCGTCAGCGGATCCGGGCGCGGAATCGGCCGCTCCATCGCCCTGACCCTCGCCCGGGAAGGCGCCAACGTCGTCGTCAACGACCTCGACACCGCACCCGCGCAGGCCGTCGTCGACGAAATCACCGCCGCGGGCGGCAACGCCGTCATCTGCGCAGGCAACGTCACCGCCCCCGACTTCGGCGAGCGCTTCGTCGGCACCGCCACCGGCGAGTTCGGCGGCCTGGACATCATCATCAACAACGCCGGTTACACCTGGGACACGGTCATCCAGAAGATGGGCGACGATCAGTGGGACGCCATCCTCGACGTCCACCTCAAGGCGCCGTTCCGGATCCTGCGGGCCGCGCAGCCGGTGATCAGCAAGGCCGCCAAGGCGGAGAAGGAAGCCGGGACCCCGGTGTACCGCAAGGTCGTCAACATCTCCTCCATCGCGGGCCTCTACGGCAATGCCGGCCAGGTCAACTACTCGTCGGCGAAGTCCGGGATCATCGGCATGACCCGCACCCTGGCCAAGGAGTGGGGCCGCTACAACGTCAACGTCAACGCGGTTGCGTTCGGTTTCATCGAGACCAGGCTCACCGAGGTCGCCGCAGACGGTGACGCAACCATCGACATCGAGGGCCGTGAGATCAAGGTCGGCGTCAACCCGCACCTGCTCACCGCGATGAAGGCGATGATTCCGCTCGGCCGACCGGGCACGCCCGGCGAGGCCGCGGGCTCAGTCGTGATGCTGACCTACCCCGAGTCCGACTACGTCAGCGGCCAGATCATGGTCACCGGCGGCGGATACGAAGGATAGGACGACAGCGATGCCCTCCATCACCTACACCTCGTCCTGGCGCGACACCGACACCACCGCACTCGGCGAGCTCGCCGACAAGTTCTTCGCCCGGGAACTCACCCCGCACCGCGAGAAGTTCGAACAGCAGCACTACGTCGACCGGAACGTCTGGACCAAGGCCGGCGAACTCGGGCTGCTGTGCTGCTCCATCCCCGAGGAATACGGGGGTGGCGGAGGGACGTTCGCGCACGACCTCGCCGTCGTCGAGGCCCAGGCCCGCGCCCTGGACACCGGGTTCGGCAACACCGTCCACAGCGGCATCGTCGCCCACTACCTTCTCGCGTACGGCACCGAGGACCAGCGTCGCCGCTGGCTGCCGAGGATGGCGACCGGCGAGACGATTGCCGCGGTCGCGATGACCGAACCCGGCGCCGGATCCGATCTGAAGAACATCAAGACCACCGCGCTCCGGGACGGGGATCACTATGTGATCAACGGTGCGAAGACGTTCATCTCCAATGGATCCCAGGCCGATCTGATCGTTGTGGTCGCCAAGACCGACCCCACCGCCGGGGCGAAGGGGGTGTCCCTGCTCGTCGTCGAGACCGCCGAGGCCCCCGGCTTCACCCGTGGACGGATCCTCGACAAGGTCGGTCAGCACGGCGCCGACACCTCGGAGCTGTCCTTCCAGGACGTCCGGGTGCCGACGGCGAACCTGCTCGGCGGCGATGAGGGCCGCGGGTTCGGTCAGCTGATGACCCAGCTGGCGCAGGAGCGACTGCTCATCGGGGTCACCGCGGTGGCCACCATGGAAGCCGCGGTGACCGAAACCGTGGCATACACCAAGTCCCGAAGCGCATTCGGTCAGAGCATCTTCGACTTCCAGAACACCAAATTCGTGCTCGCCGAGTGCGAGACCGTGACCCATGCCGCCCGGGTGTTCATCGACTCGTGCATCGAACGGCACCTCAGCGGTGAGTTGGACCCCACGACCGCGGCGATGGCCAAGTGGTGGCTCACCGAGCAGCAGTGCCAGGTGATCGACCAATGCGTGCAACTGTTCGGCGGCTACGGATACATGCGCGAGTACCCCATCGCCCGCATGTACGCCGACGCCCGGGTCCAGAAGATCTACGGCGGTTCCAACGAAGTCATGAAAGACCTCATCGCGCGCTCGCTCTGAGCCGAACCCCCCAACGGAGGCAGAAATGAGTTCGTCCCCGGTCATCCGGTGCGGTACGGCGGTCCGCGCACACGCCGACGTGAGAATCCGGGCCGCGCGGCTCGCGAGCGCGCTCGCCGCGATGGGCGTCGAGCACGGCGACCGCTATGCGATCGTTCTGCGCAACGACATCGCGTTCGTCGAGGCCACCCTTGCGGGCGCGGCGATCGGGGCCGTTCCGGTCCCGGTCAACTGGCACTGGACCGGGGACGACCTCGCCTATCTGCTCGCCGACAGCGGCAGCAAGGTGGTCCTGGTCCACACCGATCTCCTGCCCTCCGTCGAAGCGGTGCTCCCGGCCGGGGCAGCGGTGATCGAGGTGGGCGTCCCCCACGACGTCGCCGCCGCGCACGGCTTCACCCGCCCGGAGTTGACCAGCCGGCATCCCGACATGGACACCCTGATCAGGGCCCACGCTCCGGTCACCGCCCCGGTCACCGATCCACCACTCGGGGTCATCTACACTTCGGGCACCACAGGAAGACCCAAAGGTATCCTGCGGCAACCCGTTCCGGCCGAGCATGCGGGCCGGCTCACGGAACTGGTCGTCGAGGGGTTCGCCTTCGGGTCGGCGACATCGACGCTGATCCCGGCCCCGCTCTATCACACCGCCCCCAACACGCACGCGGTGTTCGCCCTCGCTCTCGGACTCGACCTCGACATCCCACCCCGCTTCGACGCCGAGGGCCTGCTCGCTCTGATACAGGAGCGGCGGATCGAACACCTTCAGATGGTGCCGACGATGTTCGTGCGATGGCTGAAACTGCCCGAGGACGTCCGCGCTCGGTACGACCTGTCGTCGCTGAAGTCGATCGTCCATGCGGCGGCTCCGTGCCCGCAGGAGGTCAAACGCGCAGTCATCGACTGGCTGGGCCCGATCGTGCACGAGTACTACGGCGGCTCCGAGACCGGCGCCGCGGTCACCTGCACCAGCGAACAATGGCTCGAACACCCCGGCACGGTCGGCCGCCCGTTCGCCGACGTCGAGGTGAAGATATTGGGCGACGACGGAACCGAACTGCCACCGGGCCGGGCGGGGGAGATCTACCTCAAACCGTTTTCCGTCTGGCCGGACTTCACCTACCTCGGCAACGACGCCAAGCGGCGAGAGATCGAACGCGACGGATTCCTGTCGGTCGGCGACGTCGGCTACCTCGATACCGACGGATACCTCTATCTCAGCGATCGCCGCAACGACATGGTGATCTCCGGCGGAGTCAACATCTACCCCGCCGAGATCGAGGCCTGCATCATCACCGTGCCCGGGGTGCGCGATGTCGCGGTGTTCGGCATCCCGGATCCCGACTTCGGGGAGGCCCTGGCCGCGCACATCGAACTCGAGCCCTGCGCAACGCTCGGCGCCGACGACATCCGCACCCACGTCACCGGCCACCTCGCGAAGTACAAGGTCCCGAAGGTCATCGTCTTCGACGACGCCCTGCCCCGCGAAGACACCGGAAAGTTGTTCAAACGCAAGCTCAAAGAGCCCTACTGGCAGGTGCGGATCGATGCCTGACCGGACCGCGACCGGGCTCGTGCGCACACAGGTGCGCACCGACGGCGTCGGAATTCTCACACTGGACCGGCCGGACAAGCTCAACGCGCTCACCGGGACGATGTTCGCCGATCTGGAACAGGCACTACGCGAACTCGGCAACACCCCGAGCTGCCGGGTGGTGGTGCTGTGCGGGGCGGGCCGGGCCTTCTGCGCGGGAATGGACCTGCGCGTCGGCCTGGTCCAGGACACCGGAGATCGCATGGCCGCGTCCTACGCGGCCATGCGCCGAGCAGTGTCCGCGATGACCGCGATACGGGAGATACCTCAACCCGTCGTCGCGGCGGTCCAGGGACACGCGGTTGGGGCCGGGTTCGCGCTCGCCGCCGCGGCCGACATCCGACTCGCCGCCGCCGACGCCCGCTTCGACGCCGTGTTCGTCAAACTCGGGATGAGCGCCGGCGACCTCGGGCTGTCGTGGCTGCTGCCGCGGCTCATCGGCCCGGGCCATGCCGCCGAACTCTTCTACACCGGCGGCGCCCTGTCAGCAGCGCGCGCCGAACACCTCGGCCTCGTTCAGGCCGTCGTGCCCGACCCCCTCACCGCGGCACTCACCCTCGCGGCGACCATCGCGTCGATGCCGCCGATGGGTGTGCAACTGACCAAGGAACTGCTCGACGCGAGCAACTCATCCAGTGGTTTCCGCGAACACCTGGAACTCGAGTTGCGCTCGCAGGTCATCGGCCTCAACACGGCCGACCACACGGACGCCGTCGCCGGATTCTCGGCCGACCGCCCCGCCCCACACCGTCTGACCTCACCCTTGTCGTCACTCGAGCCCGAGGACCACTGATGCATCTGACCCAACCGCTGCACCGCAACCGGCAACAACGCCCCGACGCGGTCGCCACCATCTGCGGTGACCGCAGCCTCACCCACACCGAAACCTACGACCGGGTCGCGGCCCTCGCCGGGGGACTCCGCAGCCTCGGCACCGACACCGACGAGCGGATCGCCCTTCTCGCCCTGAACTCCGACCGCTACCTCCACATCATCCTCGCCGTCGCCTGGGCGGATGCGGTCATCGTGCCGGTCAACACCCGGTGGTCGGTCAAGGAGATCGCGTACTCGCTCGACGAGGCCGGTGTCCGTGTGCTCTTCCTCGACGACGCATTCGCCGCCCTCTCCGCCGAACTGCAGGCATTGTGCCCGAACCTGACGACCGTGATCCATTGCGGCGACGGCCGCACCCCAGACGACATGTTGGCGTTCGACGCGCTGGTGACCGAGTCGACCCCGGTACCCGACGCCCGCCGCCGCGGCGACGCCGTCGCCGGGATCTTCTACACCGGCGGCACCACCGGCTTCCCGAAGGGGGTGATGCTCAGTCACCGCAACCTTTTCGCCTCCGCCACCGGATGCGCTGCCACGGGCGCCTGGTCCACCGCCGGGCGGGCCCTGCACGCCGCACCGATGTTCCACCTCGCCGACCTCGCCTCGGTGATCGGGCACATGCTGCTCGGCGGCACCCATGTGATGATTCCGGCATTCGACCCGGTCGCCACCCTCACCGCGATCGCCGACCACCGAATCACGGACGCCCTGCTCGTGCCGACCATGATCCAGATGACGGTCGATCATCCCCGGCTCGCGGAGTTCGACCTGTCGAGTCTGCGCCACATCATGTACGGGGCGTCCCCGATCTCCGAGTCCCTCCTCGACCGCGCCCGCAACGCCTTCCCGTCGGCGGCTTTCCTCCAGGGTTACGGCATGACCGAGCTGGCCCCGGTCGCGAGTCTTCTGCACGACGAAGACCACGACCACCCGGTCCGACGCCGCTCCGCCGGACGCGCTGCCCCGCATGCCCTGATCAAGATCGTCGATCCGGACGGAAACGAGGTACCACGCGGTGACTTCGGTGAAATCGTGGTTACCGGCGACCACGTAATGCTGGGCTACTGGAACAAGCCCGACGAGACCGCGGCCGCGGTCCAGGCCGGCTGGATGCACACCGGCGACGGCGGCTACATGGACGAGGACGGGTTCGTGTTCGTCGCGGACCGAATCAAGGACATGATCATCTCCGGCGGCGAAAACGTGTACTCCATCGAGGTGGAGAACGTCGTCGCCAAGCACCCCGCCGTGACCCAGTGTGCGGTGATCGCCGTCCCGGATGCTCAGTGGGGCGAACGCGTCCACGCTGTCGTCAGTCTGGTTCCGGGCACCACGCTGACGCTCGAGGAACTGCGCGAGCACAGCAAGAAGGAGATCGCCGGCTACAAGGTTCCCCGTAGCCTCGCCGTCGTCGACTCCTTCCCCACCTCCGCCGCAGGAAAGATCCTCAAGCGCGACCTCCGACAGCAGTACGTGTGATGTCCGGACCTCACACCCATTCACGAACCACGGAAAGCGCGGTACGAACAACGTGATCGAGACAACGACCTACATCCGGCGGGAAGATCCAGCTCCCGGCGTGGCACGCATCGTGCTGGCCCGACCGGAAACCCGCAATGCCCAGAGCCCGGAGCTGCTCTATCAACTCGACGCGGCTTTCGCCCACGCGGCTGCCGACAACGACGTCAAGGTGATCGTCCTGTCCGCGGACGGCCCGGACTTCTCGTCCGGCCACGACCTGAAGGCCGGGTTCACCCTGCCTTGTTCACCGGTCGCCACGCTGCAGTCAGGCCTCGACGCGGGCGGCGCCGAAGGCCACTACGCATTCGAATGTGAGGCCTACCTCGGGCTGTGCAAACGGTGGCGCGACATTCCGAAACCGACCATCGCCCAAGCCCAGGGCCGGACCATCGCCGGCGGCCTGATGCTGCTGTGGCCAATGGACATCATCGTCGCCGGACACGACGCCACCTTTTCCGACCCGGTCACCGCATTCGGCGTCAACGGAATCGAATACTTCACCCACGCCTGGGAACTCGGTGCCCGCAAGGCCAAGGAGGTCCTCTTCACAGGACGGGCGCTGACCGCGGCCGAAGCCCGTGACGTCGGGATGGTCAACCATGTCGTCGCTGCCGCCGAACTGGACGCCTACACCCTCGAGCTCGCCGCCACCATTGCGGCGCGCCCGACATTCGGGCTGCGCCTGGCCAAGGAGAGCATCAACCGAAGCCTCGACGCACAAGGACAGTCCGTCGCCCTCGATGCGGCGCTTGCCCTGCACAACCTCGGCCACGCCCACAACCTGGGCCAGCACGGTCAGATCCTGGACCCCACCGGAGCGGATGTCATCCGCGCCGGCGCAAAACGAAAGGAAGCCATCGCATGACCGGACCACTCACCGGACTGCGCGTCGTCGAACTCGCCGGCATCGGCCCCGGCCCGCACGCCTGCATGCTCCTGGCCGACCTCGGCGCCGAGGTCGTCCGGGTCGAACGCCGCACACACACCGATCGACCCGGCATCACCATCGACGCCGACACAGCCCTCCGCGGCCGCAACATCGTCGAGGCCGACCTGAAGAACACCGCAGACCGTGACCGGATCCTCGAGCTGATCGAGCATGCCGATGTCCTCGTCGAGGGCTTCCGACCCGGTGTCACCGAACGGCTCGGCCTCGGACCCGATGACTGCGAGGCCGTCAATCCCCGGCTGATCTACGGCCGCATGACCGGCTGGGGGCAGAGCGGCCCGTTCGCCGACCGCGCCGGCCACGACATCAACTACATCTCCCTCACTGGGATCCTCGACAACATCGGCCGCGCGGGCGACCGGCCGGTGCCACCGCTGAACCTGGTCGGCGACTTCGGAGGCGGGTCGATGTTCCTCGTTGTCGGCATTCTCGCAGCGCTGTTCGCACGCGAATCCTCCGGTCGCGGTCAGGTCGTCGACGCCGCCATGGTCGACGGTGCCAGTGTGCTGGCCCAGATGATGTGGTCGCTGCGCGGCAACCGAACCTGGGCCACCGGCCGGGGCGAGAACCTGCTCGACGGCTCCCACCCCTTCTACGACACCTACGAATGCTCCGACGGAAAGTACGTCGCAGTCGGTGCGATCGAACCGCAGTTCTACACCCAACTGCTCAACGGCCTACAACTTGACCCCGCCCGGTTGCCCGAACAGTGGAATCGGAAAGGGTGGGCGCAACTGCGGGCGGAGTTCGAGATCGCGTTCAAATCCCGTGCTCGCGACGAATGGGCCCGGGTTTTCGCGACCACAGACGCCTGTGTGACTCCTGTCCTGACCTACGACGAGGCTCTCCAACACCCCCACATGACCGCCCGCGACACGTTCGCGACAGTCGCGGGAGTCGATCAGCCGGCGCCCGCGCCCCGCTTCTCGGGCACACCCACAACCACCCCGCCGCAACCGCGTTCACTCGGCCTGCACGAACAGATCCGTCAGTGGATCGCTCGGCGATGATCACTGTCTACGGTCGTGACCCACGCGTCAGTGATCGGTTCGGTCTCGGCTCGCATGCGGTCACCGAAACCGAAATCATCGACTTTGCGGCCATGTGGGATCCACCGACCTTCCACACCGATCGCCACACCGCCGCCGAGGGCTACTTCGGAGGGATCATCGCCAGCGGAATCCACACCCTCGGAATCTTCCAACGTCGTGGTACATGTCTCGGCCGCCGATGGTCTTCGCCACCCACAGGTCGATCGGATCAGGCACAGCCGGGCCCCGGCCGTGCAACTCCGTCCGAACTGTCCGTTCACAAGCGTCCGCGGGAGGTGTGGCTCGTGGAGTCGTTGCCCCGCAACGCTTTGGGGAAGGTGCAGAAGAAGCTGCTGAGGTAGCGGCCATGTGAACCGTTCGGTCGGGTGGCGTCTATCCCCACCCTCGGGTGGCTGTCGGCGGCGCGGCGCCGGGCGGACGCTGGTCTGGACCAGGACCACCCGACGAGGTGGCCTCCGGACCGGAAGGACACCGCACATGTCGCACATCGTCGATTCCACCGTTCCCGACGAGCAGGACCACGTTCTGCCGGCGACCGGCACGGTCCGCCACCATTGGGCGTTCACTCGCATCGGGCTGTACCTGCTCCTGGCGTCGTTGCCGTTGCTGGCGATCTCGGCGCAGGTGTTCGGGGTGGTGTCGATGAACGCGACGGGTGCACTCGTGATCATCCCGCTCGCCGCGATCCTCGTCGTGCTGTGTGTCTTCGCGCCGCACCCCGTCGACCGGATCGTCGGACACGGCCTCTTCTGGGGCATGTTCGCGTGCCTGGTGTACGACGTGTTCCGCCTGGACACCGTGTACCTGCTCGGATTGTGGGGCGACTTCATCCCGCGGATGGGCACGTGGGTGCACGCGGGCAGCGACCCCCGCACCGGCGCGATCGTCGGTTACCTGTGGCGGTACCTCGGCGACGGCGGCGGGATCGGAATCGCGTTCTTCCTCCTGGCCCTGGCCTTCGGCTTGCAGCACCGGTCGCGCCGCACCGTCCTGGTCGCGTTCGTCACCTTCGCGGTGGCGCCGGTGTGGGCCGGGCTGATCGGCACTGTCGCATTCTCGCCGGGAGGGCAGCAGAAGATGTTCCCGCTGACTCCTACCACGATCACGCTGTCGCTGATCGGGCACCTGATCTTCGGGCTCGTCCTCGGCCTCGGATTCCTGCGGGCCCGCGCGCGTCTCGCCCGGCACTGGCCGTGGCGGCCACTGTTGCCTGCTCGTTTGGCCACAGCCGCCGAGACACCCTGAATGATGCATGGGCCGGGCCGCGCCCAAGCGCAGTCCGACGATCGTCCCGTCGGCCGTGCCGACCGCATGTGGGATCTCCCCGCTGTCGAGCCGACAGCGCTCCGCCTAGATCGGGTCCGGATCGCGGTGGACGATGACGGTCCTGTCGGCGCGATGCAGCAGGTTCTGGCTCGTCGAGCCGAGCAGGGCCGCTGCGACGCGGCCGAAGCCCCTGCTTCCCACCACGGCCAGCTGGCCGTCGTCGAGGGCACGCAACAGTTCTCGGGGTGCCGATCCGCGTGACGACACCGCGTTGACGGTCACGCCGGGGAAGCGGTCCCGGAACGGGGCGAGGACGTCCGCCAGTCGCTGCTCCTCGGCGCGAGCGACGGCCTCCCAGTCGACCAGTAGGGCCGTCGGTCCCGACTGGCGCAACATTTCGGGGGTGGCCACACCGATCGCGTACTCCTCCGTCCAGGAGCGCACCGCGGTGACGGGTGCGCCGAGCAGGTCCGCGAATGCGAACGCCAGCTCGGTTGCGGCCGCGGAGGTGGTGCTGCCGTCCACGCCGACGACGAGCGGGCGGGTGTCTGGTCCGGGATCGGCAGGGTCGCCCCGCCAGACGGCGACAGGGCAGGAGGCCTGGCTGGCCACCCGCACCGCGGTCGATCCGAGCAGCCACCGCTCGACGGTCCCTCGTCCTGTGGCACCGAGCACGATCATGGTGGCGCCCTTCGCGGCAGCGAGCAGTGTCGCCCCGGCGGGCTCGTTGTCGAGCTCCGTCGTCAGACGAATGTCGGAAACATGTTCGCGGATGGTCTCGACCGCAGAGGAGAGAACCTCGGCTCCCTCCGCGTCGAGACTGTCGATCAACTGTTGCGAGGGCGATGGTTCACCGTGGCCGGACCTACGACCGGGTTTCGGCGCCGAATGCACGACATGCAGGGGCTGCCCCAGTTTTCCGGCCACCACGGCGGCCCATTTCGCGGCTCCCAGTGAGGTGTCGGATCCGTCGACCCCGACCACGATGCGTGTTCCGGCGTTCACGAGCGGCATGTTTTCCTCGTTTCGGCAGAAGGTCACCTTTCGACGCTGCGCCGCGGTCCATCGCGTGAATCGCGACACGAGACGACCCTACTGCGCTGGCGGCAGGACCGGGACCCACGTGAACTCCGTGCGTACCGCGCCGGTACAGAGGAGGTCGCTGTCGGCCTCGGATGCCGACGGTCCGGTCACCGGGAGCCGCGACCGTCTGCACGGACTCCGCCCCGCCCGACGAACCGGTCCGTGCTGTGCTCCGGCGTCAGGTCGAGACGTCGCAGCAGTTGCGCGTTGAGCGCGACAACCACCGTCGACGCCGACATGAGGATCGCGCCGACGCTCATCGGCAGGACGAAGCCGATCGGGGCGAGGACGCCGGCGGCCAGCGGCACCGAGATGAGGTTGTAACCCGCTGCCCACCACAGGTTCTGCTCCATCTTGCGGTAGCTCGCCCGGGACAGTTCGATCACCGACAGCACCGACCGCGGGTCGGACGACGCCAGGATCACCCCCGCCGACCCGATCGCGACGTCGGTGCCCGCGCCGATGGCGATGCCGACGTCGGCTTGGGCGAGCGCCGGGGCGTCGTTGACGCCGTCACCGACCATCGCGACCTTTCGGCCCTCGTGTTGGAGCTCGGCGACCTTCGCCGCCTTCTCCTCGGGTCGCACGCCGGCGTACACGCGGTCGATGCCGAGTTCCGCCGCGACGCTCTCGGCGACGGCCTGTGCGTCACCTGTGATCATCACGACCTTCGCTCCGGCCGCGTGCAGCGCGTCGACGGCGTCCCGCGACTCGGGGCGGATCTCGTCGGCGAGGCGCAGGGCACCGATCACGTCGTCACCGGACAGGACGTGCAGGATGATCGCACCGGACCGGCGCCACTCGTCGGCCACGGGGAGTTCGGTGCGACCGTGCTCGGTGAGCAGGTGCGGGCCACCGACCCGGATCCGCTTGCCGTCGACGGTGGCCGTCACTCCGACCGCGGGCGACGACGTGAAGTCCGACGACGCCGGCACGGTGATGCCGGTCGATTCGGCCTTGCGGACGATGGCCTTCGCGAGGGGATGCTCGCTGTCGGACTCGGCTGCGGCCGCGAGGGCGATTACCCGGTCCGGGGTGTATCCGTCGACGGGCTCGACGGCGATCACCGAGGGCTCACCCTTGGTGAGTGTGCCGGTCTTGTCGAAGAGCACCGCGTCGACGGTGCGCATCGACTCGAGCGCCAGGCGGTCCTTGACGAGAACGCCTCCGCGAGCAGCACGTTCGGTCGCGATGGACACAACGAGCGGAATCGCGAGACCGAGGGCATGGGGGCAGGCGATGACGAGGACGGTGATCGCCCGGACGACGGCGGAGTCGGGCATCCCGATCGCGGTCCACACGACCGCGGTGATCGCGGCGGCGCCGAGGGCGAACCAGAACAGCCACCCTGCGGCGGTGTCGGCGATGCGCTGCGCCCGTGAGGACGACGCCTGCGCGTCGGCGACCAGCCGCTGGATTCCGGCGAGTGCCGTGTCGTCTCCCGTGGCCGTGACCCGAACTCGCAGACCCGAGTCGGTGGCGACGGTGCCGGCGACGACCGTGTCGCCGGTGTCGCGCCGGACCGGCTTCGACTCGCCCGTCACCATCGACTCGTCCATGCTGGCGGTGCCGTCGACGATGGTGCCGTCGGCGGGAACAGATGCCCCGGGTCGCACGATCACGATGTCGCCGACCTCGAGTTCGGCGGGCGGCACGGTGACCACGTCGTCCCCGACGAGCTTCTCCGCCTCGTCGGGCAGTAGTGCCGCAAGCGAATCAAGCGCGGATGTGGTCTGTGCGAGAGAGCGCATCTCGATCCAGTGGCCGAGGAGCATGATCACGACCAGAAGCGCGAGCTCCCACCAGAAGTTCAGTTCGTGGTGGAGCAGTTCCAGCGTCGAACCCCACGAGGCGACGAACGCGACGGTGATCGCGAGGGCGATCAGGAGCATCATTCCCGGCTTGCGCGAACGGATCTCGCTGACCGCGCCGGTGAGGAAGGGGCGACCACCCCAGAAATAGATGATCGTGCCGAGAATCGGCGAGACCCACCGCACCCACTCGGCGTCCGGCAGTTGGTAGCCGATGACGTCCGCGAACATGTCGTTGAACGCGACCGTCGGGACGGCGAGGACCAGCATGATCCAGAACAGCCGGCGGAACTGGTCGACGTGACTGCCGTGTCCGGCGTGGCCTCCGTGTCCGCTGTGATCCTCGTGTTCGGTGTTTCCCGCGCCGTGATCGTGCGGGATGTTCGGCGTGCCGTGCCCGGCGTCTTCGTGACCGGAATGGTCGTGGGAGGTGTGCTCGTGGTGGGTCTCGGCATCGTGGTGCGTGTGCGCGGCGGCCGAGACGGGGTGTTCGGGTCGCATGCTCATGCCTCGACCATACCCCCAGGGGGTATTAAACGCCAGGCTTCACGGACCCACCGGGTAGTGACTCGTGATCGCGACGCGGTTCCAGGCGTTCATCGCGACGGCCAGCCAACTGATCGCCGACACCTGCGCATCGGTGAGCGATCCGTCGTCCCAGTCGTGACCCGCAGGCACCGGGAGGTCGGTGACCTCCTCGGCGAGCGCGAGCGCGGCCCGCTCCTGCGGGCTGAAGTACTGCGATTCCCACCAGGCGGCGACCACGGCCAGCCGGTCGGTCGTCTCTCCCTTCTGCACGGCGTCGCGGGTGTGCATGCGCAGGCAGAAGGCGCATCCGTTGATCTGGGACACCCGGATCTTGACGAGTTCGGCGAGCAGCGGATCCAGTCCCGCCTCCGTGACGGCGGCGTCGGCCTGGGTGCTCAGCGCCAGCAATGCCTGGTAGACGGTCGGATGCTGCTTGCTCAGATTGACGGCGTTCATCGGCGGTCCTTCCCGCGCGTCGAATGCGACCTACCTCACAGGAGACTAGCCTCGACAGACATGAGCCTGCCTGCCGAGAACACCCGCATCGCGCTCGCAGCCCGGCCGGACGGAGAGCCGACGCCGTCCGACTTCCGGGTCGAGACGGTGCCGATCCCGGTACCTGCCGAGGGTGAACTGCTCCTGGAGATCCTGTACCTCTCGCTGGACCCGTACATGCGCGGTCGCATGAGCGAGGCCGAGTCGTACGCCGACCCGATCGCACTCGGTGACGTGATGGTCGGCGGAACCGTCGGGCGGGTGATCGAGTCCAAGGATCCGTCGTTCGCGAACGGGGATGTGGTGCTGTCGTTCTCGGGATGGCAGACCCATGCCGTCGCAGACGCCAGGCACGTGCGGAAGCTGGACCCGCACGCGGCACCGGTGCAGACGTCGCTCGGCGTTCTCGGCATGCCTGGCTTCACCGCGTACGCAGGCCTGCTGGAGATCGGCAGACCGGAGCGAGGGGAGACGGTGGTCGTGGCGGCGGCGACCGGGCCCGTCGGCTCCGCGGTCGGACAGATCGCCAAGATTCGGGGCGCCCGGGCCGTGGGCATCGCCGGTGGGCCCGACAAGGTCGCCCACCTGCGTGAGCTGGGCTTCGACGCCGCGGTCGACCACCGCGACCCGGACTTCGCCGCACAGCTGAACGCGGCCTGCCCCGACGGCATCGACGTGTACTTCGAGAACGTCGGCGGCAAGGTCTGGGACACCGTGCTTCCGCTGCTCAACACCTACGCTCGGGTGCCGGTCTGCGGCCTGATCGCCAACTACAACCTCACCTCGGCGCCGGAAGGACCGGACCGCGCACCCGCACTGATGAGCCGAATCCTGACGAAGAGCCTCACCGTGCGCGGCTTCATCCAGTCCGAGTTCGTGAAGGACCAGTTCGTGCACTTCCTCGCCGACATGTCGGGTTGGATCGCCGACGGTCGGGTGCGGTACCGGGAGGACGTCGTCGACGGACTCGAGAATGCACCCGACGCGTTCATCGGACTGCTGAAAGGTCAGAACTTCGGAAAGTTGCTGATCAAGGTCGCGCAATGACCAGCGCGGGGGTGCCACCGGCGACGGGCGGTCATCAGCACGTCGTGACCGGAGTGCTGTACGCCGCGTCGTTCCTGCTCGAACTGACGATGCTCACCGTCCTTGCCCTGTCCGGTGCCGCGGTAGGCGAGAGTCTCCTCGTCCGCGTGGCGGCCGGGATCGCGCTTCCCGTCGCCGCGGCGGCCGTCTGGGCCGTGTGGATGGCGCCGACGTCCACTCATCGGCTCGCCAATCCACGTCGCCTGGTGGCGCAGGTCGGTCTGTTCGCCCTGACCGGGCTGCTCGCCGCCGGACTCCTCGCGCCGTGGGTGGGTGCGGCGTTCTTCGTGGCGGCAACGCTGGTGTTCGGCGAACTCGCCCGACGCGAGAAGCGTTAGCGTCCCAGCTCTTCCGCGATCGCCCGAACTCCCACCAAGGCCTCGGCGAAGCTGGTGCTCAGCGGGCTCGGGCCGAGCCGGAGCCCCTGCGGCGCCCGGAAGTCGGGGATCACGCCACGCGCCCACAGCCGCTGCGTCACGTCGCGGAACGCGGGGTGGTCGAGGGTGATGTGACCGCCGCGGCGCTCGGCGCCCACCGGGGACGCGATCCGCACCCCGGGGAGCAGTTCGCCGGTGAGATCGATCAGGTACTCGGTCAACAGCACCGACTTCTCCCGGACCGCGCCGATCCCCGCCCGCTCGATCAGGTCGATCGTGGACTGCATTGCCACCATCCCCAGAATCGCCGGAGTACCGCTGACGACCCGCCGGATGCCCTCCGCGGGAACGTAACCCGGCCCCATCTCGAAGGGGTCCCGCCTGCCCATCCAGCCCTGGATCGGCTGCCGGAACACGTCGAGGTGCTCGGCGGCCACATACGCGAACGCGGGCGACCCCGGACCTCCGTTCAGGTATTTGTAGGTGCATCCGACCGCGAAATCGACGTTCCACGAGTCGAGTTCGATCGGGACGCTGCCCACGGAATGGCACAGGTCCCACAGGACCAGAGCGCCGGCGTCGTGCGCGACCCGAGTGATCGCCTCGGCGTCGGCGAGGTAACCGGACCGGTACGCGACGTGGCTGAGCACCACCAGCGCGGTGCGCTCGGTGATCGCCTCGCGTGCGGCGTCGAGTTCGACACCCGACGCGGGATCCACGGTGATCCACCGCAGGTCGAGTCCCAGCTCGTTCGCAACACCCTCCAGGACGTACCGGTCGGTGGGGAAGTTGTCGGTGTCCAGGACGATCTCGGTCCGGCCCGGACGCATCGCGAGAGCGCCACGGGCGAGCTTGTAGAGCAGGACCGTCGTCGAGTCGCCGACCGTGGTCTGCCCGGCGGCGGCGCCGAGCACGACCGAACCGATCCGGTCGCCGATCGTCAGCGGCAACTCCATCCACTGCTCGTCCCAGCCACGGATCAGCCGCCCCGACCACTGCGCGACGGCCGCGGTGATCGCCTCGGTCGCGGCGATCGTCGGCCGGCCCAACGAGTTGCCGTCCAGGTACGACACCACGTCGGAAGCGGGGTCGTCGGCGCCGTGGAACAGGGACCGGTACTCCCGCAACGGGTCCGCGGCGTCCCGGGTAGCGGCGGCCTGCTGGAGTTCGTGGACGTCGACGGTCATCGGGATGTCTCCTGGAGATCGGTGACGGTGACGACTCGCGCCCGGGTGAGCCAGTCGGCGAAGTCGTCGTCGTTCGGGGGTGGGGTGTCGGGAACGAAGGTGATCCGGTCGAGGCCGGCGGCGAAGCGCGCGGCGGAGTCGCCCTCGGTCATGGCGGCGACGACGTGGTCGCGGCCCAGACCCGCGGCGAGCAGCGCCCGGACCTCCGACGCGTTCGGGCCCTGCGGCAGGTCACCGTTGCCGAGGTCCGTTCCGTACCGGACCGTTCCGCCGGCGGCGTGGAAGCGCCGCAGATTGTCCACGGCGACATCGAGTTCCGGTCCGCAGTGGATGGCCAGGGTGCTGATCCAGACCGTCGACCGGGCAGCGGACTCGATCAGCGCGTCGTCGAGGGTCTCGGTCCACGGCGTGTGGGCGAGGACGTCGACCCCGGCAGCGACGGCCCGGGCACTCTGCCCGGCACCCTCGACGTGCGCGACCGCCCGCAGTCCCGTCGCGTGCGCGGCCGCGACCACCGCGGCGAGCGTGTCGTCGTCGAACACAGGACCGGCCACGGAGTTCAGGGTGAGTTTGACGAACGCCGCGCCCGCGTCCGCCTGCTCGCGGACCGCGTCGGCGGCGTCCCTGGCGGAGGTGACCTCGCGGACGGATCCGTGTGGCGCCCACGCCCGGTCGCTCGGGTAGCCGCCCGGTGCGGTGAGGAACTGTCCGGCGAAACGCACCCGCGGCAGTCCGGCGGCGGGACCGTTCGGGCTCGGCCAGGTCGCAGCCGCTTCCAGGCCGGCCCCCAGGTCGTGCACCTCGTCGAGGCCGCCCGCGTACAGCGCCCGCGCATCGGTGAGTTCGAGGTGCACGTGCGCGTCGCGGAATCCGGGGAATACGGTGCCGTCGAGCGTGACGTCCGCGGCCGGACCCACCGCGCCCGGCCGCATCCGTTCGTCGTCGAGGGTGAAGCCGGTCGGTCCGGTCCACCGCCCGCGCCACGACTCGGCAGCCGCGATCGTGCGCGCCGACACGTCACCGCCCGACTTCGGTGCGAACCGCGAACAATTCGGGGAAGAAGGTCAGGTCCAGTGCCCGCTGCAGGAACCCGACGCCACTCGACCCGCCGGTGCCCGCCTTCGTGCCGATGGTGCGCAGCACCGTCCGCATGTGCCGGAACCGCCACAGCTGGAAGTTCTCCTCCAGGTCCACGAGCTCCTCGAACGACTCATACGCCGCCCAGTGCTCGTGGGGGTGCTCGTACACCTGCTTGATCAGCGGGATCAGCTCGGTGTTCGAGGTGTACGGCGCGCTCACGTCCCGGGTCAGCGCCGACTCGGGGACATCGAGGCCGGCACGGCTCAGGTGCCGCCAGAACTCGTCGTAGAGGCTCGGCTGCGCCAGCAGTCGCGACAGCAGCTCGTGCGACGGCGGATCCGACTCGAACACGCGCAGTGCGTCCGCGTTCTTGTTGCCGAGAACGAACTCCACCGCCCGGTACTGGCAGGACTGGAAACCCGACGCGTTGCCGAGAAATCCGCGGAACTGCGAGTACTCGGTCGGGGTGAGCGTCGCCAGCACCGACCACTGCTCGGTCAGCGACTTCTGGATGTGCTTGACCCGGGCGATGCACTTGAGCGCCACCGCGACGTCGTCGCGGGCCAGCGCCGACGTCGCGCCCTCCAGCTCGTGCAGCGTCAGCTTCAGCCACAACTCACTGGTCTGGTGGGCGATGATGAACAGCAGCTCGTCGTGGTGGACAGGGGTGCTCACCGGGTGCTGTGCGGAGAGCAGGGTGTCCAGATCGAGGTACGACGCGTAGCTCATCCGGTCCCGGAAGTCGGTGACGATGCTCGCCTCGAGGGGGCGGATGTTCTCGTCGGCGCCCATGTCTCGACCCTGCCGCACCGCAGCCGATCCGTCCACCGCGGACGAGTCGGATCGACCGGTCACGACTCGATCCCTGCGGCCTCCGCGGCGCGGCGACGTCGCGTGTTCAGCACCGACAGTCCGGCGATCACCAGCGTGAGGATCGCAGTCGAGATCAGCTGCTTGCGGGCATCGGCGTCGGTGAGCATCAGCAGGATCAGGCCACCGAGCGCGGCGAGCGTCAGCCAGCTCAGGTACGGGAAGCCCCACATCTTCACGGTGAGCTTGCCGTCGGCCTCCAGCCGGCGGCGCAGCCGCAGCTGCGCGACGACGATGAAGATCCACACCACGAGCAGAGCCGCGCCGACCGCGTTCAGCAGGATCGACAGCAGCGAATCCGGCAGCAGCCAGTTCAGCAGCACCGACACGAAGCCGAAGAACACCGACACCAGGACCGCGTTGGTGGGGACACCGTTGGCGGACAGCTTCGACAGCCATGCGGGGCCGTCACTGTCGCGTGACAGCGCGAACGCCATGCGGGAGGTGCCGTAGACGTTGGCGTTGAACGCGGACAGCAGTGCGACCACGACGACTAGTTCCATGAACCCGGAGACGTACGGCAGGCTCGCCTCGTTGAGGACGGCCACGAACGGCCCGGACTGCAGGTCCTCGGAGTCCCAGGGGAGGACGAGCACCATGATCGCGATCGAGCCGAGGTAGAACAGGCTGATCCGCCACACGACGCTGCGCACGGCCGACGCGATGGACTGTTCGGGGTTCTTCGACTCCGCGGCCGCGATGGTCACGATCTCGATGCCGCCGAAGGCGAACGCGACGACGAGCAGGCCGGCCGCGATACCGGCGATTCCGTTCGGCATGAAGCCGCCCTCGCCGAGCAGGTTGGTGGTGCCGACCGGATCGGTGTCGGGGAGCAGACCGAACACCAACAGCACACCGATCACCAGGAACGCGACGATGACGGTCACCTTGATCGCGGCGAACCAGAACTCGAACTCGCCGAAGTTGCGGACCTTCGACAGGTTCACGACGGCGAAGAAGGTGACGAACACCAGCGCGAACACCCACTGCGGGATGCCGGGGAGCCAGCTGTGCACGATCGCCGACGCGCCCGTGATCTCGGCGCCGAGCACCATGATCAACATGAACCAGTACAGCCAGCCGAGGGTGAACCCGGCCCACTCGCCGATACCGATCCGGGCGTAGTGGCTGAACGAGCCGGACGCCGGGATCGCCGCGCCCATCTCGCCGAGCATGCGCATCACTGCGATAACGATGATGCCTGCGATGGCGTAGGAGATCAGGACGGCCGGACCGGCCTTGGCGATGCCGACGCCGGTGCCGAGGAACAGGCCGGCCCCGATCGCGGACCCGAGACCCATCATCGTCAGATGACGGACCTTGAGGCCGTGACCGAGGTGCGAGGTGTCCCCCTCGTCCGGTGTCGTGGTGGTCGAGGGGGCCTCAGGGTGATTCATGGAAAACCGGTATTTCAGTGGTGCGGGTGAGACGGGTGGAGCTGGTGGAGAACGTGTGACGCGACGTCAGTCGTTGGCGTGCAGGGCGGCATTCAGTTCGATGCCGGTGCCGGACTTGGCGACGACCTCGACCCCGCCGGTGACGGAGTTGCGACGGAACAGCAGGTTGGACTTGCCGCTCAGGTCCTTGGCCTTGACGACGGTGCCGTCCGGTCCGGTGACCTTGGTGCCCGCGGTGACGTACAGGCCGGCCTCCACGATGCAGTCGTCGCCGAGCGAGATGCCCAGGCCCGAGTTCGCGCCGAGCAGGCAGCGCTTGCCGACGGAGATGACCTCCTTGCCGCCACCGGACAGGGTGCCCATGATCGAGGCGCCGCCGCCGACGTCGGAGCCGTCGTCCACGACGACACCGCCGGAGATGCGGCCCTCGACCATCGAGTTGCCCAGGGTGCCTGCGTTGAAGTTCACGAAGCCCTCGTGCATGACGGTCGTGCCGGACGCCAGGTGCGCGCCGAGGCGGACCCGGTCGGCGTCGCCGATGCGGACACCCGACGGGATCACGTAGTCGACCATGCGCGGGAACTTGTCCACGCTGTACACGGTGACCGGGCCGCGGGCGCGTAGCTTCGCGCGGGTGAGCTCGAAGCCCTCGACCGCGCACGGTCCGAAGTTGGTCCACACGACGTTCGCGAGCAGGCCGAACACGCCGTCGAGGTTCAGGCCGTGCGGCTGCACGAGGCGGTGGGAGATGAGGTGGAGACGCAGGTAGGCGTCGTGCGCGTCGACGGGTGCTGCGGACAGGTCGGCGATGGAGGTGCGGACCACCACGCGGGTGACGCCGCGGTCGGTGTCCTCGCCGGTCAACGCAGCGAAATCGGCGGGCACGTCGGCGCCGGTGAGGACGACGGTGCCGGCCTCGGCGGCCTCGCCGAGGGCGGGCTCCGGATACCAGGTGTCGAGGACGACCCCGCCCGTGGTCACGTTGGCAATACCGACTGCGGTAGCTCCCTGAATGCTCACGGGCGTCCAGGTTACCGTCCGGCCAGGTGAACCTGTGCGGCGCCGTGTTTCTGTGCCACGCTTCGGAGAGGTACCGCAGCCCGGAAGGACGTGGAATCCATGCGCAGAATCGCACTTCGCCGCACCGCAGCACTCGCAGCGTCGGGCACCGTCCTCGCCGCCGTCGTGGCGACCGCGGTCCCCACCGCGTCCGCGGCGCCCGCCTGCCCCGACAGCAGATCGCCCGCCCTGGTCGGGCGCGTTCCCGGCGCGGTGCTCGAAGGTGCCGCCGTCGACGGGGCCGGCCGGATGTACGTGACCGATCTGGTGTCGGGTCGCGTGTTCCGCCTCGACCGTCCGGGTGCGCCCGCGGTCCCGATCGCCACCGTCCCCAGCGGCGGCGCCGGGGCACTGGCCTGGGCGCGGGACGGATCCCTGCTGGTCGGGTACGGCGCCGACGCCCGTGTGTTCACCGGCGACGCGACCCGGTCCGCGGGGATCGTCGCGGTCGACGTGAACACGGGCGCGGTCCGACCCTTCGCGTCCGGGCTCAGCGCGGCGAACGGACTCGCGGTCGCCCGGGACGGGACCGTGTACGCCACCAACGACTTCGGTTCGCTCGTCGGTCGCGTCCTGCCGAACGGGGTCGTACAGCCGGACTGGGCGGTGCTGCCCAGCGCCAACGGTGCGGCGCTGAGTGCCGACGACCGCTACCTCTACGTGTCGCGGACCTTCACGAATCCGGGGGTGAGCCGGATCCCGACCGCGAACCCCGCCGCGCCGGAATCGGTCGTGACGTTCGCGGGGGCCGACGTGTTCGCCGCGCCCGACGGTCTGGTCCTCGACCCGCAGGGCCGCCCCGTCGTCCCGACCGACGTGTCGGGTCAGATCCTCCGCGTCGACGGGCCCGAGCGGTTCTGCGTGCTCGCGTCGGGGCTGCCGATGTCGAGCGTCCTCACCTACGGCAGCGGAGGCACCGGTTTCTCCGCCGGCCGCCTGTTCCGCGCTGGCTTCGACGGCGAGATCTACGAGGTGTAGGCGATTCGCGCCCGCTCACCGGTGCGCTCGTTCGGCCCGGCCGCCGGGTGGATTCGTGCCACGCTGTTCCCGCTGATCACAGGTGAAGTGCGGGAAAGGTGCGGACATGCGCAGGATTGCGGCGGGATGCGGGACCAAGGCCGGTCGAGGGCTACGGGCGACCGCAGGGTCGATCGTGGCGGCGACCGCCGTGGTGGGTGCCGTGATCACGGCACCGTCCTCGTCGGCGGCACCGCTGTGCTCCGCCTCCGGTGCGTCCCCTGTCCTCGTCGCGCAGGCTCCCGGTGCGGCACTCGAGGCGGTCACGGTCGACCGGTCGGGTCGCCTCTACGCGACCGACCTGCTGAGCGGCCGGATCCTGCGATTCGACGGCCCGGGGTCGCCTGCGTCGGTCGTCGCGACGGTGCCCGGCGGGGGAGCCGGGGGACTGGCGTGGGCGCCGGACGGCGACCTGCTGGTCGGCTACGGAGCGCAGACCGCGGCCACCGGTGACGCGATGCGTGCGGCCGGGATCGTGAAGGTGAACGTCGCGACCGGGGCGGTCGTGCCCTTCGCCACCGGCCTGAGCGCGGCGAACGGACTCGCGGTCGGCCCCGACGGAACCGTGTACGCGACGAACGACCTCGGTTCGCTGATCGGTCGGGTGTCGCCGGACGGCACGGTGCAGGCGGACTGGGCGACGCTGCCCAGCGCCAACGGAGCGGCGGTGGACGCGGACGGCCGCTACCTGTACGTCTCCCGGAGTTTCGTGGATCCCGGCGTGAGCCGCATCCCCGTGTCGAACCCGTCGGCTCCCGAGTCGCTCGTCACGTTCGGCGGAGTTGACGTGCTCGCGATCCCGGACGGGCTGACCCTCGACGGCCGGGGCCGACCATTGGTCCCGGCGGCGGGGACGGGACAGTTTCTCCGGGTCGACGGACCGAATGCGGTGTGCGCAGTGGCGAACGGACCGCTGCTGTCGAGCGCCGTCGCCTACGGTGCCGGCCCGACCGGATTCTCCGCGGGCCGACTGTTCCGGGTGGGCTTCGACGGCGCCGTCTTCGAGGTGTGAGAGCGACGGGTTCCGGTCCCTACTTGTAACCCCGCTTCAGCAGGTACTTCGCGCCCGCGGCGAAATCCTCGGGGGCCAGCAGCTCGAAGTCGAATGCGTCCGCGAGCCGATTTGTGACGTCGAACGCGGTGCACACCGCGAGCGCGTCCTCGATCTTCCGGTGCGAGACGCCCGCGGCCAGGACCGCGCGCATGTCGTCGGCGGTGACGGTCCCGGTCCGGGTCAGCGTGCCGAGCATGCGGAGCGTCGCCCGGAGTCCGTCGTCCACGGGTGCCGTCTCGAGATCGGCGAGGACGCCGCGGACCCGTGCTCGGTCCCCGTCCGCCCGCATCGCTGTCGCGGTGTGTGCGGCGATGCAGAACGGGGACCGGTTCACCGTCGACACGTACGCCGCCATCAGTTCCCGGTCGGCGATCGACCAGTCGGACTCACCACGCATCGCCTCGTGGGTGAACTCCTTGGCTCGCCTGCCGTAGAAGTCAGGTCGGTGGAACACGATGCGCGCGGCGTCGGGTACCGGATGCCGCGAGAACAGCCGAATCATCGCGAAAATCGCCCTCGTTCTCGCGTCGTATCCGTGGTTCAGGACATCGGGTCGCATCAGGTGTCCGCCTCGTCGAGCGCCGCGAGCGCCGACTCGTACATTCGGGTCGACCGGCCGACGGCCGCGCACACCACCAGCTCGAACAGTTGATCGTCGGCCAGTCCGGTCGCCGCGAAGTCGTCGTCGGTGATCTGCGTCGGATCGGTGACCACCTTGTCCAGCAGCGGCTTCACCGACGGCTGCAGGCCGGCGCCGGCGAAGGCCCGGGAGCGCAGGTCCACCGCTGTACACCCGGGTCCGGTGAGGATCCGGTCCACCAGCGCGCGCTGCGCCGCCCGCTTCGCGTCGTCGGGCATGTAGCCAGCGTAGGCGCCTCCTCGGCGCGGGAACCACCACAGACATGCACGGGTGGCGCAGCCGCATAGTCTTGGGTCCGTGACCGCGCTGCCATACCTGGACCTGCATGCCGACCCGATCGACCTGACCGCCGCGCTCGTGGACATTCCGAGCGTGTCGCAGGACGAGGCGCTGATCGCGGACGCCGTGGAGCTGGCGCTGCGGGAGCAGACGATCGGCTTCGAGGTGATCCGCAGCGGCAACGCAGTCCTCGCGCGTACCAGCCTGGGACTGCCGAGCCGGGTGATGCTCGCCGGGCACCTCGACACCGTGCCGATCGCCGACAACGTCCCGAGCCGCCGCGAGGTGAACTCGCCCGAGGGGGACGTCCTGCACGGCTGCGGGACCGTCGACATGAAGTCGGGGGACGCGGTGTTCCTGCACCTCGCCGCCACGATCGAGGAACTTGCGCACGACCTGACGCTGGTCTTCTACGACTGCGAGGAGATCGCCGCGAAGTACAACGGCCTCGGTCGTATCGAGCGGGACCTGCCTGACTGGTTGCGGGCCGACGTCGCGGTTCTGGGTGAGCCGTCCGGCGGGTTCATCGAGGCCGGCTGCCAGGGCACGCTGCGGGTCAGGCTGACCACCACGGGAACGCGGGCGCACTCGGCGCGCTCCTGGCTGGGCGACAACGCGATCCACAAGTTCGGGCCGCTGCTGCAGCGGCTGTCCGAGTACGAGGCGCGGTCGGTGGACATCGACGGCTGCGTCTACCGCGAGGGCCTGTCCGCGGTCCGGATCTCCGGCGGGGTCGCGGGCAACGTCGTCCCCGACGCCGCGGAGGTGGACGTGAACTTCCGCTTCGCGCCCGACCGCAGCACCTCGCAGGCCGTCGAGCACGTCCGCGAGGTCGTCGACGGTCTCGGCCTCGGATTCGAGGTCACCGACAGTTCGGCAGGCGCGCTGCCGGGACTGTCCGCGCCCGCGGCGGCGGAACTGATCGCGGCGGCGGGCGGCCAGGTGCGCGCCAAGTACGGCTGGACCGACGTGTCCCGTTTCGCGGCGCTCGGCATTCCGGCGGTGAACTACGGTCCCGGCGACCCGAATCTCGCCCACAAGCGGGACGAGCGGGTGCCGGTGCAGCAGATCACCGACGTGACGGCCGTGCTGCGCGGCTACCTCGGCAACTGACGCGTACCCGCGTTCGCCTACTGCGGCCGATAGCCTGGCCGCATGGCACCGGACAAGACACCTGGCGGACCGCGCAGCGGCTCCGGTAAACGTGGCGGCCCGTCCTCGGTGAAGCACCGCGGACCGATCATGCTGCGCCGTGAGCGCAAGGCGGAGGCCACCAACGCCGACCGCAGGCTCCTCGATCAGCGCGGCCCCAGCGACTGGGTGCACACCGATCCGTGGCGGGTCCTGCGCATCCAGAGCGAGTTCATCGAGGGCTTCGGCGCTCTCGCCGAGGTGCCGCGCGCGGTCACCGTGTTCGGTTCGGCGCGCACACCCGAGGGGACGCCCGAGTACGACAGCGCCCGCGAACTCGGCGCTGCGCTCGCCAGCGAGGGCTACGCCGTCATCACCGGAGGCGGTCCCGGCGTCATGGAGGGCGCCAACCGCGGCGCCAGCGAGAACGGCGGCTACTCGATCGGGCTCGGCATCGAGCTGCCGTTCGAACAGGGCCTCAACGAGTGGGTCGATCTCGGCATCAACTTCCGCTACTTCTTCGCCCGCAAGACGATGTTCGTCAAGTACTCCCAGGCGTTCATCTGCCTGCCCGGTGGCTTCGGCACCATGGACGAGCTCTTCGAGGCGCTCACGCTGGTGCAGACCGGCAAGATCACCCGGTTCCCGATCGTGCTGTTCGGGTCGCGTTTCTGGGGCGGACTCGTCGACTGGATCCGCACGACCCTCGTCGAGGAGGGCAAGATCTCGGCGAGCGACGTCGACTTGCTGCACGTCACCGACAGCGTCGACGAGGCGGTCCGCATCGTGGTGCACGCGCAGGCGGCCGACGACGCGGCACGCGCGCGGGACGGGCTGGACGAATGGTGAGCCCGCGCCCGGTCGCCGTCTGCGTCTACTGCGCCTCCGGGCCCGTCGACGCGTCGTTCCTGTCGCTCGCCGCCGAGGTCGGCGCGGAGATCGGGCGTCGCGGCATGACCCTGGTGTCCGGCGGCGGCAACGTGTCGATGATGGGGGCCGTCGCCGAGTCTGCCCGCCGCCACGGCGCCTGGACCGTGGGTGTCATCCCGAAGGCGCTGGTGCACCGCGAGGTCGCCGACGTGGACGCCGACGAGCTGATCGTCACGGACACCATGCGGCAGCGGAAACAGATCATGGAGGACCGGGCGGACGCATTCATCGCCCTGCCCGGCGGGATCGGGACGCTCGAGGAACTGTTCGAGACGTGGACCGCCGGCTACCTGGGCATGCACGACAAACCGATGGTGCTGCTCGATCCCGTCGGCCACTACACCGGGCTGCTGGAATGGCTGGGTGGATTGCGCGCCGGCGGATTCGTGCAGCAGCGTGCGCTGGACGCCCTCGTGGTCACCGCGGACGTCGGTGCGGCGCTCGACGCGTGCAATGCCACTATGAAGCCATGATCGAGATCACGTCCGGGACCGAGTCCGGGCCACGACCGGCGCCGACGCCCTCGTCGACGCTGTGCGGTCGGCCCGTTCCGACGGATCGGGCGCTGGTGATGGCGATCGTCAACCGGACGCCCGACTCCTTCTACGACCGCGGCGCGACGTTCACCGACGAGGCCGCGATGTCCGCTGTCGCGCGGGCGGTCGACGAGGGCGCCGACCTCGTCGACATCGGCGGCGTGAAGGCCGGGCCGGGCGACGTCGTGGACGCCGCCGAGGAGATCCGGCGGGTCGTGCCGTTCGTCGAGGCGATCCGCAGCCGCTATCCGGATCTCCTCATCTCGGTGGACACGTGGCGGTCCGAGGTCGCTCGGCTCGCGTGCGAGGTCGGCGGGAACCTCGTCAACGACACCTGGGCGGGCGCCGACCCGGATCTCGTCGCCGTCGCCGCGGAGTTCGGCGCCGGGTACGTCTGCTCGCACACCGGGGGAGCGGTGCCACGGACGCGACCGCATCGCGTCCGGTACGCGGACGTGGTCGCCGATGTCGTCGCCGAAGTGGTGCCCGCGGCCGAACGGGCTCTCGCGCTCGGTGTGCCGCGGGACGGGATTCTCATCGATCCGACCCACGATTTCGGCAAGAACACCTTCCACGGGCTCGAGTTGTTGCGTCGAATGGACGATCTCGTTAAGACCGGGTGGCCAGTTCTGATGGCACTGAGCAACAAGGACTTCATCGGGGAGACTTTGGGTGTGGAACTCGCCGAGAGGTTGGAGGGCACATTGGCAGCGACTGCATGGGCGGCATCGAACGGCGCCCGCGTATTCCGCGTGCACGAGGTCGCGTCCACGCGCCGAGTCGTCGACATGATCGCCGCGATCACCGGAACCCGCGCACCGGTCCGCACGGTTCGGGGGCTGGCATGAGCACGTCGGGGATCGGTGAGCGCACCTGGTCGGAGGCGAACAGCTGGGACCACCCGGACTGGACCGTCGCGGAACTGGAGGCCGCGAAGGCGGGCCGGACCGTCTCGGTGGTGCTGCCTGCACTGAACGAGGAGAAGACGGTCGCGGCCGTGGTGGACAGCATCCACCCGCTGCTCGGTGGGCTGGTCGACGAGCTGATCGTCCTCGACTCCGGTTCGACCGACGAGACCGCCGATCGGGCCCGCGCCGCGGGTGCCACCGTCGTCAGTCGCGAGGAGGCGGTTCCCGAGCTGTCCCCGGTTGCGGGCAAGGGTGAGGTGCTGTGGCGTTCGATCGCCGCGAGCAGCGGTGACATCATCGCGTTCGTCGATTCCGACCTGATCAACCCGGACCCGGCGTTCGTGCCGAAGCTCCTCGGTCCGTTGCTGACCGTCGACGGCATCCACCTGGTCAAGGGCTACTACCGACGACCGCTGCGGGTCAGCGGCACCGAGGACGCGAACGGCGGGGGCCGGGTCACCGAACTCGTGGCGCGTCCCCTCCTCTCGGCGCTGCGGCCCGAGCTGACGTCGGTCCTGCAGCCACTCGGCGGGGAGTACGCGGGCACCCGTGAACTGCTGTCGGCGGTGCCGTTCGCGCCCGGCTACGGAGTGGAGATCGGGTTGCTGCTCGACACCTACGACCGACTCGGGCTCAGCGCGATCGGGCAGGTCAACCTCGGTGTCCGCAAACACCGCAACCGGCCGCTCGTCGAACTCGGAGTGATGAGCAGGCAGATCATCGGCACCATGCTCCGCCGCTGCGGGGTGGACGACTCCGGTGCGGGACTGACGCAGTTCCGGGCGGAGGACGACACCTTCCTCCCGGTCACCACGGACGTCTCCCTCGACGACCGGCCGCCGATGAACACGCTCCGTCCACGGGCGGCGGCCCGTCCGTAGGGGATGCGTGTCGGCGGGCCGTGACAGGATCGAGGCATGGTCACCGTCCTGCTGTACCTGCTCGTCATGGCCCTCGTCGGTGGGGCGCTGTTCCTGGTTGCGTCCGTCGTGTTCGGACGCGGCGAAGAGATGGCAGCGGTCCCGCCTGCGACCACCGTGACCGCGCTGCCGTCACGGGACGTGACAGGCGCGGACGTGCAGGACCTCCGGTTCCAGCAGGCGTTGCGTGGTTACAAGGCGAGCGAGGTGGACTGGGCCCTGGACCGCCTGGGCGTCGAGATCGACTCGCTGCGTGCGCAGCTCGCGGAGGCCAGGGCCGCCGCGCCGGCGTCACCGACTGTCGGGCCTGCCGACGAGGCGCCCGTGACTCCCGCCCCGGCGGAGGCCACCGAGAAGGATCCCGCGTGACCGACGACCGCTTCCGTTGCCCGTGGGCCGTCGATTCGGCCGGCTCCACCCTGTACCGCGACTACCACGATCACGAGTGGGGTGTGCCGCTGCACGGTCGGGACGAGCTGTTCGAGCGGATCTGCCTCGAGGCGTTCCAATCGGGGCTGTCCTGGATCACGGTGCTGCGCAAGCGGGACGCGTTCCGCGAGGCGTTCGCGGGGTTCTCCGTCGATGCAGTCGCCGCGTTCGGAGCGGAGGATGTCGAGCGACTGCTCGCGGACGCGGGCATCGTGCGGAACCGAGCGAAGATCGAGGCGTCCATCGCCAACGCGCGGGCCGTCCTCGACCTCGACGGCACGGATCTCGACTCCCTGCTGTGGTCGTTCGCGCCGCCGCCACGCCCGAGCCGGCCTGCGTCTGTCGCGGAGGTGCCCGCGGTCACCGACGAGTCGACGGCGATGGCGCGCGAGCTCAAGCGGCGCGGCTTCCGGTTCGTCGGCCCCACCACGGCGTATGCACTGATGCAGGCCACGGGCATGGTCGACGACCATGTGGTGGACTGTTGGGTCCCGACAAGGTGATGGCGAGCGCGTCCTGGCCGGTCGCAGGCCCCGAATGGCGACTCCGATGCCCGGCGTTCCGGGCGATAGGGAAGAATGGACGAGCGGACCCGGCAAAAAGCCCGGGACCGACGATACAGATCTGGAGGGAGCAGGAATGGCGGCCATGAAGCCCCGGACTGGGGACGGTCCCCTCGAAGCAACCAAAGAAGGACGGGGAATCGTCATGCGGGTTCCGCTCGAGGGCGGAGGTCGACTGGTCGTCGAGCTGACCCCGGAGGAAGCCGCCGCGCTCGGCGACGAGCTCAAGAGCGTCACCAGCTGACCTCGCGCAGGGATCGACCATTCTGGGCCCCGCATCGCCGTCTCGGCGGGCGGGGCCCGGTGCTGATTCCGTACCGAGCGTGACTTCACGCCGTCGCTCAAGCAATCCCGATGCCGACTCCATGCTCGGTGCCGACCCCGAGAACCCGGAAGGGAGGCGGACAGTGCTCGCCGATGCGCTGCCCCTGCTCGCCTGCCCGCACTGCGGTGGCCACCTCGACGAGGCCGACGGCGCGCTCCTGTGCGGCAGCGGCCACAGCTTCGACATCGCCCGCCAGGGATACGTGAGCCTGCTCGCGGGGGCGTCGAAGATCACCGGTGACAGCGCCGAGATGATCGCCGCGCGGGCCGAGTTCCTGGACGCCGGCCACTTCGACGGGCTGCGTGCCGCTGTCGCCGACGCTTCCGTCGCCGCCGGGGTCGATGCTCCCGCCGTCCTCGAGGTCGGTGCCGGCACCGGCCACTACCTCGCGACCGTTCTCGACGCGCTGCCCGACGCGGTCGGCGTCGGTGTCGACGTTTCCAAGCCGGCGGCGCGCCGACTGGCGCGCAGTCACCCTCGGGCGGCCGCGATCGTCGCCGACGTCTGGACCCAGCTGCCCGTGCGGGACGGCTCGGTCAGTCACGCACTGTCGATCTTCGCTCCCCGCAACGCGGGGGAGTTGCACAGGGTGCTGCGGTCCGACGGCGAACTCGTCGTGCTCACGCCGACGGACCGGCACCTGCGGGAGCTGGTCTCCCACCTGTCGATGGTCCGAGTGGACGAGAACAAGACGGAACGGCTCGGCGCGGCGCTGGCGGGCCACTTCGACCGGATCGACCGCGTCGCCGTCGAGTACCCGATGGCGTTGTCGCACGCGGAGGCCCGGCACCTGGTCGGGATGGGGCCGTCGGCGCGGCACCTGGGACCGCGGGCGCTCGCCGACGCGCTCGCCGAACTCCCCGAACCGGTGACGGTCACCGCGTCCGTCACCGTGAGCCGCTACCGCCCTCGGTACTCCTCGACCGCGGCCTCGTAGACGCCGAGCGTCTGCCGAGCGATCTCCGCCCACGAGAACTCCGCGATGGCCCGCTTGCGTCCGGCGCGGCCCATCGCGGCGGCGCCGGTGCGGTCGGCGCACACGGCGTTCACCGCGGCGGCGAGGGCGTCCTGGTATGCCTCCGGCTCGTACTCGTTGTAGTGGACGAGACGACCCGTGGTGCCGTCGTCGACGACCTCGGGGATGCCTCCGACGTCGGACGCCACCACGGCCGTTTCGCAGGCCATCGCCTCGAGGTTCACGATCCCCAGTGGTTCGTAGACCGACGGGCAGACGAAGGTTGTTGCGGCGGAGAGGATCTGACGCACCGATGCCGTGGGAAGCATCTCCCGTACCCAGTGGACGCCGCCGCGTCCGGCGCGCAGTTCCTCGACGGCGCGCGCCGTCTCCACGCCGATGTCGGGGGTGTCGGGAGCGCCTGCACAGAGCACCAGCTGGATGTCCGGGTCGAACCGGTGGGCGGCGGCGATCAGGTGCCCGAGGCCCTTCTGCCGCGTGATGCGGCCGACGAACACCGCGAGCGGGCGGTCCGGGTCCACGCCGAGCCGGCCCAGCGCCTCGGACGACCATGGATCCTCCTCCGGGAACCAGACCTCGGTGTCGATTCCGTTGCGCACCACGTGCACTCGGTCCGGATCGACGAACGGGTAGGCGTCGAGGAGGTCGGACCGCATGCCCGAGCTCACCGCGACGATCGCGTCGGCGTACCGGACCGCGTTGCTCTCGGACCACGACGAGACCCGGTAGCCGCCGCCCAGCTGCTCGGCCTTCCAGGGCCGGCGGGGTTCCAGGGAGTGTGCCGTCAGGACGTGCGGTACCCCGTGCAACTGCCCCGCGAGGTGCCCGGCCAGTCCGGCGTACCAGGTGTGCGAGTGGACCACGTCGACCCCGGACGCGGCGGCCGCCATCCGCAGCTCCGCGGACAGCACCCCGAGCGCCGGATTGGCCGACGCCAGTGCCGGATCGGGGCCGTGCACCTGGGCGCCCTCGCGGGGTGCACCCATGCAGTGCACGTCGACCGTGCACAGGCGGGTCAACTGCGCGACGAGCTCGGTGACGTGTACTCCTGCCCCGCCATAGATCTCCGGCGGGTATTCCCTGGTCATCATCGCCACACGCACGCGCATAACGTAACCGTCGGGCGGGGAACCGGCCACCGCACCACCACCCGCCGGGCGTGATCCCGGTTGCGCTGGCGGGGGCAGGGTGCTGCCGATAGGTTGGCAGGGTGAGGAGCCAGCCGCACGTGCTTGGAATAGTGCTCGCCGGGGGCGAGGGGAAACGCCTGTATCCCCTGACGGCCGACCGGGCGAAGCCTGCCGTCCCCTTCGGTGGGGCCTACCGGCTCATCGACTTCGTGTTGAGCAACCTCGTCAACGCCGGCTACCTCCGGATCTGCGTTCTCACGCAGTACAAGTCGCACTCCCTCGACCGCCACATCTCGCAGACGTGGCGGTTGTCGGGGTTCGCGGGCGAGTACATCACCCCGGTTCCTGCTCAGCAGCGGCTCGGCCCGCGCTGGTACACCGGCAGCGCGGACGCCATCCTGCAGTCGCTGAACCTCGTCTACGACGAGGATCCCGAGTACATCGTCGTGTTCGGCGCCGACCACGTGTACCGGATGGACCCCGAGCAGATGGTCCGTCACCACATCGAGTCCGGGGCAGGCGTCACCGTCGCCGGTATCCGGGTGCCGCGCAGCGAGGCCTTCGCGTTCGGCTGCATCGACTCCGACGAGTCGGGCCGGATCACCCAGTTCCTGGAGAAGCCCGCACACCCGCCCGGCACGCCCGACGACCCGAACGTCACCTTCGCGTCGATGGGCAACTACGTGTTCACGACCAAGGTGCTCGTCGACGCGATCCGCGCCGACTCCGAGAATCCGGACTCCGATCACGACATGGGCGGCGACATCATTCCGCAGCTGGTCCGGGAGGGCGCCGCACACGTCTACGACTTCGCGGACAACGTCGTGCCGGGCGCCACCGACCGGGACCGCGGCTACTGGCGCGACGTCGGCACCATCGACGCCTTCTACGAGGCGCACATGGACCTGGTGTCGGTGCACCCGGTGTTCAACCTCTACAACCGTCGCTGGCCGATCCGCGGCGCCGCCGAGAACCTCGCCCCGGCGAAGTTCGTGCAGGGCGGCCTCGCGCAGGAGTCGATCGTCGGGTCGGGGTGCATCCTGTCCGCAGCGACCGTCCGCAACTCGGTGCTCAGCTCCAACGTGATGGTCGACGACGGCGCGACCGTCGAGGGCAGCGTCCTGATGCCGGGTGTGCGGATCGGCAAGGGCGCCGTCGTGCGGCGGGCGATCCTGGACAAGAACGTCGTCGTCGGCGAGGGCGAGATCATCGGTGTCGACGTCGACCGCGACAAACAACGTTTCGCCGTCAGCAACGGCGGCGTGGTCACCGTCGGCAAGGGCATCTGGATCTGACCTGATCGCCGGTCACGCGAGTGATGCACAGGGCGTCGGAGGTGTCTCGGATGAGTAACGACGATACCGCGGGAGCGGTGAACCTGGTTGAATTGGAATTCTCAGAGGCGTAATGGATTTCGAAGGCATTAGGGTCTGATCTCGGGTCTGTCCGGCCGCCGTTTTCCCGGGCCGGTCGCACCGTCGTGCAGGCCCTGGAATTCGGGATGCGCGATGATCGAAGCAGTACTGCGGGGGTCGGCTCGCAAGGCCGCCCACCCCCGACCGGAGTCACCCCTGCGAGCCGAGCAGGAGGACGGTGGTGCGGCGAAAGCGGCCGACGCCCGTCCTGTGCCCGACACGCTTACTCCTGCGGCGCCGGACGGCGTTCGCGCCGAAGCGTCGGACGCCGGTGGCACCCCGCCGCCGGACGCCGACGGTTCGCTGGCGCCGGCGGGCTGGTACCCGCCTGCCGGGAACCCGTGGCACCGCCGCCGCAAACGCCTGTCCCGGCGGCAGTGGGCGATCGGAATCCTGTCGGTGCTCGTCGTCGTCGCCGCGGTCGTCGGCGCGCCGAGGCTGTGGACGGAGATGACCCGCGGATGGGACGCGGTCCTGCGCCCGGCGGACCCGACGGAGGAGAACCGCATCAGTCCGGTCTCCCCGCCGCCTGAGCCGCCTCCGCCGGGCTCCGTCGCTCCCGGACCCGTGAACACGGGACTTCCGGGCAGCGCCGGTGCCGTCACCGGCGTCGCACTCTCCTTCGCCAACGGGTCGTGTGCTCCGGGCGGCCCGTGCACGATGCGGATCGACGTCGACCTCGACCCGGCCGCGAACGTCCCTGCGGTCACATGGAATCTCACCGTCTTCGACAGGTGTACGGGCGCGGTCCTGCCCGGCGCCGACGTCACCGTCCCGGTCCCGCCCGGTGCACGCGAGGCGTACGGGCTCGCCGGCGCCGTGCTGCCGCCGTCGGGTGCGGTCGGGCTCGCCGCGGTGACCACCGCTCCGGCGGCCGCCGCATCGGCGCCCGTCCTCGTGCCCGCGGAGAACGCCGTCTGCCCGCCCGAGGGCAGCAATGCAGGCCGATAAGCGCATATCCGACCCGTGGCTGGTGACGGCCGCCCTCGTCCTGGTCCTGCTCGGCCTGCTCAACCTCGTCTCGACGGGCATGACCTCGTACGCCGTGCGGCACGCGGCCTTCGCGGTGGTCGGACTCGTCGCGATGTGGGCGACGGCTCGGGTACGGGTCAGCACCTTCGGCCGGATCGGGTGGGCGGTCCTGGGGCTGTCGGTGTTGTTGCTCGCCGCGGTTCCGCTGGTCGGTGTCACGACGATGGGCGCACAACGCTGGCTCGACTTCGGATTGTTCACTGTGCAGCCGTCGGAACTGACCAAGCTCGGCCTGGTGCTGATGCCGGCCGCCGTCCTCGCTGCCGGATACAGCATGCGACGACTCGCGACGGTACTGCTGGCGGCCGCAGTGCCGATCGCGTTGGTCGCGATCCAGCCCGACCTGTCGACTGCCGTGGTTCTGGTCGCGACGGTGGCGCTCATGCTGATTCTCGCCCGGGTGCCGCTGCGCCCGATGCTTCCGCTGCTCGCGATCGGGATCGTGTCGGTGCCGCTCGCGGTGCTCTTCCTGCGGCCGTACCAGCTCGAACGGATCCACGTCTTCCTCTCCGGCGACGGCGGCGACCCGCAGGGCTCGGGGTGGGCTTCCGCGCAGGCGGACATCGCGGTCGGCAGCGGTGGGCTGTGGGGTCTGGGCCGGGAGCCCCGCTACGACCTGCGATCGGGGTACCTGCCGGAATCGGAGCACGACCTCGCGTTCGCGAGCCTGGTCTACGGCTGGGGACTCGTCGCGGGCATCGTGGTGGTTGCGGCGGTCGTCGTGATCGTGTGGCGGTCCACGGTCGCCGCGCGGCTCGCCCGGAGCCGCGAGGCAGCGCTGGTCGCCGCGGGGATCGGTGGGTTGTTCGGGGTGCAGGCAGTCGCGTCGATCGGGGCGAGCCTGTCGGTGCTGCCGCAGACCGGCATGCCGATTCCGCTCTTCAGTTACGGCGGCACCGTCGGGATCGTGTCGTTCGTGGCGATCGGCCTGGTGCTCGCGGTGCGACGCGATGGAGTCACCAGGCAGCTGTGGGCGACCGAGTCGCCACGCCGTCGCCGCCCTCGTGGCGTGGCGACGGGAGCGCTCGCGGTGACGGCGGCTCTGGTTGCGATGTCCGTCTCGGCGTGGCAGTTGCAGACGGAGCACGGACCGGAGCTGCGGGCGGCGAGCGACGTGCAGATGATGCGATGCATCAGGCTGCCCGCCGAACGCGGAAACATCCTCGACCGCAACGGGACACCGGTCGCGAACAACGTCGCCGAGTACACCGTCGCGGTCGTGTCGGGCATGTTCGACACCACCGACGCAACGCTGCACGACCGGCTCGCCGCTCTGCTCGCCGTTCCACCGGAGCGGTTGACCGAGATGCTGCGCGAACGGGGTGACGGGCTGCAGGTGGTGCTCGCCCGGATCGGACCGGACCAGGCCCGAGCGGTCGTGGACGCCCGGCTGCCCTGGGTACTGGTGTACCCGACGGGCCGTAGGCAGTACCCGCAGGGATCGCTGCTCGCGTCCGTCCTGGGATACGTGGGCGTCGCGGACACCGACGACATGGACCGCTGGCAGAACCTTCCGCTCGGGTCGCGGGTCGGCAAGGCCGGCCTGGAGAAGCAGTACGACGCGGTACTACGGGGCACCGACGGAAAACAGTGCGTCTACGTCGACCCGTCCGGGAACCCGGTCGCGACGGCCGAGCGCGTCGACCCGGTGCACGGTCACGACCTGCGGCTGAATCTCGACGTCGGTATGCAGCAGGCCGCCACGGACGCGCTGGTGGAGGCGATGAAGACGAGCGGGGGCGACGTCGGTGCCGCGGTGGTGATGGACGCGCGGACGGGTGCCGTGCTGACGCTCGCCAGCGTCCCGAGTTACGACAACAACGTGTACGGGCCGCCGGTCGACGTGGTCGCGCTGGCTGCGCAGACCAACACGACCGGGCCCGGCCGGATGCTCAACCACGCGGTGCAGACCGCGGCGCCACCCGGGTCGACCTTCAAGATCGTCGTCGCGTCGTCGAACGCGCAGTTCGGCGTGATCTCACCGGACCAGCAGCTGGCGGGCGGCGCGGCCTACACGTACGGCGGGCACACGTTCGCGAACTGGCAGCCGATGGGTCCGAACAGTCTGCTCGGCGCGATCCAGTGGTCCGACAACGTCTACTTCTACCAACTCGGCGAACGCCTCGGTCCCGAGCGAATGGCCACCACGGCACGCGAACTCGGTGTCGGCAGCCCGTCCGGGATCGACCTGCCCGCGGAGTCGCCGGGCTTCCTCGGCACCCCGGAGAACGTCGGCGAGATCGGTGGAACCTGGTATCCCGGTTCGACTCTGCTGATGGGCATCGGTCAGGGCACCGTCATCGCCACGCCGATGCAGGTGGCACGCTGGACGTCCGGGATCGCGACCGGTGCGATGGTCGTGCCGCAGCTCGCGGCGGGGTACGGACCCGACGGAAGCGTCCCACTGCCGACGGCGGCGCCGACCCGCCTGTCCTTCGCCGACCTGCTCGGTCCGGTCCGCGCCGGCATGCGGGCGTCCGCGGCGGCAGGCACCGCGGGACAGCTCGCCACGCTGCCGATCACGGCCGGCGCCAAGACCGGGACCGCGGAGGATCCGTCCGCGCCGGGCAAGGGCCCCAACGCCGGCCTCAACGCCTGGTTCTCGGCGGTCGCGCCGTTCGAGGCACCGGAGATCGTGGTGACCGCGCTCGTTCGCGGCGGTGGATTCGGTTCGGCGACATCGGGTCCCGTGGTGAAGAAGGTGTTCGAGTACTACCTGGCGCACCGGGGACGCTGACAGCACAACACCGCAGGGGCCCGGCCGGGCACCTGCGGTGTGTGTCGGACGGTGTGATTCAGCTGTAGGCCGCGACGACCTCGGGATGGTTCAGGCACGCTGCGGTGCCCTCCGCCACGCAGGTGACGGGTCGCTCGGCCAACTTGACGCCGATGCCGAGCGACTCCTCGAGCATCTGGGACATCCCGCGCAGCAGGGTGCCGCCGCCGATCCCGAGCACACCCTCCGACATCACGTCGCCGACCGCCTGGGGCGGCAGGTCCTCGAGGCAGGCGGAGAGGGTCTGCACGATGCCGGTTGCAGTGGGCCGCAAGGCTTCCGCGATCTCCTCGGCGCGCAGCTGCACCATCCGGGCGCGACCGGACACCGCGTCGCGCCCCTCGACCGTCATGGTCTGCCCCTCGGAGTTGTCCGGGATGCCGATCTTCGCGCGCTCGGCGGTCAGCTCACCGACGATGATCCGGTGCTCGTCACGCAGGTAGTGGTAGAGCGCGCTCGTCAGCTCGTCACCCGCGAGCCGGCAACTGCGGTGCGAGAGGATCCCGCCGTAGCAGAACGCGGTGATTTCCGATGTGCCACCACCGATGTCGACGACCATGTGCGCGCGGGGTTCGAGCGGGTTCATACCGCTTCCCAGCGCACCCGCGACCGGTACCGGCACGAGCGCCACCTTCCGCATGCCTGCCTCGTGCGCGACCTCCACGAGCGCGCGCCGTTCGAGGGTGGTGGCACCGACCGGCACCGCGACGACCCCCCTGGGGCGCACCCCGTAGCGCCCACGCGGCGCAACTCGCCTGATCACGGCGGTGACGAACGCGCGCGCGGAGTCGAGATCCGCGATCACCCCGTCCCGCATCGGCCGCACCGACGAGATCCCTTCGGGAGTTCGTCCGACCAGATCGTGCGCGTCGCCGCCGATCGCCAGGGCCCGGTTCGGGTCCTTCGAGCGAACCAGCATGAACGACGGCTCGTTGAGCACGATGCCGTCGTCGGGCGTGCCGACCACGGTGTTGGTCGTGCCGATATCGATACCCAGTCCACCCACGTCGACCTCCGAGAGGTGTTCGAGCGAGATGACGACAATCGTGTCAATCGTAGGAGGGGTACCGCGGTTTCGTTTCCCAATGCGGGGCACATCGGGAACCGAGACCGGTCTGCAACCGTGTTCGCCCCGATCCGTGACCTGTGCAGGCGCCCGGACCGCGGGGGGCGGTCACCACGACGAGGACCCGGCCGGATCCACGTCGGCACTGCGCCGGCTCCGGCACCCGGTCGTTCCACGCCTCGAGAGCGGTCGCCTCACGTCCCGGTGCGGGACGCGCAGAGCAGACCGTCCCCGACGGGGAGCAGCACCTTCGTCAGGCGGTCGTCCTCCGCGATGGCTCGCGCCGCGGCCCGCACCGCGAGAGTCACCGAGTCCCGGGCGGCGGGATCGGCCACCCGGCCGCCGAGGAGTGCGTTGTGGAAGACGATGACGCCACCGGGACGCAGCAGCCGAACGCCCTGCTCGACGTACAGCGGATGGTCGGCTGGGACGGTGTCGACGAACACCAGGTCGTAGGAGCTGTCCGCGAGCCGGGGCAGGACGTCGAGACCCCAGCCGTTGATGAGGCGCGTCCGCCCGGACCCGATCGACGCCGAGCGGAAGGCGTCCTTCGCGGCGCGCTGATGCTCGGGTTCGGGGTCGATCGTGGTGAGCACGCCGTCCGGTCGCATTCCGTCGAGGAGCCACAGCCCGCTCACTCCTGCACCGGTGCCGATCTCGACGACGGTGCGCGCGCCGAGCATCTGCGCGAACAGGCTCAGCAGTGCCCCGACGGACGGGGGCACGGGATCGGCACCGAGGTCTTCGGCCCGCTCACGTGCGGAAACGAGGATGTCGTCCTCCAGGACGGACTCCTCGGTGTGGGCCAGCATCTGGTCGCCGTTGGTGTGCACGAGCACGAGGTTATCGCTGTCGCGGTCCGGGCGTGTCGAGGCGCGCACTCCCGACCCGCCGGTGTGACCTGTCCGGCGGACATTCTCAGGCGCAACTCAGGTTGCTCACACGTCCCGCACACGCCGTTCGAGCACAGTGTCGACACAACCTGATCAGCGACAGCGAGATCAGCAGACAGCAGGAAGCGGCGCGTCGGGAACAAACCGGACACTCCAGGAGTTGTCAGGGAACAAGAGCGAGGTCCGCGCGACCGCTTCCAGCCGTCCCGAGCAGGAGGTTCATCCATCTCGATGGTCAACGCCCCGTCCGACGTCGACACCACACCGGCCGACATCGACTCCGATTCCGTCCTCAGCGGTACCGCCGCGTTCGACGCCAGCGGAGACCAGTCGGCGATGCCGTCATGGGACGAGCTCGTTCGTGAGCACGGCGACCGCGTGTACCGGCTCGCCTACCGGCTGTCCGGCAACGCACAGGACGCCGAGGACCTGACCCAGGACACGTTCATCCGGGTGTTCCGTTCGCTGTCCAACTACCAGGCGGGCACCTTCGAGGGATGGCTGCACCGCATCACGACGAACCTGTTCCTCGACATGGTGCGGCGACGCAACCGCATCAAGATGGAGGCGCTGCCCGAGGACTACGAGCGGGTGCCGTCGCAGAACCCGAATCCCGAGCAGGTGTACCACGACGCCCGGCTCGACCCAGACCTCCAGGCTGCGTTGGACTCCCTCGCGCCCGAGTTCCGTGCCGCAGTCGTACTGTGTGACGTCGAAGGCCTGTCCTACGAGGAGATCGGTGCCACACTGGGCGTCAAGCTCGGAACCGTGCGCAGTCGGATCCACCGCGGACGCCAGGCGCTGCGCGATCATCTGACCGTCGCGCAGGCCGGGCGTGAGCTCGAGGCAGGAACGACAGTCGCGTGAGTGTGCAGGAGGAGCGGATGACGCAGGCCCGCGAGCCTCGCCGGTTCGGTTCTACGGAACATCTGGCCAGCGAGGCCGTTGCAGCGTACGTCGACGGCGAACTGCAGATGAATGCCTACCTCCGCGCCTCCCAGCACCTGTCCGTGTGTGGGGAGTGCGCGGCCGCCGTCGACGCCCAGCAGCACGCGCGCGTGGCGCTGCGGCAGTCCGGCGAGATCACCATGCCGGTCTCGCTCCTCGGCATTCTCAGCCGGATCCCGACCTGCCAGCCCGCCGAGGACCCGGCCGACGCCGCTCGCACCGACCGTGCCCGGCGGCGCACGGGGTTCACCTCGTCCTCGTATTCGCTGACGACGTGGCGTCGTCGCCGCTGATCCGGGAGGCCCGCCGCCCCGCACTCGTCGGTGCCGCGCTGCCTGTCGGTGATACTGGGTGCCGTGACTGACGACGCCAACGAACCGGACGGTCCGAACACGCCGTCGCCGAAGTCGGACCAGCCCGCCCCGAACTCGGCACCCGAGACGAACGCCGCCGAGAACGGTGTCCCGCAGCGCCTGGCGCCCCGGCCGCTGTACCGGCCCGCCGTCGATCCCGGCGCGGCCGCGGCGTTCGGTCGTCCCGCCGGTGTCGCCGACTCGTTCGCGCCGTCCCGCACCACCACCGAACCCACCGTCACCGTGCGGCCCCCCGATCCGTCCGTCGCGGAGGCGTACGGCCGCCCGGAGGGCGAGACCGAGACGCTTCAGCGCGGGCCGGACGAGGCAGGCGACGGCGGCGACGCCGGGGACACGCCCGCCGACCCGTGGCGTGACCCGACCGCGGCCGCGCGGCTCGGCGGCGCGGCCGTCGACACGCCCCCGCCCGCCCCGCTGCCGCCTGCCGAGAAGCTCGGCGTGCGCGACGTCCTGCTCGGCGACCGCGTCGCACCGCGTGCACTTGCGGCCCTCGCCGCGGTGGCGCTCGTGATCGGGCTCGCCGGCGGCGTCGTCGGACGCATGACCGCCGAGAACGTCGGCGCCCTGACCAGTCAGAAGGTCGAGCTCACCCAGTCCGGCGGCGGTGACCGTGAAGCCGGGCAGGTCGCGAAGGTCGCCGAGGCGGTGCTGCCGTCCGTGGTGTCGATCCAGGTCGCGCTCGGTGACCAGGCCGGCACAGGGTCCGGTGTCGTCGTCGACGGAGCTGGATACATCGTCACCAACAACCACGTCATCTCGATGGCGGCGACCGATCCCGCGAACGCCACGATCCGGGTCGTGTTCTCCGACGGCACCCGCGCGCCCGCGTCGATCGTCGGTCGCGACACCAAGACGGACCTCGCCGTCCTCAAGGTCGACGTCGGGAACCTGACCGTCGCGCAGCTCGGCAAGTCGTCGGACGTCCAGGTCGGTGACGACGTCGTGGCGGTCGGATCGCCGCTCGGGCTGAGCAAGACCGTCACCAGTGGCATCGTCAGTGCGCTGCACCGGCCGGTGCGGCTCGGCGGCGAGGGCACCGACACCGATGCGGTGATCGACGCGGTCCAGACCGACGCGGCAATCAACCCGGGCAACTCGGGTGGCCCGCTCGTCGACGCCGAGGGCCGGGTCATCGGCATCAACTCTGCGATCCGCAGCGAGAGCGGTGGATCGGTGGGTCTCGGCTTCGCGATCGGGATCGACGACGTCACCCGCGTGACCCAGGAGCTGATCCGGAACGGTGTCATGCACCACTCGGAGATCGGCGTCAACTCACGATCGGTGACCAACGAGCAGACCACCGGCGCGCAGGTCGCGAACGTCCAGTCGGGGAGCCCTGCCGAGCAAGCGGGCATCGTCGAGGGTGACGTGATCGTCCGGGTCGGCGATCGGGACGTGACCAACGCGGACGAGTTGGTCGTCGCGGTCCACGGCACCGAGGCGGGCCGGCCCGTCCCGGTGAAGTTGATCCGGTCGGGCCGCGAGGTCGAGGTCCAGGTCACACCCGTTTCCGACTGACGCTCCCCGCCGCAATCGGAGATTCCGGACATCAGCTGTGAGGATCCGGTGAAATCCGGGGTTCGGGGGGACGCGGTGGCCGGGCGGCACGTAGTCTGGTCACGTGTTTGGCAACATCGGCTGGGGCGAGTTCATGATCCTGCTCGTCGCCGCGCTCGTGATCCTCGGACCCGAGCGCCTTCCCGGCGCCGTCTCGTGGATCAGCAAGTCGCTCCGTCAGGTGCGTGAGTACGCCGGTGGCGCGACTCAGCAGCTCAAGGACGAACTCGGTCCCGAGTTCGACGACCTGCGCAAGCCGCTGTCCGAGCTCAACCAGCTGCGCGGCATGACGCCTCGGGCGGCGATCACCAAGCATCTCCTCGACGGCGACGACTCGATCTTCACCGGGAACTTCGACGACAAGAAGTCGTCCGGCGCCAACGGGTCCGCGCCGACACCGAAGCCGACGACCACGCCGCTCGGTGACGGCGACAAGCCGCCGATCGACATCGACGCCACCTGAGCAGGCGCGACAGTACAGCGAGCCCCGCCCCGGAGACCGGGACGGGGCTCGCTGCATTCGTCGGTCAGGACCCGAACAGCTGCTCGATCAGGCCCGGCTCACCCACCCAGCCACTGCCGGTGTCGACCGAGCCGAACATCGGCCGGATCTCGGCCGGGGCGACGAGGTCGGTGTACGTGACGGTGTAGACGACGTCGTCGTCGACCGTGCACACGTGCCGTACCTGATAGGTGCCGTCGGGCACGCCGCCCCACGAGTAGCCCTGCCAGCCGTCGTCGCCGGGAGAGGTGGCGGGCACGTCCTCCACGACGGTTCCGGTGGTCTGGTCGACGAGGGTCGCCCCGCACAGGGTGCCGAGCGGGACGCCCTCGACCGAGGCGGTCACGTCGTTCTCGATCACGTCGGCGGTCGAGGTGATCGATGCGGCCGAGGCGGTACCGATGCAGAGTAGGAGCAGGGGTGCGGCCACAGCCGCGGTGAGAGCAGTGCGCACGAGCAGTGTCGTCATCCCGATCCTTGTCGCCGGGTGCCGAGATCGCCGCGGCACCCCGAATGGAGACCATCAGGTGATGGTTCGCACCACAAGCTAGCAATCCGAACGATTCTCAGGGGCCAAATCGGGAAAGTGTCAGTGTCGCGGCGTAACAGGTTTACCCGCCGGCCCGGCTGCCGGCTCTACAGATGCCGGGTGGTGTCGATGCCCAGCGACATGCCCGCCAGGCCGCGGGCCCGTACCGACAGCTTGTCGGCGATGTCGCGCAGCGCGCTGCCCGCAGCGGAGTCCGGCTGCGCGAGCACGATCGGGACGCCGGCGTCGCCGCCCTCGCGTACTGCCTGCTCCAGCGGTATCTGGCCGAGCAGCGGAACCTTCGCGCCCACCGCGCGGGTGAGCCGGTCGGCGACCGTCTGCCCGCCGCCGGAACCGAAGACGTCCATGCGGGTGCCGTCCGGCAGTTCCATCCACGACATGTTCTCGACGACGCCGACGATCCGCTGGCGAGTCTGCAGCGCGATCGAGCCGGCGCGTTCGGCGACCTCGGCGGCCGCCTGCTGCGGGGTCGTCACCACGAGGATCTCGGCGCCGGGGATCAGCTGCGCGACGGAGATCGCGACGTCGCCGGTGCCGGGCGGCAGGTCCAGGAGGAGCACGTCGAGATCGCCCCAGAACACGTCGGCCAGGAACTGCTGGAGCGCGCGGTGCAGCATCGGGCCGCGCCACACGACAGGGGTGTTGCCCTGGGTGAACTGCGCGATCGAGATCATCTTCACCTCGTGCGCGATCGGCGGCACGATCATGCGCTCGACCTGCGTCGGCTTCGCATCGGTCCCGAGCATCCGGGGGATGGAGTGGCCGTAGATGTCGGCGTCGAGGACGCCGACGGACAGGCCCTTCGCGGCCATCGCCGCGGCGAGGTTGACGGTGACGGACGACTTGCCGACGCCGCCCTTGCCGGACGCGACCGCGTAGACGCGGGTCAGCGAGCCGGGCTGGGCGAACGGGATGACCGGTTCGGTGGAGTCGCCGCGCAGCGACTTGCGCAGTTCGGTGCGCTGCTCGTCGTTCATCACGTCGAGCTCGACGCGGATCGCACCGATTCCGGCGACGTCGGCGACGGCCTTGGTCACCCGTTCGGTGATCTCGGTGCGCATCGGGCACGCCGCGGTGGTCAGGTAGACGACGATGTCCACGCCGCCGTCGTCGTCGAGGGTGACGCTCTTGACCATGCCCAGGTCGGTGATGGGCTTGCGGATCTCCGGGTCGAGCACCTTGGCGAGGGCACCGCGAACGTCGGACTCGGTCACTGCTGGCATGACACCCATGGTAGGTGCCGGGTCGTCAGTGGATTCGCGGCAGGTCGGCCGAGCTGGGATTGACACCTGTCGAGTACGCCAGCGACCACGCGGTGACGTTCGCGACATAGGCCATCGAGTTGTTGTAACGCAGGATGGCCTTCGTCGCGGAGACGATGTCGCGCATGTCGGTGCCGCCGTCGCACAGGTAGTTGCCCGTGGACGCGGCCGCGTCGTAGAGGTTCTGGGGGTCGGCGACGCCGTCGCCATTGCCGTCGATCCCGAACTGGGCCCACGTTGTGGGGATGAACTGGGTGGGGCCGACGGCCCGGTCGTAGACCGCATCGCCGTCGAGGGCGCCGCCGTCGGTGTCCATGATGACGGCCTGGCCGGGGAGGCTGCCGTCGAGGGGCAGGCCGATGATCGGCTCCAGTAGGTTGCCCGTCGCGTCGGCCTGGCCGCCGTTCGCGTGGCTCGACTCGACCCGGCCGATACCGGCGATCTGCATCCAGGTGATGCCGCACGCCGGGTCTCGTTCGGCGAGGACGCGTTCCGCCGAGCGGTAGGCGTCGAAGTTGATGGCGGGCATTCCGAGCGGGCCCTCCGGCAGGGGCGCGGGGGCGGGTTCCGGTGCGGGGGCGCTGACGGCGAACGCCGGTGTGACGGCCGCTGCTTCCGGCACGACCGCCGCGACGTCGTGCTCCGGGTCGGCCGCGGGCTCGGCGACCGCGTCGGTGAGCGGCGACGCTTTCGCCGTGGTCAGGAACGGGAGCGCGGCACCGACCCCTCCGACGTTGGACACGGCCACGAGGCCACCCGGGACGAGCCCGGCGAGTGCGATGACCGAGTTCCGTTTTGCCTTCGACTCCGTCGGCTTGCTGTGGCGACCCACGTCGTACCTCCTGCGGTCCCCGTGAGGGCGGGGACGGTCGTTGGTGAACGGAGGCGACGCTACCTGATTCGCAACATTCCCGTTATGGACCTGTGACCTTCCGTGGCCCGATTTCGCAGCGGAAAGCCAGGTGGAACGAGTAAAAGACTAGGTCTCAAATTTATTGCGACATGGGCGAGTCAGATGACGGAACGGTTACGACGCCGGCGAGACGATCGCCCGCGTCACCACGTCACGCCGGCGGGCAGAACGCCAGGCACGGCAGGGGAGGGAGTGTGGGCAGGGCGGGGAGACCCGGAATCAGTGGCTGCGGCGCACCCGGAGCGGCGGCGTTGCGGAGGGCGTCCGGATCGCTCGGGGCGGGCGCGGGCGTCGGTGTCGGTTCCGCGGGCAGACCGGGTTCGACCGGCACCTCGCGGATCTCGCCGGGCTCCGGGGTGCCGCCTGCCGCGTAGGCGGACGACCAGCCGATCACGTTCGCGGCGTACGCCATCGAGTTGTTGTAGCGCAGCACCGCACGCTGCTCCTGGCCCGGGTCGCGCAGGTCGAGACCGCCGGAGCACAGGTACCTGGCCGCGGCGAGCGACGCGTCGAAGACGTTGTTGGGGTCGGCGCGGCCGTCGTCGTTGCCGTCCGCGGCGTAGCGCGCCCAGGTCCCGGGAATGAACTGCATCGGACCGACCGCCCGATCGTGCGTCGTGTCGCCGTCGACGGCGCCGCCGTCGGTGTCGCGGATGACGTTGTTGCCCGCCAGTGAGCCGTCGAGACGCGGACCGAGGATCGGGGTCACCGTCGTGCCGGCGGCGTCGGTGCGCCCGCCACCGGCGTGGCCCGACTCGATCCGGCCGATACCGGCGAGGAGGTGCCAGGTCACGCCGCAGCCGGGCTGTTCCGCCGCCAGCGTCGCCTCGGCCGCACGGTAGGCGCCGAGCACCAACTCCGGAATGCCGAGCGATCCGATGGTCACGGGAATCGGTGTCAGCGCGCCGGTCGCCAGGGGCGACGCGAGCCGTTCCGCGATCGCGGGCGGTAGTTCGAACGACACCGGTGCCGGCGGGGTGTACGCGTGCGGGGCCCGGGTCAGCCGCGGTGCGGGTTCGAGTACCTCGACGACGCCCGCGGGGCCGTCGGACGCGACGGTGGTGACCGCCATCGGGACGACCGTGGTTCCCGGCGTTCCACCCACCGACAGGCCTACGGTCACGCCGCAGGCGAGTGCCGCCGCGGCCAGGCCGGCCAGGCTCCTCACTCGCATTCGCAGTCCCCACGTACTCGCCGAGCCGGACACCCCCACCCGTTGTGTGACCGAGGTTACATAACGGAAACGTCCCTCGCCGGGTGTTCGGCCGCGAGCCGCACGCTCAACGCTTCGGCTGCGGGTCCTCGTCGTCCTCCCGAGCGGCCAGCAGCGACTTGATCTCGTCGAGCTCGCGGCGCAGGTAGTCGCGGGTCGCGACCTCGCCGACGGCGAGACGCAGGGAGGCCAGCTCGCGAGCGAGGAACTCCGTGTCCGCCTTCGTCTGTTCGGCGCGCGATCGATCCTCTTCCAGCGAGACGCGGTCGCGGTTCTCCTGCCGGTTCTGCGCCAGCAGGATCAGCGGGGCCGCGTAGGCGGCCTGCGTGGAGAACGCCAGGTTCAGCAGGATGAACGGGTAGGGATCCCACTGCAGGCCCACCGCGGCCACGTTGAGAATGATCCAGACGATCACCACCACGGTCTGGATCAGCAGGTACTTGCCCGTGCCGAGGAAACGGGCGATGGACTCGCTGACGCGGCCGACCGCCTCGACGTCGATGTTGAACCCGCGCCAGCCGCCGCCCGGGGTGTCGAGTCGTGCCCGCGCCGACTGGGTCGACCGGTCCGCGCTCGTTCGCTTCTCACTCACCGGTCAGCTCCTCCTCGCGCCAGTCCTCCGGCAGCAGGTGGTCGAGCACGTCGTCCACGGCGACCGCGCCCAACAGGTGTCCTTCGGTGTCGACGACGGGCGCGACCACCAGGTTGTACCGCGCGAAGTACCGGGTGATCGTGGCCAGAGGATCCTCGGGGTCGAGCGATCCGAGGTCGGTGTCGAGCAGGCCGCCGACGAGCGAGGCCGGTGGTTCGCGTAGCAGTCGTTGTAGGTGCACGCAGCCGAGGTAGCGGCCGGTCGGGGTGGAGATCGGTGCCCGCACCACGAACGCCATGCTCGCGACCGACGGCGTCAGGTCGGGATTGCGGGCCATCGCGAGCGCCTCCGCGACCGTGGTCGCCGGGCCGAGGATCACCGGTTCCGGCGTCATCAGGCCGCCCGCGGTGTCGGGGGAGTGCTCGAGCAGGCGGCGCACCGGCTCCGAGTCCTCCGGATCCATCAACTGCAGCAGCGACTCCGCTTCGGTCTCCGGCAGCTCACCGAGGAGGTCGGCGGCGTCGTCCGGGTCCATCGCCTCCAGGACGTCCGCGGCGCGCTCCACCTCGAGGTGGGTCAGCAGGTCCGTCTGGTCGTCGGCCGGCAGCTCCTGCAGGATGTCGGCGAGGCGCTCGTCGTCCAGGGCCACGGCGACCTCGTGACGCCGCTTGTCCGGCAGGTCGCGCATCGCATTGGCCACGTCCGCGGCCCGCATGCCGTCGAACTGGGCGAGCAGCTGCGACACGCCCTGACCGGGCTGTTCGAGCTGCGCCTGCGTCAGTCCCTCCACGTGCTGCCACTCCACGACGTGCACCGGCGCGCGGCGTGCCAGCCGGGCCCGCGGTCTCCGCACCGCCACGCGGGAGACTACCCAGTCGCGGGTGCGGGTCAGTTCGATGCCGAGATCGACGACGAGGACGTCGATTCCGGCGAGTTCCTCCAGCTCGGGGTCGTCCACCCGGACCCGGGTGTCGACGACCTGCGCGAGCGCGAGCACCTCGCCGGGTTTCTGGGCGAACTTGCGGAGGCTGACGCTGCCGGTCAGCGTCACCGAGCCCGGTTCGACCGCGGTCACACGCAGCATCGGGACGAAGATGCGCCGTCGCGTCACCAGTTCCACGACCAGCCCCAGCACCCGGGGGCGTTGCCGCCCGAACCGGATGCCGATCACCACGTCACGGACCCGGCCGATCGATTCGCCGTCCGGTCCCAGCACCACGAGGCCCGCGAGCCTGGCTGCGAAGACCTTGCTCACTGCTGCCATGATGGCAAGGCTAATTGTCTCGGTGTCCGGACGTCGGATCGCGGACGTCGGGTCGCCTCTCGGTGGGAGGTTCACGATGGTGCAGGCACGTCCGCGGCGGTCGGTGCTCGCCGTTCCCGGCAGCAGCCGCAAGATGATCGAGAAGGCGAAGGGCCTGCCCGCGGACGAGGTGTTCCTCGACCTGGAGGACGCGGTGTCGCCGCTGGCAAAGGCGCAGGCGCGCACCGAGATCGCAGAGGCGCTGGCGTCGGACGGCTGGGGATCCCAGATCAAGGTGGTCCGCGTCAACGACTGGACCACGCAGTGGACGTACCGCGACGTCGTCGACGTGGTGTCGGCCGCGGGCGTGCACGTGGACGCGATTCTGCTGCCGAAGGTGGTCGACGCCAGTCACGTTCAGGCGCTCGACCTGCTGTTGACCCAGGTGGAGAAGGACGCAGGACTCGAGGTCGGGCGGATCGGCATCGAGGCCCAGATCGAGAACGCGATCGGCCTGACCAACATCAACCGGATCGCGACGGCGAGCCCGCGGGTGCAGACGCTGGTGTTCGGTCCCGCCGACTTCATGGCGAGCATCAACATGCGCACGCTCGTGGTCGGTGAGCAGCCGGAGGGCTACGACACCGGCGACGCCTACCACCACATCCTGATGACGATCCTGATGGCCGCCCGCGCGCACGGGCTCGAGGCGATCGACGGTCCCTACCTGCAGATCCGTGACGTCGACGCGTTCCGGCGGGCCGCGTCCCGGTCGGCTGCGCTCGGGTTCGACGGCAAGTGGGTACTCCATCCCACCCAGATCGACGCCGCCAACGAGGTGTTCAGTCCCCGTCAGGAGGACTACGACAAGGCCGAGATGATCCTCGACGCGTACGAGTTCCACACCTCGGCCGCCGGAGGCGCGCGGGGTGCCGCGATGCTCGGTGACGAGATGATCGACGAGGCCAGCGCCAAGATGGCTCAGGTGATCGCGGCGAAGGGCCGCGCCGCCCGAATGACCCGCACGACGCGTTTCGATCCCGAATCTCCGTAAACTGGACATCAGCCGCAGCGCGACAGCGGCCCGCCGTCACGATCCGACGGACCGGGGCACACCCGGTTCGCGGGAGAACCAGGAGCGCCGCCGAATGCCGAACCCACTCGGACCGCCGAATCAGCCCGGACGGGGCGGACTTCCGACGCCGCCCACCGGCTGGCCGATCGGCTCGTACCCCACCTACGCGGAGGCGCAGCGCGCCGTCGACTACCTCTCGGACCAGCAGTTCTCGGTCGAGGACGTCACCATCGTCGGCGTCGACCTCATGCAGGTCGAGCGAGTTCTCGGCCGGCTCAGCTGGGCGAAAGTCATTGGCGGCGGCATCGTTTCGGGTGCCTGGCTCGGCGTGTTCCTGGGTCTTCTCCTGGGTCTGTTCACCGACAACCTGCTCGGCCCGCTGATCGCGGGCATCCTCGGCGGCATCGTCTTCGGCGTCATCTCGACGACCATTCCGTACGCCGCGACGAGGGGCACCCGCGACTTCGCCTCGACCATGCAGCTGGTTGCGGGACGCTACGACGTGCTGTGCGAACCGAAGACGGCGGAGCGGGCCCGCGACATGCTTGCCAAACTGGCGCTCTGACGGACGGCCGGGGGACGGGGTGCGCGACACGCTCGACGTTCGGGAGCTCGGCCGCGCCACGCTCGCACGGCAGTACCTGCTGGAGCGGACCGCGCTGTCGGCCGTGGACGCCACACGGCACCTGTACGGACTGCAGGCGCAGTCGCCGACCGCGCCGTACTTCGCCCTGTGGACCCGGCTGACGGGGTTCGGCGCCGATCAGCTGTCGCAGCTGATCGAGGACGGCGCGGTCGTGCGCATCGTGACGATGCGGGGCACCGTGCACGCCGTGACGGCGGAGGACGCGCGGGAACTGCGGCCGTGGACACAGCCGATCATGGACCGCGACCTCCGCACCAACGCCCAGCACGCCAAGGCGCTCGCCGGGTTCGACCGGGATGCCCTCGAGTCGTGGTCGCGGGAGCATCTGGAGGCCGCCCCCTCGACGCTGGCGGCGCTGAGGCCGCTGCTCGCGGAGCGCTGGCCGGACCGGGACCCGGCGGCGCTCGCGCACGCCGTGCGGGACGTGCTTCCGCTGGTGCAGGTACCGCCGCGGGGCCTGTGGGGACGATCCGGTCAGCCGGTCTGCACGACGCTGGAGCACTGGACGGGATCGCCACTGACGGAACCGGATCCGGAGCGGATCGTCGTGCGGTACCTCGCGGCGTACGGCCCCGCCACGGTCGCCGACGCGCAGGCGTGGTCGGGGCTGACGCGGCTCGGTGAGGTCTTCGACCGGCTGCGTGACCGGCTGCGGGTCTTCGGCGGCCCGGACGGTGTGGAGCTGTTCGACCTGCCCGACGCGCCGCGTCCCGGTGGCGACGCGCCTGCGCCGGTTCGGATCCTCGCTCCGTTCGACAGTGTTCTGCTCGCGCACGCGAACCGGTCTCGGGTCCTCGACGACGCCCACCGTCGAGTCCTGTTCACTGTCAACGGCATCGTCAAACCTGCGCTGCTGCTGGACGGCGAGGTGGCCGGTCACGTCACGATGACCTCGGGCCGGGACGGCGCGGTCGCGGAGGTCACCGGGTTCCGCCCCCTGTCGAAGCGTGTGATGTCGGAGGTGGCGACGGAGGTGCGGGACCTGCTCGAGTTCGCCCATCCCGGACTCGAACACGACGTCCGGATCGCCTGGAACTGACCTCACACAGCCGTCGACACGCCGTGAGATGCGGGTCACACCACCCGTGACCGGGCGAAACGGTCGCCGGGTGTTAGATGGGGTGGTGACCGACAACGTCCTGACCTCAGTGCGCGCTCACCTGGTGGAGCGCTTCGGCGGCACCGAGCCGTCGGCGGCCTCGGTGACGTTCCTGGGGCTGGAACCGCTCGAGGTGCTGCGCTTCGCACCCGGCCCCGACGGTGTTGTCCGCTATGCCTCCCTCGGCTGCTCGAGGCATCCGATGGGTGATCCCAGCGACCTGGTCGCCGACCCCGTCCGAGGCCCCCGCGCGGAACTCGTCCTGACCCTGCAGGGTGGGCTCGACGTCGCGTCGGGTGTGCACCGCTCCCTCGCGATACTCGCCGCGGCGCCGGCGGTCGAGGGCGTCGTCCTGGCGCTGGACGGCCTCGTGGACCTGGGTGAGCCGCTGTGGAAGGGGGCTCCGTTCACGGCAATCCTGTTGGGGGACAGTGGAGTCGAAGCTCTCGCGCTGCCCGAGCCCGCGGATCCGGTGGAGTTCCTGGAGGCGGTGCCGATTACCGGTACCGAGGCGGCGTGGGTTCGCCTCAAGGGTGCCGCTGCGTTGCGTGAGGCGTGGGACGAGGCGGGCATCGACGTCCGCGACCCGCGTCGTGCCCAGGCGTCACTCTGACCCGCGTGGACGTCGGTCTCAGAGCCAGTCGTTGCGCCGGAACGTCACGAACAGTCCGCTGCAGACGACCGCGATGACCGTCAGGATCGCGGGATAGCCCAGGCTCCACCCCAGTTCGGGCATGTGCTCGAAGTTCATGCCGTAGATGCCCGCGATCATCGTCGGGACGGCTGCGATCGCGACCCACGCCGAGATCTTCCGCATGTCGGTGTTCTGCTGCACGGCGACCTTCGCCAGCGCCGCCTCCACCAGGGTGCTCAGCACCTCGTCGAACTCCGTGACCCGCTCGGCCACGATCGTGTGATGGTCCTGCACGTCCCGGAGATAACGCCGAACCTCTTTCGGTACACCGAGACTCGCCTCCTGCCCGAGGCGTTGCAGCGGCGCGCCGAGAGGTGCGACGGCCTTCCGTAGTTCGACGATCTCCCGCTTGAGGAGGTAGATGGAATCGACGTCGACCTGGCGGACGCTGAACACGTCCTCCTCCAGTTGGTCGACGTCGCGTTCGACGAGATCGGTGACGGCCAGGTAGCTGTCGACGACGTGGTCGGCGATCGCGTGCATGACGGCGCTCGGACCGCGGGCGAGTCGCGACGGATCCGCGTCCATCGAAGCACGCACACCGGCGAGTCCGCAGTGGTCGCCGTGGCGGACGGTCACGACGAAGTCGCGGCCGAGGAAGATCATGATCTCCCCGGTCTCGACGATCTCCCGTGCCGTCGAGATGGAGTCGTGTTCGACGTAGGTCACGGTGCGCAGTACCAGGAACAGTACGTCGTCGTACACCTCGAGTTTGGGTCGCTGGTGGGCGTGCACCGCATCCTCGACCATCAACTCGTGCAGCCCGAAAACCTCTGCGACGGAATTCATCTGGTGTGCGTCCGGAGCGTGCAGACCCACCCAGACGAATCCGGTGCCCCGGGCGCGTACCTCCGCGAGCGCGGCAGAGTGGGTGAACTTGCCACGCAAACGGTTCCCGTCGACGTAGACCCCGCAGTCCACGATGGCGCGCGCTGCGGGAACCCGGATGGTGGGCACGGGAGGTCGCGCCGTGGCGCGCGACGACCGAAGGGCCGAGATCGGAGGGATGGACGGCACGGGGTCACCTCCGGTCGCGGGGACGTCGCGGCTCATCCTATGTCGCTGCCGACGCCGGTGCGGCACCCGCCGGGTGGGCGAACCGGCCTGGAACAATGGCAGGGTGCGTATCGACCTCCACACCCACTCGACAGCTTCGGACGGCACGGACAGCCCCGCCGGGGTGGTTCGGGGCGCCGCCGAGGCCGGGCTCTCGGTGGTCGCGCTGACCGATCACGACACCACCGCCGGTTGGTCGGAGGCCGTCGACGCGCTTCCCGCGGGAGTCACCCTGGTCCGGGGCATGGAGATGTCGTGCACGGGCCGTGGTGAGGACGGCAGACCCGTGGCGGTCCACCTGCTGGCCTACCTGTTCGATCCGACGAACGACGCGTTCGCCCGCGAGCGACTTCGACTCCGGGACGAGCGGACGTCGCGGCTGCGGGCGATGGCCGAGAAGATGGCCGCGGAGGGGTTGCCGATCGACCCGGATGCGGTGATGGCGGCTGCCGGACCTGCGGCGGGCCGGCCGCACCTGGCGCGGGCGCTGGTCGAGGCCGGCGTCGTCGGGTCGGTGAACGAGGCCTTCGCGGACCTGCTGCGGACCGGTGGCAGGTACTACGTGCACAAGGAGGACACCCCGCTGCCGGAGGCGGTGCGAATGGTCTCCGAGGCGGGCGGCGTCAGCGTCCTCGCGCACCCGCGGGCGTCGTCCCGAGGCAGGCTGATGGACATGAACCAGATCGGTGAACTCGTCGCCGACGGTCTCGGCGGGGTGGAGGTGGCACACCACGATCACGGTGCCGCCGACCAGCGGATACTGCGGGGGATCGCCGCCGATCTGGACCTGGTGGTCACCGGGTCCTCGGACTTCCACGGCAGCAACAAGTCGGTCGTGCTCGGCGAGTTCGTCACCGACCCCGATCAGTACGACCGGATCGTCGAGTCGGCGTCCGGGGTCGACGTGGTGGTCGGATGAACGGCTACCGGGTCCAGGAACACGATCCCGAGTGGGAGCCGCCCACGGACGTGATCCGCACCCCCGGGCGTGCGGCGCCGCCGCGCAGGCGCAGTGGCGCCGCACGGGCGCTGCAGGGGCTGAGTGGGTCGGTTACGGCGGGCGTCGTGGTGCTGGCTCTGGTGGTCGTCGTGACGGCGTGGCTCGGCTCGCGGCGCGGCTTCCCGGGGCCGGGTGCGGTGTCGGTGACGGCGCACGTCGTCGCCGCCGTCCTGGTCGTCGTCGCCCAGCGGTTCGCCGACCACCGCCGGGGTGGTGTGGCCGTCGTCGGGTCGCTGGTCGTGTTCTTCGTCACAGCAGTGCTGTTGTGGACGCAGTGGTGGGGGTAGCTCACCAGAATCGGGGTTCACTAGTGAGATTTGCCAGCGGTGAGCCGTCGGTGGCAGACTTGCTGCACCCCAGAGCCGGTGCCACAGCCCGGCAGGGGAGCGAAGTCGATTTCAACAAGCGGCAGATTTCAGTACCCGAGCCCACCCCGCTCGGCGTCACCGAACCTCCAGAGGCGCGTGCCCATCCAGTAGACCGATCGGGCCCCGATCGTGCACCCTCTGAGATTCACCACAAGTACGAAAAACCTGCGGCTGCGTCGAAAAACAACCTTCGCCGCTGCTACTTCCCAGTAACCCGCCCCCGAGTGGTGGCGCCGCGAGTAGGAGTGTCATCGTGTCTCCCGTGACTGAAGCATCCACCCCACCCAAGGTTGAGCTGACCGACGAAGAGATCTTCGCGGGCCACGTCGGTGGCAAGCTCTCGGTCGAGACCACCGCCCCGCTCGATTCCCAGCGTGCCCTGTCGATCGCGTACACCCCGGGCGTCGCCCAGGTGAGCCGCGCCATCGCCGCGGACGAAACCCTCGCCGACCGCTACACCTGGACCAACCGCCTCGTGGTCGTCGTGTCCGACGGCTCCGCGGTGCTCGGCCTCGGTGACATCGGGCCGCGCGCCTCGCTGCCGGTCATGGAGGGCAAGTCGGCCCTGTTCAAGAACTTCGCGGGCCTGAACTCGATCCCGCTGGTCCTCGACACCAAGGATCCCGACGAGATCGTCGAGACCCTGGTCCGGCTGCGCCCGAGCTTCGGCGCCGTCAACCTCGAGGACATCTCGGCGCCCCGCTGCTTCGAGATCGAGAAGCGCGTCATCGAAGCCCTCGACTGCCCCGTCATGCACGACGACCAGCACGGCACCGCGATCGTGGCGCTCGCCGCGCTCAAGGGTGCGGCCCGGGTCCAGGACCGTGACATCACGAAGCTGCGCGTCGTGATCTCCGGTGCCGGTGCTGCCGGTGTCGCCTGCGCGAACATCCTCCTGCTGGCCGGCGTCTCCGACATCACCGTGCTGGACTCGAAGGGCATCGTCTCGAGCGATCGCGGCGACCTGAACGAGATCAAGGCCGACCTGGCCGCCCGCACCAACCCGGCGGGCCGCACCGGCGGCATCGTCGAGGCGCTCGACGGCGCGGACGTGTTCCTCGGCGTCTCCGCGGGCACCGTGCCGGAGGAGATCATCGCGACGATGGCCGACGACGCCATCATCTTCGCGATGTCGAACCCGGACCCGGAGATCCACCCCGACATCGCGCACAAGCATGCCGCGATCGTCGCGACCGGCCGTAGCGACTTCCCGAACCAGATCAACAACGTGCTCGCGTTCCCCGGCGTGTTCAAGGGTGCGCTGGACGCGGGCGCGCGCCGGATCACCGAGGGCATGAAGCTCGCGGCTGCCGAGGCGATCCTCTCGGTCGTCGCGGACGAGCTGGCGGCGGACAAGATCGTCCCGAGCCCGCTGGACCCGCGGGTGGCTCCGGCAGTCGCGGAGGCCGTCGCGAAGGCGGCTCGCGACGAGGGCGTCGCCCAGGCCTGACGCACAGGCTCCGTTTCCGGCTGAAGGGCGCTTTCGTTCGGTTCAACCGGACGGAAGTGCC
>NZ_JBHUFB010000007.1:307483-456540 GCF_042681175.1 Rhodococcus gannanensis
TGCGGCTGCGGGCCCTGACGTGGGGTCCGGAGACGGGCCGTCTCGCGGTCCTGCTGCACGGCTTCCCGGACACCGCCCACACCTGGCGACACCTCGGGCCCACACTGGCGGACGCGGGCTGGCGCGTCGTGGCGCCGTTCACCCGTGGCTACGCACCCTCGACGGTGCCGACCGACCGCAGCGGTCACATCGCCGCACTGATGGACGACGCTGTCGCCGTCCACGCCCGTTCCGACGGCGGGCCGGATGCGGTGATCGTCGGTCACGACTGGGGTGCGATCACCGCGAATGCGCTCGCTGCGCATCCGGACAGCCCGTTCGTCGCGTCGGTCGCCCTCGCCGTCCCGCCGTTCGAGTCGTTGCGGAAACGAGCCGCTCTGCCGGTACTTCCGCGTCAGGTGCGTAACAGCTGGTACACGCTGTTCAACCAGGTGCCCTGGCTGCCGGAGCGGGTCGCGGAACCGCTGGTGCGCCGGCTGTGGGCGGACTGGTCACCCGGCTACGACGCGAGCGACGACCTGCCCGCCGTTCACGCGGCGATGGCCGATCCCGCGCATCGCAGCGCCGTGATCGGCTACTACCGGAATGCGGCGCGACCGTGGCCGCGGGTACCTGCCGGCTACCGCCGCTGGGCCGGTGCGGAGATGCGGCGAACACTGGTTCCGACCCTCTACCTGCACGGCGCCGACGACGGGTGCCTCGATCCCCGCCTCGCCGGACTCGTCGGGGATTCGCTTCCGGCGGGAAGTGAGTCCCATCTGGTCCCCGGCGCGGGTCACTTCCTGCAGTTGGAGCAACCCGAGAAGGTCAACGAACGGATCCTCGCGTTTCTCGCCACGCACTGACGGTGCGACGATGGTGGGCGCGCGAGAGCGCACGGCGACGGAAGGGGCTCGAGGGACGGTGGACATGCGGGCGTGGACTGTGCGTGGCAGGGCTGGGCAGGCGGCCGGGGCGCTGGTCCTCGCGGCGGTCCTCGGCGGGTGCTCGACGGGCAGCTCGCTCACCGACGATCCGGCCCCGGGGCCGATCACGGTCGGGGCAGGCGAGTCCGCCGAGAGTCAGGTCGTCGCCGAGATCTACGCCGAGGTGCTGCGCGGGACCGGGTCGCCCGTGAGCACCCGCCTTGGGCTCGGTGCGGGAGACACCCTGGCGATGCTGGACTCCGGTGAAGTGACCCTCGTGCCCGAGTACACCGGACCGCTTCTCCTGCAACTGAATCCGAATGCGACCGTCACCGATCCTGCCGATCCCGACGAGGTGTTCGCGGAGTTGAACAGGTCTCTGCCACAGGGGCTCTCGGTGTCGGACCAGGGTCTCGCGGAGGACCCGGCGACGACCGGCGAGGAGGGTGAGCGGGCCGCGGCCAACGTGGTGCCCCTGATGCGCGCGGGGGCGCTGACGACCGCACAGGTCAAGGCGCTCAATGTCGTTGCGGGCGAGCTGACGTCCGAGGATCTCGCGGACATGGGCGAGACGGTGCGCGGCGGCGAGCGCAGTCCCGGCCGGGTGGCCGGAGACTGGCTCGCCGCACGATAGATCGACCCGACGGTCAGACCCGCGGGACCGCGAGTTCGGCGCGCAGGAACTCGCCCAGTTCGGCCACCGCGTCCGCGGCCTCCCGGACCAGCGCCGCTTGCAGGTGCGCGACGTGCCACAGCGTCGGGAACTCCGTGTACTTCACCGTGGCACCCGCCGCGCGTATCCGGTCCACGAGATCGACGACCTGCGGATACAGCACCTCGGACGTGCCGACGTGCACGATGGTCGGCGGGAGGCCCGACAGGTCTCCGAGCAGTGGCGCGTAGCCCGGGTCGCGGGCGTCGCCTCCGCCGAGGTAGGCGGCGGCCGCCCGGTACGACCACCCGGTGTTGATCACGGTGTCCCGGTCGAACGGGGCGTTGCGGGCGCCGGGATCGACCCACGGTGCGATCAGCGCGAGAGCCGCCGGCTTCACGCTGTACCGGTCCACGAGTCGCCTCGCGGTGGCGAGGGACAGTCCGCCGCCTGCCGAGTCGCCTGCGACGGCGAGAGTCTCGGGGGTGAGCCCGTGCTCACCGAGCAGCTCCAGGTACGCGGCGACCGCGTCCTCGACGGCGGCCGGATACGGATGCTCGGGTGCCAGTCGGTAGTCGAGCACGTACACCGCAGATCCGGATTCCCGGGCGAGGTGCGCGGCGAGCGATCGGTGCGTCGCGAGCGATCCGACCGTGTAACCGCCGCCGTGCAGCTAGAGGATCGCGGTGCGGCGCTCGGTCGCGCCGACCGTGATCCGCTCGGCGGGCCTGCCTGCGAGGGTCAGCGGCCGCACCACCGTGTCCCGGGGCAGCGTCTGGAGTACGGAACCGGCGTCGATCACGCGCCGGGACACCGTGGTCGGGAGCGCGGGGTGCAGTGCGAGCCGGTAGAACGGCGCGAGTGCCGCGGCCACCACCGGGAGCGGAAGGTACGGCACGTCTAGTGGCCCTTCGGCTTCGGCAGGACGCGGCCCGCGATCTCGGCGACGACGCGCTGGTATCCGGAGCCGACCAGTCGGACCCACGCGTCCAGCAGTTTGGCGTCCGCCCCGATCAGGACACGGGCTTTGCCCTTCCGCACGCCGTTGACGATCACGGCCGCGGCGTCCTCGGGGGAGGTGCGTGCCAGCTTCTGGTCGAAGAACTGGGAGAACGTCGCGAGGTCCTCGCCCGGTCCGGCGATCGCGTTGCGGGCGATGGCCGTCTTGATTCCGCCGGGGTGCACGCAGGTCACCTTCACGGGGTGCTTCGCGATGAGCATCTCCTCGCGCAGCGACTCGGTGAACCCGCGCACCGCGAACTTCGCCGAGTTGTAAGCGGACTGACCCGGCATCGACAGCAAGCCGAACAGGCTGGAGACGTTGACGACGTGGCCGTCGCCGGATGCGATGATGTGCGGCAGGAATGCCTTGGTGCCGTTGACGACTCCCCAGAAGTCGACGTCCATGACGCGTTCGATGTCCTTGAACTCGGACTTCTCGAACTCGCCGTGGTAGGCGATGCCCGCGTTGTTGTAGACCTGGTTGACCTTGCCGAAGTGCGCGAGAACCGCGTCCGCGTACTCGAGCACCGCCTCGCGCTGGGTGACGTCGAGGTGGTCCGACTTCACGTCGGCGCCGAGTGCCTTGCACTGCGCGACCGTCTCCGCGAGTCCGACGCTGTTCTGGTCGGAGAGGGCGAGTTTCGCGCCGCGCTTCGCCAGGTTCAGCGCGAGGGCCCGGCCGATGCCGGAGCCTGCGCCGGTGACGACGACGACCTTGCCTGCGAATTCACTCACTGGACACTCACCTTTTCGTCGTGGTCTTCGTCGTGGTCCGGGGTTGCCGGCGCCGCGACCGGGGAGGGGGCGGGCAGGTCGGCGGCGTTGACGCTGTCGTACGCCTCCAGGTCGAACGTGCGTGTGATGTTACGGAACTCGAAGGTGAATGCCGGCCACAGCGTGGTGTTGTTTCCGTGCTTGTCGAGGTACCAGCTGGCGCAGCCGCCGTTGTTCCAGACGCTGTGGCTCAGCTTCTCCTGGAGGTCGCGGTTGTAGCGGTCCTGGGCGTCCTTGCGGACCTCGATCGTCCCGATGTCGTTGCGCTCGATCACGTTGACCGCGTCGACGACGTAGTTGAGCTGCGACTCGATCATGAAGACCATCGAGGTGTGGCCGAGGCCGGTGTTCGGTCCGACGAGGAAGAACATGTTGGGGAAGTTCGCGATGCTGGAGCCCTTGTAGCCCTGCTGGCCACCGGTCTCGAAAACCTCGGCGAGAGAACGGCCGTCGCGACCGAAGATGCCCGCGAACGTGGGCGAGTCGGTGACGTGGAAGCCGGTCGCGACCACGATCGCGTCGACCTCGCGGGTACGGCCCGTGCGATCGACGACTCCGGTCGCGGTGACCTCGGCGATGCCGTCGGTGACGAGGTCGACGTTCGGTCGGGTCAGCGCGGGGAAGTAGTTGTTCGAGATCAGCATGCGCTTGCAGCCGATCTGGAAGTTCGGGGTGACCTTCCGGCGCAGGGCCTTGTCCTTGACCTGGCGCCGCAGGTGCCGTTCGGCCGCGAACTGCAGGGGCTTCATGAACACCGGCGCCTTCGCCAGACCCACGACCTGCGTCTCGCGCATGAGGTAGATGCCGAGCCGGGACAGGCGCTGGAATCCGGGGACGTGCGTGAAGGCGAACTTCTCGACGGCGGTGTACTCGCGGTCCGCGCGCGGCAGGATCCACGGCGCCGTGCGCTGGTAGACGTCGAGCTGTGCGACCTTGTCTGCCAGTTGAGGCACGATCTGGATCGCGGACGCGCCGGTGCCGATCACGGCGACGCGCTTGCCGGTGAGGTCGTAGTCGTGGTTCCACTGCGCCGAGTGGAAGATCTCGCCCTCGAAACCTTCGATGCCCGTGATGTCGGGGAGCGACGGCTCGCAGAGCGCGCCGACGGCGCTGATCACGATCTTCGCGACGTAGGTGTCCTTCGACGTCTCGACGATCCAGCGCGAGCGCTCGGCATTCCAGGTCGCGGACTGTACGTCGCAGCCGAAGACGTGCTTGTCGAGCACGTTGTACTTGCGGGAGACCGATTCGATGTACTTCTGGATCTCGGGCTGGGGGGAGAACGAGCGCGTCCAGTTCGGGTTGAGCGCGAAGGAGTAGGAGTACAGGTGCGAGGGGACGTCGCATGCTGCGCCGGGGTAGGTGTTGTCGCGCCAGGTGCCGCCGACGTCCGAGCCGCGTTCGAGTACGAGGAAGTTCTTCTTGCCCTCCTGGCTCAGTCTGATCGCGGCACCGAGGCCGGCGAAGCCGCTGCCGATGATGAGGGTGTCGACCTCGCGCGGTGTGGTCTCCGGGGTCGCGGTAGTACCTGTAACTGGAAGACTCATGTATCGCAGAATAGTGGCACTACTGAGCATCGGTCAACAGTCTGTTGAATATTGTTCAGTAAGCTTCCTCGACATGGAAGCACCCAAGCGCGTTCGGATGAGCCCGGAGGAGCGGCGAGCGCAACTGCTCGACCTCGGTGCGCGCATGCTCGCCGAGCGGCCGCTCGAGCAGATCTCCGTCGAGGCGATCGCCGACCAGGCCGGTGTCTCGCGGGGACTGCTGTTCCACTACTTCGCGTCCAAGCACGACTTCCACCTCGAGATCGTCCGGCACACCAGCGCCCAGATGCTCGCGCACACGGAACCCGACCCGGATCTCGAACCGATCGCGATGCTGCGCGCCGCCGTCACGTCCTACGTCGACTACGTCAGCGACAACCGGGGCACCTACGTGTCGATGCTCCGGGGCAGCGCCAGCGGGGACGAGGCGATGCGCGAGGAGTTCGAACGGACCCGCGCCGTGATGGCCGAGCGGATCGTGACCCACCTGCCGCGTCTCGGGATCGAGTACGGTCCGCGCATCGCCCTCGCGGTCCGCGGCTGGATCGCGTTCGTCGAGGAGGCGACGATCAGTTGGCTTCGTGATCCCGGGATTCCGCGCGACGAACTGATCGACCTGCACGTCGCAGCGCTGCCCGCCGTCGCGCTCGGTGCCGCGGCCGCAGTCGACCTACTCGACTGAGCGGGCGCCCTCGCTGCCTGTCGGACGCCTCCGCTAGGTTGCGGGGGTCCGACCGTCGAGCCGAGGAGAGATGCGTTGCCCGAATGGAATTCGTCGAGCACGGTCCGGGTGCTGGCACCTGCCCGGCCACGCGCCCTGGCCAAGGTCCCGTTCGTCGAACTCGCGGACGGCCGACTGCAGGGGGTGGTGTCCAGCGGCTCCGACATCGGGCGTGTGTACGTCTCGTCGGTCGCCGCGGGCAGCTACGAATTCGCGTGCAGCACCAACAACAACCGGCCCTGCGGCGGCGCTCGGGGCACCTTCTGCAAGCACATCGCGACACTCGTCGACGAGGCCGCGCTCCAGTACGGCGCGGAACGGGTGGCCCGCTACCTGCGCGTCGACCTCGCCGGTGAGGATCTGTCGGGACGGGACGTCGCGGAGCGGATGCGCGAGGCCGGCCCGCCCCGTGCCGACGCGGGTGCGGCAGCAGGAGTCTTCAGCCGATTCCTGCGGCACCTGACGTACCTGGAACACCCGCCCACCACGACACCGATCCCCGAACTGCACTGGTTCCCGACCGCGCGGGCGGTGCGCTGATGCGTGGTGACCTCCTCGCCGAACCCGTCGACGGCCTGGACGAGGCACTGGCCGCCGTCGACGCGGTCGACCGCGTACTGGTCGCGGGTCTGCTTCGACCTCAGCCCGCGCAGGTCGCCGACCTCGCCCTGATCGCCGAGAGCGTCGAGGGAACGCCGCTGGCCGGCCGCGTCGCCGAAGCCGCGGACAAGGCCGCCGCAGGCACGGCGGGACCCGAACACACGGTGGCCCTCGCCGCCGCCCGCATCGCGCTCCTCGGCGCAGTCCACGACGCCGTGACCGCCCGGGTCGCCGCTGCCACCGGAACGGTCGCCGCCGGCGAACGGCTGCCGCCGACACGCGCCGAGGTCGAGCCCGTCAACCTGCTGGAGGCCGCCTGCACCTGGCTGGCAGACCTCGCCCGCTCCGGGTGGCAGGGCATCGACGCCGACCTCGTAGCGGGGGCAGCGCCCGTCGTCGCGGCGATGCTGCCGGATGTCACGCACCGGCGGCTGGCGACGCTGCTCGACGGGTTCGCCGCCGAACTCGCCGCGTCCTGCCCCGGGTCGGCGTTGTCACGGATTCCCGCACGTCGCTGGGCCGATCTGTGGTCACGTGCGATGCTCCTGACGCGGCCGGGTGCCGCCGCCGTCCCAGCCACGGGAGTCGTCAGCGGCCGCCTGCTGCCGCTCGGTGTCGACCTGCAGGAGCACCCGACGGCGGTGCAGGCGCAGGTGCACGCGGTACTCGAGCCCGTGGACGGTGGCGAGCCGCGGCTCGTGCGGGCGAGCGTGTCGACCCCGAAACCGGAGACCGTGGTCGGGGCCGGTGTGTGGCAACTGCTCCGGCCGCACCTGTCGCTGCTCGGCGCGGCAGGCGCCGGTCGGTCGGTCGAGATCACGGACATGCCGATCACCGCCGAGGGAGACCTGATCTGGCAGGACGCGAACGCCAGGCCCGGCGCGGCCGCAGATCCGTTCGTCACCGCCCGGGTCGTCCTGCCCACCGCGACCACGGTCGAGGTCGCGCCGCTGGACCGGCACCCGGCCCGCATCGCCGTCCCGGTCTTCCTCGACGGGTACACGATCGACGACGGTGCCACCGGAGGTGCTCCCGACGACGCTCCCACGGTGTCGTTCGTCGTTGCCGGACAACCGATTCGGGTCGACGTCGACCGCATTCCGTCCGCGAGTCCGCTGACCTCGGAGGCCGTCGCGGCATCGACCGCGTGCATCGCGCTGCTGCGCTGGGACGCCGGATCGTTCGTCCTCCAGCCGCTGGCCGTCGAGACGGCCGTGAAGCGGAAGACGGTCGCCGTCCACGCGGACGCCTGGGCCGCAGGCACCACCGACAAGGTGGGGGCGAAGGCGGAGAAGGCGGCCACCGCCGCAGTGGAGGCGCTCCGTGAGCGCGCCGGAAAGCTGCTCCGGGCATGACCGCGGACGACAACCGCAGGCAGGTCCTGTACTGGCGCCTGCTCGCCCGGCTCTTCGATCCCGAGGAGCAGGCCTCGCTCGAAACCGCGAGCCTCGGCGTCGTCGAGGACATCGGACTGCCGCCCGCGCTGCTCGATCCGCAGGTGTCCGTGGACTCGGTGGTGCAGCGGCACCCTGAACTGTCCGCGGAGTTCGACCGCCTGATGGTCCCCGGACCGGACGAGGACGCCGAGCGGGACGGCGCCGCAGAGGTGCGCCGAGCGGCGCTGGTGTCGAAGGTGTTGCTGAACGTCTTCGCCACCGGCACCGGCAACGTGACCGCCGGGCAGTTGAGCCGATGGCAGTCCGACACCGGATGGCTGGAACGGGCACTCGGGGTGACCCCGGGCGACCGCAGCGGGTCCCTCGGGCCCGAACTGGGCGCGCTCGAGGCGGATCTCGTCAAGCGGATGCACCTGCGCGAGGTCCTTGCGGACCCGGCCCTCGCCGCGCACCTGACGCCGAGCATGTCGCTCATCGAGCAACTTCTGCGCGACAAGGGCAACCTGTCCGGCATCGCCCTGGCGAACGCGAAGAAGCTGATCCGCCGGTTCGTCGACGAGGTCGCGGAGGTGCTGCGCAACCAGGTGGAGAGCGCCGCGGTGGGGACGATCGACAGGTCGATCCCGCCGAAGCGCGTCTTCCGGAACCTCGACATCGACCGCACGGTGTGGAAGAACCTCCCGAACTGGAACCCGGACGACGAGCGTCTGTACGTGGATCGGCTCCACTACCGGCACACGGCACGGAGAACCACACCGCAGCGATTGATCGTGGTAGTCGACCAGTCCGGGTCGATGGTCGACTCGATGGTGAACTGCGCGATCCTGGCGTCGATCTTCGCGGGCCTTCCGAAGGTGGACGTGCACCTGATCGCCTACGACACGCAGGCGCTCGACCTGACGCCGTGGGTGCACGACCCGTTCGAGATGCTGTTGCGCACCAACCTCGGTGGCGGCAACGACGGCATGGTCGCGATGTCGCTGACCCAGCCGAAGATCGCCGAGCCGCGCAACACCGTGGTCGTGTGGATCTCCGACTTCTACGAGACCCGGGTGGAGCAGCTGTTCGAGTCGATGGCGGCGATCCACCGGTCGGGCGCGAAGTTCATCCCGGTCGGTTCGGTCACCAGCGGAGGGCGCGCCAGCGTCAACCCGTGGTTCCGGGACCGCTTCAAGGATCTCGGCACACCGGTGATCTCCGGTCACATCCGCAAGCTCGTCCACGAGCTCAAGACGTTCCTTACCTAGAAAGGTGTTCATGTCCGACCTGCTGCGCGCACCCGCCGAACACAAGTACGCCGACGAGCTGGACTGGCTCGAGTCGATCGACACCGGCCCCAAGCCGTTCGCGTGGCGGCTGTCGCCGAAGATGGTGCGACTGTTCGTACTCGGCGCCGAACGTTCCGACGGCCTCGACCGCGAGATCGCCCAGAAGTGGTTCGGTGACCGCAGTGTCGTCGAGCGCGCCATCGTCACCCTCGCTTCGGACCGCGGTCTGCTACTGATCGGCGACCCGGGTACCGGCAAGAGCTGGCTAGCGGAACTGCTCGCGGCCGCTGTCAGCCGCAACTCGACCCTGGTGGTGCAGGGCACTGCGGGCACCACCGAGGACCAGATCAAGTACTCGTGGAACGTGTCGATGGTGATCGCGAAGGGGCAGTCGCGTGAGTCGATGATCCCCTCGCCGATCATGACCGCCATGGAGACCGGCGCGATCGGTCGGTTCGAGGAACTCACGCGCTCCACCAGCGACGTGCAGGACGCGCTGATCTCGATCCTGTCGGAGAAGTACGTCTCGGTCCCCGAACTCGACAGTGACAACATCGTTTTCGCCAAGGCGGGTTTCTCGGTCATCGCCACCGCGAACAGTCGTGACCGCGGCGTCAACGACCTGTCGTCGGCGCTCAAGCGGCGCTTCAACTTCGTTCAGATCCCGGTGGTGACGAACAAGAAGAGCGAAGCGGAGATCGTCCGCTTCCGCACGGAGGAGTTGCTGCGTAGGCACTCCATCGAACTCGACGTCCCGCCGACGCTCCTCGACGTCCTGCTGCGCAGCTTCGCCGACCTGCGTGCGGCCGCCGTCTCCGCGGGCAGCGACGACGAGAAGCTCGAATCCGCGTTGTCCACCGCCGAGCAGATCGGGGTTCTCGAAGACGCGATCCTGCACAGCAACTTCTTCGGGGAATCCGCGCTGACCGCTCGCACGCTGGCCTCGTCGCTGGTCGGGTCGCTGGCCCGGCGTCAGCCGGAGGATCTCGCGATCCTCAACAAGTACCTGCACGGCGTGGTCGAACCGCGGAGCAAGGACGAGGGCGGCGAGTGGCCCGAGTTCCTCGACGGCGGCCGCGACACCATCGCCACCCTGTCGTGACCGCGTCGACCGGCGCGCCCGCCGGGCGGCAGGCGTTCGACGCCCTGCGCACCCAGTTGCGGGACGCCGCTGCCACGTTCGCCGACGGACCCGACGTGCTGGCGGACATCCTGTCCGGCATCGTCGACGACGTCGACCGCGCGTTGGCGGAGCCACTGGAGATCTTCCCTGTGTGCCATCACTCGCCGGCGTCCGCCGTCGCGATGGCGCGGCGGTTGCGGGAGAAGCAACCCACCGTCGTGTACCTCGAGCTGTGCGAGGACATGGCGCCGATCCTGACCGAACTGCGCAACTGCCGGCTGCCGGTCGCGGTGCAGGCGTTCGCCACGGAGGTCGTCGGGTTCCCGGCGGAGTGGGCGCCGCTGTCGGTGGTCGCACCGATCACCGAGGCGTCGGCCGAGTACCAGGCCATCGCCTACGCCCTCGACACGCCGGGCGTGGAACTCGTGCTGGTGGATCGGTCGTCGGACCACGTCTTCCAGTGGTCGCCCCGCGAGGGCACACCCGAGCCGTCCGTCCCCGCGGACGCCGCGCCCGAGGAGGAGGCGGTCCTGCACGGGGAGGCGGTCGGTGTCGAGATCGGTGACCTGCGGCCACGTTTCGCGGAACTCGAGGAACACCTGCTGCACCATGGGAAGGTACGGCACTGGTCGGAGTGGTGGCACCAGTACGTCGAGGTCCCACTCGGCGACAGCGATCACCACACCTACCGTCAGGTGATGACCTTGATCGGCAGCCTGTTCCGGCGGCTGGCGCCGGGCGACCCGAGGCGGGTCCGGGTGGACGAGGACCGCGAACGATACATGTGGGCCCGGATGCGGGAACACCTCACGCGAACGGGCACCGACCCCGCCGACTGCCTGTACGTGTGCGGCGCGTTCCACGCGGCCAGCCGGGTGCCGGAATTCGGCGTCGGGGGCACGGACACGTTCGTGATCTCGCCGCCGAGCGGCAGCACCTGGCGTCACGGGCTGATCCCGTCCAGCCACGCCGCGATCGAGGCGCAGTTCGGACTGGCAGGCGGCTCGGTGTCCATCGCGGCGACGGAATGGGCGAAGTACCTCAAGCGGTCCCGGACGACGCCCTTCCGGCTCGCCGGTCAGGCTGGGACGAAACGCGCTCCACGGAAGGAACTTCCGGCGCCGGTCGCGGATTCCGCGCCGACCGATGCACTCACCGGGTTCCTTCGGCGCCCACCGGTGCTCGACGCCCTCGACGAGTCGGAACTGCTCGGCTGGTCTGTGGAGATCGTGCGGGCCGCACGCCGCAACGGCTACCTGGCGTCGACCGCCGACGCCATCGCCGTGTTCCAGACCTCCATCCTTCTCGCCGGGCTGCGGGACCGCGCGAAACCGACCCCGTACGACTTCCAGGACGCGGCGATCACCTGTATCGAGAAGGACCGCGTCCCGGGACGCCGAGACGTACAGCGGCTCGTCGAGATCATGATGGGCGGTGACCGTGTCGGGCAGGTCGGGTACGACGCGCTGCCACCACTGGCGCGCGACGTCCACGACCGGCTCGCCCCGCTGAACCTGCCGCTGCAGCAACGCGGGGTGCGCCGCGCACTGCTCGACATCGCGTCGTATCCCGAGCTGGAAGCGTGTTCCGATCTGCTGTGGATGCTCCGGTACCTGCTGCCTGTCGGTGCGGCTCGACCGATCATGGGGGAGAGGCGGCTGGGGGAGCGGCCGATCCAGGAGTCGTGGGATCTCGCGCTCGGCACGCATCAGCGAGCGCTCATCGAACTCGGCTACGAAGGTGTGAGTGTCGAGCAGGTTCTCGAGCAGCGGTTGCGGCGCACCGCGAACCACCCGCGCGCGACGGCGGCGGTGGTCCTCGGCACCGTCGAGGACGCGACCCTGTACCTGCGCAGCCCCCGCCTCGCCGCCGAACTCGGTACCCGCGCGCTCGACGTGCTGTCCGCCGAACGGGGTGTGGAGGGTGCACCGGAGGTGCTCGCCCGCATCCGGAGGCTGCTCGCCCACCACCGCACCGCCGACTCGGTGCTGCCGCCGTGGATCGAGGCGTTCGTCACGGCCGGCTACGCCCACTACTGCACGCTTCTCCCGACGGCGTTCGTCGACGACGATGCCACCGCTCCGCAGGTCGCGGCGATGCTCGGGTTCCTGTTCGGGATGGAGTCGCTGGCTCTGTCTTTGGGCTGCGACAGATCTCAGCTGGAACTCGCTCTCGCACAGTCTCATCCGCGGGAACCGGATCGGGTCGCGCTGCTGTGGGCGGCGCAGGTCCAGCTCGGTGATCTCAGCCGGCCCGAACTCCGCGCGCGGTGCGACGAACTGCTGTCCAATCCGCTGACCCTGCCCGCGTATCCGCGCTACCTCAGTGGATTCGTGCACGCGCTCGATCCGGTTCCCGGGCTGGTCGATTTCGTGGTCGAAGCGGTGTCCACCGCCTTCGCGCGACTACCGGACCGGTTGCTGATCCCGTGGCTACCGACCCTCGTCGCCACTCTGCGCACGAGCGGAACGCACCTGGCGCCCCGGCTGACGCGCGAGGCGGCCCGGACGTTCCCGTCCACCCTCCCGGCCCTCGACCGGTGGGTGCCGCCGTGGCTGCAGCTTGACGACGACCGCAGCCCGGCCGCACGGCACACCGGTGCGCGGGTGCGCCTGCTCGCGTCGTACCCCGGATCGTGCACCGCGCTCGCCGAGCTGCTGGGTTACGACGACCCGTGGGAGGAGTCGTCCCCGGACCGCTCCGTCGGTCTCCTGGCCGAGTTCCCGGACACCGCCGTCGCAGTGGAGGCGCTGGTGGCACCGTGACGAGGTGCCGCGATCTGTGAGAGTCACTCGAGTCCGTTCGCCCGCAGTGGGTCGCGGTCTACGGTCCAGAGCGGTTGCAGCATGTGCCAATCGGCGGGATGTGCTGCGATTCCGGCAGCGAACCGATCGGCCAGGGCCTGGGTCGTGTTCTGCACTCCGCCCGCGGTGTCGACGGGTGGATCGACACGAAATCCCCACCCGTCCGGTGTGAACCAGCAGTGCACGGGAAGCAGCGGGGCCCCCGTGTCGATCGCCAGCCGAGCGGGTCCTGCCGGCATCCGGGCTTGCTCCCCGAAGAACGTCACCGGGACTCCCGTGCCGCTCAGGTCGCGGTCCGCGAGCAAGCCGACGATCCGTCCCCGTCTCAGCCTGGTCGTGAGGCTGTCGAACGGCGGCTCCGCGCCGCCGCTGAGGGGGATGATCTCGAACCCGAGGCTCTCCCGGAATCGGACGAAACGCTGGAACAACGATTCGGGCCGGAGCCGTTCGGCGACGACGACCGGAGGCCCGGCACGGTGGGCCAGCCAGACCCCTGCGAGGTCCCAGTTGCCGCTGTGCGGCAGGGCCAGCACACCGCCGCGTCCGTTCTCGGTCACCGCTCGAATGTGCTCGAGTCCGGTCGCGACCGATTCGACGGTGTCGGTCAGCCGCACCGGATCCATCGACGGCAGCCGGAACGCTTCGCACCAGTAGCGGGCGTACGAGCGCATGTTCGCCCGTACCAGGGCGTCGGGTACCCGAGAAGGCGTCGTCGCGACGACCCGTGCGAGGTTCCGGCGCAGCTGTTCCGGACCCCCGTTCCGTGACGCGCGATCCGCCGCGGCATCGAACAGCCGCCGGGCCCAGGGCTGGGGCAGGGTGCGAACCAGGCGCCACCCGGCGGCGTAACCGAGGTCCCGGACCTGTTCTGCTCGGTTCACCCGCACAACCTCGCGTCGCTTCTCGCCACTTTCGTTCGTCCCCTCAGTGTCCACCCACTGCTCTGCACCGAGTCAAGAGCGAGGAGCCGGTTTCTGTCGTCGCGGCGCACAATCCGCCCACGGCCCACGGCCCACGGCCCACGGCCCACGGCCCACGGCCCACGACTCACGCAGTCACCTGCCCCCCAGTCGACCGGCGCGTCGGTCGGGCGCACCCTGCCGCGAACTGAAAGGATCGACGCCGACCGCGCGCGCGGTGGGAATCGGCACAACCGTGGGTCGACGGGTCTGCGGGGCAGCGCCGGCTATTCCCCCCCTCGTTCTGATCAGGAGTGCAGACAGTGAGTAGTACAACGAGCGTGGTGCCGGGGCAGGACCCCGCACCACACCGACATCGACCACCGGTCGATCACCGGTTCCTCGGACTCGACACGCGTGTGTTTCCACATGCGCTGGTGATCCTCGCTGTGTGGCTGCTGTGGGTGGTGATCGTGCCAGCCATAGATTCTGCGGTTTCCTCCGAGGATCCAGTCGGCGCTGGCGAGCGACTGGAGGTGACCGACTCGCTCTCGTTCGCACCCGTGCCAGGGTGGAACGTCGACAGCGGGTTCCGGGTCGGGCAACACGGCGCATCGGACTCCGTGCCTCGGGTGGCCTTGACGCGTGGCAACGTCACCTTCTCGGTCGACGCCGACACGTTCGACGGGACGCCGAGCGAGTTGCTGTCCCAGATCGATGCCGTATCTGCCGCCACCAGCGGAAATTCTGTCCTCGCCATGTCCAGCCCCCCGCAGCCGGTCACCACCACCGGCGGTCTGTCCGGTGTCCAGGTCCGGTTCGACACACCCAGCGCCGCGGGTTCGGTGACGACGTTCGTCGTCGACGGAACCGGGTTGCGGGTGCAGGTGGTTGGTCCGCCCGATCAGATCGCGGACCGAGGCCAGGAGATCGACGCGATGCTCACCGGCATCGGCACGACCGAGGGGGATGGACAGTGAGCACTGCACTACTCGAATCACGCGCGGCGGCGCTCGACAAGACTGCGTGGGGTGAGAAGTTCCGGTTCGTCCAGCCACGAAACGTGGTGTTCTGGATCTATCTGTGGCTGTGCGGAGTCGGCGCGGTCAAGGGCTGGCAGATGTTCGCCCCGTACGCCGGGTACTTCGGGCGCGCCCTCCTCGTCGCCGGCATCGTCGCCGTCATCAGCGTCATCGTGTGGGGGTGGTGGTTCCGCCACATCGACCGATTCGAACGCCAGCCCGTTGGACTTGTGGTCACCGGTTTCGTGTGGGGTGCAACGGCGGCGACGTTCACCATCGCGTTGCCCGGCAACACCGCACTCGGGTCCCTGTACACCAAGTTGTTCGGGCAGGTGTGGGCCGAGGATTGGCACGCCGGACTCACAGCCCCTCTGGTCGAGGAGACCGCGAAGGGCGTCGGAATCATCGTTCTGCTCGCCTTGGCACCGCGTCTCGTGCGCACCGTGACAGACGGGCTGCTGCTCGGTGCGTTCATCGGGTTGGGATTCCAGACCAGCGAGGACTTCCTCTACTCGTTCGCCGGGGCGACTCAGGGGTTCGGTGCGCATCAGACCGACGGACTCGTCGGATCCATCGCGCAACGCACGTTCTCCGACATCATCTCGCATCCACTTTTCACCGCACTCTTCTGTGCGGGTGTGATGTATCTGATCGGCTCGACGGCGCAACCACGTCGAATCGGACGCGGGATTGCGCTCATCGTGGCCCCGATCGTGGTCCACGGTGTCTGGGATTCGATGATCGCGATCGCCGGCGGCAGTGCGGCGCTGACCATCGTCATCATGGTCGGTGACGCGATCTTCGCGTTGACCGCGCTGTGGATCGCATTCGTCTGGGCGCACCCACGCGAGGCTCACTTCGTCCGTGACGTACTCGCGCCGGAGATCGAATCCGGGGTACTGACCGATGACGAGGTGACCGCTGCCGGCGGATGGCGGCAACAGCGGCAGTACGTCAAGGCCGGCGGACATCGAGCCGAACGCCGCCGCCGCCGACACCTGGTCCGCGCCGCGGTGGACTTGTGTGGGGATCTGGCGGCCAGCAAGGGAGCCGACACCGTTGACGTCGTCACATCACGCGGTGAAATCGCACGGCTCCGCTCAGAACATCCGTCCTGACCGGACGCAGGAGAGGTCCGGTAGGTGCGCTGTGCGCAGGCATGCATCACGAGGTGGCTGTACCGTGGAGTGATCGGCGCACCATGCATCGGAATTGACAGTCCTTCGATCTGCGCCGATTGGAAATCACCGGGCCGATTCGCGGCCCAGGCCAGGAGCGTCACGATGACGCAGAATCCGATTCCCTCGCACTACGACATGGGCCGTCGCACACGGACCCCGGGCAACCGTCAACCCTTCGCCGACGCCACTCGAACGCCTCGAATCCTCCTCGCACCCCGGTGGGACGGTCGCAGAACCGTCGACGGGGCATGGTGGCCCTGGACCACGAATCTGACCGCCGAACTTCACGACCTGGCCACCGTGCTGACGCTGCGGCTCGGCCCGGTTGCACGTTTCGCCTACGAATGGAACCCGATCAGCGCCGGGCAGCGACTTGTCGACGAGCCGGACGGCATCGCATTGACCGCACCGATACCCGGCCAACCGGCGAACACCATGTACGTCTCCGGAGAGAACGGTACGCACATGGTGTTGGCGGTGCTTCCGCCGGGGACGGTGGCGGACCGCGGGTACGACGCTATGCGCCGGATCGTCGACGACTCTCGCAGTGGTTGATCACGATTGATCCCCGCTACCGATCCCGACCGGCAACTGAGCGGCGCGCGGTTCGCGACGCCCGGTGGGTCAGGCGCCCGAGATCGGCGGATTCCCCTGCCGACTCACAGGTGCCGCAGGTAGCGGTCGGGAGAGTCGAGGAAGCTGCGCCAGTCGCGTACCAGGTCGAGGTCGGTCCACTCCGGGAACTCGATGCCGGCGTCGGTCAGCTCCCAGACGTCGGCGCCGGGGCAGGCCGCCAGGATCGGGGAGTGGGTTGCCATGATCACCTGGGATCCCTCGGCGACCAGGTCGCCGATCACCCCGAGGAGGGCGAGGCACGACCGGAACGACAGGGCCGCCTCCGGCTCGTCCAGGATCCACAGTCCGACGCCGACGGGTCGCTCCGCGACGTAGTGCAGGAACGACTGTCCGTGGGACAGTTCGTTGTAACCCTGGTCGTGTGCACGCACCCGGTTCTCGTCGGCCGCGGAGAAGAGCGAGTGCATCGACTCGGCTCGCAGGAAGCAGCCGCCGTGCGGCCGCGGCCGCATGCCGGTGCACGTCAGGTGCCGAGGCAGATCGGTGTCCTCGGCACTCGCACCCGCCGACCACATCCGGTCCTGGGCGCCGGTGAAACCCGACTGCCACGCGCCCGCGACGGCCTCGACGAGCGTCGACTTCCCGACTCCGTTCTCGCCGACGACCACCGTCACCGGGTTGGTGAATTCGACTCCGCGACTGCACAATTCGGCGATCGCGGGAACCTGGAGATACCACGAAGCCGGGTCGAATCCATCCCGTGGGGTGAACTCGACCCGGCTCAGTGGCAATGACACGTCAGACGATCAGCGGAACGCCTCGTCGATGATCTCCTGCTGCTCGACGGCGTGCACCTTGCTCGAACCCGAGGACGGGGCCGACATGGCGCGCCGCGAGATCCGCTTGATGCCCGTCAGCAGGTCGGGCAGCAGCTCCGGCAGCGCCAGACCGAACAGCGGCCACGCACCCTGGTTTGCCGGCTCCTCCTGGACCCAGCGGAACTCGGTGGCGTTCGGGTACTGCTTGAGTGTCTCGCGCAGCCGGCGGGCGGGCAGCGGGTACAGCTGCTCGATCCGGACGATCGCGACGTCGTCGCGGCCCTCCTTCTGCTTGCGCGCCAGCAGCTCCCAGTAGAGCTTGCCGCTGACCAGCAGGACCCGCTTGACGGCGTTGCGGTCGCCGCCACCGGTCTCGTAGGTGGGCTCTTCGAACACCGAGCGGAACTTGCCGGTGGTGAAGTCCTCGAGTTCCGAAACCGCAGCCTTGTTGCGCAGCATCGACTTCGGCGTGAAGACGATCAGCGGGCGGCGGATGCCGTCGAGGTGGTGGCGGCGCAGCAGGTGGAAGTACGACGCCGGGGTGGACGGCACCGCCACCGTCATCGAGCCCTCTGCACACAGCTGCAGGAAGCGCTCGATGCGGCCGGAGGTGTGGTCCGGGCCCTGGCCCTCGTGGCCGTGCGGCAGCAGCAGCACGACGTCGGAGAGCTGACCCCACTTGGCCTCACCGGAGGAGATGAACTCGTCGATGATGGTCTGCGCGCCGTTGACGAAGTCGCCGAACTGCGCCTCCCACAGCACCAGCGCGTCGGGGTTGCCGACCGAGTAGCCGTACTCGAAGCCCACACCGGCGTACTCGGTGAGTGCGGAGTCGTAGACCATGTACTTGCCGCCGTTGTCGGCGTCCGCCGCGATCTGAGCGATCGGGTTGTACTCGCCACCGGTCTTGCGGTCGATGAGCACCGAGTGCCGCTGCGTGAACGTGCCGCGGCGCGAGTCCTGACCGGCGAGGCGGACCAGCGCGCCCTGCTCGACCAGCGAGCCGAACGCCAGCAGCTCCGCGAATGCCCAGTCGACCTTGCCCTCGCGGGACATCTCGTGCCGCTTCTCGATGACCGGCTTGACTCGCGGGTGCACGGTGAAGCCCTCGGGCACGTTGAGGAAGGCGTCGCCGATGCGGGCGAGCGTCTCCTTGTCGACCGAGGTCTGCAGGCGCGCGGGCGGAGTCTGGTCGAGTTCGACCGACTCCGACGGCTCCGGCTTGAACTTCTCCAGCTCCCGGACCTCGTTGAAGACCCGCTCCAGCTGACCCTGGTAGTCGCGCAGGGCGTCTTCCGCTTCCTTCAGCGAGATGTCGCCGCGACCGATCAGGTTCTCGGTGTAGCTCTTGCGGACGGAGCGCTTGGTGTCGATCAGGTCGTACATCGCCGGCTGCGTCATCGACGGGTCGTCGCCCTCGTTGTGGCCGCGGCGGCGGTAGCAGATCATGTCGATGACGACGTCCTTGTTGAACTTCTGGCGGAAGTCCACGGCCAGCTGCGCCACCCAGACACAGGCCTCGGGATCGTCACCGTTCACGTGGAACACCGGTGCGCCGATCATCTTCGCGACGTCCGTGCAGTACTCGGACGACCGCGAGTGCTCGGGTGCGGTGGTGAAGCCGACCTGGTTGTTGACGACGATGTGCACGGTGCCACCGGTGCGGTAGCCGCGGAGCAGCGCCAGGTTCAGGGTCTCCGCGACGACGCCCTGGCCGGCGAACGCAGCGTCGCCGTGCAGCATCAGCGGCAGGACGGTGAATCCACCCTCGCCCTTGTCGAGCAGGTCCTGCTTCGCGCGGACGAGGCCCTCGAGAACCGGGTCCACCGCCTCGAGGTGCGACGGGTTGGCGGTGAGAGAGACCTTGATGTCGTTCTCGCCGAACATCTGGATGTAGGTGCCCTCGGCGCCGAGGTGGTACTTCACGTCGCCGGAGCCGTGCGCGGCCGCCGGGTTCATGTTGCCCTCGAACTCGGTGAAGATCTTCGAGTACGGCTTGCCTACGATGTTGGCGAGCACGTTCAGGCGACCGCGGTGCGGCATGCCGATGACGACCTCGTCGAGGCTGTGCTCGGCGGACTGGTCGATGACCGCGTCCATCATCGGGATGACCGACTCGGCGCCCTCGAGCGAGAAGCGCTTCTGCCCGACGTACTTGGTCTGCAGGAAGGTCTCGAACGCCTCGGCGGCGTTGAGCTTGCTCAGGATGTACTTCTGCTCGGCGACCGTCGGCTTGACGTGCTTGGCCTCGACGCGCTCCTGCAGCCACTTCGTCTGCTCGGGGTCGAGCATGTGCGTGTACTCGACGCCGATGTGGCGGCAGTAGGCATCCCGCAGGATCGACAGCACGTCCCGCAGCTTCATGCGGTCCTTGCCGTTGAAGCCGCCGACGTTGAACTCCCGGTCGAGGTCCCACAGCGTCAGGTCGTGGGTGGTGACGTCGAGGTCGGGGTGGCTGCGGAACTTGTCCTTGACGAACTGCAGCGGGTCGGTGTCGGCCATCAGGTGGCCGCGGTGCCGGTAGGCGGCAATAAGCTCGAGCACGCGCGTGCTCTTGTCGACCGCGCCCTCCGGCACGTCCTGACGCCAGCGGACCGGCTCGTAGGGGATGTGCAGCGAGTGGAAGATCTCGTCGTAGAACTCGTCGCTGATGAGCAGGTTGTGGATGGTGCGCAGGAAGTCGCCGGACTCGGCGCCCTGGATGATCCGGTGGTCGTAGGTCGACGTCAGGGTCATCAGCTTGCCGACGCCCATCTCGGCGAGCTTCGCGTTGCTCGCGCCCTGGAACTCGGCGGGGTACTCCATCGCACCTGCGCCGATGATGGCGCCCTGGCCCTGCATGAGGCGCGGCACCGAGTGCACGGTGCCGATGCCGCCGGGGTTGGTCAGCGAGATCGTGACACCGGAGAAGTCCTCGGCGGTGAGCTTGCCGTCACGAGCGCGGCGGACGATGTCCTCGTACGCGCTGTAGAACTGGACGAAGTTCGCCTCTTCGGTGTTCTTGATGGCGGCGACGACGAGGGACCGGCTGCCGTCCTTGCCGGGCAGGTCGATCGCCAGGCCGAGGTTGGTGTGCGCGGGGGTGACGACGTTCGGCTTGCCGTCGATCTCGGCGAAGTGCCGGTTCATGTTCGGGAACGCCTTGACCGCCTGCACGATCGCGTAGCCGAGCAAGTGGGTGAAGGACACCTTGCCGCCGCGGGTGCGGGCGAGGTGGTTGTTGATGACGATCCGGTTGTCGAACATCAGCTTCGCAGGGATGGCGCGAACACTGGTGGCGGTCGGGATCGCCAGAGAGGCGGACATGTTCCGCGCGACGGTGGCGGCGGCACCACGCAGCACCTTCGACTCGGGTTCCTCGGCGACGGGCTTCGCAGCAGGCTTCGCAACCGGAGCCGGAGCCGCGGCGGGCTTGGCTGCAGCGGGGGCCGGCGCGGGGGGAGCCGGGGTCGGCGCGGGAGGCGTGGTCGGGGCGGGCTTCGCGGTAGGTGTGGCGGTGGCCGCACCGTTGGTGGCGACACCGTTGGTGGCGACACCGTTGGTGGTGGCGACACCGTTGCTGGTGGTGGTCGCGGGAGCGGTCACGGGGATCTGCCCGTTCGTGCCCGACGCGTCCGGCTTGTAGTCGGTGAGGAACTCGTGCCAGCTTGCGTCCACGGATGAGGGATCATCCTGGAAGCGCTGGTACATCTCGTCGACAAGCCACTGGTTCTGTCCGAATTGTGACGTAGAACTGCTGCTCACGGCAGGTGTTCGCCTCGTTTCTCTCTTGTCCCCGAACGGCGCTGTACTTCAGAGGCTAGTCCCCCGGCGTGACGACTGCGCACCGGGCGCGACACGAGTGATCTGCGTCACGAAGGGTGCTGCAGCCTCCTAATCGAGGACGGCTGCGGCGGCCCGTTTATTCCCGACCTGCTGCAGGGTCGCCCGCCACAACGACTCGTACGGGCCGCCGGCGTGTCGGAGCTCCGCATGGGGTCCGCATTCGACGACGCGACCGTGGTCGATCACGACGACGACGTCCGCGCGGGCGGCGGTCGCCAGCCGGTGTGCGACGACCACCGAGGTGCGTCGTCGGGTCAGCCGTCCTCCGGCGTCGAGCACCGTTCGCTCGGTCGCCGGGTCGAGGGTGGCGGTCGCCTCGTCGAGCAGCAGTAGGTCGGGGTCGACGAGTTCGGCGCGGGCCAGTGCGACGAGCTGCCGCTGCCCCGCGGACAGGCCCTGCCCGCGCTCGCCGATCGGGGTGAGCATGCCGCCGGGCAGCGCGGCGATGGTGTCGAGCGCTCCGACCGCCCGGGCGGCGGCGGTGATCTGGTCGCGGGTGGCGTCGGGGCGACCGTAGGCGATGTTCGACGCGACGTCGCCGGAGAACAGGTGCGCCTCCTGTGGCACCACGCCGAGGCGTCCGCGGTACTCGTGCAGGGGGTAATGCCGCAGGTCGACGCCGTCGACTCGGACCTCGCCCGCGGTCGGGTCGTAGAACCGCGCCAGTAGTTTGACGACGGTGGACTTGCCCGCGCCGGTGCGTCCGACCAGGGCGACGGTCGTCCCCGGCTCGATCCGCAACCTCACGGAGTCCAGTGCGTCGGTGTCAGCACCTTGATACCGGAACGTCACAGTGGCGAAATCGACCGAACCCGTGAGGTGGCCGTGAATCGGTGTCGCGTCGGCCGTCGGAGCCGTCTCGATCGAGCTCGGCGTGCGCAGGAGGTCCCCGATCCTGCGCAACCCCACCCGAGCCTGCTGATACCCGTCGAACACCTGCGAGAGCTGCTGGATCGGGCCGAACAGCAATCCGAGGTAGAGCACGAACGCGACGAGGACTCCGGTCGTCGTGTCGCCACCGGCGATCTGTGTCGCGCCCACGTACACCACCGCGGCGAGCGCGAGATCGGACAGCAGGGTGATCAGCGGAAAGTAGAGCGAGATCGCGGTCTGCGAGCGCATCCGCGCCCTGCGGTAGCTGTCGGCGCGTTCCGCGAACCGTTGCGCCGCGAAGCCTTCCCTCCGGTAGGCCTGCGCGGCCCGCAGGCCCGTGACGTTCTCCTGGAAATCGGCGTTGACCAGTGAGATCCGCCCCCGCGACACCGTGTACGCGGTGGACGACACCTTCCGGAACACGAGCGTCGCGACCACCAGCGGTGGCACCGCGGCAAGCGCGACCAGCGCCAGGGCTGCGTCCGTGACGATCAGTGCCACCGAGATCCCGACGACGGTCAGCACGCTGACGACCGCGGTCGACAGGCCGGTCTGCAGGAACGTCGAGAGCGCGTCGACGTCGGTGGTCATGCGGGTCATGATCCGGCCGGAGAGCTCGCGCTCGTAGTAGTCGAGTCCGAGTCGCTGCAGGTGCGCGTAGCTGCGGACCCGCAGTCCGTAGAGAACGCGTTCGCCGGCCCGGGCGGTGATCACCGTCATCCCCGCGACGACCACCCAGTCGACCGCGACGAGGACGACGCCGGCCGCAGTTGCCCACCACAGCGCCGAGGCGTTGTCCGGGGTGACGCCGTGGTCGATGGCGAACCGGACGATGGACGGGAACACGATGCCGATCAGGGAGTCGACGGCGAGGCAGGCGACGACGGCGGCCAGGATCCAGCGGACCGGCCGCAGGATCGACGTCAGCCTGAAGTCCGGTTCGGGGCGGCGCAGGTCGGAGTCGTCGAGACCGGGGCGTTCGGTGGCCGGCGGCAGCGCGGCGACCGCGGCGCGCAGTTCCGGTGTCGCCGCGACCTCGCCCATCGCCGCGCCGCGGCCACCGGGTCCGCCGACGCCGCCAGGGCGGCCGGTGCCCGTGGTGGAGGCACGAGCCGGAACTGTGTCGGTGACGACGGCGTCGAACGCGGAGCCGGGGATCGTGGCCGGCCACAGCAGGGATTCGTCGGGTTCCGGCGTGACTTCTGCGACGGCCGGGGGATCCGCTGCCGCGTCGCCGGAGCTTCGAGGGTCCGCCGCGTCCTCCGGGTCCGCGAGCAGTTCGCGGAACAGGGGGCATCGCGCGTCGAGTTCGGTGACCGTCCCGGTGTCGAGGACACGGCCGCCGTCGAGGACCGCGACACGGTCGGCCAGCGCCAGGGTCGAACGACGATGCGCCAGGATCAGCGTGGTCCGTTCCCCGCGGTCGCGGAGGGTCTCGAAGATCGCGGCTTCGGTGGCGGCGTCGACCGCGGACGTCGCGTCGTCGAGGATCAGCAGTCGCGGGTCCACGAGCAGCGCCCGGGCCAGCGCCACCCGCTGACGTTGTCCACCCGACAGGGTCAGTCCACGTTCGCCCACCACGGTGTCGTAGCCGTCGGAGAGGTCCTCGATGAACTCGTCGGCCTGCGCCATCCGCGCCGCTGCCCGGATCTCCTCGGCGCTCGCGTCCGGGCGACCGAGCGCGATGTTCGCGGACACCGTGTCGGAGAAGAGAAACGGTTCGTCGAACACGAGCCCGACCGCCTCACGCAGCTGGTCGGCACTCAGCGCCCCGAGGTCGTGGGCGTGGCCGTCGACGGTGAGCGCGACACTGCCGGTGTCCGGAGCGTAGAACCGCGGCAACAGCAGCGACAGTGTGGTCTTGCCCGACCCGGCGCGTCCGACGACCGCGAGGGTCTCCCCGGGAGCGATGTCGAGGTCCAGCCCGTCGAGCACGCGGCGGTCCGCGTCGAACCCGAAGGCGACGTCGCGCATCCGGACCCCGAGCGGACCGTCCGGCAGCGCCACCGGATGGGGCGGGTCCGCGACACCGGGCTCGGTGTCGATCACCTCGTGGACCCGCTCGACTGCGGCCCGCGTCATCTGCGCGGTGGTCACCACCGACGACAGCAGCCGCGTCACGCTGGACATGGTCGCGACGTACGTCGCGAACGCCAGGAAGGTGCCGATCGTGATGGTGCCGTTCATGGCCAGCACGCCGCCGAGCGCGATCACGCCCACCAGCCCCAGCTGCGGCAACGCGGCCATCGTCGGGGTGAACCGTGAGTTGATGCGGGCGGCGCGGAGGCGTTCGGCGTAGAGGGTGCGGCCCAGGTTCTCGAGCCTGCCGACGGCGCGGGACTCCTGCCCGAATCCCTTGACGACGCGCACGCCGGTGACCGTCTCCTCGACGTGCTGGGCGAGGTCGGCGGCGCGCTGCTGCGCGGACCACGTGGCGGCGAACAACGTCGGTCGGAACCGCCACACCACCAGCGACACCGCCGGGACCACGAGCAGCGCGACGACGGTGAGCAACGGCGACAGCCAGGCCATCACGACCAGCGTCAACACGAACTGGAGGAGGGCGCCCGCAGACAGCGGAACCATCGCGAGCAGACCCTGCACCAGCTGGAGATCGGTGATCGAGCGGGAGACGACCTGACCGGTGCGGATCTGGTCCTGGCCGGCGCCGTCGAGCCGTTGCAGCGAGGCGAGGAGACCGAGCCGCAGGTCGTGCTGGACGTCGAGGGACAACCTGCCCGCGAGCATCCGCCGACCGAACTGACAGGCGAAGCGCACCACTCCGAGCGCGGCGATCGTCACGGCGATCGCCAGGATGCCCTCGGTGACGCCCGCGCCCGCGTCGTCGACGGCCTTCCGGGTCAGCAGCGGGAAGGTGATGTCGATGACGGCCGCCACCATGGTGACCGTCAGCGCGCCGACGGTCAGGGACCGGTGTCGCCAGCACGCGGCGGTGAGCCGCCGGATCCAGCCGGGGCGAGAGGTGGTGTGAGGCATCGACTCCCACGGTAACCGCAGGGTCGGACTGCATCGGCCGGCGTCAGGCGATGTCGCGGCTCCGGGTCCGCCACCAGCCGAACGCGCAGATCGCGGCCGTCCACACGATCAGTGCCAGGAGCGCCGCCTGCCACGCGGGCAGCCACTCGATCTCGACCGGGAACGTCAGCGTGGAGAGGGTGAGTGCACCCGGGAGCCAGCCCACGAGAGCGCCGCCGCCGACGTTGTGGAGGATCGTGTCCGCGATCAGTTCGCCCACCGGGATCCAGGCGAGCAGGGTCACCGACGCGGCCGTGGAGGACGCGAACAACAGGCCCAGCCCGGCCCCGAGCAGCGCCCACAGTGCCGTGACCAGCGCGGCGACGGGAATCAGGGTGAGGAACTCGGACGTGAACTCGACGGAGTCGCCGCCGAAGACGAGCAGGCACGCGACGGTGACGATCTCGACCGCGATCGCGTACCCGAGCCCGAACAACGCCGTCACACCGAGTTTCGTTGCGAGCACCGAATCGCGGCCGCGCGTGGTCAGGAACGTGGGGGTGAAGGTGTGGTGCCGGAACTCGGTACCCGCGTTGACCGCCCCGAACACCGCGGCGGCCAGCGAGGTGGCCATGATCGCGATCATCAGCGCGGCGGTCGCGGCAGCCTCGGGGTTCGCCTCGTCCACCAGTTCGAGGCCGTCGGCGACGGTCCCGTAGATGGCCCCGGTGAACATGGCGATGACGACCGGCGCGATCGCGAGGGCCCACCAGAAACGCAGCGTCAGGACCTTGCGCAGTTCGGAGGTGACCAGCGTGCTCATCGGGGGCCTCCGGGACCGGGACGGTCGGCGGGTGGCGGCGGGTAGGTCCCGGGTGGATACCCGCCCGCGGTCGGATGGGTACCGGTGGGTGCCTGCGGCGGCTGGGTGGGGTACCCCGCCTGCGGTGCGTATCCGGGTGGCGGTGCCGGTGGGTAGCCGGGCGCCGGCGCCTGCTGGAACGGCTGAGGAGCTGTGAAGGGCTGCGCCGTGTACTGCCCCGACGTCATCGTGAGGAAGACCTGCTCGAGGTCGACGTTCTCGGTGTCGGCGCCGAACACCGTCACACCGGCGGACTCCGCGACGGCGCCGATGGTGGGGACGGGCGCGCCTCGGACGGCGAGCCGGCCGTCGGTCATCATCTGCGCGTCGACGATCCCCTGCGCGGCGAGCGCGAGTGCGAGTGCCGAGGGGTCGGAGCTGGTCACGAAGACGCGTGCGCTGTGCCGGGCCCGCAGTTCCTCCATGTCGCCCTGGTAGACGAGGGTGCCGCGATTGACGATCACGACGCGGGTCACCGACTGTTCGAGTTCGCGCAACAGGTGGCTCGACACCAGGACGGTCCGCCCGACGGACGCGTAGGCGTGCAGGAACTCCCGCAACCAGGCCATGCCCTCGGGGTCGAGCCCGTTGGCGGGTTCGTCGAGGACCAGGATCTGTGGGTCGCCGAGCAGCGCGGTCGCGAGTGCGAGGCGCTGCCGCATTCCGAGTGAATGGGTTGCCACCTTCTGCCGCGCAGCGGAGGCGAGTCCGACCATCGCCATCACCTCGTCCGCTCGGTGGTCGGGAACGCCGATCGCCGCCGCATAGACACGTAGGTGGTCGATGGTGCTGCGTTTCGGGTGGGCACCGCGGGAATCGAGGACCGCGCCGACCACTCGCGCCGGCTGCCGCAACTGGCCGAACGGGACTCCGGCGATCGTGGCGTACCCGGCCGTGGGCGTGACGAGCCCCAGCAGCATCCGCAGCGTCGTGGTCTTGCCTGCACCGTTCGGGCCGACGAAACCGGTGATCGAGCCTGCGGGAACCTGGAAACTGAGGTTCGAGACGGCGTGCGCCGCGCCGAACTGTTTCGTCAGGGCGACCGCTTCGATGGCCGGAACTCCAGCATTCATGCCAGAACCTTAGAACGTCCCGCTCGGGTGCACCGGCGCGGCTTCGCTGCGTTGGCGAACGGTGGCGGTGATCCACGTTCGAGTTGCGTGGACGGTCGGTGCTCGTTCGTAGGCTGGCGCCATGAACGAGTTGGCGTACTTCCTTGCGACGGCCGAGCGCGGGTTCGTGCTCGATGTGGACGACGTGGTGGATTCCTTGATCCGGGAGGGAGTTCTCCTGCAGATCGACTGGTCTGGTGAGGACCGGCCCGGACAGGTGGTGCAGTTCGTGGCGGGTCGCGTGGAGGCCTTCGGGAAGGACCGCGGGATTGTCGCGGCGGTCGAGTCTGCGGCCGGAGAAGCAGACGGGGCCGGCATGGAGCGCGGGGAGCACGTGCCTGCGCTCCTCCGTGCGGTGGACGATGCCCTGGCGGTTGCCGGACTGGCGCTCGGCGAACTGCGTTCCGGAGACGACACGTACCGTGTCGGCGTCATGCGTCGCACGAGGGCGTCGAGTCGGGCGTGGGGTGTGGACCGGCCTTCTCCCGAGCTGCTCTACACCGTCGTCTGTCCGTGCGGGGGCATGAACGTGTGGCAGCTACCCAGGACCGAGGCGAAGCCTGCTGACGGCGAATGCGATTCGTGCGGCCTGAACCTGTTCGATTCCGCGGGCACCCCGATCGTGTCCATGGCCGTGGAGAACGCCGGGTAGCCGTCGCGGCGATCCGTCGACGTGGTCGTCGGCGATGCGCCGGGTGCGGAGGCCTGTTCGTCCGGCCGTAGCGTGGCGGGAATGGTGGATGCGGACCCGATCGAGCGTGTGAACAGGGGCGAGCGGTTCGTCGTGGCGCGGGCGTTCGTCGCGCTGTCGGTGGCGATGGGGCTGGGGCGGTTCGCGTTCACGCCGATCCTGCCGCTGATGCTGGACCAGACCGCGTTGCGCCCGGAATCGGCCGCGACCCTCGCCACCGCCAACTACCTCGGGTACCTGGCAGGTGCGGTCGCGGCCATCGCCGTCCATCGGATCGCGCAGTCGGTTCTCTCGCTCCGGATCGCGCTGGTGACGCTGGTGGCAACCGTCGCCGCGATGGCGGCGACCGAATCGGTCGCGGGGTGGCTGGTGCTCCGGTTCGTCGCCGGCGTGGCGAGCGCCGCGGTCTTCGTCTTCACCACCCGTGTCGCGCACCAGCGGGTCCGCGCGGACGGGGACGGTGTCGGCTGGGTGTTCGGCGGAGTCGGCGGCGGGATCGTGCTCTCCGCCGTGGCGGTCCTGGCGCTGGGCGAGACCGCGGACTGGCGGGTCGCATGGCTGGTGTCGGCGGCACTCGCGGCGATACTCGCGGTGGTGGCCTGGACGTTGCCCGGGGAAGGTCGGACGGCGGTGCCGACCCGGGTGCGGGGCCCCGTGACACCACCGGCCGCGCGCCGCGCCTTCGCCTGGTTGACCGTGGCCTACTTCTGCGAGGGACTCGGCTACATCGTGTCGGCGACGTTCCTCGTCGCCGCGGTTGCGGCCGCCGGATCGGCGCACTGGCTCGGGTCGGCGGTGTGGATCGCGGTCGGCGTCGCAGTGGTGCCCTCGTGCGTGCTGTGGATGCGACTGGCCCGCAGGTGGTCGCCCGCGACAGCGATGACGGCCGCGCTCGTGATCCAGGCGGTGGCCGTGGCGGTGTCGGCCGTGATCGACGCCGGCGTGGTCCAGATGGTCTCGGCACTGTGGTTCGGCGGGACGATGATCGCGATCGTGATGCTGGCGTTGGGGGAGGGTGCGCGGCTCACCGGACCACGCGCTGCCGCGATCCTGACGTCGGTGTACGGGCTCGGTCAGGTGCTCGGGCCGCTGGCCGTCGCCCCGCTGCTCGGCGGTGGCTACTCCGTCGCGCTCGGCGCCGCGGCGGCGGTGTTGGCGGTGGGCGCACTGTGCACGGTCCCGGTACTGCGGGCCGAACGCGCGACGTAACTGCTGGTCCGGGGCGATTTCGCCGGAGCCCTGGATTTGAATGAAACTAGCAGTTACAGTTACTCGTGTTGCGGGCCTCCGGCCCATCCACCGCTCGGCACCACACACGGGAGTAGCGATGACACAGTCGACGACTCGAAACGACCTCGACCAGGCCGATTACGACGACATCCTGCGTCGGCTGTCCGAGGCGTCCGTGGACAAGCACTTCGACCCCTACGTCGACATCGCGTGGGATTCGCCCGAGTTCGCCGTGACCCCGAACGACCCGCGCTGGATCCTCAACCCGGAGGACGACCCGCTGGGCTCGCACCCCTGGTACCAGGCCCTGCCGCAGGAGAAGAAGATCGAGATCGGGATGTGGCGTCAGGCCAACGTCGCGAAGGTCGGTCTGCAGTTCGAGAACATCCTCATCCGCGGCATGACCCAGTACGTCTTCTCGCTGCCCAACGGCTCCGTCGAGTACCGGTACTGCACCCACGAGTGCATCGAAGAGGGCAACCACACCCTGATGTTCCAGGAGATGGTCAACCGCATCGGCGTCGACGCTCCCGGAATGGGGCCGGTGCTGCGGGGGCTGTCCCCGTTCATCCCGCTGGCAGCCGGACCGCTGCCCGAGCTGTTCTTCGTCGGCGTCCTCGCCGGTGAGGAGCCGATCGACCACATCCAGAAGACGTTCCTGCGGGGCAGCGGGAACATGCACCCGATCATGAAGAGCGTGATGGCGATTCACGTCGCAGAGGAGGCCCGCCACATCTCGTTCGCCCACCAGTACCTGAATCGCCGGGTGCCGCAGATGTCCCGCATCGGACGGTTCGCGCTCTCCATCGCGATGCCGATCACCATGCGCATCCTCTGCGACGCGATCGTGGTGCCGCCGAAGTCGTTCTGGAAGAGGTTCGATATTCCCAGGTCGGTCCGGAAGGAACTGTTCTGGGACAGCCCCGCGACCCGGGGCATGCTGCGCAACTACTTCGGCGACGTCCGCATGCTCGCGCAGGACGCCGGACTGATGAACCGCTTCTCGAAGCGGGTGTGGAAGGCCTGCAAGATCGACGGCGACGTCTCCCGTTTCCGCAGCGAACCGGTTCGACGCGCGGCCTGACCGCACCCGACCACACCAGATCGGACAACTCGCCATGCCCCACGTCGTCACCCAGTCCTGTTGCAGCGACGCCTCGTGCGTCTACGCCTGCCCGGTGAACTGCATCCATCCGACGCCGGACGAGCCCGACTTCCTCACGGCGGAAATGTTGCACATCGACCCCGCGGCCTGTGTGGACTGCGGTGCGTGTGTGTCGGCGTGCCCGGTGGACGCGATCGTCCCGCAGAAGAAGCTGACCGAGCCACAGGTCCAGTACCTGCAGATCAACGCCGACTACTACAAGGAACCGCACGAGGACCGCGCCCGCATCGGCGGCAGCGCGACCCGGCCCGCGCTGGCGAAGGTCACCGCCGCGCCTGCCGTCGCCGCCGAGCACGGTCCGCTGCGTGTCGCGATCGTCGGATCGGGTCCCGCGGCGATGTACGCGGCGGACGAACTGCTCACCCAGCCTGGCGTGACGGTCGACGTGTTCGACCGGCTTCCGGTGCCGTACGGGCTCGTTCGCGCCGGGGTGGCGCCCGATCACCAGAAGACCAAGCAGGTCGCCCGGCTGTACGACACGATCGCCGCGCAGCCCGGTTTCCAGTACTACCTGGGTGTCGAGGTCGGTCGCGACGTCTCGCACGAGGAGCTGCTCGCGCATCACCATGCGGTGATCTACGCGGTCGGGGCGTCCCGTGACCGCACCCTCGGGGTTCCGGGGGAGGAGCTGCCGGGAAGCACCTCGGCCACCGACTTCGTCGCCTGGTACAACGGGCATCCCGATCACGCGAACGACAGCTACGACCTCTCGCACCGCCGCGCCGTCATCGTCGGCAACGGCAACGTCGCGCTCGACGTGGCCCGCATCCTGACCGCCGACCCCGACACGCTCGCCGGGACGGACATCGCTCCCTACGCGCTGGAAGCGTTGCGCGACAGCCGAATCGAGGAGGTCGTCATCGTGGCGCGGCGCGGGTTCGCGCAGTCGGCGTTCACGGTGCCGGAGTTCGCGGGACTGCTCGACGCACCCGGAATCGACGTGCTGGTTCCGGACGGCGAGGCCGCACTGGACTCGGTCTCCGAGGACCTCGCCGCGCGCGGCGAACTCGATCACGCCGTGACGCAGAAGCTGCGACTGCTCCAGGCACTCGCCCGGCCGGCCGTGGGCGGTCGCCGGATCGTCTTCCGTTACCTGCTCTCGCCCACCGAGATCCTCGGCGACGAGCGGGTCACGGGAATCAGGTTCGCCCGCAACGAGATCGTGGTGGGCGACGACGGCACCGTGCGCGTCAAGGCGACCGCCGACAGTGAAACCGTGGAGGCAGGCCTGGTCCTCACGTCGATCGGCTATCGCGGGGTGCCGATCGACGGAGTGCCGTTCGACGACACACGTGGCGTCATCCCCAACGACGACGGCCGGGTCCTCGCCGCGCCGGGCGGCGACTCCGTCACCGGCGTCTACGCCACCGGCTGGATCAAGCGCGGGCCGAGCGGATTCATCGGGACGAACAAGTCCTGCGCCCAGGACACCGTGCGGCACCTCGTCGACGACTTCAATGCCGGCCGGCTCGTCACGCCGACCGCGGACGCGGCGGCGCTACGCACTCTCGTCGAGCGGCGTACGCCCGCGTTCATCGACCGTGCGGGCTGGCAGGCGATCGACGCCGAGGAGCGGCGCCGGGGTGCGGAGTCCGGTCGGGTTCGGGTGAAGATCACGGACGAGGCGGAGCTCGTCGCTCTCGCGCGCACCGCCGCGGCTCCCGTCGCCGCGCCGAACGCGCGGCGGTGGCTCCGGAGGGGGCAGCTCGTCTCGTCCTGAACGCATCCGCGCGTCGCGGTGCGCGGGCACGTCCCGCGGCGGACAATCGTCCGATGAGCACCATCGGAGCACGGCATCCGAGCACGTCCCGGCGCTGGTGGGCCCGCGCGGCGTTCGCCGCGGTCGCCGTCACCGCCCTCCTGTTGCTCGTCGTCGCCGGGGTGTTCGGAACCCTGGCCCTGCTCGCCACGACGTTCGGCGGGGTCGCGCTGATGGCGGCGTTCGGCTACTGGTTCCTCTCCGGTCGGGGTGCGGCCCGCTGGGTCTGCCTGGCGATCGCCCTGCTGACGCCGGTCGCGGTGCTCGTCATGTTCGTGCAGCAGCGACTGCTCTGGGTGGTCCTCGTGGCGCTGGCGCTGGTCGCCATCGCGGTCGCCTGCGCCCGGGTCGCACTCGACGTCGGCAGGCGGCCGGTCCGGGAGCGTGACGTGGCGCCGCCGAAACATCCCTTCCTGGTGATGAATCCACACTCGGGTGGGGGCACCGTCGTCGAGAAGGATCTGGTGCGGCGGGCGGAGGATCTCGGCGCCGAGGTGGCACTGCTCGACGGACCGGAGATCGTCGACGTCGCGGAACTCGCGCGCGAGGCCGTTGCCCGCGGCGCCGATCTGCTCGGCGTCGCGGGTGGCGACGGCACGCAGGCGCTGGTCGCGGCGGTCGCCGCCGAGCACGACCTGCCGTTCCTCGTCATCAGCGCGGGCACCCGGAACCACTTCGCGCTCGACCTCGGACTCGACCGCACCGACCCCGTCGCCTGCCTCGAGGCACTCCGCGACGGCGTCGAGATCCGCATCGACCTGGGCACGATCGGTGACCGGGTGTTCGTCAACAACGCGTCGTTCGGGGTGTACGCCGAGATCGTCCGCAGTCCCGCGTACCGGGACGACAAGGGTGGCACAGTGCTGCGGATGCTGCCCGACCTCCTGGCGGAGGGCGGGGGGCCGCGACTGACGGTGCGCGCGGGCGACGCCGTCGTCGAGGGGCCGCAGGCCGTGCTCGTCAGCAACGGCACGTACCGCACGAACGACCTCGCCGGGCTGGGGCGCCGCACCTCGCTCGAGGACGGCGTCCTCGGGCTCGTCACGGTGTCGGTGTCGAGTGCACGTCAGGCGGTCGGCCTGCTCGGTCGCGTCCGCGAACGCGGAGTGACCCAGTACGAGGTGACCGAGGCGGTCGTCGATTCCGATGCCGACGAGATCCCGGTCGGGGTGGACGGTGAGTCCCTCACCGTGCGGACCCCGGTCCGGTGCAGTGTCCGGCAGGGTGCTCTGCGTGTTCGGGTGCCACGGACCCGGCCGGGGGTGCCGCCACCGAAGGTGACCCTGGACTGGGTGCGCCTCCGTGCGCTGGCGTGGGGCGGCGCCCCCGGCCGGTGAGTGTCACTGGCCGAGCATCGCCTTCATCTGCTCGATCTCGGCCTGCTGCCCGGCGACGATCTTCCCGGCCAACTCGTCGACCTGCTCGTTGGTTCCGTTGGCCTGGATGGCCCGGGAGGAGTCGATCGCGCCCTGGTGGTGGGCGATCATCATCTCCAGCCACGCCCGGTCGAACTCGGCCCCGATGGCGTTCTCCAGGGTGGCCATGTCGTCGGCCGACATCATCCCGCTCATGTCTCCCATGTCTCCCATCGACGAGTGGTCCATGCCCTCGTTCGTCATCGTGGGTTCGCCCCACGCGGTGAGCCAGCTCGTCATCAGCTCGATCTCGGGATCCTGGGCCGCCTGGATCCGCGACGCCAGCTCGAGCAGTTCCGCGTTCTCGGTGCGGCCCTGCGCGAGCGCTGCCATCTCCACGGCCTGCTGGTGGTGCGGAATCATCATCTGCGTCCACATCACGTCGGCGGCGTTGCGGTCGGAGGAGGACTCGGCCGGCGGTGCCGACGTCGTCATCGACATCGAACCCATGGAGTCCATCGAGTGGCCCGCGCCGTCGTCGCTGTCGCTGCAGCCCGCGACGATCAGGGCGCCCGCGGCGACGGCGGCGAAGAATCCGGCGGTCTTGGTACGTGTGTTCATGTGTCTGCCTTGCTCTTTCGGGTGTGTGGTGAAGGACCGGACTGCGCGCACGGCGCAGTGGCCCTGTCAGACCCGAAGGAGACAGAGGGTGGCGAGACGGGTGGACGTGTCGGGTGCGAACGGTGGTCCGCGCCCCGCGCGCATCCGGAAGTCGCGGACCCGCGCGACGGGCCCGCCGGTTGCGGCGGGGACGCCGAACAGCAGCAGGACGAGCAGCAGCGCGACGCCGCCGGCGAGCACGGCCAGGCACGAGGCGAGCATGTGCTGCCCGCCCGAGTGGTCACCGCCGTCACCGTGGTCCGCCGGAGGCGTGGCGCTGTGGTCCGTCGCCGGTGCTGCCGGATTCGACTGCATCACGGACTGCGTGGGGCTGTGCGCAGCCGACGCGGGGAGGCTGGTCGCGACGTGGTGCATCGCGAGTACCCCGAGGGCGAGTGCGAGCAGCAGAACCGCGCGGCGCGGCCCTGTGCTGACGTGCTCGGATCGGGGCATATCGGGCACTATACCCCCTGGGGGTAGCTCTCCTCGACCGGCTGCGGGTAGGCGTCCACCGTGACGGCCCATTGCGCGGGCGCCGGGCCGAATGCGTCGCGCGCGTTCGCGACGACGCCCTTACCGATCGTCCGGTTGCCCGCGCTGCCGATCACGGCACCGATGCCTGCGGGCACCAACTTGCCGAACATGAGGGCACCGCGCTTGACGGCGTACCGGGTGACGAACGTGTGGACCAGGCTGTTGTTCATGCCGCGCACCGTCTGGGTGGGCAGCTTTCCGGAGAGCAGAGCGCCCCAGTTCTTGGTGGTCTTCCCGACCGCCTTCTCGACGATCTCCATGCCCGCACTGCCGAGGGCGACGGCGAGCACCAGCGCACGCCGGCGTTCGTGGTTGTCGACCGGGATGCCGTGCACCGAGGCCACGGCGAGGGTGAACAGCGCGCTCGCCTCGAGGAAGAAGGCGGTTTCGGCGCCGACGGCGGCGATCGATCCGGCGGTCCCGATGCCGGGCACGGCGGCTGCGGCACCGACTGCGCCGCCGCTGCCTGTGACGGCGAGCAGGAACATCTTCTCGAGCCGGTCCACGATCTGCTGCGGGCTCTCCCCGGGATGGGCTCGGCGCAACCTCGACACGTGCGCCTCCACGGCAGGGCCCTGCAGCCTGGCGCCGTTGTCGAGGAGCGTGGTGATCGCCTGCTCGACGCGTCCGGTGATGTTCATCGGTACGTCCTCCTGCTCGGAACTGCACGGTCGGCAGCCGAACAAATGTCAAACGTCCGGCACGTCCCGATTGTTCCAAAGAATGCGGCTGCGCCGCCTGTGCGCACTTGTGGTAGCGCCGACTACCAAAAGTACGCACAGGGGATAGCCTCGGGGAATGCCCGGTGTCTCGGACGGGGCTCGTGCGTTGCCTGCCCCACCGCTGCGGCCCTTCCTCGGGCCGTACGCGGGGTACCGGCTGTCCGGTTATCCGCCCGGGGTCCATCTCGGGATGCCTGCGCCCGAGCTGACGGTCGTCGTGTCGCTGGACGAGCCGCTCGCCGTGACCGCCACCGCACACCCCGAGCAACCCGCGGGCGCCTGGGGAGCCCTGGCGAGCGGGCTCGCGACCTCGGCGGTGAGCATCGCGCACGACGGCAACCAGCACGGCGTCCAGTTGGCGCTCACCCCGGCCGGATCGAGGGCGCTGCTCGGGGTGCCCGCCGGAGCGATCGGGGCGTGGATCGTGGACCTGCGCGACGTCCTCGGTCCCGACGCCCGCGAACTCGCCGAGCGGATCGCCGCCGAGCCCGGCTGGCCCGAACGGTTCGCGATCCTCGACGAGGTGCTGGTGCGTCGCGCGGTCGACGACACTCTCGACTGCAACCTCGCCCGCGCCTGGCAACGGCTCACCGAGCCCGACGCGCCGCGCGTCGCCGACGTCGCGCGAGAGATCGGCTGGAGCAGAAGGTATCTGGTCACCCGGTTCACCGCGGAGTTCGGGATCGGGCCGAAGGACGCGATGCGCGTGGCCCGCTTCGACAGGTCCAGGCAACTCCAGCGCCTGCGTCCGTCGGCGACCCTCGCCGACGTCGCCGCACGATGCGGTTTCTACGACCAGGCCCACCTGGCTCGGGAATGGCGCGCCCTCGCCGGGGTGCCGCCGTCGCGGTGGCGGGCCGAGGAACGGTTCCCACTCGTCCAAGACGACGAGCCCCACGAGCGGGCAGTGTCGACGCCATGACCACCGAAACGGAAGCAACGATGACCACCACACACGTCTGGCCCTGCCTCACCTACGCGAACGCCCGGGCCGCGATCGCCTTCCTCGTCGACGCCTTCGGGTTCGTGGAGAAGGCCGTGTACGGCGAGGGTGACCGCGTGGACCACGCCGAGCTGACCTGGCCGGCAGGCGGCGGTGTGATGCTCGGCAGCCGTCGCGAGGACTCCGTACTCGCCGACCTGCCCGCCGGCGTGGGGGCGATCTACCTCGTCACCGACGGCCCCGACGCCCTGCACGACCGTGCCGTCGCGGCGGGCGCCACGGTCGTACAGGGGCTGAAGGACGAGGACTACGGCTCCCGTGGATTCACCTGCCGCGACCCCGAAGGCGTGTTCTGGAGCTTCGGTACCTACGCCGGCGAATAGTGGAGAGGCGTCAGAACGGCGGGACCGTCTCGGCGGGAAGCGGCGGCGGAGGCGGTGTGCCCTCGCCGAAGGGCCGGCCGCCCAACGCTTCCCGGCCGTGCGGGCTGTGCCAGGACGACAGGTCCGGGCCCTTCGGGACGATCCCGGTCGGGTTGATGTCCCGGTGCACCACGTAGTAGTGCTCCTTGATCTGCGCGAAGTCGACGGTGTCGCCGAATCCGGGGGTCTGGAACAGGTCTCGCGCGTACGCCCACAGCACGTCCATCTCGGTGAGTGTGCTGCGGTTGCACTTGAAGTGCCCGTGGTAGACGGGGTCGAATCGGGCGAGTGTCGTGAACAGTCGCACGTCCGCCTCGGTGATGGTGTCGCCGACGAGGAATCGCTGGTTCCGTAGTCTGTCGGTCAGCCAGTCGAGGCGCGCGAACAGCCGGTCGTACGCGGCGTCGTAGGACTCCTGCGATCCGGCGAACCCGCACCGGTACACACCGTTGTTGACGTCGCGGAACACCAGGTCGGCGACCTCGTCGATCTCGGCGCGCAGGTGCTCGGGATACAGCTGCGGAGCTCCCTCGCGGTGGTACGCCGTCCATTCCGTCGAGAGGTCGAGGGTGATCTGCGGGTAGTTGTTGGTGACGACCTTGCCGGACGGGACGTCGACGATCGCCGGGACGGTGATGCCGCGCGGGTAACCGGGATCGCGGGCGAAGTACGCGTCCTGCAGCCTGGGGATCTTCAGGACCGGATCGACGCCGCCGGGGTCGAGATCGAATGTCCAGCTGCGCTTGTCGTGGGTGGGTCCGCACAGGCCCATCGACAGCACGCCCTCCAGTCCGAGCAGCCGGCGGACGATGATCGCGCGGTTCGCCCATGGGCATGCCCGGGCCGCGACCAGCCGGTATCGGCCGGGTTCGACGGGGTAGCCGTCGCGGCCGTCGGCGGTGATCCGGGTTTCGATGTACCGGGTGTCCCGGACGAATTCCCTGCCCGGGTCGACGTAGGAGCCGCGCGTGCTGTCGTTGTCGGTCACCCCGTCAGATTACGGTGCGCGCGTTGTCCGGTCAGCGGCTGTGACGCGGGTCAGGGCAGTGTGACCTCGGTGATCGAGCCGAGTTCCTCGAATCCGAGTCGCGCGGCGAGGCGGCGGGACGCGGTGTTGCCCGGATGGCTGCTCCACTGGGGGATCATGCCCTCGTCGATCGCGTCGTTCGTGCACAGCCTGCCCACGACGGTGCCGTGGCCCCGGCGCCGCGCGGCAGGCACGGTGAGTACCCCGATGCGTGCGACGATCCCCTGCCATTCGTCGTATCCCGCCGAGGCGAGCGGATTCTCGTCCTCGTCGAGGAGCGTGAACCAGTTCCGGCGCCCGATGAGGGATGCCTCGGCGACGTCGTCGGGCGGGCACGCCGCCTCCAGCGCCTGGACGTGCGGCTGGACGTGGGAGATGAGGGGATTGTCGACGTCGATGTCGTCGCGCGGCTCGGCGGCGTACGAGAGCAGCCGCGGCGCCGAACACCGTCCGGCGTGGTCCTTGGTCAGCTCCATCAGCACGGCGCGGGACGACAGGGCCTCGTCGTCGAGATCGTCGGCCCGGTCGACGAGCCAGTCGGGTCCGACGAGTGCGGTGGACGTGCCGAGCCGGATGTGGACCACGCGGCGCTCGGCCCGGCCGACGGAGCGGGCCCCGTCGCGACGCAGGGCGTCGTCGGGCAGCCCGAGCTCCCGCGACCAGGCGAGGGCGACGATGTCGAGTTGATGCGAGTCCACGCACCGACGGTATCGGTTCTCGGCGACGACCTTGACCGCCTACTGTTCCGCGCCGTATATTCCACACGGAATATACGCGCGGAAGGAGGTGCGGGCCGTGCCCGGCACTCCACTGGGGACCACCGTCCTCGCCCTGCTCAACGAGCGCGACATGCATCCCTACGAGATGTTCCAGCTGCTCCAGCAGCGTCGCCGCGACCGGCTGGTCAAACTGCGCGCCGGGTCCCTGTACCACGCCGTGGGCAGGCTCGAAGCCGCGGAACTGATCGTCGCCGTCGCCACCGAACGGGACGGGAACCGTCCCGAACGCACCACCTACGCGATCACCGGCGCCGGCCGCGCTGAACTGCGCGCCCGGGTCGGGGAGGCGCTCGAACGGGCGGTCCGCGAGTTCCCGCAGTTCCCCCTGGCCCTGTCCGAGGCGCACAACCTCGACGGCGAGGAGGTCGTACAACGGCTCACCGCCCGGATCGCCCTCCTAGAAGGGGAACTCGCCGACCTCGACACGTTCCGCGCCACGATGCTCGAACTCGACAAGCCGCGTGCCTACTGGATCGAGGTCGACTACCGGCGCGCCGTCACCCGCACCGAGATCGACTGGCTCCGCGCCACCGTCGACGAACTCACGAGCGGCACGCTCCCGTGGGTCGTTCCGGAAACCACCACGAACAATCGAGCGCAGACCGCTGCGCAGCACACGAGGGGCTGACCCATGACCGAAACCACGACATCCGGGACCGCGACGCCCGACGTCAAACCCTGGCCTGCGCTCTGGGCGCTGTGTCTGGGGTTCTTCATGATCCTCGTCGACTCGACCATCGTCGCGGTCGCGAATCCGGCGATCATGGAGGACCTCGGCGCCGACATCAACAGCGTCGTGTGGGTGACGAGCGCGTACCTGCTCGCCTACGCGGTGCCCCTGCTGATCACCGGCCGCCTCGGTGACCGCTTCGGCCCGAAGAACCTGTACCTGCTCGGCCTGACGTTGTTCACGGCGGCGTCCCTGTGGTGCGGTCTGTCCGGAAGCATCGAGATGCTCATCGTCGCCCGCGTGTTCCAGGGCTTCGGTGCGGCACTGATGACCCCGCAGACGATGGCCGTCATCACCCGCATCTTCCCGCCCGACAAGCGCGGCACCGCGATGGGCCTGTGGGGTGCGGTGGCCGGTGTCGCCACACTGGTCGGCCCGCTGGCGGGCGGCGTGCTGGTCGACGGGCTCGGCTGGCAGTGGATCTTCATCGTGAACGTGCCCGTCGGCATCGTCGGTTTCTTCCTCGCCCTGCGGCTCGTCCCCACCCTCGAGACCCACGAGCACAAGTTCGACATCCCCGGCGTGCTCCTCAGCGCCGCAGGCATGTTCCTGCTCGTGTTCGGTCTGCAGGAGGGCAACACGTACGACTGGTCGGCTCGCATCTGGCTGATGATCGGTGGTGGCCTCGCACTGCTCGCGCTGTTCGTCTGGAACCAGTCGCTTAACAAGGACGAGCCGCTGCTGCCGCTGGAGCTGTTCCGCGACCGCAACTTCTCGCTCGCCAACATCGCAATCACCTCGATGGGCTTCGCGATCACCGGTCTGCTGCTGCCTGTGATGTTCTACGCGCAGGGCGTCCGGGGCCTGTCCCCGACACAGTCGGCGCTCCTCATGGTGCCGATGGCGGTGCTCACCGGCGTCCTCGCGCCCAACGTCGGCAAGCTCGTCGACCGGGTGCACCCCCGCTACATCGCGGGCCCGGGATTCCTCATGCTGTCGGTGTCACTGGGCTGGCTGGCGCTGGTGATGACGCCGCACACCGCGATCTGGGAGTTGCTGCTGCCGATCGCGCTGATGGGTGTCGCGAACGCCTTCATCTGGTCGCCGCTGGCGGCGACCGCGACCCGCAATCTGCCACTGCACCAGGCCGGCGCCGGCTCCGGCGTCTACAACACCACACGGCAGGTCGGTGCGGTGCTCGGCAGCGCCGCGATCGGTGCACTCATCACGTCGCGGCTGACCGCGAACGGGCTTCCGTCCACCGGCGGCATGCAGGAGGGCATGGCCGGGTCGATGCCCGAATTCCTGCTCGACGGGTTCAGTTCCGCGATGGCGCAGACGATGATCCTGCCTGCCGTGGTACTGCTCGTCGGTTTCGTTGCCGCGCTGTGCTTCTCCCGTCCGCAGGCGGCACCGGTCGGTGCCCCGGTGGCGGCCGCGCCGGAGAGTCGCGAGCCTATGGCAGGCTGAGTCCATGACCGCATCCGCGAAGCCGACCCGACTCGAACGCAGCAGCACCGACGCAGGCGCCGAGGTCGCCGTCCTGACCTTCGCGAACGGGGACCTGAACCTGTTCGACCAGGCGATGTTCGACTCGCTGACCGCGGATCTGGCCGAGCTCACCACCCGGCCGCCGCGGGCGCTGTTGCTGCGGTCCGAGGGTCGGGTCGTCTCCGGCGGCGTGGACGTGCACGTGTTCGACGGGCTGACGGCGGAACAGGGCACCGAACTGTGGCAGACGCTGTTCGCCGAGATCATCCACCGGATCGAGGCGCTACCGTGTCCGGTCGTGTACGCCGCGCACGGGCTGACCCTCACCGCCGCGTTCGAGATCTCCCTCGCCTGCGACATCATCCTCGCCGCACCGAAGGCGAAGTTCGGACTCGTCGAGACGGTGGTCGGGTTGACACCCTCGATGGGTGGCCCGCAGCGGCTCGCCGAGCGGGCAGGCTCCGGACGGGCCCGCGAGTTCGTGATGACCGGCGACCTGTACGACGCCGAGACGATGCACTCCTGGGGCGTCGTCAACGCCGTCCACGAGGACGTCGACGCAGCGGCCCGCGCGCTCGCCGCGCGGCTCGCCGACGGACCGACCCTGGCCCACCACGCCACCAAGCGGATCATCGAGGGGTGGCGGTCGGGCGGTGTGGCCCACGCGGATTCGATCACGCCCGAGGTGTCCGGTGCACTGTTCGAGACCGAGGACCTGCGCGGCGCCGTCCGGAGCTTCCTCGAGGCGGGACCGGGGAAGGCACGCTACGCAGGCCGGTGAATCTAGAGTGTCACCATGGCGGGTGAGGTGCGGCGGCGGTCGCTCGGGCGTGTGATGGCGGCGGCGACGGCGGGAATCCTCGGGGCGACGGTCCTCGCGGCATGCGGATCGTCGACGGAGGATCTCGAGGCGAACGCGCACCGGGAGCGCGCCGAGATCGCGGCGGACGGCTTCGTCTACGGATACGCGCCCGTGGCGCTGACCAGGACACGAGCGAACATGACGTGCCTGCTGCCGATCAATCAGCTCTACAACCAGTCGCAGATGTCGGGGCCGGATTCGCGGACTGTGGTCGCCCCGAACGTCGACACCCTGTACTCCGTCGCCTGGCTCGACCTGCGGTCCGGCCCGATCCTGCTGACGCATCCCGAGATGGGTGACCGGTACTTCGGTTTCCAGCTGCTCGACATCTACAGCAATGTCTTCGCAAATGTCGGGACGCGGGAGACGGGCTCGGCCGCAGGCTCGTTCCTGATCGCGCCGCCCGGCTGGTCGGGCACCGCGCCCGCCGGCGCCGAGGTGATCGAGTCGCCGACCTGGGACTCGTGGGTGATCGGCCGGACGCTCGTCGAGTCGATGGAGGACCTGCCCGCCGCGCAGGCCGCGCAGAAGCAGTACTCGATGCGGGTCCTCGGTCCCGCGCCCGTGACGACACCGCCGTCCCTGCCGCCGAACGACTGCGGGAACAACCCGGCGCCACAGGCGGTCGGGGCGTCGGGGCCCGCGTTCTACGACGAGCTCGCCGCGGTCCTGGCCGCCAATCCGGCGCCGGAGGCGGACGGTCCGCTGCTCGCGGAGATCGCGGAACTCGGAGTCACTCCCGGGGCGACGCCGAGCACCGGCGATCGGCAGGACGTCGAGGCGCTCGCGTCCGGTGTGGTCCTGGGCAGCGAGCGGATCGACGACGTGATCGCCGAGGGCTCCGACGGCGATCCCGGCTCCTGGAGCTCGCTCGAGGACGCAGGCCGGTACGGCACCGACTACCTGCACCGCGCGATGGTCGCGAAGATCGGCCTCGGCGCGAACGTGCCCGAGGAGTCGATGTACCACGTCACCCGCGAGGACGCCGCGGGCGACGTGCTGCGGGGATCGACCGGTCACCTGCTGCACTTCGACGCCGATCAGTTGCCGCCGATCGACCCGAGGGGGTTCTGGTCGATCACGCTGTACGGGCCCGACATGTTCCTGGTGCCCAACAGCATCGCCCGCTACGCGATCGGCGACCGTACGCCCGGACTGGTGCGCGGCGACGACGGATCCCTCGACGTGTGGATCTCCAGTTCGCCGCCGCCGTCGGGCAAGACGAACTGGTTGCCGGCGCCGGAGGGCGACTTCGTCCTCATGCTGCGTACCTACCTGCCGACCGACCAGACCTGGTCACCACCGGTCGTGCAGGCAACCGAATGACAGCTCCAGCCTCTACGACGGGAACCCTGATGACGACGCCACTTGCCGAACTCCACATGCACATCGAGGGGTCGCTCGAACCGGAACTGATCCTCGAACTGGCGGAGCGCAACGGGATCGAGCTGCCGTACGCGGACCTCGACGACCTGCGCTCGAGGTACGAGTTCACCGACCTGCAGTCGTTCCTGGACCTCTACTTCGCGAACATGGCGGTCCTGCGGACCGCGCAGGACTTCGCCGACATGACCCGCGCCTACTTCGCCCGCGCCGCGCGCGCGGGTGTGGCGCACGCGGAGATCTTCTTCAACCCGCAGGCGCACACCGCGCGCGGGGTTCCGCTGTCCGAGGTGCTCGACGGGCTGGCGGACGCGGTCTCCGCGAGCGAGGCCGAGTTCGGTGTCACCAGTGGACTGATCGCGGGAATCCTGCGGGACCGCCCGGCATCCGAGGCGGACGCCCTGCTGACCGACCTGCTCGCGGTGGGCGCACCGATCATCGGGATCGGCCTCGACTCGGCCGAGGTGGGGAATCCGCCGTCGAAGTTCGTGGATGTGTTCGCTCGGGCGCGTGCGGCCGGACTGCACGTGGTCGCGCACGCGGGGGAGGAGGGCCCGCCGGAGTACATCACCGAGGCCCTCGACCTCCTCGGCGTCGAGCGCATCGACCACGGCATCCGGTGCCTGGAGGACACCGATCTGGTGCAGCGACTGGTGCGGGAGCGCATTCCACTGACCACGTGCCCGCTGTCGAACGTGCGGCTGCGGGTGGTCGACACTCTCGCCGACCACCCGCTGCGCGACATGCTCGCGGCCGGGCTGAACGTGTCCGTCAACTCGGACGACCCGGCCTACTTCGGCGGGTACGTCGACGACGCCTTCGCCGGTCTCGTTGCCGCGGTCGGGCTCACCGCCGAGGAACGGGAAGTGCTGGCCCGCAACTCGATCCAGGCGTCGTTCGCGAGCGACGACCGCAAGGCCCAGCTCCTCGGCGGCTGACCGGTCAGCCGAGGACCTGCCGCAGGTACGCGTTGTCGAACAGTCGCGCCGGGTCGTACTTGTCGCGGACCGACACGAACGCGTCGAAGTGGCGGTAGCTGGGGCGCAGGTCGTCGGCGGTGCGGGAGTGCAGCTTGCCCCAGTGCGGTCGTCCGTCGACGCCGCGGGCGATCGCCTCGACGGCGTCGAAGTACTCGCGGTGGTCCCGCCGGTGGTACTGGTGCACCGCGATGTACGCCGTGTCACGACCGTTCGCCGTGGACATCCACACGTCGTCGGCGGCGGCGAAGCGGACCTCGACCGGGAACGCGACGGTGACGTCGGACTTGTTCAGCCAGCGGTCGATCTCCCGGAGGGTGTCGCTGACGGCCTCGGCGGGGACGGCGTACTCCATCTCCCGGAACCGAACCCGCCGCGGCGAGGCGAACACCTCGAAGCTGCGATTGACGTACTCGCGGCGGCTCAGGGCCCGCGCGGTGAAGCCGTTGATCGAGGGGATCGCCGACGGGATCGCCGTGGCAACCCGGTTGATGCCGTCGAAGAGCACGTTGGAGAGCAGTTCGTCCTCGACGAACGCGCGGACGGGGTGGACGGGGTCGACGGCACGATCGGCGGGCAGCCGGGTGTTGTGCTTGGTCAGCACCCGGTCGGTGTGCGGGAACCAGTAGAACTCGAAGTGGTCGGTGCCGGCCACGTGTTCGTCGAGGCCCGCGAGGGTCTCCGAGAGAAGTCCGGGGGCTTCGACGGCGCGCATGAGGAAGGCGTCGACGCACTGCAGCGTGACCTTCGCGATGACACCGATCGCGCCGAGGCCGATCCGGGCGGCGTGGAACAGTTCGGGGTTCTCCTCGTCGGAGCAGTCGACGACGGTGCCGTCGGCGAGCACCAGTTGCAGGGCCCGCACCTGGTGCGCGATACCGCCGAAACGGGCGCCGGTCCCGTGGGTTCCGGTGGAGATGGCGCCGGCGATCGACTGGGCGTCGATGTCGCCGAGATTGGCCATCGCCAGACCCAGATCCCACAATGCGGGATTGAGTGCGTGCAGTCTGGTGCCCGCGAAAACGGTGACGAGCGCCCCCGACGGCTCCGTCGTCGGAACGACGGACTCGATGCCCTGCAGGTTGTCCAGGCTGATCATCACACCGTCGGTCGCGGCGATGGGAGTGAACGAATGGCCGGCGCCGACGCACTTGACCTGCAATCCTTCGGCGGCGGCGCGCCCGATCTCGGTACTCAGTTCAGTAACGGTCGACGGCGTGGCATAGCGGGTCGGGCGAGCGTCGGCGCAGCGCGCCCAGTTCTGCCACGTCTGTGAATCCATGTCACCATCATTTACTGGACGTCCGTCCAGGTCAACACCTGCATCCTTACCGAGTCCTTACGAATTACGATCACCCCATGCTGAATCGGCTACCTGCAGAGGAGCGACGAGCGCAGCTCGTGGAATCCGCCATGGGCATCGCGGAACGTGGCGGCGTCGGCTCCGTCACCATCCGTGCCGTCGCGGAGGACGCGGGCGTGTCGCTCGGGGTCGTGCACTACTGCTTCGAGAGTAAAGAGGCGCTGGTCGCCGCGATGGGTGAGGCGCTGGTTCTCCAGCTCAGCCAGGCCCTGCGCTACGCGTTCGGTCAGGCGCGGGCCGACGAGTCCGAGACGGGTATCCGGGCGCTCAAGGGGCTGCTGCACAGCGGGCTGTCGGCGATGTGGCCGATCATCGAGGCCACCCCGGACCGTCAGTTGCTGACCTATGAGATCACCGCGTACGGGCTGCGGCAGCAGGCCGCAGGCGCGGAACTGGCCGGCGCCATCGCCAACAACCAGTACGCGACGATGGACGCCGAGGCGGTCGCCTTCCTGGAGAGCTGCGCGGAGCACAGTGGCACCCGGTGGACCGAACCCGTGCCGCACATCGCGCGGTTCGCTCTCGCGGTCATCGACGGCATCGTGCTGCGCTGGCTCGTCGACCGCGACGGCGAGGCCGTCGTCGCCGAGTTGGACGACCTGGTCCAGATGGTGACCAGGAAGGCCGTCGAAAACTGATCTGGACGATTGTCCAGCAAGGGTGTTGACTGAGGCGGTGACCGTGACCATCCAGCGCACCAGCAGCCCGGACGCCGTGGTCGCCCGCCTCGACGCGGCGACCACGGCCCTCGACGGACCGTTCGCGGCCCTCGACCTGCAGTCCCTCGACGCCAACGCCGCAGACCTGGCCCGCCGCGCGGCGGGCACGAAGATCCGGGTGGCCAGCAAGTCCGTCCGGGTCCGGGCGGTGCTCGAACGGGTACTCGGGTCCGGTCTCACCGGTTCCGGCGCCTACGCAGACCCCGACGGCGCGGGCGCCTTCCAGGGGATCATGGCGTACTCGCTGCGGGAAGCGATCTGGCTGGTCCGGGCCGGTGCCCGGGACGTGCTGATGGGGTACCCGACCGTCGACCGGGCCGCGCTCGCGGAACTCGTCGCCGACTCGGTGCTGCGCGACTCGATCACCCTGATGGTCGACGGGGACGGGCAGCTCGACGTCGTCGCGGCCACCGGATCCACCGACGTGCGGGTGTGCCTCGACATCGACGCGTCCCTGCGGATCGGGCCGGTGCACCTTGGAGTGCGGCGATCCCCGCTGCGCAGCCCCGCCGACGCCGCCGCCCTCGCACGGGTCGCCGCGGATCGCGGCTTCCGGGTCGTCGGCGTGATGTTCTACGAGGCGCAGATCGCGGGCCTGCCGGACAGCAGCCCCGCCGTGCGGCTGGTGAAGAAGGCGTCGGCAGCGGAACTGTCCTCCCGGCGAGGCGCGGTCGTCGACGCCGTCACCTCCGTCGTGGGACGGCTGGAGATCGTCAACAGTGGCGGAACCGGGTCCCTGGAGGTCAGTTCGGCCGACCCGGCCGTCACCGAGGTCACCGCCGGGTCCGGGCTGTTCGTGCCGACCCTCTTCGACAGGTACCGGGCCTTCACCCCGCGGCCGGCGATGTTCTTCGCACTCGACGCGGTGCGGCGACCGACTCCGAAGATCGCCACCCTCTTCTCCGGCGGCTACATCGCGTCCGGGCCTGCCGGTGCGTCCCGGGTGCCGACTCCGGTGTGGCCTGCCGGCCTGAAGTTGCTCCGCAACGAGGGCGCGGGCGAGGTGCAGACCCCGGTGACCGGATTCGCGGCGTCGGCGCTGCGCATCGGCGACCGTGTGTGGTTCCGGCACGCGAAGGCCGGTGAGCTGTGCGAGCGGTTCACCGCGGTGCATCTCGTCGACGCGGACGGGACCGCCACCGCGGTGCCGACGTACCGCGGTGAGGGGCAGTGCTTCGGCTGACCCGGTGATCGTGGGTGGCCTGGCCGGTCACCTACGATGGGGCCGTGGCGCTCCGGGACGCGATACTCGCGGCACTCACCAAGGGTGAGTACTCGGGATACGACCTGGCCAAGGCGTTCGACGTCACCGTCGCCAACTTCTGGACCGCCACCCCCCAGCAGCTCTACCGCGAGCTCGACAGGATGCACCAGGACGGCCTGATCGTCGCCCGCACCGTCGAGCAGGAGAAGCGGCCGAACAAGCGGACCTACACCCTCACCGCGGCAGGCAGGGCGGCGCTGGGCGAATTCGTCGTGAGCACACCGAAACCCATCGCGATCCGCGACGAGTTGCTCGTCCAGGTCGAGGCCATGACGGCAGAGTCGGTCCCGGCGGTGCGGGACAGCGTCGCCCGCAAGCTCGAGGTGTCCCAGGCGAAACTGAGACGCTACGAGGACAGGCGCGAGTACCTGCTCGCCGGCCGCACCGAGCACCGGTTCCTCGTCGAGGCGGACGAGAACCTCGGGTCGTACCTCACGCTCGCCCGCGGGATCGCTTTCGAACAGGAGAACGTCCGGTGGTGCGAGCTCGTCCTCGACGCGCTGCCCGAGCGCGACTGACCCGGTTCGCGCGCGGCGTCAGCGGTCGTCGCACGGGTGGGTGCGCAGGAACGCGCCCAGTTCGATCAGGCCCGCCGGGGTGGACGGCAGGTAGTCGGTGAGCGCGGGGGAGCGCACGATGACGGCCCGCCACTTGCCGCGGGAGATGGCCACGTTCAACCGGTTCCGGGACAGCAGGAATCCCATCCCGCGCGGCACCTCGTCCGCCGAGGACGCCGTCATGGACACGAACACCACAGCGGCCTCGCGGCCCTGGAACTTGTCGACGGTCCCGACGAGCACCTCGTCGAGCCCCAGGTCGGCGAGGTGCCGCCGGATCAACGCCACCTGCGCGTTGTAGGGCGCGACGACGAGGATGTCGGACTGTTCGAGCGGGCGGGGCTCCGCGCCCGCGCCCGCCGTCCACGCGGCGCCGATCAGCTCCTGCGCCTGCTTCGCGATCGCGTCGGCCTCCTCAGGCGAGAACGTCGAGTTCCCCACGTGTTCCACGAACAGGGTGTCGACGCCGGGCGGTACGCCGTCGAGGTGCCGGGCGGTGGTCACCGGCTCGTTCGCGTGGAGCAGTCCCTCGTAGGAGAGCTCCGACACCGGCGCGCACACCGCCGGGTGCATCCGCCACGTCACGTCCAGGAAGTAGCCCAGGTCGGGTGGCAGCGCGCCGTGCCCGTGTGCGAGCCAGCCGAGCGCCGAGGTGTCCACCGGCTCGGGGTGGATGCCCTGGCTGACCTGTGGCAACTGCTGAGGATCGCCGAGCAGCAACAGGTTTCGGGCGCTGATCCCGACCGCGACGGTGTTGGCGAGGGAGAACTGGCCGGCCTCGTCCACCACGAGCAGGTCCAGGGTGCCCGGTGGCACCCGATCGGGATGCGCCAGGTCCCAGGCGGTTCCGCCGACGACGCAGCCGTCGTCCTCGTGGTCCCGGAGGAACCCGGGGAAACCGGACGGGTCGAGCTTCGTCCATGCCGGCTCGGCCGCGAGACCCGAGGTCGGCTTCTTCGCAACCTGCTCGCCAGGCACCCCAGCCCGGACCACTGCGTCGAGCATGTTCTCGACGACGGAATGGGACTGCGCGACGACGCCGACCCGCCAGCCGTGCCGTGTCACCAGCTCCGCGACGACCTTGGCGCCGGTGAACGTCTTGCCGGTCCCGGGCGGGCCCTGCACCGCCAGGTACGAGTCGTCCAGGTCGAGCAGCGCGTCGGTGATCGCGCGGGCTCGGTCGTCGGGATCGGCTGCGGGGAGCGGATTCCCGGAACGGGTGCGGGGCGGGATGCGGCGCAGGATGTCCACCGCCGCGGTGTGCGGCATGGTAGGGAGGGCGTTCGCCGTCGCCGCGGCCTGTACGGCGATCGCCGCTTCGATCTTCGTCGTCGGGATCGGGCGTTCGGGAGCAAGGGCCGTCGGCACCGGCTCGTGCGTCTCGGCACCCTGCAATTCCTCGACGAGCACCACGTCCCGGGGCCTGCCGTCCGGGCCCGTGTCCTCCTCGACCGCGACGATCGTGACGTCCACGGTGCCACGCGCGGCCGCGTCGTCCGATCCGACGCCGGTAGCCGCGTCGTACAGCGCGAACGGCTTCGCGGACACTCTCGGTGCGGACCCCGACCCCCACCGTCCGACGAGGCGGAGGGTGCGCCGCAGTTTCCGCTGCCGCGGGGTGGTCTTGCGCCAGTCGTCGGTGACGGCCACCGACTCGGCGACGAACACGTCGGCGGTGTCCGCCCATTCGTCCACGGGTGCGGTGAGACGGTCGAAGTGGGCCCACCAGAACGGTTTCCGCTCGCGTCGGTGATAGCCGAGTGCCGCCGCGAGCAGCGCTGCGGCCTGCTGCTCCGGAGTCCGGTGACCGGGCAGCGAATCCCCGACGTGCCCGCGGAGCGCGACCTCGTCGGCGCTGGGTTCCTCGACGACCACCGCGACCGCCTGCTGGACCGGATGCGGCTGCACGCCGCGGTCGGCGGCCAGGCTGTGCAGCCAGTCCCGCAGCTTCAGCGTGGAGAGGCAGTCGTACTCGTTGTAGTCGGAGATGCCGCGCAGCAGTTGCGCCGCCTCGTCGTCCCGCCCGGCGTCGCGCAGTTCGCAGTAGTCGGCATACGCGACCACCGACCCCGCGGCATCGGTGACGTCGCCGCCGCGCAGCTGCTCGCCCATGTAGAGCGGTTCGAGCTTCTTGATCGAGTACGACGGCGCGCCGACCCGGACGGACGCCTTCACGACCGGGTACAGGTCCACGAGGACGCCGTCGCGGAGCAGCGCGTCCACGGTCTCCTCGCCGACTCCGTACCGGCCCGCGAGCCGCAGCAGCGCCGACTTCTCGTAGGCGGCGTAGTGGTAGACGTGCATGTCGGGGAACAGTTTCCGGCGCTCGGTGACGTAGTCCAGGAAGTCCAGCAGCGCCTGCCGCTCCTGCGCCCGGTCGTGCGCCCAGAACGGCCGGAACGTCCCGTCGGACTCCATCACCCCGAACAGGTACTCGAGTCCCCAGTCGGGGGAACCGTTCTCGGCCCACAGCGGATCGCCCTCGAAGTCGAAGAAGACGTCGCCCTGGTCGGGGGCGGGGACGCCTGCGAGTGCGGCGCCGTCACCGATCACCTCGAACTCGGGACGATCCTTCGTCGAGCGGAGCTGCACCGACGCCTGCGCGCGCAGGCCGTCGAGGACGCGAGCGCCGATGCCGTCCACCGGGCCGGCGGTGGCGGCGAGCGCGTCGATGGTGGTGACGCCCCCGCGAATCAGCTTCTCGCGCTGCGTCGATCGCATTCCGGCGACCAGGACGAGATCGCGGGTGCGTTCCACCTCCGGGGTGCACGACTCGCAGCGACCGCAGGCGCGAACAGCTCCCCACTCGACGGGCGCCGCGCCGCGGCGGTGGTCCGCCAGGAGGTGCACCAGCGTGTCGCGCCGCCGACGGAACACCGGCAGGACGTCCGCGAGGGCGACGTCGACGACGCTGTCGTCACCGAGGATCAGGCTCGCTTCCGGCGCGATGGGGATGCCGCTGTCCGACAGGGCGTCGGCGTAGGCGGCGAGTTGGAGCAGCGCGGGGACGCGTGCGTGCCGCGACAGCTTGGTGTCGATCACCCGGTACCCGGCGTCCTCGCGGACCAGGAAGTCGCTGAACCCCACGAACCGGCCACCGGACCGCGCGTTCTGGAAGACGGTGCCCTGGTGGATCACCTCCGCCCCGGCACGTGCCGCTGCGACGGTCGCGAGGCTCGCACGGGTGAGGCCGTCGACGTCGAAGTCCGGCCGTTCGATCACCACGACGCCGTCGCCGAACCGGTCGCGGTAGGACTCCAGCCGGCGGCGCTCGTGGGAGTCGCCCAGTGCGGATGTGCGGGCCAGCATCGGATCGGTCTCCGGCGTCGACGCCTCGGAGGTGTGGCCCAACGTCAGATCATAGCGGCGCAGCAGGGCGAACTCGCAGTCCGCGGCCTGCGTGAGGTCGCGCGTGCTGAACACGGTCACGTCGTCGAGGAGGAACACGGAACGACTATGGCAGATCCCGGTGACAGGCAGGCGGGGCCGACGCGGCCCGTCGGTACGGTGACGCGATGACGTCCTCGAGATTCCTCGCCGGTGCATCCGGGCAGGTCCATGTCCGGCACTGGCCGTGTACCGACCCCGTCGCCGGTCTGGTCTTCCTGCACGGGATGGGCCAGCACACCGGCCATTACCACCGGTTCGCGCGGGCACTCGGCGCCGAGGGCATCGAGACGTGGGCACTCGACCACGTCGGTCACGGGCTGAGCGAAGGGGAGCCGGGGAATCCGGGCCCCGTCACCGACCTCGCTGCCAACGCGTTGATGCTTGCGGACCTCGCCGCTGCCGACCGCCCCGGCCTGCCGCTGGCGGTCATGGGTCACTCGCTCGGTGCTGCCACCGCCGTCGCCGCCCTCGCCGAGCAGCCCGAGCGGTTCGTGGCGGTGGTGTTGTGCGGGCTACCGCGCCGGGCCGCCGCCGACCCGGGCGCCGTCGATGAGGTGCGGGCGCCGATCCTCGTCGTCCACGGCGTCGACGACCGGCTCGCGCCGATCGACGGTGCCCGGGCATGGACGTCCGCGGTCCGGAACGCCGAAATGCGCGAATACCCGGATGCCGGTCACGATCTCTTGCACGAACCGGTGCACCGCCAGGTGACCTCCGATGTCGCGGCCTTCGTCCGCGCTACGGTGCAGCCATGACACCGGACGAACACCTGACGCTGCTGCGCACCGAGGGCGAACGGCTCGCGGCGATGCCCGCCGACGCGCTGGACGCACCCGTGCCGACAGTCCCCGGGTGGACGCTCGAACGGGTCGTCCGGCACACCGGCCGCGTGCATCGGTGGGTGGCCGCGACGGTGGCCGCCGGACCCGGTGCCTCGCTCGGAACCGAGGTGAAGTCTCTGCCTCGGGGGCCGGAATGCCTGTCCGCGTACCGGGAATCGCTCGACGCGCTGCTGACGGAGCTGTCGTCGCACGAGTCGACCCATCCGGTGACGACATTCTCCGGGCCGGGCGAGTTGCGGTTCTGGATCCGCAGGCAGGCGCACGAGGTCGCGGTCCACCGCATCGATGCCGCCGACGCCGTGCACGCCGCGGGCGGGCCGGCGCCCGAGCCGCTGGACGCGCGCGGTGCCGCCGACGGCGTCGACGAATGGGCCGGGCTGATGCTGCGTCGCGCGCTCACAGAGGTGCCCGCGGCGTTGCACGGCAAGACCGTTCACCTGCACGGGACCGACACCGACGACGCCGAGTGGCTGCTCGGATTCTCGCTGGACGGTGTCACGGTCGAGACCGGGCACGCAAAGGGCAACGTCGCGGTCCGCGGTACCGCCGCCGAACTGCTGCTGACCATGTGGCGCCGCCGCCCGCTCGCCGCGTTGGAGACCTTCGGCGACGCCGACGTCGCGCACCGCATGCTCGACGCCGCCGTCATCTGACCTGTGCGCACTTCTGGTAGTGGGTGCTACCAGAAAGGCGCACAGGCGCGGAGCGCCTACTTTCCGCCGCAGCCCCAGGTCAGGCGGGCCGCCGACTGCCCCGCGACCAGTGACTCGCGGAGCGCGTCGTCGGTGAGTCCCGGGTCGCCGAGGGAGGTGCACGCAACGACCGTGATCGGGCGGTCACCGTCCGTGACGACCGTCGCGCCGTGCCGGAAGTCGTCGTGGGGGAGTGCGAGTGCCGTCCGCGTCGACGCCCACGCCTCCGGTCCGAATGCGACGACGGCGCGCACCCAGCGCTGCAAACCCGCCCAGTCGGCTGCGGTGTCGGCGACGATGCGCGTCCCGAACAGCTTCTGTCCGGGGTGATCCCGGTCGCCGTCCGCGGCCGCGATCCCCAGCCGGTGCAGTGCGCCGAGCACCCGACGTTCCCCGGCCGGGTCGGGATTCACCAGCAGCAGCGCCGGGAACTCGTCACCGAACCCCGGTCGTCCGCGGTCCACGGAGTCGGCAGGCACAATCGTCGGCATGACGCTCATTGAACCCGATGCCGCGCTGCTCGACACGGTCCGTTCCGCCGAGCGGGTGGTGGTGTTCTCGGGTGCGGGGATGTCCGCGGAGTCCGGGGTCCCGACGTTCCGGGATGCTCTGACCGGACTGTGGGAGCGATTCGATCCGACCGAGCTGGCGACTCCGGAGGCGTGGGAGCGCGACCCCGCGCTGGTGTGGGCCTGGTACGAGTGGCGCGCTGCCATGGTCCGCCGGGTGGCACCGAACGCGGGCCACCTCGCGGTCGCCGAGTGGGCGCGAGCCGCCGAGCTGACCATCGTGACCCAGAACGTCGACGACCTGCACGAGCGTGCGGGTTCGAGGGTTTCCGCGCACCTGCACGGCAGCCTGTACGCGCCGCGGTGCAGCGGATGCGGCCGGCCCGCCGAACTCGACGACGCCCGGTTCGACGGCATGACGGAGCCCGCCGAACGAATGACGCCGCCGAGGTGCGTGCACTGCGGGGCGGCGGTGCGCCCGGGCGCGGTGTGGTTCGGTGAGCCGCTGCCGGACGACGCCTGGGCGACGGCCGCGGACTCCGCCGAGAACTGCGACGTGATGATCGTCGTCGGGACGTCCGGGGTGGTGTACCCGGCCGCCGAACTTCCCCTGCGTGCGATGCGCGCCGGCGCGACAGTCGTCGAGGTGAACCCGCAGCGCACCGACCTGAGTGACGCGGTCACCCACTCCTGGCGGGCCACCGCCGTCGAGGCGCTCCCGGCGCTCGCGAGGTGAGCCTTCAGGCGCGCACGCCTCGGATGTAGGTCTCGACGAGCCAGCGCTCGTGTTCGGCGAGGTCGGGCAGGTCGGCGCCGGTCGGTAGTGGCCGGGTGATGGTGGCCAGCCCGAGCTGGAACTGCACCGCCGTCAGGTCGTTGCGGACGACACCCACGCCCCGGGCGAGGGAGACCACCGTCTCGATGGATTCGAGCGCCTCGGTCCGCAGCGCCACGAACTTCGACACGTCCGCGCCGTCGGTGAGGGCGTCCACCACGATCGACACGAGGGCTCCCGGACGAAGTGCCGCGACCTCGCGGACGAACGAGGCCCACCACGTCTCCGGGTCGGGCGCCACGCCTGCGGAGTAGCGGTCCATGATCGCGGCGATGCGCTCGCGGGTGTCGACGGCGATCGCGTACAGCAGGTCGTCGCGGGTGGCGAAGTGCCGGTAGAGCGTCGCGACGCCGACACCTGCCTCGGCGGCGATCGCGTTCACCGACACCGTCGTCCCCTTCGACGCCACGAGTCTGCGCGCCGCGGCGACCACCGCGTCGCGATTGGCCTGCGCGTCGGCTCTCATGGCGAGCTCCTTTCGGCGTCTCCATTGTGGACCAGTAAGCGGAGTATTACACTCCCATTTAATCGGAGTATTTTTCTATCACTTATGGAGTGGTGATGACCGCACTGCACGATTCCCCGCCCGCCGAGACGCGACGGCCGCACGGTCCACGTGTGCTCCTCGGCGTCGTCGCCGGACTGACCCTCGCGGTGTCGCTGATGCTGCTGGCATTCGCCGCACCAGCGGTCAACTCCGGAGCCCACGACCTGCCCGTCGCCATGTCCGGCCCGGACGCCGCGGTCGCGAAACTCGAGGCGGCGCTGGACGCCAACGGCCCCGGGGCGTTCGAGGTCACGACACACGCAGACGCCGACGCGGTGGCGACCGCGATCACCGAGCGCGACGCGGTCGGAGGCATCTCGATCACCCCGGACGGTGTGCTGATCCAGACCGCATCCGCCGCCGGTGCGCCCTACGCGCCCCTCCTCAAGTCGGTCGGTGCCGGCCTCGCGGCGCAGGGTCAGTCGGTGACCTACACCGATCTCGTGCCGCTCACCGAGGACGACCCGGCCGGATCCGGTCTCACCGCACTCGCCCTCCCACTCGCGTTCGGCGGCATGATCTCCGCCGTCGGACTCGTCACCCTCTTCAAGCACAGCCGGACGCTGCGTGTGCTCGGGTCGATCGGGTTCTCTGTGGTCGCGGGAATCGTCATCACCGCGATCCTGCAGTTCTGGCTCGGCTCGATCGACGGCTCGTTCTGGCTCACCGCAACGGGTGTCGCGCTCGGCATCGCCGCGATCTCGCTCGTCGTGCTCGGGTTGGAATCGTTGCTCGGTTACCCCGGACTCGGGATCGGCGCTGTCGTCATGGTCTTCATCGCGAACCCGCTGTCCGGCCTCGCCACCGGCCCGTGGTGGCTGCCGCAGCCGTGGGGTGCGATCGGGCAGTTCCTGCCGATCGGGGCCGCGGGCACCGTCATCCGGTCGGCCGCCTTCTTCGACGGTGCCGGTGCCGGACGGGCCCTTCTGGTGCTGGGAGTCTGGATCGCGGTGGGGTTGGCTCTGGTCGCGCTGTCCGCGCGGCGCGCCACGCGGGACGACGCCGTCGCCACCGCGTAGCGGCCACCGTCGCGTCCTACGTGTAGATCACCTTGTCGCTCGACCCGAACGCGATCATGAGCGCGTTGTAGAACTCGATCTTCGGGTCGTACACCAGGATGTCCTGCACGGTCAGCATTCGAGCTCCTCGCATCGTCGAAACGGAGAATGGGTCGTCTCCCGGAGGGGAGACGACCCATTCTCGTCACATACGCGGCCCGGTCGGGCCGAAACGTCAGGAGTAGATCGCCTCGATGGCGGTCCCGAACGACTCGTGGATGACGTTGCGCTTGAGCTTGAGCGTCGGGGTCAGTTCGCCGGTCTCGATCGTGAAGTCCACGTCGAGGATGCGGTACTTCTTGATCTGCTCCGGGTTGGAGACCTTCTTGTTGCCCTCCGCGACCGCGGCGTCGATCTCCGCGACCAGGTCGGCGTGCTTGACGATCTCGGTGATCGGCGTGCTCGCATCGATGTTGTTGCGCTCGAGCCAGCCGGGCAGCGCCTCCTGGTCGATCGTGATGAGGGCGCCGATGAAGGGCTTGGCGTCGCCGACCACCAGGCACTGGCTGATCAGCGGGTGCGCGCGCAGCGCGTCCTCGAGCACCGCCGGTGCGACGTTCTTGCCGCCGGCGGTGACGATGATCTCCTTCTTGCGGCCGGTGATCGAGACGAAGCCCTGCTCGTCGATCGATCCGAGGTCGCCGGTGTGGAACCAGCCGTCCTTGATCGAATCGGCGGTCGCGGCGTCGTTGTGCCAGTAGCCCCCGAACACGACCGGGCCCTTGACGAGGAGCTCGCCGTCGTCGGCGATCTTGGCGGCGTGCCCGTTGATGGGCTTGCCGACCGTGCCGACCTTCTGCTCCGCGGTGGTGTTCACCGTGATCGCGGCGCTGGTCTCGGTCAGGCCGTAGCCCTCGAAGACCGGAACGCCGATGCCGCGGAAGAAGTGGCCGAGACGGGCACCGAGGGCGGCGCCGCCGGACACCGCGCGGTCACACTCGCCGCCGAGTGCGGCACGCAGCTTGCTGTAGACCAACTTGTCGAAGACGAAGTGCTTGATCTTCAGGCCGAGACCCGGGCCACCCGTCTCGAGTGCCTGGCTGTACGCGATCGCGGTGTCGGTGGCCTTGGCGAAGATGCTGCCCTTGCCGCCATCCTCCGCCTTCTGCTTGGCAGAGTTGTAGACCTTCTCGAACACGCGCGGCACCGACAGGATGAAGTTCGGCTTGAACACGGCGAACTGGTCGACCAGCGTGGTCAGGTCGGCGGTGTGGCCGACGGTCACCTTGTTCTCGAACGCGCCGAACGAGATCGCGCGGGCGAACACGTGCGCCATCGGCAGGAACATCAGCGTCGCCTGGCCCTCGGCCATCGCGTCGTCGAGCGCCAGCTTCACGGCCTTCGCCTCGGCGCTGAAGTTGCCGTGGGTGAGCTGGACGCCCTTGGGGCGGCCGGTGGTACCGGACGTGTAGATGAGCGTCGCGGGCGAGGACGCGCTCACCTGTGCGCGACGCTCGTGCAGCGCCTCGTCGGTGATCGCCGAGCCGCGGGACACGAGCTCGTCGAGCGCGCCCGCCTCGATCTGCAGCATCTCGCGCAGCGACGGTGCCGCCTCGGCGACGTCCTTGACGGCTTCGGCGTGCTTCGCGGTCTCGACCACGAGCAGGGCCGTCGCGGAATCCTCGAGGATCCACTGGGCCTGGTCGGGGGAGGACGTCTCGTAGATCGCGACGGTGCACCCGCCCGCGGTCCAGATGGCGTAGTCGAGGACGACCCACTCGTAGCGGGTGGCGGACAGGATCGCGACCCGGTCGCCGAGCTCGATGCCGGAGGCCATCAGGCCCTTGGCCACGCCCGCGACCTCGCCGGCGAACTCGGCGGCGGTGACGTCCACCCACTTGCCGCCCACCAGCTTCCGGAAGGGGACGTGCTGCGGACATTCCTTCTCGTAGCGGAACACCGTGTCGGCCATCGAGATGTCGTCCGGAACGGAAAACGACTGCGGAACTTCGAACTCTCGCACTGAGGATCCCTCCAGGAACTACTGATCGGTACGGGTGTGCATTGGATCACATCGTAGGGGACCGTGCACAGTCTTCGTTGTCCGGATTGACCGGATGTAATCTGCGGGAAACGAGATAGCTGTTACCGAAAGTCTCGGGAACTGGCCCGTTTGCCCCCTGTGCAGCGACGACAGAGGCGTAGATCACAATCGCAGGGCAGTGCTCACCTCCGTGTCCGTGAGCTGGTGAAAATCTCGATACGCACCGCCGACCCCGCCGAGCCACCGCGGCACCAACGGGCACACCACCTCGTCTGCCTCGTCCGCGAGCCTGGTCATCGCCTCCTCCGACGACACCGGCATCGCGACCACCACGCGCCGGGCACCGCGAGCGCGCGCGACCCGGCACGCGACGGCCGCGGTCGCCCCGGTGGCCATGCCGTCGTCGACGATCACCACCAGCCGCCCGGTCGGCGGAACGCCGGGCCGGTCCCCGCGGAGCAGGCGGACCCGACGGTCGAGTTCCCGCCGCTCCGCTGCCTCGACCTTCGCGATCGCCGGCTCGCCGACCCGCGACTGTGCGATCACGTCCGCATTGAGCACCCGCACGCCGTCCTCGCCGATGGCACCCATCGCAAGTTCCGGCTGCCACGGCAACCCGAGTTTTCGGACCACGATCACGTCCAGGTCGCCGCCGATCGCGCGGGCCACCTCGGCGGCGACGGGCACACCACCACGCGGAAGTCCCAGCACCAGCGGTGCGGCGTCACGCAGGTGCGTCAGGGAGGCGGCCAGTTCGCGGCCAGCGTCGGCGCGGGTGGCGTAGTGCATCTCGACTTCGACGGTACGCCGCGGGCCGGTCGGGGCCTACCTCTCGACGACGCCGAACCTGCGCAGGGCCAGCGCCGGGTTCTTGGCTCTGGCCTCGGAAATCCGGGCGACGCTCAGCTCGGCGCGGGCGGTTCCGACCTGCTCCCCGAGGGACGCGAGCACCACGCCCATCGGGTCGACGATCATCGAGTTGCCGGACCCGCTGCGGCCGCACTGGTCGGAGGCCGCGACGTAGATCGTGTTCTCGATCGCCCGGGCCCGCACGAGCGTCGTCCAGTGGTCCTCCTTGAGGGGACCGGGAACCCACTGCGCGGGCAGCGCGAGGACGTCGGCGCCCGCGTCGACGATGCGCCGCGTCATCTCGGGGAAGCGCAGGTCGTAGCAGGTCTGCATGCCGAAGGTGAGGCCGTCGACGACGAACGTGGCCGGCGGCGTGACGTCCCCGGCCCGGATCACGTCGGACTCGCGGAAACCGAAGGCGTCGTAGAGGTGGATCTTGCGGTAGACGGCCGCGATCCCGCCGTCGGGCGCGACGGCGACGAGGGTGTTGGACACGTGGTCGTCCCCGGCGAGAGACTCGGTGACACCGGCGACCACGTGCACGTCGAACTCGGACGCGATCCCCTGCAGTCCGGCGAACCACGGACCGTCGAGGGGTTCCGCGGCGGCGGCGAGGCTCTCGTCGATCCGCCCGCCGGTGTACATCGCGTACTCGGGGGCGATGACGACCCGGGCGCCGCGGGCGGCGGCTTCGCCGACCAGGGCCCGCACCGCGGAGAGGTTCTCGTCCTTGTCGGTGCCCGAGGCGAACTGGGCCACTGCGATGTCGACCATGCGACCCATTGTGCCGGGCGACCGTTCCCGGTCGCCCGGCAGCGAGCTCACTCCGCCGTGGAGGCGAGGTTGCCTTCCAGGTACGAGTGGTACGCGGGCAGGTCGAGCATGCCGTGTCCGGACAGGCCGATGACGAGGACCTCGGGCTCGGTCAGGTTCTTCGCGTACTCGGCGCAGGCCGCGATGGCGTGCGAGGACTCGGGCGCGGGCACGATGCCCTCGGCGCGCGCGAACTGGACGCCTGCGGCGAACGAGTCCGTCTGGTCGACGGCCTGGCCGGTGACGTAGCCGAGTTCGACGGTGTGACTGAGCAGAGGCGCCATGCCGTGGTAGCGGAGCCCACCGGCGTGGATCGGGTCCGGGACGAAGTCCTGGCCGAGGGTGTGCATCTTCATCAGCGGCGTCAGGCCGGCGACGTCGCCGTGGTCGTAGCGGTACTCGCCCTTGGTGATCGACGGGCACGCAGCGGGTTCGACGGCCATGACGCGGGTCTTCGCCCGGCCGTGCAGGACCTCGCGGATGAACGGGAACGCGAGACCGGCGAGGTTGGAACCGCCTCCCGCGCAACCGAACACGACGTCCGCGTTCTCCTCGCCCGCGGCCCGGAGCTGCTCCACGGCTTCGAGTCCGATGACGGTCTGGTGCAGGACGACGTGATTGAGCACGCTGCCGAGGGCGTACCGGGTGGCCGGCTCGGACGCGGCGACCTCGACCGCCTCGGACACCGCGATGCCGAGGCTGCCCGGGGTGTCGGGGAACTCGTCGAGGATCTTGCGTCCGGACGCGGTGAGCGGGGACGGGCTCGGGTGCACGGTGCCGCCGTAGGTCTCCATCAGGAAGCGGCGGTACGGCTTGGAGTCGTAGGAGGCGCGTACCTGCCACACCTCGAGGTCGATGCCGAACTTCGCGCACGCGAACGACAGTGCCGAGCCCCACTGGCCGGCACCGGTCTCGGTGGTGATCTTGGTGACGCCGTCCTGGGCGTTGTAGTAGGCCTGTGCGACGGCGGTGTTGGTCTTGTGGCTGCCGACGGGGCTGACGCCCTCGTACTTGACGTAGATGCGGGCCGGGGTGCCGAGGGCCTTCTCGAACTCTCGGGCCCGGATCAGCGGCGCCGGACGCCAGGTCCGGTAGACCTCACGGATCGGTTCCGGGATGGCGATGTACGGCTCGGTGGCCGCCTCCTGCGCGATGAGTTCGGACGCGAACAGAGCGTCGAGGTCCGCGGGGGTGACGGGCTCGCCGGTCCCCGGGTGCAGGTGCGGCGGCGGCGGCACCGGAAGGTCGGCCGCGATGTTGTACCAGTGGGTGGGGATCGGCGTATCGGACACGAGCTCTCCTGCTGCTGGGTGGGCGACTTCTGACCCGCATTGTGCCGGTGAATGTGATCAGGGATACGGGGCGGGTGCCTTCGAGTCGGCCACCCGAAGGGCGATCGACTAAACTCCAGGTGAAATGAGTGACACCGAGCAGTACCCCGAGCCGGAAACCGACAGCACAACCTTTGCCGATCTCGGCATCGACGATCGGGTGCTTCGGGCACTGAACGACGTCGGGTACGAGTCGCCCTCCCCGATCCAGGCTGCCACGATTCCCCCGCTGATGGCGGGCAACGACGTCGTCGGCCTCGCGCAGACCGGCACCGGCAAGACCGCCGCGTTCGCCGTGCCGATCCTCTCCCGCATCGACACCGAGCAGAAGCGGCCACAGGCCCTCGTCCTGGCGCCCACCCGGGAGCTGGCACTGCAGGTCGCCGAGGCGTTCGGCAAGTACTCCGCGCACATCCCCGGCCTGCAGGTGCTGCCGATCTACGGTGGCCAGTCCTACGGCGTGCAGCTGTCCGGGCTGCGTCGCGGGGCCCAGGTCATCGTCGGTACGCCCGGCCGCGTGATCGACCACCTGGAGAAGGGCACCCTCGACCTCACGTCCCTCGACTACCTGGTGCTCGACGAGGCCGACGAGATGCTCAAGATGGGCTTCCAGGAGGACGTCGAGAAGATCCTCGCGGAGACCCCCGAGTACAAGCAGGTCGCGTTGTTCTCCGCGACCATGCCGCCCGCGATCCGCAAGATCTCCAAGCAGTACCTGCACGATCCGGTCGAGATCACCGTCAAGGGCAAGACCTCGACCGCCACGAACATCACCCAGCGGTGGGTGCAGGTCGCGCACCAGCGCAAGCTCGACGCGTTGACCCGGATCCTCGAGGTCGAGCAGTTCGAGGCGATGATCATCTTCGTCCGCACCAAGCAGGCCACCGAGGACCTCGCGGAACGTCTTCGCGCACGCGGATTCTCCGCCGCCGCGATCAACGGCGACATCGTGCAGGCGCAGCGTGAGCGGACCATCGGCCAGCTCAAGTCCGGTGCCCTCGACATCCTCGTCGCCACCGATGTCGCGGCCCGCGGCCTCGACGTCGACCGCATCTCGCATGTCGTGAACTACGACATCCCGCACGACACCGAGTCGTACGTGCACCGCATCGGCCGCACCGGCCGCGCCGGCCGCACCGGCGACGCCCTGCTGTTCGTGGCACCGCGGGAGCGGCACCTGCTCAAGGCGATCGAGCGGGCGACCCGGCAGCCGCTGACCGAGATGCAGCTGCCCACCGTCGAGGACGTCAACGCGCAGCGTGTCGCGAAGTTCGGGGACTCGATCACCGAGTCCCTGGGCTCCGAGAACCTGGCGCTGTTCCGCAAGCTGATCGAGGACTACGAGCGGGAGCACGACATCCCCCTCGCCGACATCGCGGCCGCGCTGGCCGTGCAGTCCCGCGACGGCGAGGCGTTCCTCATGGAACCGGAGCCGCCCGCCCCGCCGCGCAAGGAACGCGAGCCGCGCGAGCGTCCGCCGCGCCGGTTCGACGAAGGCCCGAAGGTCGGCCGGGACGGCCAGGAGCTGGCGACGTACCGGATCGCCGTCGGCAAGCGGCACCGGGTGGTGCCGGGTGCGATCGTCGGTGCCATCGCCAACGAGGGCGGCCTGCGCCGCAGCGACTTCGGGCACATCAGCATCCGCCCGGATCACAGCCTCGTCGAACTGCCCGCCGATCTCGCGGACGAAACCCTCGAGGCCCTCCGCAGCACCCGGATCTCCGGTGTCCTCATCCAGCTCACCCCCGACTCGGGGCCGCCCGGGCAGCGGCCGCAGCCCGGCAAGGGCAAGGGACGGTTCGACAAGGGCGGCAAGTTCGACCGCAAGCCCAAGCGCGACCGCTACTGATCCCTACCGGTGACGCCGACCCGCCCGGACGATCGGGCCGGGTTCGGCGCCACCAGAGCGGTCACCTCGTCTCGACCGAGCACTCCACCCCGTTCCCGGCCGTCCGCGAGTGCGGCCGGGGAGAGGGCGGCGCGGATCTCGCTGTCGTAGGCGGCGAGGTCGACGGGGTCCATCGAGGCGGGGCGATAACCGATCGCTGCGCCACGCCGGTCGACGACGCCGGTGAGCAGCGCCGCCTGGTCGAGGTCCCCGCGCCGCAGCGCGGCGCACGCCAGGGTTGCGACGGCCACCAACCAGGACGTGATGTCGTCGTTGTCGACGCAGACCTGGACCATCCGGGTCAGTTTCGCCTCCGCCGGTCCGCCGTGGCGGCCCTGGGCGAGGTCCACCTTCGCGCCGATCCACAGTGCCGACGCCTCGCACCAGCCGTAGCCGCAGCGAGCGGCGACGGCCGCCGATTCGGCGAGGTGTGTTGCGGCGGAATCGAAGTCGCCGGCTCGGAAGTCGGCGGTGCCGAGACACATGAGGGCTTCGGCGGCGGTGAACTCCCGACCGGTCCGTCGCCCGAAGTCCAGGGACGCCGCGGCGTGTGCGCGGGCCTGGTCGACCAGCCCCGACCCGGCCTCGAAGAACGCCAGCGTGGACTCGGCGTCGGCGCGGGCGGCGGGATCGGCGAGGTCGGCGGCGAGGTCGGTGAGCAGTCCGAACGCGGTGAACACACCGGGGAGGTCGCCCGCCAGGTAGTGGATGACGACGGCGCCGGCGACCGCGCGGGCGTGGACGGGCAACGCGGCCTGCTGGACGGTGCCGCCGCGCGGTGTCATCGCGGGGGAGAGCCATCGGATCGCCTCGGCGACGTGCCCGCCGCGGTACCAGTACCAGTACACGCCACCTGCGATGCGCAGGTAGGTGTCGATGTCGTCGTCGCAGGCCGTGAGCGCGGCACGGACGTTCGCGATCTCCAGTTCCATCCGGCGCATCCACCGGGAACTGTCCGGTCCGCGCAGGCCCGTGAACGCTGCGTCGGCGAGGTCGCAGACCCAGTCGGTGTGCGCCCGGCGCAGGGCGACGGTGAGGTCGGGTTCGCGGACGAGCGCCGCGTAGCCGCGCATCGTCTCCAGCATCCGATACCGGCGCGGATCGCCGCCGACGACCGACACGAGCGACTTGTCCACCAGGGACGTGAGGTTCGTCAGCAGGGCGGCGTCTCCGACGACGACGTCCGCCGAGTCGAGGTCGAATCCGCCCTCGAAGACGGCGAGCGACTGGAACAGGTGCTGTTCGGGTTCGGTGAGCGTCTGATACGACCATTCCACCGCCGCCAGCATGGTGGTGTGCCTCGCGTTCGTGCGCGGTCCGCCGCGGAGCAGCGCGAACCGATCGTCGACGAGTGCGCTCAGCTGCCGCACCGACAACGTGCGGCACTGGGCGGCAGCCAGTTCGATCGCCAGCGGCATGCCGTCCAGTTCGGTGCAGAGTTGGGTGAGCATGGCGAGTTCGTCGTCGTCGGGCTCGAACACGCCGAGCTGAGCCGCAGCGCGAGCGACGAAGAGTGCGACGTCGTCGCCATCGCCCAGCGGCGGTACCTCGTATGCGAATTCCCCTGCGGCGAAGAGTGCCTCGCGACTGGTCGCGAGGACTCGGATGTCCGGGCAGCGGGTCAGGATCGCGGTGACGACCTCGGCGACGGACGCCACGGCCTGTTCGCAGTTGTCGAGCACGAGAAGGGTGTCACGGCCACGCAGGACCTCGGTGATGCCGTCGACACCGCCGGGCACCGTCAGTCCGAGCGCGGTGGCGAGTGCGTCCGCGACCTGGTCGACCTCCCGGGCACCCGCGAGCTCGACCAGCCACGGACCGTCGACATCCGTTCGGGTTCTGGCTGATTCCAGTGCCAGCCTGGTCTTTCCCATTCCTCCGGGCCCGGTCAGGGTGACCAGCCGGTGGCGCTCCAGGAGCCTCGTCAGGTCCGCGAGTTGTGCGCGGCGCCCCACGAGCGGAGTCAGGGCGAGTGGGATGTTGTGCGCGAACGGGTCCGACGCCCGGGCAGGGGCAGGATCGGGCTCCGGCTCAGGCTCGGGCGCGATCGTTGCGGCGGCCGGCTCGGGCAGCAGGAGGTGATCGTCGTGGGCGAGGATCGCGGACTGCAGGGCGAGCAGGCTCGGCCTGGGGTCGGTGCCGAGTTCCTCGGCGAGGACCTCCCGGGCCCGGCGCAGCGCGTCGAGGGCGTCGCCGGGCCTGCCCGCGAGGTAGTGCGCACGCGCCAGCAGTTCCCATGCGCGTTCGCGGAGCGGGTGGATCCGGGTTAGCGCGTCGAGTTGTGCTGCAGCCCAGGCGTGCTCGCCGATCTCGAGCGCTGCCTCCAAACGGTCCTCGGTCGCGTCGGTCCGGAGTGCGTCGAGCCGGCGAGCCTCCACCGCGACGGTGCCGGATTCGGTGACGTCCGCGTAGGCGTCGCCGCGCCAGTGGTCGAGCGCCGTGTCCAGCGCCTCGGCGGCTGCCGTGAACTCGCCGCGAGTCAACCGGTCCCGGCCCAGCCCCGCGAGCGCGGTGAACTGCTGCCAGTCGGTGGCGTCCGGCTCCAGGGCGTAGCCGTTGCCGCGGCGTACGAGGACGCGGGACTGCGCGCCGGGCCGGTGCGGATCGAGCACCTTGCGGATCCGGGCCACGTAGCCCTGCAGGGTCTGCCGCGCACTCGGTGGCGGTTCGTCGCCCCACAGTTCGTCGATCAGGGCGTCGTCTGTGACCGCCTCGCCCGCCGCCACCGACAGCCGGGCGATCAGGGCGCGTGGGATCGGGCCTCCGACCGAGACGTCGGCATCGCCGACCAGCACGCGCACCGGACCGAGAACTTGCAGGTAGACCGACATCGGGGGCGGCGGTGCGGAACTCGATCCGGGCATGGGCACCAGCATAGGTTTCCGGCTGCCAGTGGACTGCAAGTGGATTGCAAGTCGGGTGAAGCGCACGCCCAGTCGATTCCAAGAGGTGCCGGGCATCGTCTGTCGTGTCGGAAACGCCGACACGTCCAACGAAGGAGACGAACATGCGCAACACCACCATCACCGAGATCCCCGCGGCCGGCGCCGAGCTGAACGAGGCGGAGCTCGCGTCCGTGGCAGGCGGCATGCGCGATCGCGGCCGCTCCAGCAAGGTCATCGACGTCGTCGACGGCTGGACCGGGACCGACCCCGACTTCTGATCGGGACGAACGGGGCCCCCGGGGTGCTGCCCACCAGGGCAGCACCCCCGGGTGCCGGCCCCGTCGACATTCCACCACCGCCACCCACAACGAGGAAGCTGCGATGTCCACCGAAATCCTCGTCCTGACCCAGCCCGGTGACACCCACGCCGACGCGGTGACGCGGCGGCTGGTGGCCTCCGGTGCCCGGGTCACGACGGTCGACCCCGCCGAGTTCCCCTCGGCGGCAACTCTGTCCCTGCGCCTGTCGTCGACGGGTGCGATCCGCCGGACCCTGCAACGCGGTGACGAGTGCGTCGACCTCGACCGGATCGACTCCGTGTGGTTCCGTCGTCCCCAGGACCCGCGCGCCCACGACGAGATCACCGATCCCGCGGTCCGCGAGTACGTCGAGCAGGAGTGCGAGGCCTTCGCCGGTGCGCTGTGGGACGACCTGGACGCGCTCGCCGTCCCCGGTACCCGCTCCGACATCCGGCTCGCCGGCCGCAAGCAGATCCAGCTGCGGCTCGCAGGGCGGCTCGGGTTCGAACTGCCACCCACTCTGATCACGACCGACCCCGACGCGTTCCTCGACTTCTGGGACGAGCACGAGGGCCGGGTCGTCACCAAGCCGCTGCAACGGTCCTGGCTGATCCGCGGCGACGAGAGTTTCGCCCGGATGGCCGAACCCGCGAGCACCGTCGACATCGCAGCGGCGGAGTCGATGCGGCTGTGCCCGCTGATCGTGCAGGCATACGTCCCCAAACGGGTCGAACTGCGGGTGACGGTCGTCGGCACCCGGGTGTTCGCCGCCGAGATCCACAGTCAGGACAGCAATCACACCCGACTCGACTGGCGGTGCTACGACCCGTCCACCACCCGGTACGGCGTGCACACCCTGCCCGACGACGTGGCCCGGCGGTGTGTCCTGCTCGTCGCCGAACTGGGTCTGCGCTACGGCGCGATCGACCTGATCCTCACGCCGGACGGGCGCTACGTGTACCTCGAGGTCAACCCCTCCGGGCAGTGGCTGTGGATCGAGGACGCCACCGGCCTGCCCGTCACCGCGGCGATCGCGGACCTCCTGCGGTCCGGCGCCGACCGACATCTGACCCAGCCCGCGATCGGAGCACTGTGATGGCCCACCCCACTGACACGGTCACGGCGGACGATTCCCCGACGACCCTGCTCGCCGATGCGCTGGGGCTGCTGCGCCGGCTCGACCCCCGCGAAGCGGGCGCCGAACGGGCACTCGAACCGCTGCGCGCCTGCCATCCGGGAAGCCGGATGCGCCTGCTGCGGCACCGCGAGGCCGTCGACGAGTCCGTGCACTTCGGACTACTCATCACCGAGCCGGGCGCGGGCACCACGACGCTGTCCTGGACGCCGGAGCACGCCGTGCCGTGGTCGTTGCGCGGCAGCCAGCGCACGGCCGAGTCGATGCTGTTGCGGGTCAACGGGGAACCGCTCGCGATCGAGGAGGCGATGGGGTACCTGGACGTGCTGTGGGAGGAAACGCAGCTGCTCGAACGCCTGGTCACCGTGTGCCTGGTGCGTCAGGAGCTCGCCGAACGTCCCGTCCGCCTCGACCCGGAGGCGCTGCAACACGCGATGGACGCGTTTCGCCGGGCCCGCGGGCTGCTCACCCCGGACGCGACCGGGGAGTGGATGCGTGAGCGCGGGCTCGGGATCGAGGCGCTCGAAGACCTGGTGGAACGGGAGGCTGCGATCGCGGAGCTCAAGGCGCGGATCCTCGCCGAACGACCCGTGGACCGCTCCGAACTCGATCGTGCGCGGATCGTGCGGGTCCGGTTCACCGAGCGTTCCCTCGCGGACGCGTTCGTCGCGATGGTCCGGGGACGGACCGGAGCGTGCGACGTCCGGGCGGTCGCATCGGCCGCCGCCGGGGCGTTCGCGGTCGCCTCCGCGGTCACCGGCACGGAGTTCCTGGAGGTGCCCGCGAACTCCGTCGGCAGGTCCGCCGCGGGCACGGTCCTCGGACCGCACGCGGACGGGGACGGGGACGGCTGGACGGTGACGCAGGTGGTCGCGGTGTTCCCGGCGACCCCGGGGCCACGCACGGACCGGCAGGTTGCCGACCTGGCATTCGAACGCTGGGTCGCGGATCGCCGTCGGGACGCCAGGATCGAGTGGTTCTGGGGCCCTGCCGCGAAGACGCCCACCGGGGCGGTGACGTCGACGTGAGCGTGCCGGTCGTCGTCCAGGAAGGTCTGAGCGACTGCGGCGCCGCATGCCTGGCGATGATCCTCGGGCACCACGGCCGCCGCACGACCGCAGCCGAGATCGCCGACGAGATGGGCGCCGGACGTGACGGGCTGACCGCCCTGGCTCTCGTCCAGTCCGCGCGCAGGCACGGACTGGAGGCCCGCGGCGTCGGGGTGGCCGCGGACCGTGTTGCAGACGGCGGCGCGACGCTTCCCGCGATCGCGCACTGGTCGGACAATCACTTCGTCGTCGTCGAGGCCGTGACGCGGACGTCGGTCCGAATCGTCGACCCGGCGCGGGGCCGCCGCCGCCTGACCCACGAGGAGTTCGACGAGCGGTACTCGGGTGTGTTGCTCGAATTCGGTCGAGGCACGGTGGAACCGCGGCGCCGGGCGCCGCGCGGGCCGTGGCGGCGCCAGGCCGTCGAGACGGCGCGACGTAGCCGGGGCCTGCTGGTCCGGATCGTGATCGCCTCGGTGGTGTTGCAGTCCCTGGCCATGGCTCTGCCGCTGACCGCGGGGGTGCTCGTCGACCGGGTGATACCGGATGCGGACCTGACGCTGTGGTGGGTGGTGGCCGGGGTCGTCGCCGTCGCCGTGTCCGCGCATCTGGTAACCGGGCTGGTGCGCAGTGCCCTGCTGGTCCGGCTGCGGACCCGCATAGACCGCGATCTCACCTCCGCGGTCGTCGACCGCCTGATGCGGTTGCCGCTCGGATGGTTCACGCGACGTGGGACCGCCGACGTCACAGCTCGGATCGCGTCGGCCGGCGCACTGCGCGAACTCGTGACCGGACCGGTGCTCGCCGCCGTCCTCGACGGCCCGATCGCCGTCGGCTACATCGTCGTCCTACTGTGGCTGTCCCCGCCACTGGGAATCGGGGTGTGCGTGTTCGCGCTCGTGCAGGCCGCTCTGCTGCTGACGACGGCCGGTCGCGTCGTGGAGGCGGGCCACCGCGAGCTCGCGTCCGCCGCCGCTGCCGAGGGGGCACTGATCGATGCCGTCGGCGGCATCGAGACGATGAAGGCGTCGGGCGCGGAGGACGCAGTCGCGGCCCGATGGGCGTCGCGGTTCGAGGTCGCGATCCGCGACGCGGCGACCGGCGCGAGGCTGCAGGGCCGGCTCGACGCCGTCCTGCAGGCGCTGCGGGTCGCCGCGCCCGCAGTCCTCGTCTCGGTCGGCGCGCTCCAGGTCGTCGCCGGGACCCGGTCGCTCGGAGACTTGATCGCGCTGAACGGAATCGCCCTCGCCGCTCTCGCACCCGTCGGGTCGCTCGCCGGAACGCTGCAGCGACTCCAGACCGCGGGTGCACACCTGCGACGACTCGGCGACATCCTGGTCACACCGCCGGAACAGGACGGCGTGGACACGCGTCCGGCGCCGGTGCTTCGCGGTGGGATCTCGGTGCACGGGCTCGGATTTCGCTACGATCCGCGGGCACCCTGGGTGCTTCGCGAGCTCGACCTCGACATCCCCGCAGGTGCGACGGTGGCACTCGTCGGCCGTTCCGGTTCCGGCAAGAGCACCCTGGCGCGACTCCTGCTCGGGCTCGTGCCGCCGTCGGAGGGGTGTATCGCCTACGACGGTGTGGATGCGGCGAACCTCGAGGTGCGCTCCCTGCGAGCGCAATTCGGGGTGGTCACCCAGGAGTGCGCCCTGCTCGGCGGCACCATCGCCGACAACATCGCACTGTGTCGTCCGGCCGCGACGCGCGCGCAGGTCGCCGCCGCCGCCCGGATCGCGTGCCTGGACGGCGAGATCGACGCCATGCCGATGCGCTACGACACCGTGCTCCGGGACGGCGGCGGGCTCTCCGGTGGTCAGCGGCAGCGCCTCGCCATTGCGCGCGCCGTCCTGTCCGACCCCCGGATCGTGCTGCTCGACGAGGCGACGAGTGCGCTGGACTCGGTGACGGAGGCGGCGGTGACGGCGAACCTCGACGAGTTGGACCAGACGCGCATCGTCATCGCGCACCGGCTCAGCACGATCCGTGACGCGGACCTGATCGTCGTCCTCGACGGCGGCCGGATCGTCGAGCAGGGCACCCACGACGCCCTGCTCGACGCGGACGGCGCCTACGCCGATCTGGTGGCGGCGGCTGTTCACCAATGACGGACGTGTGGGGCCGCTTGTGGGCTGGATCGGACCTCGAGATGGGTCAGACGAATAGCATGCCGCCGTCGATGAGTGGCGACTGACCCGTCATGTAGTCCGAGTCGGGGCCGGCGAGGTAGGCGACGAACCCGGCGACATCCTCGGCTGTCTCCGGCCGTCCGAGGGTGATCTGTGCGGCTTGTTTGGCGAAGGATTCTCCGAGTGGAACGCCGTCGCGTTCGGAGAGGATGCGGTCGATCTCCTCCCACATGCCGGTGTCCACCGTTCCGGGGGAGTAGCCGTTCACGGTGATTCCGTATCGGGCGAGTTCCTGTGCAGCCGACTGGGTGAGACCACGAACAGCGAACTTGGTCGCGGAGTACACGCCGAAGATCGGTTGGCCGGAGTGGGCTGCGATCGACGCGGCATTGATGATCTTGCCTCGGACGCCACGCCGGATGAAGCTCTCGGCGGACGCCTGGATTCCCCACAGCACGCCACCGATGTTGATGGCGGTCAGGCGATTCAGATCTGCCGGGGTGACGTCGGACAGCGGCAGAACCTGAGCGACGCCCGCGTTGTTGATCATGATGTCCAGTCCGCCGAGGGAGTCCTCGCACTCCCGTACCGCAAGGTGGACGGATTCCTGTTCGCTGACATCGCATTTCAGTGCGACCGCGCGTCGGCCTGTCTCGGTGAGTTCGTCCACGACGCGTTGTGCGCCCGCCATGTCGATGTCGGCAACGGCGATGTGTGCCCCGTCGGCGGCCAGTCGCTTCGCGATGGCGCGTCCGATTCCCTGTGCCGCGCCGGTGATCAGTGCGATCTTGTTCTCGAGTGGTCCGGTCATGATGTTGTTCCTTGTTCGTCGGTGATCTATTGGGCGGTGTATCCGCCGTCGATGACCAGTTCGGTACCGGTGACAAACTTGGCCTCGTCCGAGGCGAGGTAGAGAACTCCGTATGCGATGTCTTCGGGGTCCCCGATGACTCCGAGTGGGTGCTTCGCGCGCATGGCGTCCAGATAGCCGGGATCCTCCTCGCCCTTCGCGAGATTGAGTGGCGTGAGGATCGAACCGGGGCACACCGCGTTGACGCGAATTCCCTCCGGTGCGTACACTATTGCGTCGGTCTTCGCCATCATCCGAACCGCGCCCTTGGCGGCGTGATAGCTGGGGGAGTCGGCGTTGCCCACCAGCCCGTAGATCGAGGAGATGTCGACGATGCTCTTGCCGCCCTCGCTCCGGCGCATCAGCGGGATCGCGTGCTTGGTGCACAGGAACGGCCCGGCGACGTTGACGGCAATCATGCGTTGCCACTGCGCGTAGTCGACCTGGTCGGGCGGTTCGCCGGGGCCCGAGATGCCCGCGTTGTTGACCAGGATGTGCAGGGCACCGAATCGTTCTTCGACCTCGGTGAACGCGAATCGGATCGATTCCTCGTCCGTCACGTCGACCTGGTGGTAGCTGGCTCGCACACCGTCGGCGTCGAGTTCGTTCACCAGGGTCGTGCCGGCGGACTCGTCGACGTCAAACACGGCAACGGAGGCTCCCTGGCGGGCAAGGAGTTCGACGATGCTGCGGCCGATCCCGGCCGCGCCCCCGGTGACCACTGCGGCCTTTCCGAGGACGCGGCCGCGGTCGTGACGAGTCATCCGTCGATCCGCATCTCGACGTGGAGCAACTCCACTGTCTCACTGGTGCATTCGATGTCGATGCGGCCGTGTGCCGGAAGCGCAAGCGCAGAATTCTTCTGGAGCGCAAACTTGGTGCCGTCGGAGTTGGTGACGGTCGCGGTGCCGGAGAGGAAGAACAGCGAGTGCTCGAGTTCGTCCGACTCGAGGGTGAGCGTCTGGCCCTCGTGCAGGGTGTCGATCCGGATGTCGTTCCACGGTCCGGCCATCACCTCGCGAATGTTGCTCGGCTCCTGGTAAAGGTTGGCGAACTTGTTGCTCATGTCAGGTGTCCTTTCGGGTCAGGCTTGGACTTCGCTGGGCCGGTAAGCCGGCAGCAGTTCGACGATCGACGGGGGCAGGGCTTCCACCACGATGAACTCGAGGTCCACATCGCCGATGTTCTCGATGGAGTGGCGGCCGTTGAGCGGCGTCATGGCGAGGTCGCCGGGACCGACGTCGCGGGTTTCGCCGTTGAGCGTCATGCGGCCGTGTCCTGCAACGATGTAGTAGATCTCTTCGGTTCGAGTGTGGATGTGCTCGCCGACGGCGGCGCCGGGGGCAAGCCGGTTGTGCTCGTACGAGTCCCAGTGCGCGTAGAGCATCAGGCCGGTGACGAAGCGCTTCCAGCGGTTGACTCCGCGGCCGCCGTGCAGTCCGTGAATCTCGCTGGGGCAGCCGGTGTCGGCCACGATGAGGGGGTGAGCCATGATTCCTCTTTCTCTGTGTGGTGGTGGGATGTTCGTGGGGTGGCCTGCCGCCGGTCAGACGGCGCGTCGGTGCTCGCGGGCGCCGGTGAAGTGGTTGAAGATCAGTGCCACGAGGATGATCACGCCGTAGGTCGCCTGCACCCAGTAGCTCGGCACCCGGGACAGGGTCAGGATGTTCTCGATGATTCCGAGAAGGACGACGCCGAGGAACGCACCGATCATCGATCCCTTGCCGCCGTTGAGGCTGATGCCGCCGATGACCGCGGCGGCGAACACGGTGAAGATGAGCCCGTCGCCCTGGCTCGAGGTTGCGGCGGCGATGCGAGCGGTCATCATGAAGCCGGCGAAGGCGGCGATCAACGCACCGACGAGGAACACGGTCATCGTCAGGCGGAGGGTGTTGATTCCGGATGCCTCCGCTGCGGCGGGGTTGCCGCCCATCGCGTAGAGCTTCCGCCCGGTGGGGTGGTTCCGCATGAACAACCACGCGACAGCGAAGATCAGAACGAACAGCCAGACCTGAATCGAGATGCCGAAGATCTTGGTGCTGCCGAGGAACAGCATCGGCTCAGGAAGTCCGCTGAGGGTTTGTCCGCCGGAAACCCCCATCGTGATGCCGCGGAGCAGGATCAGCATCGCGAGGGTGACGATGAAGGCATTGAGCCGCAGCTTGGCGACCAGGAAGCCGTTGATCAATCCGACGATCGCGGCCAGCGCGAATCCCACTCCCATCGCGAGATAGGCATTGAGTTCGATTCCGATCCCGCCGGCGATCTCGGGCGCGATGAGCCACGCGGCGATCATCGGTGCGACGCCGACAATCGACTCCAGTGACAGATCGAAGTACCCGGAGATCAGGATGATGCTTTCCGCGACCACCACGACACCGAGGACAGCCGAGGTGACCAGGACGTTGTTGATGAGGTTGTTCGGCGACAGGAACCGCGGAGACAGGATCGCGCCGAGCACCATGACGGCGATGATCACTGGTACAAGGGCAAATTCGCGTAGCGCGGGTGAGGTGCGCAGTCGTTGGCTCCATGTGGGACCGGTGTGCGTGTGTGTGGTGGCCGGGTTGGTCAATTGCGCAGTCATGATCGTTCTTTCGGGGAGGCTGTCGGGTGGAGACCGGGGACTAGGCGGTTGCGCCCTGGATGCTGCGGACGAGTTCGTCCTCGGCGTAGCCCTGGTCCAGCTCGGCGGCAATCGAGCCGCGGTACATGACCAGGACCCGGTCGCACGCTGCGAGATCGGCGTCGTCGGACGAGACGACGAGGACCGAGCGACCCTCACGGGTGAGGCTCCGCAGGGACTCGTAGATCGATTCCTTCGCTGTCACGTCGACACCTGCTGTCGGGTTGATTACCACGACGGTGTCCGGATCGGAGGCCAATGCCCGAGCCAGCACGACCTTTTGCTGGTTTCCGCCGGACAGTTCCTCCACCGATTGAGTCGGGCCGCTGCATGCAATCGACCAGGATGTGGAGAGCTCGTTGAATCGGGAGCGTCGGACGCGCCCATCGACCAGTCCGACCTTGTTCCGGATGCGATGCAGGATGGTGAGGGTGGCGTTCTCCTCGATCGACATCTGGGGCACGTAGCCGTTGTGATGACGATCCTCGGGGACGAATCCGATTCCTGCCTTGATGGCCGCCAGTGGCTTACCGATCGGGAGAGCTGCACCGTTGTGGCGGAGCTTGCCCGACCCGGGAACCACATGACCGGCGACCACCTGTCCGAGCTGGACATGACCGGCTCCGTCGAGACCGGTGATTCCCACACACTCGCCGACCTTGACGTCGAACGAGACGTCACTGACTCGCGACTCGACGGTGATTCCGCTGACTTCGAGGCGGGGCGGCAGGTCCGCCCGAATCGAGCTCGACGTGTTAAGTGCGCGCTCACCGGTGGTTGTGCCACCACTGCCGGTCATCGCTGCCACCAGGCTGTGCATGGTCAGTTCGGACGTGGCCTTGTCCAGCACGTCACGCCCGTCGCGCAGCACCGTGACGCGGTCGCAGATCTCGAAGATCTCTTCCAGATGGTGTGAGACGTAGATGACGGTGACACCGGCTCGTTTGAGCGATTCGACTTGGCGGAACAGCTTTTCCACGCCCCCGCTGTCGAGGCCGGCCGTCGGCTCGTCGAGGAGGAGAATCCGCGGTCCACGCGACAGCGCCCGGCAGATCTCGACGATCTTCTTCTCGATGGGTTCGAGGGTTGCGACGAGTCGCCCCGCCAACTCCCGGTGTCCCCACTCGTCGAGAAGGCGCTCCGCGGTCGCGTTGATGGACTTCCAGTCGACGGAGCCGAATCGTGTTTCCGGATAGGCTCCCAGGGCGATGTTCTCGGCAACCGACAGCTCCTCGACCAGGGTGCTCTTCTGGTAGACGCAGGCGATGGCGGCTTGACGTTGCTCGGCCTCGTCGGAGCTCTCACCGAGCACCGAGATGATGCCGCTGTCCGCGTGGACGAGGCCGGTGAGAATCGCAATCAGGGTCGACTTCCCGGCGCCGTTACGTCCGAGGAGCGCGTGGCATTCCCCCTGCAAGACTGTCAGATTCACGTCACGCAGAGCTCGGGTGGGGCCGAAGGACTTGACCAGGTCCCGGATCTCTATCGCGCGTGTTGTCACGTTGACGGAGTCGGTGGTCATGGCTACGCGTTACCCCACAGGCTCTGGTCGTCGACGTTTGCCGTCGTCACGACAGGTGCGGGAAGCATGTCGGCGAGTGTTCCCTTGTAGTCGACGATCTCGCTGCCGTGCTCGGTCGGACCGACCTGGTAGGTCTTGCCCGCGAGCGCGTCCTGCAGGTACTGGACCGCGTACTCGCCGTACAGATCCACAGGCTGCGACACGACGGCATCGACGTAGCCGTCGCGGATTCCCTGGAGCGCGCCGGCGGTTCCGTCGATGGTGACGAGCGGAACGTGGTTCGCCTCTCCTGCGGGATGCAGCTTGCCCTGGTCCTTCATCACGTTCTGAACCCCGTTGAGGAAGACAGAGTCGCTGGCGAGGAAGATACCGGCGTAATCTCCTGTGCTCAAGACGGTTTGGGCGACGTCGACCGCCTGGTCGGTCTTCCACTTCGCGTCACGCGAGACGACTTCGATGCCGGGGAACTGCGTGCGCATGCAGTCGTTGAATCCGTTGTTGCGATCGAATCCCGAGGTGGTTCCGAGATCTCCGTGGATCTCGAGCACGCGACCCTGTCCGTTCGCCCGGCGCCCGAGCTCCTCGCAGGCACTGCGTCCCATGGCCACGTTGTCGGCCCGGATCTGCATGTAGACGTCGCCGCCGTTGGCGGCCACGTCCACGGTGACCACCGGGACGTTCTGCGCGTTCGCGGCCTCGATCGCGGGAACGATCGCGGAGCTGTCGGTGGGGAACATCACCAGTCCGCGGACTCCCAGCGACAGCAGGGTGTTGACGTCGGTGATCTGCTTCGCCGGGTCGCTGTTGGCATCGGTGGCAGGAAGCATGTCGAGGCCGGATGCGTTGGCCTTGTCGACAACGGCGTTGACCAGGCCGGAGTTGAACGGGCTGTCGAGGAAGCCGGCCGAGAAGCCGACGGTCTCGCCGTCACCGCCGGTGGAACCACATGCGGAAATCGACAGCACTGCGGCGAGTGATGCAGCGGTGATGGCGGGACCGCGCATTGATGTGAACATGGCTGTTGTTCCTTCTGGGAGTGGGAAACGGGACTGATCGGATCGGGAGTCGTCGGCCGGATCACTCGGTGTGACGAGGACTCTTGGTGGAAACATGCTTCGTCGCGGTGATCCGCACGCGCTGTCGAGGGGAGACGGGCCGCATTGGGCGGCGGGATCGTCGACGCGGGAGGCGGTGACGGGCGACAACTGGCCGTCGGTGTCGGGAGCGGTGGGCACTGGCTGCGGCCGAGAAGAGGCACGCCGCCGGTGTCGCGGCGAGTCGCGCGGCCGAAGCTATTCGCGCTGGGTCCAGCTTTGATGGATCGACACCGCGAGAGGCGCCGGCGACGCGGCCGACATGCAGTTCATTGTGGGTGAAAGATCAGCTGCTCGGACGTAGCTGTTGCAGAGTGCCTGCGCTACCCGACGGAGTCTCCGTTGGATGCCGCTGGCCGCACGATTCCGGCCGCTGGTCGCGAGATGCGTCCGGGGGAGCGTGATTCCGTCGCGCTGTGCCGAGTAGACGCCTTTTACTGCTGCTTTAACATCCAGGTCAGTAGTGGTCCGCGTCCCTGCGGTCCGGTCGATCTTGGTCACTGCCGGTGTCCCCTCGCTCAATGGGAATGCTGTGTGACGTGAGCCTGCACATCGGCGGACGGGATTTCGCCGAGTTTCATCTACGCTCAACTGTGTGATGTTGAGCATGATCTAAATGAAGTGTGACTGTCAACACCCTGGATGAAAATTCTCGTCTATCATTAAGTGAGAGTGGATTCTGTGGTGAAGGGGCTGGTGGGTCGTGGACGAGGAGATCGGTGTCGCGTTGAAGCGGGCACGGCTGGACAAGAAGATGTCGCTTCGCCAGGTCGCGGAGCCGTTGGGGATTTCGACGAGCCTGCTGTCGCAGGTGGAGAACGGTAAGACCCAGCCGTCGGTGAAGACGTTGTTCGGTCTCGCGACGGTCCTCGGTGTTTCTCTCGACGAGATCGTCAGCGGCCGTAGCGGGGATGTTCACGCTCCGCGGAATCTGGATGCCGCAGCCGGGATTCAGCGATCGACGGATGACCCGGTCCTCGAGATGGAGAACGGTGTCGTGTGGCGGAGGCTGGCCACAGCGGGCCGTACCGAGGTCGAACCGCTGCACGTGACCTACGCGGTCGGTGCGTCGAGTTCGTTGGAGGGCAAGATGATGCGCCACGCGGGCGTCGAGTTCGCCTACATCCTCGAGGGCACGCTGCGTCTGAGGCTCGATTTCGACGAGCACGAGCTGCGGGCCGGTGACTCGTTCTGCTTCGACTCGAGCCGTCCGCACCTGTTCTTCAACGCCGGGGCGGTCGCAGCGCGTGGCGTCTGGTTCGTGGTCGACGCGGAAGCGTTCACGTCCCTCGGACCCGGGGTCACATACGACTCGATGTCGAGGACACAAGGATCCGTTCGCGACGGAAGCTCACCCTGGCTGACGCCGCGGACGATCCCCACCGAGTCCGACCAGGCCGGTACAGGATAGAGCCGGTACAGGATGGAAACAGGAACGCCGGCTCACGCGAACTCGGGGAGTTCGGGTGAACCGGCCCTGTCGGTGTGGGCAGGCGGGCTACTGCGGTGCGGACGTTCCCTGGTATCCGAGGAGCTTCCATCCCTCATCGGTGTTGACCCACACGGCCAACGAGAGCGTGTCGATGGTCTTGCGGGTGCCCTGGACGGAGAGATCTGCCTTCATTCGTCCGTGTACGAGGGCGGTGTCACCGTGCACGGTGATCGCCTCGATCGGGTGCTCGATCTGGTGGTAGACGTAAGTCGACGCCTTGCATTCGTCGATGTAGCGGTCGAGACCTTCGCGTACGCCGCTGGAGTGCGTGTACTGCATCTCCGGGTGGCACAACTGTGCGAATGCAGTGAAGTTCCGCGCGAGAATCAGGTCGAAGCGTTCGTTCTCGAGGTCGGTGATGATTCCCCGGATCGTGTCGAGTTCGGTCTGATCGAGTGCGCTGTCTACGGATTCGGTGGGGGACATTCGGTACCTTCTGTGGAGCACTCTTCCCGAAGCGGGGTCAGGTGAAGAGCATCCGTGTCGATGAGCGGGGACTACGTGCCGAGATCTGCGATCGGCAACCGGAGTGTGCGAGGGCGCGCGGTCGATCAGGGGTGCGTCGGTCGTTCGCCCTGCAGCGCCTGAGTGAGCAGGTGCTCGAGGCCGGCCTCGGTGACCGGCGCGGGGTTCGAGTACGGGTTGGACAGCACCTCCTCGATGACGGTGGGAAGCTGTTCTGCGCGTACGCCGAGCTCGGCGAGCGAGTGCGGGATACTCAGTTGCTGCTCGAGGTCCCACAGTGCGAGCGAAGGGTCGTCGTCCGTGGCAAGCGCGCGCTGGAGCGCGGCGCGGGCGTCCGGGGCGTGAGTTTCGTTGTAGGCGAGCGCATAGGGCAGCACGATCGCGTGAGTCTGAGCGTGCGGGAGATCGAGGGATCCGCCGAGCACGTGGCAGAGCTTGTGGTGGAGCGACATCGTGGTCGAGCCGAGGCATGCTCCGCACAACCACGCTCCGAACAGGGCTCGGGAACGGGCACCGAGGTTGTCGCCGTCGGCAACGACCTCGGGCAGCGATCCCGTGAAGGCCCGCACGCCTTCCTCGGCCATCAACGAGATGATGGGTGAGGTGTCGGGAGCGTAGAGAGCTTCGACGGCGTGCGCGACGGCGTTGAGGCCGCTGGCCGCGGAGATCTCGGACGGCAGTGTCCTGGTCAGCGAGGGGTCGTAGATCACCGACTGTGGAAGCACCACAGGATCTCGGCCGGTCTGCTTGCGCCCGTCTCGGGTCAGACCCCAGATCGGCGTCATCTCCGAACCGGCGTAGGTCGTGGGGATTGCGATGATTGGCAGGCCGTGCTCGAGAGCAATCGCCTTGCCGAGCCCGATGGAGGAGCCGCCGCCGATGACGACGCAGCTGTCGGCACCGAGGTCGCGAGCCTGGTCACGAGCCTGGTCGGCGGTTTCGACCGGGACGTGCATCCGGGCCTGGTCGAAGATTCCTGCGCTCCGGTCACCGAGATGGCCGGCGACGAGTTCGGCGAGGTTGCGCTGCTCAGGGGTGCACAGGATCAGCGCCCGATCGAGGCCGAGGTGATCGAGTTCCTCGCCGACCTTGGCGACGGCGCCAACTTCGAAGAGGACCCGCATGGGGAGTGCCTGGTATTGGAACGAACTGCGAAAGGCCACGGCTGTCATGCCTCCTTTGACTGGGCTTCGAGCAGGGTCACGTCGAAGTGCACGGTGCGGAACGGGTTGTCCAGGCCCAACGCGGCGGCGCGCTCGGGGTCGTCGACCACCGGGAACTCGCGAATCAGGCTCTCCTTCACTCCGAACACGACGTCGGAGTCGATGTAGGGGGTGCCTTCGACGAACAGGTGCGTTGTCACCGGTTCGTGCCCGTCCGCGGTGACGATGAAGTGCACGTGCGCTGGGCGATTCGGATGTCGGCCGGTGGTGGCCAGAAACTCGCCGACCGGTCCGTCGTCGGGGATGGGGTAGTACCGCGGGACGATCGAGCGGAACCAGAACTTGCCCTCGTCGTCGGCGGTGAACAGTCCTCGCAGGTTCAGTTCGGGCTGAATGCCGGGCTGCTGGACATCGTAGAACCCTTCTGCGTTGGCCTGCCATACATCGACCGAGGCGCCCGCGAGCGGTGTTCCGTCGGAGCTGCGGACCTGCCCCGTGACCAGGCACGGCTCTCCGCCGTCGTCCAGCGCAATGGTGTCCCCGAGTTCACGCGGTGGGGAGTCGACCATGTGGAACGGGCCGAGAACGGTCTGCTCGGTGGCATGGCCGAACGCGCGGTGGTTGATCGTCTCGACGAGCATCGACACACCGAGGACGTCGGACAGCAGGATGAACTCCTGACGAACGTCGTTGCAGGTGTGTCCCGTGCGCGTGAGAAAGTCGATGCCCTCGTCCCACTCTGCTTCGGTGAGCTGGACCTCTTTGACGAAGTCGTGAAGGTGATGGATCAGCGAGGTCAGGATCTTCCGCAGGCGGGGATCGGTGTCGGCGCCGAGACTGTCGATCACCACCTGGGCCGAGCCTTCTTCGGTGAACAACCGGCGGTCGGTCATGGGTAACACTCCCTTCAGGGTGCGGTGTAGCCGCCGTCGACGGGCAGCTCGATTCCGGTGACGTAACTGGCTTCGTCGCTGGCCAGAAACAGTGCCCCGTAGGCGATTTCGCGGGGGTCGGCAGCGCGCTTCATGGGCGTTGCCGCGATGACGTCGGCGGTGATCGCATCGTCCTGAGCGGCGATCATCGGCGTGCTCGCCAGGCCAGGGTGCAGCGAGTTCACCCGAATGCCGTCGCTGACATAGGACAGAGCGGCGTTCTTGCTCATCATGCGCACCGCTGCCTTGCTCGCCTGGTACGCGGACACGCCGGCAGCTCCGACGATCCCCCAGATCGACGACACGTTCACGATCGACCCTGCCTGCTGAGCCTGCATCGTGGGGATCACCGACCGCATCCCGTAGAACACCCCGGTCTGGTTCACTCCGACGATGTGATGCCAGTCGTCCAGGGAGATCGTCGCCACGGGCTCGTACGAGCCGACGAGACCTGCGTTGTTGACGAGGATGTCGACGCGACCGTGAGTGTCGAGTACCGATTCGACGAGGGACTGCCAGCTGTCGAGCCGGGCGACGTCGAGCGGGAGGTAGGTGATGGAGGGGTTGTCCAGCGACTCCGGCCCGTGGATGTCACCGATGACAACCTTCGCGCCTTTCTCAGCGAACAGTTCGGCGATCGCCCAACCGATGCCTCGGGCTCCACCGGTGACTATCGCAACCTTGTCGGTCAATCGCGCCATTGCTATTCCTCGTCCTTTCGGTGTGATGGGTCTGAAGCGGAACGTCAGGTCCGGCCCCGGTGTCGCTTGGGTTGAGTGACGACCGACGCGTCGCTCGACCACCAGGCTCAACGCGCTCGTCGTCTCAACGGGAGCCGGTGTTCCCGATGGCCGTGGGGTCGACTGCGGCGGACAGCGCGCTGAGTGCGGTGTCGTGCGCCCGCCGGAGCCCTTCCTCCACCGGCGTGTCGCGATGCAGCGCAGAGATGATCTCCACACCCCAGTAGCCCTTGTAGCCGGTCGAGAGGATGGTCGTCGCGAACGCCGCGACGTCGAAATCTCCCTCGCCGCAGTACTTTCTGCTGTTCACCGTGTCGTCCCACAGGGATCCGATCGGCGTCCGGGCGCCGTCGTTGAGCTCGACGACGAACACCATCTCCGGATCGATGGCCGCGGCCAGCTCCTCGTAGGACGTACCGGCGCGGTAGACGTGCCAGATGTCGATGCAGAGGCCACCTGCTCGGGCTCCGGCGTTCCTGACGATGTCCGCCGCTTCCTGCACGGTTCGGGGGCTCGCCATCGGCATGAACTCGAGCGCCACGCGGACGCCGTGCTGTTCGGCGTCCGTGGCCAGCGCTGCGAAGTGCTCGGTGTATGCCGCATAGGGCTGCGGGTTGGGCGAGAGATCCGAGCTCACCTTGACGGTCCGAACCCCCAACTCCTCTGCCGCCTCGAACATGTGCGTGCGAATGCGGTCGGACTCGGCGCGGGCCGCGCCGTCAGCCCACCAGTCGGTCAGGAACTCGAACTCGACGTGCTTCATCCCGTTGTCGCGAAGGATCGCGCCGAGGGTGGGCAGGCCTATGGTCTCGCGGGCTTCGATGAGGTCCTTGTGGAACAGGCCGAATCCCGACCAGCCGGTCCGGCCGGCGGCCTCGATACGGTCACGCAACGAGACCGGGCTCATCTCGTCCGCGAAGGACGGTCCGGTGTTGCCGGCTGACGTCCAGCAGGACGCGAGAAGCTCGGTGTTGATGGTCATCACATTCCTTGCTGCAGAATCGGTCGTGGACTCGGATGTACGAACGAGGTCAGGTCGGGTCACTCGGCGTCGGAGCGTACTGCGGTGCTGTGGCAGTCGTGCGGAACCCAGTGTGGTTCACCACCAATGGGATGAGCGGTGTACCCGACGCGGTCGGCAGGCATGTACGAGAACCCCACCGCCAACGCCTCGATCGGTGTGTCCCCGATCGGCCTGATCGAATGAATGGCGTTCGGAGGGATACGAACCAGATCACCGGGACCGAGTTGGGCGGTCTCGTCGCCGACCCGCATCTCGGCACACCCCGAGAGGAGGTAGTACACCTCGTCGCTGTCGTGTGAGTGGGGTTCGAGCTGTGTGCCGGGCTCGAGCCTGAATCGGGAGAACAGCTCGAGGTAGCCGCCCATCGTTTCGTGGCGAAGTTCTTCCTTGTCGATGTAGAACCTCGTCGTGCATGTTCCGGCATGCTCGGAGACTGTCGGTCCGTCGTTGGTTCTGAGATCCATCGCGTCGTCCTTGGGAGTCGATGACATCGCGTTCAGCGGAAGTGGACTCCGCCGTTGACGTCGAGCGCAGTGCCGGTGATGTAGGACGCTCGTTCCGAGGCGAGGAAGGCCACGGCGTCGGCGATGGTGCTGGGCGGTCCGGCGTAGCCGAGCGGGATCTTGGCCCACTCGATCGACTTCATCTCGTCGAAGGTGATTCCGCGCTGCTCGGCCTCCACCTGAAGTGCGTCGGTGTGCATCGAGGTGGCGATGTTGCCCGGGCAGACCGAGTTGGCACGGATGCCGCGGCCGGCGAGCTCGGATGCGACCGACTGCATGAACACGATGACGGCGGCCTTGGACGCACAGTAGGCGGTGAAGAAGGGACTTCCGAGCTGACCCGACCAGGACGCGATGGCCGTCAGAGATCCTCCCTCGTTGGCGGGAATCAGGGGAACGAGCGCACGGGTCATCAGGAACACCCCACGGACGTTCACATCCATCACCCGGTCGAACTCCTTCAGCGGAAGCTCCTCGACCGGATGCGCCTGCTGGAGAACACCGGCAACGAGAGCGACGGCGTGGACCTTGTCCGTCCACGTTCCGATGGCCTCGGCGGCGGCTGCAACCGACGACTCGTCGGCGACATCGCAGCGCACCCCCAGGATGTCCGCATCGGGGTACTCGGCCGCAACCGCGGCCTGTGCCCGAGCGACAGCATCGTCGGAGTAGTCGAGCAGTGCGAGGCGGTAGCCCTCGGCCGCGAGCCGCAGGCTCGTGGCTTCGCCGATACCTCCGCCCGCTCCGGTGACGACGGCGACTCGCTTGTTCGTGGTTTCCATGTGTCCTGTTCCTCTCTGGTGGTGCGGGTGTCAGGCTGCGCCGCGGACGGTGTCCTTGCGGAGGCCGCCGAACACCAGTGCGATGACGAGAATCGCTCCGGTCACGATGTTCTGCCAGTACGACTGAACCTGGAGAAGGTTCAGCGCGTTGCCGATCAGCGTGATGAGCAACGCTGCGGTGAAGGTGCCGACGATCGTTCCGCGGCCGCCGCGCAGGGCCGTTCCGCCGACCACGGCGATCGCGATGGCGTTGAGCTCCATCCCCTGGGCCATCGTTCCGCTGGCCGAGGACAGCAGAGAGGACAGCCCGACCGCCGCCAGGCCGGTGAGCAGACCCGCGATCGCGAAGGCGGTGATCTTGACGCGGTTCACGTGGACGCCGGCCAGGCGCGCGGCGGTCTCGTTCGAGCCGACGGCACGCAGCTGACGGCCGAAGTAGGTCCTGTTCACCAGTGCGTAGACGGCGACGCAGCTGATGACGAAGACGATGAACACCAGGGGGATGCCGGCGATCCGGTCGATTCCGAGCTGCTGGTAGTGCACGGAGGTGATTCCGATGACGTCGCCGCTCGTGATGATGAAGGCCAACGCGAGGTACACGTTGTACATGCCGAACGTCGCGATGAACGGGGGGATCCGGATCTTGGTGACGACGATCCCGTTGAGCGCCCCGAGCGCGGCGCCCACGCCGAGAGCGACGAGGATCGCCGTCCCGATCATCGTGGAGGGCAAGACCTTTGCGGTGACGACTGCGGCCACACCGATGATCCCGGCAACCGAGAGGTCGAACTGCCCGCCGATGATGAGGAGGGTCATTCCGCAGGCGACGACGCCTGCGAAGGAGGCCTGGGTCAGGATGTTCTGGACATTGCCCGTCGTGGCGATGTTCGGCACCAAGACGGCGGCGACGATGATCGCGACCAGCAACGTCGCTTGCAGGTAGTAGGTGCTCGCGAGGTGCTTCGCCAGCGCAGTGGCGGATTTTCGGGTTTCGATGGTGTTCCCGTCGGCCGCGCGTGCGGACACCGAGTCATCGACTGGGGCGGTCCTTGTACTCATCGAAACTCCAGGGCTTTCTTCTCGGCCAGGTAGCGATGTCCACTGTCGAACGCAAGAGCGGCGATCAACAGCACGCCGGTGGCCAGGTACTGGTAATAGGACGGAACGTTGAGCAGGTTCAGGGCGGAGGAGATCACCGCAAGCAGCAGACTCGCAATCATCGTGCCGATCAGGTTGCCGGCACCCCCGGCAAGGCTTGTCCCGCCGAGTACGACGACCGCGATGACCTGGAGTTCGAACCCGACGCCCAGACTTCCGGTGGCCGAGCCGAGCTGCCCGCAGAGCAGGACACCGGCAAGCGCTGCCGCCACTCCGGAGAGCACGAAGACGACGAAGGTGACGCGCTGAACGCGGATTCCGCTGTCCGCTGCCGCTTCGGGGCTGCCGCCGACGGCACATACGTGGCGTCCGAACGGCGTCCGGTGGAGCAGAACGTACGCGGCGCCGAGCACCAGGCACGCGATCAGGAACGGCGTCGGAATGTAGAGGACCTTGGAGGTGGCCAGCGCCTCGAGCATGCTGTTGTCGGCGCTGATCGTCCCACCGTCCGCCAACAGGAGCGCGGCCCCGCGGAAGATTCCCATGGTGCCGAGGGTGGCGACGAACGCGGGCACTCGCAGATAGCCGACCAGGAATCCGTTGACCGCTCCGACGAGTGCGCCGAGCAGGACACCACCGACGACTCCGCCGGTGAATCCCATGGTCGTCACGAAAGAGGCGACGGCGCAGGCCACGAGTCCCTGGATGGAGCCGACGGACAGGTCGAGTCCGCGCAACGCGATGACCAGGGTCATGCCTGCGCCGGCGATCGCCACGATCGAGGCGTTCACGAAGATGTCGGACGCCGTCGCCGTGGTCGCGAACCGGGGAACGAAGACGATGCAGCACAACAGAATCGCCAGGAACGGCAGGAGGACGGCGTAGTCCTCGAGTAGGCGTGTCCAACCCCGCAGGAGCGACGGTCGCCGGTTCTGCTGATCGGTTGGTGAGGAAGCTTCGAGCAGGTTAGACATCGGATTCACCCTGAGCTTTCGCGGCATGGGAGCGGTGGGCACTGGTGTCGGTTCCGGTGCTGTTGCCGAGCGAGGAAGCGAGAATCGTCTCCTCGTTCACGTCGTTGCCCACCAGTTCGGCCGCAACACCACCGTTCCGGAAGACAAGGCAGCGGTCGACGACGGTGGACAGCTCCGGCGCATCGCTGGAACTGACCAGGACGGCGACGCCCTGCTCGGTCAGGGACCTGATGAGCTCGTAGATTTCGAGCTTGGCGCCGACGTCGACCCCTCGGGTCGGCTCGTTGAGCAGAAGCACGCTGCATTCCGACAGTGCGGCCCGACCGAACAGGACCCTCTGCTGGTTGCCGCCACTGAGGTTGCCGATCAGCTGGCCCGCACGATCGACGCGGATGCGCAGCTCCGACTTCAGGCGATCGTACGTCGACGTCTCCGCGCGGCGCACCGGCAGCCACCGGTCGATGCCGGTCAGTCCTCGCTGCGAGATCACCAGGTTCTCGAGAACGCTGAGGTGAGGAAGGATGCCTTCCTTCTTCCGGTCCTCGCTGAGCATGAAGACGCCCGCCGCGATGGCATCCGCAGGCGAGCGGAGTGCCAGGGCGGTCCCGTCGATGGAGACGGTTCCCTTGGTCGGCAGCATTCCGAACAGGCTCTGCATGAATTCGGTGCGACCGGAACCCAGCAGGCCGGCAAGGCCCACCACTTCGCCGGCCTTGACGTCGAGTGACACGGGAGTGTGGACCCGCGGGCAGCGCACGTCGGTGAGCGACAGGCGCACCGGCGCGTGCTCGTCGACCGGTGTGACGGTCACCCTCTCCTCGAACTTCTGGAGGGTGCGGCCCAGCATGTGGGTGACCAGCTCGTCCTCGGCGGTGTCCTCGGTGACGAGATCGGCGACGTTGCGGCCGTCCCGGAAGACGACGATCCGATCCGACACCGCGAAGATCTCGTCCAGGTGGTGCGACACGTAGAGAATCGCCTTGCCGCGTTCCCTCAGCCGCTCCACGAGTGCGAGCAGCCGCGACACCTCGTCGCCGTGCAGTGCCGCCGTCGGCTCGTCCATGACGAGAACGTCGAACTCACGCGAGAGTGCCTTGCTGATCTCGACCATCTGCTGGTCTGCCACGCTCAGACGGGCCACCCGCTCGTCGGGATCGATGTCGAGCTGCATCTCGCTCATCAACGCCGCGGCTCGTCGGCGCATGTCCCGGTAGTTGATCAGTCCGCGGCTGTTCGGTTCGTGGCCGAGGAAGATGTTCTCGGCCACCGTCAACTGCGGCACCAGGCGGAACTCCTGGCTGATGACACTGACGTGACTCCGGACTTCGGCCCTCAATCGACAATTCAGGAGACTCCCAGTGTCAGTACTGTTCACACCGTTGACTGTCGGCGACCTCACCCTTCCCAACCGCGTCGTCATGGCTCCGCTCACCCGTTGCCGGGCCGGCGAGGGGCGGGTTCCGACGGACCTCATGGCCGAGTACTACGCACAGCGCGCCAGTGCCGGGTTGATCATCAGCGAAGCCACAGTCGTGAGCGCTCAAGGCGTCGGCTACCCGAACACCCCCGGAATCTGGTCGGACGAGCAGATCGCCGGTTGGCGGCCGGTCACCGATGCGGTACACGAAGCGGGCGGACGCATCTTCCTGCAGCTGTGGCACGTTGGCCGAATCTCTGATCCTGTGTACTTCGACGGAGACCTCCCCGTGGCCCCCAGCGCCATCGCTGCATCCGGTCGCGTGCGCCAGGTTCGCCCCTACCGCGACTACCCGATTCCGCGGGCCCTCGAGACCGACGAGATTCCGGGGATCGTCGAGGACTTCCGCATCGGTGCGGCCAACGCGAAGGCTGCGGGCTTCGATGGCGTAGAGATCCACGCCGCAAACGGGTACCTGATCGACCAGTTCCTGCAGGACAGCACCAATCTGCGGACCGACCGCTACGGCGGAAGCATCGAGAATCGTGCGCGCTTCCTTCTCGAGATCGCAGACGCCGCCATCTCGGTCTGGGGTGCCGACCGGGTGGGTGTCCACCTTCGGCCCCGCGGTGAAGAGCACGACATGGGCGACACCGACCCGCGGTCCCTGTTCGGGTATGTCGCCGAGCAGCTTGGCGAGCGAAACGTTGCCTTCCTGTTCATCCGAGAGACCGAGGCCGACGACAGCCTGCTGTCGCACATCAAGTCGCGCTTCGGCGGCCCCGTCATCGCAAACGAGGAAATGTCGGTCGAGGATGCGGAACGGCTCATTGGTGCTGGCTCCGCGGATGCAGTGGCCTTCGGACGCGACTTCATCGCGACACCCGACCTCATGGACCGGCTGGCGATCGGTGCCCCCCTCAACACCCCGGACCCATCGACGTTCTACCGAGGCGGTGCCAAGGGATACATCGACTACCCGGTCCTGGCGCAACTCTGAATCAGCAGGACACCGCGAAGCGTGATCGGCGCACAGGCATCCGTATCCTGACAGCGGAAAGGAGCCGACATGGCTTTTGCTGACGACGCGATCGAGGTGCGGGCACAGGGATGGCGGACCGTCGCCGCATTTCACAGCCTGATCGAGACGAAACTCGAGAACGCACTGCGATCGTCGTTCGAGTTGTCAGTGGTCGAGTACACGGTCCTCGATGTTCTCAGCCGGCAGGACGGCGACCTGCACATGCGGATGCAGCAACTTGCCCGTGCAACTGCGCTTTCGACCAGTGCTACAACCCGCCTGGTCAACCGCCTCGAAGCGCGCGGACTCCTTGCTCGATTCCTGTGCGTCGATGATCGACGAGGCATCTACACGGAGTTGACAGCAGCTGGTGCTGCGCTTCTCGAGCTAGCCCGCCCCACCTATGACACGGCACTGCAATCGGCATTGACCGAAGCAACTGCCGTGCCGGAGTTGGCACCGCTCGTCACAGCGTTCGAGGGTCTTTCTGCCGCTCCTCGAGGCACGTAACCTCACGCGCCAGCCGCAGGAAGGCCGCCGTGTTCGGAAGAGTTCGCGACATCGGCTCGACGCCCGATTTCCTTGGTCAACCGCAGCCTTGAACGACTCCGAGTCCCCGACGGCCGACCTCAGGGCGCCAGTCGCACACCTCTGAGTCGGGAAGCATAGTCGCGCAGCAGATCCCACAGGTCGCCGTCGTCCGCGCTGAGCCTGCCGGTGCGCCCGGTGGCGGTGAGCGCACCGGCGAGGCGACCGTCGTCGGAGCGCACCGGCACCGCGAGGGCGGTCCGTCCGATCCGGCACTCGTCGATCTCGCTGGCCGCGTCGACGTCACGCACTCGACGCAGCTCCGCCACCACGTCGGCCGGTTCGGTCTTGGTGCACTCGGTGACGCGACGAAGGGGCCCGCCGCCGATCAGTTCCGGTCGCTGTACCAGCAGCAGCTTGCCGATCGCCGACGCGTGCAGGTGGGTGGTCCACGTCGACTCGCCTGCCAACTCGTGGTCCGGGTCGCGGTCGACGAGGTGAACCCGCCCACCGCTGTAGGACGCCAGGTAGATGCCGTGTCGCACCTGCGACCGCAGCTCCTCGAGAACCGGGCCCGGGTCGGGCACCGGTGCGGTCGCGGAAGCGCCGGCCAGTTCGCGGGTTCGTCGTCCGAGGGCGAACCCGGACAGGTCCTCGACCCGGACGAGGTAGCCGTCCGCGACGAGGAGGTTGAGCAGGCGGTACGCCGTCGCGGGTGGGATCTTCGTCAGCACCGCGACGTCCCGCGCCGATGCGCCCGATCCGAGTGTGGCGACCGCCTCGAGCAGCGCCAGCGCGCGCTGGACCGCGCGCGGCTCGTGCCCGCCCGGCTCGGCCGTCCGCACGCTCACTGTCGCACCGCGTCCGGATGATCGGCGCCGACCAGTGCCATCCTGCCGTGGGAGTTCTCGGCGAACGCCCCGGCGCCCGGCAGGACGTCGCCGGACTCGGGACTGTCGAACACGCCCACCACGGCGAGGGCGCCGGGTCGCGCCCGGCGCAGGTACAGGTACCAGGCCGTGGCCACGGAAACGATCGCGACGGCTGCCACCAGCGCGCCGAACCGTCCGTCGACGGCGTGTCCGATCACGACGTATCCGCCGACCGCGACACCGCCTGCAGCCGCGACGCGAGCCGCCCACGCGGTCGGCGCCGTCAGTTCGTTGATCCGGGTCAGGAAGGCGACGGCGGCCACCGCCACCAGGACGTAGGCGATCAGGAGTGCCACCCGCAGGGTGACGCGTGTCCAGTCGGGGACGTGACCGACGGCGGCGAACGTCGCGGCGCCGACCGCGAGCACCGCGGTCGCCGCGACGAGCGCCACGGACGGCGTACGCAGGCCCCGGTGCACGACGCCGAGCGCGCGCGGTAACACGCCCTCGACGCCCATCGAGTACAGCAGCCGGGACGCGGCATTCGACGACGCCATCGCCGACGCGAGCCACGAACAGCACATGCCCAGGTGCAGGAGGGCGACCACCACCGGACTGATCCCGGTCGACGTGCCGTGCAGGTAGGCCCCGACCAGCGTGTCGGCGTGCCCGCTCCACGCCGCCCAGCCCGCGAACACGAACAGGGCGCCGCAGATCGCGGGTGTCGCGAGGACGGTGCGGGTCACCGTGACCATCGGCCGACGCGCTTCGGGTGCGATGAAGGTGGCGCTCTCGAATCCCGCGAGAGCGAACAGTGCGGTGAGGACGACGGGGAGCAACGCGCCACCGTCGTCGCCGGGGACGACGTGCACGGTCTCGTTCCCCGACAACGACATCAACCCGACGATGAACACCAGCGAGCACACCTCGACGACGAGAATCGCGAGTGCCGCGAATCGCACCCCGCGCAGCAGGGCCGTGAGGATCGCGGCCGCGATCGCCAGGTACACGACGCTCGTTGCCGGGCCGCGGATCTCGACGCCGCACTGCGCGGCGACGGCGATCACCGCCTGCCCTCCGTGATACAGCGTCAAGGCGCCGCTCCCGAGGTACTTGACCGCCATCGCGACGCCGGTCGTGAGTGCGGCGCGGACCCCGAGGCCCTTCGCGACGAACGCGTAGAGGCCGCCCGAGGCCACCATCCGGCGGGTGAACTGCGTCATGCACCACGCGATCAGGGTGACGAATACGGTCGCGACCACGACGGCGATCAGTCCCGACGTCAGTGCGTGATGGGTCAGCATCGTCGCGGGCAGCAGCACCATCGACGCGGCGGGTGCGGTGGTCGCCACGGACTGGGCGAGTACCTCGGCGCCGGACAGTTGCCTGCGGCCGAGGGCACGCAGCGGTGACATCGCCGGTCGGGTCGGCTCGTCCTCGGTGAACGAGCGGGCGATCGCGTCCGCCAGCGCGGACGATCCGAGCGCGGTCATGGAACCTCCCACTGGTGGCCGGGTGTGGCGAAGCCGGCCGCGCCAGACGCTAACGACGTCGTGTTGCACGCACGTTTCTGTCGTGAGTCGTGCGAAGTACTTCGAGTGGGACGGGTCGGCGTGCGCCTCTCCCAGTCAGTGGTCCGAACCGTTTTCGTCGGCGTAGCGGATCGGACTCACACCACCGAAACCATTGCCACCGAACAGCGACGAGGGTGCCTTACCCCTCGGCCGAGCGATCGGCGTGAGTGCGATGGGAGTCGAGAAGTGAACGTCACCAGAAGATCTTTCGTGCGGGGCCTGGGCATGACCGGCGGAGCGGGACTCGCCTACGGCGCGATGGCGACCCTCGGGCTTGCCCCTGCGACGGCCGGTGTCCCCGTCCGGTTCCAGGCACCCGCCGCGGGTGACCTGATCGGGAAGGCGCCCGGCTCCACCTCGGTCGTGGTTCTCGGCGGCGGCCCCTCCGGGCTGGTGTCGGCGTACGAACTCGCCAAGGCCGGCTACGACGTCACCCTGCTCGAGGCGCGCACCCGGCCCGGCGGTCGTGTGTACTCGGTGCGCGCAGGCACCACCGAGACCGAGATCGGTGGCGAGACGCAGACCTGCACCTTCTCCGAGGGGCACTTCTACAACCTGGGCGCCACCCGCATCCCGCAGAGCCACATCACCCTCGACTACTGCCGTGAACTCGGCGTCGAGGTGCAGCCCTTCGGAAACCAGAACTCGAACACCGTCGTCCACTACACCGGCAACACGGCGACCTCGAACCAGTCGATCCAGTACCGCGCCGCCAAGGCCGACACCTACGGCTACGTCTCCGAACTGCTGCACAAGGCGACGTCGATGGGGGCCCTCGACACCGAGCTGACGCCGGAGGACAAGGAGAAGCTGTCCAGCTTCCTGCGTGACTTCGGCGACCTGTCCAGCGACGGCCGCTACCTCGGCTCGTCCCGCCGCGGGTACGAGGGCGGCCCGGCCGCCGGTCCCGGCGCGGGTCTGAACTTCGGCACCGAGACGAAGCCGTTCGGAATGTCCGACGTGATCCAGGGCGGCATCGGCCGCGCGTTCTCCTTCGAGTTCGGCTTCGACCAGGCCATGCAGATGATGACGCCGGTCGGCGGCATGGACCGCATCATGTACGCCTTCCGGGACAAGCTCGGCGACAAGATCAAGTTCGGCGCCGAGGTCACGTCGATGAAGAACGTCCCCGACGGCGTCACCGTCGAGTACAAGCAGAACGGCACCCGGCACACGATCACCGCCGACTACTGCATCTGCACCGTCCCGCCGAACCTGGTCGGCCGCCTCGACAACAACCTGCCGTCCGATGTGCTGCTCGCGCTGCAGGGCGCGGTGCCCGCGTCCGCGGGCAAGCTCGGCATCGAGTACTCGCGGCGCTGGTGGGAGACCGAGGACCGCATCTACGGCGGCGCCTCGAACACCGACATGGACATCGCGCAGATCATGTTCCCGTACGACCACTTCCACTCGGATCGCGGTGTCGTGGTGGCGTACTACAACACCGGGCGTCGACAGCAGGCGTTCGAGTCGCTGACGCACCGGCAGCGGCTGGCGAAGGCGCTCGCGGAGGGATCGCTCATCCACGGCGAGCGGTACAACCGGGACGTCGCGTCGTCGTTCTCGGGCAGCTGGCGGCGGATCAAGTACTCCGAGGGCGCCTGGATGAGCTGGAAGGGTGCGGGCGACTCGCACGGCGGCGTCGCCACCCCCGAGTACGAGAAGCTGCTCGAACCCGTCGACCGCATCTACTTCGCGGGTGACCACCTGTCCAACGCCATCGCGTGGATCCACGGCGCCCTCACCTCGGGCCGCGACACCGTCACCAAGCTGCACGAGCGCGTCGCCACCGCCGCCTGACACACCCCCACATCTCAGGAGATCCCATGAAGCTCAGCACTCGCACCAGCACGTTCGCCGCAGGCCTCGCGGCCGCCGCGGTGGTGCTCACCGCCTGCTCGTCGTCCGACGACGCGACCGAGCCGGCGCCGACCGAGTCCACGCCCGTCGCCGCCCCGGTCCTGGAGCCGGGCCAGGCGAACCCGATGATCGCGCAGGGCGTCACCATCCGGTCCGGCGCCACCGTCTACAAGTCGAGCGGTCTCGGCCCGTCTGCGTCGAACAAGGCCGCGCCACAGGGAAGTCCGGAGTCGTACATCGACTCGATGTTCACCGGCGGCGTCCTTCCCGCCGGTGTCACCGTCACCGAGGCACAGGGCATCAACGTGCTCAAGAACATCCGGACCAACCTCGAGGCGCAGGGACTGACCCTCGCCGACGTCACCACGATGCGCGTGTTCCTCGACAACGCGCCCGGCACCGACCGCGCCGACTACGCCGGCTGGAACCGTGCCTACCGGCAGTTCTTCGCCAACACCAACCTCGACAGCGGCGACACGGAACTCGTTCCGCTCGGCACCGCCGAACCCGCGGCGCCACTGGAACGCAACGACTCCCGGCCCACCCGATTTGCACTCGAGGTCGGCAGCCTCCCGGTGAACGGCTGGCTCGTGGAGGTCGAAGTGGACGCGGTGTACCCCGATGACGCGGCGGCCGGCTGATGGGCGCGCTGAGCCCGGCGCACTGGGCGATAGTCGCGGTCGTGCTGCTGGTGCTGTTCGGATCCAAGAAGCTGCCCGAGGCGGCTCGGGGGCTCGGGCGGTCGATGCGGATCCTCAAGTCGGAGGTCGGTGAGATGCACGCCGACGACACTGTGCCCGTCGGTATTTCCGGTCCGGCTGCGGACCGCAAGGACTCGCAGGCGGTGTGACTGGCGGGGCCGGCTCAGCTCGTGCCGAGCCGGCCCCGGCCGTCCGCGGCCCGCACCGCGTCGACGAACTCCGACTTGTGGGCGTCGTACCGCACGCGGAAGTCGTCGCAGTCGTGGATGCCGTCCATGGTGGCCTCGGTGACGAGGCGGAAGAAGTCGGTTGCGGCGTTCACGACGGAAGTCGGTGCGAGAAGGCGCAACTCGTTGACCATGACGTCCAGGTCGACGATGGAGCCCGCGAGGGCGCGGAGATCGGGGTCGCCGGAGTCGAGTGCCTCGGCGAGGTCGGCATCGGCGAGGACGTCCGGGTCGACCGATACGGCAGCGTTGTGTGCGATGTCGGTGGCGGAAACGAATCGGACGTAGAGTGCGCGCACAGACGGATCGAGGGGCGCCGCGGCGACGGGGGCGGGTGCGGGACGACCGCGCCGGACCGCGAACACACCGAGCAGCACCCCGACGATCATCGACACCGGCACCGCCCACCACGGAGCGGACGGGGAGGACAGGGTGTCGAGAAGGGAATCCACCCGCCGAATTTAACAATCGGCCGGGAGACTGCCGGGCACCGACATGTTCACGAGAAAGAGTGCAACTGAAAGGTTGCACTCGGCTGGCATTTATGCAACCATTGGGTTGCACAGTGATCGACTCGGGCGAACAGGAGCACGACATGACGAACACACATGCGGCCGTCATCGACGCCGATCGGTACACCGTCAGCCGCACCGTGGTGGTGAACGCCCCCGGCGAGAAGGTCTGGCAGGCGCTCACCGACCCCGCGCACATCGCCCGCTGGTTCGGGCAGACAGCCCGCATCGACAGTCTGGAAGTGGGTGCGCGCGGCAGCTTCGGCTGGGACGGCCACGGTGAGTTCCCGCTGGAGGTCACCGAGGTCGACGAGCCGACGACGTTCGCGTACCGCTGGCAGAACCGGCCGGGCGACCTCGAGTTCGACCGCGCCACCGAGGTACGGTTCACGCTCGTCGCGGAAGGGGAGTCGACCGTGCTGACCGTGGTCGAGACCGGCTTCGACAGGATCGGCGACGACGAGGAGACCCGCCTCGGTGGGCTGGAGAGCAACCGGCAGGGCTGGAACTCCGAACTCGACGAGCTCGTCGCCTACCTGGAGGGAGTCGCGGCATGACGGTCCGGGACCCGGAGGCCGCCCCGACTCTGGTGTTCGCGGCGCTCGCGGACGACACCCGCTGGGAGATCCTCACGCTGCTCGGCGCGGAGGACCTCTCGGCGTCGGCGTTGGCCGAACGACTTCCGGTCAGCAGGCAGGCCGTCGCGAAACACCTCACCGCACTGGAGGCCGCCGGCCTCGTCGAGAGGGTGCCGGTCGGTCGGGAGGTGCGCTACCGCGCCCTCGGATCCGCGCTCAGCGCGGTCGGCCGCCGGCTCGAAACGATCGGCGCGCAGTGGGATCGTCGCCTGGCGCGCATCAAGGAGATCGCCGAACAGTTGTAGGCGCTACGCGCCCTGTGCGCACTTCCGGTAGCCCCAACTACCAGAAGTGCGCACAGGTCTAGAGCTGTTCGCGCAGGTAGGCGAGGTCGTCCGCGATGCCGTCGGCGGGGGTTTCGAGGATGACCGGTGCATCTGCCGTGCGGACGATCTCGGCGAGCACCGCCGCGTCGATGGTGCCGTCGGCGAGGTTCGCGTGGCGGTCCCGCGCGGAGTCGAACTCGTCGCGGGAGTTGTTCAGGTGCACCAGGTCGATGCGGCCGGTGATCGCCTTGACCCGCTCGACGACCCCGACGAGGTCCTCGCCGCCCGCCCAGGCGTGGCAGGTGTCGAGGCAGAAGCCGGCGCCGAACTCGCCGACCTCGTCCCACAGCCGGGCGATGTCGTCGAAGCGACGGGCCATCGCCGCGTCGCCGCCGGCGGTGTTCTCGATCAGGATCGGCACCGCGAAGCCGCCCTTGTCGGCCTCGCGCTCGAACAGCTTGCGCCAGTTTGCGAACCCCTCGGCGGGGTCCTCGCCGTCCCGCACATGGCCGCCGTGCACGACCAGCCCGATGGCGCCGATGTCGGCGGCCGCCTTCGCCTGTTCGGTGACGGACTTGCGGGACGGGATCCGGATCCGGTTGTTCAGTGAGGCCACGTTGATGACGTACGACGAGTGCACCACCACGTCGATCGGGCTGGCCAGGATCTGCTCCGTCTTCGGGTGCGGAGTCAGCTTGTTCCATTTCTGTGGGTCGGTCAGGAACAGCTGCACGATCTCGGCGCCGAGCGCCTCACCTGCTCCGATCGGGTCGTCGTCCTGGCGTACATGAGCTCCGATGCGCATGGAGTCCAGCCTAGGCGTCGCCGCCCACGATCCGCCCGACGATCTGGAGGAGTTCGTCCATTTCCTGGTCCGTCGCGGTGAGCGCCTTGCCTGCGAAAGCGGCGCGGTAGTAGAGCCCGTCGCCGAGCAGGACTATCGCCCGCGCGACCGCGGGATCGCGGACCTGGTCGGTGAGCGCGTCCATCCAGCCCTGCTGGATGCGCTGCAGGGTCTGCTGGGCGGCGGCGTTCTCGCCCTGGCTCAGCCGGGTCGCCGCGACGATGGCCCGATCGAGCGCCGAGTTCTCGAAGTTCGAACTCCGCACGTAGTAGGCCGCCGCGCCCTCGGGTGCCTCCCGCATGATCCGCACGTCGTCGTCCGCGAGTTCGACCAGGTGTGCGAGCAGGCCGTCGACGAGGGCGTCCTTGGATCCGAAGTGGTACAGCAGGCCGCCTTTGGAGACCCCGGCGGCGGTGGCGACGGCTTCGAGAGTCGTGGCGCGCTCACCCTGGTCGATGAGGATGGTGACGAACGCGTCGAGGAGCTTGGCGCGGGCGGCGGGTGGGCGGGGCACGAATGGAGATGCTACCCACATCCACCCCCCGAACCCGGGTTACTGTACCGTCCAGCTGGTACAGTAACGATGTTCATCCGTCCCCTCGGGCACCATCACGAGAGCAGAAAGCCGAACAGTCATGTCGACCACCCTCAGCCATCGCGCACAGCCGACGTACGCCCCCTCGGTGGGCGCGCGTGGCTGGATCGCACTGGCAGTGCTCATGCTGCCGGTGCTGCTCGTGTCGGTCGACAACACCGTTCTCTCCTTCGCGCTGCCGTCGATCTCGTCCTCGATGGGTCCGACCGGAGCCCAGCAGCTGTGGATCATCGACATCTACCCGCTCGTCCTCGCGGGCCTGCTGGTCTCGATGGGCAGCATGGGCGACCGACTCGGCCGTCGCCGCCTGCTACTGATCGGCGCGACCGGATTCGGCGTGGTCTCCGTGCTCGCTGCGTACGCGCCGACGCCGGAAGCACTCATCGCAGCACGTGCGTTGCTCGGCTTCTTCGGCGCCATGCTCATGCCGTCGACGCTGTCGCTGATCCGCAACATCTTCCTGAACCCGAACCAGCGCAGGCTCGCCATCGCGATCTGGGCGGCCTGCTTCGCGGCAGGCGGTGCGCTCGGACCGATCGTCGGCGGATTCCTGTTGGAGCACTTCTGGTGGGGTTCGGTGTTCCTGCTCGCCCCGGTCGTCCTGATTCCGCTCCTGGTCCTCGCCCCGATCTTCGTGCCCGAGTCGAAGGACCCCAATCCGGGACCGGTGGATCCGACGAGCATCCTGCTGTCGCTGATCGCGCTCGCCCCGATCGTGTACGCGGTCAAGAACCTCGCGCACGGTGGACCGATCGGGCAGACCGTCATTCCCGCGGTCGTCGGCGTCACCGCGTCGATCCTGTTCGTCCGTCGTCAGCTGACGCGCAGGACTCCGATGCTCGACGTGCGCCTGTTCCGGGTGCCGACATTCTCGGGTGCCGTCGCGGTGAACCTGCTCAGCGTGTTCTCCCTCGTCGGCTTCCTGTTCTTCGTCTCGCAGCACCTGCAGTTGGTGGTCGGGCAGAGCCCCATGCAGGCGGGAATCTCGCTGCTTCCGGGCCTGGCCGTCATGGTCGTCTCGGGTCTCGCCGTGGTCCCGCTGGTCCGCCGCGTGCAGCCGAGGACCGTGGTCGTGGTCGCCCTGCTGGTGTCGTCGCTCGGATACCTGACCGTGCTCGCGTTCGCCTCGCCGACCGCGATCGCCCCCGTCATCGCCGCCTTCGCCCTGCTCGGTGCGGGTATCGGCGCTGCCGAGACGATCTCGAACGACCTCATCGTGTCGGGTGTCGCACCCGAGAAGGCGGGTGCCGCCTCGGCAGTCTCCGAGACCGCCTACGAACTCGGCGCCGTGCTCGGCACCGCCGTGCTGGGGTCGATCCTGATGGCGTCGTACCGGGCGCACCTTACGGTGCCCGCGGGCGTCGACGCCGGGGCTGCGGCCCAGGCGGGCGAGACCCTCGGCGGCGCACACCACGTCGCGGCGGACCTCCCCGCCGCGGAGGGTTCCGCACTGCTCGACTCGGCCCACGCCGCGTTCGATGCCGGTGTGGTCGTGACTTCGGGTATCGGTGCGGTGCTCATGGTCGTCGCGGCGGCAGTCGCGTTCGCGACCCTGCGGCCCCGGTCCTGAGCCCGGTCGGCCCCGTCTGGGACCACCCCGAATCGAAGATCAGGGTGGTCCCTGATGGCGGCTGTCGGCGCCGACGGTAAGTATGGACGCGTCGGATCGACCGGTCCGGCGACCCCTGAACCTCAGGAAGGCCGCCCATGAGCGCGCACGCCGCACCCGACCCGACATCCGCGGAGGTCGCCGCGCGAGCGGTGAACCTGACCAAGACGTACGGCTCGGGAGAGACGACCGTGACCGCGCTGGGCGGTGTCACCGCGGACTTCGCCCGCGGAGAGTTCACCGCAATCATGGGGCCGTCCGGTTCCGGCAAGAGCACACTCATGCACTGCCTCGCCGGCCTGGACGCGGCGACGTCGGGTTCCGTGCTGATCGGCGACACCGACCTGACCGAACTGTCGGACAAGCAGATGACGGCGCTGCGCCGCGACCGTATCGGTTTCGTCTTCCAGGCGTTCAACCTCGTCCCGACGCTGACGGCCCTGGAGAACATCACACTCCCGCTCGACATCGCCGGCCGCAAGGTCGACCAGGAGTGGCTCGACTCCGTGCTCACCCGCCTCGGGCTGACGGACCGGCTCACGCACCGGCCGAGCGAACTGTCCGGCGGCCAGCAGCAGCGTGTCGCGTGTGCGCGTGCACTGGCCGGGCAGCCGGAGATCATCTTCGGCGACGAGCCGACCGGCAACCTCGACTCGCACTCGTCGGGTGAGGTGCTGTCCATCCTGCGCGCGGCGGTCGACGAGTTCCGCCAGACCGTCGTCATCGTCACCCACGACCCGCGCGCCGCGAGCTACGCCGACCGGGTCGTGTTCCTCGCCGACGGGCAGATCGTCGACGAACTGCGCGAGCCGACCGCCGACACCGTCCTCGACCGGATGAAGGGTCTCGACTCCCGCGTTCAGGTTCGGGGCTGACCGTGGCGACAGTGGTCAAGAACCCGATGCGCAAGGTCTCACTGCGCAACCTCGCCGCACACAAGGTGCGGCTCGCCCTGACGGTGCTCTCGGTGGTGCTCGGCACCGCCTTCGTCACCGGGTCGTTCGTCTTCACCGACACCCTGCAGCGCACCTTCGACGGGCTGTTCGAGGACGCGGCGAAGGGCGTGGACGTCCGGGTGTCCGCCCAGGAACAGGGATCGAGCGGTGTCCCGCTCGCGGACGCCGCGACGGTCGGCGAGCTTCCCGGCGTGCGTTCGGTGGTGCCGTCCGTCGAGGGGCAGCTCGTCCTGCTCGGCGCGGACAAGACACCGGTGCAGACCGGCGGCGCGCCCAGCATGGGCTCGACGTACATCCCGCCGGACCAGGCGCTCGGTGAGCCGGAGACCTTCGTGGCGGGAGCGCCGCCGTCCGGTCCCGGCCAGATCGCGCTGAACGAGGGCGGCGCCGAGCGCGCCGGACTGTCGGTCGGCGACACCACCCAGGTACTGGTCCCGGCACACGGCGTCCTCACCGTCACCGTCACGGGCATCTACTCCGTGCCCACGGACACCGGCGGATACGTCGGCGCGCTGTTCCCGGCCGAGCAGGCCACGGAACTCTTCACCGACGGCGAGCACGTGAACTACGTCGACGTGGCAGGCGACGGCAGCCGTACCCCGGAGCAGTTGCGCGACGAGGTCGCCACCGCGCTGCCCGACCTGAAGGTGCAGACCGGCGACGAGGTCCGCGAGGACGTGAAGGCGGAGGTCACCTCCGCGCTCAAGTTCATGAACTACTTCCTGCTCGCGTTCGGTGCGATCGCGCTGCTGGTCGGGACGTTCATCATCTACAACACCTTCTCGATGATCGTCGCGCAGCGGCTCAAGGAGCTCGCCCTGCTCCGCGCGGTCGGCGCCAGCCGCGGGCAGGTGGGTCGCTCGGTGGTCACCGAGGCGCTGATCGTCGGCGTCATCGGCAGCGTGATCGGCATCGCCGCCGGCGTCGGGTTGGCGTACGGTCTGCGGGCCGTGCTCAACGCCGCCGACGTCGGGCTGCCGTCCGGGCCGCTGCAGCTCGAGCCGCGCACGGTGATCGTCGCGGTGCTCATCGGTGTGCTGGTCACCGTCGTCAGCGCGTACGCGCCTGCCCAGCGGGCCGCGAAGGTTCCGCCCGTCGCCGCGATGCGGGAGGAGTCGTCCTCCACGGGAGACTCGCTCCGGGTGCGCACGCTCGTCGGTGCGGTGTTCGGCGTGCTCGGTCTCGCGCTGCTGGTGATCGGGTCGCAGGGCACGGGAGGCAGTGCCGCGGCGACCGTCGGCGCCGGCGCCGCGACGCTGATCCTCGCTGTCCTGCTCGGTTCGCCCGCGCTGTCGCGTCCCGTGGTCGGCGGCCTCGGAGCGGTGTTCACCCGCCCGTTCGGTGCCGTCGGCCGACTCGCCCGCACCAACGCCGTCCGCAATCCGCGGCGTACCGCCGCGACGGCGTTCGCGCTTACCCTCGGGCTGATGCTGGTCACCGTCATCGGCGTGTTCGGATCCTCCGCCAAGGCGAGCATCGACGAGCTCGTCGACAGCGGGGTGTCCGCCGACTACATCCTCACCGGACCGCCGCAGATCGGCGTTCCCGTCGGCGTCGCCGACGCCGCCGCGCAGGTCCCGGGGGTCCACGAGGCGGTGGCACTGCATCCGCTGCCCGTGACCATCGACGACGAGGACTCGTTCGGCACCGGCATCGGCGGACAGCTCGACGGCGTCATCGACTATGAACTGAGAGAGGGCAGCGCGGCGCTCGACGGCACCGTGATCGTCGTCTCCGAGTCGTTCGCCGCCGAGAAGGGGCTGACTCTCGGTTCACCGGTGACGATGACGAACAAGGACGGCGTCGTGGTGACCGCACCCGTCACCGGCATCCTGGTCGACAACCAGCTCCTGGGTGACTGGTTCACGTCCGAGTCGGTGTACCAGCAGCTGGTGCCCGCCGTGATGCGCGCTGACCTGGCGGTCCTCGTGAAGGCTGCCCCGGGCACCGACATCGCCGGCCTCCGAGGACAACTGGAGCAGGCGAGCGACCCGTTCCTCGTCGTCCAGGTCAAGGACAAGGACGAGTTCAAGGGTGAGCAGGCGCAGCAGATCAACACCCTGCTGGCCGTCCTCTACGGACTGCTGGCGCTCGCGGTGGTGATCGCCATCCTCGGCATCGTCAACACCCTCGCGCTGTCGGTGGTCGAACGCCGCCGGGAGATCGGCATGCTGCGGGCGGTCGGCATGCAGCGCCCCCAGGTGCGTCGCATCATCTACCTTGAGTCGGTGCTGATCGCGGTGTTCGGTGCCGCCGTCGGCGTGATCCTCGGACTCGCGTTCGGGTGGGGCTTCGTCCGGACCCTGGCCGACGAGGGCCTCGGCACCCTCGCGGTGCCGTGGGGCCAGGTCGTCGGGATGCTCCTCGGGTCTGCCTTCGTGGGTGTTCTCGCGGCGATGTGGCCGGCCGTCCGCGCGGCGCGCACCAAGCCGCTGGAGGCGATCGCGGGCGTTTAGGAGTGACACGACGAGGGGCCGGTGGACGATTCGTCCGCCGGCCCCTCGTCGTAGCGTCGGCTACCGCCGCAGTCGCGCGGCGAGACGCTCGTTCACCCCCGGCCAGTCCTCCGCGACGATCGAGAACATGACCGTGTCGCGGACGCTGCCGTCCGCGCGGCGGAAGTGTCGCCGCAGCGTCCCCTCGTACCGCGCACCCAGCCGCGCGATGGCCTGCTGCGAGCGGTGATTGCGGGTGTCGGTCTTGAGCTGGACCCGCCCGGCGTGCAATGTCTCGAAAGCATGGGTGAGCAGCAGGAGCTTGGACTCCGGATTCACCGCGCTCGCCCACACACGCGGATCGAAGGTGGTGGCTCCGATCTCGAGGCTCGCGTCGTGGACGCTCACGCCCAGGAAACACGTCATCCCGACGACCGACCCGGCCGGTAGGCCGCCGACCTCACGCCGCAGCCGGACCGTCCAGGCATGCCAGTCCGGCGACGCCGCCCACTTCCGGAGCAGCTCTGCGAGCTCGTCCGGTCCCGAGGGCCGCAGGGGAATGTGGGACCAGACGGCATCGTGGTCGATCGCGGCGAACAGTTCCACCGCGTCCGCATCCGGATCGGCGGTCGTCAGGCGCACGACGTCGCCGACCAGTTCCACGCCGTCGGCGATCGGCCACTGGAGTTCCGGCCACGGGGTGTCCACCGGGCGCGGATCCACCACGGGCTCAAAGCGATCCAGGTCTGCGATCTCGTTCACGGTCACGACTGTATCGACGGGCCGGACACCCGCCGGCGGTCAGGGCTGGATCTCGACGACGACCCGCACCGGGTCGACCGCCGTCGTCACCGCGGCCGGGCGGGGTTCGTTCGCCAGTCCGACGACCGACTGGGTGCGACCCTCGAACGCCGGCATGAGGTGGACCTCCGTCACGAACCCGGTGCCCGGGCGCGGGTTCGGGCCCCCGTAGGGCGCGATCCCGGTGTCGAACGGGTACCCGACACCGCTGAGCGACACCTCGAGCACCGATTCACCGGGGACGTCCAGGGTGTCGCCGCTGCCGTCCAGGACCGCGCTGTCGACGTACCGGACGTTCCAGCCGGGCATGCCGTTCCCGGTGAACACGTAGGTGACGCGGACGACGCCGGCGCGTGACTCCACCAGCACGTCCGTCACCGCCAGCGCGGCACCCTCGGTCGGCGGCGCCACTCCGTTCGCGACCACGGGGAGTCCGGTCGGGAGAACGGGAAGTTCGAAGGTGGCCGGATTCCTGGTCGTGGTCCGCGACCGGGTGGTCGGGGCCTCCCGGCTCGTGGTCGGAGGCGGCGTCGGCGCATCCCGCGTGGTGCTCGGGGTGCTGGGCGCCGGATCGTCGGTGGTCGGGTCGCCGGTGTCGGATTCGGTGGCGCTCCGGGCGACGGCGCCGTCGGCGTCGAAGCCGCACCCGATGGGAACCAGGAGGGTCGCCGCAGTGATCGCCGTCCACAGACGGAGATTCCGCCCGCTCATTGTTCCAGGGTATGCCGTACGGCGTCAGGACACCACTGTCGGTTCGCGGCCCGGTCCCGGAACCGTCACCGCACGACCAGGTCCGACTCGGTCGCGCTGAGGGTGACGGGGGCGACGGTCTTGCCGCGCATCCAGTCGCGGGCGAAGGCGTCCCGCGCGGGGCCGGGCCCGTCGTCGGTCGTCTCGATCGCGCCGACCAGATGCCGGGGGTTGTCGTCGAGACCAGGTCCGCGCGGCGTCATCCGCAGCCCGTCGGCGGTGTGCAGCAGCACCGGTATCCGGGACCCGTCCGGCGCGACGACGGTCGCCGGGCGCGTCGTGGACGCGGGATCGAACGCCGTCACCTCCAGCCGGTACCCGGACGGGGTGGCGTGACTGCCGACGGCGTCGAGCAGACGCGGATCGACCACCGAGTACGGGAATCCGATGTCGATCAGCACCTGGGCGTCGAGCGCACCGTCCCGTGCGGGTAGCGAGGCGGACAGGTTCCACGGTGCGGGTGGCGCCAGCGTGTCCGCCGAGCGGTCCTGCGGTGAGTTCTGCAGCGGCCTGCCGAGTGGGTGCGCGCCTGTCGCGGTGAAGTCCCAGGACGGCGCGCTCAGGTCCTTGTGCCAGAAGCCGTCCTCGCCGCCGCGGCTGCCCTCGACCCGCAGTTCGCGTCGTCCCGGACCGGGGCCGGTGGAGTGCACGCTGATCGCGGAGGTGATCTCTCCGGGGATCTTCGGCTGATGCACCCAGTCCGGCGCCGGGAGCTGGATCGCGGCGGTGTTCTTGTCGAGAGTCTCGACCACCAGGTTCGGTGCTGTCGGCTTGCCGGACTGGTCGTCCCAGCTGTAGCGGAAGAAGATCGAATCCGAGCCGGAGGAGTCGAAGTCGAATGTGCGCGTGTACATGTCGCCGAACTCGTTCGTCACGAAGGTGGTCGAGCCGGACGCGGACAGTGCGGTGGCGCGGAACCGGCCGCCGAGCGGACCGCCGATCTCGTAGCTGTCGTCGTTGGGCAGCCACGGATCGGCGTAGGTGATGCGGCTGCCGTCGCCGGTGAGCGCGGGCAGCATCGTCATCTTGCCGAACCCGATGTAGTGGATGCGGCCGGCGATGTCTGTGTACGTCTGGTTGTCCCACGGCGAGGACACGCTCAGTGCCCACCCGCCGGTCCGGGCGTCGGGCAGTTGCCGTCCGGAGTCGAACCACAGCGGTGCACCCCACGCCGAGGTCCAGTTCCACCAGATCGGATCCTGCGACGCATTGTCCATCGTGTAGATCCACCCGGACTCGTCCACCGCGATCAGTTCGTCGTCGTCCAGTGAGATGCCGACCAGGTGGCCACGCAGGCACTCCGGCATCGGAGCGTACCGCCACGGCTCGGCGGACCCGCGCGGCCTGGTCAGCAGGGCGCGGTCAACCAGTGCGAAGTCCCAGAACCTGTTGAACTGCGTTGTCTCCGTGCGGAGTTCGACACTGCCCGGAGCGGAGGAACCGAGGTGTTCCGGGAGGTTCGTCAGACCCAGTCGTCCGCCGCCGGACGGGACGCCGGGAGGCAGTTGCGCGGTCCCGAACGGAACGCACCCGGCCGGGGCCGACGATGCGACGGCCGTCGCGGGCTGGGGGAGCGACAACGCTGTCAGGAGTACGGCCGCCGCGGCCAGGTGTGATCGGCGCACCCCCACAGTATGGCCCGAGGCGTCGTCCGGGCACCCGCGCGACCCGCCGCGACGCGGCCCGCGTTCACGGTTCGACCGGTGCCCGCTCCACGACGCCGTAGCCGTTGACGGTGTGGAGGTTCCACTGGGTGCCGTCGTGACGGAACGTGGTGATCCCCGCGTTCGGGATCCGCGGTGCCCACAGGCCGCTGACGGCACCGATCACCGAGCGGATCAGTCCGCCGTGGCTGACCGCGACGACCGAAGCCCCAGGGTGACGGGAGGCGAGGTCGTCGAGGACGCCGAGCCCACGGCGGGTCATCGAGGTCCGTGATTCCATCCCCGGGTAGCGGCCGTCCGGCCAGCGGTCCCAGAGATCCTCGTCGGTCGCGCCCTCGGCCTCCCCGAAGTGCCGTTCGACCAGCCCCGGATACGTCGCGGACCGGGTCAGACCGATGCGTGCGCCGATGATGTCCGCGGTCTCCGCAGCGCGTGACAGCGGCGAGCTGACCAACAGGTCCCAGGTGCTGCCGGTGAGGAGTTCGGCAGCGCGTGCGGCCTGGACGCGGCCGGTGTCGTTGAGCGGAATGTCGGACGAGCCCTGCAGTCGTCGTTCCGCGTTCCACTCGGTCTCGCCGTGCCGGACCAGCGCCAGAAAAGTCATGGTCGCCGCAGGTTAGCACCTGGACAGGGTTCGGTGGTCGGCGCAGACTGCACACATCTGACGCGAGGAGATGGTGCGCGGTGACCGACGCCGGACCACCGACGATCGACGCCCGCTCGCGTCCGCGGCGCAGCACCCGCCCGTCCGCCGGTCGCCTCGCCGACGGGTTCGCGGCCCGCCGACTGCAACTCGGGCTCACGCAGGCCCGGCTCGCGGCACGGGCAGGCGTGTCCAGGTCGAGCGTGCAGGCCATCGAGTCGGGCCGCGCGACAGTGCAATTGGACGTGCTCGCCGCCGTCGCGGACGTGCTGGGGTGCGACATGGTGCTCGCGGCGCGTGCGGGCCGCAACATGCCCGACCCGACGGTGCCCGACGACTGAATGCCAGGTCGCCCGGCGGGTCACGTTGCCATGAAGCCGGAATCAGTCCTCAGGCATCGCCGACGAGTGGTGGTTGACGATCAGCCAGTCGTCGCCCTGCTTCTCGTAGACGAATGAGTAGCGCGCGTCGACGGTCGAGACCTCGTTGCCGTCGTGGAGCGTGAAGCGGTACACGCCGGAGTCGATCACGTGGTCCGTGTCGAGGGCGGTGATCACGGACTGCTCGACGACGGCGCTCGGCCGCCGGGGCAGGAAGTCGGTGAAGTAGGCGACGATCGCGTCGTGGCCGGTGCGGATCTCGTTCGAGACGGTGGGTATCAGCACCGCGTCAGGGGCGTAGAGCGCCGCGACGGTCTCGGGGTCACCGGTCGCCAGGGCGTCGTTCCACTCGGCGAGCAGGCCGGCAACGTCCTCGTTCGACGGCGGACCCGGATCCTCGCTGTTCGAACAGCCGGCGAGGAACAGCAACCCGACCGCGCCGACACCGGCAACGGTGGTACGTATGTGCGCCTTCACATCTCGCATCGGAGCACCCGATCGTTCGGTGATTCGCGTCGCATCAATCATAGGTTCGTGGTCTGGTGGTTCGTGTCGGAACCACGAATCGCGTGATGTCCCGGTGGGAGGGAAGGCCGTCGCGCGGCGGATACCGCATCCGTGATGCTGACGGGCATGACTGCGCAGATCACGTTGAGTCCGGCCGAACAACTCCTGGCGATCGAGGAGATCAAGCGACTGTTCGCCGCCCGACTGCGCTGCATGGACGAGAAGCGTTGGGAGGTCTATCCCACCCTCCACACCGACGACGTGGTGTCCGAGACGTGGGGCGGCCTGCCGGACGACAAGCAGCCGCGGACGTCCGGAACGGCGAACCGCGTCGTCGGTCCGGAGGCCCTGACGCGGGCCATCAGCGGACTGCTCGACGGGACGACCCGTGTCACCACGGTCCATCACGGTCACACCCCGGAGATCGAGCTGACCTCGGACACGACAGCACGTGGGGTGTGGGCGATGGAGGACAAGCTGTGGTGGACGAACGGTGACCGTGAGGAGCACCTGCACGGATACGGGCACTACCACGAGGAGTACCGGAAGCAGGGTGACCGGTGGCTGATCGGCTACCGGAAACTGACCAGGCTGCGGGAGGACCGGACCCCCGGCTTCTACGAGTTCCTGAAGCCGTTGTGACAGGTACCCGACCTCGGTGACGGCGGTGGTGGCTCTCGCAGCGTGAGTGGTGCGATCTCACATGCCGAGCGGGGGGATTTTCTGGGACAGTGGAGGTCAACGCTTCGACCCGGGAGGCCCAGATGGCCGAGTCAACCGCCGGGCGCAACGGGCGGCCGGACGATCCGGTGGCCCGTCGCGCCGAGATCACCGCGCAGGTTCGCGCGTGGTGCGAGTCGGCGCATGTCGTCGACGGTCCGCTCGCCGGTCCGGCGGCGGAACTGTCGCAGGACGCCGCGGTGCTGATCGCCGCCGGGCACCTGGACCTCGAGACCCGGCAGGTGCTGACGAACCGTCGCCGGCTGGGTCGACGACTGCCCGACGCCGGTGGCTACGGGCAGCTGCGCCGCTTGGCCGACGAGTTCTCGCGGGCAGACGTCAAGGCGCGGCAGATGCGTCCCGGTGCGATGCAGGTGCTCGCGTCCTATCGAGCGGGTGAGGTGGAACGTCGGTTGCTCACCGCCCGAGCGCATTTCGTGCACTCGCCGTCGCACTACGCGAACGGGGTCCGCGCGATCCGCCGGGACCGGCGGGACGGCGTGCATCTCGAACCGATGCAGCGGGAGGTGCTGTTCGACGCGTTGACGCGGACCCCCGGTCCGGTGTCCGATCGTCGCGGCCCCACGGACCAGGCCACCGTCGCGGCGCTGTCGGCGACAGCGGAGCGGCTCGCCGGGCTGGCGCAGCGGACGCCGTGGGGCGCCACGGCCCGGAAGGCCGCGGACGCACTGGCGGGGGCGACGGCCGAGCCCGGTGACCGATTCGCCGATCGCTTCGACGCGCTGCTCTACCTCGCCGGACGGCTGTACGACCGGATCGACGGCTCGGCGGCCTGGCGGTCGGATCACTTCGCGGTCCAGCGGATGCAACTCGACCTCGCGGACGAGTTGATGCAGATCGCGGTGGACACGATCGCGTTGCGGGGGCTCGAGGGGGAGCTCGCGGCGGCGATGCGGTCCGCCCACGACGACTCGTCGCGCGATCAGATCCTGGCCCGGCGGCGGGCGCTCGCGCCGGTGTGGGGTCAGCTGGTGGAGCGGGTGGCGGCCCTCGCCCGGATCGGTGATCTCCTCGGCGAGGCCGAGCGGCAGTTGCAGTCGATCGCCGCGGTGCAGCGGACCATGAGCCTGGATTCGCGGATCGACGACCTCGTCGCCCGCGCAGGCAACCGCGAACTGTCCACCGCGAACACCCACAACGTCGGGGACCAGATGGGGAGTGTCGACGAGCTGATGCTGGGCTACCAGGCCCTCATGCACGGCGACATCCTGGCGTTGCAGTCGCGACTGCGCTGAGCGCTAGCGCCCGACCGGGCCGCCGACCATCCGCAGTGCGAGTTCTGCGTAGAGGTCGGCGACTGCGTCGGGATCGGTGAAGCCGCCCCCGGGGAACCAGCGGCAGACGTCGACGCAGAGCGAATTGATGGCGAGGTTGACACCCTCGACATCGGGGACGACGAACGATCCGTCGGTCACACCCGAACGGATGATGCGCTTGACGATCCGGCTGATGTCCCGTCGGAGCTCGACGATCGTGCCGTAGTGCTCGGGGGAGAGGGCGGTCAGTTCGTACTGCACGACCCGGCCCCTGGCGTGGTGGGTGGCGTGCCACGCAGTGAAGGCGTGCACGACCGCGTGGAGACGTACGGCGGGTGTGGCGTCGGTCGGGTCCGCGTCCCGGAGGAGTTCGACGCATCTGACGTGACCGTCGTAGCTGATCGCGAAGAGGAGATCCTCCTTCGACCGGTAGTGCGGGTACATCGCCGCGGGGGACAGGCCGAGGCGCGCCGCGATGTCGCGGGTGGTCGTGCCGCCGTAGCCGTTCTCGGCGAACGCCTCGATGGCAGCCTCGCGGATGCGGGCCGCGGCCTTCGACGAACTCACCACGGGGGTGTCGGTCGACTGCTCTGTCACGTCCACCCTCCCTGGGTCGCCTTGACAACATTCACGGACCCGGTGAGTATAAGCATGCGCTTAGATTATGAGCGAGCGCTTAGTTCTGGCGCTCGCCTGGATCGGACCCCACTCGATCTGACACAGAAAGCACGCGATGAACCTGACACTCACCGACGAGGAACTCGCGTTCCGCGACGAGCTCCGGACGTTCTTCACCACCCAGATCCCCGCCGAGATCCGGCAGCGCGCTGCCGAGGGCGAGGTCACCAAGGACGATTTCGTCACCACCCAGAAGATCCTCAACGCGAACGGCCTCGCGGTTCCGCACTGGCCGGCCGAGTGGGGTGGCCGGGGCTGGACCCCGGTGCAGCGGCACATCTACCTCGACGAGCTGCAGCTCGCGTCGGTGCCCGATCCGCTCGCCTTCAACGCCGACATGGTCGGCCCGGTCATCGCGGCCTTCGGTTCGCAGGAGCAGAAGGAGAAGTTCCTTCCCGCGACCGCGAACCTCGACATCTGGTGGTGCCAGGGCTTCTCGGAGCCGGAGTCCGGCTCCGACCTCGCGTCGCTGAAGACGCGCGCCGTCCGCGACGGTGACAGCTACATCGTCAACGGCCAGAAGACGTGGACCACGCTCGGTCAGCACGCCGACTGGATCTTCTGCCTCGTGCGCACCGATCCCGACGCAAAGAAGCAGGCCGGCATCTCCTTCCTGCTCATCGACATGAAGACCCCGGGCATCACCGTCCGCCCGATCAAGCTGATCGACGGCGGCTACGAGGTCAACGAGGTCTGGTTCGAGGACGTGCGCGTCCCCGCCGAGAACCTGGTCGGCGAGGAGAACGCAGGCTGGTCCTACGCCAAGTTCCTGCTCGGCAACGAGCGCACCGGCGTCACCCGCACCGGTGCCAGCAAGGCTCGCCTGGCCCGCGCCAAGGAGTACGCCGCGCAGACCAAGGTCGGCGACGGCAGCCTCCTCGACGAGCCCCTGTTCGCGGCCCGGTTCGCCGAGCTCGAGAACCAGCTCGTCGCACTGGAACTCACCCAGTTGCGGGTCGTCGCCAGCTCGTCTGACGGCAAGCCGAACCCGGCGTCCTCGCTGCTGAAGCTGCGCGGATCCGAGCTGCAGCAGGCCGCGACCGAGATCCTGATGGACGTCGCCGGTCCCGACTCGCTGCCGTTCGAGGCCGAGGACATCGCCTCGCCTGCGTGGGCACAGCACAGCGCCCCGCTCTTCCTGAACTACCGCAAGGTCTCCATCTACAGCGGATCGAGCGAGGTTCAGCGCACCATCATCTCCTCCTCGATTCTCGGATTGTGAGCAGCAGCCATGGATTTCGAACTCAATGACGAACAGGTCATGTTGCGGGACACCACCCGCGGGCTGCTGAGCCGCAGCTACGACGCCGAGAAGCGCAACGCCGTCACCGCCCAGGGCAAGGGCTGGAGCGACGACGTCTGGGGCAAGCTCGCCGAGATCGGCCTGCTGGGCCTGCCGTTCGCCGAGGAAGACGGCGGCATGGGCGCCGGACCGGTCGAGACGATGGCCGTGATGACCGAGATCGGCCGGGCGCTGGCGCCGGAACCGTACCTCGACGGCGTTCTCACCCCCGGCGGACTCGTCGCCGAGCTCGGCTCCGCCGACCAGCGCGCGAAGATCCTGCCCGCGCTCGCGGAGGGCTCCACCCTCCTCGCCTTCGCGCACGCCGAGCCCGGCACCCGCTGGCCGAACGAGGTCGTCGAGACTACCGCGACCGCCTCCGGTGACGGCTGGACCCTCACCGGTACCAAGAACCCCGTGTTCCACGGTGACTGCGCCGAGACCCTCGTCGTCTCCGCGGTGCTCCCCGACGGCGGACTCGGCCTGTTCCTGGTCGCCGCGGACGCCGCGGGCGTCACTCGCAAGGCGTACGCGACGCACGACGAGCTGCGCGCCGCGCAGATCGAGTTCGACGGTGCCGTCGCCGAGCAGCTCGGTGACGGCGGCGACGCCTCCGCTGCGATCGTCGCGTCCCAGGTCCGCACCCAGGCGGCGCTGTGCGCCGAGGCGGTCGGCGCGATGGAGGAGGCGCTGCGTCTGACCACCGAGTACCTCAAGCAGCGCAAGCAGTTCGGGGTTCCGCTGTCCAAGTTCCAGACGCTGACCCACCGCGCGGCCGACATGTACGTCGAGCTCGAGCTGGCCCGCAGCATGAGCCTGTACGCGACGATGAACCTGGCCGACGGCATCGTCGACCCGATCGTCGCGTCGCGGGCCAAGCTGCAGATCAGCAAGGCCGCCCGGCACATCGGACTCGAGGCCATTCAGATGCACGGTGGCATCGGCATGACCGCGGAGTACCCTGTCGGACACTACGTCTCGCGTCTGACGGCGATCGGCCACACGCTCGGTGGCGCCGACGAGCACCTCCGCGTGCTCGCCGGTGTCGTCGCGGACCACGAGATGGTCAACATCACAAAGTAGGACCTGCACCACAACGATTCCCCCTCACGACTCGGCCCCGGCGACCTGATGGTCACCGGGGCCGAGGCGTTCGCGGGGCCGTGCGTCAGACGAGGGTTCCGACGTCCTCCGCGACGATGTTGTCCATGGCGCGTTCCGCGACGGCGGCGATCGTCATGGACGGGTTGCAGGCGGCGGTGGTGCCGGGGATCAGGGCGCCGTCGAGGACGTACAGGCCGGGCTGACCCTGGACGCGGCCGTCGAGGTCGCAGACGGTGCCCATGCAGGCTCCGCCCAGGCCGTGCCAGGTGGAGTTCAGCACGAGGTTGGTGTCGGTGAGGATTCCGGTGGGCCCGGCGATCTTTCGGGCCGTCGGGCCGATCGCAGAGTTCTGGATCTCCGCGTCGCCGGTCGCCGGCCAGAACAGCTGGGCCTTGTCCGCGGCGGAGTCCCACGCGAAGTGTCCACGGTCCCGGCTGACGCCGTAGCCGACCATCATGGTGCTGCGCAGATCCATCGCGAGGCCGGGGATCGACGCCTGGATGAGGGTGTGCGCCGTGCGCGGGTCGTCCCAGTTGAGGCTGCCGTAGACGACGGGACCGCCCTGCGACGGTCCGAACTCGTTGGCGGGATCGGACCAGATGTAGATCCGGTCGGCGTTGGTTCCCCAGCCGCCGCCCAGTCCGTCGGGCAGGTCGGGGATCGTGCCGTGGGCGTCTGCGCGCACCAGGAGCTTCGTGGTGTTCATGCTGCCTGCGGCCATGATCAACGCCTTGGTGGTCAGCACCTTGTTCTCGAGGACCGTCCCGTTCTCGTCGGTGCGGTCGACTCGGACGATCCACCGGCCGTCGGGCGCCCGCTCCACGTCGGTCACCTCGTGCATCGTCTCGACCGTCGCCAGCCCCGTCGCCTCCGCCGCGGCGATGTAGGTGACGTCGACGGAGTGCTTGCCGCCGTTGTTCACGCCCATCGCACCAGAGCCGTCCGTGTACGCGGGCGCCATCTCGCCGCGCAACTCCGCCAGGGCGAAGTTCCAGTCGATCGGCATCGGGATCTTGGACACGGGAAGTCCGGCTTCCCTGGCCCGCTGGGCGAACACCCGCGGCGCCTTGTACGGGGCGCTCTCGATCAGTTCGTCGGGTGCCGTCGCGAGCTTCAGCATCTTCGCGACCCGGGGGTAGTGGACGCGGTCCATCAGGCCCCAGTCGAGCTCGTTCGGAAAGTACGCGTTGAACACCGCCTCGGCGGGCTGGAGCGACATGCCCTGGTAGACGAGTGAACCGCCGCCGACGCCCGAGGCGCAGAGCGCGGTCATGTTCTGCCCGCCGATCGCCTCGACCAGGCCGACGTAGGGGTCGAAGACTGCGGGCCGGCCGAACAGTTGCGGGTCCGACTTGTGCCAGAGCAGTCGCTTGTCGGGATTGAGGACGTTCGCGAAGGTCTTCGCGTTGGGTCCGGTCGGCCAGCGCTTGCCACGCTCGAGAACGAGGACCGGCACGCCCGCCTCGGCCAGGCGCAGCGCCGCGACGCCGCCGCCGAAGCCGGATCCGACGATCACGACCCGGTGCTCTTCGTGGGTGATCGGAACCCGGCGGACCTTGGCGCCGATCCCGGTCGTGGCCTGGGCCGGTCCGGCGCCCAGGGCGAGACCGGCGGTGGCGGTGGCCGCTGCGGCAGCGGCGAAGAAGGATCGGCGAGTGATCCCGGACATCGACAACCTCCGTTGGACTGCATACGACGTGGTGTCCTGGTCGCGGGGTGTGCCCGGGCTGACGAAACCCCCACGACACGACTGCAGAAACCCCCGTCACGGTCGACCCCCGAAGGTGACCGTGGTTACATCCTCGCCAGGACGGGGACAAAACTAGACAGAACTTGTCGAAAGTGTCAATAAGTCGAGCGGAATGCACTACCGTCGGGACGGCGATGTGACAGGTGGCCCGAGCGTGCGCGCTCGGAACCGGTCATGTGGGGACCATCGGAGGGGGCGAACGATGAACACGGACAACGGAGTTCGGCGGCGGATCACACTCGGGCTGGCCGCGGTCGCGCTGCTGCTGCCACTGGGTGCGGTCGCGGCAGCCGCGCCGGCCAGGGACACCGCGGGGGTGGTGCGGGAGAACCTCGACGTCGGCCGGGTCGCCGCCGCGCGAGCCGAGTGCGGCCCGGACTCGCGGCCCGAGACGGGACTGCAGGGCGACGTGCCCGCTGCCGACCGCGACAGTGGGCGCAGCACCGAGGGCTACGACTGCAACATCACGAGGGTCGGGGAGTTCGCGGGCCAGGGCACCGGCATCGTCTCGGCGTCCTACGACCACTGCGCGTACCTCGGGTCGGTCTTCCCCAGTGCCCTTCTCGGACAGTCCCCGGGCGTGCAGGTCGTCGACGTCTCCGACCCGGCGAACCCGGTGCCCACCGTGGCGCTGACGGAACCGGCGATGGTGGCCGGGACCTGGGAGAGCCTCAAGGTGCACGCGGGCCGGAAACTGTTGGTGGGCACCGGAGTCCCTGCCCTGATCGGGGCGGGTGTGCTGTCGGTGTACGACGTCTCCGACTGCGCCCACCCCCGCCTGCTCAACCCCGGGCCCGGCACCAGCCTCCAGATGCCCTTGCCGATCACCGCGCACGAGGGAGGTTTCTCCCCGGACGGCAGGACCTACTGGACGTCGGGTGTCGAGGGTGTGCTCAGTGCCGTGGACCTGACCGACCCGACCGTGCCGAAGGTGATCTGGCAGGGCTGGATCGGATTGTCCGGCCACGGATTCGGGGTCAGTCCCGACGGCAACCGGCTGTACCTGTCCAACAACTTCGGTGGCCTGACGGTCCTCGACACCAGTGCGGTGCAGCGGCGTGACGTCAACCCGCAGGTTCCGCAGCTGTCGAAGATGTCGTGGACCGACGGCTGGGCAACTCAGCACAGCATTCCCGTCTCCTACGACGGACATCCGTACCTCTTCACCGTCAACGAGGCCGGATCGGGCGGAGTCAAGCTGATCGACGTCGCCCACGACGCGAACCCCGAGGTCGTGAACTCGATCAAGCTGGAGATCAACCTGCCCGAGAACGTCGACAGCCAGATCGCGTCGGGGATGGGTGGTTCGCTGTTCGCCTACGAGTCGCACTACTGCGCCGCGGACCGTCCTCGGAACCCGACCGCGCTCGCCTGCGGCTGGTTCTCGTCCGGCATCCGGGTGTTCGACGTGCGCGATCCCTTCGAGGTCCGCGAGATCGCCTACTACAACCCGCCCGCGATGACGGGCCGCGCCGCCGACCGCCCCAACTCCGCCCACGCCCTCGCCTCCCTCGCCGGGGTTCCGTTCCTCAGCCTGCCCGGCGTGATCCAGTCGGTGGCCGCCGGCGCGTTCGATCCGGGCGAGGCCACGAGCAGTCGCTCGGGCATGGTCGTCGGCGGAGACCTGTCCACCGACTGGTGTTCGTCGCCTCCGGAGTGGCGTGGTGACGAGCTGTGGGTCGCGTGCTCCGACAACGGCTTCATGACGCTGCGACTCGACCCCGACGTGTACACGCCGCCCACCGACCAGCGGTCGACCATCGGATCATGACCCGGATCGTCCGCGGACTCGCCGTCGCCTCACTCGTGCTGTTGCTGCTCGTGGTGGGTGCGGCGCTGCGCCCGCTGGTGATCCCCGAGCAGTCCGTGGCGGGACCCGTGCTGGACGACGTCGAGGTCGGGTTCGTGCAGGACATGGCCGCACACCACCAGCAGGCGCTGGCGATGGTGAACCGTCTCGCGCCCGACGTCGACCCGGCCGTCGCGGCCCTCGCCCGGCAGATCGGCGACGCCCAGCGGATCGAGATCGGCACCCTGCAGGGGTGGCTGCGGCTCGCCGAGGCCGCGCCGACCAACCCGACCCCGATGAACTGGATGGTCGATGCCGGATCGGGCCACCGGCACGCCGGTGCCGCACCGGGGCCGGGGACGGCGATGCCCGGCATGGCGACACCCGCCGAGCTCGACGCCCTCACCGCGGCGCACGGCCGCGACGCCGAGGTGCTCTTCCTGCAGCTGATGCAGCGTCATCACGCGGGCGGAGTCGAGATGTCGAGGACCGCGGATCTGCTGTTGACCGGCGGCCCGGTCAAGGAGGTCGCCCGCGGCGCGATGCAATCGCAGAGTCAGGAGGCGGGGCTGATGGGCGTCATGCTCGCCCAGCGCGGAGCGTCCACCACGCAGTAGGGGTGGAGGAGAGACGCCCGGCGAGCCTCCGACGCCGTGACCGCGGTCGTTGTTACCGTCCGAGGTGATCCGGGCACGCACGGCGTGCGACAACCTCCCTTCGAGTAGGTGCTCTCGATGGCCACAGCTCCGTCCCCCTCGAAAAAGGTCCTCCCGAAGATCATCGCCACCTGTGTCTTTCTCGCCGGCCTGGTGGGTGCCGTGGTCGGCATCTGGACGCTCGACGTGGTCGTCGCCGTGGTCTGGCTCGTCGTCGCCACGTTCTCGGGCTTCTATCTGCTCAAGCTGCGGGCCGAGGCGCGCGGCCGGCTCGATCCCTCGACGTGAGGCGCGCTACCTCGCTTTGACCTGCTCCGAGCCTGCCGGTAAGGTTGTCCGCTGGCGTGCGATACGTCGCGCACTCTCGGGTGCCGTCGTCACGCGGGTCCCCGGGTCTCCACTGGCCGCCGGGGACGACTCCGCATCGCAGCGCCACGGCCAGCAGTGAACTAGTTGACGAGGAAGTAGCTGTGTCTACCTACGCCCCGAAGGCTGGTGACGTGACCCGACAGTGGTACGTCATCGACGCCACCGACGTGGTGCTCGGCCGCCTTGCCGTCCAGGCAGCGAACCTGCTGCGCGGCAAGCACAAGCCCACCTTTGCCCCGAACGTTGACGGCGGCGACTTCGTCGTCATCATCAACGCCGACAAGGTTGCCATCTCCGGCAACAAGCGCACGGACAAGTTCCTGCACCACCACTCCGGACATCCGGGTGGCCTCAAGTCCCGCTCCGTCGGCGAGGTGCTCGAGAACAACCCCGATCGTCTCGTGGAGAAGGCCGTCGTCGGCATGATCCCGAAGAACAAGCTCGGCCGCGCCATCGCAGGCAAGCTGAAGGTCTACGCAGGCCCGAATCACCCCCACGCCGCGCAGCAGCCGGTTCCGTTCGAGATCAAGCAGGTGGCCCAGTGAGCGAGCAGAACGAGACCCCTGAGGTCGAGACCGCCGAGGTCGTCGTCGAGGAGTTCGCCGCCGAGCCCGAGGCCGTCGAGGAGTACGTGGCCGAGGAGGCTGTCGCCCCCGCTGCCCCGATCTACATCGATCGCCCGATCCAGACCGTCGGTCGTCGCAAGGAGGCGGTCGTCCGCGTCCGCCTGACCCCCGGCACCGGTGAGTTCAAGCTCAACGGCCGCACCATCGAGGACTACTTCCCGAACAAGGTGCACCAGCAGCTGATCAAGGCTCCGCTCGTCACCGTCGAGCGCACCGAGTCCTTCGACATCACCGCGCTGCTGACCGGTGGCGGCCCGTCCGGCCAGGCAGGCGCCCTGCGTCTCGCCATCGCCCGCGCCCTCATCGAGGTCACCCCCGAGGACCGTCCCGCGCTCAAGAGCGCCGGCTTCCTCACCCGTGACGCGCGCGCCGTCGAGCGCAAGAAGTACGGCCTGAAGAAGGCCCGCAAGGCTTCGCAGTACTCGAAGCGCTGATGTGGCACCGGCCCCGCCCCCGCGGCGGCGGCCGGGACCTGTTCACCGAGAGCAGGCGTCCAGCAACACCGGACGCCTGCTCTTGGCGTAGAAACACGAAATCGCCGAGAACACCACGAACGTCAAGGGGTCTTCATTCATGGGTCGAATGTTCGGTACGGACGGTGTACGAGGTCTCGCAAACGCGGATCTCGACGCGGAGCTGGCGCTGCGGATAGCGAGCGCGGCGGCATCGGTGCTCGCACTGTCCGAGCGGGGCACTCCCCGCCCGACCGCCGTCGTCGGACGTGACCCCCGGGCCAGCGGCGAGATGCTGGCCGCCGCCGTCACCGCCGGACTGTGCTCGGCCGGCGTCGACGTCATCGACGTCGGTGTCCTCCCGACCCCTGCGGTCGCCCACCTGACCGGCGCCTACAACGCCTCCCTCGGCGTGATGATCTCCGCCTCGCACAACCCCATGCCCGACAACGGCATCAAGATCTTCGCCGCAGGCGGACACAAGCTCGACGACCAGTCCGAGGATCGGATCGAGGCGGCGCTGTCGGACCACGACCTGATCCCGCGCCCCACCGGCGCCGCGATCGGCCGTCTCGTCCGCGCCGAGGACGCCGCATCGCGCTACCTGGAGCACCTCGGTCGCGCACAGGGCGGCCGCGCACTCGACGGCATCACCGTCGTCGTGGACTGCGCCAACGGCGCCGCCTCCGAGGTCGGCCCCGCCGCCTACCGTGCCGCAGGCGCGACCGTCGTCGAGATCCACACTGCCCCCGACGGCTACAACATCAACGACGGGTGCGGTTCCACGCACCTCGAGGACCTGCAGGCCGCCGTCGTCGCGCACGGCGCCGACCTCGGTCTGGCCCACGACGGCGACGCCGACCGCTGCCTCGCCGTCGACGCGAACGGCACCGTCGTCGACGGCGACGCGATCATGTCGATCCTCGCGGTCGCGATGCGCGAGTCGGGCGAACTCGCGGGCAACACCCTCGTCGCCACGGTGATGAGCAACCTCGGTCTGCACATCGCGATGCGGGAAGCCGGCATCGAGGTGCGCACCACCGCGGTCGGCGACCGCTACGTCCTCGAAGAACTGCGCTCGGGCAGCTTCAGCCTCGGCGGTGAGCAGTCCGGGCACGTCGTCCTGCCCGGATTCGGCACCACCGGCGACGGCGTGCTCACCGGTCTGCGGCTGATGGCCCGGATGGCCCAGACGGGTTCCACTCTCGCCGACCTGGCCGGCGTGATGCAGGTCCTGCCACAGGTTCTCGTGAACGTGAAGGTCACGGACAAGGCCGCGGTCGCCGTCGCGCCGCAGGTCCTCGCCGCCGTCGCCGACGCCGAGCGCACACTCGGCGACACCGGCCGGGTCCTGCTGCGCCCGTCGGGCACCGAGCAGTTGGTCCGGGTCATGGTCGAGGCGACCGAGATCGAGGTCGCCCGCGCGCTCGCGGACGGTCTCGCGGACCGGGTCGCCTCCGTCTGACCCGGACAACTCAGGGGAACCGAACGGGCCTCCGCTGCGTCTGATCCAGTGACCGACGGGCAGGGGAGTGGAACGTGGGCGGGGAACTGAAGTTCGAGGACGCGACCGTGCGATCGGTGGCGGCCGCGCTCGTCGACTCGGCGGGCGAGCTGGCACTGCTCGCGGACCGGGTCGAGGTGGCCGTCGAGTGCGGTGGTGAGCCGCTGGCAGAGGGCATCCGCCGGTGGGCTCGGCGCACCGCGACCGACGCCGCGCTGCTGTTCGGGACTGCGGACAGGTACCGGGAGCAGGATGCGGCCGCTGCCGCGAGCATCGGGCGTCTGGCGCTGTGACCGGCGTGCTCCTCGCAGCGGAGGCAGCGGGGCTGGCGTACCTCGTGCGTGTCGCCGGACGAGCCGGAATGGGAGACGAGGCCGGACTCTTCCTCGACCGCTACCGGGCCGCGTCCGCGCTCGACGCCGACGGACTCCACGCCGACGCCGAGGCGTTGCGGTCGACTGCAGCCGTGATGCGGGCCCACCTCCTCGCGCAGGAGCAGGCGGTGGCACGCCTGCGTGGGGCCTGGTCCGGTGACGCGGCCGACGCCGCGCTCGCCACGCTGACCCGGCACCAGGCAATCGCCCGAGCCGAGTGTGTCGCAGTCCTCGCCACCGCGCGCACCCTCGACGACGCGGGCGACCTGATCCGCGAAGCGGCGCTGGCGAGAACGGAATTCGTCGGCAGGACGTTCGGGCAGCGCACCGAGGACACCGACCCGGACTGGTCTCCCGCGGTGCTCGCCGCACACGCGACGGCCTGCCTGGCGGCGATGACCGATCTGATCGCCGCCGTCGAGGACGTCGTCGAGGAGGCGCGCCGCGCGGTGGAAGCCGCCGTGGCCGAGATGTGGCAGCAGGCCGAACCTCGTCAGGATCCGGTACCGGACGAGCGTCCCGCGGCCGACTCGGCCGACCACACCGATCCCGAACCCGTCGCGCCGCCCGCTGAGCCGCTGGTGGCCCGGGACGTGCCGACCGGAGACGGACCGGGTGACGTCCCGGCGACGGTCGGACAGGTACCGGGCGTGGGTACCCGGCGGGCCCGTGACGCGGAGCCGGGTAACGGACCGTCCCACGACACCGACACGGGAGCCGAACTGGCGGGGGCCGGAACGTTGGCCGGAACGGACCCGGTGTGAGACTCGACGGGCTGCGCGCGGCGTTGACGTCGGCGTTGTCCCGGGCGGAGGCGGCGATCGGGGAGGCCGATCGCGCGGCGGCGGAATCGGCCATCGCCGAAGCCGAGCACGTAGACGCTGCCGGCGAAGGCGGATCCGGGGTGGCCGCGGTCGGTGACCACGGAGACCGTGCCGAGATCGTGCCGGAGGAGACCGGCGACTACCCGAGCAGGTGGCTGGTCTGATCCTCGTCGGCGGCCTCGGGGACGAGGGTCGTGTGCGGGATCTCCACGTCGGGCGTCGCGAACGGCGCGTACTGCGTGTCACCGGTCAGGTGATAGAGCAGGTATCCGGTGAGCAGGGCGCGGGTCACCCGCTGGGTTCCGCGCTCCGACTTGCCGAGCCCGAACGCGCCGAGCAGGGCGCGCCCCTCGAGAAGGCCACTCGCAGAGGCCTTGTCGACGCTCCGAAGAATCGCCTGACCACCCCACGCCTCGGCGATCGCGCGCGCATTGCAGTTCATCGAGTCGAGGTCACGGGCGGGGGCGAGGACGAGCGCCGGACCGCCCTGCCGCGCTGCGAACACCTCGGCCGGTGGCGCGGTGGGCGCCGGGAAGACCGCGGCCACCGCGGGCGCACCGTGGTCGGCGGCGGCGATCACCGCGGCACCACCGCCCATGCCGTGCCCCGCGAACGCCACCCGATCTGCGGCCACGCTGATCATGCCGGGACCCAGCCGGACCCCTGCCACGATGTCGGCGGCGCTGCGCAGATCCGCGGCCAGCGCGAGATGGGAGGCGACCGGAGACCGCTGGGTGTCCGGGACGGCAGCCACGATGCCCCACGAGGCCAGGTGGATCATCGTCTCGCGATACCGGGCCGCGCTGGTCATCCAGCCGTGCCCGAACACCACCGCGGGCAGCGAGAAGCCCTCGGCCGGCGTGTACACGGACCCGGGCAGTCCGGCCAGTGCCAGGTCACCGTGCAACACCGGATTCGGTCCGCGCTTGGACAGTCGGGTGACCAGGTTCTTGGGAGTCGGCGCCACGAGCAGAACCGTATCCGATCGGCCGGTCACCGTGCGAGGCCGCACGGCTGTGCCCGTGCGGGGCGGTGCGTCCGTCGGGCGGGGCCCGGTCGGTGGTGTTCTAGGGTCGTCGGCAGCAGGTGCAGGGCGGAAACGAAGACGGTGGTTCTGGAGTGATGGTGATGGGCGGGATGGGACTTCCGGTGCCCCGGAACCTGTCGCGGGCGGCGGCGAACGTACGCGCCCGCCTCGGTTCGGACGGACTCGCGGACCTGCGCCCGACCGATTCGACGGTGGTCGACTCGACACCCGAGCGGACGATTCGGCGGTTCCGGCCGCCGAACGGTGTGACCACGGGCGCTCCGGTCCTGCTCGTGACGCCGCTCGCGGCCACGTCGATCGCGTTCGACCTGCGCCGCGGATGCAGCTTCGTGGCGTACCTCGCCGACACCGGCCGGGACGTGTACGTCGTCGACTACGGCCCGGTGAACTTCGAGGACCGCTCCCGCGGCATCGAGCACTGGGTCGACGACGTCGTCCCCGACGCGGTCCGGGTCGTCAGCGCCGACGCCGGCGGTGTGGACGTGCACCTGGCCGGCTGGTCGCTGGGCGGGATCTTCGCGATCTTCACCGCTGCGGCACATCCCGAGCTGCCGCTGCGGTCGGTGACGCCGATCGCGAGCCCCTTCGACCTGCGCCGGGTGCCGCTGTTCGCCACGTTGCGCCCACTGGACCGGGTGTTCGGCCCGTACACGGTCGCGCCGTTCTACCGGGTGCTCGGGATCGTTCCCGCGCCGCTGACGAGCCTCGGGTTCAAGATCGCCAGCGTGGACAAGTACCTCACCCGGCCGTGGGCGGTGTTGACCAACCTCGACGACCGGGACCATCTCGAACAGATCGAGGCGGTCGACCGGTTCATGAACAGCATGTACGCGTATCCGGGGCGGACCTTCGGGCAGCTGTACCACGTCATCATGCGGTCGAACGAGTTCGCGACCGGCCACATGCGGATCGCCGGCCGTGACGTCGATCTCGGCGCGATCGACGTGCCGGTGATGGTGATCGCGGGTTCCGGTGACGGGCTCGCGCCCGAACCCGCCGTGCGGCACCTCGTCGACCTCGTCGGCGGTGCGCCCGCGGTGCGGTTCGGGGCGTACCCGGGCGGGCACCTCGGGGTACTGACCGGACGTCGGGCCCGGGACACGATGTGGCCCGCCTTCGCCGAGTTCCTCGTCGACTGCGAATCCGGCTTCGGTGAATTCACCGAGTGAATTCACCGCAAACGCCACCGGAAGCAGCCGCTCTCTTGTTTGAATGACTCGGCTGTTCGACTTCCCGGTATCCGTGGACGCGAAAGACGGTGTACATGCGGCGTGCGCTTCGTGGTCTGGTTCTGGTTCTCGCGCTCGGATTCGGGGTGGTCGTCCCACCGGCACTGACCGTGCCCGCGACCGCAGGAGCCCAGTCCGCGGCCCCGGACCCGGCGGTGCTCGGCGTCGGCCAGTATCCGAGACTCGCCCGGCTCGGCACGGGTGCCATCGTCGCGTCGTTGACCTCCCGGGACGCGGGCGGCGACTTCACCCAGATCCTGGAGAGCACCGACGAGGGTGCCAGCTTCCACCCGATCGGCGCGGTCCGGGACCCCGAGGCCGTGCACGGGCAGTGCTGCGCGACGCTGTTCGAGATGCCGCAGCAGGTCGGATTCCTCCCCGCCGGAACGCTGTTGTGGGCGGGGACCGTCGGCTACCTGCCGGGTCACGACGCCAAGGTCGGCATCAAGGTCTGGTCCAGCGGTGACGGTGGGCGTACCTGGGCGCCGCTGGGAGTCGCGGCACGGTCCCCCGGCGGGGGCGGGGTGTGGGAACCCGAGTTCACCGTCGACGCCGGACTGCTGTGGCTCTACTACGCGGACGAGACCGAGGGAGCGCACTCGCAGGTGATCAGCCGGGTCGCCACGATCGACGGCGTGAACTGGTGGGGACGGCACGTGGTGCAGGCGAACGGTGAGCTGGGCCTGCGGCCCGGGATGGCGACCATCGCCCGCCTGCCCGACGGCCGGTTGGCCTCCACCCACGAGATCTGCGAGATCGGCCAGGACCGCTGCACGCCCTACCTGCGTTTCTCGGACACCGGGCTGTGGTGGGGCAACGGTGTGCTCGACCAGGGCATCCAGGTGATCGCCTTCGACGGCAGCAGGCTCAAGCACTCCCCGTACCTGACCGCGCTCGCGGGCGGCCCCCTCGGGACCCGGCTCGTCCTCGGCGGTCAGTCGCTGATCGACCGAGACGGGAAGCGGGACCCGCGCAGCGGCAAGGTGCTCCTCGTGAACGACACCCTCGGGGCCGGTCCGTGGTTCGAGATCGCGGCGCCGGTACCGGTGACCGACCCGCAGTCCGACACCTGCGCGAACTACAGTTCCCCGCTGCTGCCGGTGGACGGCGGAGCGAACATCCTGCAGGTCGCCGTCACACTGAAGGACGGCGTCTGCACCGCGCGGTTCGGCAAGGGGCCTGCGGGACCCCGCTGATCGCAGGCAGGGCGCCTGCGGTGTGGGCCAGCCCTCCCACCTCGAGGCACTCGTGGGTGCCGGTTCCCAGTAGGCTTGTGCACCATGTGCGGAATCGTGGGATACGTCGGCCACCGCCAGGCCCAGGGGGTCGTGGTGAAGGCGCTGCGGCGGATGGAGTACCGCGGCTACGACTCGGCAGGGATCGCGGTCCTGGACGGAGCCGGTGGGCTCGCCGTCGAGCGCAAGGCGGGCAAGCTGGACAACCTGACCGCCGAACTCGACGAGACCGGTGTCGACAGGTTCACCGGCAACGCCGGTATCGGGCACACCCGATGGGCGACGCACGGACGCCCGACCGACCGGAACGCGCACCCGCACCGCGACGCGAGCGGCAAGCTCGCGGTGGTGCACAACGGCATCATCGAGAACTTCGCTCCGCTGCGGCACGAGCTCGAGTCCGCCGGTGTGGAACTGCTCAGTGACACCGACAGCGAGGTCGCCGTCCACCTGGTGGCCCAGGCGTACGCCGAGGGCGACACCGCGGGCGACTTCGTGGCCAGCACGCTCAAGGTGCTGCAGCGGCTGGAAGGCGCGTTCACGCTGGTGTTCACGCACGCCGACCACCCGGACACCATCGTCGCGGCCCGCCGGTCCACGCCGCTCGTCGTCGGTGTCGGTGACGGTGAGATGTTCGTCGGCTCGGATGTCGCGGCGTTCATCGAGCACACCCGTGACGCGATCGAGCTCGGACAGGACCAGGTCGTCGTCATCACGGCGGACGACTACCGGATCACCGACTTCGCCGGAAACGAGTCGGAGGGCCGGCCCTTCCGCATCGACTGGGATCTCGAGGCCGCGGAGAAGGGCGGCCACGACTACTTCATGCTCAAGGAGATCGAGGAGCAGCCCGCCGCGGTCGGCGACACGCTGCTCGGACACTTCGAGGGCGGGAAGATCGTGCTCGACGAGCAGCGACTCTCCGACCAGGAACTGCGCGACATCGACAAGGTGTTCGTCGTCGCGTGTGGCAGCGCCTACCACTCGGGTCTGCTCGCGAAGTACGCGATCGAGCACTGGACCCGCCTGCCCGTCGAGGTCGAGCTGGCCAGCGAGTTCCGTTACCGCGACCCCGTTCTGGACCGCTCGACGCTGGTCGTCGCCGTCTCCCAGTCGGGTGAGACGGCCGACACGCTCGAGGCCGTCAAGCACGCGAAGGAACAGAAGGCCCGCGTGCTCGCCATCTGCAACACCAACGGCGCCCAGATTCCGCGCGAGGCGGACGCCGTCCTCTACACGCGGGCCGGTCCGGAGATCGCCGTCGCGTCGACGAAGGCGTTCCTCGCCCAGGTGACCGCGAACTACCTCGTCGGACTGGCGCTCGCGCAGGCGCGCGGCACCAAGTACCCGGACGAGGTGGCCCGCGAGTTCGCCGAGCTCGAGGCGATGCCCGCCCTCGTCACGCGCGTGCTCGACACGGTCGAACCGGTGCGCGCGCTGGCCCGGGAGTTCGCGGACGCGACGACCGTGCTGTTCCTCGGCAGGCACGTCGGTTACCCGGTCGCGCTCGAGGGTGCGCTCAAGCTCAAGGAGCTGGCGTACATGCACGCGGAGGGTTTCGCGGCGGGCGAGCTCAAGCACGGCCCGATCGCCCTGATCGAGGAGGGCCTGCCGGTCATCGTGGTGATGCCGTCGCCGAAGGGCCGCGCGGTGCTGCACTCGAAGCTGGTCTCCAACATCCAGGAGATCAAGGCGCGCGGTGCCCGGACCATCGTGATCGCCGAGGAGGGCGACGAGATGGTGCGTCCGCACGCGGATCACCTGATCGAGATCCCGGCGGCGCCGACACTGCTCCAGCCGTTGCTGTCGACGGTGCCGCTGCAGGTGTTCGCGGCCGAGATCGCCCGCGCCCGCGGATACGACGTCGACAAGCCCCGCAACCTGGCGAAGTCCGTCACCGTCGAGTGACGCGGCTGCGCCGCCTGTGAGTGATCTTCACCCCACCCGGGATGAAGATCACTCACAGCACAGATCGGGAGGACGCCCGGTGCGCGAGTTCCACACGGTCGATCAGGTTCGGGCGGCGGAGGCGCCGCTGCTGGCCGCCCTACCGGAGGGGACGCTGATGCGCCGCGCCGCGCACGGCCTCGCCGGGGTGGTCGCCGCCGAACTGCGCTCGCGCACGGGCGGTGTCGCGGGCCGGTCGGTGACGCTGCTCGTCGGCTCCGGAGACAACGGCGGCGACGCACTGTGGGCCGGGGCGATACTGCGGAAGCGCGGGGTCGCGGTCACGGCGGTGCTGCTGGATCCTGACCGCGCCCATGCCGCCGGACTCGCCGCACTGCGGTCGACAGGCGGACGGGTCGCCGACGAGGTCGGGGACCCGGACCTGGTCCTCGACGGCATCGTCGGCATCTCCGGGCGCGGGCCACTCCGACCGGCGGCCGCCGCACTCGTCGCGTCGGTCCGCGCCCCGATCGTCGCCGTCGACCTGCCCAGCGGCGTGGACCCGAACACCGGGGCGGTGACGGGTCCCGTTGTGACCGCTGCCGTGACCGTGGCGTTCGGTGCACTCAAACCCGTGCACGTGCTCGCCGGAAGTCGTTGCGGCCGAGTCGAGTTGATAAACATTGGACTCGACCTCCCCGCCGCGAACCTCGCCGCCCTCACCCCGGCCGAGGTCGGGGAGCGGTGGCCGCTCCCGGGTGCCGTGGACGACAAGTACAGCCAGGGCGTCGTCGGTGTCGTGGCCGGCAGCGCCGGGTATCCGGGCGCCGCGGTCCTGTGCTGCGGTGGCGCCGTCGCGGCGACCTCCGGGATGGTCCGTTACGTCGGACCGGTGGCGTCGCAGGTGCTCGCGCACTGGCCGGAGGTGGTCGCCGCGGACGGCTTCGGGTCCGCCGGCCGCGTGCAGGCGTGGGTGGTCGGACCGGGGATTGGCACGGACGAGGACGGGCGTGCGCTCGTGCAAGACGTGCTCGCGACCGACCTGCCGGTCCTCGTGGACGCCGACGCCCTCACCGTCCTCGCCGCAGATCCCGCACTCGTCCGGGGCCGCAGCGCGCCGACCCTGCTCACACCGCACGCGGGCGAGTTCGAGCGACTGACCGGTGTCGACCCTGCCGACGACCGCGTCGCGCACACCCGCGACCTCGCCGCACGGTGGGGCGTGACGGTCCTGCTCAAGGGGCGGGCGACGGTGATCGCGGGTCCGGACGGCGTGGTACTGGTCAACGACGCAGCCGGTTCGGCCGCCGCGACCGCCGGCTCGGGCGACGTCCTGTCGGGCGTGATCGGGGCGCTGCTCTCGACGGGCCTCGGTGTCACGACCGCGGCGGCCATGGGAGCTCGAGCCCATTCGCTCGCCGCCGCACTGGCCTCCGGCGAGGGCTCCGAGGTTGCCGCGCCGATCTCCGCCGTCGCACTGTTGTCGCAGGTCAGAGCAGCTGTTCGGGTGCTCCGTGCGCAAACAGTGCTCGGAATGTGACCCGAACGGCGGGCCGGGCCGTTGGGGTGAAACGGCACCCGGTGGCAGTATCGAAGGATCATGATCATCGCCGCGCACAGTGACCGACCGACACCCGTCCCCGAGGCGGGTGCCTTTTCGTTGGCGCCCGCACCGCGGGCGTCGTCGTCCGGACCTGCACCGCAGGCTGAAGCACTCGTCGACCTCGACGCCGTCGCCCACAACGTCCGGTTGCTGTGCGAGCACGCCGGGGACGCCGGAGTGATGGCCGTCGTCAAGGCCGATGCCTACAACCACGGTGCCGTCGCCGTCGGCCGGGCCGCGCTGGCAGCGGGGGCGACCGAGCTCGGTGTCACCACCGTCGACGAGGCCGTGGCGCTGCGCGAGGCCGGAATCACCGCGCCGGTGGTGTCCTGGCTGCACACCGCAGACACGGACTTCCGTCCCGCGGTCGCCGCGAACGTCGAGATCGCGGTGTCCTCGCCGCGGCACCTCCACGCGGTGGTCGACGCCGCTCGCAGCGTGGGCACGACAGTCGCCGTGTCCATGAAGGTCGACACCGGTCTGAACCGTAACGGCGTGTCGGCGTTCGAACTCGACGCCCTGCTGGACGGGCTGGCCCGCGCACAGGCCGAGGGCGCGATCCGCTTCGGCGGAGTGTTCTCGCATCTCGCGCACGCCGACGAGCCTCACAACCCCGTCATCGACGTGCAGGCGGAGGTGCTGCGTGACGCGGTCGCGCGTGCCGCACGGCTCGGCCTGCGCGCCGACCGGGTGCACCTGGCCAACTCCGCCGCGACCCTGACCCGTCCCGACCTGCGGTTCGACATGGTCCGTCCCGGAATCGCGCTGTACGGGCTGTCGCCGGTACCCGAGCTCGGCGGCTTCGGGCTGCGCCCCGCCATGACGCTGCGCGCTCGAATCGCACTGGTCAAGAAGGTTCCGGCGGGGGCCGGGGTGTCGTACGGGCACACCTGGATCGCGCCCCGCGACACCACCGTCGCGCTGCTGCCGGTCGGCTACGCCGACGGCGTGCCGCGATCGCTGAGCGGCCGGTTCGACGTCCAGATCGGTTCGCGCCGATTCCCCCAGATCGGCCGGGTGTGCATGGATCAGGTCGTGGTCGACCTCGGTCCCGATCCGGGATCGGTCGCGGAGGGCGACACCGCGATCCTGTTCGGCCCCGGCGACGACGGCGGGCCCGTCGCGCAGGAATGGGCCGACGCGCTGGACACGATCCACTACGAGGTGGTCACGGGCGTGCGGGGCCGCGTGGCGCGCAGCTACGTCGGCAGCGCCGGAACGGGCGTCCGATGACGCCGCTCGGGCGGCGGAGCGTGCTCGGTGGTGCCGGAGTCGCGACCGCAGTGGGCGCGTTCGCGGGCGTGCGGGCAGTCCACACCAAACCGGAGAAGTCGCGACGCGGCCGCGATCGGTACGCGGACGAGGACTTCGGCCTGCTCGACAGCGACCGCGGGAGCCTCGTCGTCGCGGACGACGGAGTCACCCTGGCGGTGCGTGAGGTGGGTCCGGCGACCGCGCCGCTGACGGTCGTGTTCGTCCACGGGTACTGCCTGCGGATGGACTCCTGGCACTTCCAGCGGAAACAGTTGCACCGCCGTTGGGGAGACGGTGTGCGGATGGTGTTCTACGACCAGCGTGGACACGGACGTTCGGGCACTCCGAGCGCCGAGTCGTGCACGATCGGCCAGTTGGGCCGGGACCTGCACGCGGTGCTGCGGGCGGTCGCACCGACAGGCCCGGTCGTCCTCGTCGGGCACTCGATGGGCGGCATGTCCATCCTGGCATTGGCACGGCAGGTGCCCGAGCTGTTCGGTACCCGGGTGATCGGCGTCGGCTTGCTGGCGACGGCCGCAGCGGGCCTGAACAAGACCGGGCTCAGCCGCAACCTGGACAACCCGGTCATCGACGCGTTCCGGCTCGCGGTCCGCACCGCACCCGGGTTGGTGCAGTTCGGCCGGGGCGCAGCTCGTGCGATCATCGCCCCGATCATGCGTGCCGCATCGTTCGGTACGGAGGTCAGCCCGTCGCTGCACCGATTCTCGGACCGGATGCTGAACGAGACGTCCGTGACCACCATCGTCAACTTCCTCAAGTCGATCGAACTGCACGACGAGTCGGCGGCTGTCCCCGTGATCGCGGACCTGCCTGCGCTGGTGCTGTGCGGTGACGCCGACATGGTGTTGCCGTTCTCCCAGTCGGAGACGCTCGCCGACGCGTTGACGAACTGCGAACTGGTGCGGGTGGTTTCGGGTGGACACCTCGTTCAGCTGGAGTTCCCCATCCGATGTACGGATGCGATCGACCGGCTGGTGACCCGCGCCGCCGAGGCCGTGGACTACGAGCGAGAGGCGGGGATCGGTGGCTGACCGAGAGGATGCCCTGCGGGAGCACGCCGTGATCCACCTCCCGACGGTCGAGGACACCGAGGCGTTCGGTCGCCGGCTCGCCGTCGACCTCGTCGCCGGTGACCTCGTCGTCCTCGACGGTCCGCTCGGTGCCGGCAAGACAGCCTTGGCCCGGGGAATCGCCGCGGGTCTCGGGGTGCAGGGCCGGGTCAGTTCGCCGACCTTCATCATCGCCCGCGAGCACCGGGCGGGGGAGCGCCCCGACGGTGGGGCCCCGGTGGCGATGGTGCACGTCGACGCCTACCGACTCGGTCTCGGTGCCGACCGCGCCGCGACCTTCGACGAGTTGGACGCGCTCGACCTCGACACCGACCTCGCCGGCGCGGTCGTCGTCGTGGAGTGGGGCGAGGGGATCGTCGAGCACCTGACGGACCGGCATCTGCTGGTCCGGCTGCGCCGCGAACCCGAGTCCGACGTGCGGACCGCACAGTGGGGTCGGGTCTCGTGAATACCCACACTGACGTGCGGGTATTCTGGTAAACCGTGCTCGTACTCGCCGTCGATACCTCCACCCCTGCCGTCACCGCGGGGGTGGTCCGCCTGGACGGCGGTGCCCCCCGGACCCTGGCGTCGCGGGTCACCGTCAACGCTCGCGCTCATGCCGAGGTCCTGACTCCGCACATCATGGAGTGCCTCGGAGAGGCAGGGCTCGCGCCCACCGACCTCGACGCCGTCGTCGTCGGGATCGGTCCCGGGCCCTTCACCGGCCTGCGGGTGGGCATGGCGACCGGCGCGGCGTTCGGCGACGCGCTCGGTCGCCCCGTGTACGGGGTGTGCAGCCTGGACGCGATCGCCGCGGACACCGCCGACGACCGCGACCTGCTGGTGGTCACCGACGCCCGCAGGCGTGAGGTGTACTGGGCCCGGTACTCGGGTGGCGCGCGGGTCGCGGGTCCCGGTGTCGACAAGCCCGCCGATCTCGAGCCGCAGCCGTCGGTCGTGGTGGCAGGCTCGGAAGCGCACGTCTCCCTGTTCGACCTGCCTGTCGTGGGCACGCCGTCGCCGTCGCCTGCGGGGTTGGTGGCGGTCGCCGCCGCGGACCTGCTCGCGGGAGACGAGCCGAAACCGCTCGTCCCGCTGTACCTTCGGCGCCCCGATGCGGTCGAGATGGCGGACCGGAAGAAATGAGCGACGCACTCACCGCGATGCGCCCCGACGACGCGGAGCGTTGCGCGGAACTCGAGTCGCTGCTGTTCGCCGGGGACGGTCCGTGGAGCGCGGACGCGTTCCGCTCCGAACTCGACCATTCCCACAACCGGTACGTCGTGGTGCGCGACGGCGACGACGTCGTGATCGGCTACGCCGGGATCGCGTTGCTGGGCAACACCTTCACGCCGGAGTCGGAGGTCCACACCATCGGTGTCGACCCGGCGCACCGCCGCCGCGGACTGGGCTCCCTGCTGCTCGCCGAGCTGCTGCGCCTGGCCGACCGGCACGGCGGCCCGGTGTTCCTGGAGGTCCGCACCGACAACGACGCCGCACTCGCCCTGTACCGGCGCGAGGGTTTCGAGGTCGTGGGAACCCGCCGAAACTACTACCAGCCCAGTGGGGCCGACGCGTACACGATGCGCCGGCCGCACCCGTCGACAGCGTCCGAGGAGCAGCAGCCGTGATCGTGATGGGAATCGAAAGCTCCTGCGACGAAACGGGAGTCGGGATCGTCCGGTGGCACGAGGACGGCACCTGTGAACTGCTCGCCGACGAGGTCGCGTCGAGCGTCGACCAGCACGCCCGCTACGGCGGCGTAGTCCCCGAGGTCGCGTCACGGGCGCATCTCGAGGCGATCGTGCCGACGATGCGCCGCGCGCTCGCGCAGGCCGGGATCGCCAAGCCGGACGCGCTCGCCGTCACCATCGGCCCCGGGCTCGCAGGCGCGCTGCTCGTAGGCGCGGCCGCAGCGAAGGCGTACGCAGCCGCCTGGAACGTGCCGTTCTACGCCCTCAACCACCTCGGCGGCCACGTCGCCGTCGATACGCTCGAGCACGGGCCGATGCCGCCGTGCGTGGCGCTGCTCGTCTCGGGCGGGCACACCCACCTCCTGCACGTCCGCGACCTCGCGCAGCCGATCGAGGAACTCGGGACCACCGTGGACGATGCGGCGGGCGAGGCGTTCGACAAGGTCGCCCGCCTGCTTGGGCTCGGCTTCCCCGGCGGCCCCGCACTGGACGCCGCGGCCCGCGACGGCGACCCGAAGGCGATCGCCTTCCCCCGCGGCATGACCGGCCCCCGCGACGCCCGCCACGACTTCTCGTTCTCCGGACTGAAGACGGCAGTCGCCAGGTACGTCGAGTCTCGCGAGCGGGCAGGGGAGCCGGTGCCGATCCCGGACGTCGCGGCGTCGTTCCAGGAGGCCGTCGCGGACGTGCTGACCATGAAGGCGGTGCGCGCGGCGACCGATGTCGGGGTGGACACGCTGGTCCTCGGCGGCGGCGCGACGGCGAACTCGCGGATCCGGTCGCTGGCGCAGGAGCGGTGCGACGCGGCCGGTCTGACGCTTCGCATCCCGAAACCGCGTCTCTGCACCGACAATGGCGTGATGATCGCTGCACTGGGCGCGCACGTCATCGCGGGCGGCGCGCGGCCGTCCCCCCTGACCGTCGCCACCGACCCCGGACTGTCCGTCACCGTCAGTCAGTCCCGGGTCGATGGCGACTGAGCGGCTCGGGGACCTACCGCAGAAGGAGCGGCGGCGACTGTTCCGCCGGGCCCTCGTCCGGCCGCTGGTCACGGTCCTGATCCTGCTCGGTGTCTACTTCGCCGTCCCGATGGAGGGCGTCGAATCGCTCACGGCGCTGGGCGCGGTCCTGCTGTGCCTGGTGATCGTGGTCGCGGTCTTCGTCTGGCAGGTGCGCCGCATCCTCGCCGCGCCGTACCCAGCGCTCCAGTCGATCGAGGCGCTGGCCGTGTCGGTCCCGACCTACCTGTTCGGTTTCGCGACGATCTACCACCTGGTGTCGGTCGGGTCGATGGGCAGTTTCTCCGAGGAGATGTCCCGGATCGACTCGCTGTACTTCACCCTCGTCTGCTTCTCGACGGTCGGCTTCGGTGACATCGTCGCGAAGACGGAGGCCGCGCGCGCCCTGGTGACCGTGCAGATCGTCGGGAACCTGGTGCTCATCGCGGCGGGTGTGCGGGTGGTCACCGCCGCCGTCCAGGAGGGACGCAGGCGGCGTGACACCGAGGCGGACGAGGGCTGACCGTGCTCTGTCAGGACGGAATCGCGAGCTGGAACAGCACGGTTCCGGCCGACGACGACACCAGGTCGTCGACGGTGATCGAGTCGAGTGACTCGTAGAAGGCGTTCTGGGCGCGTCGTAGCGCGCCGCGCAGGCGGCAGTCGGAGCGCAGCGGGCACGGAGTGGCACCCTCACAGGTGACGACCTCGTCGTCGCCCTCGAGTTGGCGCGTGAGCCAGCCGATCGACGTGGATCGGGCCTTCTCGGTGATCGACAGCCCGCCGCCCCGACCACGGCGGGCCTCGACCATGCCGAGTTCCTTGAGCCGGAGCACCACCTTGGTGGTGTGCGTGTACGGGATCGACATCTCGTCGGCCACCTGAGCTGTCGTCAGGCCTCCGCCTCCGGGAGCGACGGCAAGTCGCATCATCACGCGCAGCCCGAGATCGGTGAACTTTGTGAGCTGCACGGGACCGACGCTATATTAGTTGCATCCAGCGTGCAACAATCAGCGAATGTGATCTGCGCTGGTCACGACCGCGGAGACGGCAGGAGCAACTCCGTGTTGTGGTCGGTCGTGCCTCCCAGTCGTGCAGGATCGGTGTGGATGTCGTTGAAGGACAGCTCGCGATACAGCGACGCGAGGCCCATGGGCGAGAAGTCGCCGTGTCGCGCCTCGTAGGGGCTGTCGGCCTCGATCAACGTCGTGAACAGTGACAGCGTCCCGTCGGCGTTGTCCACGACCTCCACGATCCGGGCGTGCTGCGGGAAGTCGACGTGCGAGGCGGTGTTGATCTCCCAGAACCCCTGCGCGGGTGTCGGTCCCGGATGCGGCGTGATCCTGTTGTCGTGGGTGTGACCGTTGACCCAGGCGAGCACGTTCGGGAACCGCTTCAGCAGTGCCACCAGTTCGTTGCCGCCGTGCCGCGCCTCGAATGGATTCGCCGGGTCGGGGATCAGGTTGTCCATCGAGGTGCTCGTGTGGTGGCTGAACAGCAGGAACAGGGTGTCCTGCCTGCCCTGCTCGACGACGCGGCCGTCGACGTCGAAGTACCGGCTGCTGCCGTCGACGAGAGTCCGTTCGATCCACCGGAACTGGGCGTCGCCGAGGGAGCCGTCCACGAATCCGGCCGGGTTCGTCGAGTCCATGCTGATCCCCACCACGCCGGGTGCGATCTCGAATGCGTAGTAGCCGATTCCGGACTCGGCGGCATCCGGTGCGAATCCGTGCCCGACGGGGCCGGGGCCGGTGTTGGCAGGGTCGAGGTGGGCCGCGATGAACTGCCGAGGTGTGAACGGCGCCCGCGACGGGTCCGCGGTGACGCGACGCGGGGGAGTGGTGACCGCGGCGAGGGCGTTCAGGACGGCGCCCGGCCCCGACTTCATGGCCATCGAGACCGACAGCGACTCCTCCGGCGTCGGCACCTCGATCTTGAGGTCGCCCGTGTACATCGCGTCCAGTGGCCCGATGCCGCTGGGGAGGGTGCCCGACACCGAATCGTCGTGATTGCCGAAGACGCAGAACCAACGGGTGTCCAGACCTGGGCTCGTCACCGGCGTGAGCGCCGCGCCGAGCAGCCCGGGGATCTCGGGAAAACCCGCCTGCTTGTAGACGTCCGGGATCGAGGACTCCGGATTCCAGAACAGCTCCGAACCCGAGTTCTGCACGCCCTCGTAGCGGTCCGCAGCTCCGGTGTTCGGAACGAACGTGCCGCCGTTCAGTGCGGTGAGGAACCAGCCGAGTTCGGCGTGTTCCTTGTTGTCGGTGTTGTCGCCGGTCGTCACCACCGCATCGAACGCGCGTCCGGTGTGCGGACCCGCTCCGACCGAGTTGACGCGCTGCACCAGCGATACCAGGCCCTGCGTCGTCAGTGTTTCGTGCGGTCGGAACGCGGACCCGTTGAACGGTGCGATGTACTCGAACCGCAGTGGGCACTGCGCGTCGATCACGTGCACGTCGGTGAGCTGCACCAGCGACGCCAGCGCCGTCCGGCGATCCTCGCGCCCCGACTTCGCCTCCGCCAGTTCGCCGCGGACGACCGTCGGCCAGCCCGGTCCCGCGGTGAGTCTGCGATATCCGCTCGACCCGACCGGCGTCGCGACGGCTTCCAGTGTCGTGCCCGCGAACGAGGCGGGCAGCTCCGCGGCGCCCGCGTGCCAGGTGCCCCACGGCGAGCGTCCGAGTGCTCCGGCACCGAAGACTCCGATGCCGAGCGCGCCCGCCGCGCCGATGCCTGCGAGTCCGAGGAAGTCACGCCTGTTCAGGTTGGCCACGCGGTGAACTGTAGGCGACGGCCGGATGACGCGGGGGGATCTCGCCGGGACGCGAGAAGTGTCCGCACACTCCTCCCTTGAGTGCTGGCACTCGCATGTATAGAGTGCTAGTTGGCGCTGACCCGGTCACGGCACCCGCGACGACGCGATCGGGAGACAGGGCCACATGCGTGAACAGACGACACGCCCAGGGGAACAGCCCCGGGGCGTCCGAATTCCCCGAAAGTGGAGGGCTCATCGTGGCGAGCGTGAACATCAAGCCGCTCGAGGACAAGATCCTCGTCCAGGCCAACGAGGCCGAAACGACGACGGCCTCTGGCCTGGTCATCCCGGACACGGCCAAGGAGAAGCCGCAGGAGGGCACTGTTGTCGCAGTCGGCCCCGGCCGCTGGGACGAAGACGGCGAGAAGCGCATTCCGCTCGACGTCCAGGAGGGCGACACCGTCATCTACAGCAAGTACGGCGGAACCGAGATCAAGTACGCCGGCCAGGAGTACCTGATCCTGTCGGCGCGCGACGTGCTGGCTGTCATCTCCAAGTAGCCACATGCATCCGCCCCGGTGTTCCGTCCACGGACCCGGGGCGGATCGCGTTGTGGGACCACCTTCCGCAGGTACGGCTCGCCGACCTTCCCAGGAGTAACAGCACTTATGTCCAAGCAGATCGAATTCAACGAGACCGCACGCCGCGCTCTCGAGCGTGGCGTCGACCAGCTCGCGGATGCGGTCAAGGTGACCCTCGGACCCCGCGGTCGGCACGTCGTGCTCGCCAAGGCGTTCGGCGGCCCGACCGTCACCAACGACGGCGTGTCCATCGCCCGCGAGATCGAGCTCGAGGATCCCTTCGAGAACCTCGGCGCCCAGCTCGTCAAGTCCGTCGCCACCAAGACCAACGACGTCGCCGGTGACGGCACCACCACCGCGACCGTCCTCGCGCAGGCTCTGGTCAAGACCGGTCTGCGCAACGTCGCGGCCGGCGCGAACCCGATCGCGCTCGGCGTGGGCATCTCCAAGGCGGCCGACGCGGTCGCCGCGGCGCTGCTCGCCGCCGCCACCCCGGTCCAGGGCAAGGAGGCGATCGCGCAGGTCGCCACCGTGTCCTCCCGTGACGCCGAGATCGGCGAGCTGGTCGGCGAGGCCATGACCCGCGTCGGCACCGACGGCGTCGTCACGGTCGAGGAGTCCTCGACCCTCGCGACCGAGCTCGTGGTCACCGAGGGCGTCCAGTTCGACAAGGGGTTCCTCTCGCCCTACTTCATCACCGACGTCGAGGCGCAGCAGGCCGTCCTCGAGGACGCGCTGGTGCTGCTGTACCGCGAGAAGATCAGCTCCCTGCCGGAGTTCCTGCCCCTCCTCGAGAAGATCGCCGAGTCCGGCAAGCCGGTCCTGATCATCGCCGAGGACATCGAGGGCGAGACCCTGTCGACGCTCGTCGTCAACTCCATCCGCAAGACCATCAAGGCCGTCGCCGTCAAGGCGCCGTACTTCGGCGACCGCCGCAAGGCGTTCCTCGAGGATCTCGCCGTGGTCACAGCGGGCACCGTCATCACTGCCGACATGGGCGTCACGCTCAAGGACGCGGGCCTCGAGCTGCTCGGCTCCGCTCGCCGCGTCGTCGTCACCAAGGACGAGACCACCATCGTCGACGGTGCAGGCACCCAGTCCGACATCGACAGCCGTGTCGGTCAGCTCAAGCGCGAGATCGAGAACACCGACTCCGACTGGGATCGTGAGAAGCTCGAGGAGCGCCTCGCGAAGCTGGCCGGCGGCGTCGCCGTCATCAAGGTCGGTGCCGCCACGGAGACGGACCTCAAGGAGCGCAAGTTCCGGGTCGAGGACGCCGTCAACGCAGCCAAGGCCGCGGTCGAGGAAGGCATCGTGCCCGGTGGCGGCTCCGCCATCGTGCAGGCCGCGCAGTCGCTGACCGAGCTCGCCGCATCGCTCTCGGGTGACGAGGCGACCGGTGTCGAGGTCGTCCGGACCGCCGTCGAGGCGCCGCTGTACTGGATCGCGACCAATGCCGGTCTCGACGGTTCGGTCGTCGTGAACAAGGTCTCCGAGGCACCCAAGGGCCACGGCTTCAACGCTGCGACCCTCACCTACGGCGACCTGCTCGCCGACGGTGTCGTGGACCCGGTCAAGGTGACCCGCTCGGCGGTCGTGAACGCGGCGTCCGTCGCGCGGATGGTGCTCACCACCGAGTCCGCCGTCGTCGACAAGCCGGTCGTCGAGGAGGCCGCGGGCCACGGACACGGCCACAGCCACTAGGCACCAAGACGAGAAGAGCCCCGGGCGGTCATCCGCCCGGGGCTCTTCTCGTTGCTCGGCCTTCGTCAGGAGGCGATCTTCTGGCGGAATCGGCGCGTGTGCGCCTCCCGCTCGGCTTCGGACATTCCGCCCCAGATTCCGTACGGTTCGCAGACCGTGAGGGCGTGGTTGCGGCACTGTGCGAGTACAGGGCATTGCCGGCACATCTCCTTCGCCCGCATCTCGCGCTGGGCGCGGGCCCGTCCACGCTCGCCGTCGGGGTGGAAGAACATCGAGGAGTCGACGCCGCGGCAGAGGCCGTGCATCTGCCAGTCCCAGATGTCGGCGTTGGGGCCCGGGAGGTGATTGGGTTGCGGCATTCCATCTCCTGACGTCGGCGGCTCGGGCACTGCTCTCGCCCTTGGGGGTGCTGCGGCGACCTCACGGTCGGCGCTCCGGGTGGGTGAGGTACCCGATGAGCGAGTACAACCGTGAAGATCGTTCACATCCGTACTCAATTTCAACAGCAACGTTATAGTCGGCGTGGAAATCGAGTCAACAGTTCCGCGCGTGGTGATTTGCATACCCCGAAAGCGAGAAATTAACTCTCCGTTCATCGACATCGTCGCTATTTCGTGATTCTTTGGTGAGGGAGTGCGGGCGAGGGTCCAGTACGTTCGTACTCCAGGAAAATGGCCTCTGTACTGCGAGTTTAACCCGCCTCATTCGATGGCTGACGGCATCGGGTCGGTGGGTCCGCTGACTGCCCGGGTCGGATCGACGTCGAGGCGGCCCGTGTTGTTATCGGCAATTGACACCCGGCAATTGTGCTCAATAATTACGCAAGTCGAAATCGTAATGTGACCGATACTGTTGGCGAACCTCCCGGTAACAAATGACTCCGGGATCGGGAACCGCGTTCGTGTACCCCGCACCGCTCCGTACGACTACCCTTGCGCGGTGCTCGCAACTCTCGCCGTCGACGACCTCGCAGACATCGCGTTCGGCCCGGCGCCGGGGACGGTCGCTCCCGCCGCCACTTCTCCGTACGACCGTTGGCTCCGCGCGGTGGCCCTGGGAGGTCAGGGCCGGTACGCCGCAGCCCGCGCCGAACTGGCCGCCCTGCGCCGTGCCCGGGCTGGTGCCGTCCTCGAGTCGCTCGCGGCCAGTACCGAGGCGTCACTGCTACGGCAGCTCGGGTGGCATCGCCTCGCATCCGGTCACGACGGTCGCGCACTCGCCGTCCTGGGCGACTCGCAGACGACGTCGGCCCGGATCGCCCGGTGCGACGCACTGACCGGACTGGCGGCCGACGCGCTCGGCTGTGGCCGGCTCGACCTGGGGTTCCGACTGCTCGAACGATGCGACGACCACCTCGTCGACGCCGGCCCCGAGCTGTGGCGCCAACGAATCAGGCTGCACTGGGTGACGGCCGAGATGACGCTGGCCGCGGGCGATCCCGTCCGTGGCCGGGAGAATGCGGCACGGGCAGTGGAACTGGCGGACGCGTCGCGGTCGGTCCGGCATCAGGTGAAATCGGAGCTCCTGCTCGCGGCGGCCACGAGCGCGGGACCCGACCCGGCCGCCGCGGCCGGGCCCGCACGGGAGGTGCTCGCCAGATGTGACGAACACAACCTCCGACCACTGCGCTGGGCGGCCTCCATGCTGCTCGGCGGCGTCGCGCCCGCCGTCGAGGTCGAGCAGGTACGCCTGGAGACCGAGGCCGCCATCCTGGCGGCAGGTGGGCGATTCCGGGAGTGGTGAGCAAAGGTCGCTATCCTTCAAGCGTTCCGCCAACCGGTCGGGAGCGCTCCATGTCACAGGCGCGCCACTGTAACGCCAGGACTTTGTCTGTCGATGAGTAGTACGAGCGAGGAGTTGGACTCAGCCGTCGCTGCGGCAGCGCAGGGCGATCGGGTCGCCTTGGCTCAGGTTCTGGAGTTTGTCCGACCCATGGTCGTGCGATATTGCCGATCACGGGTCGGAGCCGCGGAAAGGGGACACCTCTCCGCGGACGACGTGGCGCAGGAGGTGTGCCTGGCTGTGATGACCGCTCTACCCCGGTATCGGGACCAGGGGCGGCCGTTCATGGCATTCGTCTACGGGATCGCAGCGCACAAGGTCGCGGACGCGCACCGGAGCGCAGGGCGTAACCGATCCGAGTCGATGGCCGAAGTACCAGACATCGTCTCGGCGGACGAGGGCCCCGAGAAACTGGCCCTCGATTCCGAAACGAGCCGACAGGTGAATGCACTTCTCGGCACACTGTCCGACAAGCACAGGGAAATAGTCATCCTCCGACTGGTAGTGGGTCTGTCCGCGGAGGAGACGGCAGCCGCCGTGGGGAGTACGGCGGGAGCAGTACGAGTAGCCCAACACCGGGCGCTCGCGAAGTTGAAGACCGAAGTAGCGAAAGCGGGTGAGATGTATGGCTAGGGGGAGCAAGCGTGGCCACCGCGACTGGTCGCGGAAACACGACGCGTCCGACGCCGACCTCACCCCGCAGGGTGACCCGTTGGCCGGAGAGGCGAGCGAGGGTGAACCCTTCGACCTCGCCGCGGTTCAGCGCGACGACGCCCTGATCGACGCTCTCGCCAGCGGAGGCGACGTACCCACCGCCACTGCGGAGGAGTACCGGCTCGCGGCGCTGCTGGCGGGCTGGAGGGCCGAGATCGTCGAGCCCGAGTTGCCCGCCGGTCCGACACTCGACGAGGTCGCGGCCGCCGTCGATGCGGAGATCGCCCGTGAGCGCGCACCCAAGCGCGGCTCCCTGCACCTGCTCCGACCCGTCGCCGGGGCCGCCGCCGCGATCGCCGTGGTGATGGCGGGCCTCACCGTCGGGTCGTACAACGCGCAGCCCGGTGATCCGCTGTGGCGGGTCAAGGAGGTCGTCTTCACCGAGCGCGCCAACTCGACCGTTGCCAGCATCGACACCACGAACAACCTCGAGGAGGCCGAGCGGATGTTGCGCTCCGGCGACTCGCAGGGCGCGATGGCGGTACTGGAGTCGGCGAGCAAGCGCGTGGGCGCGGTGAACGACGCGGCCAAGCGTGACGAGCTGAACGCCTGGTACGACCGGTTGCTCGCGGACGCCACCAGCGTGCTCCCGGTTCCGCCTGCGGTGCCCGGAGTTTCGACGACGCCCGTCGGGCCGATCGAGACGACGCTGCCGGGGGTTCCCCCGACGAGCGTGCCGCAGTACCCGACCGACGGGGTCGTCGCGCCGACGCAACCGCCGGTGACGCCGCTGCCGGTGGACACGACCGTGCTGCCAGTCGTCCCGCCGACGACGACCGTTCCCACGCCGGGACCCGAGATTCTCCTGACCCCGGATCCGGGGTCGACCGGGCCGGCGCCGACGTCGATCCTCGTGCCCGTTCCGACCTCGCAGAAGGTCACGACCGAGACGCGCCAGCTGATCCCGAGCCAGCCCACCAGCTAGGGCGGCCCGAGGGCGGCGACACGTAACGACGAAACGGCCCGGCGAGCAGTGCTCGCCGGGCCGTTTCGTGTCGGTGCCGTGTGTGCGTTCCGTCAGGCGTCGAAGGTGTCGCCGTGCAGTGCCTCGTTCATCGAGGCGTCCGCGTATCCGCGGCAGTAGTCCCACGTCACGTAGGCCTCGGGGACCGGATCGTAGGCGGGCTCGTGCGGGCGGACCGTGCCGTCGACGAGGAGCTGGAGCAGGTTCGCCCGCAGCATGTCCCAGTCGTGGTAGTGGTCCTGCTGGCAGTCGTCGCAGCACACGACGAGGCCGCGGATTCCCCTGTGGGCCAACAGCGCCTCGTACACCGCGAGGTCCGCCAGGTCCTCCTCCACGGCGAGTCGCTCGTGGGGGTCCAGGGGTTGACCCGGCTCCAGCGCATCCAGGGCGGCGGACGGGTCGGAGGGGTCACCGGCGAACGGATCCGGCGGCAGGCCGGGAGGCAATTGATCACGCACAGCACCACGGTACGCAGCGCGAGGCACTCTGCGCCACCCGTCACAGCCAACCGGGTTCGCCTGCACTCGCGCGCAGCCGATACCATGGTGGCCGGTCCGAGGGAATACTTCGCTGTGGATCGGGCATTGATTCTGTCCGAGGAATCGCGACAATTCGGCCCAGGACGAATGGCTGCACGGGCTTCCACCTGCGCCGCCGGGGCCGATGCCAGGCAACCGACGTTCGATGGAAAGGTTCGACAGCCGCATGACTAATCCCGGAGGGCACGTGCGCACCGGCGGAGACCGCGCCGACAAGGTGGCGATGCTCGGACTGACCTTCGACGACGTGCTGCTGCTGCCTGCCGCGTCGGACGTCATCCCCAGCCAGGTGGACACCTCCAGCCAGCTCACCCGTGACATCCGGCTCCGTGTGCCCCTGGTCAGCTCCGCGATGGACACCGTCACCGAGGCGCGGATGGCGATCGCCATGGCCCGCGCGGGCGGCATGGGCGTGCTGCACCGCAACCTCTCGACCGATGCGCAGGCGTCGCAGGTCGAGACCGTCAAGCGGTCCGAGGCCGGCATGGTCACAGATCCGGTGACGTGCTCGCCGACGAACACCATCGCCGAGGTCGACGCGATGTGCGCGCGCTTCCGGATCTCCGGACTGCCCGTCACCGACGACGCGGGCCAGCTGGTCGGCATCATCACGAACCGGGACATGCGCTTCGAGGTCGACCTCGGCCGCCCGGTGTCCGAGGTGATGACCAAGGCGCCGCTGATCACCGCGCAGGAGGGTGTGACCGCGGACGCCGCGCTCGGGCTGCTCCGCCGCCACAAGATCGAGAAGCTCCCGATCGTCGACGGTCAGGGCAAGCTCACCGGCCTCATCACCGTCAAGGACTTCGTCAAGACCGAGCAGCACCCGGACGCCACCAAGGATCGCGACGGGCGTCTGCTCGTCGGCGCCGCGGTCGGTGTCGGGGACGACGCGTGGACCCGTGCGATGGCGCTGACCGACGCGGGCGTCGACGTCCTCATCGTCGACAGTGCGCACGGTCATTCCGTCGGTGTGCTCGAGATGATCGCCAAGATCAAGGCCGAGGTCGGCGACCGCGTGCAGATCATCGGTGGCAACGTCGCGACGCGGGGCGGCGCGCAGGCCCTCGTCGAGGCGGGCGTCGACGCCGTCAAGGTCGGTGTCGGCCCGGGCTCGATCTGCACCACGCGTGTCATCGCCGGTGTCGGCGCACCGCAGATCACCGCGATCCTCGAGGCGGTCGCGGCGTGCAAGCCGCACGGTGTCCCGGTCATCGCCGACGGTGGTCTGCAGTTCTCCGGCGACATCGCCAAGGCCCTCGCGGCCGGCGCGTCGACGGCGATGCTCGGCTCCCTTCTGGCGGGCACGGCGGAGTCGCCCGGCGAGATGGTGCTCGTCGGCGGCAAGCAGTTCAAGAGCTACCGCGGCATGGGGTCGCTGGGTGCGATGCAGAGCCGGGGCCAGGGCAAGTCCTACTCGAAGGATCGCTACTTCCAGGACGACGTGCTGTCCGAGGACAAGCTCGTTCCCGAGGGTATCGAGGGACGGGTCCCGTTCCGTGGCCCGCTCGGATCGGTGATCCATCAGCTCACCGGCGGACTGCGTGCCGCGATGGGTTACACGGGATCGTCGACCATCGAGCACCTGCAGGAAGCTCAGTTCGTGCAGATCACCGCTGCGGGCCTCAAGGAGAGTCACCCGCACGACATCACGATGACCGTCGAGGCACCGAACTACGCGGCCCGCTGACCGGACGCTCCCTCATTTCTCGCTTCACCTACACAATCGAAGAAAGGGGCGCGCGTGCGCGACCTCGTTGAGATCGGTATGGGCCGAACCGCCCGTCGCACCTACGAGCTGGACGACATCGACATCGTTCCGTCCCGCCGTACCCGTTCGTCGAAGGAGGTGTCGACGACCTGGCAGATCGACGCCTACCGGTTCGACATCCCGCTGTTGACGCATCCGACGGACGCGCTGGTGTCGCCGTCCTTCGCTATCGAGCTGGGTCGGCGCGGCGGTCTCGGCGTGATCAACGGCGAGGGTCTGTGGGGCAGGCACGCGGACGTCGAGGCGAAGCTCGCCGAGCTGGTGCACCTGGCGGAGACGGACGAGGATCCGGATGCGCCGATCGCGCGCCTGCAGGAGTTGCACGCCGCGCCGATCCAGCCGAATCTGCTGGCTGCCGCGGTCGCCCAGGTGCGGGACGCGGGCGTGACAACGGCGGTTCGGGTGAGCCCGCAGAACGCGCGTGCGCTCACCCCGGAGCTGATCAAGGCGGGCATCGACCTGCTGGTCATCCACGGGACGATCATCTCCGCGGAGCATGTGGCGAACAGCGGGAGCGAGCCGCTCAACCTCAAGACGTTCATCTCCGAGCTCGACGTGCCCGTCGTCGCAGGCGGCGTCAGCGACCACCGGACGGCGCTGCACCTGATGCGTACAGGTGCCGCGGGCGTCATCGTCGGCTACGGCTCCACCGAGGGCGCGACGACCACCGGTGAGGTGCTCGGCATCGGTGTCCCGATGGCGACGGCGATCGCGGACGCCGCTGCGGCTCGCCGTGACTACCTCGACGAGACCGGTGGCCGGTACGTCCACGTCATCGCCGACGGCGACATCGCGACATCGGGTGATCTGGCCAAGGCGATCGCCTGCGGTGCCGACGCGGCCGTGCTGGGCGCGCCGCTGGCGGCGTGCGCGGAGGCTCCCGGCGGCGGCTGGTACTGGCCGTCCGCGGCGGCGCATCCGTCGGTGCCCCGCGGGGCGCTGCTGCCCGTGGCCTTCGGTGAGCGTCCGAGCCTCGACCGGGTGCTCACGGGTCCCTCGGACGACCCGTTCGGTTCGCTGAACCTGGTCGGCGGACTGCGTCGGTCGATGGCGAAGTCCGGCTACTCGGATCTCAAGGAGTTCCAGAAGGTGGGCCTGACGGTCCGCGCCTGACGCTTTCCCGGTTCTTCCTGAACGGACCGTTCGGGTTCCTCGTGAACCCGAACGGTCCGTTCGCGCATGTGGGGACGGATTGAGCTGCGTTTCTGGTACTTCGCGTTACGGTTAGGGCACCCTTGTGGGCGCGGTCACAGTTCGGCCGTGCATACTGGCGAGTAACTACCAGGGTCGCAGCAGTGGAGGTGCCTGATGGGCAAGCGAACGACGGATTTCGACGTCCTCATCGTCGGTTCCGGATTCGGGGGCAGCGTCACGGCGCTGCGTCTCGTCGAGAAGGGCTACCGCGTCGGAGTGCTCGAGGCCGGGCGTCGCTACACCGATGCCGATTTCGCGAAGACCAGCTGGGATCTCAAGCGCTTCCTGTGGGCGCCCGCGCTCGGCTGCTACGGCATCCAGCGGGTGCACCTGCTCCGCGACGTGATGATCCTCGCCGGTGCGGGCGTCGGCGGCGGGTCGCTGAACTACGCCAACACCCTCTACAAACCGCCGTCCTCGTTCTTCCAGGACCCGCAGTGGCGTGACATCACCGACTGGGACGCCGAGCTCAGCCCGTTCTACGACCAGGCCCGCAAGATGCTCGGCGTCGTCCAGAACCCGCACATGACACCCGCCGACGAGGTGATCAAGTCCGTCGCGGACGACATGGGCGTCGGCGACACCTTCATCCAGACCCCCGTCGGCGTGTTCTTCGGTGACCCGGGCAAGACCGTCGCGGACCCGTACTTCGGTGGCGTCGGCCCGGAGCGGACCGGCTGCATCGAGTGCGGCGAGTGCATGACCGGATGCCGGCACGGCGCCAAGAACACCCTCGTCAAGAACTACCTCGGCCTCGCCGAGAAGGCAGGCGCGACGGTCGTGCCGATGACGACAGTCACCGGCCTGCGCGAGGCCGCCGACGGCACCTGGAACGTCACGACACGACGGACCGGCGCCAAGCTCCGCAGGGGGGAGCGCACCTACACCGCCGACAATGTGGTCCTGGCCGCCGGAACCTGGGGCACCCAGCACCTCTTGCACGCCATGAAGGACAGCGGCGCGCTGCACAAGCTCTCGCCCGCCCTCGGCGAACTCACCCGCACCAACTCCGAGGCTCTGCTCGGTGCCGCGAAGCTGGAGGTCGACCCGGGCATGGATCTGACGAGGGGTGTCGCGATCACCTCGTCGTTCCATCCCGCCACCGACACCCACATCGAGCCGGTCCGCTACGGCAAGGGCTCGAACTCGATGGGACTGCTCCAGACCCTGATGACGGACGGCGGCGGGAGTACTCCGCGAATCGTGAAGCTGCTCAAGACGATTGCCGCGAATCCCGGCCAGATGCTGCGGATGCTCAGCGTGAAGAACTGGAGCGAGCGGACGATCATCGCGCTCGTCATGCAGAACCTCGACAACTCGATCACCACGTACACCAAGCGTGGGTTGTTCGGGCGACGCAAGGTCACCAGCAAGCAGGGGCACGGCGAGCCGAACCCGACGTGGATCCCGATCGGCAACGAGGCGACCCGCCGGATCGCCGACAAGATCGACGGTGTCGCGGGCGGAACCTGGGGTGAGGTCTTCAACATCCCGCTCACCGCGCATTTCCTCGGCGGGTGCGCGATCGGAGCGGACGCGTCGCGGGGTGTCATCGACCCGTACCACCGGGTGTACGGCTACCCGACCCTGAGCGTCGTGGACGGCGCGTCGGTGTCCGCGAATCTGGGCGTGAACCCGTCGCTGACGATCAGTGCGCAGGCCGAGCGCGCGGCGTCGCTGTGGCCGAACAAGGGCGAGCAGGACCTGCGTCCGGCGCAGGGGGAGGGCTACCGACGGTTGAACCCGGTCGCGCCGCAGGCGCCGGTGGTTCCCGCCGGGGCACCGGCAGCCCTGGTGCTGCCGATCGTGGAGATCAGGTCGGGGCGATCCGACACGTCGTCGGGCACCGCTCCCGCGGACATCGCGTCGTCGGACACCGGCGTCGCCTGACCCGAGTTCCGGCAGAACCTGGCCCCTGACCCGTTGTGGTCGGGGGCCGGGTTCGTTTCGTCAGCCGAAAAGCAAGCAATCATGCTTGCTTGTTTTGGCGTGTGGCCCTACAGTCGCGTGAGTGAGTGACTGGCGTCACATGAGTGCGCCTGTGTAGTGACCGAAACAATCGACTGACGCGGAGGCTGCGACACCATGAAGCCTGATTTGTCCGGACTGTCCGAGCTCGAGATCAATCTCGCCACCCGGGTGTCGGTGGGTGACGCCTTGACCCGGTCCGCGCGGATGTTCGGCGAGCGCGCGGCGGTCGTCGACCGTGGTGACAGCGTCACGTACCGGGACCTCGACGCGGCCGCCGAGTCGGTCGGCCGCGCCCTGCTCGACGCAGGGCTGGAGCGGCAGCAACCGGTCGCGATGCTGATGGGCAACTCGTGGCAGTTCCTGTCCACCTACTTCGGCTGCGCGAAGGCCGGACTCGTCGCGATGCCCGTCAACCTCGTCCTCGCGCCGGAGGACATCGTCTGGATCCTGCGCGACTCCGGCACCACCACGATCGTGACCGACGCCGCCTTCGTGCCGCTGATCGAGAAGATCCTCCCGGCTCTCGATGCCGTGACGATCGTCGTCGTCTCCGGAGAGGGTGCACCCGCCGAGATCGCCGGGCGGCCGGTCCTGTCGTGGACGGAGATCGCCTCCCGCGCCGTGGACCGGCCGCTCGAAGTCCTCGTCGACGACCGCGACACCGCGCAGTGCCTCTACACCTCGGGCACGACCTCGCGACCCAAGGGCGTTCTGACCAGTCACACCTCGCTGATGGTCGGTGGACTGACCAACGCGCTGATGCAGGGCGCCGGGTGGGGCAGCGAGCCGACGGTGCTGCTCAACGTGCTGCCGCTCTTCCACACCACGGGCCTGAACACGCTGGTCATGCCGACGCTGTTCATCGGTGGCACCGTCGTGCTTCCGGGACCGTTCGACCCGGGCGCGGTCCTCGACGCCATCGAGGCGCAGCGGGTGACGACCGTGATGATGCTGCCGATCATGTACGCGGCCGCGCTCGCCGCACAAGGTCAGCGGGCCCGTGACCTGTCCTCGGTGCAACTGGCCATCTACGCGATGGCGCCGATGCCCGCCACCCTCCTCGCCCAGGTGGACGCGGCCTTCCCGAATGCGTCGGTGATCCTGGGATCGGGCCAGACCGAGGTGGTGCCCGCCACCGTGCTGCAGTGGCCCGAGCATCGCGCCACCAAGCCCGATTCGTGGGGCCCGGCGGTCCCGACCGTCGAGGTCGGGATCATGTCGGACGGTGAATTGGAGGCGACCGGCGAGGAAGGCGAGATCGTGTATCGCGGCCCCCACGTGTGCAGCGGCTACTGGAACAACGCCGACGCCAACACGGCCGCGTTCGCGCACGGGTGGTTCCACAGCGGTGACGTCGGGTATCTCGACGCCGAGCAGGTCGTGTGGTTCACCGATCGCCTCAAGGACATCATCAAGTCCGGGGGCGAGAACGTCTCGTCGGTGGAGGTCGAGCGAATCGTCGCGGCGGTGCCCGGCGTGGTCGAGTGCTCGGTGGTCGGGCTGCCCGACGAGCGGTGGGGCGAGGCGGTGACAGCGGTTGTCGTCGCATCGGATCGTTCGGTGTCGGACGCCGAACTGGAGGCAGCGGTCATCGCATACGCGAAGGCGAATCTGGCCGGGTTCAAGGTGCCCAAGCGGGTTCTCGTGGTCGACGAGTTGCCGAAGACCGCGACCGGCAAGGCTCGCAAACACGAACTGCGTGCGACGCTGCGGGCGTGAGGTCGGGGTGGGGTCGGCCACACATTAGACTGGGTGGGTGGCAGACACCCAGCATTCCGGCCCCAGCCAGCAGAATCCGGTTCTCGTCGTCGATTTCGGAGCGCAGTACGCGCAGCTGATCGCACGCCGGGTCCGTGAGGCCAGCGTCTACTCCGAGGTGGTGCCGCACACGGCGACCGTCGAGGAGATCGTGGCCCGCAAGCCGGCGGCGGTGATCCTGTCGGGAGGCCCGTCCAGTGTCTACGCGGACGGGGCGCCGCAGCTCGACCCGCGCCTGTTCGACCACGACATCCCGGTGTTCGGCATCTGCTACGGATTCCAGGCGATGGCGGGTGCGCTCGGCGGCACCGTCACCCACACCGGCACCCGCGAGTACGGGCGCACCCAGCTCAGCGTCGACGGCGGCGTGCTCCACGAGGGTCTGCCGACCACCCAGCCGGTGTGGATGAGCCACGGTGACGCCGTCACCGACGCACCGCAGGGCTTCGAGGTCACGGCGACCAGCGCGGGTGCACCGGTCGCGGCCTTCGAGGACCGCGCGCGGCGACTGGCGGGCGTCCAGTACCACCCGGAGGTGCTGCACTCGCCGCACGGCCAGCAGGTCCTGACCCGCTTCCTGCGGGAGATCGCAGGTATCGCGCCGACGTGGACGGCGGCGAACATCGCGGAGGCGCTGATCGAACAGGTCCAGGAGCAGATCGGTGCCACCGGCAAGGCGATCTGCGGGCTGTCCGGCGGCGTCGACTCCGCGGTCGCGGCGGCTCTGGTGCAGCGCGCCATCGGCGACCGGCTGACCTGTGTGTTCGTCGATCACGGACTGCTGCGTGCGGGTGAGCGCGAGCAGGTCCAGCAGGATTTCGTCGCCTCGACGGGTGCGAAGCTCATCACCGTCGACGCTGTCGACACGTTCCTGACGGAGCTCGACGGCGTCTCGGATCCGGAGGCGAAGCGCAAGATCATCGGCCGTGAGTTCATCCGGTCGTTCGAGGGCGCTGTGACGGAGGTGCTCGGCGAGTCCGTCGCGCACGGCGAGGCCGTCGAGTTCCTGGTCCAGGGCACCCTGTACCCGGACGTCGTCGAGTCGGGTGGCGGCGCAGGCACCGCGAACATCAAGAGTCACCACAACGTGGGTGGCCTGCCCGAGGATCTGCAGTTTGCGCTCGTCGAGCCGCTGCGTCTGCTCTTCAAGGACGAGGTCCGCGCCGTCGGGCGTGCACTCGGGCTGCCCGAGGAGATCGTCGCGCGGCAGCCGTTCCCCGGTCCGGGTCTGGCGATCCGCATCGTCGGCGAGGTGACGCGTGAGCGGCTTGACCTGCTGCGTCAGGCCGACGCCATCGCCCGCGAGGAGCTCACCGCCGCGGGCCTCGACGGTCAGATCTGGCAGTGCCCGGTGGTGCTGCTGGCAGACGTGCGCAGCGTCGGCGTCCAGGGTGACGGCCGCACGTACGGACATCCGATCGTGCTGCGCCCGGTCTCCAGCGAGGACGCGATGACCGCGGACTGGACGCGACTGCCGTACGAGGTGCTCGAGCGGATCTCCACCCGCATCACCAACGAGGTGCCCGACGTCAACCGCGTCGTGCTCGACGTGACGAGCAAGCCGCCGGGAACCATCGAGTGGGAGTGACCCACTCACGCTGACGAGGGCCGTCGACGCGTGGCGTCGACGGCCCTCGTGTGTTCTCGCGCCGTTTCCCCGAGGGAGGTCATTGCTGTCAGTCCGCTGTGGAAGTCTGCACATCCTGCCAGCCGATCACAAGGTTGGTGGGGTTCACTGAGTCGATGCGAGGCACGAGAGGAACAACGATGACGGGGGATGGATCCGGTGCTGCGTACCGGGTACTCGAACACGGCGCCTGGGGAGCGCGCCGTGACGAGGTGATGGACAGCGGTGCGCTGTCCGTGGTGCGTGACGCGAGTCGGGTACTGGTGACGAGGATGTGCCGGGCCGAGTTGGGAGCGTCCCTCGGGACCGCCGCAGCCGACTCGGTGGCCGCACAGGTTCTTCCGGTGGCACTCGCCGCGATGATCACCGACCGGAGGCGTTCGCCGCTCCGCGTCGTCTACCGCGAGACGGTGCTCGGCGTCGAGGCCGCGCGACCGTACCGCGCGGCCTCGACG